>NZ_JBUZWF020000003.1:0-962096 GCF_055730105.2 Mesocryomonas lacus
GGTATGCCAAGAGAAGGCCAACAGTATCACTAGGCGAAGTGATTTGTCGTCGTTTACGAGGCGCGCCGAGAGGCGCATGGGTACCGAACGTCTGGCTGCCGTTGACGTAAACGGAAAGCAATTTCGTTTTGCTCTTGTCTCGTATAGCCTCCTGAGCGGGAGGAACGAGCATGCAGAGACCATGGCTGGCGCATTACCCTGCCGCGATTCCGGCTGATCTGCCGGCATTTCCCTATCGGTCGCTGACCGACCTCTTCGATGAAGCCTTTACCCGACACCGAGCGTTGCCGGTGTTCCACTTCATGGGCACCTCGGTGTCCTTTGGTGAACTGGACCGGCAGTCTCACGCGTTCGCGTCCTATCTCCAGTCGCTCGGGCTGGTGAAGGGAGACCGGGTCGCGCTGATGATGCCGAACGTGCCGCAGTATGGCGTCGCCGTGGCGGGTGTGCTGCGGGCCGGAATGGTCGTGGTCAACACCAATCCACTCTACACGCCGCGCGAACTGGAGCACCAGCTGGCGGATTCGGGCGCCCGGGCGATCGTCATCCTCGAGAACATGGCGCATACGCTGGAGGTGTGCCGGGGCACGACGCCGATTGAGCACATCGTCCTCACCGCTGTCGGCGACATGCTGCCGGCACCGAAGCGCCTGTTGGTGAACTTCGTGCTGCGCCGGGTGAAGAAGATGGTGCCGGCCTACGCTCTGCCCGGTGCCGTCCGCTGGGCCGCGGCGATCGCCAAGGGCAAGGCAGCGGCATTCCGGAAGGTGGACACGACGCTCGAGGACGTCGCGGTTCTGCAGTATACCGGCGGCACCACCGGCGTTTCCAAGGGCGCAACGTTGCTTCACCGCAACATCATCGCCAATGTCCTGCAATCCGAGCTCTGGCATTCGCCGGCCATGCAGCGCATCCCGCAAGGCGAGCAGGTGGTGACCATCTCAGCCTTGCCGCTCTACCATATCTTCGGATTCACCGTGAACCTGATGCTCGCCATGCGCACAGGTGGTTGCAATGTGCTGATCGTCAATCCGCGGGATCTGCCGAGCGTGTTCAAGGCTCTGAAAGCGCAGCCCTTCCACTCTTTCCCGGCGGTCAACACGCTTTTTGCAGCGCTTGCCCGGCACAAGGATGCCGGCAGCGTCGACTGGTCGAGCCTCAAACTCTCGGTCGGTGGCGGCATGGCAGTTCAACCGGCGACGGCGAAGGCCTGGTTCGAGCTGACGGGGAGTGCGATCTGCGAGGGATACGGACTGTCGGAGACCTCGCCGTCGGCCAGCTGCAACCCGGTCGACGATGTCTCCTACACCGGCACAATCGGTCTGCCGCTTCCCTCCACCGATTTCAGGATCCTCGACGATGAGAACCGGGATGTGGCAGCGGGGGAGCGGGGGGAGATCGCCATTCGCGGGCCGCAGGTGATGGCCGGCTACTGGAATCGCCCCGACGAGACGGCGCGGGCGATGACCGAAGACGGGTACTTCAAGACCGGCGACATCGGGGTGATGCGGCCGGACGGCTACTTCGCCATCGTCGACCGGAAGAAGGACATGATCAACGTCTCGGGCTTCAACGTCTATCCCAACGAGATCGAGGAGATCGTTACCCAGATGCCGGGGATCATCGAGGCAGCGGTGATCGGCGTGCCCGACGAAAGCTCGGGGGAGGCGGTCAAGCTTTTTGTGGTGACCGCCGATGCCGCCATGACCGCCGACACGGTGAAGGCCTACTGCAAGAGCGCACTGACCGGTTACAAGCGACCCAAGCATATCGAATTTCGCGACGAGCTTCCGAAGTCGAACGTTGGAAAAGTCCTGCGACGCAAATTACGCGACGACTAGCCGAGTCGCATCATCATCGATTCGGCATTCAGGCCGGCCAGAGGAGGCAGGCCTCCGGCGCTGGATTGCAATTGCCGGTGCAATGACGTTTATTTTGCGCCGACAAGGCCCGACGGTTTCGAGCATGCCTCGACGCTGGCAAACTTTTTGTCACAAAATTCCGCCAGGCCCTTTCCATTCATCGCGCTGTCGCATATACCGAGCTCACCGCAGACGACGGGTTCGGCAACGAACGCAAGCGTCTCGGAAATGGCGCGGGGTGGAGCAGCCCGGTAGCTCGTCAGGCTCATAACCTGAAGGTCACAGGTTCAAATCCTGTCCCCGCAACCAACGGCCCCACGAGCAATCGTGGGGCCGCCTTTGTTTCGGCCCTCTGAAAATTACGCTCCTTAAGATTGCCTCGTTTGCCGATGTCGCAACGCTGGGCGCTGGGAGAAAGACCGGCCGCGACAGCTTCCCGCATTATCCCTCGCCGAGCGCCGCGAGGGCTTCTGCCACGCGGTGATATGCGCGCGCGTCGAGGGGGAGGATCGGCCGCGGTGGCGCAGCGGTGGTCAGCTGCAGGTGCTCTGCGGCGGCATGGATCACCCTGATGCTGCCGAACTCCTTGAAGAGGTGCCAGAGCGGCTGGAAGAGCTGATCGAGCCGGCGCGTCTCTGCGGTATCGCCGCCCTTCGCGGCGCGCAAAAGGCGGAGGGCCGAGACCGGCAGCAAGCCGCCGACGACGCTGTACCAGGCGTCTCCTCCTGCCAGCATTGCGTCGGCAGCGCCCCAGTCTCCGCTGTAGCCGATGGCAAAGCCGCTTGGCGTGATCTCGCGCAGCTGTGCCAGTTCGCCGCAAACATCTCCGTCCGACGGCAGTGGCATCTTGACCGCCTCGATGGTCGCCAGCGCTGCAAGGCGGGCGAGCAAGGTCGGGCTGAAGGTGAAGTGCGTCGTCGCCGGGTTGTTGTAGATGCAGAGCGGCAGGGGCGTTGCGGCTGCGACGGCGGCACAGTGCTGGTAGACCTCCTCCTCCAGCAGCGGAGTGTAGGAGACTGGCGCCAGCAGCAATCCGCTGGCGCCAGCGCCGCGGCGTCGCGGGCCAAATCTATCGCCTCGTCCGTCGCGAGCGCCCCGATGCCGACGATCAGCGGCACGCTGTTCTGGCAGACACTCGCTGCCGTCTCGACCGCGCCGAGGCGCTCAGCCCGGCCGAGATAGGCATAGCCGCCGGTGCTACCGAGGAGGCCGATGGAATCGACGCCGGCGCTGCAAAGGCGTTCGACCAGTTTCGCCAGTGCCGGACGGTCGACCACGCCATGCCCGTCGGTCGGCGTGATCGGAAAAGCGGAAAGGCCATGAAACAGCGTCATGCGGGCATCCTGAAATCGCTGGCGTCCTTCAAGGACCGCAGGGCGCCAGACTTCCATGTTTGGCTTGCAAGGGAAACCGCGTCGCGCTTCGGCAGGAGAGTGCGCCGGATCGCCTGTCAGATCGTCTTATCTCTGCCTGGCGTGCACTTCTGTGACGTCCGGTCCCGTTATCCTCATTGCGGCCGGTCGCGGCGTTGCTGGACCGCTCGTCTGTCGCGCGGCGATCCTATCCTCCCGAGGTGGCCAGCCGGCTTGCGGTGGCCAGCCGATCGTCGCATAGGCTCCGTCATCCGTCATCCGTCATCCATAACCGCCAGCCAGCTGCAGGACCCGATGCGCCCGAATATCCTGATTTTCATGGTCGACCAGCTGAACGGCACGCTGTTTCCCGATGGCCCCGCCGATTTCCTGCACGCGCCGCACCTGAAGGAACTGGCCGAGCGCTCCGTGCGGTTCGCGAACTGCTACACCGCGAGCCCGCTCTGTGCGCCGGCTCGGGCATCGCTGATGTCGGGGCAGTTGCCGTCGAGGACTGGCGTCTACGACAATGCGGCGGAGTTCGCCTCCTCGATCCCGACCTATGCGCATCACCTGCGCCGCGCCGGCTATTTCACCGCGCTGTCCGGCAAGATGCACTTCGTCGGGCCGGACCAGCTGCACGGGCTGGAGGAGCGGCTGACGACCGACGTCTATCCCGCCGACTTTGGCTGGACGCCGGACTATCGAAAGCCGGGCGAGCGGATCGACTGGTGGTACCATAACCTTGGCTCCGTCACCGGTGCGGGGGTCGCGGAGATCACCAACCAGTACGAATACGACGACGATGTCGCCCACCTCGCCGGACAGAAACTCTACGACCTGTCGCGCGGCGCCGAGACGCGGCCGTTCTGCCTGACGGTGTCCTTCACCCATCCGCACGACCCCTATGTCGCCCGGCGAAAATACTGGGATCTCTATGACAATTGCCCGGCGCTGCAGCCGACCGTCCCCCGCATTCCGTTCGATGAGCAGGACGCGCATTCGCAGCGCCTGATGACGGCCTGCGACGATGCCGCCTATGCCATTTCGGACGAGGAGACCGCGCGCGCCCGCCGCGGCTATTTCGCCAACATCTCCTATGTCGATGAGAAGATCGGCGAGCTCATCGATATCCTCAAGCGCTGCCGGATGGACGAGAACACGGTCGTGCTCTTCACCTCCGACCATGGCGACATGCTGGGCGAGCGCGGCCTCTGGTTCAAGATGAACTTCTTCGAGGGATCCGCGCGGGTGCCGCTGATGCTGGCGGGGCCGGGGATCGAGCCGGGGCGGGTGGCAACGCCTGTCTCGACGCTCGACATCGTTTCGACGCTGGCGGATCTTGCCGGGATTGATCTCGCGGAGATTGCGCCGTGGACGGACGGCATCTCGCTGCTCGAGACCCGGGCGGCGGGGCGGCGGAGTGCCGCGGTGCCAATGGAATACGCCGCCGAGGGATCCATCGCGCCGATGGTCGCGCTGCGCGAGGGACGCTTTAAATTCACTCTGTGCGACATGGATCCGCCGCAGCTGTTCGATCTCGGCGCCGACCCGCATGAGCGGACGAACCTTGCCGCCGATCCGGCGCAGCTCGAGACCGTCGCGCGGTTTAAGGCGGAGGTCGCCGCCCGCTGGCACCTGCCGGCCTTCGACCGGGCGGTGCGCGAGAGCCAGGCACGGCGGCACGTGACCTACGAGGCCCTGCGCAACGGGGCTTATTACCCTTGGGACTACCAGCCCCTGCAGAAGGCCTCGGAGCGCTACATGCGCAACCATATGGACCTCAACATCCTGGAAGAATCGAAGCGTTATCCACGCGGAGAATAAACCCCGCAAAAGCCAGTCTTCGCAGGTGCAGCAACGGCGTTTCGCACTTGCTCGCCGGGGGCTGCGGGCGTAGTGTTGCGACCACCTGCCGCAGCGGGAGAGACCGGTTTTAGTCCGGCGCCGAAGGAGCAACCGCCCCGGAAACTCTCAGGCACAAAGGACCGCGCGGTTCAAGACATATCCGGAGAGTGACGGCGTCAAACCCGTCCGCCGAAGGAGCAAGCGTCCAGCGGGATCATCCCGCGGCGTGAAACTCTCAGGCCAGGAACGGAGGGGCACAACGATGGACCGGGGAGGGCACCTCCTTGGTCGGAAGGATCGATGTGACCTCTATTGCCGTGATCGGCGCCGGTATCACCGGCGTAACGACTGCCTATAAGCTCAACGCCCTCGGTTATGACGTGACGGTCTTCGACCGCCAGTCGCATGCCGGCATGGAGACCTCGTTCGCCAATGGCGGCCAGCTCTCCGCCTCGAACGCCGAGGTCTGGAACCATCCTTCGACCTTCCTCAAGGGTCTGAAGTGGATGTTGAAGAAGGACGCGCCGCTGCTCGTCCATCCCGCGCCGTCCTGGCACAAGATCTCCTGGATGATGGAATTCGTGCTGGCCGCGAAGAACTATCGTGAGAACACCGTCGCCACGGCGCGTCTTGCCGTCGCCGCCCGCGACCATCTGATCGCCATGGCCGATGCCGAAGGCGTCTCCTTCGACCTCGAGAAGCGCGGCATCCTGCACGTCTACGAGACCAAGGCCGAGTTCGACCATGGCCTGGCCGTCAACGCCATGCTCGCCGAGGGCGGGCTCGACCGCCGCGCGGTGACCCCGGCCGAGATCGCCGCGATCGAGCCGAACATTGCCGGCACCTTCCACGGCGGCTTCTTCACCGAGAGCGATTTCACAGGCGACATCCACAAGTACACCCACGGCCTCGCGGCAGCCGCTGCCAGAAAGGGCGTCAGCTTCTGCTACGACGCCGTGGTCGCGACGCTGAAGCATACCGGCGCGGGCGTCGACGTCGCCTACAGTGTCGCCGGACAGGCCGATCTCCGGCATTTCGACGGTATCGTGGTCTGCGCCGGCACCCAGAGCCGGCGCTTTGCCGCCATGCTCGGCGACCGCGTCAACATCTATCCGGTGAAGGGCTACTCGCTGACGGTCAACCTTCGCGACGAGGCGAGCCAGGCGGCCGCCCCTTGGGTGAGCCTCCTCGACGACAAGGCGAAGATCGTCACCAGCCGGCTCGGCCTCGACCGACTGCGCGTCGCCGGCACGGCGGAGTTCGCCGGCGAGAACCGCGACATCCGAATGTCCCGGATCACGCCAATGGCCGAGTGGGTGCAGAAGCGCTTCCCCGGCGTCTCGACCGTGTCGTCGGTCCCCTGGGCGGGCTTGCGCCCGATGATGCCGAACATGATCCCGCGCGTCGGCGCCGGCAAACTGCCGGGCGTCTTCTACAATACCGGCCACGGCCATCTCGGCTGGACGCTGTGCGGCATCACCGCCGACATGGTGGCCGGCACGGTGGCGGGCGCGATGAAGACGGCGCCGAAGGCAGTGAGACTGTCGGAAACCGTTCTGTCCAGCCAACAGGCCGCCTGATAGCGCCGGGCTCGCTTCCCTTCCGTCAGGCTTCGTCTGTCGAAAAAGGATCCGAGCCGGGCGTCAGCAGCACGGTTCGCCGTTCGCCGAAGACGGCGGTTGTCGGAAAGCGCGTGTCCAGAAGGCGCGCTTTCGCGACACGGGCGATGCTGACACGGTCGGACTGGTTGCCACCCAGGACGTAGAAACTGTCTTCGTCTTCACCGGCGTAGAAGCCGACATGGCCTTTGCTGCCTTGCGGCTCGCCCCGCCAGAAAACGAGGATGCAGCCTTTGGTCGGGGCACAGGGGCGGCCGAACTTGAGCCAGCTCCGCGCGCTGAGAAGAGACGAGGGAAGGTTCTCGTCGGGAAGCGTCGATCCGATGCAGTGGCCGACGAACAGCCCGCACCATGGTACGTCGTCTCCGGAATAGGCGACGTCGAGGTCCTTTGCCCAGTCGAGGATTTGCCGATTGCTGCCGCCGCCGGATACTTCCCGCACACCCAGCAGGCGGCGGGCTTCCTCATACCAGGGCAGGTCCGGCTCGGCGCCCAGCGGTGCCCCGGTGGTCATTACCAGAAGGCCTGGCGACGTTCCGAACAGCTTGCTGCGGGTCACCGGACCGACAATGCCATCCGCCAACAGGCCTTGGTTGGTCTGATACTCGCGGATGGCGGCAATCGTCTGCCGGCCACGGACCCCGTCCACTACACCGGGATTGTAGCCAAGATCGATCAGTCTCTTCTGGATATCACGGGTTGTCAGCATTCAAAGCCTCCCGCCTCTGAGATATCTATATTGTATAGAGGAGGGAGATGGCTGGTGTATATTGTTAAAGCGAGGTCCTCTCCGGCTTCTTTTGTTGGCTGACTTGCGGCTCATCGCACGGTCGGGCTGTTGCCGTGCGGAAGGTGGCTTTGCCGGCCCTTCATGCTATCTACCGGCGCATGACGTTACCCCCTTCTCTGCATGCCCCGACGCACGCGCTCTTTCTCGACTTCGACGGCACCCTCGTCGGCTTCTGCGACGACCCTGCGGGCGTCAGGATCGAGCCCGCCGTGCTCGACCGGCTCACCGTCCTGAAGTCAGAACTCTCCGGTGCGCTCGGCATCGTCAGCGGTCGCCAGATCGCCGATCTCGACCAGTTCCTGGCGCCGCTCGAGTTCGCGGCCGCCGGCGTGCACGGGCTCGAACGGCGCCTGCATCCGGCCGGGCCGACGCTGCGGCTGGCCGAGCCTGCCGATCTCGACGACCTCCGTTCCGCCCTGACCGCGCGCCTTGCGGCTTTTCCCGGCCTTCACCTTGAGGATAAGGGCACCGCGCTGGTGCTGCACTACCGCACCGTACCGGCTCTGGGGCCGACCGCGCAGGCGATCATGGCCGAGGTCACCGCCGGGCGAGTCGACCTTGCGGTGATGGCGGGCGACGGGGTGGTGGAGGTGCATCCGGCGGGCATGGACAAGGGCAAGGCGCTGGCCGACCTCCTGCTCGAGCCAGCCTTTGCCGGTCGCGTGCCGGTCTATGCCGGCGACGACGTGACCGACGAATTCGCGCTCGCCTTCGTGCGGGAAGCCGGCGGCATTTCGATCAAGGTCGGAGCCGCTCCGACCGTTGCCGAGTTCCGGCTGGAGGACGTCGCCGCGGTGCACCGCTGGCTCGGGGCGGATGCGGCGTGAGCGGCGCCAACAGGAGAGCAATCCGATGAAGGATGCCCAGAAAAGGCTCGTCGTCGTTTCCAACCGGGTCGGCCCGCTCAGCGACGAGGGGAAGGCCGGCGGTCTGGCCGTGGGTCTGGCCGACGCGCTGCGGCGTCGCGGCGGGCTGTGGTTCGGCTGGAGCGGCGAGACCGCCGAAGACGCCGAGACCGCGACGCCGAAGACCGAGGTGTTCGGCTCGACGGCGCTGACGACGATCGATCTGACCGAGGAGGAGCAGAACGGCTTCTATCTCGGCTATGCCAACCGCTCGCTTTGGCCGCTGCTGCATTACCGGCTCGACCTCGTGCAGTTCGACCGGGAATCCGACCGGATCTATCGCTCCGTCAACAAGCGCTTCGCACTGGCGCTGGCCGAACTCGTCAGCGACGACGACATCGTCTGGGTACACGACTATCATTTCTTCTATCTGGGGCTGGAGCTGCGGCAAGCGGGCTTCGATGGTCGCCTCGGCTATTTCCTGCACATTCCCTTCGCCCCACCGGAGATTTTCACCGCTCTGCCGGGCTCGCACGACATGGTGCGGGCGATGCTTGCCTATGACCTCATCGGCTTCCAGACCCCGCAGGACCGGCGCAACTTCGCGAACTTCTGCGTGCACGAGTTGGGCGGCGAGAAGCTGCCGGGCGACCGGATCCGTGTCGGGGACCGCGTCGTGCAGGCCTCGGCGTTTCCGATCGGCATCGACGCGGAAGGGTTCGCCCGATTCGCGATGTCCCCCGAGGCAAGCGAGCACGAGGAAATGCTGCGCGACATCGGCCGCGACCGGCTGCAGATCGTCGGCGTCGATCGCCTCGACTATTCCAAAGGCCTTGTCGAGCGGCTGCACGGTTTCGAACGGCTGCTGGAGGACTACCCGGACAACCGCGGCAACGTGAACTTCCTTCAGATCGCGCCGCTGTCGCGATCCGAACTCGACGCCTACATGGACCTGCGCGCCGAGCTCGAGGGCCTGGCCGGCAATCTGAACGGCCGTTTCTCGACGCTCGACTGGACGCCGGTCAAGATCATGACGACCGGCTTCACACGGCGCGCGCTGGCGGGGATCTACCGGGCGGCGCGGGTCTGCATGGTCACGCCGCTGCGCGACGGTATGAACCTTGTCGCCAAGGAGTTCGTCGCGGCCCAGGATCCCGATGATCCCGGCGTCCTCATCCTTTCGCGCTTTGCCGGCGCGCGGGCCGAGCTGATGGATGCGCTGGTGGTCAATCCGTATTCCTCCGACGACATGGCGCGCAAGCTGCAGGAAGCGCTGACCATGCCGCTGAAGGAGCGCCAGCGGCGCTATCAGGCAATGCGCGCGCGGGTGTTCGAGGGCACGGCAGCGCACTGGTGCGACAGCTTCATCGCCGCGCTGGAGACCGCCGAGACCGAAGGGCATCCGACGGTCGAGGATCCGTTCTCGCCGCGGCGGTGGACCTGACGGCGAAAAGCATCGGATGAGGTTTCGGTTCGGGCGCCAGTTGCGCTAGAGCTTTTCCACCGTCCGAGAGGACATGCAGAGCGGAAGATGACGATGGCGCAGAACAAAGACCTCCTGATGAGCATCCTGACGGCGCAGCCGGTCATGCCGGTCGTCGCCGTGTCGAGCGCCGCCGAGGCTGTCGAACTGGCGCGGGCGCTGGCGAGGGGCGGGCTGAAGGCGATCGAGATCACGCTGCGCACCCCCGCGGCGCTCGATGCCATCCGCGCCGTCTCGGCCGAAGTGCCGGAATGCGTCTGCGGCGCCGGCACCATTCTCAATCCCAAGCAATTCGACCAGGCGCAGGAGGCGGGGGCAAAGTTCATCGTCTCGCCGGGCACCACCGTCGAACTGCTCGACGCCGCCAAGGGTTCGTCCGTGCCGCTGCTGCCGGGGGCGACGACGCCGAGCGAGCTGATGGCGATGCTCGAGGAAGGCTACGACCTCCTCAAGTTGTTCCCCGCCGAGCAGTCCGGCGGCATCGCCTATCTCAAGTCGCTCGCGCCGGTCTTCCAGCAGATCCGCTTCTGCCCGACGGGCGGCGTGTCGATGAAGAACGTCGCCGACTACCTGGCGCTGCCGAACGTCGTCTGCGTCGGCGGGTCTTGGGTCGCGCCGAAAGAAGCGCTCGCCGCCGGCGATTTCGCCGAGATCACCCGCCTTGCCGCCGAAGCCGCGGCGTTGCGCGCCTGAGCGCAAAGCCCGGCCGCCCGCGCCGGTTGTACCGGTGACAGGCCGCGGCCGGGCCGGCACGAGAGAGTGATCGCAGCCGGTCACCGGACGGCTTGATCGCGGCTGAACTCGGTGACGCTATGGCCTCCCGTTTCGTCTCCCGCAGGTTTTCATGTTGCTCCGCCTCTTTCTCGTTCTCGCCGCTGTCTGCGGCTTGACCGCCGGTCTCGTCGCCTGCGCCGGCCCCGCCGTCCTCAACGCCATCACCAGCAAGTCCGGCTATTCCGTCCAGCACGGCCTGCGCTATGCCGAGGGCGATCGCGGCACCTTCGATCTCTACGTGCCGGATGGGGCGACGGCGAAGACACCGCTGGTGATCTTCATCTATGGCGGTGCCTGGGATTCAGGCGACAAGGGCATCTATGGCTTCGTCGGCCAGTCGCTGGCGAGCGAGGGCATTGCCGTCGCCATTCCTGACTACCGGGTCTATCCCGAGGTGAAGTTTCCGGGTTTCGTCGAGGATGGCGCCAAGGCGGTCGCGGCGATCGAGACTCTCGCACGGCGTGGCACCGACGCGCTTCCCGGCGGCGAGCGTCCGGTGTTCATGATGGGTCATTCCGCCGGCGCCCAGATCGCATCGCTCCTGACGCTCGACCCGCACTATCTCGGCGTGGCCAATGCGCCGAACCGCCGCTTTGCCGGCTTCATCGGGCTCGCCGGTCCCTACGACTTCCTGCCGCTGACCGAAGAGCGATACATCCGCATCTTCCCGAAGAACCTCCTTGCCGCCAGCCAGCCGGTGAACTTCGTTCGTTCGGGCACGCCGCCGATGCTGCTGATCGCGGGATCCGACGACACGACCGTTGATCCGAAGAACACGCGGTCGCTCGGCTCGAAGGTCAAGGCCGCCGGCGGCGTGGCGAATGTCGACATCGTCGAGGGCGTCGATCATGTTGGTGCGATCAGCGCGCTGGCGACGGCTCTGCCGTTCGGCGACAAGACGATACGCCCGAAAGTCCTCGCCTTCATCCGGAGCCACTCATGACCGCAGACCTGTCGACCTTCGCGCCACGTGCGCGCCCGGACAGCCTTGCGGCAAACGGACGGCATGTACGGCTGGAGAAGATCGTCGACGAAACGCGCTTTGGCGAGCTCTACGAAGCTTTTGCGGCCGACGCGGAGGGCGCGATCTGGGCCTGGCTGCCTTACGGCCCCTTCGCCGACCGCGCTGCGTTCGAGACCTTTGCGCGCACGACCTATCTCGGCGGCGAGCCGGTCTTCTACGCCATCATCCAGAAAGCCACCGGCACGGCCGCCGGCGTCGCTGCGCTGATGCGCACCGATACCCAAAACGGCGTCACGGAGATCGGGCATGTCTGCCTGTCGCCGGCGCTGCAGCGGACGGCGGCGGCGACCGAGGCGTTCTCCCTATTCATGGCCTACGTCTTCGACACGCTCGGCTACCGCCGCTTCGAGTGGAAATGCAACGACGCCAACGCGCCATCGAAGCGCGCGGCCGAGAGGCTGGGTTTTACTTGGGAGGGGCTCTTTCGCCAGCACCTGATCGTCAAGGGCCGGAACCGGGATACCGCCTGGTACGCCATCCTCGACGGTGACTGGCCGCGGCTGAAACAAGCCTTCGAAGCGTGGCTCGATCCGTCAAACGACGATGGTACGGGCCGCCAGCGACTGTCCCTCAACGAGATCAGGACGCGCTCAGCGGCATAGAGCTCGTGGATCTGCGGTCCTGGAAAGTCTTTGCGCTGCCTGGCTTTCCAGGACCTCCCGCTTCAGCTTTTGGCAGGGACGATGGTGATCAGTTCGTTGTCGGGATAGATGCTCTCGTAGAGCACGCCGTCGCCCGGTGCGAATTCCAGCACCGTGCCGCCGCCGCTGTCGGCGATGATCAGCGCGCCATTGTCGGTCGAGCGCCAGTAGGCGGCGCGCGACATGCCGGGCGACCGGCTGCAGTCGGGCCCGAACAGCATCAGCTGGAACGTCCTTGCCTCAGGATCGGGCTTGGCGAGCTTGCAGGTGGCACCGGTGCGCAGATCGATCAGGCGCACCGCGTCGGGCGCCTCCTGTCGGTTCAGCGGCACGACGCTTCCGGTGATCGTGTCGTCGGTCAGGAGCGTCGCGGGACGGACGTCTCCCGACAGGACTGCGCCCTGCAGGTTGGAGGCCAGAAAGGTGCCGAGCACACCGATGGCCATGGCTATGGCGACAAATCTCATCACGGCTCTCCTCGTCGGATTGACCGAACTTATCGTCCGCATACTATGAACCAAAGGTTAACCGAAACTGTCGAAGCAAACGCTTTCTTCATGACGCTCGCGGGAGCAGAGCGCACGTCCGCCGCCTGTCACCGCCGTGATGGAGGGCATGTGATGGCGGGCTGGGACTGCCGGGTAGACAGGTTTAGCGCCGGGGCGAGAGGCCGGCCTTCTCGCTTTCGGGCACCAGAGTCGGCGGATGGCGTCCCTCGAACCAGGCGACGAGGTTGTCCGCCAGGAGATCGCCCATCGCATCGCGCGTGTGCACCGAGGCCGAGCCGACATGCGGCAGCAGCACGGCATTGTCCGCGTCGAGCAGCGCCTGCGGCACTTTCGGCTCGTGTGCGAAGACGTCGAGACCGGCGGCGCGGATGGTGCCGTCCTGCAGGGCCGAGATCAACGCGGCCTCGTCGACCACCGTGCCGCGCCCGACATTGATCAGCACGCCATCGGGTCCGAGCGCCTTCAGAACGGTGTCGTTCACCGCCTTGTCGGTGCTGCTGCCACCGGGCGCCACGATCACCAGCGTATCCACCGCCTCCGCCAGCGCGGTGAGGGTCGGATGGTAGGCATAGGGCACGTCGTTGCGCTGCGAGCGGTTGTGGTAGGCGATGCTGACACCGAAGGCCTCGAGACGCTTGGCGACGGCGAGGCCGACCCGGCCGAGGCCCATGATGCCGATGCGGCGGCCGCGCAGCGTCATGCGGGTGAGGGGATAGTCGCCCTTCGACACCCAGTCGCCCGCGCGCAGATAGGCCTCGGCTTTCGGCAACTCGCGCACTGTGTTGAGGAGGAGTGCCACGGCGGTGTCGGCCACTTCGTCGTTCAGCACGTCGGGCGTGTTAGCGACAGCGACGCCCTTTTCGGCAGCATCTGCCGCGTCGATCCCGTCATAGCCGACACCGAAGCTTGCGACGATCTCAGCGTTCGGCAGCAGCGCCAGCTTTGCCGGCGTCATGCCGCCGCGCAGGGCGACGCCCCGCACGGCGGCGCGTTCGGCTTCGCTCATCGCGTCGATCGCGCCGTCGGGGAGATAGTGGACATCGAACACGCTGCGCAGCCGCTCGAGGGTCGGCGCGTGCAGCTTGCCGGACACCAGCACGCGGACGGACTTCAGATCGGTCATGTCGTCTCCTCAGGCCGTCTGGCCCGGCCAGGCATAGTCGCAGGATTGTCGGATCTTGAGCTGGGGCGTGATCAGCTCGACCTTGCCGGAGCCGGGCTCGCCTTGCAGGCGGGCGAGGAGGGCGGCGGCGGCGCGGCGGCCAACCTCGCTCTGGCCATTGGCGACGGTCGACAACGACGGCATGGCGATCGCCGCCTCGTCGATGTCGTCATAGCCCATGACGGCGACATCGACGCCCGGGCGCAGGCCCGCGCGGCTGAGGCCGGACATGAAGCCGAGCGCCACGAGGTCGGAGAAGCAGCAGGCGGCCGTCGGTC
This sequence comes from Mesocryomonas lacus, assembly GCF_055730105.2. Lineage (NCBI taxonomy): Bacteria > Pseudomonadati > Pseudomonadota > Alphaproteobacteria > Hyphomicrobiales > Aurantimonadaceae > Mesocryomonas > Mesocryomonas lacus. The sequence continues at coordinate 14,188 of NZ_JBUZWF020000003.1, forward strand.
GGTCCTCGAGCGCCAGGAACTGCCCCGTCGCGTCGAAGCCGGAATGACGGCTGCGCGGCCCGCTGATCCGCCATTCCGGCTGGAAGTCGATGCCGGCCTCGGAAAGCGCACGAAGGTAGCCGCGTTCGCGTTCGCGCCCGGTCGAGGTCATCTCCGTGCCGCCGATCATGGCGATGCGCCGATGGCCGCGGCCGATGAGGTGCTGGACGGCGAGGCCCATGCCGAAACTGTCGTCGCCGCGAAAGCTGGTGACGCCCGAGCCCTCGACGGTACGGGCGATCAGCACGCAAGGCAGGTCGTTCTCTTCGGCGAGGTGAATGTCGGAGGGTGGCGTGCCGATCGCCGGCGACAGGATCATGCCGTCGGCACCCAGCTGCAACATGGTGTCGACGAAGGAACGCTGCTTAGACAGCTCGTCATAATGGTTGCAGAGGATGAAGGTCTGGCGGTGGCGATCGAGCTCATCCTCGATCGACTTCAGGATCTCGCCGAAGAACGGGTTCATGATGTCGTGCACGCAGACGCCGACGATGCCGGACTTCGAGGTCCGAAGGCTCGCGGCGCGGCGGTTGTAGATGTAGCCGGAGGTGCGGGCCTCTTCCTTGATGCGCTCCCGCGTCACCTCGGCGACCAGCGGGCTATCCCGCAGCGCGAGCGAAACGGTGGCGGTCGACAGGCCGAGCGCATCGGCGATCGTCGAGAGTTTGACCTTCTGCGCCACCTATGTCCGGTCCATCTCGCTCGTCATTCTGGACGTATGGCAAAGACCGGCGGGTGCGGGAAGAAAATAATTGCGGGTGGACCCGGCGCGCTGGCGCCAGACCCATTTCACGGCCTCACGCGTCAAGGGGCGCCTCGTCCGTTTCGGTTTCGGGTACGAGATTGCGTTCCACCCGCTGCAGCAGCTTGCGCAGCGTCTTGCGCTCCTTTTCCGACAGGCCGCGCAGGGCATAGCGCTCGACCGCCCGTTGGGTCTCGCGCACTTCCGCCACCAGCGCGCGGCCCTTTTCGGTCAGGAAGGCGTGGCTCTGGCGGGCATCGGTGCCCGAGGCGCGCTTTTCCACGAGGTCCTGGCCAGCCAACCGGGCGACGGTCTTGGTGATGGTTGGCGGCCGCACCGTCAGCCGGTCGGCAAGGTCGCGCAGCGACATCCCGTCCTCGGCGCCAAGCGCCAGCAGAACTGCATCCTGGCCGGGATAAATTCCCATCGCCGACAGCCGAGCCGACAGCGCAGTCCGGCCCGCACGGGCGGAGAGCACGAGCTGGGTCATCGTCGACCTTTTCTTTTTCTTGGGTGTCATCCGGTTCCCGCCCAGCGCTGGCGCGCAAGATGGACAAGCGACCGGGCAAAGTCTAGCCGCGCTTCCGCCGCCGGGCAGCGCGGGGTAGAGAGCACGGGCGCGGCAACAGGCCGGCGACAGCGGGACGAAAGCGTGATGCGTCGATTCTACGAGGAAATGACGTCGAGCGAGCTGGCCGGCGATGACGATCTTGCCGGTGCCGTCGCCATCCTACCGATCGCCGCGATCGAGCAGCATGGCGCCCACCTGCCGCTCGGCACCGACGCCATCATCGCCGACGGGATGGTTGCCGCCGCCGCCAGGCTGTTGCCGGCCGGGCTGCGCGCGACCTTTTTGCCGACGCTGCGGATCGGCAAGTCGGCCGAGCACACGCATTTCCCCGGCACCATCGACCATGACTGGCAGACCGCGACGACGAGCCTTATCCGGATCGGCGAAAGCCTCTCGGAAGCCGGCTTCCGCCGGATCATCCTCGTCTCCTCGCATGGCGGCAACACGCCGGTGATGGAGACGGCGGCGCTGGAGCTGCGCCGCTCGCTCGGCCTGTTCGTCGCCACCTGCAGCTGGATGCGCTTCGGCTACCCAGACGGCCTCCTTCCTGATGCGGAGATCGCTGACGGGATCCATGGCGGCGCGGTGGAGACGGCGCTGATGCTGCATTTCCGTCCGGATCTCGTGCGCAGCGAAGAGATCGACGATTTCCGCTCGCTGCAGACCGAGCTTGCGCGCGACATGCGGCGGCTGCGGGCGCACGGCCGTCTGAACTTCGGTTGGATGGCGGGCGACCTCAACGCGGCCGGCGTCGTCGGCGACACGCGCTTGGCGACGGCGGAGAAGGGCGCGGCGATCGCGGCATACCAGGCGGCAGGCTTTGCCGAGATGATCGCCGACGTCCTGGCCTTCGATCTCGCGCGACTGGCGTGAGCGTCAGCCCGCCTTCTTGATGTCCTTGGCCTGCATGTAGTCGCGCAGGATCTCGTTCATGCGGTGGGGATAGTCCGGGTATTCCCGCTTGAACCACTCCATCACCTCGCGCTGCACCGGCAACACGATGGTGTCGTGCGGCGGGGCGGGCGAGACCACGGCATTCGCCCAGAACTCGTCGCCGAGCTCGGGGCCGTCCGGGGCGTCGGGGTTGTGGTATAGTTCGCCGCGTCGATCCATTTCGAAAATCTCATCGAGCGTTGCCCGCCTGATATTTTTTCCGGTCACGGCGTCCTCCCTTCCAAGCGGAAATCAGACGGCGGGCGCGACCCCGCCAAGTCCAGACCACAACATAGCACTCATCGCCGACAATGCCGACAGACCGGATGCGCTCCTCGCCGTACGCCGACCGCCGATCGACCACGTCGATGGTGGGTCCACGGAAAATGCGGGCGGCCTTCAAGATGTCGACCGAATGCTTCTCGAGGTTAACCGTACGCTTCGCCTCGTCCCATTCGAACTCATCCATACCACGGAGCGCTCCTGGAATCGGTCTCTGCGCCTAAGCCTAGGCTTCGCCCCTGAGAACGCCCAGCGATTTGCCCTTGGCCGGCTTTGCACCCACCCCCGTGCAATCCTCGCTCGACGCGCCTATATCCGGCCGACCATCAAGGAGGCAGAGATGTCCGACACGTCAGCACAGATTCCCGTCACCGTTCTCACCGGCTATCTCGGCTCGGGCAAGACCACCTTGCTCAACCGCATCCTCTCCGGCGACCACGGCAAGCGCTATGCCGTCATCGTCAACGAGTTCGGCGAGATCGGAATCGACAACGACCTCATCGTCGAATCGGACGAAGAGATCTACGAGATGAACAATGGCTGCGTCTGCTGCACGGTGCGCGGCGATCTGGTGCGCGTCGTCGAGGGGCTGATGAAGCGCAAGGGCCGCTTCGACGGTATCATCGTCGAGACCACCGGCCTCGCCGACCCCGTGCCGGTGGCGCAGACCTTCTTCATGGACGAGGACGTGCGCGCCAAGACCCGGCTCGACGCCGTAGTAGCGCTGGTCGATGCGCTGCACCTGCCCTTGCGCCTGAAGGATAGCCGCGAGGCCGAGGACCAGATCGCCTTCGCCGACGTCGTCCTTCTCAACAAGACCGACCTCGTGACGCCCGAGGAACTCGCCAAGATCGAAGCGACGGTGCGGGCGATCAACCCGCATGCGGTGATCCACCGGACCCAGCGCGCCGAAATCGCGCTCGACCGGGTGCTCGACCAGGGCGCGTTCGACCTGTCGCGTGTTCTCGATGCCGAGCCGGAGTTTCTCGTCGAGGCCGGGCACTCGCACGACGAGCATGTGCACGACGAGAATTGCGGCCCAAGCTGCGGCCACGATCACAGCCACGATCACGCGCACGGCCACGATCACGATCATGCCCATCACGACCACGACCATCATGGACATGATCACGGCCCTGCCTCACCGATCCACGACGTCACCGTAATGTCGGTGTCGCTGCGCGGCGGCGAGATGGACCAGAAGAAGTTCTTCCCGTGGATCCAGGCGCTGACCCAGGCGCAAGGCCCGAGCATCCTGCGCCTCAAGGGCATCATCGCCTTTGCCGGAGATCCCGATCGCTATGTCGTCCAAGGCGTCCACATGATCATCGAGGGCGACCACCAGCGGCCATGGCGCGATAACGAGCCGCGCGAGAGCCGGCTGGTGTTCATCGGCCGCGATCTCGACCGCGCCTCGCTCACGGCCGCCTTTGAGGAATGTGCGGTTCGCCAGAAAGCCGATGCCTGATGCCCTCGATCGCCCCTTATGATTTCGAGGGTTTCGTCGAGACGGCACTGTTTCTGAAAGACGAGCCGGTGTTCGCGCTGGCCGACGGCACCGTGCGCTTTCCCGCCGGGGGAGAGCGCACCATCGAGGCGCATCGCGGCGGGTTGACCACGGCCCGCTATGACAGTTTCGGCCAGAGACTGCTGACGGGCGGCGAGGATGGCCGCGTGCTCGCCATCACCGCCGACGGCAGCCATATCGAGCTAGCGTCGATCGGCCGGAAATGGATCGACGCGGTGGCCGGCGGCCCGAACGGGGTGGTCGGCTTTGCCAATGGCCGCACCGCAACGGTCCGTCTCGCCGACGGTACGCTGAAGGCGTTTGCGCACGAGCGCTCGGTCGAGGACATCGCCTTTGCGCCGAAGGGCTTGCGCATGGCCACCGCGCGCTATGACGGGACCTCGCTGTTCTTCGCCGGCACCGACAGCCCGCCGGCCCTTCTCGAATGGAAGGGCGCACATATCGGCATCGCCTTCTCGCCGGACGGACGCTTCCTCGTCACCCGCATGCATGAGAATGCCTTGCATGGCTGGCGGGTCGAGGACGGTAAGCACATGAAGATGACGGGCTATCCCGCCAAGGTGAAGGACTGGTCCTGGTCTGCCAAAGGCAAGTACCTCGCCACCTCCGGCGCACCGGCGGCGATCCTCTGGCCTTTTTCCGGCAAGGAAGGCCCGATCGGCAAGGCGCCGCTCGAACTCGGCACCCGCGGTGACAGCATGGTCACGGCGGTCGCCTGCCATCCGGTCGAGGACATGCTGGCGATCGGTTACGAGGACGGCATGATCCTCGCCGTCCGGATCTCGGACAACCGCGAGGCGGTGCTCCGCCGGGGCGGCAAAAGTGCGGTTCGAACCATGGGCTGGGACGCGAAGGGTGCTCGGCTTGTCTTCGGCAGCGAGGAAGGCGAGGCGGGAGTCGTCGACATTGCCAGCTAATGCTGGAAAGCACGGGAAGCCGGCACTCTAATGCCGGCACTCCGGACGCAGAAATGCGGCGTCCGGAGCTCTACCTGTAAGGAATGACTACCGGGCGGCCGAGCCGATGCGAGTGGACGGCGCCGAGGCAGCTGCAGACAAGCGTGCAGCCACGGCGCGGACGCCGGTCGGCCGGATCAGGCCGGCCGCACCCGCCAAAGCACCCGGCTTCAACGCCAGTCCGAGCAGGCGGTGCCGCTCGAACGGGCCGGGCATGGCGAGCTCTGCGGCTGGTTCGGCGGTAAAGCCGAAACGCGCATAGTAGTCGGGGTCGCCGACAAGGACGATGGCCCCGTGGCCGCGCCACTGCGCCTCGGCAATCGCGCGCCGCATCAAGGCAACGCCGATGCCGTAGCCGGCGAGTTCCGGTGCGACCGCGAGCGGGCCGAGCATCAGGGCGGGCGCACCCGCAGCGCCAGCGGCGACGTGCCAGAGCCGGACGGTGCCGAGGAGTTCGCCGTTTTCGCCCTTGGCGACCAGCGACAGGCCTTCGGCCGGCTGGCGGCCGCGGCGGATCGATTCCGACGACTTGCGGCGACGGCCGGGACCCATGGCGCGGTCGAGCAGCGCCTCGCGCGCGGCGACGTCGCCGGCGGTCTCGGTCAAGATCTGGAAATAGGGGGCGACGCGCGGCGACATCGCAGCGACGGCGGAAATGGCAGATGCGATCATGGGATCAACCTCGTATCAGGAGAGGCCGAGAGGGGGCGCCGGAGCTTGAAGGGCGTCCGGCGCGCGGGCGAAGGCCCGGCGCTAGGGACGCGCCGGAACTCAGATCACGTAGGATCGCAACGGTTCGAAGCCGTTGAAGGCGACGGCCGAATAGGTCGTCGTGTAGGCGCCGGTGTTCTCGATCAGCACCTCGTCGCCGACCGTCAGCGTGATCGGCAGCGGGTAGGGCTTCTTCTCGTAGAGCACGTCGGCCGAATCGCAGGTCGGGCCGGCCAGCACGCAAGGCTCCATCCGGTCACCATCCCGCTGGGTGGTGATGGGATAGCGGATCGCCTCGTCCATGGTTTCGGCGAGGCCGCCGAATTTGCCGATATCGAGATAGACCCAGCGGTTCTCATCGGTCGCCGACTTGCGGGAGACAAGGACCACCTCGGCCTTGATCACGCCGGCGTCGCCCACCATGCCGCGGCCTGGCTCGATGATCGTCTCCGGGATCTTGTTGCCGAAATGCCGGCGCAGCGACGAAAAGATCGAGCGGCCGTAAGCTTCCGCCGAGGGCACGTCCTTCAGGTAGCGCGTCGGGAAACCGCCGCCCATGTTGACCAGCGTCAGCACGATGCCCTTCTCGGCCAGCGTCTGGAAGACGTGGCTGGCATCGGCGATGGCCGCATCCCAGGCCTCGGTATCGGTCTGCTGCGAGCCGACGTGGAACGAGACGCCGGTGGCGACAAGGCCGAGACTCTTGGCGTGCACCAGCACGTCGATCGCCATCGCCGGCACGCAGCCGAACTTGCGCGACAGCGGCCATTCGGCGCCTTCGCCATTGGTCAGGACGCGGCAGAACACCTTGGCACCGGGCGCTGCGCGGGCAACCTTCTCGACTTCCTCGACGCAGTCGACGGCGAACAGCCGGACACCGAGATCGAAGGCACGCGCGACATCGCGCTCCTTCTTGATGGTGTTGCCGAAGGAGATGTGGTCGGCGGTCGCGCCGGCATCCATCGCCATCTCGATCTCGGCGACCGAGGCGCAGTCGAAGCTGGAGCCGAGCGCTGAAAGGAGGCGCAGGACTTCCGGCGCAGGATTGGCCTTCACGGCATAATAGATCGACGAATCCGGCAGCGCCTTGCGGAAGGCGTTGAAATTGGTCTCGACCACATCGAGATCGACGACGAGGCAAGGGCCAGTCGGACGTCGGGTGGCGAGGAAGTCGAGGATGCGCTGCGTAGCCATGGGGCAATTCCCGTAAACCAAGGGTGGCGAGGGCGGACACAAGCGTTCCCTGGATCGCCGGCAAGGCGTTTCACAAGGTTGGTCGGTCCGCGACGTGGCTCGAACTCGGGGCTGTCGCTCCGGGTCGATCGTTGTCTGCCTTGGCTTGGAGGGCTTGAACCCGCCGCACATGGGGCAATGAGGGTGTGCCTCTTCAGTATTCCCGGCTGTGGAGACCAGGGGAGACCAAAAAAGCCCGCACCGTCGTTGCTTTAAGGCGTCCTCGATTGCGCTTGCTGCGCAGTCGACTGGAGGCAATCTCCAGGACCGGCCCGATGGCCCTCGCATATGAGGATCGGGGGACGCCCACAGGCTCGTGCGACTTTGGGCAAGCGCTATGTATGACCGTGTTTCGTCATACACAACCGGAAAATGGGCACTCAGTTGATTTTCTCGGCCATGCAGCCGAGGAAGGGAGCAAGTGTCGACTTGCGGCAACAAAACACAAGTTTCACGCCAGCCTGGAGCGCCCATGGACACGCTGACGCGCATGCGCGCCTTCATCGCCGTCATCGAGAACGAAGGGTTTTCGGCGGCTGCGCGCAAGACCGGCCGGTCCAAGGCGCTGCTGTCGAAATACGTGCGCGAGCTCGAGGACGAACTCGGCGTCCTTCTGATCAACCGCACCACACGGCAGATCGCTCTGACCGGCGCCGGCGAGGTCTATCTCACCCGGGCCTCGGCCATCCTCGCCGATCTCGAAAGCCTCAACGAGGAGGCCCGGGAGGCGACAGGCGAGGCGAAGGGCAGGATACGGATCTCGGCAGCCCGCACTTTCGGCGACGCCGAACTCGGCCATTCGCTGGTCGACTTCGCCGTCGCGCATCCCGACATCTCTTTAGACATCCAGCTCGACGACAACTTCGTCGATCTCGTGGAGGAGGGGTTCGACGTCGCCATCCGGATGACGCGCCTCACCGACTCCTCGATGATCGCCCGCAAGCTGACATCGCTCGACCTCTCGCTCTGCGCCAGTCCGACGCTGCTGCAGCGGCTGGGCACCCCGACGCATCCGCTGGAACTGTCGAACTATCCGGCCGTCATCGATTCCAACTCGCGCATGTTCTCGAACTGGCAGTTCACCGACCCTGAGAAGGGCGAGCCGTTTCCCGTCCCCGTCTCCGGACAGTTCACGGTAAACAGCCCGGTCGCCGTCCGCGCGGCGGTCATGGCGGGTCTTGGCCTTGCACTGATTCCGGAATTCGTCGTCCGAGCGGACATTGCTGCGGGCCGGCTGGTAACCGTCCTCGATGCCTACATGCCGCAGGAGGCCGGCGTTTATGCGGTGTTCCCGCATCGTCGGCATCTGCCGATGCGCGTGCGCCTCTTCGTCGACTATCTCGCCGCCTGGTTCAGGAAGTTCGACGCCCAAAGGGACGAGCCATAAAAAAACGCCCCCGAAGGAGCGTTTTTTCATTCAAAATGCTGTCGGCTCAACGGCGAGCGATGGCACCGATCACCAGGAGCGCCACGGCGGCGAGGGCGATCGATGCGACCGGGTTCTCGCGGGCGCTGTTCTCGATGTAGCGAGCCTGCTTGCGCAGTTCGCGCACGACTTCCGGGCTGCGATCCTGGACGTAACCATACAGATCTGAAGCACGGTCCTCGATTGTGTTGAAGGCGGATGCCCCGGTCTTCGACAGCGACTTCGTCAGCGACGCGACCTCGTTGCGCAGCGCGGCGATCTGGTCTTCGATCTCGGCTTGGGTCGGGGTGTGCATGGCTGTCTCCTCAAAGCTGGGGGATGTCTGTTCGGTCCGTAAACCGGTTTGGCCTGTTATCGTTCCTGCTTGGCCGGCGCGATCTCGGGTCGCTGGCATGGATCACGCTGCTAACCCGCTGCTTCTTGCGGCCTTGCGGCGGGGTGAGAGTGCGGGCCGGCGGCATCTTGCCGCTGGTGCGGTATGCCCATCTAAGGCATGCCATCCGCTCCGCTCCAAATTTCGGCCATCCTTCTCCTGTCAGGAGGTGGCATCATCCTCCATCCGGGAGAGGCCATGTCCTCGATCAAGCGCTGCCTTGCGGTGACCCTCTGCCTGGCGGCATTCTCCTGGCACGCCCAGCGGGCCGAGGCGCATCCGCATGTCTTCGCGGAGGCTCGGATGGAGATCGTCGGTGATCCCGCCGCCGAGCTCGCCGCCGTGCGCAACATCTGGCGCATGGACGATCTGTTCTCCTCGAGTGTCGTCGTCGACTTCGACAAGAATGCGAACGGGATCCTCGACGACGATGAACTGCAGGCGGTGGGCGACACGGTGAAGGAGTCCATCGCCGAATGGGACTTCTACACCTTCGTCACGACGGCGGGAAAACCGGTGAAGATGCTGCCGCCGGAGTCCATCCGGGCGCTGTATCAGGATGGGCAGCTGCTGTTGTTCTTCGAGCTGAAGGCCGGCGAGCCGATCGATCTGAAGACCCAGGCGCTGACGGTCGCCAATTTCGACGAGACCTTCTACGTCGCCTTCGACTTCGCTGACGAAACGAGTTTCGACCTCGTCGACATGCCGGCCGGCTGCACCAAGACCATGAACGTGCCGGACGAGGACGAGGCGGCACAGCAGTGGATGGCCTCGATCGCCGATCTTGCACCCGACGAGACGGTGCCGGCGACCAGTACCGATTTTGCACAGGCGCTGGCGACCAAGGTCGAGATCAAATGCAGCTAGCGCGGGTGAGCAGAAACGAGGCCGTCGCGCTGGTCGTGCTGGCGTGTGTCTTGGTGCTGGTCGTCGCCGAGCCGAGTTTTGCCAAATCGTCGCTCGGCATCGGCACGGCGGAGTCGACATCGGCGCCGAGCGGGCCCTTCGCTTCTCTCTTCGTGGAGATCAACCGGGTTCAGCGGGAGTTCTTTACCGAGCTCCGGCAGGCGCTCGTCGGCATGAAGAACGGCGCCGGCGGCGTGGTCTTCCTCGTCGGCGTCTCCTTCGTCTACGGCATCTTCCATGCCGCCGGTCCCGGCCACGGCAAGGCGGTGATCTCGTCCTATGTGCTGGCCAACGAGGTCCAGCTGCGCCGCGGCATCGCGCTCTCGTTCATTTCGGCGCTGTTGCAGGGCGTGACGGCGCTCGTGGTCGTCGGCGTCGGCTGGTACTTCCTGCGGGGGACGACGGTGTCGATGACCGACGCCACCAACTGGCTCGAGATCGCCTCCTTCGTGATGATCGCAGGCTTTGGGGCCACTCTCCTGGTTCGCAAGATCTGGCGGATGATCCGTCGGCCGCGGCGCGGGGCCGGCCTTGCCTTCGCCGCGTCCGGCACGGCCCTGCGCGGCACCAAGGCCGACACCGCCGCCGCGGGACAAGGGTTTGGCTTCGCGCCTGAGCCGGCGACGACAACGGTCGGCCGGATGCCGGCGATGCTGCGGACCGGGGCGATGCCGCGGAGCCTGGGCGCTGGACCGATCATGCGGCCGGCCGGCGGGTTCGCCGCCGACGTTTGCACCGACGACGCCGACGACTGCGATTGCGGCCGCGCGCACATGCCGGATCCCGCAGTGCTCGGCGCAGCGCGGCTGACGCTCGGCTCGGCCGCCTCGGCCGTCATCGCCGTCGGCTTGCGCCCGTGCTCGGGCGCGATCGTGGTGCTGACCTTCGGCCTCCTGAACGGCCTTTATCTCGGCGGCGTGCTGTCGGTCTTTGCCATGGCCCTCGGCACCGCCATCACCGTCTCGGCGATCGCGGCCCTTGCCGTCTACGCCAAGGATGTCGCCTTGCGCTTTGGGTCGGCCGGCGGGGCTCGCCAGGGCGTGCTCGACGCTGTGGAGATCCTCGGCGCCATCCTCGTTCTGCTGCTCGGCCTTGCGCTGCTCGGCGGCGCCATCGTCTGACGGCGCCGGCGAAGCCTGCCCGGCAAGGGTCGGTCGCGGCTCTGGTGGCCCTTACCGGGCGGTGGCGCGGCTCTTGCGATAGGCGCGGCACGCATCGCCGAAGGCGGTGAAGATCGAGGCAGAGGGGGCGTCGCTCTCGGCCCAGTATTCTGGATGCCATTGGACGCCGAGGGTGAAGCCTTTGGCCGCTTCGACCGACACCGCCTCGATCGTGCCGTCGGGCGCTGTCGCCTCGACGACGAGCCCGTCGCCCAGCCGGTCGATCGCCTGGCGGTGCAACGAGTTCACCTTGAACTCGGTGCGCCCGACGATGCGGTCGATCTGGCTGCCGGATTTCGCCAGAACGCTCTGGTGGATCGCGTAGCGCTCTTTCTGTTCGGGATGATCCTTCGCCCGGTGATCGGAGCGCCCCTCGATGTCCTGGATCTCGGTGGCGAGCGAGCCGCCCATCGCGACGTTGAGTTCCTGCAGGCCGCGGCAGATGGCGAGGAGCGGCATGCCGGCGTCGATCGCCGCCTTCATCATCTTCTCCGTCATTGCGTCGCGGTCGGTATCATAGGGCTCGTAGGCGGCGGAGGGTGAGACGCCGTAGCGCTCGGGATGGACGTTGGTGACCGAGCCGGTGACCAGCACGCCGTCGACCCGCTCGAGAATGCTGGCGACGTCGATCTCGCTGGCGAGCGCGGGAATGATCACCGGGATCGCGCCCGCGACGCGGAGCGCTGCCGTCAGATAGCTTTCCGGCGCACAGTGCCAGCGGTGGTTTCCAATGGTGCGGATATCGGCGGGAACGGCGACGAGAATGGCAGGCGCGGACATGGCAGGGTTTCCAACGGCAGGAGATCCGCCGACCCATCACGGAAACCGCGGGCAGGTCAACCGCTATCGCCGCCGGACCGGCGCCTGTCCGGCGCGCCGAGGGCGGCTTTGGTTGCCGCGCCGCATTTCCGACGCGATCATGCCGCTGGCCTTGCCTCTCGGGCGGGCTCCATGCTCTTGGCGCCGGAACGCGGAAGTGGGGAAAGCAAGGATGGATCGCCGGGATTTCATGCGCGCGGGTGGGCTCGGCACGCTGGGCGCGGTGTCGGCGGCCGGGTTGGCGATGCCGGCCCTCGCGCAGACGCCGCCGAAAGTGCGCTGGCGCTGCCAGTCGGCCTTTCCGCCGCGGCTTGGCGCGCTGCACGGCGGCGCCGTCAGGCTGGCCGCCATGGTGCGGGCGGCGACCGACGGCGGCTTCGAGATCGAGGTTCTCGCCCCCGACGAGACGGCGCCGCTGACCGCCGCGATGGACGCGGTCACCGCCGGCACCGTGGACATGGCGCATACGGCTGCCAGCTACTCCTTCGCCAAGGATCCGGTCTTCGGCCTGGCCGGTGCTGCGCCCTTCACGCTGAACGTACGCGGTCTCCATGCCTGGCTCTACCAGGGCGAGGGCATCGGCCTGCTGCAGGGCTTCTTCGCCGAGCAGCAACTCGTCTTCCTGCCGGGCGGCTCCACGGGAACGCAGATGGGCGGCTGGTACCGCCGCGAGGTCAAGGGCGTGCAGGATCTCAGCGGCCTCAACATGCGCATTGGCGGGTTGGGTGGCGAGGTGTTGAAGAAGCTTGGCGTCGTGCCACAGGATCTGCCGCCTTCCGCCATCTACGCCGCGCTGGAGCGCGGCGCCCTCGATGCGGCGGAGTGGATGGGGCCTCAGGACGACGAGGCGCTCGGCTTGGTGAAGGTCGCGCCCTACTACTATTACCCCGGCTGGTGGGAGGGCAGCCTGTCGCTGGCTTTCCTGATCGGCAAGCCGAAACACGACGCCTTGCCGCCCGCCTGGAAGAGCGTGCTCTCGACCGCGGCGAGGGCGGTTTCCTTGGAGATGCTGGCGGAATACGACTTCAAGAACCCGCCGGCGCTGAAGCGGCTGGTCGAGGCCGGGGCCCAGTTGCGGCCGTTCCCGCAGGACGTTCTGAATGCCTGCTTCGATGCGGCGACGACGCTGTACGGCGAGATTTCCGGCGGCAGTGCTGCGTTTAAGAAGATCCACGACAGCCTGATGGCGTTCCGGAACGAGACCTATCTCTACCAGCAGGTGGCCGAATACACCTTCGACACCTTCATGATGATCAAGCAGCGCGAGGGCGCGTTGTCCGTTACCGCCGACAACCGGTGAACGACGACTTCACGCAGATTTGTCAGTCGCCGGGTAGCCGGAGTTCGCTCCTTAAATGTGGGTTAGCGCCCGTTTCAAAGCGCAGCCGTCCGCATGGCACTGTCGTGACCGCTCCCCCGCGACACGGCGCAATCCCTTGCCGGCAAAGGGTTTCAGGGAAAAGCGGATGAGCGCTAACGCATTGGAGGAAGGCGGCGGCGCGCTTTAACCAATTGTTCGTCTTTCCAGCTTCGCGACATCTTCGGGTTCCAGAACAGCGGCAGACATCACGCCATCGAGCCATCTGCGGAATAGGCCGCCGAGGCTTCCCGCAACCCAAGGTTAGGCGCTCCGCATGATCCCCGTCATCTCCATCGGCTCCCTGAAGACCTCCGGCACCACCACCCTTGCCCTGACGCTCGCGGGCGTTGCCGCGGCCGCCGACATTCCGGTCGTGCTGATCGACGCCGCCCGCGACAAGGACCTCGTCGCCTGGGCGGCCAAGGGCCAGTGCCCCGCCAAGATCACCGTGGAAGTCGCCGACGACGAGGCGACAATGGAGCGCCTGGTGCGGGCCGCCCGCCGCCGCGGCGATCTGGCCATCATCGACGCTGGCGACGATGCCGAGACCATCCGCACCGCCGCCAAGCTCGCCGATCGCACGCTGATCCCGGTGCGCTTCTCGCCGCTCTCGGCGCATGCCGCGATCGCCACCGAGCGCATGCTGGCCGCCGATGCCGGCAAGGGCCGCCGCAGCCGCGACTGGGCGCTGGCCGCGACCGCCATCACCAACATTCCGAGCCGGGTCGCGCGGCTGGTCGAGACCATCATCCAGGAGAGCGAGATCGCAAGGCTCGACATCGGCCTCGTGCTGCGCGCCGCCTACGAGGCGCCGTTCCTGCATGGCGGCACGATCTTCAGCCTCTCCGACAACATCGCGCCGGGCCTCGACCGGGCCCGTGCGGAAGCCGCGACACTCGCCTACGAGTCCGGTATCCTCGGGGGCTCCGCGACCAAGGTCGCGCCGGAAGCCGTGGAGTTCAGCAAGGCCGCCTGACGCGCTTTTGCCACACCCCGATCGGGCACAGGTCGATCTCCAGAAAGGCCCGGGCTCTGCCGCGGGCCTTTTTCCTTTTCACTGCACGCGCTGCATGGTGGCGCGCGCGCCGCCGATCTATACCGGCGCCATGGCATCTCCACGCGACCAGCCCCGCAAGCCGCGCCCCGTCAGCCGCGAATGGCTGTTCCGGGCGGCGGCCTACTATCTCGGCCGCTATGCCAGCACGGCGGAGAACCTGCGCCGCGTGCTGGAGCGTAAGGTGGCGAGCCGGATCCGCGACTGGGGCGACGATCCGAAGGCGCCCGATCCCCGCGAAGCGGCCCTCATGGTCGAGGCGACGGTCGCGCATTTCCTTGAGCTGAAGCTGCTCGACGATCGCGCTTTCGCGGAGGCGCGGCTCGCCAGCCTTCGCCGCCGCGGCACCTCGATCCGCCAGGTTGAGGCGAAGCTGTCGCAGAAGGGCGTCGACCGCGAGCTGATCGCCGAGGTGGTCGGCGGCGACGAGACCGACGACCGCGCCGCGGCCATGGCTTTTGCCCGCCGCAGGCGGCTCGGCCCGTACCGCCTGCGCGACCGCACCGAGCGCCGCGACCGCGACATCGCCGCCATGATGCGCGCCGGCTTCTCGCTCGGCGATGCCCGCGCCGCGATCGATCATGACCCCGACGAAGACGATCAATTCTGACGAACGACGGCAGGCCTTGCGCCCTTGCAGCAGGTTCTACCGCGTCGGCACGAGACGCGGCCGAGGATCGCTAGGCAAGCGTTCAAAGGGACGCCTCGCATTTGATCGTCCGTGCCGCATTGCCAGTTTGTGGCGACTTCGTGTAAGGCCGAGGGATGAGACGCTCCGGCAGGACGCATCCGGCTGTTTCCGGAAGCGGTCGGCGGCGAGAGCGGTGAGGGGCGCCGCGGCTGAGGAGGTTGGCATGGCTGAACATCACGGGAATAGCGAGCTGAGCTTCGCCGATAAGATGGACTATCCCGAGCACGACCGGACCTACGCGCTCTTCCTGAAGCTCGTGAAGTTCGGCTCGATCTGGGTCGTCGCGATCCTCATCGGCATGCTCGTCGGCCTGATCACCTCGGCTGGCTTCTTCGCCGGCATTCTCGCCTTCCTGATTTCCGGAATTGCTGCCACGTACCTGATGAAGTAACGGCCGCGCGCTGGGACTGAAACTCCCCTGATCCGCCCCGAAGTGTGGACGGGGCGACTGGGAGAGAACAGATGAAAATCTTCGTGCCGCTGGAGCACGATGGTGGAGAGCCGCGCGTCGCCGCCTCTCCTGATACCGTCAAGAAGCTGAAGGGTCTCGGCCTCGAGATCGTCGTCGAGACAGGCGCTGGGCTGAAGTCCCGCATTCCCGATGCCGCCTTCGCCGCCGCTGGCGCGACGATCGGCAGCGCTGCCGATGCAGAGACCGCCGACGTCGTCCTGAAGGTCCGCCGGCCCGGCCGCGACGAACTCTCGCACTACAAGCGCGGCGCCGCGGTGATCGCCATCATGGACCCCTATGGCCGCGACGAGGACGTCGCCGCCATGGCCGAGGCCGGGATCATGGCCTTCGCCATGGAGTTCATGCCGCGCATCACCCGCGCCCAGGTGATGGACGTGCTGTCCAGCCAGGCCAATCTCGCCGGTTACCAGGCGGTGCTCGACGCCGCGAGCGAATACGACCGCGCCTTTCCGATGATGATGACCGCCGCCGGCACCGTGCCGGCCGCCCGCGTCTTCGTCATGGGCGTCGGCGTCGCCGGCCTGCAGGCGATCGCCACCGCGCGGCGCCTCGGCGCCGTGGTGACCGCCACCGACGTGCGGCCGGCCACCAAGGAACAGGTCGAATCCCTCGGCGCGAAGTTCGTCGCGATCGAGGACGACGAGTTCAAGGCGGCCGAGACCTCCGGTGGCTACGCCAAGGAAATGTCGAAGGAATACCAGGCGAAGCAAGCCGAGCTCGTCGCTGCCCACATCGCCAAGCAGGACATCGTCATCACCACCGCGCTGATTCCCGGCCGGCCGGCGCCGCGTCTCGTCTCGCGGGCCATGGTCGAGTCGATGAAGCCCGGCTCTGTCCTCGTCGACCTCGCGGTCGAGCGCGGCGGCAATGTCGAGGGTGCGGAGGCGGGCAAGGTCGTCGACGTCGGCCCGGCCAGGATCGTCGGCCACCTCAACGTGCCCGGCCGCATCGCTGCCACCGCCTCGCTGCTCTACGCCAAGAACGTCAGCGCCTTCCTGGAGACGCTGATCGACAAGGAGACCAAGGCGCTGAAGGTCGATGCCGACGACGAACTGGTAAAGGCGACGCTGCTGACGCGCGATGGCGCGGTCGTCCATGCGGGCTTTGCCAAGCCTGCCTCGGTCGAGCCCGCTGCCCCGGTTGCGCCGGCCGAGCCCGCCCAGCCCGAGACCATGTTCGCCGCCGGCGCCGCGCCGGCACAGACGGGAGACGCCTGATGGAAAACGATCTGACCCAGAAGACCTTGCAGCACCTCAACGATGCCGGCGCTGCCATCCGCGACGCGCGTCTCGGCGTCGAGCAGATGATGACCTCGCCCGCGGTCGATCACGTGGTCGCCGGCGCCAACCCCTTCGTCTTCCACCTCGCGATCTTCGTGCTGGCGATCTTCGTCGGCTACTACGTCGTCTGGTCCGTCACCCCTGCGCTCCACACCCCGCTGATGGCGGTGACCAACGCGATCTCATCGGTGATCATCGTCGGCGCCATCCTTGCCGTCGGCCTGTCCGCATCGGGCATCGCCACCGGTTTCGGCTTCGTCGCGCTGGTGCTGGCCAGCGTCAACATCTTCGGCGGCTTCCTCGTCACGCACCGGATGCTGGCGATGTACAAGAAAAAAGAAAAGTAGGGAGACGAGAGATGTCAGAGAACGTCGCCGCCTTCTTCTACCTCGTCTCCGGTGTGCTGTTCATCCTCGCGCTGCGCGGCCTGTCGCACCCGACCTCCAGCCGCCAGGGCAACATTTTCGGCATGGTCGGCATGGGCATTGCTGTCCTCACCACCTTGCTCTTCGCCGGACCTTCCATGGGGGCGCTGCTGCTCATCATCGTCGGCATCGCGCTCGGCGGCGGTGTCGGCGCGGTCATCGCCAAGCGCATCCCGATGACGGCCATGCCGCAGCTCGTCGCCGGCTTCCACAGCCTCGTCGGCTTGGCCGCCGTCATGGTCGCGGCCGCCGCGCTCTACGCGCCGGAGTCGATCAACATCGGCACCCCCGGCCACATCCACACCCAGGCGCTGGTGGAAATGGCGATCGGCGTCGCCATCGGCGCGATCACCTTCACCGGCTCGATCATCGCCTTCCTGAAGCTCGACGGGCGGATGGGCGGCAAGCCGATCATGTTGCCCTCGCGCCACCTCATCAACATCGGCCTCGCCGCAGCGCTCGTCGTCTTCCTCGTGGTCTTCGCGGCGACGGAAAGCCATCTGGCGTTCTGGGCGGTGGTGGCGATCGCGCTGGCGCTCGGCGTCCTCTTGATCGTGCCGATCGGCGGCGCCGACATGCCGGTCGTCGTCTCGATGCTGAACTCCTATTCCGGCTGGGCCGCGGCCGGCATCGGCTTTACCTTGCAGAACCTCGCGCTCATAATCACCGGCGCGCTGGTCGGCTCGTCCGGGGCGATCCTCTCCTACATCATGTGCAAGGGCATGAACCGCTCCTTCATCTCGGTGATCCTCGGCGGTTTCGGCGGCGAGAGCGGTCCGGCCGCCAGTGGCGACGGCCTCGAGCGGCCGGTCAAGCAAGGCTCGGCAGATGATGCGGCCTATCTCATGATGAACGCCTCGCGGGTGATCATTGTGCCGGGCTACGGCATGGCCGTTGCGCAGGCCCAGCATGCGCTGCGCGAGATGGCGGACACGCTGAAGAAGCACGGCGTCGAGGTGAAGTACGCGATCCACCCGGTCGCGGGCCGCATGCCCGGCCACATGAACGTGCTCCTGGCCGAAGCGAACGTGCCCTATGACGAGGTCTTTGAGCTCGAGGATATCAATTCGGAGTTCGCGCAGACCGACGTCGCTTTCGTCATCGGCGCCAACGACGTCACCAACCCTGCCGCCCGCGACGACAAGACCTCGCCGATCTACGGCATGCCGATCCTCAACGTCGACCAGGCGGCGACCTGCCTTTTCGTCAAGCGCTCGATGGGCTCCGGCTATGCCGGCATCGACAACACGCTGTTCTATAAGGACAACACGATGATGCTGTTCGCCGACGCCAAGAAGATGGTGGAAGCGATCGTCAAGGCGATGGCGCACTGAGGGAGCGGGTAGGCCGTCCAGCGGGGTATGTGATCTACGCAAGATAGAGGCGCTAACTTCCCGATGTCGTCATCCTCGGGGCAGTAGCCCCGGGGACCCATGCCGAGCCGGTCAAGCGAGTTCCGTGCGGGTGGGGTGTCTGCGCTATCCTGATCCGAACCGGCGCGTTCTCGCGGCGGCATGGGTCCCGGCCTGCGGCCGAGGATGACGACTTTTCAGGGGCCTACATCGTCTTCTAGGCCGAGGCTCCTGAGCCAATTCCTAAACAAAAACGCCCGCGAACCTTTAGGTTCGCGGGCGTTTTTCATGCGATAGCCTCGAAGCTCAGGGCTTGTAGACGGCCGGCTCGGTCGGGGCGGCCTGGAGCGAGAAGCGCGAGAGGCCGGCGGTGGCGTTCAGGCCGAACTGCGCCTGGAGGCTCACTGACTGCAGGGTGAAGCCATTGTTCGGTCCGCCAACCAGCGCCTTGGCACCGCCGCCGACGGCGACCGAAGCATCGACCGTCGCGCCGTAATAGTTACCGTCGAGCGAGCGCGGCTCGCCGTCCTGGAAGGATGCGGCGTAGACGATCCAGCTGAGGTCCTGACGGCCGGTGATGCCGACATCGACGCCGACCGTGTCGAGCGTGCCGATATAGGCTTCACGACCCGAGCCGTCGGCTGGCTTGAAGACGCATAGGTATTCCTTGCTGGAGCCGACGATGTAAGAAAGCGTGCCGTCGCTCTGGCAGGACAGGAGGCCGAGCTTGGTGCCTGCATTGGCAGCCGACATCGGCAGGGCGGTGGCGGCAACGAGGGCGGCGGCGGCGAGCAGGGAACGGGTCTTCATGGCTGTACTCCTTGAATGATGTGCCGCAGTAACCCTGACGTCGCAGGAAAGTTTCAGCCTGCCCGATCACGGCTTGGATCGAGCTGCAACAATCCCAGAAACGCGATAGCCCGCGCTACGGCGCGGGCTATCGCGGGAAAAATTGTTCCGCAGATTTAATTGGCGGGAACGACGACGATCGGAACTACAGGCGCTGCAGCTTTCAGCGTGAACTTGGTCACGCCGATGGCTGCGTTCAGGCCTTCCTGGGCTTGGACGCTGAGCGGCTGCAAGCTGAAGCCGCCGTTCGGGCCGCCGGTTAGCACCTTAACGCCGACGCCTGCGGCTACCGAGGCATCGGCACTGGCGCCGATGTATTCGCCTGCCAGCGAGGACGGCTCGTATTTGTCGCTCTCGGCGAGCACCGACCAGGTCATGATCGTCTGCCCTGTGACGCCGACATCGAGGCCTATGGTGTTGAGCGTGCCCGCATAAACCTCCATCGGCGCTGCGGAATTGGCCGGCGAGAAGTCGCAGATGACGTTCTCGGACGAGCCGATGATGTAGCCGGTGGAACCGTCGCTCTTGCATGTCAGCTGGCCAAGGGTGGTCTCGGCCTGCGCCGCCAGCGGTGCCGCGGTAAGGGCTGCAAGAGCAATCGTCGAAGCGAGGAGGATTTTCATGGGTTAACTTTCTGTGCCTGAATAATCATTCGGCACAGAAAGTCGTCGGCGGCTACAAGGTTCCCGCTGAGTGCGAAAACATGAGAAATTCCAAGTCCTCCAAATCCGGGCTAGGCCTGAAATATTTCGATATAAATAATCTTTACATCGATGGGTCGGCCTGGTTCGTTGCAGACCTATGGTTAGCTCCGCGTGCGGCTCATCCCGTCCTTCGCCGGGCGGTAGTTCGGATCGAGCTGTGCGGCACGTGCATAGGACTTGAAGGCGCGGGACTTCTCGTTGCGGCGCTCGAAGATCAGCGCCTGGTTGGTCCAGTACTCCGCCGACTTGTCGTCGAGCTTCAGGGCCGTGTTAAAATCCGTGAACGCGTTCTCCTCGTCGCCAAGGGCAAGGTAGGAGACGCCGCGGCCGGAATAGGGCTCCGGCGCATCGGCCTGCAGCGAGATCGCGGTCGAGAAATCCTCGATCGCCAGCTTGTGCTGGCCATCGATCTGGTAGAGCAGGCCGCGGTTGTGGAAGGCGCGGGGATCGGTGGTGTTGAGGTCGATCGCCTTCTGGAAATCGCCGAGCGCCTCGCGGTTGCGGCCGGCGATGCGGTAGATGTTGCCGCGGCCGATATAGGCGCTGTCATAGCGCGGATTGATCTGCAGCGCGGCGTTGTAGTCGGCGACGGCCTTCGCGCTGTCGCCCATCTGCCGGTAGACCAGAGCGCGGTTGGCATAGGCCTGGTAAAAGTTCGGGTTCAACTGCAGGGCGGTGGTGAAATCCTGGACCGCGTCGCGGTTTTGCCCGGCCTTGCCGTAGGCGGTGCCGCGCACGTTGTAGGCTTCGGGGTCGCGCGGATTGGCGTTGATCGTCGCGGTGAGCGAGGAGATGTTCTGGCTCGAGCCTTGCGCCTGGTCGAGACGGATGCCGTTGGCATCGGGGATCGCCGACTGGCAGGCGCCGAGCATCAGCGCGAGGCCAAGGCCTGCGGCAAGGCGCAAGGCCGTCTTGTCGAGGGTCCCGGCCGGACGCTCCGCGCGCTTCAGATCAGGTGTCAAACCGGTAGTCCTCTTCGTATGTCTTTGTTCGTCTTCACGTTTGAAGTGGCTTGCCCCAACGCAGAAGCGCGGGCCAGAGCATCCGGGCAACAACCGGGCGTAAACTCTTCCTGCCCGGCGGCACAACACTGCAGACCCCCAGACACGACAACAATGCCGCCAATGTCTGCGCTGGCCGGACCATGCCTATCCTGCCGATCTCGTCTGCCTACAGCATCGAACTAGAATTCGGAATCATTTTCGCGTCGGTTTGCGGTGATGGACGGCGCCGTGGCGGTAGCTGTGGCGTCCTCTTCCCGCGGCTGCGGCGCGTCGTCGATCGCTGCAGCACGGCCGACGCGGGTGCCGCCATGAGCGGCGCGGTCGATGATGTGTGAGAGCACGTCGAGCGCAAAGCGTGGATCGCTCGAGCGGGCGGAGAAGTCGGCGGGCCGGGGCTCGGGACGGGTCGAGGCTGCTTTCAGCGTTGGCTGGGCGCCGAAAAAACCGGCTTCGCCGCCCTTGGCCTCGTCGATCTGGGCGCGCAGGGCCGCGATCGACGCGCAGACTGCCGGTCGGTCTGCCGCCGCGATCGGTGCTGCTGCCACGCTGCGCGAGAGGATCCTTGCCCAATGCGACAGGGCCATGAAATGCGTCAGCGCCTGCCGGACCCGGCCGGGCTTCTGCACCAGCTGCCACTGGCTGCCGAGCGGACGGGCGGCCGTCGCGAGGGCGGCATAGCGTCGGTCGAGCCGGCGCGACAGTGTGACGAGGCTCGGTTGGGGCATTTCGCCCGCGACCTGCTGGCCGGCGGCGGCGAGCAGCGTGTCGAGCGCGGAAAAGAAGCTGTCGGCAGCTTCTCCCGCAGCCGCGCTCGTCGATCTCGGCAGCACGATGAAGGCGATGAAGATGCCGGACGCGGCGCCGATCAGCGTCTCCTCCAGCCGCAGCACCAGAAGGTCGGGCGTGAACTGACCGGTCAGGCCGTACAGCAAGGCGAGCACCAGCGTCACGAAGAAGGTCATCGCGGCATAGGATATCTGCAGCAGGTAGAAGCCGATGAAGACGAAGGCGAAGGCGAGCGTCACCGACACCAGCAACTGACCGTGCAGGAGCGTTGCCAGCCCGATGCCGACGATGATCCCGGCGAGGGTTCCGGCCGCCCGCTGTAGCGCCCGCAGCGCGGCGTCGCCGCGCGACTGGGTGTTGATGAAGACCAAAAAGGCGGTGAGGATCGCCCAAAGGCCGCGGGCCTCCGAGAGCATCAGTCCGCCGGCCATCGCGATGGCCGAGGCGAGCGTCACCTGGATGGCGAGCCGGAGGGCCGGGTCGCGGATCCATCCCGTGGCAGGCGTTGCTTCGGGCGGGGCCGGGGGGTCAGCGCCGACCCCCTCGAACCAGGCGGGAGGCATGGCAGCGGCCTCTTCGAAGGCAATGCGGCGGGCGGTGTCGAGATGCTCGAGGGCGGTGCCGAGCCGTGGCGCGCCCTTGGTCTCAGGCGACGTCTCCTCTGCGCGCAAGGCGGTCATCACAGCCGTCTCGCTGGCGAGGTGAAGGTCGAACAAGGCGATGGTCAGTTCCCGGACCGCGGCTTCCCGGTGGGTGTCGGACGGTATCGGCGGCAGGAAACCCTCGGCGGTGAGGATGGCGTCGCCGATCCGCTCCTGCTGGCGCAGCACCTCTCGGCGCGACGCCGCCGTCCAGCCGCGGGCGGCACCCGCTTTCAGCAGTGCCGCCTGGGTGGCGAGCCGCTGGCCGATGGCGACGATGGTGTGGCGAAAATCCTGTTCGCGCCGCTCCGGCAGGACGTAGTTGCGAATGCCGTGGGCGATGATGGCCGACAGCGCGATCGTTAGCGCGATGCTGGCGAGGTCGGCGATCGAAGGGTGGAGGTAGGCCCCCGCGAAATAGCACATGAAGGCGAACATGCCGATGGCGTTGCCGCGGGCGCCGTATTTGCGCGCATAGACCGCACCGAAAACGAAGAGCACGAAGACGGCGTCCGAGACGATTGGCGAGGGCGAGAGCAGCGTCGCCGCGGCGACCGCCGCAAAACCGGTCAGGCCAGAATAGAGGCGGGTGACGGCGCGGGCCCGCGAGGTCGCGTCGCGCACCACGAGCGTTCCTTGCATCGCGGTGATCACCATGACGCTATAGGCGGCGATCGGCAGCGGGATCAGGCGGTGCAGGCCGATCAGCGCCAGGCCGACGGCCATTAGCGTCAGCGTCACGCGCGCCCCCATCCGCAGCCGCGAAAGTGCGGGGTCGGAGGCGAGCAGCATGGTGCGAAGGTCGACGAGGCTTCGGGCGAGGGCGATCTGCATGGCGTTCCAGGGCAAGTCGGCGGCTGCCGAGAGCTTCACGGCTAGCATTTTCGGCGCCGTGAAACGAAGCCGTTCCTTTGTCGATGAGCGGCGTCCGGTTTGGTTCCGGCGTATGGCGGGAGGGTGTCGATTATTTAGGAGGTCGGCTCACGGAACGCTTTCCGTACCCTCTCAGTTCAAGGGGCCGACACGCCTGCGTCGCGGCCAGACATGACGTCCCCGCTTTTTGTCTTCCATCGCCGGTCTTGCCGCGCCGATGGCCTATCTGGAGTAATCTCATGTCTGAAGCGATCTACGATCGTTCGGTCGTCGCACCGGCGGTGCCAACTGGCCTGCGCCGCGTCTCCTGGGGCGCCATTTTCGCTGGTGCGATCTTGACCCTCGTCATCCAGATCATGCTGTCGCTGCTCGGCGTCGGCATCGGCCTCGCCACGCTCGATCCCGCCGGCAACGGCTCGCCGGACGCTGCGACCCTCGGCTCGGCCGGCGGCATCTGGACGATCGTCACCGTGCTGATCGCGACCTTCATCGGCGCTTATGCCGCCGCCCGCCTCTCCGGCGTCGGCGAGAAGACGGACGGCGTGCTGCACGGCATCGTCACCTGGGCAACCTCGACCCTCGTCATCGTCTACCTCCTGACTTCGGGCGTCTCGGCCGTCATCGGCGGCACTTTCGGCGCCCTCGGAAGCTCGATCTCGGGCCTCACTAGCGCGGCGACCTCGCTGACCCCGAACTCGCTGTCGGTCCTTCCGGACGGCATCGAATCCCAGGTGCGTGGCCTCCTGCAGCGCGGCGAGCAGCAGGTCGATCAGGCCGCGACTGACGCCCAGCAGCAGGGCCAGCAGGCGGCGAACACCGCTCGCCAGGCGACCGGCGAGGCCGATCTTTCCAAGGCCATCCCTGAAATCGCTGCCGGTCTCGCCAAGGACGCGACGCCTGAGCAGCGCCAAGCCGCCGTCACGGTCATCTCGCAGCAGGCCGGCATTCCGCAGGCCGAAGCCGAGCGTCGCCTGACCGAGTTCCAGGCAACCTACGACCAGGCCGTCGAGCAGGCCAAGGTTACTGCCGACAAGGCGGCTGCCGGACTGTCCACCGCTGCCTTCGCGACCTTCGTCGCCTTGCTGCTCGGCCTTATCGTCGGTGCCGTCGGCGGCCTCGCCGGTCGTCCGAAGCCGCGTGTCGTCGTCGCTCGTGTCTAAGCAGCCTTCAACACCCTGAACAC
Organism: Mesocryomonas lacus; assembly: GCF_055730105.2. Lineage (NCBI taxonomy): Bacteria > Pseudomonadati > Pseudomonadota > Alphaproteobacteria > Hyphomicrobiales > Aurantimonadaceae > Mesocryomonas > Mesocryomonas lacus. The sequence continues at coordinate 38,541 of NZ_JBUZWF020000003.1, forward strand.
CGAACGGCGGAGCGCCCAGCGCTCCGCCGTTTTCGTTTGGCGGCGGCTCGTTTCGCGGCCGTTTCCGGCAAAGCGTCACCCGCCGTCGCAAAATGAGCATGATCTGAGGCTGAAACGGCTAGCGTGCCCCGCATGGTCGATCGGGTCCCCGCGCCCGTCTCGCGCTCCCGGCTCTCGCCTTTCAAGGATTATCGGATGCGTCGTTTTTCAGCCTTCGCGCTGGCCAGGGAAGCCTTCCGGAACCATACGGGCTGGGGCGAGCAGTGGGCCTCGCCCGAACTGCGCAAGCATTACGACGTCATCATCGTCGGCGCCGGCGGTCATGGCCTCGCCACCGCCTACTACCTCGCCAAGGAGCACGGCATCACCGACATTGCGGTGATCGAGAAGGGCTGGCTTGGCGGCGGCAATACCGGCCGCAACACCACCATCATCCGCTCCAACTACCTTTACGACGAATCGGCCGGGCTTTATAACCACGCGCTGAACCTGTGGGAGGGGCTCTCCCAGGAGCTGAACTACAACGTCATGTACTCGCCGCGTGGCGTGATGATGCTGGCGCACAATGTGCACGACCAGCAGGTCTTCAAGCGCCACATTCATGCCAACCGGCTGAACGGCGTCGACAATGAATGGCTGACGCGCGAGGAGGCGCAGGCCTTCTGCCCGCCGCTGAACATCTCGCCCGATGCGCGCTATCCCATCATCGGCGCCGCCCTGCAGCGCCGTGGCGGCACGGCCCGGCACGACGCCGTCGCCTGGGGCTACGCGCGCGCGGCCTCGGCGATGGGCGTCCACATCGTCCAGAACTGCGCGGTCACCGGCATCCGCCGCGGCACTGATGGTGCAGTCAAGGGCGTCGAGACCTCGCGCGGCTTCATCGGCTCGAAGAAGGTCGGCGTCGTCGCCGCCGGCTCGACCTCCACCGTGATGGAAATGGCGGACATCCGCATGCCGCTGGAGAGTTTTCCGCTGCAGGCGCTGGTCTCCGAGCCGATCAAGCCGATATTTCCGTGCGTCGTCATGTCGAACACCGTGCATGCCTATGTCAGCCAGTCCGACAAGGGCGAACTGGTCATCGGCGCGGGGACGGACCAGTACCCGTCCTACTCGCAGGCCGGCAGCCTCCACATCCTCAACCACACGCTCGACGCCATCACCGACATGTTTCCGATGTTCCGCCGGCTGAAGATGCTGCGGTCGTGGGGCGGTATCGTCGACGTGACGCCCGACCGCTCGCCGATCCTGTCGAAGACCCCGGTGAAGGGGCTTTACGTCAATTGCGGCTGGGGCACCGGCGGCTTCAAGGCGACGCCGGGCTCGGGCAATGTCTTCGCCCATACTATCGCCCGCGACGAGCCGCACCGGATCAACGCGGCCTTCAGCCTTGACCGCTTCGTCACCGGACGCTTCATCGACGAGGCGGCGGCTGCCGCCGTCGCGCATTAAGGGGGAACCGATGCTTCTCATCCATTGCCCCTATTGCGAAGAGGCCCGTCCGGAGACCGAGTTCCGCCATTCCGGCGAGGCGCATTTGCAGCGCCCCGAGGGTTCGGCCGGCCTCAGCGACCAGGCGACCGCCGAACTCCTGTACTTCCGCTCCAACGAGCGGGGCCTGGTCTTCGAGCGCTGGCGCCACGTGCACGGCTGCGGCCGCTTCTTCAACGCCGCACGCCATTCGGTCACCGACAAGTTCATCACCACCTACAAGGCCGGCGAGCCGAAGCCCGAGATTGATGCCGAGGGGCGCCTCGTCGCGGCGGCGGGCTTCGACGCCAATGTCGAGCCCGGTGTCATGGGAGACGCCGAGCACACCCCGGTGGCCCGCACGGAGGCGCAGCAGTGACGTCCTATCGCGTTCCCGGCCGCGGCCGGTTGAAGAATGCCGGCCGCATCGCCTTCAGCTTCGACGGCAACCGCTATGACGGCCTCGACGGCGACACGCTCGCCTCGGCGCTTCTGGCCAACGGCGTGCATCTGACCGGCCGCTCGTTCAAGTATCACAGGCCGCGCGGCATCCTCGGTGCCGGCTCGGAGGAGCCGAACGCGCTGATCGAGATCCGCCGCGACAAGGCACGCCGGCAGCCGAACATCCGCGCGACGATGCAGCCGCTCTATCACGGGCTGACCTCGTTCAGCCAGAACCGCTTTCCCTCGCTCGCCTTCGATATCGGCGCGGTGAACGGGCTCCTGTCGCGCTTCCTGCCGGCCGGCTTCTACTACAAGACCTTCATGTGGCCGAAGTCGTTCTGGGCGAACGTCTATGAGCCCAACATCCGTGCCGCAGCGGGTCTTGGCAAATCGCCGACCGAGCCTGATCCCGACCACTACGCCAACCGCTTCGAACACGTCGACGTCCTCGTCGTCGGCGGCGGACCGGCCGGCCTTTCCGCGGCGCTTGCTGCCGGTGAGAGCGGGGCGAGCGTCATTATCTGCGACGAGGGCTCGAGTTACGGCGGCTGGCTGAAGGCCGAAAGCACCGTCACCATCGACGGCGTCGACGGCATGGCCTTCGTGGCGGATGCCGTCGCCCGGCTGAAGGCGATGCCGAACGTCCGGCTGATGCCGCGCACCACGGCTTTCGGCTACTACGTCCAGAACTTCGTCGGCCTCGTCGAGGAGCTGACCGACCATTTGTCCGAGCCCGATCCGGCGAGCGCGCGCGAGCGGCTGTGGCAGGTGCGTGCGGCGAAGGTGGTGCTGGCGACCGGTGCGATCGAGCGGCCGCTGGTGTTCCCCGACAACGACCGGCCGGGCATCATGCTGGCGGGGGCAGGGCGGACCTTCCTCAACCATTACGGCGTCAAGCCCGGCAACCGCGTCGCGGTGTTCACCACGCATGATGCCGCCTATGCCGCCGCCTTCGACCTGAAGCGCGCCGGCGTCGAGGTTCCCGCCATCATCGACCTTCGCGACGAGCCGGATGCGGCGCTGACCCGCGAGGCACGTAGCCTCGGCATCGAGGTGCTGACGGGCTATGGCGTCGCCGCGGTGCGCGGTGTCAAGCGCATCCGCGGCATCACCGTGTCTGAGACCCGGTCCGGCCAGGACCGTCGCGGCTTCGACTGCGACGCGCTGCTGATGTCCGGCGGCTTCACGCCCTCCGTCCATCTGTTCTCGCAGTCGCGCGGCAAGGTCGCCTTCGACGCCGACGTCATGGCCTATGTGCCGGGCGAAGCGGCGCAGGACAATGTCAGCGTTGGCGCCTGTGCCGGCGATTTCGACCTTGCCTCAACCATCGACAAGGCACGTGCCGCCGGCCGCGCGGCCGCTGGCGCCGATGCTCCGTCAGGCGCGGGCGTCACTGTCGAGGGTGCCTCGCATTTCCGGGGCGGCTCGGCCGGTGCGACGCCGGCGGCTGGCCCCGACACCTACGGCAAGGCCTTCGTCGATTTTCAGAACGACGTCACCGCCAAGGACATCCGTCTCGCCACGCGCGAAGGCTTCCGCTCGGTCGAGCACATCAAGCGCTTCACCACCAACGGCATGGCGACCGACCAGGGCAAGACGTCGAACATCCATGGCATCGGCGTCGCCGCCGAGGCGCTGGGCGTGACCATGCCGCAGGTCGGCCTCACCACCTTCCGCGCGCCGTTTACGCCGGTGACCTTCGGCGCGATCGCCGGCTTCTCCCGCGGCGACCTGTTCGACCCGATCCGCAAGACGCCGATCCACGACAGCGCCGAGGCCGAGGGGGCGGCTTTCGAGGATGTCGGCACCTGGAAACGGGCCTGGTATTTTCCGCGCGGCGCCTCGATGCACGCGGCGGTCAAGCGCGAATGCCGCGCGGTGCGCGATGCCGCCGGCATGTTCGACGCCTCGACGCTTGGCAAGATCGAGGTCTGCGGGCCCGATGCGGCCGAGTTCCTCGACCTCATCTATGCAACGCCGATCGCGAGCCTTGCCGTCGGCCGCTGCCGCTACGCGATCATGCTGAGCGAGGCGGGATACGTGATGGACGACGGCATCGTCGCCCGCATCGGCGAGCACCGCTACCACGTGACCACCACCACCGGCGGTGCGCCGCGGGTGCTGAACCACATGGAAGACTACCGGCAGACCGAGTTCCCGCATCTCCGGGTGTGGACGACCTCGATCACCGAGGAATACGCCACCATCGCCATCCAGGGCCCGCGCGCCCGCGAGATCGTGACGCCCCTGGTCGGCGGCATCGACATCTCGCCCGACGCCTTCCCGCACATGTCGGTGGCCGAGGGGACGTTCCTCGGCGTGCCCACGCGCTTCTTCCGCGTCTCCTTCACCGGCGAGACCGGCTTCGAGATCAACGTGCCCTCGCGCTACGGCCGCGCGGTCTGGGACCGGCTGCGCGAGATAGGCCGGCCGCTCGGGCTCGAGCCTTACGGCACCGAGGCGATGCACGTGCTGCGCGCCGAGAAGGGCTACATCATCATTGGCCAGGAGACCGACGGCACGGTGACGCCAGCGGACGCCGCGCTGAACTGGGCGGTATCGAAGAAGAAGGCGGACTTCGTCGGCAAGCGCGGCCTGACCCGCCCCGACCTCGTCCGGTCCGGCCGCAAGCAGCTGGTCGGGCTTCTAACCCGCAATCCTTTGACGGTGCTGGAGGAGGGCGCGCAGATCGTCGCAGATCCCCATCAGAAGGTGCCGATGACGATGATCGGGCACGTCACCTCGAGCTACTGGTCGGAAACGCTCGGGCGCTCGATTGCACTGGCGCTGGTGGCGGACGGCACTGCGCTGAAGGGCCAGACGCTGTTCGTGCCGATGCCGGACGAAACGCTCGCCGCCGAGGTGACCGCGCCAATGTTCTACGATTCCGAGGGGGAGCGCCTCCATGGTTGAGACCGTCATGACCGCCAGCCTTCGCAGCCTCGACCCGCTTGCCGGCCACTACGCGGCCGGACCCGGCGTCTCGCTCCTGCCGGTGCCGGCCCGGCCGAAGGTCAGCCTGCACGGCCACCCCGAGGCAACCGCGGCGTTGGGCACCGCGCTCGGCCTGTCGCTGCCGACCCGGCCGAAGACCGTCACCGAGACCGAAACGCTCGCCGCGCTCTGGCTCGGCCCCGAGGACTGGCTTATCGTCGGCGCGTCCGCGAATCCGGACGAGGCGGCAGGACTGATCGCCGCCCTCGAGGCGGCGCCGACGCCGGACGTTTCGGCCGTCGATGTCTCCGACCGCTTCATCGCCATCGCGGTCGAGGGGCCGGCGGCCGAAGCCGTGCTGTCGGCCGGCTGCCCGCAAGACCTTCGGCTGCGTTCTTTCCCGGTCGGCGTCGCTAGCCGCTCGCTGATGCAGAAGATCGACGTGATCATCTGGCGCCGCAGCGAGACCGGCTTCGAGGTTTATTGCGGGCGGTCTTTCGCGGACTACCTCTGGGCGCTGCTGGTTGAGGCAGCGCGCGCGCCGGCGGTCTAAGGTCGAGCTGCAGCGTTGATTCCGCCTCGACGCTCGTTGCCTGGCTGAAGGCCGGAGAGACGATGAAGGGGGCCGGCAGGATGCTAGTGAGGGGCGTTATTGGCATCTGGTGAGGGGCAGTATTGGCATCCTAGGCTTTCCGCGTCGTTCCAGACTTTGCGCGTCGCTGTCGCGGACCTTTCAGAATCGTCATCCCGGGCTTGACCCGGGATCCATTCCAAATCTTCAAACGAATTCACGCCGTTCGACATTCCCGCTTTTCTGAACCGGACCGCGATGGACCCGGAGAGGAATGGATCCCGGATCAAGTCCGGGATGACGAAATAGGTTGTCGGCGGGATGCTGATGGAGGCGCCGGCGGGGAGTGGCGAAGGAGGGGCGTCACAGCTTGAACCACAGCAGATAACGCGGCGCCGCGAACAAGTCTCGAGTCCGCAGCCCGCATTCCAGCGTTCTGGGGCATCTACCCCGCAGCCGCCTACCGCACCCGCATGCCCTGCGCAGCGTCGAAGTGCAGCGTCTTGTCCGACTTCGGCAAAGGCGTGTCCGCCGGGCCGATGCTGGCGCCGAACTTCCAGTCGGGCGGGCAGATGGCGACGTAGCGGGCGTAGCCGCCGAGACCGCCCTGGAATTTCGGATAGCCGATCGCCACCAGCGCGCCGGTTTCCGGCACCTCGTCGAGGTTGGCGACACCTTCCGCCTGGGCATAGCCGTTGTGCATCAGCCAGTACTCGCCCTCGAGCGTTGGCGTTGAGTCGGTGTCCAGCGGCTCGTGGCCGTGGAACAGAATCTTGCGCTGCTCGTGCAGGAATTTCAGGGCGTCGAGCGAGACGCCGGGAAACTGCTTCAGCTTGGCGAGCGCCGGGTCGGGCCAGGTCTTCGACCAGTCAGAGCGCACGAACACCACCGACCCCTCCGGTATCCGCCCGTGCGCTTTCTCCCATTCCTCGATGTCGGCGACCTTCAGGTGATAGTTCGAATCGGTCTTCAACTGCTCGACGATCGAGATGACGGCGAGCGGGCGCACCGCATAGGTCGGCGGCAGCTCGTCGATGGCGGGATATTCCGGTGCCCAGTGGGCGGGCGGATCGAGCTGGGTGCCGAGCTGGTCCGTCTTCAGGCTGTACTCGGTCGCCTCGAAGCCATGCTTCTCATAGGTGTAGACGTCGCCCTTCTTGGCGTAGTTCTCGATGTCCGAGCCGGCCTTGGCGGGCGCAAACGTCGCATCGGAGAAGCCGGACCAGACGGGGATGGTGGGGGTGATTGTGTGCGTTAGGTCGACGTATTTCGCGCCCTTCAGCGCGCTGTCGTAGACGCCCCACAGCCCATCGGCCGCCGTGGCGGCGGGCACTGCCGCCAGGAAGATCGCCGCCGCCGCCATCAGATTGGCTGAAATTTTCATTCGGTATTCTCCCCTGACCATCGTCTCACAGACCCAGTGAGGCGGAAAATCCTGGGGTTGTCGAGGGGCGCGAGCTGGCCGTCCGGCCGCGATGCCAAGGGCGGTGTAAGGTCCCGGGAAAGCTCTTAGGCCTCGCTGCCGATGGCGAGAATATGGTTGTCCCAGAGCACGGGCTTAGACGGCCTCCGGTCGGCGCCGGAGGCGAGGTCCAGGACGTCGCCGCGGCCGCTGGTGGCGAGGAAGCCGGCGCCGGCTGCGGCGAGCCCGCAGCCGTCGGTCAGCGTAAAGCGACCGGCGGCGGCCCCGGTCGCGGCGTCGACGGTGAGGATGGTGCCGCCGACGGGCGAGGCGAAGGCGATCCGGCTGCCGTCGGCATTGGCGGCGACCGAGCCAACATAGTTCGACAGCGCCGCCAGCGGCTCGGGGGCGATGTCGATCATCCTCAAGTCGGCGCCCCGCGCGGCGAAGCCGACCAGCGGCGGCGTATCGGTCGAGCTGCCCTCGTACTGGCAGCCGAACCAGACGCGGCTGCCGGCATCGATCGCGAGATGCCGGATCGACAGCTGGTGCTGCGCGGCCGGCAGGCGGTGCTGCTCGAGGAGCGCGCCGGAGCGGCGGTCGATGAAGACGAGGGAGGGTTCCATCGTCGCGATGTTCAGCTTCTGCCGGCCGTAGTCGGGATAGGTCTCGATGCCGCCATTGGCGACGACGATGGTCTCGCCGTCCGGCATCAGCAGCGCCTCGTGCGGGTCCATGCCATGCGTCGGGTATTCGCCAATGCGCCGGAAGCCGTCCGCGACGTCGTAGACCCCGATGAGGCCGGCGGCGGTTTCGATCTCGTTCTCCGTGGCATAGAGCAGCCTGCCGTCCGGCGAGAAGAAGCCGTGGCCGAAGAAGTGGCGGCCTTCGACCGAGGTGATGGTCTGCAGCGTCCTGCCGCTCTGGGGATCGAACACCACGGCAAAGGTGCGCGGGCGGCGGGCGAAGGCGACCGCGCGCTGCGAGCGGAGGTCGAAGGTGACGTCATGACCGCGGTCGGGAAGGTCGATCATCGACAGAATCTCGCCCCGCTCGGAAAACACCGCGCAGCCGAAACTGCCGTCGGGCTTCTGGCAGGCAGCGCCGAAGACGGCGCTGGTGCGGTCGAAAGCCTCGGCGGCCTGCGGCGCCAATCCGGCGAGAAAGACGGCGCCGGCACTGCCCAGAAAACTGCGGCGGTCGATGAGCTGCACCTTCAGTCTCCGTCGAGCGAGGAGAAGCCGGCGCTGAGGCCGAGGGCCGGGGCCAGTTGCTCGGCGAACCGGCGTTGCAGGCTGTGGGTCAGCGCAAGGATCTCCTCGACGCGCGGCCTCTCCGCCGGATTGCCGACGGCATCCGGCAGCGACACGACGAGCCCGGCGAAGAGCCCGTCGGCTTTCTCGAACTCGGCCGAAATCTCCGCACCGACGGCGCTCTGTTTCGCAGGCAGCAGGCCAGCGATCCTGGAAGCATCATAAAGCGCCTCGAGGCCGGCGACATTGGCCTGGAGGCTAGCCTTGGCGAGGCCGGCGCGGGGATAGATCAGCGTCTTCGGATTGGCCTTCTCGATCGATTCCCCGAGTGCCGGGTTGAGGCGCAGGTCGCGCGTCGCCTCGAGGCCGTGGATAAAGATGCCGGCGATCTCCTGCAGGGAATCGTCGAGGCTGCGATAGGCCGGGTTGGTCGGCTTCGGATCGAGCATCGCGCCGGCGATGCCGTCGGGCGCCTGCCAGCCGGCGGCGATGGCGGCGGTTTCTGCGGCGATGTTGGCGGTGATCGCCGCGCCGAAGCGGCAGGCATAGCCGCCCTCGGCCGTCGCGAGTTGCCCCGCATCGCTGCCGAACAGCACGAATTCCAGCGCGTTGAGGCCCTGCACGGCGACGCTCTTGGCCCGCAGGCCCTTCGGGTCCGTCGCCGCCGGGTCCTTCTGCGCGAGCAGGGCCTGGACCTGGCGCAGGGCGACACCGCGCCGGTCCGGCCAGAACAGGATGCGGTCGATGCGGCTTTCCTCCATGATCGGGCCGAAGCGGACGAACTCGATGCGCGAGAAGCTGCCAATCAGCGCGGCAAAGTCGGCGCGCGACCGGTCGAGCGCCGCGGCCGAGGGCGCGTCGCAGAGCGCGGCCTGGTCTGCCTCGATCTTTGCCGCCGTGGCGGCGAGATCGGCATAGGCCGGCCGGATATACCCGTCGATCGCGCCGCGGACGACGTCGATCTTGCCGAAGGCATGGGTTGATGGCGCGACTTGTGCGGCGACCGGACTAGTGACTGCGGCCCAGAGAAGGATGGCCAGCAGCAGGGGTGGGCGAAGGGGCATCACAGAGATTCCAGAAAGGCGAGGAGGGCGTCGCGATCAGCCTCGGCGGCGCCGGCGAAACGGTCGCGGGCCGCCTGAGCCTCGCCGCCATGCCAAAGGATCGCCTCGGTGAGATTGCGGGCGCGGCCATCGTGCAGGAAAAGGGTGTGGCCGTTGACGGTCTTGGTCAGCCCGACGCCCCAGAGTGGCGCGGTGCGCCATTCCCGCGGCCCGGCATCGCCGTTGGTGGCGCCGTCGGCAAGGCCCTCGCCCATGTCGTGGACGAGGAAGTCGGAATAGGGCCAGATCAACTGGAAGCGCTGCGGCGGGTCGAGCGCGGCACGGCTGGTGACGAATTTCGGGGTGTGGCACGCGGCGCAGCCACTGGCGTAGAATAGCTGCTTGCCCTTGAGCACTTCGGGCCGGGCGATGTCGCGGCGGGCGGGAACGGCAAGATTCTTGGAGTAGAACGTGACGAGATCGAGCACGGGATCGGGCGCTTCGACCTCGCCGAGCCGCGCCTGCACGCCGTTCGGGGCATCGCGGCAGACCGACTGGGCGATCGAGCACTCGCCGAAACTGTCGGTCACCAGCGGTGTCGAGATGCCGATGTCGCCGGAGAACGCCTCGGCGGTCTGCGCCTTGATCGTCGGGGCACTGGCCTTCCAGCCGAAGCGGCCGAGCACCGGCGCGCCGGTCTCGGGATCGCGCACCATGCTCGCCTTGCCGGAAATGCCATCGCCGTCGGCGTCCTCCGGGTCGGCGTGCGCCAGGATGTCGGCGGCCGGTATCTCTTCGACGAGACCGAGCCCGATCATCGGTGGCGCGACCCGCGGCGAGAGGATGACGTCCGGCGCCATCGGGCCGTAGCTGAGGTCGCTGACGCTATAGGTAGGGTGGCGCAGGCTGACGACGCTGCCGTCGCTGAGCGTCACCGGCGTCTCGGCATAGGCGATGCGCATCCGGCCCTCGGGCTTCAGCCCGGGAATGGCAAAATTCTGCAGCTGCCCGCCATAGGTCGGCTCGGGGATGCGCAGCATCGACTTGTCGGCGAGGGACGCCTTTTCTTCCGCGGTGTGCGGGGGCACGGAGAGGCGCAGGAACATCGACACCGCCGGCTCGTCGCCAAGCGGCGGCTGGCCGCGGCCGTCCTTCAGATGGCAGCTCTGGCAGGAGCGCGCGTTGAACAGCGGACCGAGGCCGTCCGAGGCCTCGGTCGAGGAAGGCGACGACACCCAGAATTTTCGGAACAGCGCATTGCCGAGCTTGAACGTGTCCTCGCCCTCAAAGGGCTGGTTGGCGGCGATCTGGCTGAAGATGTCGCGGTTGACGATCTTCTTCGTCGTGCCGGCGCCGCCGGGGAGGGCCTCGAACGGCTCGGGCTTGGTGAAGTCGGTGGAAGGCCGGGTGACGGCGGCGACGCGCTTGAGGTCGGCCGGCGTCAGGTCGTCGCGCACCGCCGGGCTCCCACCCAGCGCCGCGATGACGGGGAGCGACGCGGATGCGGCCGAAAGCGCCGCCAGCATCAGGATGTTGCGCAAGGTGGACATGGACGCACGCCGTTTCGAACGCGCCGCGACCGCGGCGGCTGGGTGGTCTTAGCGGGTTGGTGCGGGCAAGGGAGCCGGGCAATTGTCGCACCGGCTCTTGTCCGGCCCGCCCCAGCCTACTGGAAGACGGCGCTTTCATTGTCGAGGCTGTCGGAGCCCTCGATCTTGACGTCCTTGATGTCGAGCGCCGTGACGGCCCGCTCGATCGTCCGCGTCTGCGCGACGAGGCCGTCGATGCCGGCCTGGACACGTTCGTTGCCGGCCTCGTTGCCCTCGGCGATCTGCTGGTCGTAGGCTTCGCCGCCCTCGGCGGCCTTGGCGATCGCCTGCATGGCGGCGACGGTGGCGTCGAGCTTGCCCTTCAGTTCGGTGTCGACCTCCGATGCCTTGGCGGCGACGAGATCGGAGACCGAGGGGCCGGTCATCGTCGTGCCGTCGAGCCGGGTGTAGCTGCCGAGATAGACGTTGCGGATGCCGATGGCGTCGTAGAGGTGCGAGACGTGCGTGTTGTCGGAGAAGCAGTCATGCTCTTCCTCCGGGTCGTGCAGCAGGAGGCCGAGCTTCATCCGCTCGCCCGCGAGTTCGCCATAGGAGAGCGAGCCCATGCCGGTGAGGACCGCCGAAATGCCGGCTTCCGGGTTGTCCAGAAGCGCCTTGCGGGCGTCCCCGTCATCCTTCCAGTGGCCGACCATTTCCTTGAGATCGGCGACGAGGAGATCGGTCGCCGCTTTCAGGAAGGCGCCGCGGCGATCGCAATGGCCGTTCGTGCAGTCGGTGGTGGAATAGTCGGTGGCCTTGCGGTCGCCGGCGCCTGGGCCCGTGCCGTTGAGGTCCTGGCCCCACAGCAGGAACTCGATCGCGTGGTAGCCAGTGGCGACGTTCGCTTCGACGCCGCCGGCCTCCTGCAGCTTGTCCTGCAGGAGTTCCGGGGTGATCGTGGTGAAGTCGACGGCTTCGCCGGCGATCTCGGCTTTCGGGTTGGCGATGATGTCGGCGACGTAGAGCGGGTTGGAGTCGGACTCCTTGCCGTAGGCCGGCGCGACGTAATCGATCAGGCCCTCGTCGAGCGGCCAGGCGTTCACTCGGCCCTCCCAGTCGTCGACGATGGGGTTGCCGAAGCGGAACGCTTCCGTCTGCTGGTAGGAGGGGCGCGCGGCGCGCCAGGCGTTGCGGGCCGCCGCCAGGGTCGCCTCGGTGGGCGCCGCGATCAACGCATCGACGGCCTGATCGAGCGTTTCGGCCGAGGTCAGCGCATCGCCATAACCCGCCAGCGCGATGTCGGCGTAGTGCGCGAGGACGGCCGGCATATCCGGCGCCTTGGTCTCGGCGGCGGCGCTACCGAAGCCGAGGCTGATCGCGGCGAGGCAGACACAGGCCAGCCGTCTGGCGTGGTTCGAACGGTGGCGCATTCCATCCTCCATCAGGGCAAGGCCCCGGCGTGCGTATCCGAGATCGGCCTTCACGGCCGCAGGTTCGACCGTTCGTGATAGAATTCGCTAGAATTGTTGACCGTTATTGTCAAGATTAGTTGTGGCAGCCGCCTGAGCTTCAGTTTAGAGCCGTTCTACTTTGGACTTTGCTGCCGGCGCGCCGATCGCTGGCAAACGGTCATGGCGTAAGCTGCGATCGCCATCGCCACACCGCACGATCATTGGCCGAAGTCCGCAAAGCTTTCGAGGGTGTCGGCCGCTGACGTCCAGAGAAGACGATGGTTTCAGGACAATGTCAGCGCAGATGTGCGGGCGCCGGACAGATCTTTGTCGCATCCCTTGGGCGCGATAGCGTGCGCTGAGAACCGAAGTTCGGCTTTCAACCGATTTTAATATGGCGACCACGGTGGCCACACCTTTACGCGACGGTGTGCGCCACCCAAAAGAGGGCCCATTACCGTCTTCGCCGCTGGCGAGGTCTTTGCGTCCACCGAAAGAGGCACCATGCTGAGAACCGATACCGTCCGCAAAATCCTGTCCTGGTACGAGGGCGAGACCCCCGGCCTGAAGAGCAACCTGTCGCGTCTCCTGATGCACGGCCGGCTGGCGGGCACCGGACGGGTCGTCATCCTGCCGGTCGACCAGGGCTTCGAGCATGGTCCGGCCCGCAGCTTCGCGCCGAACCCTGCCGCCTACGACCCGCACTACCTCTACGAACTGGCGATCGAGTCCGGCGTGTCCGGCTATGCCGCGCCGCTCGGCCTGCTCGAGCAAGGCGCCGACACCTTCGCCGGCGAGGTGCCGACGATCCTGAAGCTGAACAGCGGCAATTCGCTCGCCTCCGGCTCCAACGATCAGGCCTTGACCGGCACGGTCGAGGACGCGCTGCGGCTCGGCTGCGTCGGCGTTGGCTTCACCATCTATCCCGGCTCCGACAGCGCCTACGACATGCTGGAGGAACTGCGCGAGATCAGCTTGAAGGCCAAGTCGCGCGGCCTGATGACCGTGGTCTGGTCCTATCCGCGGGGCGGGCAGGTGTCGAAGGACGGCGAGACCGGTCTCGACATCATCGCCTATGCCGCGCACATGGCGGCGCTGATGGGCGCGACGATCATCAAGGTGAAGCTGCCGACGGACGTCATCGACCTCGCCGCGGCGAAATCGACCTACGACAAGTCGCCGATCGCCAAGACTGCGGCCGACCGCGTCCGGCACATCATGCAGGCCTCGTTCGCCGGCAAGCGGCTGGTGGTCTTCTCCGGCGGTGCTGCCAAGACGACAGAGGAACTGATGGCGGAAGTACAGGGGATCCGCGACGGCGGCGGCAACGGCTCCATCATCGGCCGCAACTCGTTCCAGCGCCCGAAAGACGAGGCGCTGAAGCTGCTCGACCAGGTGATGAGCGTCTACGCCTGATCCAGTCTGACCTTGCGGAAAGGGCCTGTCGACATTGTCGGCGGGCCTTTTCGTTGACGATTAAATGTTTGGGAACAGTTGCCGCCGATGTGAGAGGAATGCTCGGCGACATCAGCCTAGACTGAGCCAATGAACAGATCTCGCCTCCCTGCTCGACACTGGCTGGCCGTCGCTCTTACGGCCACCGTCCTCTGCGGGGCGAACGGGACGGCGACGGCGGCTGAGCTTCTGATGTTCGAGCAGGCGGCCTGTCCATTCTGCGCGGCCTTTAACCGCGAGATCGCGCCGGACTATCCGCAGAGCAAGGCTGGGAGCCTGGCGCCGCTGCGCCATGTCGACATTCACGAGAGCAGAACCGGTGGCGTCGAGGGCCTCGACCCCGCCATCTTCACGCCGACCTTCGTGCTGGTCGACCATGGAAAAGAAGTCGGCCGGATGATGGGCTATCCCGGCCGACGTTACTTCTACCCGGAGATTCAGGGCCTGCTGGACAAATTGCCGCAGGCCTCGAATTAAGGCGCCCCCGAAGGTGTTTTGGCGCCGCCAAGGTCAGTTCGCGGGCGCGACTGTGGCCCCTGTCTTGTCGAAGCTCTTGAGGTAAGCGATCACCGCGGTGATCTCCTCCGGCTTCTTCAGGCCCGGAAACGCCATCTTGGTGCCCGGCACCAGCTTCTTCGGGTCCGTCAGCCATTCCGTGAACAGCGCATCGTCCCAGGCAGGATGCGCCTCCGCGAATTTCTTGAAAGCCGGCGAGAAATTGTAGCCCTCCGCCGAGCCCACAGGCTCGGTCGTGACGCCGTTCAGCGTCGGGCCGACCTTGTTGGTTGCGCCGGGTCCCACCGCGTGACAGGCGCGGCATTTGTTGAAGACCTTCTTCCCGGCCTCGACGTCGGCTGATTGCGCCATCACCGGCGCGGAAAGGCCGACCACAAAAAGAGCGCCGGCCATGATTGTCGTGAAACGCATGCTTCCTCCCGAATGTTTGCTGGTGCCACCCGACACGAGCATATGAGAGCCATTCCAAACTTGGCAATCCGGGGACCTCACGGACAACGTCCACGGTCGTCACAAGGCGCCCTCATCGAATCGCAGAGTTCACCTCTTCGCGCGCTGAAGTCTCATGTACCGCTCCGCAGAAGAGCTCGTCTCGGTTACGGAGGTCATGACAAGTCTGTGAGACTGCAGTCATCCGCTGTCCGCGCCATCCTGCAACACTGCCAAAAAACTCTACTTATTTCAGAAGCTTAGAATCTTACTTCGGAAAGTCGGAAGGTTGCCCTGCGAAGTCGCAGCGTGGCAGGCAAGCCACACGTCGCAGGCGAGCGGCCGGAGGGGGATTGAATAAGGGCAAGCGGGGCGGCTTTGTGGCGACAGGATGTTCGAGATTAGTCAACGCCGTTTTACGGTCCTGGCTGATGACCGGGCCGCCGCATCGAGTTGCCGCGCCGCGGCCCTAGGAGAATAAACATGAAGCGCTTTGCCCTTTTGCTGGCCGCCGGAACCGCTTTCGTTTCGCCCGCTCTCGCTGCCGACGTGATCTACGAAGAGCCGCCGGCGCCCGTCGCCATGGCCCCCGTCCCGACCTGGACCGGCTTCTACATCGGTGTTCAGGGCGGCGGTGCGTTCAACCCGAACAACCCGGACAACATCAACGTCGACACCTCGTTCGGCACCCCGGTCGTCGTCGGCGGCGTTGACCAGTTCACCTCGAACTACTCCTCGTCCTCCGATTCGAGCTTCATCGGCGGCGGTCACGCCGGCTACGACTACCAGATGGACCAGTTCGTCCTCGGCGCCGTGATCGACATCAATGCGGTCGACTTCTCCCGCAAGGCCGGCGTCGTTTCCCGTACCGCCGACGCCTTCTACAACGAAGAGCGCAGCATCGATTACCTCGCGACCGCCCGCCTGCGCGCCGGTTACCTGGTCACGCCGATGGCGCTGGCCTACGCCACGGGCGGTCTCGCCTATGCCGACATGGACTACAAGTTCGAGACCAATTCCGGCTCGGCCGCGGGCGTTCGCACCCGCAGCGACGAGGACGATTTCGGCTACAGCGTCGGCGGCGGCATGGAAGTGAAGCTCACCGACAACGTCTCGTTCGGCGCGGAGTATCTCTACACCAACCTCGGCGAGGGCGACTCCTCGGCGACCTTCACCACCGGCCCGTTCGCTGGCGCCGCCGGCACCGGCACCACCCGGTTCGACACCAAGGAAGACTTCGACTTCCACACCGTGACGGCCAAGGTCTCCTACCGCTTCAACTAAGTTCCCCGCCGAAGCGGCGCATTTCCTCAACACTTCGTTACCCGCCGGGCGCTCCGCCCGGCGGGTTTTTTAATTCAAAATCAACGGTCCCGGCTTAGGAAAGGTTTACCAACGCTGCCTTAGCGAAATCGAAGTGTGACACTTCAGCAACGGCAGCGAGGTTATCAAAGGGACCTGTAGCAACGTTTCCCGCGGAACCACATTTGGCCACAAGACGGGTGCATCTCGCCCTGGTCAGAACTTCGGTTGGCCTTACGAGGGAAATGCCCACCGATCGAACGTCGCAACCTGCGGCACATACAGTTTGGAGTAATAATCATGAAACGTTTCGCTCTGCTTCTCGCATCCGTCGCCTTCGTCACCCCGGCTCTCGCCGCCGACGTGATCTACGAAGAGCCGCCGGCACCGGCGCCGATGGTTGAAGCCGCCCCGATGTACAACTGGTCCGGCTTCTACGTCGGTGGCCAGGCTGGCGTTGCCTTCAACCGCGACTCGGGCGCGTTCTCCTCGGAGAATTCGGCTTTCAACGGCGGCAATGATGGCGGCGAGACCGGCTTCATCGGTGGTGGCCATGTCGGCTATGACTACCAGATGGGCAACTTCGTCCTCGGCGCCGTTGCCGACCTGAACTACATCGACGCGAACGCCGACTCGTCGTTCTCGATCGCCAACAACCCGCTCCAGGGCGGCGACAGCCGCTTCGGCGTTGAGACCGACATCAACTACGTCGGTACCGTCCGCGCCAAGGCTGGTTATGCCATGGACCGCTTCATGGTCTACGCGACCGGTGGTCTCGCCTACGCCGACATCGACAGCAAGGTCCGTGGCGGCAATGCCTTCAACGGCGCGAACGACAGCTACGCCGTTTCGGCCCGCAGCAAGACCGACGACGTCGGTTACGCGGTTGGCGCCGGCTTCGACGTCCTGGCGACCCAGAACGTTTCCTTCGGCCTCGAGTACCTCTACACCGACCTCGGCAAGGCCAAGACCACGGTTGACTTCGACGCGATCAACGATCCGGCGAACAGCTTCTCGGCCACCTCGAAGTCGGACCTCGACTATCACTCGGTGATGGCCAAGGCTTCCTACCACTTCAACTAAGAAACGGTTTGCCGGGGGCTCGTCCCCCGGCTTAGCCTGGACTGCAAGAGCCCGTCGGATCGTTTGATCCGGCGGGTTTTTTGTTGTCGGTTCAGAGCGGCGGCAGGCCGAGATCGCTGCGGCGGGGAAGGTCGGCGCCGCGGCGGGCGCAGGTGACGGCAGCCGCGCGGATGGCAAAGCCCAGGAGCGCCTGCAGCCCCGCTTGGTCCATCGCCTCCAATGCCGCTCGGCTCAGCGCGCCATTCTCCTTCAGCATGGCAAGGGTTGCCGCCTGGAAGGTGTCGCCGGCGCCGACGGTGTCGACCACGTGCACCTTGAGGCCCGGCACCTCGGCCGAGGTACCCTTCGACGACAGCGCGATCGCGCCCTTTTCGCCGCGGGTGATCACCGCGAGACTGGCTCCCGCCGACACCCAGTCCGCCATGACGTTCTCCAGCGACTGGCCGGGATATAGCTGCGATAGGTCTTCGTCGCTTGCCTTGATCAACGCCGCCGAGGGGCCAAGTTCGGCGACCTTGGCGCGCCACTGGTCGAGGTCAGGCACCACGGAGGCGCGGATGTTCGGGTCATACGAGATAAAGCGGCGGTCCTTCTCCTGTGCGACGAGCTTTGACAGCGCAGAGGCTGTCGGTTCGCTGACGGTGGAGTAGGAGCCGGCGATATGGATCGCCGCGAGTTCTGCCGGAAAGTCGGTGGGCACCTCGGCGGGCTCGATGGAACGATCGGCGGTGCCCTCGGTGTAGAAGGAATAGGTCGCCGACCCCGCCGGCGAGAGAGCGACGATGGCGAGCGTGGTGTTGCGCTCGGTCGGGATCAGGAAGCGCTGGTCGATCGCCTCGCGCTCCATGAAGGCGCGCAGCCGCCGACCGAAGAGATCCCCGGACATCTTGGTGAAATGCGCTGCCGGGTGGCCGAGGCGCGACAGCCCGAGCGCGACGTTGAGGGCCGAACCGCCGACCACGGCATTGAGGCCGATGCGGGCAACGTCGGCATCTGGATCGGCAAAGACATCGAACAGGGCATCGCCACAGCTCAGGAACATGGTGCTCTCCTCCGCGGGCGCCCGGGGGTCGCCCTGATGTCACCGCGCTAGCAGGAAATTTCGGCGGCGAAAACCGCCGACGTCCGGGTTCACGCCGTATCGGGGAGAAAGGCGAAGGTGCCGAAGGCCGGGATCTTGATGCCAAGCCGGCCGGGGTCGATGCCCGCCACGAGACCGAGGAAGTTAAGCTCTAGCCCGGCCGAGCGTCCGACGGTCACGCCGGCATAACCGAGGAGCGACAGGCGGAGGTCGCCGCGATCGGCATCGTAATAGGCGAACTGCCCTTCGCTGGGGTAATCGCGGCCGACCGCCAGGGGCGACAGGGTGGCGGTCAGGCCCGGCACGTGGCGCAGCACATGGGCAATGAAGGTGTTGGAGTTCGGGCCGGGGAAGATGTGATAGCCGCCGGCCTGGGCGAACGGGTAGGCGGCAATGGCGGCGCGGATGCCGGGGATCAGTGCCTCAGCAGCTGGACCGTTGCGCGCAAGGATGACGCGCGGCGCGTTGGAGTACCAGCGGCCATCCGCCGGGTAAGCGTTGCGGCGGATGGGCGAGCCCCAGCCGACCTTGTCCCACCGCTCGTAGGACGTCTTGCCGGGGTTCTTGACGACGATCCAGGAATGCTCTGACACGGCACCCTTCAACCCGCCTGTGCGGGCGGAAAGAACGTAGACCGCGGCCTCCTCGGACGCGTCCGCGACCGGCAGGACGCCGGCACTCGTCCAATCGGCGTCGCGCCAGGACGCCGGATGGCTGCCGCCCCACCACAGCAAGGCGGCCAAGGCGACGGGGGCGATGTAGACGAGGAGGACGAAAAGAAGAAGGAATTTCAAGGGGCGCATCCGTGCTCCGGGAACTGTGTTTCTCCCGAAACATGGCAACGCAGGGGTAGCGCTGCTAGAGCTCGGCAGAGACCCACAACGGCGAAAGTTGGCAGCATGAGCAATCCCATCCTGGTAGAAGTGACACGCGGGTCCCTGGTCGAGAGCCGGCACCGCGGCGCGGTCGCCGTGTCCGACGCGATGGGGCGTATGGTTCACCAGACCGGCGACGTCTCGGTGCCGGTCTTCCCGCGTTCGGCGATCAAGGTGCTGCAGGCGATCCCGCTGATCGAAACGGGGGCGGCGGATGCGTTCGGCTTCGGTGACCGGGAACTATCGCTCTCCTGCGCCTCGCATGCAGGCGAGGCCGGCCATGTCGCGCTGGCCACCGACATGCTTGGCCGCGCCGGACTCGATCAGACGGCACTGGAATGTGGCTGCCACTGGCCCTTCGCGCTCGACAGGGCCTTGGCCATGGCGCGCGACGGCGAGACGCCGACGCCGCTGCACAACAACTGCTCCGGCAAGCATTCCGGCTTCCTCTGCACCGCCGTGCATCTCGGCGAAACGACAGCGGGCTATGTCCATTCGGCGCATCCGGTGCAGCAGCGGGCGCGCGCGGCGATCGAGGATCTCACCGGTTGCACCTTGGGAGAGGACGTCGAAGGCACCGACGGCTGCTCGATCCCGACCTATGCCGCGCCTGTTGCTGCATTTGCGACGGCTTTTGCCAAGCTCGTCTCCGGCCAGAATGTGGCGGCCGAGCGGGCGCGGGCTGGCCAGCGCCTGATCGCCGCCTGCATCGCCGAGCCTTGGTACATGGCGGGCACCGGGCGCGCCTGCGTCTCGCTGATCGAGGCGGGCAAGGGTCGGGTGTTCGTCAAGACCGGCGCCGAGGGCGTGTTCTGCGGCGCGGTGCCGGAACTCGGTTTCGGCTTTGCCTTGAAGGTCGACGACGGCGCGACCCGCGCTTCGGAAGCCGCGGCCGCCGCGACGCTCGCGCAGATGTTCCGCGGCCATGATCCGGTGATGGCCGACACCTACGCCGATCTCTCCCGCACGACCTTGCGCAACTGGGAAAAGACGGTCGTCGGCGAGGTGAGGGCGGTGCCCGCCTAAGCGGTAACTCCCCTCTTCACGGCGTGGAGGCCAAGCGGCGGCAGGACATCATGCCGGCAGCGTCCGCCGTTCGTAGCCGTCGCCCGGCGCGGGCGGCGGCAAGTGCATCATAATCCACCGGATGCGCCGGCCCCCGGCGCTCAGGACCGCGGCGTGCCGAGCGGGCGGTGCGTCCGGCGGGTCGCCGGTTTCGCCGGAGCTGGGCTGTCCGGAGCGGCAGCAGCCGGGGTGGTCGGCACCGGTGCGACAGGCACTGGTGCAGCAGCCGCCGGTTTGACGGGCGCCGGCGTGGCCGGAGCGAGCGTAGCCGGAGCAGCTGCCGGGGCCTGCGAAACGACCTGCTGCAGTTTCGGTGCGGCGGCGGGAACCTCCGATGCCGGGGCGACGACGGTCTCGGTCTTGACCGGCGCCGGCTTGGCCGCGGTCTCCTTGGGGCTCGCAGCCGCCCGTGTCGGGGCCCGGCGGGAGGGCGCAGCGGCGGTGCCGGCGGCCTTTGGCGTCGCACTGCGGCCAGAGGCGCGCGTCCGCTTGACGGGGGCGGCAACCGCTTCCGACAGTTCGGCTGCCGTCGGCATCGGGGCGACGATGGGCGCTGGGGCAAGGCCTGCGGCAGGACGCGCCGGTGTCGGCGCGGCGGCGGCCGCAGCGGCAGGCTTCGTTCCCGCCTTGATGCGGATTAGCAGGCTGCCGCCCTCGGGATGGCGAACCTCGAAGGCATTGGTCTTGCGCACGAGATCGCTCAGTTTGCGCTCGCCATAGGTGCGCGGGTCGAAGTCGGTATAGAGCGCCTGCAGCTGCTTGCCGAAGGTGCCAAGGTTCACCCAGCCGTCCTCACTCTCCATCTGGTCGATGACGCGCGTCAGCATTGGCAGAGCATCCGCCTTCTGGCGCAGCGGCACGACGATCTCGGTTTCCGGCTCGACCGAATCGCGGTTCGGCGTGCCGCGCTGCGGCAGCAGGTTCTCGGTGTAGATGAAGCGGCGGCAGGCCTGGCGGAAGCTTTCCGGCGTCTTCTGCTCGCCGAAGCCGTAAACGGCGACGCCTTGCTCGCGGATGCGCGAGGCGAGGCGGGTGAAGTCACTGTCGGAGGAAACGAGGCAGAAGCCGTCGAAGCGACCGGAATGGAGAAGGTCCATCGCGTCGATGACGAGGGTGATGTCGGAAGCGTTCTTGCCGGTGGTGTAGGCGAACTGCTGGTGCGGGATGATGGCGTGGCGGGCGAGGATGTCGGTCCAGCCCTTCATGCGCTGGGTGGAGAAGTCGCCGTAGATGCGGCGGACGCTGGCTTCGCCGATCTTGGCGATTTCCTCGAACAGGCCGTCCGCGATGCGGGCGGAGGCGTTGTCGGCGTCGATCAGGACCGCAAGGCGTGCGGATCTGCTGTCGTTCATGTCGTTTGCTTTCACGTTTCAAGGCCGCTCGGGCCTTTCGGGGCCGCTGTGCGGCCAGATGCGTTGGGTGAGCTCTAGCATGTCCCGGGCAAAGCGGGGACGGGGTATTACGCCGCCGTATTGGCGGTAAGCGTGAGATGGGCCGGGGCGCTGCCGGGGTGATCGGCGAGATCGGCGGTGGCTTTCTCGGTCCAGCGATAGCCGATGATGGCGCCAGCGGCTGCATTGGAAATGAGGTTCGAGGCGATCACGGCCCGGCCGGATCCCTCGACGACGGTGACGCCGATCCCCACGCCGCAATCGCGCAGCACATTGCCCGTCGCCGAGACGTCGCGGAGATAAGGCCCCCAGCCGAGCTTCAGCCCGAACAGCGGAGCCCCCTCGACGACGTTGTCGGACACCACGGTATCCGCCTCGACCGAGATGCCCATGCCGAAGCCGGGGGCGTCCGCCGGGTAGGGGCCACGGGTGCGAAGGTTGCGGATGAGATTGCCGGTGCAGACGGCGAGACGGCCGCCTTCGTTGAAATTGGCGATGGAAATGCCGATCGCGGCACCGTCGATGAGGTTGCCGGAAATCACGGCGCCTTCGAACCTGAACTCGGCATAGACGGCGGTTTCGCCGGAATTGAGGCAGGAATTGCCCGAGACCAAAGCATTCGAGCCGCCATTGCAGCGAATGGCGGAGAAGGCGCTGTCCTCGATCTGGTTGCCGGAAATGCTGACGCCGTGGGCCTTGTAGACGTTGACGGCATTGCCATTCTGGCCGGTGCCGCCGGCATCGGCGCGGGTGCGCTGAATGCGGTTGCCGCGCACGATCGAGCCATCCTGGCCGGGCGTGTTGCGGTGGATGAGGATGCCGCCATTGCCGCAGTCCTCGATGGTGTTGTCGATGACAGCGAGTCCCGTGGCATCGCGCGACAACAGGGCGGTCAGCCCCGTCCCGGCGATGTGCGAGGTTGCGATCCGTCCGCCGACGGAGGTCAGCGCCAGGGCATGGCCGCCGGCGCCGATGAGGTCGCAGTCTTCCAGCACGAGATCGAGGCAGCCGGCGATCTCGACGAGGTGACGTCCGAGGTCTTCCCCCCGTCGGGCGAGCCCGTCGAGCGACAGGCCCGTGAGAGTGATGTGCGTTGCGCCGCTCGCCTGCAGGGAAAGGCGGGGGCCGATAAGACGCGATGCGCCGCGGATGCCGGCGAGCCGGGTGACCGCGGGCAGCTGCAGGGTGTCGCAGATGTACTCGCCGGGCGGCAGAAACAGCACTTCGCCGCTGCGGGCCGTCTCATCGAGCAGCTTTTGCAGGAGTTTCGTCTGGTTGGCGCCGGACGTCAGCCCGCGCGTCGACGCATCGAGAAGGCCAGCGTTCCCCGGTGGACGGGTGCGCGCGGTGGCGGGCACGGCCAGCGTCCCGGCAGCTGCCAGAAGGCCCGCGAGCAATCGGCGCCGGTGAAGCAAAGGTGTGGCCATGTCATCAGGGTGGCATGCTGCGGCTTAAGGCGCGGTATGATGCGGGCGGCCCTCGGCCTGCCCGGCAGATTTCGTCCGACAGGCTTAACGCGCCATGAAAGCGGCCAGCACGCCGGCGGCGATGGCCGGCGGTGCCCGGCGACCGGCGCGCGCGTCGGCTTCGCCTGCCGCCATGGCCTCCGCAAGGCCGGGAAAGGCGAGCAGCGCTCGCCGCAGGCCGTCGCCGAGTTCAGACCAGAGCCATTGCACGTTCTGCGCCGCACGCCGCTCGGCGAAGGCACC
The DNA here is from genome assembly GCF_055730105.2 of Mesocryomonas lacus. Lineage (NCBI taxonomy): Bacteria > Pseudomonadati > Pseudomonadota > Alphaproteobacteria > Hyphomicrobiales > Aurantimonadaceae > Mesocryomonas > Mesocryomonas lacus. Next base: position 61,541 of record NZ_JBUZWF020000003.1, read on the forward strand.
GGACGCGACCTGGATCGCGCGGAACTGCCCGACGGCGGCCCAGAGTTCGGCAAGGCCCTCGCCGGTCTCGCCCGACAGCGTTAGCACCGGCGGCGTCCAGGCGGGATCGCGCGGGCCGACGATGTCGAGCGCGGCGCGAATTTCCGCGGCTGCCCGGCGGGCGGCTTCCTTGCGGTCCCCATCTGCCTTGTTGACCGCGATGATGTCGGCGATCTCGACGATGCCTTTCTTGATGCCCTGCAATTCGTCGCCGCCGCCCGGCAGCATCAGGAGGACAAAGAGGTCGACTATGTCGGCGGCGACGATCTCGGACTGGCCGACGCCGACGGTTTCGACGATCACCACATCGAAACCGGCGGCCTCGCAGAGTAGCACGGTCTCCCGCGTCCGGGACGCAACGCCCCCGAGCGTGCCGGAGGTCGGGGAGGGGCGGACGAAGGCGCGGGGATCGACTGCCAGCCGCGCCATGCGCGTCTTGTCGCCAAGGATCGATCCGCCGGAGCGCTGCGAGCTCGGATCGACGGCGAGGACGGCCACGCGGCGGCCCTCAGCGGTGAGCGTTGCGCCCAGGCGGTCGATCAAGGTGGACTTTCCGGCGCCCGGTATGCCGGTCAAGCCGATCCGGATGGCGCCGCCGGTGTGGCGGACGAGGAGGTCCAGCAGGGCGTCAGCTGCAGTGCGGTGGTCGCTGCGGGTCGACTCGACGAGGGTGATGGCGCGCGAAAGAGGGGCGCGTTCGCCTGCGAGGACGCCATCTGCGAGCTTCTGGACGTCGATCAGGGCCATGCCCCGCTCTAGGCGAGGACAGGCGCGCTGTCGAGGCGGATCGCAGCGTGCACTGCAGCAACGAATTCCGGGCTAACCGCTTGAGCCAACCTGCGTATTACGGCTTTTTAATTCGCCTCCCACTTTAAGACGGGCCCGTCTTCGTCTATATCTGGAGCCTAGGGCACCGATCATCATTGGCAGACGGACATGTCCGCCGTCACAGTTGGGAGCGACCACCATGGCCTGGAAGAAACCCGTACTCGTTGAAGTTTGCGTCGCGATGGAAATCAACGGCTACATGCCGATCGAATTCTAAATCGGTGACAACTGGGAAAAGCCGCGGACGGGATGAACCCCATCTGCGGCTTTTTGTTTTGGGTTCGGCTGCGGGCGGTGGGTTCCCGCAGTGGAACTGCCTTTGCGGGGTTTGCCGCCTCGCCTGGGACGGAGACCCACGTGTCTCGCCCCGGACGCAGTCGTCGATCGCGGCGACGGTGGACGGAGAGCATTGGCTGCTCCTCAACGCCTCGCCCGACCTTCGCCAGCAGATCCAGGTCTCTCCGCCGATGTCGCCGATGGCGGGGGCGTCGCTCGACGCCAAGCGCGCGTCGCCCTTCTCCGCCGTGCTGGTCACCAATGGCGACGTCGACCATGTCGCCGGTCTGCTGACCCTTCGGGAGAAGCAAGCCTACACGCTCTACGGAACAGAGGGCGTGCTCGGCATCATCGCCGACAACCCGATCTTCTCCGTGCTCGATCCCGCCTTCGTCGCGCGCCGTCCCGTTGGGGTCGGCGAGAGGTTCGAACCGGTGCCGGGCTTAGCCGTCGAGATCTTTTCGGTGCCGGGCAAGGTGCCGCTCTATCTCGAGACTGCTGAGGTCGACGTCGGCGCCGAGGGCGAGATGACGGTGGGCGTTCGCCTCTCGGCGGGCGGCAAGGTAGCGTATTACATCCCCGGCTGCGCCTATGTGCCCGATCACCTCGTGGAGCGAGTGGCCGATGCCGACGTGCTTCTGTTCGATGGCACGGTCTTCGTCGACGACGAGATGCAGCGCGCCGGCGTCGGGATCAAGACCGGCCGCCGGATGGGTCACATGCCGATCTCCGGCGAAGGGGGCAGCATGCACGCCTTCGCGGACGCCGGTGTAAAGGACCGCGTCTATATCCATATCAATAATACCAACCCGGTCCTGATCGACGGCTCGCCCGAGCGGGCGGCGGCAGAGGCGGCGGGCTGGCGGATTGCCTTTGACGGGATGGAGATTTCGCTGTGACGATGCTGAGCCCGGATGATTTCGTGTCGGCCCTGCGCGAAATCGGCGCGACCCGCTACCATCACTTGCATCCCTTCCAGCTGAAGCTGCAGGCGGGCGAGTTGAACAAGACGCAGGTGCAGGCCTGGGCGCTGAACCGCTATTACTACCAGTCGCAGATCCCGATAAAGGACAGCTACATCCTTGCCCGCCTCGGCACGACCGAGCTTCGGCGCGAATGGCGCGAGCGGATCATCGACCATGACGGCGACGCCGAAAACCGCGGCGGCATCGAGAAATGGATCGCCTTGACCGACGGGGTCGGGCTCGATCGCGAATACGTGCTGGCGGGGGAGGGCATCTTGCCCGGCACCCGCTTTGCGGTCGACGCCTACGTCACTTTCGTGCGCGAGCGCACGCTGCTCGAGGCGATTGCCTCCTCGCTGACCGAACTTTTTTCGCCCGGCGTCATCGGCGTGCGGGTGCGCGGCATGCTCGAGCACTACGACTTCATCTCGCCGGAAACGCTCGCCTACTTCGACAAGCGCCCGGTGCAGGCGAAACGCGATTCCGATTTTGCGCTCGACTACTGCATCCGCCATGCCCGCCGTCCGGACGAGCAGCGCGCGGTGCTGAACGCGCTGCGCTTCAAGTGCTCGGTGCTGTGGGCGCAGCTCGACGCGCTGGAGCATGCCTATGTCGATCCGAAGCTGCCGCCGCCGGATGTGTGGCAGCCGGGTGCTGACGGGAAGACGTCCTGATGGCGGGAATTGCTGACAGCATCGTGCCGCGCTTTCCACACGGCGTCCGGTTTCGCGAGGACAAGGCGCGCGGCGCCTTTATCCTCGTTGCGCCCGAGCGGATCTTCAATGCCGACGAGGTCTCGGTCGAGATCTTGAAGCGGATCGACGGCAAGGCGAGCCTCGGCGAAATCCTCGAGGCGCTCAGCCTGATCTTCGCGGCCGATCTGGCGGTCATCCGGCCGGACGTCGAGAGCTTCCTTCTGGATCTGCAGTCCAAGCAGATGGTGACGCTATGAACGAGCTTGTCGCACCGGCCACCGTCGAGACCGGCCGTGCCGTGCCGCCGCCGCCGATCGGTCTGCTGGCGGAATTGACGCACCGCTGCCCGCTCCGCTGCACCTATTGTTCCAATCCGATCGAACTCGATACCCGCTCGACCGAGCTCGACACCGAGACCTGGAAGCGGGTGTTCACCGAGGCGGCTGAACTCGGCGTCATCCACATCCACCTTTCCGGCGGCGAGCCGACGGCGAGGAAGGACATCGTCGAACTCACGCGGCATGCGGCCGAGGTCGGGCTCTACACCAACCTCATCACCTCCGGCATCGGCGTGAGCCTCGCGACGCTCGACGCCCTTTACGATGCCGGGCTCGACCATATCCAGCTGTCGCTGCAAGGCGCGGATGCCGCCATCACCGAGGCGGTCGGCGGCTACAAGGGCGGGTTCGAGCGCAAGGAGGCCTTCGCGGCCGAGGTGGTGAAGCGCGGTTTTCCGCTGACGCTGAACGCCGTGATCCACCGCACCAACATCCACCAGGTGCCGGCGATGATCGACAAGGCCGTCGCCTTCGGCGCCAAGCGGTTGGAGATCGCGCACACCCAGTATTACGGCTGGGCGCTGAAGAACCGCGCCCAGCTGATGCCGGCCCGCGCCGACGTCGACCGCACCATCGTCGAGGTCGAGGAGGCGCGGGCGCGGCTGGCGGGCGTCCTGGTGATCGACGCGGTCTTCCCCGACTATTACGCGCGCTATCCCAAGACCTGCAATGGCGGCTGGGGCCAGCGCACGCTGAGCGTGACCCCGGCCGGTCTGGCGCTGCCCTGCCATGCCGCGCAGACGATCGCGCATCTCGACTTCTGGTCGGTGCGCGATCACTCGATCGCCGACATCTGGGCGGCTTCCCCGGCCTTCGAGGCCTATCGCGGCACCGACTGGATGCCGGAGCCTTGCCGTTCCTGCGAGCGCAAGCACATCGACTTCGGCGGCTGCCGCTGCCAGGCGCTGGCGCTGACGGGGGATGCCAGCAACACCGACCCCGCCTGCATCAAGTCCGACTTCCATGTGGCGCTCGGCGACATCGCCGTCACCGAATCGGCTATTCCAAGCGCCAGCAGCGGCGTGCCCGTCTATCGCGCTTTCGGCATAAGGTAGCGCCAGCCTTCGTTGGCGTCGGTCACGCCGCGTCGAAGGGCTTGCCCCTGGCGTTGTCGTTGAAAGGCGCGCTTGCCTGATCGTTGCTGATGCCGCTGAAGAGGGCCAGCCGTTCGCCGAGGGTCGACGAGAACACCGGGTACTTGGTGAAGACGCTGTCGCTGATATCCTCGTTGCGCTCGCCCAGCAGCATCAGCGGCTTGGTGAGGCCGGGATAGGCCCTCGGCTCGGTCAGCGGCTTCAGGCTGCAGAAGCGACGGTAGAACGCCGCATGCTCCAGACGCACCGTCGCCAGCATCCAGTCCGCCTCGTAGTGTTCAGCGGCCATGCAGGCGAGACGGGTGACCGCGAAGGGCAGCAGCTTGGCACCCGGACGCGCCACGGGGTTGGTAACGAAGCGACTGGGGTCGATGAAGCTCTCGCCGGCATCCACCAGCGGGCCCAGCACGTCGCCATAAGTGTCCATGGCGGGGCCGACCGGATGCTCGGGCGTCACGACGTGAAGACGGATGGTGCCGGCCAGTTGACCGTCGATGTTGACGCCGAAGACGGTAGTATTGGGGTCGCGGTCGTAGTGATCGTGGAACCGCCGGTCGTCCCGCGACACGATGGCGTTCTCCAGCCGATAGGCTTCGTAGCGCAACCGGTAGATGATGTCTTTGTCCCGGTCACTTTCGACACGAAAGTAGCTGGTTCGCGCAAGAGTGGCATTGAGCTCTTGTTCGAAGTGGGACTGCGATGCTTGGGTCTTGGGCTGCATTCCATATATCCCCTGGCGCTTTGGGGAAAACGTACGCGAGCCATAATAATATTCGAAGCATTTAATTAAAATTTGCATAAATTTTCGCGGGCTTGGTTAATTTTCTGCTGCAGTGCAGCAATCTATGCTGTGCAGGCCGCGTGGAGCGGGCTGCCGCCGTGCGGTAGCGCTCCTGCCATGGCACCGCCATCGAGGGCTCCGAGAAGCTCGCCGATCGCCGGAGATGGCAGCGGTTGCCCGAAAATGAACCCCTGCAGTTCCCCGACCAGCTCTTCGGCCATCACCATCCGCAGCTGGGCGTCGTTCTCGATGCCCTCGACGACGATCTTGAGGTTCAGGGAATGGATCAGCCGAATCATGCCGCGCAGCAGGGCCCGATCATTGTCGTGCTGCATCGCCTGAACGACGAAAGACCGGTCGATCTTGATCTTGTCCAGCGGCAGCCGAGAGATGTAGCCGAGATTGGAATAGCCCGTTCCGAAGTCGTCGAGCGAGAAGCGGATGCCGGCGGCTCTGAGCTTGAGCAACTTGTCGAGCACGCAACTGTCCTGGTCGAGGAAGAGGTTCTCGGTGATCTCGATTTCGACGCGTTCCGCCGGCAAGCCAGCATTTCGGGCGCTGGCGAGCACGGTCTCGACGATGTCCGGCCGGTCGAGTTGGCTCGGCGACAGGTTGATCGCCACGCCGACATCGGCGGGCCAGGTGACGGCGGCCTCGCAGGCCTTGCGCAGCGTGATGTCGGTGATCGCCTTCATCAACCCGCATTCCTCGGCGATCGGCAGGAAAACCCCTGGTGACAACCGGCCCCGCAACGGGTGATCCCAGCGGAGCAGCGCCTCGCAGCAGGCCACCTTGTGGGTGGCGCAGTCGACGATCGGCTGGAAGACGAGGTGAAGCTGGTCCTCGTTGATCGCCTCGCGCAGGTCCGCCTCGATCCGCACCCGCTCCTTCTCGCGGTGCTCCATCGACTTGTCGAAGAACATGTGCTGGCCACGGCCGGCCGCCTTGGCGGCGTAGAGCGCGGTATCGGCCCGCTGGATGACCTCGCTCAACGCCCTTCCGTCGGACGGGAAGAGCGCCGTTCCAAGACTGCAGGCGACGGTCAGCGATATGCCCTCGATCCGCATCGGATCGGTCATCGCGGCGATCACCGCGGCGGCCATTTCGCTGGCCTCTGCCCTTGTACGCACGTTCATCTGCAGCAGCACGAACTCATCGCCCGCAAAGCGCGACAGCGTGCTTCCAGCGCCCGCAACGCCGCCGATACGCGCCGCCGCCTCGATTAGCACCCGATCGCCAAAGGCATGGCCATAGGAATCGTTCAGGCGCTTGAACCGGTCGAGATCGATGAAATGCAGCGCGAAGGGCGTCTCGGCCTTGGCTGCGGTCTCGATCAGGCGGGTCATGGCGACGCGGTTTGGCAGCTCGGTCAAGGTGTCGCTGTAGGCGAGGCGCCGATTTTCCTCCGCCGCCTGCATCGCCTGCGAGAAGGTCTCGCGCATCCGGTCCGAGATCCGCAGCAGCGTCCCGCAGAACACGGCGAAGAAGAAGGCGAAGGCCGCGTGCCAGATCTCGCCGGGGATGATCAGCGCGGTCACCATGGGGATGGCGCCCAGCAGCAACTGCCGGCGCACCAGGACCGGCGAGGCGAAATTGCGGGCAATCAGTCCGACAAGGAAACAGATGGCGGTGGCGAAGGAGAAGAGCTGCGAGGAAGTGTTCTGCGGCGCGGCGAAGATCGCCAGCGGCCAGAGCCCCACGAGGAAGACGTGAAAGAGGCCCGAAATCGAATAGAACTTGGACCAGATGGAATTGGAGATGCGCGATAGAGCGTCGAACCGGCCGTAGACCGAGACAGCAATGACCCTGAGGAATGTGACGATGCCGAGCGCGTAGCAGACCGTCCAGGCCAGTACCGTGTCGGTCTGAAAACAGGTGACGACGCAGGCCAGCAGCGTGCAAATGCAGCCCACGCTGAAGCTCACTGCATCCGTATACAGCAGGCCGGGAACACGCTCTGCGTATCCGCGATCGTTTCTGTCGTCAGAGGCCTGTAGTTTTGCGGTCTGCATGGTCACTTTTCGGGAGCTCTAAGACGCGAACATTGCTCTGCAAGACCTAAGATTCTATCTATGATTTATCAGCAAGAGTAGGCGAACGAACGCAACCGGACGCAATACCGGACCGCCTGTTGGCTAGAGCCAGTTCTTGTGGCGAAAAAAGATGAGCGGCAAAACAGCGGAGATCAGCATCAGGCCGATCGCCATGGGATAACCGAACTGCCAGTCGAGCTCCGGCATTATTTTGAAGTTCATGCCATAAATGGAGGCGACCAGCGTCGGGGGCATGAAGCCGACGGCGGCGACCGAGAAGATCTTGATGATGGCGTTCTGCTCGATCGAGATCATGCCGACCGTGGTGTCGAGGAGGAACGTCGTCTTGTTCGACAGGAAGGCAACAAAATCGTTCAGCGAGGTGATGTCGCGCGACATCGCTTTGACCCGCGCCTTGGCTTCTTTCGGTCCCTTGCGGCGGTCCAGCACGAACTGCAGGTAAGGCATCATCCGATCGAGGGTGGCAAGGCTCTCGCGCGTGCGCGAGATGAGGTCGCCCGCGCTGCCAATGCGCTGCAGCAGCGACTTGAAGTCGGCATTGGCGGTCGGCGTCTTGCGGGTCGAGGCGCTGAAGATGTCGCTGGCGATACGGTCGAGATCGGCGGCGATCGCCTCCATCATGTCGGCGACGCGGTCGATGACGGTCTCGACGAGGCCGATCATAATTCCATCGGCCGACGGCACCTTGGGGCTCTTAGTGCTGCCGAGCGGAACCGGCTCGCCTTCCAGCGTCAACGCCTGGCGGACGGTGGCGTCGGACGGATCGCGGCAGAGCTTGCCGGCAAAGATGACGAAGGATTTCGGCTCGGTGTAGCGCAGCGTCACCAGGCGTTTGCCGGTGAGGATGAAGGTCACCGGCGCAAAGCCCGGCGAGCCGCTGTCGAGGCCGAAGACCACCGACGCGGTCATGAAGTCCGCATTGTCCTCGGAGTAGAGGCGGCTGGACACCTCGATCTCGCGCATTTCCTCGCGCGTCGGAACCTCGATGGCGCACATCGTCTCGACCATGCGCTCCTCGGCCTTGGTCGGGCTGATCAGGTCGATCCAGATCGCATCAGGCGGAATGCTCTCACCGGGGTTCACGCGCTCGGCATGCATCTGCGCCATCGCGTCGGCGCGGTAGACTTCGATCATGGTGGATTTCCCTCGCCTGGGAGACGGTCAGGTGGCTCGCGGCTGCATGCACCCGTTTGGCCCGGGCGCGCAAGTCCCTGACCAAAAGGGCGAGGCGGCAGCAGGGCTTATCCCGCCGCCGTGTGGCCGAGTCGGGCCGAGAGCGTGGCGAGCAGATCCTCCGCCGCCTCGGCGATGACCGTGCCGGGGGGAAAGATCGCCGCGGCGCCCGCCGCCGTGAGCGCCTCGAAATCCTGCGGCGGAATGACCCCGCCGACGACGATCATGATGTCGCCGCGGCCGTCCTGCTCGAGCGCCGCCTTCAGTGCCGGCACGAGGGTGAGATGGCCGGCGGCGAGCGAGGAGGCGCCGACGATGTGGACGTCGTTCTCGACCGCTTGCCGTGCCGCTTCCTCCGGCGTCTGGAACAGCGGGCCGATGTCGACGTCGAAGCCGAGATCGGCGAAGGCGGAGGCGATCACTTTCTGCCCACGATCGTGGCCGTCCTGACCCATCTTGACCACCAGAATACGCGGCCGCCTTCCCTCGGCGACTGCGAAAGCCTTCGTCTTCGCGAGCACCGCGTCGATCTTGCCCCGCATGATGCCGGCCTCCCGCATGTAAACGCCCGAAATCACCTGACCGCTCGCCACGTGCCGACCGAACACCTTTTCCAGCGCCGACGCCATTTCGCCGACGGTGGCGCGCGCGCGCGCGGCATCGATCGAGAGGGCGAGGAGGTTGCCGCTGTTGCGGGCGGCGGCTTCGGTTAGGGCATCGAGCGCGGTGGCGACCGCCGCCGGATCGCGCTCCGCCCTCAGCCGCGCGAGCTTTTCCAACTGCTGGCGGCGGACGTCGGCATTGTCAACGCGTCGCACGTCGATGTCGTCGGCGGCCTCACTGCGGTAGCGGTTGATGCCGACCACCACCTGCGCACCGCTGTCGATGCGGGCCTGGGTCTTTGCCGCCGCCTCCTCGATGCGGGTCTTCGGCAAGCCGCGCTCGATCGCTTTGGCCATCCCGCCCAGCGCCTCGACTTCGGCGATGTGGGCGCGGGCTTTCGCCGCCAGTTGGTGCGTCAGGCTCTCGACATAGGCCGAGCCGCCCCAGGGATCGATGATGCGGTTGGCACCGGTCTCGCGAGCCAGCACGTGCTGGGTGTTGCGGGCGATGCGGGCGGAGAAGTCGGTCGGCAAGGCGAGAGCCTCGTCGAAGGAGTTGGTGTGCAGCGACTGGGTGCCGCCTTGCGTCGCCGCCATCGCCTCGACGGCGGTGCGCACGACGTTGTTCATGACGTCCTGGGCGGTCAGCGACCAGCCGGAGGTCTGCGAATGCGTGCGCAACGACAGCGAGCGCGGATCCGTCGGCGCAAAGTTCGCTCGCATCAGCTCGGCCCAGACGAGCCGTGCCGCCCGCAGCTTGGCGACTTCCATGAAGAAGTTCATGCCGATCGCCCAGAAGAAGGAGAGGCGCGGCGCGAATCTGTCGATGTCCATCCCGGCGGCGACGCCGGCTCTGGCGTATTCGATACCGTCGGCGAGGGTGTAGGCGAGCTCGAGATCCGCCGTCGCTCCTGCCTCCTGCATGTGGTAGCCGGAAATCGAGATCGAGTTGTATTTCGGCATGTGCGCCGCGGTGTGGGCAAAGATGTCGGCGACGATCCGCATCGAAGCGGCTGGCGGGTAGATGTAGGTGTTGCGGACCATGAACTCCTTCAGAATGTCATTCTGGATGGTCCCGGACAGTGCCTTCTGCGGCACGCCTTGCTCTTCGGCCGCGACGATGTAGAGCGCCATCACCGGCAGCACGGCGCCGTTCATCGTCATCGAGACGCTCATCTCGCCGAGCGGAATGCCGTCGAACAGCTCGCGCATGTCGAGGATGGAGTCGATGGCAACGCCGGCCATGCCCACGTCGCCGGCGACCCGAGGGTGATCCGAATCATAGCCGCGGTGGGTGGCGAGATCGAAGGCGACCGACAGGCCTTTCTGCCCGGCCGCGAGGTTGGCGCGGTAAAATTCATTGGATGCCGAGGCGGTGGAGAAGCCGGCATATTGCCGGATCGTCCAGGGCTTCTGCACATACATCGTCGGGTAGGGCCCGCGCAGATAGGGCAAGGCGCCCGGCCAGGTCTGCCGGTTCGGCAGCGCCGACCGGTCGGCCTCAGTGTAAAAGGCCGCAAGCGGAATGGCTTCCGGCGTCTGCAGCGTCTCCGAGGGTGGGCTCGGCGTTGGCAGGACAGGCGACTGCCATTCGATATCGGTGAAATCGGGGATGCGGCTCATGTGGCGGTCTCCAGCGGCTGGCTGAGACGGATCGGGGCGAGCGGCGATACCGTCGGCTCCGGGGCGCCGTCTGGCACCGCTGGCTCAGCCGGTCGGGGCAAGGCCACGGCGATATCGCGCGGGGTGGCGAGCGGGTAGAGCGTCACGCCGACGATCGGCGCGCTCCGGTCGGCGATGGCTGCCGCGCGGTCCGCCCGGCTCGCCGCGATCCGGCGCTGCAGATGGCCCTGGCGGAGGCTGGAGAACAGGCCGCCCTCGCTTTCGATCTTCCTAAACTCCTGCCAGGCGGCCGCGGCGAGGCTCTCGGTCAGTGCCTCGATGCCGCCCGAGCCGGCGGCGGGATCGCCGACATGGCCGAGCCCCGCCTCGTCGCGCAGGATCAGCTGCGTGTTGCGGGCGAGCCGGCGCGCCTTGGCCTCCGGCAGGCCGTTGGCCGTGGTGAACGGCAGCACCGAGATGCGGTCGGCGCCGCCCGTGGCCGCGGCGAAGGCGGCGATGGTCGTGCGCAGGATGTTGCCGTGCGGGTCGACCGCCGTCATCATCCGCATCGATGTTTCGACGTGCAGCCGGGCAGGGGCCGGGTCGGCAATGCCCGAGAGAAGCTGGACCCGCTGCCACAGCAAGCGCAACGCCCGCAGCTTCGCCGTCATTAGCCATTGCTTCTGGTCCGCGGCGAGGGTGAAACCGATCCGGCGCGGCAGCTGCGAAAGGTCGACGCCGTGACCGTTGAGGCTCCGCAGGGCGTAAACCGCGCTTGCCAGCACGGCGCCGAGCTCCTGCGCCTCGGTCGCGCCGGCCTCGTGGTAAATCCGCCCGTCGGCCTCGGCAAAGCGGCCGGTAAAGCCGCGGGCGAGATACCGATCGAAGCCGGTTGCAAACGCTCGCTGGAGGTCATGGTCGTCAGGCGGAAAGCTTCCCGCAAGCGCCATGGCACCGAGCGGATCCTGGCAGAGGTCGATATCGAGCGCATCCGTTGGAACGCCTTGCGCCAAGGCGATCGCGGCAGTTCCTTCGGCGGCGGCAAGCGCATCCTCCCCACCCTCGAGCCGCAGATGGACGATGTCCAGCATCACCCCGGCGAGCGCGGTTTCCAGCGCCGCGGCGGGCAAGCCGAAGCCGTAAGCCGAGGGCGCGCCCTCCAGCACCAGCACCAGCGCATCCGCACCGCCGTCGAGGTCGGCGAGGGCCTGATGGTTGGCGCGCGCGGGATCGGGATCGTCGAGCCGCTGCGCCATCGACCAGGGCGCCAGCGTACCGCGCAGGATCGGGCGCACGGCCGCTTCGGCGTAAACCGGTCCGTAGGCAACGCCGTCCTCGCTGTGCGAGACGAGGGTGGAAAACGGAGCACCGGCCAGCGCCTTCTCGGCTAGCTGCCGCCAGTCGGCCTCGCTGCAGTCGTCAGCCATCATCGCGGTTCCTCCCGGCGACATACATAGAGCGATTTTCGCTTGGCGGGGCGCGCATAGCGCGTTTTCCTGTTTTCCGGGACCAGAGCATCTTTCACAGAGATCGTGAATTCGCCAATCGCAGGGGGCGCCGCATTGGCTCCGTCCCTGCGTCAGTATGCGTCCTCTGTAATGCCCGCCAATGCCTGCAAATCGCCGCTCACGCAGGTTTCCAGCCACGCCCGCATCCGCTAGTTTGCGCGGCAACATGAGGGGGCACAGAATGAGCATCACCAATATCTTCGGACACGTCGTCGCGCTGGTCGGCGCCGCGGCGATCCGCTTGCGGAAGTTCGAGGGCAGCGACCATGCACAGGCCATGGGAACCGCGCCGTCGATCCCGGCGGCCAAGCCCCAGGGCATCCCGACGCTGAAGATGCCAACGGCCAAAGGCTGGACCGGCAACCAGACGCCGGTTGCCGCGCCCGGGCTAAAGGTCAACGCCTTTGCGACCGGCCTTAAGCATCCGCGCTGGATCCACGTCCTGCCGACCGGCGAGGTGCTGGTGGCCGAGGCGATGGGCGACAACGGCCCGATCAAGACCGCCTTCGACTACGCGATGTATGCCACGATGAAGCGCGCGGCGGCCGTCGGCGTCAGCATGAACCGCATCCTCGCCTTCCGCGATGCCGATGGCGACGGCGTGGCGGAGAGCTCCAACGTCTTCCTCGAGAACCTGAACCGCCCCTTCGGCATTGCGCTGGCCGGCGACACCTTCTACGTCGGCAATACCGACGGCGTCATGGCGTTTCCCTACACCGCGGGCGCCAGCAAGATCACCGGGACGGGCAAGCGTCTGTCGACCTTCAAGCCGGGCGGCCACTGGACGCGCAGCCTGCTGCTGAGCCCCGACGGCCAAAAGCTCTATGCCGGCGTCGGCTCGCTCAGCAACATCGGCGACAGCGGCATGGAAGCCGAGGAGGGCCGGGCGGCGATCTACGAGCTGGATCTGGCCGCCGGCACCAACCGCATCTTCGCCGGCGGCCTGCGCAATGCCGTGGGTCTTGCCTTCGAGCCGACGACCGGGGCGCTGTGGACCGTCGTCAACGAGCGCGACGGCCTCGGCGACGAGACGCCGCCGGACTACCTGACCTCGGTGAAGGATGGCGGCTTCTACGGCTGGCCGTATTGCTACTGGGGCCAGACCGTCGACGGCCGGGTGCCGCAGGACAAGGCGAAGGTCGCGAGCGCCCTGACGCCGGACTATGCGCTCGGCGGCCATACCGCTTCGCTCGGCCTCTGCTGGATGCCGGCCGGCACGCTGCCCGGCTTTCCCGACGGCATGGTCATCGGTCAGCACGGTTCCTGGAACCGCTCGACGCTCAGCGGCTACAAGGTCATATTCATTCCGTTCGAGAACGGCAAGCCCTGCGGCCCGCCGCGCGACATCCTCTCGGGCTTCCTCGCTCCGGACGAGAAGGCATCCTATGGCCGCCCGGTGGGCGTCGCGATTGGCCCGGACGGTTCGCTGCTGGTGGCGGACGATGTCGGCAACGTCATCTGGCGGGTAACCGGCCAGGCATGACAGGCACGGCCTGACCGGTCAGCACGATCCGGCAGGCCGTTGCTGACCGACGACGCACAAGCGTTGTCCGCGGTTCGGCGTGGGGAGATGACACGCTGGGCGGCCGTGCCGCCGCCGCATCAGCTGGCGATGATCATCTCCGGCGGCGCGGTCAGCTTCCAGACCACTCCCGATGGGGCATAGGCCATCTCGACCTCGCCGCCGAGGGCGCGCGCCGTCATCTTCTGCGTCACCAGCGTGCCGAAACCGGAGCGTTTTGGCGGCACCACCACAGGCCCGCCGATCTCGCGCCAGGTGAGGCTGAAGACCGGGTCGAGCGTCCAGTCGATGCGCACATAGCCCTCGTTGACGGATAGCGCGCCATATTTGGCGGCATTCGTCGCGAGCTCGTGCAAGGCAAGGCCGATGGTTTGCGCGGCCGTGGGGCTGAGGCGGACGTTTGGTCCGTGCGTCTCGATCTGCCCGCCCTTGCCGGCGCCGAAAGCCTTCAGCTGGGTTTCCACCAAACCGTCGAGCGCAGCGCTCTCCCAGCCGCCGTCGGAGAGGAGGTCCGCCGAACGGGCGAGCGAGCTCAAGGCTTCCGACAGCGTGTCCAGGAACTCGTTGGTGCTCGCGCTTTCCTTGGCGGCCCGCCGCGCGATGGCGGCGATGAGCGCGTACTGGTTCTTGGCGCGGTGGGTCATCTCGCGCATCAGAAAGCGGTTCTGCTCTTCCGCCTCTCGCCGCTCGCGCGAAGAATGCGCCAGGATCTTCGAGACCTCGGCGATTTCCTCGATGTTGGTCTGCACCGGCAAAGCCGGCTCGCCTTTGCCGATCGCCCGGGCCTGGCTGGCGAGATGGCGGATGGGCGAGGCGACGCGGCGGCCGAAGAAGACGGCAAGGCCGACGCAGAACAGCAGCAGCACCACGCCGGTGCCGACCAGCATGAGCCAGGAGCGCATGATCGGCCGCCCGATCACCGAGTCAGGGACGGCGACGCGGGTCGTCCATCCCGTTAGGATCGAGCCGTAGGACGCCTCGATCAGGTCGGGACCGAGCGCATCGCCGAGCGACCCGACGATCGAGGGATTTTCGAACGGCGTCTGGCTTTCGCGCATGCGGCCTTCGGTGGCGAGAGCCGCGATGACCCGGTTGCCCTGGCGGTCGGTGATCATCGCCGTCCATGTCTGCGGCAGGTTCCGGTCGGCGATGACGGAGCGCAGATCCTTCGCGCGCTTGGCGATCGCCAGGACGTAGATCACCCGGTCGCCGCGGATCACCGGAACCGCGATGTGGAACGCCTGCTGGTCAGCAGCTGCGCCGATGATGTCGGAGATGTAGGGGAGGCGGGTCCGGAACACCATTTCCGCGGCGCGGGCATCGGTGGTGCCGGTCAGCGGCTCGGAGAGCGGCACCCGCGTGTCGACGACGACGCGCAGTGCCGGGTCGATCAACACTGCGTCGGTCTTGGTCGTGGCGAGGGCGGCGGCCGCGCGCCGGTGCATCTCGGTGAGGTCGTCCTCGTTGACGAAGGCCGATGCCGCCAGCACCTTGGCGGCCGTCATGAGGCCGTAGATCTCGCGGTCGACCGCGTCGGAGATGATTTCGGCAGTATCGGAGACCTGGCCGGCGGCGATCTCTTTCTGCTGCGACGAGAACTGCAGGATCAGGAAGGCGCTGAACACCAGCGCGGGGATCAGCACGATCAGCGCGAAACCGGCGAGATGCACGAGCAGCGGCGGCCGGCGCAGAAGCCGGGAAAGGCGGTAGGACCAGGTCCTGGCAACCCGCGGCCGTGCCGTGTTGATCTCTATCGTCATATCCAGGTCAGCCGCCGAAACGGCTTTACCGTCCGGGCGCTCCAATTTCACGTCGTTTGTCGCGGGCATCAGGTCGTCATACCCGTTCGCCGCGTAGCTTCCAAGCTCAGCGGCCGGCCTCAGTCCCGAGGCCGGTCACGAGACGGTGTGCCTGCTGCGAGGAGGGTCGGCCAAAACCGCCCTCCTCGTGTCCCACCCCGATGGGCGGAGGCGTCAGGCGAACTGCGCGAGGCCCGGCGTGGTGGCGATGACACGGTCGACGGTTTCATCGCCGGCATTCGCCTTGGCGTAGGTGATCAGCTCGGATGCGATCATCCGGATTTGGCCCATGTCGAGGCCGAGGCCCATCAGCTTGGCGCCGAGCGCCATGATCCCGCCGCCGAAGGCCCCCATCACGCTGCCGAGCATGCCGCCGCCGCCACCGCCGGCTGCAGCGATCGCCTCGTTGGCGCCGGGCGTCTCGGCGATCATCGTCTCGACCGCGGGGTCCGTGCCTTCCGCCTTCATGTAGGCGAGGATATGCCCGACGGCTTCCTTCGCCTTGTCCTGTGTCAGGCCCGTTTCCGCCGCGATGCGGTTCAATACTTCTTCCATCGGTAAACCCTCCTTGGTCCCGCGCCACCGCTGATCTGCGGCCCGTTCGGCATGGGCGGACCATTGCAAAGCGCCGAGAAAGAGGCAATCGGCAAAACCGCCTTGCCTGGCACCCCGATAGGGCCTCCGCATTGTGTCCGTGCGGGCGCTGGGCATAGTAGGCGTGATGACATGGGAGGGGCGGATGCTCGAAGACGGCAAGATTTTCCTGGGATCCAGTCAAGCTCCCAATGGTGCGATCAAGCAAGGCGAATATCTCGACCTGAAGCTCGCGAACCGGCACGGCCTCGTCACCGGCGCCACCGGAACGGGGAAGACGGTGACGCTGCAGATTCTGGCCGAAGGGTTTTCCGAGGCGGGCGTGCCGGTGTTCTGCGCCGACATCAAGGGCGACCTTTCCGGCATCGCGGTGCGCGGCGAGGACAAGGACTATTTGGTCGCCCGCGCGGCGGCGATCGGGCTCGATCCCTACTACCACGACGCCTATCCCACGATGTTCTGGGACATCTTCGGCGAGAAGGGGCACCGGATCCGCGCGACCGTCGCGGAAATGGGGCCGCTTTTGCTGGCGCGGTTGATGAACCTCACCGACGCGCAGGAGGGCGTTCTCAACATCGCCTTCAAGATCGCCGACGAGGAAGGGCTGCTGCTGCTTGACCTCAAGGATCTGCAGGCCATGCTCGGCCACGTCGCGGAGAATGCCGAGGAGATCTCGCGGCTCTACGGCAATGTCGCCAAGCAGTCCGTCGGCGCCATCCAGCGTTCGCTCCTGGTACTGGAGCAGCAAGGCGCCGCTGATTTCTTCGGCGAGCCGGCGGTGAAGATTTCCGACCTCATGCGCACCGACCGCGACGGCCGCGGCTACGTCAACGTGCTGGCCGCCGACCGGCTGATGCTGAACCCGCGGCTCTACGCCACCTTCCTGCTGTGGCTGCTATCGGAACTCTTCGAGGAACTGCCGGAGATCGGCGATCCCGAAAAACCGAAGCTCGTCTTCTTCTTCGACGAGGCGCATCTCCTATTCGACGGGGCGCCGAAGATCCTGACCGACCGGATCGAGCAGGTGGTGAAGCTGATCCGCTCCAAGGGTGTTGGCGTCTACTTCGTCACGCAGAACCCGTTGGACTTGCCGGAATCGGTGCTGGCGCAGCTCGGCAACCGGGTGCAGCACGCGCTGCGCGCCTATACGCCGCGCGAGCAGAAGGCGGTGAAGACCGCCGCCGAAACCTTCCGCCCGAACCCGGAATTTGACTGCTTCGCCGCGATCACCCAACTCGGCGTCGGCGAGGCGCTGGTGTCGACGCTGACCAAGGGCGGCGTGCCCTCGATGGTGGAGCGGACGCTGATCCGTCCGCCGGCCGGGCGCGTCGGGCCGATCAGCGATGACGAACGGGCCGAGGTGATGCGCCAGAGCCCCGTCGCCGGGCTCTACGACGTCACGATCGACGCTGAGTCCGCCTACGAGATGCTGGTCGGCCGGGCGGCCGCTGACCTGAAGAAGGAAGAGGATCAGCGCCGGGCCGAGGCCGAGGCGAAGGCTGCCGCCAGCCGCGACGTCTCGGAGCGCCGCGCCGAAAGCGCACGGCAGCGCGCCGAGGAGGCTGAGGTGCGGGCGGCCGAGGCGCGCGACACACCGCCGGCCCGCACGCGCACCGGTTTCCAGCTGCCGGACTTCGGCCTCGGCGGCGGCGGTCGTGACGACGCGCAGGAGGTCGAGGAAGAGCGGGACGCACCCGTCGCGCGCCGCTCGGCGCCGCGGCGGCAGTCTTCCGGCTACCAGCGCCAGACGCTGACGGAGACGGTGATGAAGCAGGTCGGGCGCACGGTCGCCTCGACCGTTACCAGCGCCATCCTGCGCGGGGTGCTCGGAAGCCTGAAACGCGGAAAATAACCGGCCGTTGGCACTGACCTCTGCCGTAGCGCCTCCGCAGATCCCATATTGAGGGTCTATGGAAAGAAGGAAAACGCCTGCATGAGATCGACGCCCACCGCCTACCTCCTCTGGCTCGGCTGCCTGATCGGCTTCTGCGGGCTGCACCGCTTCTACCTCGGCCGGCCTTGGACCGGGCTTTTGTGGCTGTTGACCTTCGGTCTTCTGGGCATCGGCCAGATTGTCGATCTCTTCCTGGTCCCGGGCATGGTCCGGCAAGGCGAGGTCGAGCACCGGCTGTCGTCGATCGAGCGGGAGCGGCGGGCAGGATAGGCTTGGTTCTGCCAAATTGACCGACAACCAGCGCTCAAACAAGAACGGCGGGACCCGAGGATCCCGCCGTTCTTGAATTCATCACCCTTCTCGGGCGGAGCGGAATTAGTGTTTAGACCATGCCGTTCTGGACCACGACGACCGGTGCGCCGTTCGGCACACGTTCGTAGAGGTCGATAATGTCATGGTTCATGAAGCGAACGCAGCCCGACGAGACAGCCGTGCCGATCGTCCAGTACTGTGGCGTCCCATGCAGGCGGTACAGCGTGTCCTTGCCGTTCTGGAAGAGGTAGAGCGCGCGCGCGCCGAGCGGGTTCATCAGGCCCGGGTCCATGCCGACATTGCGGTAGGGCTCGAGTTCCGGCTGGCGGTCGATCATCTCGTTCGGCGGGGTCCAGCGGGGCCACTTGCGTTTCCATTGCATCACGGCGCGGCCGCTCCAGGAGAAGCCGTCGCGGCCGACGCCGATCCCGTAGCGCATGGCGCGGCCGCCCGGCTCGGTGAAGTAGGCGTAGAAGTTGTTGGTGTCGATGACCACCGTGCCGGGGGCCTCGCCGGTTGGGTCGGCGACTTCCTGGCGGAAGAACCGCGGATCGACGCGCTGCGGATTGATGCCGGGAATGAGGTAGCCGCCGTCGTCGATTGGTCCGTACATGGCAAGTGAGCCGCCGTATTCCGGCTGGACCGCGCCATCATAGCTGCCGAGGATCCGGGCGCGCGGGCCGGTGGTGCAGCCGGCCGCCAAGGCCGTCGCGCCAAGCCCGAGGCCGAGCAGGAGATGGCGGCGCGAGATGCCGCGGTCGAGGAGCTTGTCGTTCATGGCCTGCCTGTCGTGGGAAGATTGTCCTCCCGGCCGGGAGAATCACAGGCAACCGACGTCGCCCGATTTTGCAGCCTGAACAAGGCAGTGAAGCTGAAGGTTGCGCTGTCCGAACGCTTTGCCGGGATTGTGGTCGAGAGGCAACACCTCTTGGTCAGGCCCGTGAGGCAAGGCCGGCAAGATCGGGAAGGACAAGTGCCGGCGGAAGGTCCTGATACTCGTCCGGCGCCTCGTTGCGGTTGATCCAGACCGTGCGGAAGCCAAAGCGGGTGGCGCCCGCAATGTCCCAGCGATTGGAAGACTGGAACGAGACGGCATCGGGATAGACCCGGTAGGCAGTGGTCACCAGTTCGTAGACCTCGGTGGCGGTCTTGTAGCGCCGGACATCTTCGGCCGAGAAGATGTCGTCGAGGAGATGGTCGATGCGGGCCGCCCGCGCCGCCCGCACCAGCATCTCGTGCGAGCCGTTCGACAGGATGGCGAGCCGCGTCCCGCGCTCCTTCAGCTTGCGCAGCGCCTCCGGCACTTCGGCAAACGCGTCGAGGTCGCGATAGGCTTCGAGAAGCCGCGCACGCAAGGCCGGATTGGCCGCCGGCAAGGTGGCGAGGGCATAGTCGAGCGCCTCTTCGGTCAGCGTCCAGAAGTCCCGGGCGCCGTCACCCATCAGCGTGCGGACCCAGGAATATTCCAGCTGCTTGCGGCGCCAGACTTCGGCGAGCTTATCGCTTGCCGCGCCGAGCTCGGCCGCATGGCGGGCGACGGCGGCGCCGGTGTCGAACAGTGTGCCGTAGGCGTCGAAGACGAAAATCGAATGCACAATGCTACTCCCGAACAGCATGCCCTGGCGATTGTCATAGGCCGATGCGCGCAGAGGGGAAGGCTTTGCCTGTCCGGCACGGCGTGGCATGACGGCACGGCGCCGGGTCGGACCGGCGATCCCTGCGCGGCTTTCTGGCCGCAGCCCGAAAGGAAGACCATGGCCTCGCCCCTCAGCCGCACCTTCACCTTTCTCGACGGCGAATGGCTGGAAGGCAATCCGTCGATCATCGGCCCGCGCAGCCACGCGATGTGGCTCGGCAGCTCGGTGTTCGACGGCGGCCGCTGGTTCGACGGGCTGGCGCCCGACCTCGATCTCCATGCTGACCGCGTCAACTATTCCGCGACCGCCTTAGGGCTGCAGCCGACGATGACGGGCGCGGAGATCGTCGGCCTCGTCGCCGAAGGGCTGCAGCGTTTCGACGGCAACACCGCGGTCTACATCCGCCCGATGTACTGGGCGGAGGAGGGCGGCTACATGGGCGTTCCGGCGGCGCCGGAATCGACCCGGTTCTGCCTCTGCCTCTACGAATCGCCGATGATCTCGCCAGAAGGCTTCTCTCTGACGGTCTCGCCCTTCCGCCGGCCGACGCCGGAGACGATGCCGACCGCCGCGAAGTCCGGCTGCCTCTATCCCAACAATGGTCGCGCGATCATGGAGGCGCGCGGTCGGGGTTTTGACAACGCGCTGCTGCGCGACATGATCGGCAATGTCGCGGAGACCGGCACCTCGAACGTCTTCATGGCGAAGGACGGCGTCCTCTTCACGCCGATCCCGAACGGCACGTTCCTGAACGGGATCACGCGCCAGCGCATCATCAGCCTGTTCGACGCGAATGGGGTCGGGGTGGTCCAGCGCAGCCTGACGGTGGAAGATTTCCTCAGTGCCGACGAGATCTTCTCGACCGGCAATCATTCCAAGGTCGTGCCGGTGACCCGGATCGAGGGCAGGGCCTTGCAGGCCGGGCCTTTCTACGAGCGCGCCCGGGAGCTGTACTGGCAATTCGCCCGCGCGACGGCGCCGCTCGCAGCCTGATGGCGCGACCGGAACTTCGCCGCTCCCGCGCGAATGCGCATGGCCTTCCGGCCGCAACACGCTAACTATGCCCACGTGATTGGCGCGGACGGTCCCTGACACGGGCCACGTTCGCCGTCTGACCCCTTAAGGAGACCATCATGGCTTTCACGCTTCCCGAGCTGCCGTACGACTACGAGGCCCTGCAGCCTTACATGTCGAAGGAGACCCTCGAGTACCATCACGACAAGCATCACAACGCCTATGTCGAAATGGGCAACAAGCTCGCCGCCGAAGCCGGCATGGCGGACGCTTCGGTCGAGGAAGTCGTGAAGGCCTCGTTCGGCAAGAACCAGCCGCTCTTCAACAATGCCGCCCAGCATTACAACCACATCCATTTCTGGAAGTGGATGAAGAAGGATGGCGGCGGCAAGAGCCTGCCGGGCAAGCTGCAGACCGCGATCGATAGCGACCTCGGCGGCTACGACAAGTTCAAGAACGACTTCATGGATGCCGGCAAGGGCCAGTTCGGCTCGGGCTGGGCCTGGCTCGCGGTCAAGGACGGCAAGCTGTCGATCATGAAGACCCCGAACGGCGAGAACCCGCTGGTGCACGGCGCCGAGCCGATCCTCGGCGTCGACGTCTGGGAGCATTCCTACTACATCGACTACCGCAACGCGCGGCCGAAGTACCTGGAAGCGTTCGTCGACAACCTCATCAACTGGGACTACGTGCTCGAGCGCTACGAGGCCACCGGCGCCTGATCACCTATTCCCTGAGCTAGTCTATGACCCCGTCGCGCAGTTTTGCGCGACGGGGTTTTCGTTTTGGTGTGCGGAGAAATCGTTAGTCACGCCGAGTTGAGAAAGATTCCAGATTGCGGATGACGGCGATCTCCCGTCCAATGGCGGGAAGCGCCGCCGGTGCGCGCGTGCAATGGAGAACGACGATGAAGATGAATTCTCTCGCCTTCGCCTGCCTCGGCATGCTGGCCGTCGCGCCGCTCGTGCTTCCGGCTTCGGCCCAGAACCTCGACGTCATCAAAGAGCGCCAAACCGCCATGAAGACCATCGGCAAGGCGGCCAAGGCCAGCGGGCAGATGCTGAAAGGCGAGAAGCCCTTCGACGCAGCGACCGCTGCCGCCGTGTTCACCGATATGCAGGCCTCGGCCGAGAAATTCGGCGGCCTGTTCCCGGAGGACAGCAAGACCGGCGGTGACACCGAGGCCGCGCCGGCGATCTGGCAGAAGCCGGAAGAGTTCAAGGCCAAGCTGACGAAGTTCCAGGGTGACATCGCCGCGGCCATCGCCGCCAAGCCAGCCGACCTCGACAGCTTCAAGGCGTCGTTCCAGACGGTGTCCGCCAACTGCAAGAGCTGCCACCAGGAGTTCCGCGTCGACAAGTAGGTCGGACGCGCCGCAGGAGACAAGGCTTCGTCGGCCGAGGCCGATCGGAGGGCGGAGCTGGCTTTGCCCCCGCTGGCAGGCAACGTCATTTGCTGGCGTTGTCGGTCGCAGGCGGATGGCGACGATCGGCTGGACGGGCGATGTGCCCGGTGGCCGGGCCAGTGACGGGGCAGGCAGGGGAGCGTCGACAGGGTGAAGCGTCTTCTTCTGGTCTCGGCCGGCATCCTCCTTCTGGCCGGCGCCGGCTTCTATGCTTTCACCACGCCGCAACGTCTGGAGGCGGCGTCGCTCGTCGACGAGGCAACGGGGGACGCGGGCAGGGGACAGGCCGTCTTCTGGGCCGGGGGCTGTACGTCGTGCCATGCAGCGCCGAAGGCAGAGGGCGAGGCCAAGCTGCAGCTGGGCGGAGGCGAACCGCTGGTCACGCCTTTCGGCACCTTTCACGCGCCGAACATCTCGCCCGACAAGGCCGACGGCCTCGGCGACTGGAGCTATGCCGATTTCGCCAATGCCATGCAGCGCGGCATCGCCCGCGACGGCAGCGCGCTTTATCCGGCCTTTCCCTACCCGTCCTATGTCCGCATGGCACCGCAGGATGTCGCCGACCTCTGGGCGTTCCTGAAGACCGTGCCGCCGGTCTCCGGCGCTGCGCCGTCGAACGAGCTGACCTTCCCGTTCAACATCCGGCGCGGCGTTGCGCTGTGGCAGCGCGTTTTCCTCGATCCCGCACCGGTGGTGACGCTGGCCTCGGATGCCCCGGCGGCGGTGAAGCGCGGGCAGTACCTCGTCGAGGGCCCCGGCCATTGCGGCGAGTGCCACACGCCGCGGCAGTTCGGCGGCGCGGGCGGGCTCGACACGGCGAACTGGCTCGGCGGAGCACCGAACCCGGCCGGCAAGGGCCGGGTGCCGAACATCACCCCCGGCGGCAGCACCAAGGACTGGTCTGAGGAGGATCTCGTCAGCTATTTCGAGACGGGCTTCACGCCGGACTACGATTCCGTTGGCGGGGCCATGGTCGAGGTTCAGGCGAACCTTGCCAAGCTACCAGCGGCGGACCGCGAAGCGATCGCTGCTTATCTGAAGGCGGTGCCGGCGATCGGAGGGTGAGGGCTGGGAAGATGGCGGCACGTGGCACGTTCGGCGCGGACGAGCGAGCCTCCATCATCGTCATTTAAGGTCCACAGCTCTTTCCAATATCGAGTAGAGAGCGCATCCCTTTCCGACGTCGAAGGAAGGGCACAGCTCTTGCCGATATCGAACGAAGGGCGCAGCCCCTTCCGACGATGACTGAAGAGCGCAGCCCTTTTAGTTCGTCATCCCGGCCATGAGCCGGGATCCATTCGAAATAGCCGAACAACACCACTCCGGTCGACCTTCCCTTCTGCACTGGACCGATTGACGAAGCGCAGAGGAATGGATCCTGGCTCAAGGCCGGGATGAAGATCGGAGAGGTGGGCCGGCGGGCATTTGGCCAGGTAGGCAGAAGCGGGCGACGGACCCTCAGCTCTTGCCCATCACCAGCAGCGAGAAGGCGTAGATGTAGGCGATCTCCTCCAGCCTCGCGAAGCGGCCGGAGGCGCCGCCATGGCCGGCGTCCATGTTGGTGCGCAGAAGGAGGAGGTGGTCGTCGGTCTTCAGCGCCCGCAGCTTCGCCACCCATTTCGCCGGCTCCCAATAGGTGACGCGCGGGTCGGTCAGGCCGGCCAGCACCAGCATCGGCGGATAGGCTTTCGCCGTGACATTGTCATAGGGGCTGTAGCCGGCGATGCGGTCGTAGTCGGCTTCAGAGGCCAGCGGGTTGCCCCATTCCGGCCATTCCGGCGGGGTCAGCGGCAGCGTGTCGTCGAGCATGGTCGAGAGCACGTCGACGAAGGGCACCACCGCCACCACGGCGCCGAACTTTTCCGGCGCGATGTTGGCGATCGCGCCCATCAGCATGCCGCCGGCCGAGCCGCCTTGCGCGACGATCCGGTCGTGCGACGTGAACTTCTCGGCGACCAGATGGTCGGCGACGGCGATGAAATCGGAGAAGGTGTTCTCCTTGTGCTCGCGCCGTCCGGCGGCATACCAGGCGAAACCCTTGTCCTTGCCACCGCGGATGTGGGCGGTGGCCCAGACGAAGCCGCGGTCGACGAGGCTCAGCGCATTGGTCGAGAACGAGGCGGGGATCGAGATGCCGTAGGCGCCGTAGCCGTAGAGCATCAGCGGCGCCGTGCCGTCGAGCGCCGTGTCCTTGCGGTAGAGCAGCGAGACCGGGACGCGCTCGCCGTCGGCGGCGGTGGCGAAGATGCGGCGTGTCACGTAGTCGCCGGCATCATGGCCGGACGGCACCTCCTGCGTTTTCAGAAGGGTGCGCTCGCGCGTCGCAACGTCGTAGTCGAAGGTCTGCGACGGCGTCGTCATGGAGGAATAGGTGAAGCGGATCACCGTTGTGTCGAACTCGTAGGTGCCGGACAGGCCGAGCGAATAGGCCTCCTCGTCGAAGGCGACCGCGTGTTCCTCGCCATCCGACAGGCGCTTGACGACGATCCGCGGCAGGCCGTCGCGGCGCTCCAGCCAGATCAAGTGCTCCTTCAGCACCATGTGGCTCAGGATCAGCCGGCCATCCTCGTGCGCGACATAGTCGGTCCACTCGGCGCGGCGGGAGGCGTCGACGGGGGCGGTGACGATCTTGAAGTCGCGCGCGCCGTCGGCATTGGTGAGGATGTAGAGGGTGCCGTTGGCCTCGTCGACATCGTATTCGACGCCGGTCTCCCGCTCGGCGAGAAGCCGTGGCTCGGCCGCCGGATTAAGCGCGGGGATCAGCCAGGCCTCGGAGGTCTCGTGGTCGTGGATGTGGATGACCACGTACTCGCCCGACTGGGTCTTGCCGACGCCCATGAAGAATCCAGTATCGGTCTCTTCGTAGATCAGCGCGTCGTCAGAGGGATCGTCGCCAAGCCTGTGGTAGTGGACCCGGCTCGGGCGATGGTTGCTGTCGAGGCGGGTGTAGTAGAAGCCGCGCGACTTCGCCGACCAGACGACGCCGCCGCTGGTATCCTCGATCCGCAGCGGCTGGTCCTCGCCGGTGGCGAGATCGCGGAGCGCGATGGCGTAGAATTCGGAGCCCTTGTCGTCGGCCGACCAGGCAAGCCATTTGTGGTCGCTCGAATGATCGACGCCGCCGAGCGAGAAGTAGCTGCGCTCCGCCGCTTCCTTCTCGGCATCGAAGATCACCGTCTCGTCGCCAAGGCTGCCGCCGCGCGGACGGCGGATGTAGCGCGGATATTCGGCGCCCTCGCGGTAGGCGACGCCGTATTCGAACGCGCCGTCGGGCGCGGGGACGGAACTGTCGTCCTCCTTGATCCGCCCGCGCATCTCGGCGATCAGCGCCTCGCGCAGCGCCGCAGTCGGTGCCATCGCCGCGTCCTGATAGGCGTTCTCGGCCTCGAGATAGGCGCGGATGGATGGGTCGAGCACCGAGGTGTCCTTGAACACATCCTGCCAGTTGCCGGCCCGCAGCCAGGCATAGTCGTCCTCGCGCGTGCGGCCGTGCTGTTCGAACCGCTCAGGCCGCTTGTCGGCCTTTGGCGCGGGCATTGCCGGAGGCGATACGGCGGAAGCCGGGGTGGCGGCGGTTTCGATCTTACGGAGCAAGGCGATAATCCTGACAAGGGGCCCGTATGTCAACGAACCGGGATGAAGCTCTGAGAGAAGAGGCCGTCGGCGAGGTTGCCCACAGAAAGGGCACCGGCGCCGAGTTCTGCCCGCGTAGTTAAGCGCGCCGGGCGAGCCTCGCAATGAGGTGAAGCGAACGGTCTATGGTGCGGGCAAGCTTGTCTGACCGGTCGCGATAAAATGCGGGTTGGCAAAGTCCGGCAGATCGGACCGGCCACGCTGGCCATAGCGCATTTCGCTGCCATCGATGTGCCTGACGCTCCCTCCGGCCGCGTTCAGCAGAGCGTGGCCGGCGGCAATGTCCCATTCCATGGTGCGGCCGAAACAAGGGTAGAGGTCCGCCGCTCCTTCGGCGATACGGCAGAACTTCAGCGACGAACCGACCGGGATGACCGCTTCCAGCGAGAGGCCTGCGAGGTAGCTGTTGGTCTCCTGCGTGCGGTGCGACCGGCTGGCAAGGGCCAGCAACCGGTCCGGTCCCCGCCGCGTGCCGATGATCTCGGGATCGGTCCAGTCGCCGTTGCGCAGGCGCCGCGACTTGAACGCGCCTCTGGCACTACCGACGTAGAGCTCGTCAAAGGCGGGCGCGAGAATGACACCGCAAACGGGGACGCCATCCTCCACCAGGCCAATGTTGACGGTAAAGTCGGGGAGGCCCGCTACGAATTCACGCGTGCCGTCGAGTGGATCGACCAGAAAGAAGCGGTAGCCGAGATCGGGGGGGAGATGTCCCTCCGCGATCTGTTCCTCCGCGACGATCGGGATGTCGGGAAATGCGCGGGTCAGCGCGTCGACGATCAGCCGCTCGGCCGCCCGGTCCCACTCCGTCACGGGCGAGGCATCGCGTTTTGTCTCATGATCGAGCTCCCCGCCAAATCCCGACAGGACGATTTCGGCAGCCGCCTTGGTGGCCGCCACCAGGATGGGCAGGTCGCTGTCTGGATCGAAATGACGAGGGGGCATGGAGTTCTCCGTGTCCCCGTTGGTCGCAAATCGGGCGGCAAAGGTAAAGTGACCGGCGGTCGTGCAACTTTTCCGCTGTCCTCGGGCAGTGCCGGAAAGGCTGTGCCGGCGCGCGGGCTTGCGCTAGACAGGCAGGATGCAGAAAGCCCTCCGATCCGTCCTGATCATCGCCGCCGGCCTTCTCGGCATGCTGGGCGTCGGCGGTGCCGCCGTTGCCGCGCATGGCGGCGACGATCGCTTCGTGGCCATCGCCGCCGCGATCGCCTTGGTGCACGCGCCGGTTCTCCTGGCGCTGGCGGCGCTGCCGCGCGATCTCCTCCGGTGGCGCGCGGCCTCCGGCCTCGTTCTGATCGTCGGGACACTGCTGTTCTCCGGCGACCTTGCCGCCCGTCGCTTTCTCGGCGACCGGCTGTTCGAGAATGCGGCACCGGCGGGCGGGATGATCCTGATCGGTGGATGGCTGCTGGTGGTGATCGGCGCGGTGCTGGCAGCGGCCGGACACAAAGGGCAGAGGCAGTCGGGGGAGCGTGACGATGCGAGGATTTGACCAGAGCCTGTTCGCCGGCCAGCGGGTGGTGATCACCGGGGCGGGACGCGGCATCGGCGCGGCGGTCGCGCGGGGCTTCCTCGCCTGCGGGGCGGAGGTCGTCGCGCATGTCGGCCGTACGGAGGAATATGTCGCGCGTGACCTGACGCCGGGTCTGACGGCCGAGGCGCTCGACCGGCTGCGCGTGCTGACGGCGGACCTTTCCGTCCCCGGCGGCGCCGAGGGACTGGCGAGCGCGGTGCTCTCGGAAGGCGGCCCCATCCATGTCCTCGTCAACAATGCCGGGACGATGGGCGGCCGGGTTCCCGCCGAAGAAACGCCTGCGGCCTATGATGCCATTCTCGATCTCAACATCCGCGCCACGGTCGCGCTGACGGCAGCGCTCATTCCCCGCCTCCGGGATGCCAAGGTGGCATCGATCGTCAACACGGTGTCGATTTCCGCGCGCACCGGCGGCAGCGCCGGCTCTTCGCTCTATTCCGGCGCGAAAGCCTTCGTGTCGACCTGGAGCCGTGCGCTGGCGCGGGAACTTGCGCCGGACGGCATCAGGGTAAACGCCGTCTCGCCGGGCACCATCATGACCGACTTCCACCGCCGCTATTCGTCGGAGGAGAAACTGCAGGCCACGGCAAAGGTGATCCCGCTGCAGCGCCTCGGCACGGCCGAGGATTGCGCGCCGGCCTATCTCTACCTCGCCTCCAGCCTTCTGTCCGGCTACGTCACGGGGCAGGTGATCGAAGTGAATGGCGGCCAGTTCATGGGCTGAGGCCGGCGGCATCGGCCGCCGGCGCAAGGTCTTGCATCTGAGGTTAAGCGCGGCGCCGGATCAGACGGCGGCAATGACGATCACTTCGACGAGGTAGTCCGGCGTTGCCAGCTTGGACTCGCCGGTGGCTCGCGCCGGCGGGTTGGCCGGGTCCACCCAGGCATCCCAGACGGCGTTCATCTTGCCGAAATCAGCGATGTCCGCGAGCCAGATGGTGGCGTTCAGGATCTTCGACTTGTCCGTGCCAGCGGCAGCGAGCAGCCGGTCGACTTCTGCAAGCGCGGTCTTGGTCTGCGCCGTGACGTCGTCGCCGGCGTTTCCGACCTGGCCGGCGAGGTAGACGGTGTCACCGTGGACGACAGCGCCGGACATGCGCGTGCCCGGCTCGATGCGGCGAATGGTCATTCGGATAATCCTTCTGGAAGGGGGACGCGCCTCCTTAACAGGGGAGCGCGTGACGGTGAAGCCGGAATGGGGCGCACCGGCCGAGCCGGTTCGGGCGCACGTCGACCGTTGCTCCCGCTGTCGTTCTGGTTGGCACGGCTGCCGCGCTTCAACCAAGGCGTAGCTTTACCTATGGTGTAAGTTGCGGATGGTGAACTATTTCAGCCGATAGGAGAGTCGTGTTCCGCCTCACCGAAAGCGTTCCATAGGTTGCTCTGCTGATTGTCAGGCTAATCGTTAATCAATCTACAAATCTTTACTCGTTTCATGCTGCTAATGTTAAAGAGAATGAATTGGTAGGTTGTTAATGAGCGATCGCTATAAGATTCCTGGTCATTTCGGGCGGTTCTGCTTTGTCCTCGAGATGAGCGCATCCGCCGTCCGCGGTTGTTAGTAACTCCGGCGGGTCGTCGGCGGACACCAACGACAACAGATCCCGGCTGATCCCGGTATCCGGGACAGCCTTGGTCCAACAGGAAAGATCCGAGACGATGACTGTTTCTCTCACGCGCCGGCATCTCCTGGCGATGGCCACCGGCGCGGCGCTTTGCGGCCTTGGCCCTCGCGCACAGGCTGCCGAACTCGGCAAGCCGACGGGAAAGCCGGTGCTGCGCATCGGCGGAAAGATCGGCCTGCACAACGTGGATGACGAGGCCGTCTTCGACGTCGCGATGCTGGACGCTCTGGGCACCCGCAGCTTCAAGACGAAGACGCCGTGGACCGATGGTGTCGTCACCTGGGAAGGCGTGCCGATGAGCGTTCTGATGAAGGCGGTCGAAGCCTCCGGCTCCACCATTCGCACGACGGCGTTGAACGACTACGTTGCGGACATGCCGATGGCCGGCCTTGCGGACGAGGGCTCGATCCTGGCCATTCGCCGCGATGGAGAATTGATGCCGGTCAGCAATAAGGGGCCGCTCTTCATCGTCTATCCTTTCGACGACGCCACCGAACTCCAGCGACAGAGCTTCTACATGCGCTGCGTTTGGCAGATCGCTCGGATGGACATTCTTTAGCCTGATCGTCCGGAACAAGGTGCGGCATGACCCGGATCGAAGACAGGTGGGAACTGCCGCTGCTGGTGGTAACGGCGGGGCTCGGTATCGTCGCGGCGGCGATGCTCCTGTCGAGCACCCGGTACATCCAGCGCATTGCCACCTCGTCCGAGAACAACGTCATCTACGAGGTCATGGCGACGTCGCCTGAACTGGCCCGTCTTCAGTCGACCGTCGCCGCGCGGTTCCTGCCGGGGTCGACGATCACCGACGACGATGTCGCGCTGCGGTTCTCGATCCTCGAGAACCGCATGCTGGTGCTGGCGACCGCTGAGTCCCGCAAGGTTCGCCAGGACAGCGAGGAGGCCAGCGACCTCATCCGGCGCTTGCGGTCAGCTGTCGCGGCCGCTGCGCCGAAGGTCGCACAGCTTCGCAGCGCGGAGGACGCGGTCGACGTCTTGGCGATCTTCGAGCCCTTGAACCGGCAAGCGACACGGCTGGCGGCGCTGACGACATCGTCGGCGGCAACCCGCATCGCCGACAACGAGCACAAGCTCGCCTACATCCTCTGGCTGTTGCTGGGGAACATTCTCGGCTTGCTCGCCTGTGGCATCACCGTGATCGCGCTGCTGCGGCGGGCGCGGCGGCGGGCCCACAAGAGTGCCGGCATCGACGTGCTGACGCGGTTGCCGAACCGACTGGCGTTCAACACCGTGCTGGCCGCCGAATTCCAGGCCGCAAAGCCACGCGAGACATTGGCCGTGCTGACGTTCGACCTCGATTTCTTCAAGGACGTGAACGATACGCAAGGCCATGCCGCCGGCGACCAGCTGCTGACGATGGTGGCTGCACGGCTGCGGCCGGTCCTGTCCGACGCCGTGCTGTTCGCGCGGCTGGGAGGAGACGAGTTCGCGGCGATTTATCGTTGCCCAGACGCGTTGGCGGCCGCGGAAGCGTCGGCACAGCGGATCGGAGAGGCCTTCGAGACCCCCTTCGCGGTGGCGCAGAAGATGCTGGTCACCGGTGGCAGCATCGGGATCGCGGTGGCCAGCCCGGACGACCGGGACCCCGACGAGTTGCTGCGGAATGCCGATCTTGCGCTTTACGCCACCAAGGGTGCACGGCGCGGGGGATACCATGTCTACGAGCCCGGGCTGAAAGCTGCCTATCTGGCGCGCCAGACGCTGATCAGCGATTTTGACGTCGCGCTGGCGGAAGGTCAGTTCGAGGTCTATTTCCAGCCGATCATCGTTCTGGACAACCGACGCACCAGCGGCTTCGAGGCTCTGCTACGCTGGAATCACCCCTCAAGAGGCTGGGTGCTGCCGGGCGAGTTCATCGAGATCGCCGAGGAGACCGGCTTCATTCTGCCGGTCGGACGGTGGATCATCGACCGGGCCTGCGCGGTGGCTTCCGGTTGGCCCGATGATGTCGGCGTCGCGGTCAATCTGTCGGCGCGGCAGTTCGTTGACCCCGATCTTCGATCCTGTGTGCTCGATGCCCTGACCCGTCATGCGCTGACGCCGGAACGGCTGACGCTGGAAATCACCGAGTCGGCGCTTTTGCAGAACGACCAGTCCGTGCTGGTCACGCTTAACGCACTGCGCGAGGTCGGCGTGCAGATCGCACTCGACGACTTTGGGACGGGCTATGCCTCGCTAAGCTATCTCACGCGCTTTCCCTTCGACGTCATCAAGATCGATCAGTCCTTCGTCCGCGGCGCTTCGCATCGATCGAACGAGGCCGTCATCATCCACGCCATCTGCGATCTCGCCAGCAAGCTCGGCATGGCGACGGTGGCGGAAGGCATCGAGACCGCCGAACAGCTCGCCATGGTTCGCGCCGCCGGGTGCAGCGAGGGGCAAGGCTACCTGTTCGACCGGCCCATGAACGCGGCCCAGGCTGCCGAACGCCTCGCGCGCGAGGCGCAGCCGTTGGCGCCGAGATTGCTGAAGTGCCTTCCCGTCTGAATAAGGCCAGTTTTTTGATAAGGTATCTGCTCCGCCATGGAGACTCGGGCGCTGGATCGGCGCTCGAAACCGCTGTAGACCGACGCGCTCTTGCATGAAGGTTCCGGATGCAGTCGTCGTCTCTTTTCCCCCTCAGGCAAACCACGCACTTGCGGTTCGTCGCCACTAGAACTTCGCGATGACGCGCGTCGTCATCGCCGGTGCCGGTCAGGCGGGATTCCAGGCGGCACATAGCCTGCGGCTGGCGGGCTTTGACGGCGAGATCATGCTTGTCGGTGACGAGGGCCGGTTGCCCTATCAACGCCCCCCGCTGTCGAAAGCCTATCTAAAAGACGACTTCGGCTTCGATCGCCTGCCCTTGCGTCCCGAAAACTTCTACGAGCAGAACCGCATTGAACTCCGCCTGTCCGATGGGCTGCGGCAGATCCACCGGGAGGCTGGCCGGGTCCAACTCGCCTCCGGCACGACCGTCGCCTTCGACCACCTCATCCTCGCTTTGGGCGCCCGTAACCGGGTGCTTGCCTTGCCGGGAGCGGGGCTTCCCGGCGTTCACCTGCTGCGCAGCGCAGCCGAGGCGGAACAACTGCGCCTCGCTCTCGGGACGGCTGAGCGTCTTGCGGTGATCGGTGGCGGATTCATCGGCCTCGAGGTCGCCGCTTCGGCGCGGTTGAAAGGCCTTGCCGTCACCGTCTACGAGGCGACGGACCGGCTGATGGGTCGCGTCGTGTCGCCGGCGATCTCCGACTTCTTTCTGGAAGCGCACCGCGCCATGGGGACGACGGTGGTGCTGGGTGCTGCGATCATCGGCATTGCTGGCGAGACGGCGGTGCGCGGGGTCGAGACGGACCGAGGGTTCGACCCAGCGGACCTGGTGCTGATGGCCGCCGGCGTCGTGCCGAATGACGAGGTCGCGGCCCATGCCGGCCTCGAGACGGCGGGCGGAATCACCGTCGACCGGTTCATGACCACCAGCGATTCGCGGATCTTCGCGATCGGGGACTGTGCGGTCTTTCACAGCCGGCATGCGGCGGGATGGGTTCGGCTGGAATCGGTCCAGAACGCGGTCGATCAGGCGAAATGCGTTGCGGCACGCATCATCGGGGGCGACACGGCCTACGACAGCGTGCCGTGGTTCTGGAGCGATCAGGGGAGCTACAAGCTACAGATCGCCGGCATTACCGCGTCAGCCGATCATGTCCATGTCGCCGGTTCATTCACCGAGGGCCGCCTCATCACCTACTGCTTCCGCGGCGACCGTCTCCTCGGGATCGAGACGGTCAATCGTCCCGGCGACCACATGGCAGGCCGCAAATT
The DNA here is from genome assembly GCF_055730105.2 of Mesocryomonas lacus. Classification (NCBI taxonomy): domain Bacteria; kingdom Pseudomonadati; phylum Pseudomonadota; class Alphaproteobacteria; order Hyphomicrobiales; family Aurantimonadaceae; genus Mesocryomonas; species Mesocryomonas lacus. Next base: position 94,287 of record NZ_JBUZWF020000003.1, read on the forward strand.
TCTGTCAGGTGATTTCACGCTGGCAAAAGCCGAAATCGCGAGCGCTGACTTCGATCTCAAGAGCCATCTCGGAAGGCTTTCAGCTGCGATAGCCTAAAATGCGCACCAACGTTTGAAGCGTTAAGAACGGCATTCAATGCCTGGCAGCAAGTGCCGAATGATCAGAGGGAGCTGGCTGCAGCCAGCAGGTCGAATGACATAGAAACTGCAAGTAGCACCCCCTCTAAACGAGAAAAGGAAGTGCGCCTTGCATGTTTGAATTGTCTTCGATCGTCCTAAACGCGGACCCAGACCTGCGTCTTGCAAAGAATTTTGAGAGCGCAGCCCGTCAGGTTTAGCTTGTCGCCCTGCACGTCGGCGCTGCCGCTATAGGTATTGTTGTCGCGCGGGTCGGTGACGGTGCCCTCGTACTTTGCGCCGGAGCCGTTCATCGTCCCGGCATCCTTGCCTTTGTGCTGGCCGGAAATGACCGTCGCGCAGAAGCCGCTCGAGCAGGGGGCAATATTCACGATGCCGCCGCCGGGCGCCTTCCACTTGCCGACGATAGGCTCTGCCGCGAAGGCAGCAGTCGAGGACAGGACCAGCGTCGCGGCGATGAGGGACTTCAGCATGGATATCTCACGTCAATGTTTCGTTCCAGCAATACGCACGTGGCGCGTCTGACGTTCCGATTCCAGTCCATGCCAATGGCGCACCCGCCCGCAAACTCAGGCTTTGCAGGGGCGCGAGATCGTCACTTCCGAGTGATCCTGCGCAGCCGCCCCGAGGGCCCACGCTTAAGAAGACCAGTTCAGAACGCAGGCTAAACTCAGTCGGGCGCGTTCCCCATTAAAGAGGGCGACGACGCGTTCAGGGCGTAGGCGATTTTGCGGGAGCGGGGGCGACGTAGGGATCGGCGAGCGCTGCATCCGGCCGGCTGATCTGGACAGAGGTGCCCGAGGTCTGCTTGGCAAGGCCGTCGGCGCCGAGTTGCGCCAGCATGTCGCGGAACCGCGGATGCATCCCGCCATCGGCATAGGCGGAGGCGCTGCCGGCCTTTCCGGACTCCAGCAATGCCTGCAACTGCACGCTGTCGCGGGCCCTCTGGGCGGCCACACGCTGGTCGATCCGGCTCTTCATCGGCGGACAGGCGGCCGCCGGGTTGATCACCGTGCCGGGAACGGCGGGCTCGGCATCGAAAACATAGCGACCGCCGCAGGCGTCGACCTTCGGTTCGCGTCGGGTCGCCTCGAAAACATCGTAGCCGAGCTTCAAGTTCTTCCAGAACGCCATGTTCGGATCGAAGCGGTGCTTCGCCATTTCGGTGGGCGTCATGCGGAACGGAAAGGCCTGGACCTGGAAATCGGTCTGGCCCGAGGCAAGCGCAGCCTCGACCATGGCGTAGACCTCGCCGACGCCCTCGTCGGTCATCGCAAAGCATCCGGCCGACGAGCAAGCGCCGTGCACCATCAGTGCGTCACCGGTGTAGCCGAGCGACGCCTCAAGCGGGTTGGGATAGCCGAGATTGAAAGAGCGGTAGTATTTCGAGTTCGGGTTCAGATTGGCCCTGGTGACGCGGTAGAAGCCTTCGGGCGCCTGCCGGTCGCCGATCTTGGTCTTCGGGCCGAGCTTGCCGGACCAGCGGCAAAGCGGAAAGCTCTTGGCCAGCGCATAGCGTCCGTCCGCGCCGAGCTTCCAGACCTCAAGCTCGCTTTCCTCCTTGAAGATTCGCACGAGCACCGAGCCTTGCGGCCGCTGCTGCAGGGCGGCGATCTCGGCAATGCCCTTGTAGGCGTCTTCCGTCACGGAGACGCAGCCCGTCAAAGCGAGGGCCGCCGATATCGCGAGGATGCGCAAGCCAGATAGCATCGTTTCTCCAGAGCCCATGGGGCCAGCATCGGCAGGTTGCGTGCGACCACGATGCCGATCGCACGCAAAGCCGGCGATTTGACGGTCGCCGGCAGGATAGGCCGTCATGGTAAACGGCGTCTTTACAACCGCTTCACCCCCGGCGGCGTCAGAGGGGGAGGGGATAGCGGCGGTAGACGGCCGCGATCTCTTCCATCACGTCGGCGCCGAGCACGAGATCGGCCGCGCCGATGTCGGTGGCGAGCTGGTCCATCGTCGTCGCGCCGATGATGACCGAGGCCATGAAGGGCCGGGTCAGGCAGAAGGCCAAAGCCATCTGGCTGGGGTCGAGCCCATGCCGGCGGGCGATCGCGGTGTATTCGTCGGCCACCGACAGCGCCGAGGGCGTGAACCGGCCGCCGAGATCGGTGTTGATGGTCGCGCGCGACCCCTCGGGCTTGGCGCCCTCGGCATATTTGCCGGTGAGAAGGCCAGCGGCGAGCGGCGAATAGGCGAGCAGCCCGACATCCTCGTTCAGCGAGAGCTCCGCCAGATCGAGGTCGTAGATGCGGTGCATCAGGCTGTACTCGTTCTGCAGCGAGGCCATGCGCGGCAGGCCTTGGGCCCGCGACAGCTCGAGGAATTGCGCCGTGCCCCAGGCGGTCTCGTTGGACAGTCCGACGTGGCGGATCTTGCCGGCGGCGATCAGCTCCGCGAGCGTCTCGAGGACGGCCTGCATGTTGTCGCGGATGGCGACGGGATCCTGTCCCGACGGATCATAGGTCCAGGACTTGCGGAAATGGTAGGAGCCGCGGTTCGGCCAGTGCAGCTGGTAGAGGTCGATGACGTCGGTCTGCAGGCGGGCGAGGCTGCCGTCGACGGCGATCTTCAGGCTCTCCGGCGAGATCGGCCCGCCATCGCGAACCTTGTCATTGCCGGCGCCGATGATCTTGGTCGCGACGATGATGTCCTGCCGTTTGCCGGAGGCCTTCAGCCAGCTGCCGACGATCTCCTCGGTCCGACCGACGGTCTCTTTCGCCAGCGGCGTCGTCGGGTACATTTCGGCGGTGTCGAAGAAATTGACGCCGTGCGCGACGGCATAGTCCATCTGAGCATGGCCCTCGGCCTCGCTGTTCTGGCTGCCCCAGGTCATGGTGCCGAGGCAGATCTCGCTGACGTCCAGGCCGGTACGGCCGAGCGGGCGGGTTTTCATGGGCTTTGTCCGATGATGGGAAGGGAGGATTTGGGAGCTTCGCCGCTTCATACGGAAGGATCGGTCGGCGATCCAGTCTGATGTCCGGTAGCGCGCGCTTCAGGACGGCGCATTGGCCGCAAAGCAGGGCCTTGCCGACACCGCGGCAAAATCTTTGACCAGATGATAAAAAATTTGACCGTTCTGAAATTTCGGACCATTCTAAACTGGATCAGTCCGGCGCACTGACCGGACGGCTGCAGATGAGGCTGGTTTCGCATGACTGAAGCGCCTGCCGTTCTCGATATTGCCTGTGCCCGGCTTTCGCCGGAGCAACTCTCCGCCAACTTCGCAGACGTGCACCCGCCGCTCGACCGGCACGAGGCACTGGTCGAGGCTGACCGCTGCTATTTCTGCTACGACGCGCCGTGCATGACAGCCTGCCCGACCTCGATCGACATCCCGCTCTTCATCCGCGAGATCCAGGCCGGCAACCCGACGGGCGCCGCAAAAACCATCCTCCAGTCCAACATCCTCGGCGGCATGTGCGCCCGCGTCTGCCCGACCGAGACGCTGTGCGAGGAGGTCTGCGTGCGCGAGGTGGCCGAGGGCAAGCCGGTGCGGATCGGCCTCCTGCAGCGCCACGCGACCGACCATCTGATGGCGCGCGAAGGGCATCCCTTCAGCCGCGCCGCGCCGACCGGCAAGCGGGTGGCGGTTGTCGGGGCGGGGCCTGCGGGCCTCTCCTGCGCCCACCGGCTGGCTCTCCTCGGGCACGACGTCACCCTCTTCGACGCCCGTCCGAAAGCTGGCGGCCTCAACGAGTTCGGCATCGCGGCCTACAAGGCCGTCGACGACTTCGCCCAGCGCGAGGTCGAGTTCATCCTCGGGATCGGCGGGATCACGGTGGAGACCGGCAAGATGCTCGGTCGCGACCTGCAGCTGGACGATCTCAACGCCACCTTCGACGCCGTCTTCCTCGGCATGGGGCTGGCCGGCGTCAACGCGCTGCAGGTCGAGGGGGAGGCCGCGGCCGGCGCGCTCGACGCGGTCGACTGGATTGCGGGGCTGCGGCAGGCCGATGACGTCGCGACGGTGCCGATCGGCCGGCGTGTCGTGGTGATCGGCGGCGGCATGACCGCCATCGATGCCGCCGTCCAGGCGAAGGCCCTCGGCGCCGAGGAAGTGACGGTCGCCTACCGCCGCGGGCAGGCGGCGATGAACGCCTCGCGCTACGAGCAGGAACTGGCGCAAACCCGCGGCGTCTCGTTGCGCTTGCATCTGCAGCCGGTGAAGATCCTGACGGAGGGCGGCGCGGTGTCCGGCGTCGTGTTTGCGCGCACACTGGTCGAGGACGGGCGCCTGATCGTGACCGACGAGCGGGTGACGATCGAGGCCGACCAGGTTTTCAAGGCGATCGGCCAGGCGTTTCTGCCGGTCGGCGTCGAGGGCCTCCTCGCGCTGGAGGCGGGCCGCATCAAGGTCGATGCCGACCGCCGCACCAGTCTTGCCGGTGTCTGGGCGGGCGGCGATTGCGCGGCCGGCGGCGAGGACCTTACCGTCGTCGCGGTCGAGGACGGCAAGGTGGCGGCGATGAGCATCCACGAGGCCTTGAGTGCCCCGGCGGGGATCGCCGCCCGGCTCGCCGGGACGCTGTCCTCCGCCTGTTCGTCCCTGACCGCGCGCTGAGGAGAAAGCTATGGCCGACCTGTCGACGACCTTCCTCGGCATCTCTTCGCCGAACCCGTTCTGGCTGGCGTCGGCACCGCCGACCGACAAGGAGTACAACGTCCAGCGCGCCTTCGAGGCCGGCTGGGGCGGGGTCGTCTGGAAGACGCTTGGCGAGGGCGATCCCGTCGTCAACGTCAACGGACCGCGCTATGGCGCTGTGTATGGGCCGGGCCGACGGCTGCTCGGCCTCAACAACATCGAGCTGATCACCGACCGGGCGCTCGACCTCAATCTCGAGGAGATCGCGCGGGTCAAGCGGAACTGGCCGGACCGCGCGATGATCGTCTCGCTGATGGTCCCTTGCGAGGAGGAGAGCTGGCGCTCGATCGTCCAGGCCGTGGAGCAGACGGGCGCCGACGGCGTCGAGCTGAACTTCGGCTGTCCGCACGGCATGAGCGAACGCGGCATGGGCTCGGCGGTCGGGCAGGTGCCGGAATACATCGAGATGGTGGCGCGCTGGTGCAAACAGCACTCGCGGTTGCCGGTGATCGTCAAGCTGACGCCGAACATCACCGACATCCGCTATCCCGCCCGCGCGGCGCGGGCCGGCGGCGCCGATGCGGTGTCGCTGATCAACACCATTTCCTCGATCATCTCGATCGATCTCGACAATTTCGCGCCGACCCCGACCATCGACGGCAAGGGCAGCCATGGCGGCTATTGCGGCCCGGCGGTGAAGCCGATCGCGCTGAACATGGTCGCCGAGATCGCCCGTGACGCAGCGACGCGCGGCATGCCGATCTCCGGCATTGGCGGCATCACCACTTGGCGCGATGCGGCAGAGTTCATTGCGCTCGGCTGCGGCACCGTGCAGGTCTGCACCGCGGCCATGACCTACGGCTTCAAGATCGTGCAGGAGATGGTGTCCGGCCTCTCCGACTGGATGGACGAGAAGGGCTACCGGACGATCGAGGATTTCCGCGGCCGCGCGGTGCCGAACGTCACCGACTGGCAGTACCTTAACCTCAACTACGTCACCAAGGCGCGGATCGACCAGGATCTCTGCATCCAGTGCGGCCGCTGCCACATCGCCTGCGAGGATACCTCGCATCAGGCGATCACCCGCGAGGTCGACGGTGTCCGGCACTTCGAGGTGATCGACGCGGAGTGCGTCGGCTGCAATCTCTGCGTCAATGTCTGCCCGGTCGAGGACTGCATCACCATGGAGCAGATCGGCGATTATGATCCCCGCACCGATCGTCCGATCCCGGCGACTTACGCGAACTGGACAACGCATCCGAGCAACCCGGCGGCGAAGCTCGAGCCGGCTTGAGCCTGGTTGCTAGCGTCAAGGTCTCCGCGATCGAGGGCATGGCCGCGTACGTCTTTTCGTTTCGCCTTAACTTTCTGGAAGTTAGTAGCTACCTAAGCTATTACTCACGGGGGCGCACGGTTCGCACGATCCCCCTGACCAGGGGCCTAAGCCGTCATGTCGATCAATCTGCGGTTGATGCTGCTATGTGGGGTCTTTGGCGTTCTGACACTTTTGGTCGGGATCGTCAGCGAGCGCACGCACGACAGGATCGACGTGCGCTTCAACCAGGAATACGCGGCCGTGCTGGCCTCGGCGTCGAACCTTGAAGCCGCCCGTCACGCCGCGGCGCTGACCGAGGCGCATTTTTCCCAGTTGCAAGGCTCCGAGGTTGCCCTCGATACCGCCGACCGAGGGGTGCTTGCCGCCGCGGTCGGCCGCATGCTGGCCGAGGTTCGCGCCTCGATGCCCACGGTCCGTGCGCCCGAGGCGCAGCGTGCCACCGACGCCGTCGTCTACGACCTCGTCGGCCTGCAGGGCACCCGGGGCGATCTGACCCGCCGCTCGCTCCTCGCACAACTCGCAAAGCTGGAAATCGCCCTCGACGCGGCGATCGCCGCGTCCCGCGAGGATGCGAGCCGCCTGGCGGGTGAGGTCACCGGACTGATCGCACTCGCCGCCCGCAGCAATCTGGCGGGACTTGCCTGTTCCTTCCTCGGCTTGGCCGCGGTGGCCTTCTGGATCTCCCGCAGTCTGGTCGAGCCGGTGCGACGGGCAACGGCGGCCATCGGCGGGATGGCCACGGGCAAGCCGGCCGGCAAGGAGGCGCCGGCCGGTGCCCGGGAGTTGATGGCCCTGCAACTGGCCTTGAAGGACCTCGGGAGTTGGGTCAGCACGCAGAGCGAGCTCCGGCGGCGCTCCATCCTGATGCAAGCAACCACACTCGGCAGCGCGCTGACGGCCAAGGAAAACCAGTTCCTCGCAGCGATGAACAACATGCCGCAGGGTCTCTGCATGCTGGACCACGAGCGGAACCTCGTCGTCTTCAACGAGCCCTTCGCAAAGCTGTTCGAGCAATTCCGGCACGGCGCCTGCGCCGCGACCATCCTCGCCGACCCGACCTTTCAGCTGTTTCTGGAACCGCACCAGACCGGCGTCTTCCTGCACGAAATGGAGAACGGCGAGATCTACCAGGTGAAGCGGCGCGGTGTCGGGGGCGGCGGGCTGGTCATCACCTTCGAGAATGTCACCGTCCAGCACCGTTTCGCGCAGCGGTTGGAGCACCTTGCAGGACACGACGCGCTGACCGGGCTTGCCAACCGCCGACAGTTCAGCACGGCGCTGCAGGACATTCTGACGGGAGGCTCGGGTTTTGGCGAGATCGCGGTGTTCTACATCGACCTCGGCGGCTTCAAGCTGATCAACGACAGTTATGGTCATCCGGCAGGCGATGGATTGCTGCAGGCGGTTGCTGAACGGCTGAGATCCTGCGCCGGGCCCCGCGACGTCGTCGCGCGTCTGGGCGGCGACGAATTTGCCATCATCCAGGAAGCCGGCGCGCAGCCCGCAGCGGCGACGGCCCTGGCCGATTGCCTTCTGCGAGCTTTCCTCCAGCCTTTCCCGATCGAGGCACGCCCGGTTCAGATATCGGCCAGCATCGGTATCGTCAGCGTATCGTACAAGGATGCAGCGGCGACGCGCTTGCCCGACGCGGTCATGCAGAGCTGCAACCTTGCGCTTTATGCGGCCAAGCGACAGGCGGGCAGTGCGTATCGCTTCTACGTCCCGGAAATGCGCGAGGACCTCAAGATCCGCCATGCCTTCGAGGACGATCTCCGCTTGGCATTGGTGAACGGCGAACTCGATCTCGTCTACGAACCCTTCGTCGATGCCGGCCGCTGCCAGATTTCCGGTTTCGAAGTGCTGCTGCGCTGGAATCATCCGCTTCGGGGCTTCGTCTCCCCTTCCCAATTCATTCCCGTGGCCGAGGAACTCGGCCTGATCGATGAATTCGGCCTCTGGGCCTTGCGGACGGCCTGCGGACAGGCCGCGGAATGGCCGGAGGAGCTGATGCTCTCGGTCAATCTTTCCGCGGCTCAGTTCCGCAGCGGGACCTTGGTGTCCGACGTTGCCGCAGCGCTTGCCGGTTCGGGACTGGCGCCCGGCCGGCTGCAGATGGAGGTCACGGAGTCGCTGTTCCTCTCGCCGGCGCCGGAAATTCTCGACATGCTGACGGCCCTTCGCAAACTCGGTGTGCGCATCGCGATGGATGATTTCGGCACCGGTTACTCGTCGCTCGGCTACCTCACGCGCTTCCCGTTCGACAAGATCAAGATCGACCAGTCCTTCGTCCGCGACATCGACAAGCCCGAGAGCCGGGCAGTCGTCAGCGCGGTCCTCGGGATCAGCCGCGCCTTGAACATCGCGGTCATCGCCGAGGGCGTCGAGACGGTCGAACAGTACCGGCTGCTGCAGGAGGAGGGCTGCAGCCATATGCAAGGGTATCTGTTCAGCCGGCCACGGCCAGCTGGCGAACTGCCCTTGCTGCTGCTGGCGGTATCGCAGCAGCTGCAGCGGCTGGATGGCGAAGCTTTCGGTGTGCCGGCCGGGCGCAGGCTTGCCAGCGACGGTCTGCGGTAATGTGTCGTCTCAGGAAGGGAGAGTGTCCCTTGCGCATCCCGACGGAGGCACCGCGGCTTGATCCCGCGGACGGATGCCGTTGAGGACGATGCTGAGCACCGCCTGCGCGGTCTGCTCCCGGAAGCCGGGCTTGCCGACCTGCTGGCCGAGCACCGCCCGGATCTGGATGTCGAAATCGGCATAGTGCTGGGTCGTCGCCCAGATCATGAAAATCAGGTGGTGCGGATCGATCGGCGCCAGCCTGCCTTCGTCGACCCAGCGGCGGATGACGCCGGCCTTTTTTTGCACCAGTGTCTTGAGGCGGGTCGTGAGGAAGCCGCCGATCGCCGGCGCGCCGGCCAGGATTTCGTTGGCGAAGAGCCGCGAGGCTTCGGGCTTGTCGGCCGACAGTGCGAGCTTCACCGAGATGTAGCGCCGCAGTTCCTCGATGGGATCACCGCTGGGATCAAGAGCCTCGAGCGGTGCCAGCCATTCGTCCAGCGTCGATTCCAGGACCGCGGCATAGATGTCCTGCTTGCGGCGGAAATAGTAGAGAAGGTTCGGCTTCGACATGCCGGCCTTGGCGGCGATCTGGTCGACGGTCGAGCCGCGGAAGCCATGCACGGAGAAGACCTCACGCGCCGCGTCGAGGATGATGCCGCGGTTGATCTGCTGGATTCGCGTCTGCTGGCGCTCTTCCCCGCCGGCCGATCCTGCGTCCTCGCCCGCCTTCGCATCCATGTTCTGCCGATCCCCGGTATCCCCGGCCAAACAATCCACCTGCCGTCCGCAATGCCGCTTGACCGGCTCGAGCCTCACTTCTAGCCTTCCCTTTGACCATGTAGTCAAGAATTCGCGGTGTCCTGGCGGATGGACGCGGAATCGAGGGGAGCGCCCATCATGAACGACACCGCGCCGATCCGGGGAGGCGCCCCGGTCGCCCCCAACAATCTCGAAGCCTTCTGGATGCCGTTCACCTCGAACCGGCAGTTCAAGGAGGCGCCGCGCATGTTCGTCGGTGCCAAGGACATGCACTACACCACGGCCGACGGCCGCCAGGTGCTGGACGGCACCGCCGGGCTCTGGTGCTGCAATGCCGGCCATTGCCGCCCGAAGATCACCGAGGCGATCCAGCGCCAGGCTGCCGAGCTCGACTACGCCCCGGCCTTCCAGATGGGGCATCCGAAGGCGTTCGAGCTGGCCTCGCGGTTGGCGGCGATCGCCCCGACCGGGCTCGACCACGTGTTCTTCACCAATTCCGGCTCGGAGTCCGTCGAGACGGCGCTGAAGATCGCGCTGGCCTACCAGCGGGTGAAGGGCGAGGGCGGGCGCTTCCGGCTGATCGGCCGCGAGCGCGGCTATCACGGCGTCAATTTCGGCGGCATCTCGGTCGGCGGCATCGTCGGCAACCGCAAGATGTTCGGCACGCTCCTCACCGGCGTGGACCACATGCGCCACACCCATGATCCCGTCCGCAATCCCTATTCCGACGGCGAGGCCGAGCACGGCATGGAGCTCGCCGACGACCTGCTGCGGATCGCCACCCTGCACGATCCCTCGACCATCGCCGCCGTCATCGTCGAGCCGGTGGCGGGGTCGACCGGCGTGCTGCCGCCGCCGAAAGGCTACCTCAAGCGCCTGCGCGAGATCTGCGACCAGCATGGCATCCTCCTGATCTTCGACGAGGTGATCACCGGCTACGGCCGCATGGGCGCGGCCTTTGCCGCCGATCATTACGGCGTCACGCCCGACATCATGGTCACCGCGAAGGGCCTGACCAATGGCGTGATCCCGATGGGCGCGGTCTTCGTGCGCGACGAGATCTACGAGGCCTTCATGCAGGGCCCGCCGGCGATGATCGAGTTCGCGCACGGCTACACCTATTCCGGCAACCCGATCGCCTCGGCGGCGGCGCTGGCGACGCTCGACACCTACCGCGAGGAAGGCTTGTTCGAGCGGGCGAAGGAGTTGATGCCGGTCTGGTCTCAGGCGATCCAGTCGCTGAAGGGCTGCCGGCATGTCATCGACATCCGCACGGTCGGCCTGATCGGCGCGATCGAGCTGGAGCCGATCCAGGGCCAGCCGACGAAGCGCGCCTTCGCCGCTTTCCTGAAAGCCTACGAGGCGGGGCTGCTCATCCGCACCACTGGCGACATCATCGCGCTGTCGCCGCCGCTGATCGTTTCCGAGGCCCAGATCGACGAGATCGCCGAAACGCTGCGGACCATCCTCGCCAATCTCGATTGACGGCATCCGCCTTCCCGCCACCAGCAGAAGAAGACCCGCATGGCCCTTGCCACCAACCTCCAGATCGACGGCGACCGGCTCTGGGACTCGCTGGAGGAGATGGCGAAGATCGGTCCGGGGATCGCCGGCGGCAGCAACCGCCAGACGCTGACGGATGCCGATGGCGAGGGGCGGGCGCTGTTCCGGTCCTGGTGCGAGGCCGCCGGCCTCTCGATGGGGCTCGACACAATGGGCACCATGTTCGCGCGGCGCGAGGGCACCGATCCCGACGCGCTGCCGGTCTATGTCGGCAGCCACCTCGACACCCAGCCGACCGGCGGCAAGTATGACGGTGTGCTCGGCGTCCTGGCGGGGCTGGAGCTGATCCGCACGCTGAACGACCTCGGCATCAAGACCAGGCATCCCATCGTCGTGGTGAACTGGACGAACGAGGAGGGTGCGCGCTTCGCTCCCGCCATGCTCGCCTCCGGGGTCTTCGCCGGCGTCATGGACGAGACCTGGGCCAAGAACCGGACGGATGCCGGCGGCAAGCGCTTCGGCGACGAACTCAAGCGCATCGGCTGGGAGGGCGACGAGCCGGTCGGAGAGCGCAAGATGAAGGCCTTCTTCGAATACCACATCGAGCAAGGGCCGATTCTCGAGGACGAGGGTATCGACATCGGCGTCGTCACCCACGGGCAAGGGCTCTATTGGCTCGAGGTCACCCTGACGGGGAAGGAGAGCCACACCGGCTCCACCCCGATGGGCAAGCGCCACAATGCCGGCCTCGGCATGGCGCGGGTGCTCGAACTAGTTCACTCCGTGGCGATGGACTACCAGCCGGGTGCCGTCGGCACGGTCGGGCACATGGAGGTGTACCCGAACTCGCGCAACATCATCGCCGGCCGCACCGTCTTTACCGTCGACATCCGCTCGCCTGACAAGACGACGCTGGAGGCCATGCGTGCGGCGATCGAGGATGGGATCGACATCATTGCTGAGGGGCTCGGGCTAGAAGTGACGGTCGAAGAGGTCGGGCACTTCGACCCCGTCACCTTCGACCAGACTTGCGTCTCGGCCGTCCGCTCGGCGGCCGAACGGCTCGGCCTCAGCCACCGCGACATCGTCTCTGGCGCCGGCCACGACGCCTGCTGGATCAACCGCGTGGCGCCGACGGCGATGATCTTCTGCCCTTGCGTCGATGGCCTCAGCCACAACGAGGCGGAGGCCATCACCAAGGATTGGGCGAAGGCCGGGGCCAACGTGCTGTTCCATGCCGTGGTCGAGACGGCAGGGATCGTGGCGTAGGATCGAGTTTTCGGTGGAGGCTGGAATGGGAAGGCCGCGGGAATTGACGGAGGCGGAGCGGACGGAGCTTCTGGCCAAGGGCTACAAGCCGGTCGAGATTTGGGTGCCGGATTGGGATAGCTCGAAATTCTCTGCTCGTATTGGGGCAGAGATGGATCTGATCGCCGCCGCGGACGCAGAGGATCCGACGATCGACGACTGGATCCGCCAGGTCCGGGGGGATCTTTGGGGCGATGAAACGCCGTGAAGCGGGGTGACGTCTTCACCGTTTCCACACGCGGGCTGGCAGCGAAGCCAAGGCCCGGAATTATCGTTCAAGCGACTCCCTTGATCAGGACCGATCATCCTGTCCTCGTGTGCCCGCTTTCCAGTGAACTCGTGCCAGTGACGATCATCCGGCCCCTGCTCAAGCCTTCCATCGTCAACGGTTTGCATGTCCTCTCGCAGGCGATGGTGGACCGGATCACCGGTGCCATGCCCCGCGAGATCGGCACCATCATCGGGACGCTCGATGAAGACGACATGCGGTCCATCAACTTCGCTCTCCTGACCATCCTGGGTCTTGGGCAAGTGCTGGCCGATTTCTCGAATTTCAGGGATCCATCATGACCATCGTCATCAAGGGCGGCACCGTCGTCACCGCCGACCTGACCCTTCGCGCCGACGTGCTGATCGACGGAGAGACCATCGCGGCAATCGGGCCGGATCTTCAGGGCGACGAGGTGATCGACGCGTCCGGCGCCTATGTCATGCCGGGCGGCATCGACCCGCACACGCATCTCGAAATGCCGTTCATGGGCACGCACGCCGCCGAGGATTTTGACACCGGCACGGCGGCCGCGCTGTCGGGTGGCACGACGATGGTCGTCGACTTCTGCCTGCCGGCGCCGAACGAGGGGTTGATCGACGCGCTGCAGGCCTGGCACCAGAAGGCCGGCAAGGCACGTACCGACTTTTCCTTCCACATGGCGATCACGTGGTGGGAGCAGCAGGTGTTCGACGAGATGCCGCTGGTAGTGAAACGCGGCATCAATTCGTTCAAGCACTTCATGGCCTACAAGGGCGCGCTGATGGTGAACGACGACGAGATGTTCGCCTCGTTCTCGCGCTGCGCCGAGATCGGCGCGCTGCCGCTGGTGCATGCAGAGAACGGCGACGTCGTCGCCTTCCTGCAAGCCAAACTGATGGCCGAGGGCAATAGCGGGCCCGAGGCGCATGCCTATTCACGCCCGCCCGAGGTCGAAGGCGAGGCGACCAACCGGGCGATCATGATCGCCGACCAGGCAGGCGTGCCGCTCTACGTCGTGCACGTTTCCTGCGAGCAGGCGCACGAGGCGATCCGCCGGGCCCGGGCCAAGGGCATGCGGGTCTTCGGCGAGCCGCTGATCCAGCACCTGACCCTCGACGAGCGGGAGTACTTCAACTCGGACTGGGATTATGCCGCGCGCCGCGTGATGAGCCCTCCCTTCCGCAACAAGCAGCACCAGGATTCGCTCTGGGCGGGCCTTGCCAGCGGCTCGCTGCAGGTGGTGGCGACCGACCATTGCGCTTTCACGACGGCGCAGAAGCGGATGGGCGTCGGCGATTTCACCAAGATCCCGAACGGCACCGGGGGGCTGGAGGACCGGATGTCGGTGCTCTGGACCAAGGGCGTGGCCACCGGGCGCCTGACGATGAACGAGTTCGTCGCAGCCACCTCGACCAACATCGCCAAGATCCTGAACATCTATCCCCGCAAGGGCGCCATCCTGCCAGGCGCCGATGCCGACCTCGTCGTCTTCGACCCCGGCGCGACCAAGACGATCCGGGCGGCGGCGCAGAAGTCGATCATCGACTACAACGTCTTCGAAGGCGTCGAGGTGAGGGGGCTTGCCGCTGTCACCCTGTCGCGCGGGCGTATCGCCTATCGCGACGGCGAGGTGCGGGCTGAGACCGGCAGCGGGCAGTTCGTGCCGCGGCCGGCGGGGGCGGCCGTCGGCAAGGCCCTGTCGACTTGGAAGGAACTGACGGCGCCACGCCGGGTCGAACGCTCCGGCATTCCGGCGGGCGTTTGAGCGGCATGGCAGTCCTGGACGGCAGATGCCGGCGCGGGACCGATAGCTCAGATCGCCACAAGGCCATCAAGATCCGGCCGAAGCACGACGCTCTCCTGCTCGTTGGGGTCGGTGCGCGCGATCACCGCGACGCAAGGCTCGGTGCCCCGGTTGTAGGGCAGATGCGGCACCCCCGGGGGAATATAGAAGAGGTCGCCGGCGGCGGTGATGGCATGCTGCTCGAGGCTCTCGCCGTAGAACACCTCGGCGACGCCGCTGACGACGTAGATCGCCGTTTCGTGGCGCTCATGCAGATGCGCCTTGGCGCGGCCGCCAGGCGGAATGGTCAGGAGATGCATGCAGATGCCGGTTGAACCGACGCTTTCGGCGGAAATGCCGGCGAGATACCGGAAGCCCTGCTTGCCCTCATACGTCGCCTCCGGTCGGATCAAGGCGCAATGCTGCTTCGTCATTCTCATCGATGCGGCTCCTCTCGAAACGTCAGACGCCGGGAACGGCGGACCTAGGAAGGCTAATCCGATTTCGCGCCGCCGTAACGCGCTGGCGTCCCGCTTGTCGCCGCCCGGCCAAGGATCGGCATTTCGGAGCCGGCATGTCTGACGTGCGATCCCCAGCCACGGCGCCATCGAGGGCAGCGCCGGGTGCCGCGGCGGTCGTCGAGGCCCGTGGCCTCGACCTCGTCTTCTCGACCTCCGACGGACCGGTCCAGGCGCTGAAGAACATCGATCTCAGCATCGGCCGCGGCGAGTTCGTCTCGCTGATCGGTCCGTCCGGCTGCGGCAAGACCACGCTTTTGCGGGTGATCGCCGATCTCGAGCAACCGACCGCCGGCACCATCACCGTCAACGGCCTGACGCCGGACGCGGCCCGCCGGGCGCGGGCCTATGGCTACGTGTTCCAGGCGGCGGCGCTTTACCCGTGGCGCAACATCGAGCGCAATGTCGGCCTGCCGCTGGAGATCATGGGCACCGACAAGGCGGAGCGCGCGCGTCGGGTGGCCGAGGGGCTGGAACTCGTCGGCCTGACCGGGTTCGGCAAGAAATTTCCCTGGCAGCTGTCGGGCGGCATGCAGCAGCGCGCCTCGATCGCCCGCGCGCTGTCCTTCGATCCCGACCTCCTCCTGATGGACGAGCCTTTCGGGGCGCTGGACGAGATCGTCCGCGACCACCTGAATGCCGAACTGCTGAAGCTCTGGGCGAAGACGCGGAAGACCGTGGTCTTCGTCACGCACTCGATCCCGGAAGCGGTGTTCCTGTCGACGCGGATCGTGGTGATGAGCCCGCGGCCCGGACGGATCCACGAGGTGATCGATTGCAATCTCGGGCCGGACCGGCCGCTCGAAATCCGCGAGACGCCGGAATTCCTGGCGATCGCCCACCAGGTGCGCGAGGGACTGAGGGCAGGGCACAGCTATGACGGGGTTTGAGGGCGCGCCGAACGCCGGGGCGCCGGCATGAGCGGGCTTGCCTCGCTCTGGCTGCTGGCGACCATCCCGGTCTTCCTCACCGCGGCGTCGCTGTCGCGGCTCTACGTCGCCAACAACTCCTTTTGGGCGCTGGGCGGCATGCTGACGCTCTACGGCATCGGCAATCTGATGATGGTGCGGCTGATGCGCGAAAGCGGGCTCGCACTGGCGATCTCGGTCTCCAGCATCGCGCAGCTGCTGCTGGTCAACCTCGTTGCGGTCCTCGCCTTCGGCGAACGCCTCCCGCCGCTGCAGCTCGCCGGCATGGCGCTGGGCTTGAGCGGTCTGGTGCTGATGATGTGGCCGGTGGCGCGGTGAGGGCGCCATGAGTGCCACCGCCGCCGCCCTGCGGCGCCGTCTTGCCGAGGGCAGCGCGCTGCCCATTGCCGTCGTCGTGCTGGTGATCCTTGCGGTCTGGTATGTGGCGGCAATCCCCATGAACTGGCAGACCACCGTCGACCGGCTGGCACGGGCGGGGACGCCTGCGTCCTTTACTCAGACCGTCGGCGCAACCTGGAGCGCGGAGAGGCCGCTACTGCCGGCGCCGCACCAGATCGTCGGGGACATCTGGAAGACGACGGTGATGGTCAAGCCGAGCTCGCCGCGGTCGTTGCTCTTCCATGCCGGGGTGACGCTGTCTTCGACCTTGCTGGGCTTTGCCATCGGCACCGTGCTCGGCATCCTCTTGGCTATCGGCATCATCGGCTCGCGCACGCTCGACCGCAGCCTGATGCCGTGGCTGATCACCTCGCAGACCATCCCGATCCTCGCGGTCGCGCCGATGGTGATCGTGGTCCTGAACTCGGTCGGCATCCAGGGTCTGTTTCCGAAGGCGGTGATCTCGACCTACCTCTCGTTCTTCCCGGTCGCGGTCGGCATGGTGAAGGGGCTGCGCTCGCCCGAAGCCATGCATCTCGACCTGATGCGTACCTATGCGGCGAGCCCCCTGCAGGTGCTGGCGAAACTCCGATTTCCGGCTGCGCTCCCGTTCCTGTTCGCGTCGATGAAGATCGCGGTGGCGGCGGCGCTGGTCGGGGCGATTGTCGGCGAGCTGCCGACGGGGGCTGTCGCCGGGCTCGGCGCGCGGCTGCTCGCCGGCTCCTATTACGGGCAGACGATCCAGATCTGGTCGGCGCTGGTCGCCGCCGCCGCGATGGCGGGTGTCCTGGTCGCGCTGGTCTCGCTGGCAGAGCGGGCCGTCCTGAAGCGAACGGGGATGTTGCGATGAGGACGCGGTCGCAGAACCCGTATACTGGGCT
Source organism: Mesocryomonas lacus (assembly GCF_055730105.2). NCBI lineage: Bacteria > Pseudomonadati > Pseudomonadota > Alphaproteobacteria > Hyphomicrobiales > Aurantimonadaceae > Mesocryomonas > Mesocryomonas lacus. The sequence goes on from NZ_JBUZWF020000003.1 coordinate 111,220, forward strand.
GCTTTTCCCGGCCGGCCTCGTCGCCGCCGCCGTGGTGGTGCTCGTGCCTTCACTGCGTGAAGGGCAGTTCGGCGCGAGCTTCTGGCTGCTGGTGGTGGCGTTCTGGCTGGTCGCCTGGCAGCTGACGTCGCGGCTGGCGGCGCTGGCGCCAAAGGAGCCGGGTATGGCGCGGCTGGTCGACGTCGCGGTGCCCGCAGCTTTTGGCCTGACGCTGCTGTTTCTCTGGGAATGCGTGGTGCGCGGTCTCGCCGTTCCCTCGGTGCTGCTGCCGCCGCCCTCGGCGATCGGGTTGCGCATCGCCGCCTCGCTGCCGATCCTCTGGGCCGACTTCGCGCAGACGTTTCTCAAGGCGGTGATCGCCGGCTATCTCATCGGCTGCGGCACAGGTTTTCTCGCCGCGCTCGCGATCGATCGGTCGCCGTTCCTGAAGCGCGGGCTGATGCCGGTCGGCAATCTCGTCTCGGCGCTGCCGATCGTCGGCGTCGCGCCGATCATGGTGATGTGGTTCGGCTTCGACTGGCAATCGAAGGCCGCCGTCGTCGTGGTGATGACCTTCTTTCCGATGCTGGTGAACACGCTGGCGGGGCTCTCGGCGGCCGGCGCGATGGAGCGGGACCTGATGCGGACCTATGCCGCCGGTCATGCGGTCACGCTCGCCAAACTGCGGCTTCCCGCCGCCATGCCCTTCGTGTTCAATGCCCTCAAGATCAACTCGACGCTGGCGCTGATCGGGGCCATCGTCGCGGAGTTCTTCGGCACCCCCATCGTCGGCATGGGCTTTCGCATCTCGGCCGAGATGGGGCGGATGAACACCGACATGGTCTGGGCCGAGATCGCTGTCGCGGCACTCGCCGGCTCGGTCAGCTACGGCCTGATCTCGCTCGTCGAGCGGGCCGCGACGTTCTGGCATCCGTCCTATCGCGGGAGATGAGGGCGGCGGTTTTCAACCCAAGGAGTAGACGGGCATGAAGCAAGTTCTCGCCGGCATGGCATTCGCCTTCGCTGCCACCACCGCCCCGGCCTTGGCCGCCGACGCCGTCACCCTGCAGTTGAAATGGGTCACGCAGGCCCAGTTCGCTGGCTACTACGTCGCCAAGGAAAAGGGTTTTTACAACGAAGCGAACCTCGATGTGACCATCAAGCCGGGCGGCCCGGACGTCGCGCCGGCGCAGGTGCTGGCCGGTGGCGGCGCCGATGTCGTCATCGACTGGATGCCCTCGGCGCTGGCGGCGCGTGAAAAGGGCCTGCCGCTGGTCAACATCGCCCAGCCCTTCGCGAAATCCGGCCTGATGCTCACCTGCCGCAAGGAGACCGGGATCACGACGCCGGCCGACTTCAAGGGCAAGACCCTCGGCGTCTGGTTCTCCGGCAACGAGTATCCGTTCCTCTCCTGGATGTCGAAGCTCGGCCTCAAGACCGATGGCGGGCCGGACGGCGTGACCGTGGTCAAGCAGGGCTTCAACGTCGACCCGCTCATCCAGAAGCAGGCCGACTGCATCTCGACCATGACCTACAATGAATACGGACAGGTGCTCGACGCCGGGCTGAAGCCGGAGGACCTCGTCGTGTTCAAGTACGAGGAGCAAGGCGTCGCGACGCTCGAGGACGGGCTTTATGCGCTGCAGTCAACGCTCGAAAAGCCTGAGAACGTCGACAAGCTCGCCCGCTTCGTCGGCGCCTCGATGAAGGGCTGGGCCTATGCCGCCGAGCATCCCGACGAGGCGGCAGGCATCGTCCTCGACAACGACACCACCGGCGCCCAGACGGAAGCGCATCAGACCTTCATGATGGGCGAGATTGCCAAGCTCTTGGCCACGACGCCGAAGCTCGATGCCGCAGCGGCTGAAACCACGGTGAAGGTGCTGATGTCAGGCGGCTCCGACCCGGTGATCACCAAGGCGCCCGAGGGCGCCTGGACGTCCGCCATAACCGACAAGGTGAAGTAGGCCGGCATCGGCCCGGCATCACGCCAACACGTTCCGGCCTGACCGCGCTGGTCAGGCCGCGCCGGTCATCCCGGCCTTCAGCTTACGCGACAGATCGTCGAAAGGCTGGTTGCTGACCGCGTCCGTCGGGTGCTGGACGAGGCTGCCGTAGATGTGTGGGACGAGGTCGACGGCCTGGTCCAGCGTCGAATCCGTGCCGCGCTGGTAACCGCCGAGAAGGCGCAGGTCGCGCGTGTCTTCGAAACGCGAGATCATCGCCCGAAGGCGCAGCACGAGCTCGCGCTCCTGCGGGTTCCAGGCCAAGTCCGCCAGCCGCGAGATCGACTTCAACACGTCGATGGCGGGGAAGCGGCCCTGTTCCGCGATCGCCCGGTCGAGAACGATATGGCCGTCCAGCGTGCCGCGGATGGCGTCGGCGATCGGCTCGTTGTGGTCGTCGCCATCTACCAGCACGGCGAAGATGCCGGTGATCGTGCCGGTGCCCTCGGGGCCGGGGCCGGCGCGCTCGAGCAGGCGCGGCAGTTCGGAGAAGACGCTCGGCGGGTAGCCGCGGGCGACCGGCGGTTCGCCGGCGGCGAGCGCCACGTCGCGCGCGGCATGGGCGAGGCGCGTCACCGAATCGACGATCAGCAGCACGCTTTCGCCGAGGTCGCGGAAATATTCGGCGATCGACATCGCCGTCTTCGGGGCGAGGCGGCGCATCATCGGGCTCTCGTCGCCGGTCGCGACGACCGTGACGACGCGCGACAGGTCGTTCTGCATGGTCTCCTCGAGGAACTCGCGAACCTCGCGACCACGCTCGCCGACGAGCGCGACGACCACGGTGTCAAAGCCCTTGGCGCGGGCGAGCATGCCCATCAGCGTCGACTTGCCGACACCGGAGCCTGCGAAGATGCCGAGCCGCTGGCCCTTGATGATCGGGGTGAAGATGTCGATCGCCTTGACGTGCGTCTGCACCGCCTCGCGGATGCGACCGCGCTTCATCGCCGGATCCGGCAAGGTGTCGGCGATCAGCTGGCGCGGGCCCTGTTCGAGGTCGCCGAGGCCATCGCAGGGACGCGCGAAGGCGTCGAGCGTGCGGCCCTTCCAGCTGGCAGCAGGGGCGAGTGTGACGGGCCCGGTGCGCCAGGCGACGCTGCGCACGCCGCTCTTGAAGCGGACGGCGAAGGGCTTGACCGTTGCGGCATTCTCCTCGATCCGCACGACCTCGCCGAGATCGTCGCCATCGGTGACGACACAGTCACCGAGGCGGACGAAAGAGGAAAGGCCGGCGACCCGGAAGGATTGCGGCGAGACGTCGACGATGTGGCCGGAAACGCGGATGCGGGGCTCGTTCAGCGAGGAGGAAACGGATTTCGAGCCTGGCTTCTGGATCACGACTGCGGACCGAGCATGCTGATGGCCTTGTCAAGCGACTGCTCGGATCTCTCCTGGAAGTTGGCGGCGCTTTCGAAGCTGCGCTGCACGTCGATCAGCCGGGTGATCTCGAGCACCGGATTGACGTTGGAGCCTTCCGTGAACCCCTGCATGACGCTAACGCCGGCAAAGTCGACGATCGGCTGGGCCGGCTGGTTCGGAACGACGCCCGAGGTTCCGGCCCGCGCGAGATCGGCACCCTCCGGCATCTGGAACAGGCCGACGGCGCCGATCTGCAATCCCTTCTGGGTGATCATGCCGTCGCGGGCGATGGTGACCTCGCCGCCGGCCGGATCGACCTGCAGCGGCGCGCCGCCGACGTCGAGGATCGGCGCCCCGGTCATCGAGAGCAGCTCGCCCTCGGGGCTCATCGTCATGCGCCCGTCCTTGGTATAGACGGGCCCGTTCTTGCCTTGCACCGAGAAGAAGGCATTGCCGGAGACGGCCATGTCGAACGGATTGCCGGTCTGGGTCAGCTCGCCCGCGCGCGTCGAGATGAAGTTCGTGCCTTCCGACGCGAAGGCGACCGGCTGCTGGGCGGCTTGCGACAGGAAGGTCTCGAACTTCACCTCGGTCGCCCGGAACCCCGCGGTGCGACTGTTGGCGATGTTGTCGGCGATGGTGTCGAGGCGCTTTTCCATGGCGAGCTGGGCCGACAGGGCCACCGGCAATGAGGTCTGCATGGGGTCGTTTCCTTGGACCGGGTACGCGGCGATTTGGCCAAGCGGGGTGTTTTTGACTGCAACCTTGTGTTGCCTCTGAGCCCGCCAGGGCACGCTTGCGAAGACTGATCGGAGCATCGTCCGTGACCGCCGAAACATCGACAATCTGGCTTGTGCCAGCCTGTCCGGCAGCCCGTCAGGCTCGCGCAAGTCGATTTCCTTAGTGACCAAAGGACACCAAAAAAGGGACTTCCCGATGAGCATCCTCCTAGGTCTGGTCATAACGCTCGGTTGCGTGCTTGGCGGCTACATCGCCAGCGGCGGTCATCTCGAGGTGCTGTGGCAGCCTTACGAGATCCTGATCATCGTCGGCGCATCGCTCGGCACCTTCGTGGTCGCCAATCCGATGAAGGTGGTCAAGGACACCGGCAAGGCGATCGGCGAGGCGTTCAAGGAGAAGGTCCCGAAGCAGAAGGACTACCTGAGCCTCCTCAGCCTGCTGCACTCGCTGATGCGCGAGATGCGCTCCAAGCCGCGCAGCGAGGTCGAGCAGCACGTCGACAATCCCGCCGAGTCCGCGATCTTCAACGCCTATCCGCTGATCATGAAGGATCAGGCGATCATGAACTTCATCTGCGACTATTGCCGCCTGATCATCATCGGCAATGTCCGCTCGCACGAGATCGAGGCGCTGATGGACGAAGAGATCCAGACCGTCGCCCGCGACCAGATGAAGCCGAAAGCCGCGCTTCAGGACGTCGCCGACGGCCTTCCCGCCCTCGGCATCGTCGCCGCCGTGCTCGGCATCGTGCACGCCATGGGCGCCCTCGACCAGTCGCCGGAAATTCTCGGCCACCTCATCGGCGCCGCGCTCGTCGGCACCTTCCTCGGCATCTTCCTTTCCTACGGCGTGGCCGGTCCGATCGCCGTCAAGGTCAAGGGCGTCCGCGAGAAGCAGATGCGCCGCTACATCATCGTGAAGCAGACGCTCATCGCCTACATCAACGGCGCCATGCCGCAGGTCGCCCTCGAATACGGCCGCAAGGCAATCTCGGCCTATGACCGGCCGACCATCGACCAGGTCGAGGCCGAGACGATCGGCGGCGGCTCGGCGCAAGCCGCTTAAGGAAGCCGGAGATCATGGAAATGACCGCCGAACGCAACATCGAGGCCCAGCTCCGCTCGGCCGCGAAGATCGAGCCGAACCGGCTGCCGCGGCTGAAGCTGCTGGCCACCGAATGGGCGAGCGCCACCGCCACCGCGCTGAACGAACTGTATGCGACGCCCGTCGAGATCGAGTTCCTCACGGTGTCGAGCCTTGCCTTCGACGCTGGGAACGCCAACCTTGCCGCCGCTGTCTCGGCCGTCGTCATCAGCTCGCCGAAATGGCGCGAGCTCGGCTTCGTGCTGGCCGACGGACGGCTGGCCGATGCCGTCGTCGAGGCGATGTTCGGGGGCACCGGCACCGCCTCCGCCAGCCCGCCGCGGCCGATGACCAAGCTCGACCGCCGCTTCGTGGAACTGGCGCTGACGACGCTGATCGAGGCCGGCAATCCGGTGTTCGAGAAAGTCGCGCCGCTCGGCATCGCCTGCGGGCAGACGCTGCGTGACGCCATCCCACTGCAGATCGAGGACATGCTGGGGGCCGACAACCGCGCCTTCGTCGAAATGGTTTTTCGCCTGCGCGTCGGCCAGCGCGAGAGCGACATCCGGATCGCCTTGCCGGAGCGCGCCATTGCGCTGCACCGCCGGCCGCTCAGCGTCGTGCCGGAAACGGCGCCGCTGCTCGCTGACGAAAGCTGGGCACGCGACATCACCGAGGGGCTGCAGCTCGCCGACCTCCAGGTCCGGGCACTGCTCGACGAAAAGCAGATCACGCTCGGCGACGTCGCCCGCTTCACCCTCGGGCAGACCATCATGCTCGACGCCACCACCGACAGCCTGATCATCATCGAATGCGAGGAACAGCGCCTGTTCCGCGGCCGGATGGGACGTTCGCGCGATTCCTATGTCGTGCGCATCGAAGAGAAGATCGATCCGACCGAGGAGTTCATCGATGATATCCTATCTGATTGACGGCGTTCTCATCGCTGCGCTGGGGTTCACCAGCTGGCGGACCGGCGGCATGTACCGGGAACTGCGGCGCCTGCGCAGCGAGGGGGCGAATTTCGCCACCAGCCTCGAGCAGTCCGACGCCGCCATCAACCGGGCAGCGCATGCCGTGGTGATGCTGCGCGGCGAGGGTGTCGACACCTTGCGCGCGCTGGAAGAGGCCTCGCGCGAAGCGCGCGCGCTGGCCGACCGGCTGGAGGACGCGGTGCATCTTGCCGAGATCCGGCTCTCGGTCGCCAATGACGGCTCGGCCCGTCCTGACCTCGGCTCGCCGACGCAGGATACCTGGCTGACCCTCATCGAGTCCCGCCTCGCATCAGCCTCGGTCGCTACTCGTTAACCATTGGGGCGCTCCGCCGGCGAATCGCCGGGTGCCCACCCCCTCGACAAGCCTTTCCGCCAGAGCCCGCCATCCACGGCCGGCAGCCGGCGCAACCCTGGAGATCGCCATGATCGACGAAGACGAAATGGACGTGATGGAGCAGCACTCGGTGGAGACCGCCGAGGATGGTATGGAAGAGTATGCCGAGGTCGCCGAGACCGAGGCGTCCGGAAAGCCGGACCTCAACCTCATCATGGACATTCCGGTGACGATGCAGGTCGTTCTCGGCACGGCCGTCATGCCGGTCTCGACCCTCGTCAAGCTCGGCCGCGGCGCGGTCGTCAAGCTCGACACCAACATCGGCGACCCCGTCGATCTCATCGTCAACGGCCGCATCGTCGCCCGCGGCGAGGTGGTGGTGCTCGAGAACGAGGAATCGCGTTTCGGCATTACCCTGACCGAGATCGTCTCGCCCGGCGCCAAGCCGCAGCGGGCCAAAGCGTCGAACAGCTGATAGGTCATGAGCGTGGTGGGCTACTCCGAACTGGAACTCGACACCGGCACGATTGCAGGGCCGGCGCGCGCTGCGATCCTGCTCCTGGCCATGGGGTCGGACGGTGCTTCGCGGCTGCTGAAGCATCTCAGCCCGGATGAAATCCGCGCCCTCAAGGACAGCGTTGCCGGCCAGCAGCCTGTCTCCGCCCACCAGCTCGACGCGCTGGTCTCCGATTTCCAGGAAGAGTTCAAGACCGGCGCGGGCCTGTCCGAGCTCGATTCGGAAATGGAAAAGCTGCTGCGCACGGCGCTATCGGCCGAAGACATGACCAAGGTTTTCGGCGAAGACGATTTCGTCGACCCGTCGATGTTCCTCGCGCCGCCTTTGTCGGTCTGGGACGAGTTCGAGAACTTTGGCGTCGAGGCCTTGCAGGTCCTGATGCTGGTCGAGCACCCGCAGGTCGTCGCCGTCATCCTGTCGCGGCTCCCGGCGGAAACCTCGGCCCTTATCGTCGCTGGCTTCGAGGCCGACCGGCGCAACGACGTTATGCGCCGGATGCTGGCGGCCAAGCCGATCGCCTATTCCGCCGAGATGATGATCGAGGAGAGCCTCCGCGAAGTCTTCATTGCCGGTGACGAGGGCGGCGAGAAGCAGGCGCGGCGCGTGGCGCTGGCCGAGATCGCCAACCAGATGGACAAGGCGCAGACGGACGACTTCCTGGCCTCGATCGCCGAGTGGCAGCCGGAAGAAGCGACCGCCATCCGCAATCTCCTCTTCTCTTTCGAAGATATCGCCATCCTCGGCAAGAAGGCGCGGCTCGTGCTGTTCGACGAGGTGCCGACCGAGCAGGTGACGCTGGCGCTGCGCAATGCGTCGCCCGAACTCGTCGAAGTGGTTCTTTCCTCGCTCGCCGCCCGCGCCCGTCGCATGGTGGAGGCGGAACTGCAGCAGACGATCGACGTCGACGCGAAGGAAATCACCGTCGCGCGCCGCGGCATCGCCGCGCTGGCGCTGCGCCTGTCGAACGAGGGCCGCATCGTCCTCACGGCCGTTCAGAGCGGCGAATAGGCGCCGGCCCTTCCGGGAAAGCGGACCTGGCATTCCTCGCGAAGCCACGCGCCGTGAAAGGTTTCGTTCACCTTGCCGGCAGGTGCCGGCACGCGGCGGCTTTCCAAGGGGAAGCTGTTAATAAGGGATAGGCAGGTTCAGCGTGGCAGAAGCTGCCGAAAAAGACTCCAGAACAGAGGCACCGACCGACAAGAAGATTCGCGATACCGTCGAGAAGGGCAATCTGCCGGTTTCGCGCGAAGCACCGATCCTCGCCTCTCTTCTGGCGGCCATGGCGTTCATCGTCTTCGCCGGAAAAGATCTGGCCTCGGCATTGGTGACGAGCCTTCAGGGCATCTTCGAGAACCCCGGCCAGTGGGACATAGACAATGGTGCCGATGCCCTGCAGTTTCTCCACATCGTCGGGCTCGAAACGGCCAAGTTCGTGCTGCCCGCCGCCGGCTTCTTCATGGTGGCCGGCATCCTCGCCTCGGCGCTGCAGAACGCTCCGCAGATCAATGCCGAGCGCATCCGCCCGAAAATGCAGAACATTTCGATCGTCGCCGGCTGGAGCCGGCTTTTTGGCGCGCGCGGCTGGACCGAGTTCGGCAAGGCGGTCTTCAAGTTCGGCGCGGTCTCGCTGATCGTGGGGTCCATGCTCGCCAGTGATCTCGAGACGACGCTGAAGACGATGTTCTCAGACCCCGCTCTGCTGCCCGAGACCTTGCTGACGCTGGCCATGCAATTGCTGTCGGCCGTCTCGATCGCGACCATCGTGCTCGTCGCCGCCGACCTCGTCTTCTCCCGTGTCTTCTGGCGCCGTGACCTGAAGATGTCGAAGCAGGAGGTCAAGGACGAGATGAAGCAGGCGGAGGGCGATCCGATGATCAAGCAGCGCCAGCGCCAGATCGCCCGCGAGCGCAACCGCAAGCGGATGATGGCCTCCGTCCCGAAGGCGACGCTCGTCATCGCCAACCCCACCCATTACGCCATCGCGCTGCGCTACAGCCGCGAAGAGGGCGGCGCGCCGGTGATCGTCGCCAAGGGCGTCGACCTGATCGCGCTGAAAATCCGCGAGATTGCCGAGGCCAACGACATCCCGGTGATCGAGGACAAGCTGCTCGCGCGCTCGATGTACGACCATGTCGAAATCGATCAGATGATTCCGCCGCAATTCTTCAAGGCCGTCGCCGAACTGATTTACTTCCTGCAAGCTCGTTCGCCGGCAAAGGTCAGTTCCGGTCGAGCCTGAGCGCTTAGTCTCCTAAAAGACGTAAGGCAGTCGATGCATTTGGGAGAGTTCGGAACTGTCGCTTTTTCTGGAATAGACGTGACGACAGTTGTTTGACTGCCGCGCGTGCCGCAGCTCGGAGGAGGGGCGGGAGGGACGACAGATTTCGATCAGGACCTGATGATGCGTTGGCTGATTGTAAGCCATACCAGATTTAGATGGACGGTGTTTTATGGGTTCTCACTTCATGCTGAATCTTCGCAACAAGCATACCGCGGAACGTGAAGAGATCCTGGCGGAAGGTATCCAGAAGGTCGTGGCAGAACTCCGGCTGGTGGAGGTGGTCGATTACATCGCCTTCTTCCGGATGGACCAGTTCGGCAATATCGCCGACATCGTCAATTCTTCCAGCCAGCTCTATCTCAAGGCGGGCACCCTGCGCTTCGGCAATGACGGCGACGTGCATCTTGCCTGGGGCGGCGTTCCCTCGATCGATCTGGCGATGGAGTTTCACCACCGGGACGTCACCGTCCATTTCCGCCTAGGGCTTGCGGCGACGACGGCCTCGGTGACGATCACCTTCGTGGTCTTTGCCGAGACGGAGGCCGATCCCGAGATCAACACGGCGAGGCTGCAGGCTGCCATCGACGACGCCCGAATCGACTGAGCTAACTTCTCCGCCGCCCGGCTCTGCATTGATGGCTGCGCCCTACGAAGGCCCGGTGATCTTCTCGGATCGCCGGGCCTTCTTCGTTCTGCAGCATTCGTCATGCCGTCAATTTCGATGGAACGGTTGTTGTCGAGATCCCAATGGCGGTGGAGTCATGAGCGCCTGAACTTGGCCCTTGGACGAAATTCCTTCCGCATGCCTGTCGCACCGAACGACAGTTGCCGCTGAGGCGGTGGTGAGGCTGAGCCTTGCTCGAAGCCGATGCCACGGCCGTCGTCGCCGGGAATGTTGCAGTGCATGACGCTCTGTTGAGATGCGTGTCGGCTGCAAGTTTCGGACAAGTGCTTAGCCGTACAGATGGTTCCGTCATCAGTATGGCGATTGGGAACTTTCCGTGGATCAGATCTATCTCTTTGGTCTTTCGTCGCGTCGCGCCGAATGGCTGGCCAGCCGCCAGGCGGTCGTTGCCGAGAACATCGCCAATGTGAATACCCCTGGCTACAAGGCCAAGGACATCAAGGGTTTCTCCGATGTGATGGAATCCACCCAGCTGGCCATGGCGAGCACCGACAGCGTTCACATGACCGGCGGCGCCGGCCGCGCGGTGGCGGTCGACGAGGAGTCCGAGAAGAGCTGGGACATCGTCCACTCCGGCAACTCCGTCACCATCGAGCAGGAAATGCTGAAATCGGGCGAAGTATCGGGGCAGTACACGCTGAATGCCTCGATCGCCAAAGCTTTCCACCGCTTCTTTCTGACCAGCGTCAAGGGCTGATAGACATGGCAGATGCTATTCTCTCCAGTATGAAGATCGCCGCCAGCGGGCTCGAGGCGCAGTCGAACCGGCTGCGGATCGTCTCCGAGAATGTGGCCAATGCCCGGTCCACCGGCAAGACCGCGGGCAGCGACCCCTACCAGCGCAAGACCGTGACCTTCGAGGCCGAGATCGACCGTCTGACTGGCGCCTCGCTGGTCAAGGTCGCCGACTACGGTCGGGACAAAACCGCCTTCACCATGGAAAGCGACCCCGGCAATCCGGCCGCGGATGCAAACGGCTACGTCAAGATGCCGAACGTCAACATGCTGGTCGAGATGGCCGACATGCGCGAGGCCAACCGTTCGTACGAAGCCAATCTCCAGGTGATCAAGCAGTCCCGCGAGCTGATCAACCTGACCATCGATCTCCTGAGGAGCTGAGCATGATCCCCGCCATTGGTTCCGCGCTGCCGCGCCTCGATACCGCCCGCATCGACAGCGGCATGTCCACCGGTTTTGCCGGTGGCAGTGCCAAGCCCGGCCAAGCCGATTTCGCCTCCGTCATGGCGCAGGTCACCAGCGACGCTGTCGGCACCATCAAGAACGCCGAGGCCGTCTCGGTCCAGGGCATCAACGGCAATGCCTCCACCCAGGCGGTGGTCGATGCAGTGATGAACGCCGAGCGCACCCTCAACACGGCCGTCGCGATCCGCGACAAGGTCGTCGCCGCCTATCAAGAACTTTCCCGCATGGCCATCTGACGCCACAGTCAGACAAGGACCTGATTCATGAGAGCTTTGGCCATTGCCGCGACCGGCATGAACGCCCAGCAGACCAATGTTGAAGTGATCGCGAACAACATCGCGAACATCAACACCACCGGCTTCAAGCGCGCCCGCGCCGAGTTCACCGACCTTCTCTACCAGGTCGAGCGCCAGCAAGGCGTTCCGGCCCGGGGCGGCGAGGGCGTGGTACCGGAAGGCTCGCAGATCGGCCTCGGCGTGCGCACTGCGGCGATCCGCACCACCCATATCCAGGGCACGCTCGAGCAGACCGGCAACACGCTCGACATCGCCATCAACGGCACCGGCTACTTGCAGATCCAGGGTCCGGGCGGCGAGACGCTCTATACCCGCGACGGCGCGCTGAACACCAATGGCGATGGCCAGCTGGTGACGCTCGACGGTTTCGTGGTCGACCCGCAGATCACCATTCCGCAGAACACGGTGAAGACCACGATCAGCAGCACCGGCGAGGTCTACGCGACGCTCGACGGTCAGGATCCGCAGCTGCTCGGCCAGCTGTCGCTCGTCAACTTCGTCAACGAGCCCGGTCTCGATGCGCAGGGCGGCAACCTGTTCAAGGAAACGCTGGCCTCGGGTGCCCCGACCGCGGGCGTGCCGGGTGACCCCGGTTTCGGCGTCATCCACCAGGGCTATCTCGAAGGCTCGAACGTCGATCCGGTCAAGGAGATCTCCGAGCTGATCTCGGCGCAGCGCGCCTACGAGATGAACTCGAAGGTCATCCAGGCGGCCGACGACATGTCCAAGGTCATCTCGACCGGCCTGCGCTAGTCCCCTCCATGCCGCGCGCCGCATCGGCGCCGCGCGGTTCCCGGCCCGATCGCCGCGCGGCGACGTCCCTCGGTGCAGCAGAAAAGGCTTCAGGTCATGGAATGGGCTTCCAAGCGCGAACGTCTCATCGTCTGCCTCTACGGGGCCGGACTTTTCATTCTCTCGGTGCTGCTGCTGTCGATCCCGGTGCGCGCCTTCGCCGCCGAGATCGAGCTGCCGGTACCGTCTGCCGTGATCTATCCCGGCCAGAACATCCTCGATCGCGGCGTCGCGCCAGCGAAATTCACGATCCCCGGGGCGAAGCTCGCCGCCTACGTCGTGGAGGAGGACATGCTGACTGACAAGATCGCCAAGCGCACGCTGCTGCCGAACCAGCCGATCCTGCTCTCCGACCTCAAGTCGCCGGACCTGGTGCGGGCAGGGGTGCCGACCCCGATCATCTACCATGAGCCCGGGGTCACCATTTCCAGCCTCGGCCTGCCGCTCGCCTCTGCCGCCGAAGGCGACAAAATCCGTGTCCGCAATATCGACAGCGGCATCACCATCAGCGGCACCGTCGCCGCGGATGGCTCGATCGAGGTGCTGACCCAGTGAAAACCCTTCTCACCGCCCTTCTGGCGACCACGCTGGCTTTCGGCCATGTCGCCGGGGCTGCCGACTATGCCGGCTACGGCCAAGGCGCATCCGACGGCTACGGCGAGGCCGGCATCGGCGCCCGCGAGAGCTTCGTCACCGTCAAGCCCGGCCGCAACGCGCTGCGCGACAACGGCGTCCGCATCAAGGACATCACCACCATCAAGGGCGTGCGCGAGAACCAGCTGGTCGGCTACGGTCTCGTCATCGGCCTGCAGGGCACTGGCGACAGCTTGCGCAACTCGCCCTTCACCGAGCAGTCGCTGCAGTCGATGCTCGACCGCATGGGCGTTAACGTCCGCACCGGCAACCCGCGCACCAAGAACGTCGCGGCCGTCGTCGTCACTGCCGACCTGCCGCCGTTCATCGGCACCGGCTCGCGGATCGACGTGTCGGTCTCCTCGCTCGGCGACGCCGCCTCGCTGATGGGCGGTACGCTGGTGATGACGCCGATGTACGGTGCCGACGGCGAAATCTACGCGGTGTCGCAGGGCTCGCTCGCCGTGACCGGCTTCACCAGCCAGGGCGAGAGCGAGAAGCTGACGCAGGGCGTTCCGACCACCGGCCGCATCGCCGGCGGCGCGATCATCGAGCGCGAAGTTCCGCGGGCGACGGTCGAGACCGACCAGATCACCATGGAACTGCGCAACCCCGACTACCGCACGGCGATCCGCGTCGTCGACGCGATCAACGCCTTCTCGATGACCCGCTACGGCCGCCCGGTGGCGCGCGAGAACGACCTGCGCACGATCAACCTGACGCGGCCCGCCAAGATTTCCTCGACCCGCTTCATCGCCGACCTCGGCGATCTGCCGGTCCAGCCCGACATGGCCGCCAAGGTGGTCATCGACGAGCGCACCGGCACGGTGGTGATCGGCCATGACGTGCAGATCTCGACGGTCGCCGTCACCCACGGCAACCTGACGGTTCGCATCACGGAGACCCCGAACGTCTCGCAGCCGGAGGGCTTCTCCGACGGCCAGACGGTGGTGACCTCCGATACCAGCGTCAACGCCCAGCAGGACGGCGGCAACTTCGCCATCGTCGGCGGCACCAATCTCGACACCGTGGTCCGCGGCCTCAACCGCCTCGGCCTGAAGCCGACCGGGATCATCGCGATCCTCCAAGCAATCAAAACGGCAGGCGCGCTGCAGGCCGACCTGGTGGTGCAGTGACATGAAGAGACAGCTTTCCGTCCTGCTTCGCTCCGGCATCGTCGCCTCCCTGGCGCTGACGGCGGCCGGCACCCTCCTTGTCCCGCATGCCGCGCTGGCGGAGACGGCGGCTCCCCCGGCGCCCAGCGCCGATGCCGCGCCGCGCAAGGTCCGGATCGTCGGGCCGGACGGCCAGCCGGTTGTCGACGCCGCACCCGAGCTCTCGGACATCGGGCGCTACTGCACCAACATCGCTGATCCCGCCAAGGACGCGCGCGCGGCGCTGCAGACCAAGCGGCTGCAGGATCTCGAGGCCGAGGTCGGCAAGAAGGTCGACGAGCTCGAGGCCAAGCGCAAGGAATACCAGGACTGGCTGCAGCAGCGGCAGGCCTTCATCGACAGCACCTCGTCGATCATGCTCGACATCTACACCGGCATGAAGCCGGACGCGGCCGCCCAGCAGCTCGCTGGCATCGACCGGACCACGGCCGCCTCGCTGATCGCCAAGATGAAGCCGCGCACCGCCAGCGCCATCATGGCTGAGATACCGGCGGCGGTCGCCGCCGAGATCACCAAGGTGATCGTCCAGAAGACCAACAAGAGCTTGGACGTGGCCAGCGCCGCGCCCGGCCAGCAGGGATAAGCCACGTGAAGAGACTCTGCCTGCTGGCCGTCCTGCTGCTCACCGGCTGCTCGACGAATTCGAGGGATTTCCTGCGCGAGCCGGCGCTGTCGCCGCCGGGAACCGGCATCCACCAGTATCCAGCCTTCGTCGACCCCGCCCAGTTCCCGGCCGAGCGCCTGCGCGGCCAGCGGAACTCGCTTTGGGTCGACAAGAACGGCATTCTGTTCCGCGATGCGCGCGCGCTGAACAACGGCGACATCGTCACCGTCAAGATCGAGATCCAAGAGAAGGCCGAGTTCGACAACAACTCGAAGCGCTCGCGCGATTCCGGGATCAGTGCCGGCGCCGATTTCGACGGATCGCTGAACACCACTTCTCTCGGGACGCTCGGGGCCAAACTCGGGCTGAAGAACGCCACCAAGACCGACGGCAAGGCGAACGTGAAGCGGTCGGAAAAGATCGACCTGTCGGTCGCCGCCGTGGTGACGCAGGTGCTGCCGAACGGCAATCTCTACATCACCGGCCAGCAGGAGATCCGCGTCAACTTCGAGGTCCGGGTCCTCACCATCGCCGGCATTATCCGGCCGGGCGACATCCTGCCGAACAACGTCATTCCGTACGACCGGATTGCCGAGGCGCGGATTTCCTACGGCGGCCGCGGTCGCATGACCGAGGTCCAGCAGCCAGCCTGGGGACAGCAGATCCTCGACCAGGCACTGCCCTACTGACCAGCGGCAGGCAGACGTCAACGCCGAAGGCACCGGGGAGAAATTCCCGGTGCCTTCTGCGTGTTCGCGTCGGCGGTCCAATCCTTAATTTTAAGTGAAGGCGGGCACCGTCCCCGCAAGGCCGGGGATAGCTTAGGGGCCTATTCCATCCCGGCGGGAGACGCCGCGTCGGCGCTTGCTGGCCGCGCGCGACCCTTGTCGCTTCACGCTTCTTGAGGAATTCAGCATGTCCGACGTCAGCGGCACGCAACTCGCTCCCCTCTCCGATTCCGACGGTGCGGCTGCCCCCAAGTCGAAGCTGATGCCGACCATCGCCGTCGTCGGCCTGCTGACGCTGGTGGCGGTCGCGGGCGGGGCGGGTGTCGGCTATCTCATGGGCGGCTCGGCGCCGAAGCCGGCGGTTGCGGCCGATGCGACGACGAATGTCGAGCCGACCGACGACAAGAAGGAAGTTGCCGCCGCCGAGCCCGCGCCGACGGCCAAGAGCCAGGTCGTCAAGCTTGAGCCGGTGGTGACCAATGTCAGCTCGCCGGCCGACGTGCTGATCCGGGTGGAGGCCAGCATCGTCCTCGACCCGGAAAAGGCGCATGATCTTCCGGTTCTCGCGGCCCAGATCCAGAGCGACACGCTGACCTTCCTCAGAACGGTCGATCTTGCCCAGGTCGAGGGTTCCCGCGGGCTGCTGCATCTGCGCGAGGATTTGCGCGAGCGCGCCCAGCTGCGCTCGCCCGCCGTCAGCGACTACCTGATCCAGGCACTGATCGCGCAATGAAACGCGTTCTTCTCGCCCTCGCGGTTCTCCTCGTCGCCGGGCCGGCCTTTGCGCAGGAGGCACCGACCGACCTGGCAAACAGCCTGTCCGCGCTGATCCCCGCCGGCGACGCCAGCGCGTCCGGCCGGATCATCCAGCTCTTCGGCATCGTCACGGTGCTCTCGGTCGCGCCGGGCCTCCTGGTGATGGTGACGTCGTTCACGCGCATCGTCGTCGCGTTGTCGATCCTGCGCACCGGCCTCGGCCTGCAGTCTACGCCGGCCAACCTCATCATGATCTCGCTGTCGCTGTTCATGACCTTCTTCGTCATGGCCCCGACCTTCGACCAGGCCTGGCGCGAGGGCCTGAAGCCGATGCTCGACAACCAGATCAACGAGCAGGAGGCCTTCACCCGGATCGCCGATCCGTTCCGCGACTTCATGATGAGCCAGGTGCGGCCGCAGGATCTGGCGCTGTTCAACAGCCTCGACGAGGCCGCCCAGCGCGACCGGATCCAGCCCCCCGCCGCCGGCACGCCGCCCGTCGATCCCGCCGCCCCCGCCGCCGAGGCGAACGCCGAGGTCGGCCTCCAGGTCCTGATCCCGGCTTTCATGATCTCGGAACTTCGGCGCGGCTTCGAGATCGGCTTTCTGATCGTGCTGCCCTTCCTCGTCATCGACCTCATCGTCGCGACCCTTACCATGTCGATGGGCATGATGATGCTGCCGCCGACGATCATCTCGCTGCCGTTCAAGATCCTGTTCTTTGTCCTGATCGACGGCTGGAACATGCTGACGGGTTCGCTGGTGCGATCCTTCTTCTGACCGCAGCGTTCTCTCGCTTCTCACGCTCGTCCTGACCATCGGCGGCGGCCCTCCCAAGTGGAGCGGCCGCCGTTTTTCCATGACCGCGAATCAGAATGTCGGCCGACGGGCGACCGGGGGTGCCGACCGGGGTGCGCAGAGCGCATCTGCAATATTTAGACGCCTGTCGGAGCAACCTGGAGGCGCTGATCTTCTCCGGCGTAGTGCGAGCCATTCCAGACGGTTAGGTGTCTAAGCGCACCGCGCAGCAACTGGAAAATAAAGCTTTCAGCGGACCGGAACCTTTCGGCGGGTATCGCGATCACGCCCGCACAAGCTTCGCCCGTCAGATTGCCCGCAGTGCAACCACCTTGAGCAAGAGCAGGCAGATTCATGGCAATCGTCGGCGGCGTACAAGCCCAGCAGATCCTCGACAATCTGAGCGCCTTGGGCGCGAGGAAGCTTGGAATGATGGCGATGATCGGCCTTCTGGTCGTCGCCGTTGTCGGGCTTGGCGCCTATTATCTCAGCCGTCCCGACATGGAGACGCTGTATTCCAAACTCGATCGTCAGGATGTGACGCGCATCGGCTCGGCGCTGACCGAGGCTGGGATCAGCTTCGATGTCAGCTCGGCCGGCGACACGGTGATGACGCCCTTCTCGCAGACCGCCAATGCCCGCATGCTGCTGGCGGAAAAGGGCCTGCCACGGTCCGAGAACGCCGGCTACGAACTGTTCGATGCGCTGGGCTCGATGGGCCTGACGTCCTTCATGCAGGAAGTGACCAAGGTCCGCGCCCTCGAAGGCGAACTCGCCCGCACCATCCAGACCTTGAAGGACGTGCGCGCCGCGCGGGTTCACATCGTTCTGCCCGAGCCCGGCACCTTCCGCCGCGAGACGCAGAAGCCTTCCGCCAGCGTCGTCATCCGCACCGATGACACCGAGGACTTCAAGAACGCCCAGGCGATCCGGCACCTCGTCGCCTCCGCCATTCCCGGCATGAACGTCGATGAGGTCACGGTCCTCAACACCGACGGCACGCTGCTCGCCTCCGGCGACGACACCACCTCCGCTGCGCCCTCGAAGCTCCTCGGGATCGAGGGCATCGTGTCCGGCAGCGTCGAGGAGGCGATCAGCCGCACCCTTTCTCCCTATCTCGGCATCGGCAACTTCCAGTCCAGCGTCAACGCCCGGCTGGATACCGACCGCAAGAGCACCAGCGCCCGCAAGTTCGATCCGGAAGGCCGCGTCGAGCGCTCCACCCGGACCGTTCGCGAGACCGGCCAGACCTCCGACAAGCAGGCCAATCCGGCCGCCACCGTCGAGCAGAACCTGCCGCAGCAGGCGAACGACGCCGGAACGGGCACACAGTCCTCCGAGGCGAAGGAACGCCGCGAGGAACTCACCAACTACGAGATCAACGAGACGACGACCCAGACCGTCAGCGACGGCTACGACGTCAAGCGCCTCAGCGTCGCCGTGGTCGTGAACCGCAAACGTCTGATGGAGACGCTCGGCGACAACCCCCAGCCTGCCCAGGTCGACGAGGCCCTCGCCAAGATCAAGCTCCTCGTCGCCTCCGCCTCCGGCTTCACCGAAAGCCGCGGCGACCAGCTCGAGATCTCCGCCGTCGACTTCATCGCCAACGGTCAGGACCTCGCCCCCGTCGAGCCCGTCGGTTACGGCGAGATGCTGA
This sequence comes from Mesocryomonas lacus, assembly GCF_055730105.2. Classification (NCBI taxonomy): domain Bacteria; kingdom Pseudomonadati; phylum Pseudomonadota; class Alphaproteobacteria; order Hyphomicrobiales; family Aurantimonadaceae; genus Mesocryomonas; species Mesocryomonas lacus. The sequence continues at coordinate 129,842 of NZ_JBUZWF020000003.1, forward strand.
TGCGCCAAAGCGGCACGATGATTAACGCGCTGACCGTCCTCGTCGTCGCCGTCCTCCTGATCTGGTTCGGCCTGAAGCCGGCGATCCGGGCGCTCGCCGCCCCCGCCAACACCGCCGGACAGGACGCGATCGAGCTGGAGAATGCCGGTCTTGCCGGTGCCAATGGCGGGTTCGGCGGAGGTGGCGACCATGCCGGCATGATCCGCGGCAGCGCTGCCGGCGGCATCGACTCGGCGCTGCTGGAAGACCTGACCCGCAGCCAGGCGAACTCGCCGCAGGCGCGGCTCGAGAAGCTCATCGACTTCGACGAGGCCCAGGCGGCGTCGATCCTGAAGCACTGGATCCACCAGAAAGAGGCGGCCTAAGACATGATACCTCTCGCACAGTATTTCGCCGACTCCGCGGGCGACGACTTCACCCCCTTCACGCCGGTCCGCAAGGCCACTCTCGGACGCAAGCTGGAAGCCTCGACCTCGTTCGAAGACCCGTCGATCCGCCCGTTGAAATCGGTGCCGCGGCCGTCCGAACAGAAGGCCCGCACCTTCACCGAGGCCCGGGTTCCCTTGAGCGAAGTCGAAGCCGAGCGTGCCGCCTGGGCCGAGGAGCGCGCAGCGCTTCTGGAAGCCGTCGAGGCCGCCCGCGAGGAAGGCATCGAGTCCGGCAAGGCCATGGCGCGCGAGGAGCTGAGCTTCGAGACGGAAAGCCGTATCGACTCCATCCGCTCGGAGATCGCCAACGACTACACCACGACGCTGACGAAGACGCGCGGCGAGTGGACCGAAGACCAGGCCGACCGGCTGGCCGATCTCCTGATCCTGCAGATGACCATTCTGGAAGAGACGATCAAGATGAGCCTCAACAGCGTGCTCCGGCCGCTGGCGCTGGACGCCCGCAGACGGCAGACGCTGGACGATCTCGTTGCCGCGGTGAAGACCATCGCGCTCGACGGCATGGCCTACAAGATCGCCGCCTCGGGGCCGACCGATCTCCTGTCGGCGTTGGAGGACAAGCTCGGCGACCACGCCCGGCTGCTGTCCTTCGCCAATGACGACACCCAGTCCGACATCCGCATCGACGCCGACAGCACGGTGATCGAGACCCGGCTCTCGTCATGGCGGCTGGCGCTGGAGGAGGCTCTTTCGTGAGCGACGCCTCTCATCCGGCCAATCAGATCATCATCGTCCGGCGCAACCCTGACGGCGAAGACGCTCATCATGGCGGCGTCTGGAAGATCGCCTTCGCCGACTTCATGACGGCGATGATGGCGTTCTTCCTGGTGATGTGGCTCACCAATGCTTCCGACGATGCCACCAAGAAGAAAATTGCCCAGTACTTCAACCCGATCAAGCTGAACAGTTCGACGCCGGTATCGCTGGGCCTCAACGATGGCGAAGCGTCGCCCTCGTCGCCGTCGTCGGGGTCGAGCGGTGCCGTCGCGGACGGCGGAGATCCGAACGACAAGCCGATGAGCGGAACGGCGAACGGCGGCGAGGAGCAGGCCCTGTTCCGCGACCCCTATGCCGTGCTTGCGGAAATCTCGGCCGAGGGCAGCGTTGGCAAGGATTCAGGGATCACTGGCGTTCCGAATGGCACTGGCCTTCCTGGCCTGAACGGCGGGGAGGCGTACCGCGATCCGTTCGACCCGACGTCCTGGCAGCTGCAACCGAACGCGAGCGAGAAGGCGGCCGAAGGTACCCCGATGACGCCAGCCGAGTTCCCGCAGCCCCCAGCGGAGCCGGCAACGCGGACCGTCGCCGAGGTCGTCACGCCGCCGGCAATTGTCGCCACACCGGCGGCCAAGCCTGCGGCCGCAGCCGCGGAGGCTGCGCCATCGTCGATGAAGGACGCCGCCGCGGCACTGAAGGCCGATATCCAGCAGAGCCTGCAAGCGGTCGCGCCGGGCGCCGCGCCTAATCTCGACGTCAGCGCCGGCAAGGACGGCATCACCATCTCGCTCGCCGACAGCGTGACTTCCGGCATGTTCCAGGTCGGATCCGCCAAGCCGACGCCCGAAGCGGTGCGGATGGTCGAGGCCATCGCCAAGCTCCTCGCTGCCCGGAAGGGCGAAGTGGTGATCCGCGGGCATACCGATTCCCGTGCCTATGCCGGGCCTGAATACGACAACTGGCGTCTGTCGGCGGCGCGCGCGCAGTTCGCCTACTATATGCTGGTGCGGGGCGGTCTCGACCAGAACCGTGTCCAGGGCATTGAAGGTGTCGCCGACCGCGATCCGAAGGATGCCGCCCATCCCGAAAGCGCCGTCAACCGGCGGATCGAGATCCTCCTCAAAGAGCCGCAAGCATGATTTGCCGCCTTCTCGTGACTGCATCGGTGCTGGCTTTGCTGCCCGCCACCGCCGGCTTCGCGGCGGAAAGGACCGGCGGCCTGACGTTGCGCCCGGCCGCCGTCGTGCCGTCGCTGCGGATCTCTGCGCCGACGCCGCCCGCCTATGCGCTGGGCGTCGAGGGCATCATGGACCCGCAAGGGGCGGTCATCGACCCGGTGGTCACCGGGCAGATTCCCAATCCCGATGCCGAGAAGGCGGTTGAAAGCCTGACGCCGCATACGCCGGCGGCCGAGGCCGGCGCGGCTGCCGTGCCGGAAGCGGGCCACGGCGATGCTGCGGCATCCTCGACCGAGGAGGCGAAGTCCGCGGGCTCGGAAGCGGGGGAGGGCGCCCAGCACTGGGCGACCACCCGCAGCCCCATGCCGTTCGACATCATCCGCACCATCCAGTTCCTGCAGGACCAGGTCGCGCGGGGCAATGGACGGGCGATCCAGGTCCAGTCGATGCTGCTGCGCCGTTTCGGACCGGTCTTCCTCGAGGCCGATGCCGCGGTCTGGAGCGATCCCCGCAACCGGCGCGCGGCTGTTCTTTTCGTCCTCAGCGGCGGACCGCCCGACGTGCTGCGCCGACTTCTGGCCAGCGGCGTGCTCAGCGGCTCCCAGGAGCCGATGTTCAAGGGCGCCCTGGCCTATGTGCAGAACGATTTTGGCGAGGCGAGGAAGTTGCTGACCGGTCTCGACTATGCCGGCATGGAGCCGGGCCTCGAGGCGCATCTGAACCTCGTGATCGGTCAGATGATGCAGAAGGACGATCCAAAGGAGGCCATCCCCCATCTCGACCGGGCCCGGCTGCTGGCGCCCGGCGGCCTGATCGAGGAGGCGGCGCTGCGCATGGAAGTGCTGCTCGTCGACGGCCTTGGCGACCATCCCGCTGCCGACCGGCTGGCGCGGCAGTATTTCGACCGCTATTCCGATTCGTCCTATTCCGCGAACTTCGAAGCCCGCTTTGCCGCCGTCTATTCGAGCCGGGGAAAGGACAATCCCGAGAGCGCCGCCGCGACGATGCTCGACGTGACGCAGCGCCTTCCGGACGCCAACAAGCGCACGATCTTTCTGGCGGTCGGGCGCCGGGCCGTCGTCGAGGGCCATCTCGCCTTTGCCAAGCTCGCGGGCGAGGCTGTGCTGGCGACGTCCGGTGTCCCCGACGCAGAGGTTCAGCGGGCGCGGCTCTACATCGCCGCCTCGACGATCGGCACGGCGTCAGCCGATGCCCTGGCGGCAGATCTTGCCGCCATCGACCGCACCAAGCTCTACGCCGAGGACGCCACGCTCCTCGATGCGGCGCATTCGGTTCTCGGCGGTATCGACCGGACGCCCGAACTCGTGGCGACCGCGCAAGACCAAGCAGAGACGTCGCCGGTCATGGACCGTGCGCAGCGCCTGCTCAGCGAAGTCGAGAGCGATCTCGGAAAGGTACAGAAGTGAAGATTGCTGCCAACCCCATGCCCATTCTCGACGTGACGACCTCGGCCAGCAACAGCCGCGGCGATGCCGATTACGGCCGCGCCTTCGAAAGCACGATCCGCGACGTCGCCAAGGACAGCCCTCCCGCGGTGAAGCCGCGTAACGAAGATCGTCGCCCGAGCGATGGCAACGGCGATCGTCAGCCCTCGTCCTCCGCGCCTGCGCCCCGCGCACCGGCATCGGACCGGCACGCCGACACCAAGGCGGTGAAGGGCGGGGCCCGCGACGACCAGCAGGCTGCCAAGGACCAAGACGCTGAGAACGACGACGCCGCGAGCGATCCGCTAGCTTTCCTCGGCCGTTTGCTCGGCGGTACGACGACTTCGGTCGCGGCGGTGAAGGAGGTCGAAGCCGACGGCGAGACGAGTGGCGATGAACGCGTCATCGTCGTCTCGCTGGCACCGGGCGCTGCCGAGGAGGTCGCCGGAGAGGCGTCCGGTCCGGGCGCCCGTGGCAAGGTCAAGCTCGATGTCGTGCACATGGAGACGCATTTCGAGCCGCGCTCGGATGCCTTCGTCCTCGTCGAGGGCAATGACGCACAGGCGCTGCAGCAGGCGGCGGCGGAGGAGAGCGGCGAGAAGCTGAGCTTCGATCAGGCGCTGGCGCGGCTCAGCGAGCGCAAGGCCGGAAAGGCTTCGGCAGCCGGCGAGGACGCCAAGGCAACTTCCACGGAGACGATGGCGGCGAAGGCCGCAGTTGTCGCCGCCGACGTCGCTCCGCAGGAACGCATCAAGGAACGCAGCCGCAGCAAGGTTGCCGCCGATGAAACCGCCCGCAAAGCCAATCTCTTGAGCGATGCGGCCGACAGCCAGGTCGCCGTCTTGGTCCGGAAGAAGGATGCGGCAGAGACCGCGGCCGACAAGATTTCCGCCCGCCTCGGCCGTGCGGCTTCCGACGCCGCCGATGCGCCGAAGTCCGGTGCGCTGGCGCAGAAGGACGGGGCCGGCGTGCTGCCCCTCGCCTCGATGACGGGCCAGGTCGCCGGCCGCGTCATCGACGCGCTCGGCGCGACGCTCGCGAGCCAGCGGCCGTCGGATCTGCCGAGCGAGGCCTATCTGCGCATGACCGCGGGGGGCGCGGCGCTGAAGACGCTTACCATCCAGCTTCAGCCCGAGACGCTGGGCAAGCTCGATGTCTCGATGCGCCTCGTCGATGGCCAGCTGACGCTCGAGATCGCCGCAACCGAAGCCGAGACGGCGAAGGTGCTGGCGCAGGACCGCGAAGGCCTGCGTAAGCTGCTGCAGCACGCCGGGTTCTCGATCGACGAAGCATCGATCACCATCGTCTCCCGCGACAACAGTGCCCAGCCGCAGGTCCGGGCCGCAGCGGCCGGCGAGAGCGCCGGTGCCCAGCAGGACACCGCAAACGGCGGAGGCGGCGATCCGCGAAACCGCGGCGGCGAGGCCGAGCGGCAAGGCCGCAATGCCGGTCGCGACGAGCGGCAGCAGGCGAGCGACAACCGCCCGAGACGCGCTTCGGGGAACTACCTCTAGAGGCCCCGCAGCGTCCGGCCGGACGCTGCGGGGATGCTTTGGCCTCTCGGCTGGCGAGCGTCTCTTCGCGAATGGCGGATCCCGCCCACCGCAGACCGGTCTGGACTTCTCGACCACAGCCTCCTTCTGACAGATGTGTTTCGCCCCCGCGGAGGTTTATTCCTCCCGGGGGCGAAACTGTTTTGGCGATGGCGAAATCTTGCGGCTGGGCTTCTCCTGACTGCGTGACGGATAGCGCCGTCTTCAATCCGTAGAAACCAGCGCTTGGCGCTACGGCTAGCTACGGTTGCGCTCCTTCGCGGACGGTCCGAGGCGTTGGCTGATGCGAGCAGTGCAACCTGCCGGACGCATGGCGCTACCGGAGACCGGCAAGGCGGCCAACGAACGAGCCGATGAGATCGGCGCCTCGGTCAAAACGTTCCGGAGGAGGGTGCACTGCAACAGGCTGACGCCCTCAGGCGAATGGTTAACAAACCGTTGACAAACCGCGCAGGCACCCTGTCATCCCCGCGAATCCGGCATTTTTGTTTTTTCTGAAGCTTTCGCAAAGCTGCCTAACCCGTTGCATCGCCTGTCTCTTTGCCAGCTACCTGAAAGGTCCCATTAACCTTATAGTGAGTTTTAGGGATAGCTCGCCTGGGCCTTAACGCCGTATCAATATCTCCAGAGAAACCCGACGGCAGGTGGATGTGATGATCGTAGTTGTGGACAACCGTGAACTGGTCACGAACGGATATCAGTCGCTTTTCGGCATGGAAGGTGTGTCCGCCGCGGGCTTTCAGGTCGAGGAATTTCGCGAGTGGGTCGAGACCGCTCCCGAGACCGACATCTCCGCCGTCGAGGCGTTTCTTCTGGGTGACTTCCCCGAGCGTGGCGCCTTCACCCGCCTGGTGCGCGGCCGGTCAAACGCCCCGCTGATCGCGCTGGCCGAGACCAAGGCGCTCAACTCGACCCTGGATCTCTTCGCTGCGGGCATCGACGACGTCGTCTCCAAGCCGGTCCACGTCAAGGAAATCCTTGCCCGGGTCGGCGCCATCCGCCGCCGCGACGCCGGTGCCGGCAAGGGCCGCACGGTGGTCGAGGAGATCTGCGTCTTCTCCGACGGCCGCGATCCGGAAGTCGCCGGTGCGTCGATGATCCTGCCGCGGCGCGAGCGCCGGATCCTCGAATACCTGGTGCAGAACCGCGGTCGCCGCGTTTCCAAGCAGCAGCTGTTCTCGGCGATCTACGGCATTTTCGACGAGAACGTCGAGGAGAACGTCATCGAAAGCCACATCTCCAAGCTGCGCAAGAAGCTCAAGATGCGCCTCGGCTACGACCCGGTGTCGTCGATGCGCTACCTCGGATACGGCATCGGCGTCTGACGCCTACATTTCTTAAATAAGTATAAAAATCCCGCTTTGCTTCTGCAAAGACGGGATTTTTCTTTGTTTAGGCCAGATTTGCTGTGCTGCAAGGGTTCTGCTGCCTGTCTGGCAGTTTCGCGCAAGCTCTCGCAGTTAAATATCGAGCAGCAAAACTGCCATTGGAAGGGCACCGGATGAGCATCGGCGGAATTATGCGCACAAGCGTCTCAGGCATGACGGCGCAAGCCAGCAAGCTCGGGGTCGTCGCGGAAAACATCGCGAATTCCGATACCACCGGCTACAAGCAGTCGCAGACCGAGTTCTCTTCGCTGATCCTTCCCGGCAATGCTGCTGGCTACAATTCCGGCGCCGTCGAGGTGCAGACGCGCACGTTCATCAGCGAGCAGGGCGGCCTCAGCTACACCGGCAACGACAACAGTCCGAAGAAGCTCGACCTTGCCGTCAACGGCAACGGCTTCATGGCCGTCAGCGACGGCAATGGCGGGAATTTCCTGACCCGCGCCGGCTCGTTTACCCAGCAGGCCGACGGCGCGCTGGTCAATGCCGCGGGCTACACGCTGATGGGCTATCCGGTCGGCACGACCGGCACCGACGCTGTGCTTAACGGATTTTCGGGCCTTCAAGAGGTCAACCTCAAGACCTCGCTGCTCAGCGCCAACCCGACCACCAAGGGCATCCTGACGGTGCCGCTGAACAAGGCTTTCGTAGCGGCCGTAACGCCCAATCTCCCGTCGCAGAACCTGGCGACGACAGTCCCGCTGTCGAACTCGACCACCAGTACTTCAATCACCGTCTACAACAACTCCGGCGAGGCCGTAAAGCTCGACGTCTACTATACTAAGACGGCGGATGAGACATGGGAGGTTGCTGTCTACGACAGTCGCACGGCCGAAAAGACTCTCGCCACGAAGCCTTTCCCCTACGGAGCCGCCGCTTCTGCTCCCTTGGCCAAAGCTGTCCTGAACTTCAATCCCACAAACTATACGCTGGACAGCATCAATGGTTTTGGGGCTAACACCTCGTCTTCCGGTCCAGGCATGCTGACGATCGACCTCGCCGGTATCGGCGGTGGTCCCTTCAATCTCAACATCGGCGACACCACGCAGTTCACCGGCAACACCCAGCCGCTGGCGGCGTCCGTCGACGGCAATCCGGCTGAGGTCATCAAGGACATCTCGGTCGGCGAGGATGGCACCGTCACCGCGGCCTTCGCCTCCGGCACGACCCGGGAACTTTTCAGGATCCCGCTGGCCTCGGTCAACAGCCCGGACAGCATGATCGCCAAGGCCGGCAACGTCTACAGCGCCGGCGTCGAGTCCGGGACCGTCCTGATGGGCTTCGGTGGCTCCGGCGGCTTCGGCAAGCTGACCGCCGGCGCGCTCGAGGACTCCACGGTCGATCTGGCGGGCGAGCTGACCAACATGATCGAGTCGCAGCGCAATTACACCGCGAACTCGAAGGTCTTCCAGACCGGCTCGGAAATCCTCGACGTTCTCGTCAACCTGAAGCGCTGATGCTGCCGCGGTAGGCGCCGTCACCCGGCGCCGCCTACCGCACTGCCGTCCAGTCCGCCTTTTGCCGACCCCAGCGCCGCCGCCAACCTCCGACTGCGAGAAACCCCGCCATGTCGCTTTCCACCGCCCTCGATACGGCAAAGTCGTCGCTCGCGGCGTCCCAGGCACAGACGGCGCTCGTTGCCCGCAACATCGCCAACGTCAACACCGTCGGGGCGACGAAGAAATACGCCAACGTCATCACCGGCCTGAACGGCCAGGTCCAGATCAAGTCGGTCTCGCAGTCGTCGAACTACGCGCTGTTCCGCAATATGCTGGATGCCAGCGCAGCGGTCGGCAAGGGCAACGTCATCAGCAACGGCCTCGACCGCCTGAGCGAGACGCTCGGCGACACCGAGCTCAGCCGCTCGCCGGCCGCCATGGTCAGCAAGCTGTCCGACGCGCTGACGACGCTGTCCGCCTCGCCGAACAATTACGAACTCGCCCGCAATGCCGTGACCGCGGCTTCCGACCTCGTGAAGACGCTGAACGAGGCCTCGGCCACGACACAGACGATCCGCAAGGATGCGGACACCGAGCTGGTCAACGCGGCGGCGGAAATGAACAAGCTGCTCGCCAAGATCGAGCTTCTGAACAAGGAAGTGGTCGGTGGCACCCGCAGCGGTGCCGATGTGACCGATGCCAGCGACCAGCGCGACCAGGCGGTCGCCGCCCTGTCGCAGTATGTCGGCGTCAACATCGTCACGCGCGGCGAGAACGACATGGTGCTCTACACCGATTCCGGTGTGACGCTGTTCGAGACGACGGCCCGCGCGATCGGCTTCACCCCGACCCCCGGCCTCAACGAGACCGTGACCGAAGGCAATGCGCTGACGATCGACGGCACCGCGGTCACCGGTAGCACCGCCTATATGCCGCTGAAAAACGGCTCGGTCGCCGGTCTCGTCGCGCTGCGCGACGACATCATGGTCACTTACCAGACGCAGCTCGACGAGACGGCGCGTGGTTTGATCGACGCCTTCAAGGAGAGCGCCACCGGCATGCCGGACGTGCCGGGCCTGTTCACCGCGGTCGATCCCAGCACACTGGCGACGGTATCCCGGCTCGATGTCGGCACGTTCGACGCGACCGGGACCACCGCTGGTGATACGCTGTCATTTAACTTTAAATACGGCGATACGACGTATGTCGCGACCGGCACTTTGGCAGCCGGCGACCTGACGAGTGCAGCCAATTTCGCTACCAAGCTGCAGTCGATGGTCGCGGGTGCGATTCCCGCAGGCGGCTCGACGGCACTGGGCGCGGGTAAGGTCAGTTTTACGGCTGACGGTACCGGCAAGATCACTGCGTCCGCTGCCAGCGTCGGCGGTGCAGTGCCCATGACACTGTCGTCCATCGTCGGCTCAGGCGGCGGTGATGGCGGCCTCGTCGCTGGCACCGCGACGGCGACGACCCCTGCGGTCATCGGCCTCGCCGGCTCGCTGCGTCTGGCGAGCGGGGTGACGGCGACGCCGACGCTGCTGCGCGACGGCATCCAGTACGACTACAACACCGCAGACCTCGGCGGCTTCACGGCGCGGCTCAATCAGTTGAGCACGGCGATGGCGACGACCCGCAATTTCGCGGACGACAGCAGTGCCGACTCCAAGGGAAGCGTCGCCGATTACGCCGCCTCCTCGGTCAGCTGGCTGCAGGCAACCCGTCAGAACTCGCTGAACGAGACGGAATACAAGACTACCGTTCTCGAGCGGACGCAGGACACGCTGTCCAACAAGACCGGCATCAACATGGACGAGCAGCTGACGCAGATGATGCAGCTGGAGCGCTCCTTCCAGGCCTCTTCCAAACTGCTCTCCACCATCGACGAGATGCTGAAGACGCTTCTCAACAGCATCTGACGGAGCTTGAAACCATGAGCATTTCGACGCTTTCCTTCAACAGCGCCACCCGAACCTCGCTGGTCAAGCTTCAGAGCTCGCTCAACGATGCCTCGCAGGAGGTCAATTCGGGCCGGCACGTTGATGTCGGCCGCACGCTCGGCCGGCTGACCGGCAGCGCCATCAGCGCCCGTGCGCAGGAATCGACGTTCAAGGAGCAGCGGATCTCCAATGGCCTCGTCACCACGCGGCTCGAGAACATCGACGCGTCGCTCGCGACCATCAGCGAAGGTGGTGAGGCGCTGTCCAACAACCTCGTCGGCATCAGCGTCGCCACCGATTTCACGGTCTTCGTCAGCGACGCCAAGTCCGGCCTGCAGCAGATGACCTCGGCGCTGAACGCGTCGAGCGGGCAGTTCCTGTTTGCCGGCGACAACAGCAACGTGTCGCCGATCAAGACGGATATGACGCTCGCCGATGCGGCGACACAGCTGAACTTCAGCAACTTCGTACGGGCCGCGACGGGCACCGACGATGCCAGCCTGGTCACCGCCGACCAGATGAAGGACTATCTGACCAATCCCGCCGGCTTTACGCCCACGGCGACCTTCGCATTGCCGGCGCCGCAGCCGACGGTGGCCGGACCTTACAAGTTCTCCGCCCTGTTCACCGATGCGGCATGGTCCGCGAACTGGTCGAACGCCACGAACGGCACGATCGACTCGCCGGTCAGCAAGAGCGAGACCATCACGTCCTCGGCCTCCGCCAACGACGCCTCCTTCCGCAACATGGCCTCCGCCTACACGATGATCACCAGCCTCGACATCGGCGTACTGGGCGAGTCCACGCGTAAGGTCGTCACCGACGCTGCCGCTGTTCAGCTGAAGAAGGGCACCACCGCGATCACCTCGATGCGTGCCGATGTGGGCACCAAGCTGAAGCGGGTCGAGTCCGCCAATACCGAGCTTCTTCGCCAGCAGGACATCATGGAGAAGACAGTCTCGGCGCTTGAGGACGTCGACATCGCGGAAGCAAGCCTGCGCGTCAACGCGCTGAAAACGCAGCTGGAAGCCGCCTATACAGTGACAGGCAAGATTCAGTCGCTAAGCCTTCTAAACTACATCTGATCGAGCGGCAGCTCTCGATCTGATCGACAGCGGACAGCATTTCGGACGGGCCTTTGCCCCGTCCAGATCGAGGAACGGCGCATGTATCAATTCTCCTACGCAGAGATCAGGCAGGAAAGCGGCTCCTCTGCGCGCGAGCGAGAGCGCCAGGCGCTCGAGCATACGCTCGACGTGCTGACGCGCGCGGAGCTCGCGGGTCCTCGGTCGTCGGCGGCGATCGAAGCGATCTACGTCACGCGGACGCTCTGGTCCGTGCTGATCGAGGATCTCGCCAACCCCGAAAACGCGCTGCCGGAAGAACTGCGCGCCGGCCTCATCTCCATCGGTCTTTGGGTGATGCGCGAGACCGACGCCCTGCGCAACGGCAAGGTGAACAGCTTCAAGGGCATCATCGACGTCACCGCGATGATCCGCGACGGTCTGGAGTAAAGTCGATGGCGACGCTGAAAGTCTCCCTACGGGCCGGCGAGCGGATCTTCATCAACGGTGCCGTGATGCGGGTCGATCGCAAGACCTCGATCGAGCTCCTGAACGACGTGACCTTCCTCCTGGAGAGCCACGTCATGCAGGCGGAAGCCGCGACGACGCCGCTGCGCCAGCTCTATTTCATCGTCCAGATGATGCTGATCGATCCGGCCAACACCGTCGCCGCCCGCGAAGCCTTCACCCGGACCTATGCGCTGCTGCTGGCGACCTCGTCGAACGCCGCGATGCGCGATGGCCTGATGGACGTCGCCGATCTCGTCGGCCGTGACCGTCCCTATGACGGCCTGAAGTGCCTGCGGGCGCTCATGCCGATGGAAGAGGCCATTCTCGCCGACGCAGAGCCGCCGGCGAACCAGTCCACCTTTCACGAGGCCCGGGTTCCCGTGGCCATGGGAGCACGGTCATGACCACGGTCAACAGCACCTCGGCGAGCACGGCAACGACGTCCACGACCTCGTCCACCAAGTCGGATGCTGATCAAGCCAGCCTCGACTATGATGCCTTCCTGCAGCTGCTCGTCGCGCAGATGCAGAACCAGGATCCGCTGAACCCGACGGACGCCACCGAGCAGCTCAGCCAGCTTGCCTCCTTCTCGAACGTCGAGCAGGGCATCAAGATGAACCAGAAGCTGGAGTCGATGCTGACGGTCTCCTCGCTGACCCAGGCCGACGCCGTTCTCGGCCGCACGCTGACCTCGTCGGACGGCACCGTCAGCGGTGTCGTGAAGTCGGTCAAGGTGACCGATGCCGGGGCCGTCGCAACGCTGACCAGTGGCGCGACCGTCGACCTCGGCGCTGGCATCAAGATCGAGTAGCCGAGATGAACCAGGCCGACGCCATCGACATCATTCAGTCCGCGATCTGGACCGTGGTCATCGCCTCGGGGCCCGCGGTCGGCGGCGCCATGCTGGTCGGCATCCTGATCGCGCTGTTCCAGGCCCTGACGCAGATCCAGGAAGTGACCTTGACCTTCGTGCCGAAGATCATTGCGATCTTCATCATCGTCGCCTTCACGGCCTCCTTCACCGGTGCGCAGGTCTATTCCTTCACCCAGGAAAGCTACGCCCGCATCGAACACGGCTACTGATCAGGACACCGTCCAGCGAACTTTTGTCCTCGAGGCCCCGGGCCGGCAAACGCCGCCCGGGGCCTCTTTGCGTTCAGGCCGGGGAGCGGCTGCAGCCTCGTCGTGCGAGGGGTTGCCGATGCGGACCGGCACCACCGTCTGGGGTGGATGCAGTCGTTGCTAATGTTTTGGAAACCTTTCCAGCCCGGCTCAAGCTCGAACCGTCAGGAAGATCGGGAGAAATGGCGTGCCGTCGGCCCGCTTCTTTCCGGCCTTGCCGCGTAGCTTTCCCGCTGCCGCGCCGGCCTTCCATGCCACGGCGTCAAGCCGGGGGTCACGCACGGGGCGCAATGCCCGAGGGAACGCCGGATGTCGCTCGTCGCACCGCTGAGACTTAGCCCCCCGATCAAGGCCAAGAGCCGCCGTGATATCGGCTTCGCGCTCGGCATCGTCTTCATCATGGCGGTGCTGTTCGTTCCGATTCCCGCCTTCCTCATCGATTTCGGCCTGGTCATCTCGATCTCGCTGTCGGTGCTGATCCTGATGGTCTCGCTGTGGATCGAAAAGCCGCTCGACTTCTCGTCCTTTCCGACGATCCTGCTGCTCGCCACCATGCTGCGCCTGTCGCTGAACATCGCCACGACGCGCGTGATCCTCAGCCATGGCGACGAGGGACACAACGCGGCCGGCTACGTCATCGGCGGCTTCTCCGAATTCGTCATGGGCGGCGATTTCGTCATCGGCCTCGTCGTCTTCATCATCCTGATCACCGTCAACTTCCTCGTCATCACCAAGGGCGCGACGCGTATCGCCGAAGTCGGCGCGCGCTTCACCCTCGACGCCATTCCCGGCAAGCAGATGGCGATCGACGCCGACCTCTCCGCCGGCCTCATCGACGAGCGCCAGGCGCAGCAGCGCCGCCGCGAACTGGAAGAAGAAAGCTCTTTCTTCGGCTCCATGGACGGTGCCTCGAAGTTCGTGCGCGGCGATGCGATCGCCGGCCTCATCATCACCGCCGTCAACATCTTCGGCGGCATCATCATCGGCGTCACCCGCCATGGCATGGACGCGGGGCATGCTGCCGACGTCTTCGTCAAGCTGTCGGTTGGCGACGGTCTGGTCACCCAGATCCCGGCGCTGATCGTCTCGCTCGCCGCCGGCCTTCTCGTCTCCAAGGGCGGCACACGCGGTGCCGCCGAGAAGGCGATCATGACGCAGCTCGGCTACTACCCGCGCGCCATGATGATCTCCTCGCTCCTGATGGGCATTCTGGCGCTGCTGCCGGGCCTGCCGTTCGTGCCGTTCTTCGTGGTCTCCTGCGTCCTCGGCCTCATCGCCTACACCGTGCCGCGCCGGCGGGCCGAAGCGGAGAGGGTGGTCGAGGCTGAAAAGCAGCAGGCCGAGAGCCAGGCGATCGAGAGCGAGCGCCAGTCGGTCAAGGAGTCGCTGCGCATCGTCGAGGTCGAACTCGTGCTTGGCAAGCAGATGGCGGCGCATCTCGCCTTCTCGCGCGACGAGCTCGGCAACCGCGTGCAGAAGATGCGCCGGCGCTTCGCCTCCCGCTTCGGCTTCGTCGTGCCCGAGATCAAGCTCAGCGACGACCTGTCGGTCGATCCAAAGTCCTACGAGATCAAGGTGCACGGCACGGTGGTCGCCACCCAGGCCCTGCGGCTCGGCGACCTCCTGATCGTCCTCGGCGACTCGCCGGTGCCCGACATTCCGCACGACCTCACCCGCGAGCCGGCTTTCGGCCTGAAGGCGGCGTGGATCTCGGAGACCTTCGGGGCGGCCGCCCGCCGCGCCGGCTTCGAGCCTGTCGACACGCTGTCGATCATTCTGACGCATCTGTCCGAGGTCATCCGCAACAACCTCGCACACCTTCTGTCTTACAAGGATACCCGCACGCTGCTCGACCGGCTGGAGCCGGAGTACAAGCGGCTGATCGACGAGATCGTCCCGGCGCACATGTCGTTCAGCGGCCTGCAGGCGGTGCTGAAGCTGCTCCTCGCCGAGCGTGTCTCGATCCGCAACCTGACGCTGATCCTCGAGGCCATCGCCGAGATCGCACCGCACGTCCGGCGCTCGGAGAAGATCGTCGAGCATGTCCGCACCCGCATGGCGCAGCAGATCTGCGGCGATCTCCTGCACAAGGGCCAGCTCGGCGTGCTGCGCCTCGGCAACCGCTGGGACCTCGCCTTCCACCAGGCCCTGAAGCGCGACGCCAAAGGCGACGTGATCGAGTTCGACATCGACCCGCGCCTCGTCGAGCAGTTCGCGACGGAAGCGACCAAGGTGATCCGCGAGAAGACCGACCAGGGCGAGAACTTCGTGCTCGTCGCCTCGCCGGATGCGCGCCCTTACGTGCGGATGATGATCGAGCGGATCTTCGTGAACCTGCCGGTGCTGTCGCACCTCGAGATCGCCCGCGGCGTGGACATCAAGGCGTTGGGCTCAATCTCGTGAACGCGGACGCCACGGTCGTCATCATCGGCATCTTCATGATCTTTTGCCGGATCGGAAGCTGTCTGATGGTGCTGCCGGGCTATTCGAACTCCAGCATTCCGGCACAGATCCGCTTGTTCATCGCCTTCGGCGTCTCTTTGGCCGTCGCGCCGGGGCTCTTGCCGACGTTGACCCCCTTGCTGCAGGGCGCCAATGACGACGCGCGGCTGCTGATGCTGCTGACCGAGGTGCTGAACGGCCTTCTGATCGGGCTGCTTGGCCGCATCTTCCTGATCGCCGTCCAGTTCGGCGGGTCGTTCGTCGCCAATGCGATCGGCATGGGTCAGGCGATGGGCGTGGCGCTGGACGAGAACGGGCCGGAGCCGGCGGTCGTCTCGCTCATCACCCTCACGGCGACAGTGCTGATCTTCTCGCTCAACCTGCATGCCGAGATCCTGCGCGCACTGGTCGCTTCCTATACCGCCATGCCGGTAATGCTCGGCTTTGCGCCGCGGATGGCGCTGGCCTCGATGGTCGACAACCTCGACATGACCTTCAAGCTCTGCCTGCGCATCGCCAGCCCCTTCGTCGTCTACGCCGTCATCGTCAACTTCGCGATCGGCCTTGCCAACAAGATGACGCCGCAGATCCCGATCTACTTCATCTCGCTGCCCTTCGTGATCGCCGGGGGCCTGATTCTCCTTGGCTATTCCATCGGAGATTTCCTGACGATCTTCGTCGAGAGCTACCAGCGCTGGGTGCTGCAGGGATGAGCGGCGAGCAGGCGAGGGCGGACCGTCTTCAGCGTCTCCTGTCGGTTCAGGCGCGCAAGCGCGAGATGGAGGAGTGGCGTCTTGCCGACCTCAAGCGCGAGGGCATCGCGCTCGCCGCCACCAGTGTAGAGATCCTGCAAAGCCTTGGAGATCAATCGCTGCTGCAGGGACTGTTCCTCGAGGCCAAGGCGACGACGCTGCGGCGCAACGAGGTCCATATCTCCGGCAACCAGGTCCTGCAAACTGCCTCTGCCAGCCGGCTGCGGGAGGCGCAAGGCATCGAGAAGCGCCTGGAGCATGCCTGCGATGAGGCGACCGGCGAGGCGTGGCGCGCGGCGGAGCGATCGGCGCTTGAACTGGCCCTCGACGACTACCTGACCGCCGCGCGCGCAAGCTTCGAATAAGTTGCACGGCGTAGAACCATCGCAAGAAATGCGCCGCCCCGCATGGTCCAGATTCGGCGGCGAAGGATTCCCTGATGACGATCCTGTCGGCCACCACCCCGATCGCTGCTGCCGCGCAGAAAACGCCGGCCGCCTCTCCGACGGCGACGGCTGACCCGGCCATCGGAAAGCGCTTCGAGACGGACCTTGCCAAGGCCTCGCAGGAAGCAGGCGCGGCCCCTGAGACCCCTGTCGCCAAGAGCAATGTGCCGGAGAAGTCGATCTCCTTCGTCTCGCGCGGTTCGCGCAGCGGCGTGATGTCGCCGACGCAGCAGTTCGAGAGCTTCGTGCTGCGGACCTTCATCGACGGCATGCTGCCTGAGGACAATTCCACCTATTTCGGCACCGGCACGGCCGGCAAGATCTGGAAATCGATGCTGGCCGAGCGGATCGGCGACGAGATGGCCAAGGATGGCGGGATCGGCATCGCGGAGATGCTGGAGAAGCGCGGCTCCAAGGCTGAAGCCGTCAGTGGCGCCCAGGACAAGCTGAAGGCCAGCGACAGCATGACGACCGGTGCCCAGGCCTTCAAGGGCCTCGGCTAGGTCCCCCCGGATAACGTGCATACCGTCCCGCCCGGACAGAACAGGAAGATGATTTTGGAAACCGTTCTCACACAGTCCATCAACCGGCTCGAGGCACTGCTCGCGGGTGAAACCATGGCGCTGCGCGAGGGCCGCTCGATCAATCTGACCGAGCTCAGCCACCGCAAGAACCAAAGCCTGCTCGAGCTGTCGCGAATCTCCCGTGGCCTGGATCCAGCGAACGTCACCCCCAACCTCAAGGTCAAGCTGAACACGCTGCGCGAGCGTCTCGACGACAACCGCCGCGTCCTCCAGCTGCACATGGAGGCCGCCGGCGAGATCACCGGCCTGATCGCGCAGGCGATCGCGGACGCGGAGTCGGATGGCACCTACGGCTCGGCGATCAGTGGGGTGAAGCGGGTCAAATGATCAAGATCATCGCCATCGGGATCTGGGTCTGCATTGCCTCGCTCGGCACGAGCTACGCCGTGGCGTCCTATGTCTCGAACGAGGCTAGCGCAGAAACGGTCGAGCCGACCTATTTCGTCGGGCTCGACTACCGCAAGACCGAGGGTATCACGGTCCCGATCATCGCCAAGAACGCCATCCAGGGCTACGTCATCGCGAGCTTCGTCTATACCGTCGATGGCGAAATCGCCAACAAGCTCGCGGTGCCGCCGGATCCGTTCATCCTCGACGAGGCGTTTCGCGCTGTCTACACGGCCTCGACCTTCGATTTCGAGAAGCCCGAGCAGTACGACCTCGCGGCCCTCACCAACGCGATCCGCGATTCCGTCAACGGCCGCTACAAGCAGGAAATCGTGCACGAGATCCTGATCGAGCAGTTCGATTTCCTGCCAAAGGGTCAGATCGGCGGCGAGGGCCTGAAGCGCGCGCCCGTGGAGCCCGCGACCTCCGGGTGACCGGGTGACCGGGCGACAGTCGGACGGCGAACATAGTTAGCTTTGCGTCAATATCGCGGTGCTAGCCTCAGGGCGCGACGACAATGACGGGCCATCGGCATGGCTCGATCCATTCCCTCGACCACAGGCCAGCACGATGCTCTCGACCTTGCTCAACTATCGCTATTACGCCGGCAACCTGACGAAGTCGCTCGATCGGATCGAGAAGACGGGGACTGTCGCCAGCGATACCGCCTACTACGACAAGAACATCGGCAAGGTGAAGGACGTCGACGACTTCCTCGGCGACAGCCGCCTCTACACCTACGCGCTGAAGGCTTACGGGCTCGAGGATCAGGCCTCGTCGAAAGGTTTCATCCGCAAGGTCATCGAGAGCGATCTCACCGACAAGTCGTCGTTCGCCAATGCGCTGGCCGACGACCGCTATCGCAAGTTTGCCGAGGCGTTCAGCTTTAAGACCGCCGATGCGGTGAAGACGGCGCAGAGCACCGGCCAGAACGAGTCGCTGATCGAGGCCTATTCGGAATACCGGGTGCGCCAGGCGGTGAGCCTGGCGTCGAAGACGACCCACTTCGAAGCCAAGATGCAGACCATCACGTCGGTAGATCAGTTCATCAACGATCCGCAACTGTTCGACGTCGCGATGCGCTCGATCGGGCGGGACCCGGCGCTGACCTCGAAGACCTACGTGCGGGATGTGCTGACCGGCGCCATCGCCGACGACAAGGCGTCCAGCAGCGACGACATCTTCTTCCAGCTCGCCGACAAGTTCAATTTCGCCGCGGACGGCAGTCTCGCCACGGGCAAGACGACGGCGATGGATGCAGCCGATACCAGCCAGCTGATCTACGACTTCAACGTCAAGTCGGAAAACATGGCGAGCTCTAAGACCGCCGCCTACGAGACGTCCTACTTCACCGACAAGATCACGCAGATTACCAACGTCGACGCGCTGCTGTCGGACGATCGGCTGTTCGCTTATGTCAGGACCGCCTTCGGCGTCACGTCGACGACCGACACCGCTTTCGTGCGCAGCATCCTGACTAGCGACGTCAACGATACCACCAGCGCGCTGAATCAGATGTCGACGGCGACCTCGGCGGACGTCGCCTACAAGCAGAAGATGACGGCGATGCGCGACGCCTTCAGCTTTGGCACCACCGGCAGTGTCGCCGTCGGCGGTTCGGCGCAGTCCGAAGCGATGACCGAGACGACCACGGCGGGCTACTACAAGAACTACCAGACCGATGCGGCCGCCAAGGACGCGTCGCGCACCAGCACCTACAAGCTGCAGCTGTCGAAGATGAAGTCGCTGAGCGACCTGCTCATCAAGGATCCGGTGTTCGGCCGCGATGCCCTGGACTACGTCTTGCGCGCCTTCGATCTCGATCCGGCGACCGAGAGCCTGACCCGCATCCGCCGCGTGCTGCAGAGCGACGTCTCCGATCCCAACAGCTACGTCAACAAGCTCGGCGACGAACGCTACGAGAAGCTTGCCGCCGCCTTCAACTTCGATGCGACGGGCAAGCTCCGGGAGCAGCAGCAGGTGGTCTCGACGGCCGCGATGACGACGGTCGGCACCAAGTACACCGCAAGCTTCGGAACCGACCTCAGCGCGGCGAAGAAGGAAGTGCTGAAGTCGGAAACGGCAAAATATGTCGATGCGGCGGGCAGCCTGCGCTCGCTCGACGACCTCCTCGCCAACAAGACGGTGCTGGACTACACGCTGAAGGCCTATGGCCTGGAGGACGAGAAGCTGACGACGACGCAGCTGAAGAAGATCCTGACCAGCGACCTCGGCGACCGGTCGAGCTATGCCAATTCCTTCGGCGACAGCCGTTATTCCGACTTCGCCGCCTCGTTCAATTTCGACACGAGCGGCAAGGTGAAGATCAGCGAGGGCAGCGTGCAGGAGCCGGGTCAGCGGCTATCGACCGAGAACCTCTACCTCCTCACCACGATGGAGGCGGAAGCCGGCGATACCAACGAGGGCACGCGGCTGGCGCTCTATTTCCTGCGGCACGCTCCGGAACTGACGTCGCCGTTGAAGATGTTGGCGGACAAGGCCATCGTCGAGGTGGTGAAGACCTCGCTCGGCCTGCCGGACTCGTTCTCCTCGCTCGATATCGACAAGCAAGCGGCGATCATCGCCAAGCGCATCGACGTCAAGGATTTCCAGGATCCGAAGAAGCTCGACGCTTTCCTGTCGCGCTTTGCCGGGCTCTACGACGTGAAGAATGCGGACTCGTCGGCCTCGCCGGTGCTCGGCCTCTTCGGCAACGTCGGCGGGCTGCTGTCGGTCCTCTAGGCCGAAAGCTGGCCGCCAATTACGGCGGCCTTCGTTCGCTGCGGCGCGCCGGTCTCGCCGCTATGGGCGAACGGCGTAATAGCGCCCGGCGATCTTCTCGGCATCGCCGTCTTCGACTGGGGTAGCGGGCGTCAGGAAGCGCAGGCCGGCCTCGGCGCCGGCCGCCCAGACAAGCTCGACCTGCCACTGCTCGGTCTCGCGCTCGTCGAACAGCGCCATTTCCGCCGGCAGCGCCGCTGCGTCGAAGATCCGCACCCGTGCGCCCGAAGGCGTCCTGTCGGTGATCGCACAGTCGCCGATGAAGGCGCCTTCCTCGCTCAGGAGCTTGCCCGGCCGCAGGCGGGAGCGAATGCGCGAGGCGCTGCGTTTTTCGCGTTCCGACATGGGTCTTTCCAGCCTCCGATGGCAGCTGACGGGGTATCGCCGTCTCTCCCGCAGCAAAGCCCATCATGCGGCTTTTGGTTGCCGAAGGGCAGGGCCGCCCGGCATATCTTCTAACGGATCGTTAATCACAAATGTCAGCCGCGCGGTCGGCGTTTACGCTTGGTAAACCCTAACGGCACATTCCCCCGCGATCGGTCATCAGGAAGAAGGAACCTTTAAGCGGCCAATGGAAGGATGGGGGCCTCTCTACCGCTCGGGGTCGACCATGTTCGCCGTCATTTCCGCCCGCCTGTCCCGGCCCGAATGGCCAGAAACCGCCGGCCGCGCGACGCGCCGGTTCTCGGGCCTCAGCAGCCTGTTCACCCTAGACCAGATGCTGGCGACCGGCCTCTGCGTGGCCTCGATCGGCTTCTTCCTCGTCGCCTATACCATCTCGGTCAACGACCCCGACTACTTCAACCGGCAGCTCCTCGCCTCGATGCGGCCGAGCGACGTAGATCCGATCATCACCGGCGCGGTCGAGGCGGGTGACGGCGGGGCGATGCCGGCGCCGGCGATCGTGCGGGCGGCGCCGCTGGTGCCGGCGGATTTTCAGATCGTCATGGTGTTCCAGGACGAGGCGATTCTGGCGACCGACAAAGAGCTCTGGCGCGTCAAGGTAGGGTCAGAGGTGCCGGGCCTCGGCACGGTGCTGGCGATCGACGCCACCGATACGGGTGGCACCGTCAAGGCGACCGAGGCAACGCTGCGGAGCGTTGCCGAGTAGGCCGAGGGATGCAGCTCCCGGCGTGCGCTACTTCTTCTCGAGGAGGATCTGGCCGCCCTGGGCGATCTTGCCCTTGATCTTGCTGGCGATGGCCGCGAGGAAGCCCGGCAGGTCGATCTCGACATGGACATTGCTGTCCTCGACGTCGACGCGCCCGACCACCGTCTGCCCGAGCATCTTGGCCTGGAAGGTCAGCCGGTCGCCGGTCCAGACGTCCTCGAACTTCACCATGCCGCCGATCGCCTGATCGCGCATCTTGCCGAATCCTTCCGCGATCCGCACACGGGCGGTCTCGCGCGTCAGCTTGTGCGGAATGTCGATCTTGATCGTCTCGGCCATGCGGCTCTCCCTGTCTCCTGATTTCATATGGAGAGGGGACGGAAGGGCTGCAACATCCGCGCGTTACGAGCGCCAAACGAAAACGGCCGGGATCTCTCCCGGCCGTTTTCAATTCAGATGGTTGCCGCGATCAGGCGACGGCGCGCGGGCCCGACGGACGGGCGCGCTGGCCGCGATGGCCCTCGGTCTTGGCCCGGCCGGCGCCGGCGCCGTTGCCGCTCGGACGACCGCCAGAACGGTTCTGGCCGCCTGGCTTGCCGTGGCCGCCCGGACGACCCTGCTGCGGACGCGGCGGACGCGCCTTCTCTTCTTCCATCGCAGCGAGCTCGGCGCCGGCGAACTCCGACTCCTTCAGCTCGAAGCGCTGGCCGGTGAGCTTCTCGATCGAGCGCAGCTTCGCCCGCTCCGACGGATCGACCAAGGCGATCGCGAAGCCCGACTTGCCGGCGCGCGCGGTCCGGCCGATGCGGTGGACGTAGCTCTCCGGCTCTTCCGGCAGGTCGAAGTTGACGACATGGCTGATGTCGTTGACGTGGATGCCGCGCGCCACGATGTCGGTGGCAACGAGAACGCGGGTCTCGCCGGCGTGGAAGGCGGAGAGCGCCTTCTGGCGGGCGGCCTGGCTCTTGTTGCCGTGGATCGCGGCGGAATCGATGCCGGCCTTGATCAGGTCTTCCGACAGGCGGTTGGCGCCGTGCTTGGTGCGGGTGAAGACCACGACCTTATCGAGCGCGGGATCGGCGAGGTGCTTCACCAGCCAATGCTTCTTGGCCTTCTGCGGCACGAGATAGGCGCTCTGCGAGATCTTCTCGACCGTCACCACCTCGGGCGTCACTTCGACGCGCACCGGGTTCTTCAGGATCTTGGCGGCGAGCGCCTCGACGTTCTGCGGCATGGTCGCCGAGAACAGCAGCGACTGGCGCTTGGTCGGCAGCGACTTCACGATGCGCATGACATCGCGCACGAAGCCCATGTCGAGCATGCGGTCGGCCTCGTCGAGGACGATGTGCTCGACGGAGCCCAGCGACAGCGCGTTCTGGTCTACGAGGTCGAGCAGGCGGCCGGGGGTGGCGATGACGATGTCGACGCCGCGGCGCATGGCCTCGATCTGCGGACGGGCCGAGATGCCGCCGAAGATCACGTGCTGGCGCAGCTGGGTGCCGGCGAGGAGGTTCTTCACGCTGTCGGCGATCTGCGAGGCGAGCTCGCGGGTCGGCGCGAGGAAGACGGCGACGGGCGTCTTCGGCTGGGCATGACGGCCGCTCTTGATCAGCGCGTCGATGACGGGGAGGGCGAAGGCGGCGGTCTTGCCGGTGCCGGTCTGGGCGATGGCGAGCACGTCCTTGCCCGACAGGACGACGGGAATCGCCTGGGCCTGGATCGGGGTCGGGGTCGTGATTTCGGCGCGCGCAAGCGCGGTGAGAAGGACGTCGGACAGGCCGAGCGTCGAGAAGCTGGTATGGGTCAAGAAATGCCTTTGACATGATGCGGGGCTTAAGCCCGCGAAACGGCCGACGGTCTTCGCGCTTGCGGACCCAGTCGGCACGGGCCGTGATCGGATCGAAGTCCGAAGGCGCTCGTCTTGCATTCCTGCAGCACTGCAAAAGACAGCGATCGGGAGGAAGGGAGCGCAGCGCGTCACGGCGTTTGCAGGGGGGATATGAGCGTTTTTGTGCGGTGCGTCAAGGGAGGGAGTCTGACGAGTTTAGCCAAGTATCGCTTGCACGGCATATATTTGACTTTGGAAGGCAAGCAGGCTGATGGCTATCGAGTAAATCTCAGGGAGTAAATATAATGGCGGTCACCAGGAAGAACCATTACGTACCCCAGTGGCATCAGGAGCGCTTTTTCAGCACTGGTGCAGACACGCATTGCCTTCTCGACCTCGACCCGCCCACTTACCCACGCGGTGACGGCAGCTTCGCCATTGGTTGCTCGTTGCGCAATGCGCCGACGTCTCGGGCATTTTTACAAAAGGATCTTTACTCGACGTTCTTCGGCGCCGAGGTGAGCGACCAAATCGAACGCGAGCTTTTTGGAGATATTGACAGGCGTGGAGCAGAGGCAATTCGCGCGTTTAGCGAAGACGATCAAGGTGCTTGGCATGAATGTTTCCGAGACCTATTCGAATACATGGATATACAAAAATTAAGAACACCAAAAGGGCTGGCATGGCTGCGTCAGCAGTATCCCGAAATTTCTCAAAACGAGTTAATGCTCGAAATGCAGAGCCTCAGGATGCTCAACGTTACGACTTGGACCACCGGAGTCCGAGAAATTGTGTCCGCAGAGCATTCGGAAACTAAGTTCATTCTCAGCGATCATCCAATAACGGTCTACAATTATGCCATTCCGCCATCAGATTCAAGGAATAATTATCCGAGTGATCCCTCTATTGCGCTCAAGGGGTCCCAGACTTTGTTCCCCTTTGGTCCTAATCACTGCTTGATTCTCACAAATCTAGAATACGCCAAGGACCAAAGCGCTTCTCCAGTAACAAAGCGGACATTTTCGCGCAGCTTTCAAAAGTCAATGGTTTCCACAATAAAATTCATCAAATCACGCTATCTCGACTCTAATCAGGTAAGTGAAATAAACTATATTATGAAAGCCATGGCCAAAAGATACGTCGCGGCTGGCAAAAAAGAATGGCTCTATCCAGAGGCGACCGTAACGAGAGCTTGGGCGGAGCTGCGATCCACGCTGCAACCCCCGTTGGGTGAGCTCTTTGGTTTCGGCGGTGAGATGTTCGCGAAATTCGAAGGCGGTGACGTGTACTACCAAGACCAGTTCGGCCGCACCGAGAAACCCCGGAAATGGTTGATCAAGGCAGAGCCGAAAATTACACCTAAGCAGCGCGAGTATTGTCCATGCGGTTCCGGACATTCGTTCGGCGAATGCTGCAAGGGTAAACATGAGCAGCTACGAACGTCATGGACGGAGAAAAGCATTCGCGAACGCAACCTCATGCTTATGGCTGGAATCGCTCAGTTGTTCGATATGCCGAACGTGGGCTGGAATGACCTTCGTCGGGGCATGACCGATGAGAAGATAGCCAGACTATATGGCATATACGAGTCGCTATGGCCCTTGGAGACCGACCTGCTCGGGCTGCTCCCAAAACCTGATGGCAGTTTTCGATCGGTATATACGGGCTTTCTCCACCCCAAGCTTATCACCGAGTTCGCGCTTGGTTCATCACTGTATTTTGGCCACATCATCATTCAGCATCCATTCTTGAATGCAGGCACTCTCTCAAAGGACAAGCGGCCTACCGAGAACCCGCAGTTGTATCGCGGTGAAGCTTTGAAAGCACTTATGATCTTCCTGCAGATTATGCCGCTGGTCGAGGCCGGTATGGTCACTCTCGTTCCCGACCCGTGTGATTTCGATTCGCATCTCCGGCATCAAGTGATGTCAATGGCGCGCTGGCGCTCGCGTGAATTGCTGTTCGAATCTTTAGATGACCCAAGAATGAACGATATCATGAAGGAGGACATGCATCGTATGATGCTTAATGTGCCCAACGAACATCTCGTACGGCGTATTATTGATATCAACGGCTCAGAAAGGATTGATGAAAAAGATCTTATTAGGGCTATCGAAAAGATAAGGGAAAAAAGACTTACTTTCCGTAACCCAGGACGCTTCTGCTCAGGACGGCGGGCAATTTAATATATTTAATATGGCGCCCAATTTTGAGATGGCCATGTATCTGGCTCAAGCGACTGGAGCGCAAATCCTGACTGATAGCCCCTTCAGGTGGCAGGAATTGCAGGCGGCGCTTAACCGCCGATATATTGGGACCGAACCGACGTTATCCGCCCTGCGGACTGCTGTGTGCTCCTCCCGCTTTACTTTCCCAGTCGGACAGGAGGCCACTCTTCATGCGGCTGAGGATCCCACTTTTTCCTGCATAACTTCCGTATTCCAAGGTGCATATAACTACATCCTGAATCGGAGTGGCTGTGACCCTAAGCCGAACTATGAAGCGCAACTTGCTTCACGTTACAAAAAGCATAAGAAAGTCTTAGATAAATCATTATGCCGCTTGCAAGCCCCAACGACAGCGGGAACTGTGACAAGTACATTCCGCGTTGGAGGCATTCAGGATAACACCATAAACCGACTATTGCTTATGTCTAGTTCGGAAAAGCACCTCTCTTCGGTTCCCATGGCGACTTTCATCGAGCGCTGATGTTTTAGAATGAAATATCAAACAACTCTTAAATACTGCGAATCCGTTGCATATGTCTCTAAAACATAAGTCCGTAAAAAGTTAAAATTAAGCAATAAGCTGAGCCTCCGTGTCATAAAAGAGAAAAGTGGCTCAAACTCACCCCTCAACCTCCGCCCGCAACATCTCCAACTCCAGCCACTCATCCTCCGCCTTCGCCAGTTCCGCCCGCTTCGCATCCAGCTTCTTCGCGAGCTTGGCAAACCGGCTGGGGTCCTTCGCGAACAGCGTCGGGCTCGCCATTTCGGTCTCGAGATCGGCAATCTCCTTGCCAAGGGTCGCGATGGTTTTCGGCAGGCTTTCGAGGGCGAATTTCTGCTTGTAGGAGAGTTTCGCGCCGGACGGGTTCGCCGGGGGAGGGGCGGTGACGGTCATTTTCGAGGCGCCGGTGAGGTCGTGGTTGCGGCCGCCCTTGCCCTTGCGCTCGGGGATGCCGCGCGCTGATTTGGCGTCGGAGCGGCGCTGGGTCAGCATGTCGGAATAGCCGCCGGCATATTCGATCCACTTGCCCTGGTCGTCGGGGGTGACGATGCTGGTCACCGTGCGGTCGAGGAAGTCGCGGTCATGGCTGACCAGCATGACCGTGCCGGGATAGTTGGCGATCAGCTCCTGTAGGAGGTCCAGCGTCTCCATGTCGAGATCATTGGTCGGCTCGTCCAGCACCAGGAAGTTGGCGGGGGTCGCCATGGTTTTGGCGAGCAGCAGCCGCGCGCGCTCGCCGCCGGAGAGGTTCACGACGGGCGTGCGGATCTGCTCGGGCTGGAACAGGAAGTCCTTGAGGTAGCCGGCGACGTGCCTTGGCTCGCCATTGACCATGACCTGGTCGCCGCGCCCGTCGGTGAGAGCTTCCGACACCGTCTGCTCGTCGCGGAGCGCGGCGCGCTTCTGGTCGAGGAAGGCGAGGTCGAGATTGGTGCCGAGGCGTATCTTGCCGGTGTCGGGCTTGGTCTCGCCGATCAGCATCTTCAGGAGCGTCGTCTTGCCCGCGCCGTTCGGGCCGACGAAGCCGACGCGGTCGCCGCGCTGGATGCGCATGGAGAAATCGTCGACGAGGGTGCGGCCGTTATAGCCTTTGGAGATGTTCTCCGCCTCGATCACCAGCTTGCCGCTCTCGCGCGTCTCTCCGGCGTTCATCTCGGCCATGCCGACGGCCCGGCGGACGTTCTTGCGGTCGGCGCGCATGGCGTGCAGCTCGCCGAGGCGGCGCTGGTTGCGGGTGCGGCGGGCGCTGACGCCATAGCGCAGCCAGTGCTCCTCGCGCACGATCTTGCGGTCCATCTTCTGGAGGTCGCGCTCTTCCTCCTCCAGCGTCTTGTCGCGCCAGGCCTCGAAGGCGCCGAACCCTTCGTTGATCCGCCGTGCGCCGCCGCGGTCGATCCAGACGGTGGCGGTGGTGGTCTTCTCCAGGAAGCGCCGGTCATGGCTGATGACGACGATGGCGCTGCGAAGCGAGCGGATCTCGTCCTCCAGCCATTCAATGGTCGGGAGATCCAGATGGTTGGTCGGCTCGTCGAGGAGGATGATGTCCGGCTCGGGTGCGAGCACCCGCGCGAGCGCGGCGCGGCGCGCCTCTCCGCCGGAGAGGTCGGAGGGGCGGGCGTTCGGGTCGAGGCCGAGCGCATCGATGCAGCGGGTGACGCGGTACGGGTCATCGGCGGGACCGAGGCCGGCGGCGACATAGGCCTCGACGCTGACGGCATCGCCAAAATCCGGCTCCTGCGCGAGGTAGCGGATGGTGGCGCCCGGCTGGCGGAACACCTCGCCGGCATCCGGCTCGACGAAGCCGGCGGCGATCTTGAGGAGCGTCGACTTGCCGGAGCCGTTGCGGCCGACGAGCGCGATGCGGTCGCCCGGCAGGACGCCGAGCTCGACGCCGGTGAGGAGCGGCGTGCCGCCGAAAGTCAGCTTGATGCCGTCGAGACGAAGAAGGGGGGGAAGAGCCATGGTGAGGCTCTAACCCATTTCGGCGCGCGGCGAAATGCACTGCACGCGGTTACCGCCGCCAGTCGGTCGATCAGGCGTGGCCGGGCTCGCCGAAACGCTCGGCCTCGGCGATGTCGCGGTGCAGTTCGGCGGTCCGCGCCTTCACCGGCTTCGAGAAGCGGCCGAGGAGGAGATAGGCGACGGGGGTGACGTAGAGCGTCGCGAAGGTCGCAAGCCCGAGGCCGCCGACGATGACGTAGCCGAGCGCGACGCGCGCCTCGGCGCCGGCGCCCGAGGCGAAGATCAGCGGCACGCCGCCGACGACGGTCGCCACCATCGTCATCATCACCGGCCGCAGGCGCATCAGCGCCGCCTGCTCGATCGCCTCGCGCAGGTCCATGCCCTCCTCGCGCAGCTCGTTGGCGAATTCAACGACGAGGATGCCGTTCTTGGCCATGATGCCGACGAGCAGCACCAGGCCGATCTGGCTGTAGAGGTTGAGGCTGACCCCGAAGAAGGCGAGCGCAAAGGCCGCGCAGCCGAGGCCCAGCGGGACCGTCGCGATGATGATGAGGGCCGAGACGAAGCTCTCGAACTGGGCGGAGAGGACGAGGAGGATGATGACGATGGCAAAGCCGAAGACGATGGCGAGCCCACCCGAGGTCTCCTCAAGTGTTGCCGCTTCCGCCAGCGGCACCAGCCGCATGCCGTCCGGCAGCACCCCGTCCGCGAAGGGCTGGATGTCCGCCCAGGCCTCGGCCAGCGAATAGCCCTCCGGCAGTTCGGCCGAGAGCGAGACCGCGCGCGAGCGGTTCTCGCGGTCGAGCGTCGGCGCGATCGGCCGCTCCTCGGTGGTGGCGACCGAGGACATAGGCACGATGCGGCCGTCCTTGGCCTTCAGGAAGACGTTGCGGAGATCGCCGGGGTCGTTGATCGGGTTGGAGGTGGCGACGATCCGCACCGGGATCTGCTTGTCCTCGATATAGGTCCGCGCGATCTCACGCCCGTCGAGCAGCGACTGCATGGCGGTGGCCAAGCCGTCGATGTCGATGCCAAGGTCCGAGGCCCTTGCGCGGTCGATCAGCACCGAGACCTGCGGCTGGGCGGCTTCCGAGGCCAGCTGCGTGCGGCCCCAGCGGCCGTCGGTGTCCATCGCGCTCTTCAGCTTCGCCGCGGCATTGCCGAGCTCGTCATAATTCTGTCCGGCGATGGCGAAGCGCAGGCCCTGGCCGCCGCCGCGAATGCCGAGCGAGTTCGGCTGGATGGCGAAGGCCCGGACGCCCGGCACGTTGCGCACGGCCGCATTTACCTCGGCGACGATCTCCTGCTGCGAGCGCGTCCGCACCGCCCAGTCGGCGAGCGTCATCACCATGAAGCCGGAATTTGCCGAGCCGCGCCCGGTGGTGGCGAAGATGTTGGTCGCCTCGCCGCTCTCGACATAGGGCAGGACGATGCTCTCGATCCGCCGCATCTGCGCGGCAGTATAATCGAGGCTGGCGCTCTGCGGCGCGGTGATGCGCAGGACGACCTGGCCGCGGTCCTCAGCGGGCGTCAGCTCCTGCGGCAAGGTCTTGAAAGTGAGGTAGGCAGCACCGCAGAAGATCAGGGAAGCGACCACCACCAGCAGCGGGAAATTCAGACAGGCGCGAACGGTGACGGCGTAGAAGCCGGCAAGCTTGCCGCCGAACCAGCGGACGCCATTGGTGAACCGCCCGGCCGGCTTCTCGTCCTCGCGCGCCTTCAGGAACTTTGCCGCCAGCATCGGGCAGAGGGTGAGCGCGATGAAGGAGGAGATGACCACCGCCACCGCCAGCACGAAGCCGAACTCGCGGAACAGTCCGCCGGCAGCGCCCGGCAAAAACGAGATCGGCACGAAGACGGCCGCAAGGGTCGCGGTCGTCGAGATCACCGCGAAGAACACCTGCCGCGTGCCGAGCACCGCCGCCGCTGCCGGTCGCGCGCCCATGTCGCGGCGCCGCACGATGTTCTCGAGCACGATGATGGCGTCGTCAACGACGAGGCCCGTCGCCAGCACCAGTGCGAGCAGCGTCAGGATGTTGATGGAGAAGCCGGCGAGATAGATGAAGGTCAGCGTGCCGATCAGCGCCACCGGCATGGTCACGGCGGGAATAAAGGTCGCACGGATGTTCAGGAGGAAGAGGTAGATCACCGCGACCACGATGATCACGGCAAAGATCAGCGACAGCTCGACCTCGTGGATGGCGCCGTTGATGAACACCGCATTGTCGGAGGTGACGCGCACCGAGACGCCCTCCGGCAAGGTCCGGTTCAACTGCTGGACCATGGCGCGGATGCCGGTGGAAATGTCGAGCGTGCTCGACCCGGCCTGCCGGATGACGCCAAGGCCAATGCCGGTCTGCCCGTTGACGCGTTGCTGCGACGCCGCCTCGTCCGGGCCGAAGCGCACGCTGGCGACGTCGCGTAGCCTCGTGCGGTCGTTCAGCGCGATGTTCTCGAACTCGGCCGGCGACGTCACATTGGCGTCGGTGCGCACGATGAGGTCCTGGGTCGGGGAGGCGAGCGAGCCGGCGGGCACGTCGAGCGCCACGTTGGCCAGCGCCGTCGCGACATTGGCCACCGTCAGCCCGCGCGTTGCCAGGCGGTCCGGCTCGATGTCGACATAGACGAGCTTTTCCCGCTCGCCGGAGAGTTGGAGATCGGCAACGCCCTCGACGGCGGCGAGCTGGTCGGCGATCCGGTCCTCGACGAGGGTCGTGAGATCCTCGATCGCCATGCCCGGCGCGATCACCGCCAGGCGCATGATCGGGTCGGCGTCGGCGTCGGCCTTCACGATACGCGGCTCGTCCGCCTCGTCCGGCAGACTGTTGGCGATGCGGCTGATGGCGTCGCGAATGTCGGATGCGGCGACGTTCAGATCGGTGGAGTCGGTGAATTCGATGGTGACGCGGCTCGACCCGAAGCGGGAGCTCGACGACACCGAGGCGATGCCGGACACGCGGGCGACGGCGCTCTCGACTTCGCTGGTGATCTGCCGGTCGACCGCTTCGGGCGCGGCGCCCTCGAAGTCGATCGAGACGGTGATCACCGGCCGGTCGATGTTCGGCAGTTCGCGAATCTCGACTGCGCGCAAGGAGGCGAGGCCGGCGACGACGATGAGAAGATTGAGGACGATCGTCAGTACCGGCCGGCGGATGAACAGGCTGGTGAGGGCGGTCAGTCCGTCCGGCTTCGAGGGCGAGACGCTCATTCGACCCGAGTCCCAGCGGCCGGAGGCGCTGCGGCGGTCTTGCCGTCGCGCGCAATCGGCGCAATCGCCGCATCCGGCCGGATGGGAACGCCATCATCGCCGATCGTCGGCTCTGCCACCGGCTCGAGCTCGCGGGGGACAGGCGGCTGCTTCATCGCCTCAGCGTTCTGGACCTCGACCTTGCCGCCTTCCCGCAGCGCCTGCACGCCCTCGACCACAACCACGTCGTTTTCCTTGAGGACGTTCGAGGTCACGAGGACGCGGTCGATATTGCGCTCGATGATCCGAACTGGAAGCTTCACCGCGGTGTCGCCCTCGATGCGCCAGACGATCGGTCCTTTGCGCTCCCACTGGACGGAGAGCGGGTCGACCGACAGCAGCCGTTCGCCTTCGAGGGCAAGGTTGATTGAGAACGACATGCCAGGCCGCAGTTCGTCCGCAGCGTTGTCGATGGTTGCCTCGGTCCGCAGCGTGCGGCTGGCCTCGTCGAGCCGGCTGTCGATCGCACTGATCCGGCCGGCATGGATCTTCTCCGGCCGTGCCGTGCTGACTGCCTCGACCGGTCCGCCGATCTCGAGTTCCGGGACGATGGATTCGGGGGTGTAGAAGATGACCTTCAGCTGACGACGGTCGTCGATGGTGGTGATGACCGTCTGGTTGGAAACGAGATCGCCGGTATCGACGCTGACGATGCCGACACGGCCGGCGATCGGCGCGACGATCTTGCGTTTCTGCAAGGCGATCTCGGCACTGCGCAGGTCGAGCCGGGCGTTGTCGAGCTCTCGCCCGCCTGCGGTGACGTCGACCTGGGTGATCGCACGCGATTCCAGCAGGCGTGCAATGCGCACCACCTTCTCCTCGGCCGCTGCCACCGTAATTCGCGCGCGATCGACGGCGAGTTGCTCCGCATCGTCCTCGAGGAGGGCCAGACTGTCCCCGACGGCAACCGTGTCACCGGACTTGAAGGGCACGGTCTCGATGATCCCGGTGACGTCGGGATAAACCGTCACCGACCGCTCGGCTTCGCCTGTTCCGATCGCCCGGACCTGGTTGCGGGTGAGGGAGGTGGTGACGCGGCCGGCACTGACGATCGTCGGCCGTGGCCCGCGGCCCGCCTGACGGGCCGGCGGCGCACTCGTCGTCTCCGTCTTGCTTTGCATCACAGCAGATACCGCCGCCGCGACGGGAGCTGGAAGGGACATCGAGAGAAGGTACGCGCCTGGCCGTGGGTCGAGCGAGAGCCAGATCACCCCGCCGATGCCGAGAGCTGCGAGGGTGACGCCGAGTTGTCGGTAAAGAGCCATGACGTTCCATACGGGCTTGTCGATGAACGGAGGATGAAACGTCCTGACCTCTTCGTGGGATAGCCGATGATAGCCCCGCGCCCGCCCAACAATTTCGTGAGCCAACTTCACCTTGTTTCGCCTGAGAGGGAAACGAAAAAAGGCCCACCTTACGGCGGGCCTTTCTGCTTCTGGCGTTGTTCTTTGGCTTACTGAGCCGGTGCCGTGGTGCCCGTAGCGGGGGCAGAAGTCCCCTCGGTGGTAGCACCAGGGAGCGTTGCGTCCGGGGCGATCCGCATCTGGTCGCGGTTCGCAGCATAGGTGTCGCTGTTATACTCCGGCGCGTTCTTCAGCTGGTCCTGCGTGAACTGCGTGTAGAGATACATCGACCCGCCGCTGTCCTTCATGAACTGAAGGTTGTCCATGGCGACTGCGACCTGCTTCTCACCGATGCCGAGGAAGCCGCCGACGTCGACGATTACGGCATCGACCTGGCCGCCCTGGCTCAGAGCGATGTCGCCAACTTCACCAATGCTCTCGTCGTTCGGCCCGTAGACGGTCGTGCCCTTCAGCTTGTCGGCAGTCAGCTCGGCACCTGTCACCGGCGTCATCGAAGCGCGGTCAGTGGCGCCGCCCGTCGAGGCGGTAGAAGAAGCGTCGGTTCCGGCAGCCGGAGCGGCTGGCGTGGTCGCCGCTGTCGTGCCAGTCGCCGTGGTTGCGGCCATTGGCGCGGTCGCCATGCCACCGGTTGCCGCCGTTGTGGCAGTATCGTTGGAAGCTACATCGGTCGCGTCGGTCTCAAAGCTTGGTGCGGCCTTCAACTGGTCTTTGGTAGCGGCCAAAACAGCGCGCGTCTCGTCACCATCTACCTTGGACAGCTGGAGTTCAGCGAAGGGAACGCCGACATTCTTCTCACCGATGCCGAGGAAGCCACCGACTCCGACAACGGCTGCCGCCACATCACCCGTCTTCTTCATGACGAGATCGTTGACCGAGCCCACCTTCTCAGCGTCGTTGCCCGGACCGGAGTAGATCGTGCTGCCGATCATGTCCTGCGTCAGATACTGGTCGCCGGCAACGGTTGCCGGATAGGTCGTGTCACCCATGGCGGCTGCGGTCTGAACTGGCGCTGCCGCGCTCGGAGCGGATGTCGTAGCGCCGCTGGTCGCCGCGGCTCCGGCTGTCGTGTCCGTCGGAGCCGTAGCTGTCATCGGTGCAGAGGCACCGGTCGCTGCAGCGGCGGACGCGGTGGATTCGACGAATGCTGGTGCTGCGGCCAGTTCTTCCGCCGTCGCGGTCAGGACGGCGCGGGGAGCGTTGTTCTCGCCGACCGACCAGGTGATCTTCTCGAAAGGCACGGCAACGGTCTTGTCGTCCTCAAGGCCGCTGGTGCTGACGATGGCGGCTACGATCTTGCCGTCATTGCCAACCAGGAAGTTGTCAATCTTGCCGGCCGAGGCAGCATCGGCTGCGTTGGTGGCATAAACCGTCAAGCCGGTGAGGTCGCTGGCCAGATACTCGTCCGTACCGATCTGCTGCAGATATGCGCTGTCGGAAGACATTGGCGTGGCTTCAGCACCAGTTGGCGGCGTCGACATCGCCCCGGTCGCTGCCGCCGGTGTGTTCTGTTCGGTAGTGGTTGCCTGAGCAAAGGCGCTGGTTGCGATGATGCTTGCGAGTGCCGTGGTGGCCAAAAGTTTGCGGATCATAGCGTAATTCCTCGTCTTTATTGTCAGGATGCGGGCACGTCGTGCTTATTGCTTCGTCACAGCATGGCGGTGTGCCCTTCACATCTTGATAACCGAACTCGGCGCGCCAAAGTTCCAGAGAAACTCATTTGCATCCGTAGGCTTTTCTTTAAGACAGAAGGCATTGACAGCCCTCGTCCTGCTGGATTTCAGCGTTAGATGCCTCGGCTAACGGCCGTCCCCCCGACGCCGGGCCGGCAGACTGAATGAACACAACGAGCGCGCATCACCGCAGGCGTCGCAATCTCGCCGCTGAAATGGTTTGATCAGGCAAATAGCAACCGACCGGATCGACCGGCGACAGGACAAGATGAAGATCCATACGATTCTGAACCGCGACGGCGGTACGCTGAAGACGACCGACCTCGATCTTTTCGCCAGTCTGATCGTCGACGAGTTCCGCCTTCATGGCCATTCAACAACCGTAGAGCCGATCGCCGGCGACGACATCGAGGAGGCGCTGCGCACGGCAGCCGGGCGTGACGACATCGACGTTCTTCTCGTCGGCGGCGGCGACGGCACCGTCTCAACGGCTGCTGGCGCCTTGATGAACGGGAACATTGCGCTCGGCATCATTCCCGCGGGGACGATGAACCTTTTCGCTCGTACCTTGCAGATTCCGCAGGACATCAACCAGGCTGTTGCGGCGCTGTCGGACGGGATCATCATCCAGGTCGACATCGCCACGGTGAACGGCACGCCCTTTATCCACCAATTCGCCGTGGGCATGCATGCCCGCATGGTCCGGATGCGCGAGAAGTTCGACTACGGCTCGCGGATCGGCAAGATGTTCGCGACGACGCGGGCCCTCATTGCGACCCTTAAAAGCCTGCCGCTCGTCGAGGCAGAGATCGACATCGACGGGACGACCCGCCGCATCCGAACCCCGGCGCTGGCGGTCTCCAATAATGTGTATGGCGACGGTCATCTGCCGTTCGCGGACAATCCGCAGGGCGGCGAACTCGGCGTCTACATCTGCGAGACCCGTGACGTACGCTCGGTGACGCGTCTAACCTTGGACATTCTGGTTGGGGCTTGGCGCGGCAATTCCTCGCTGAAGACCTATACCGCCAAGAAGGTGGTGATCGACTATACGGGCAGCCATCACCGCGATCGCGCCGTTTGCGATGGGGAACTCTGCGACCTCGAAGCGCGGTCAGTGGTCGAGATCCACGCTAAAGCCCTCCGTGTCCTCGTTCCCTCCGATGCGCACTACCACGCGGCAAAGAAATAAAGAGCGACGCAAAAACGCCGGCCTGAGGGGCCGGCGTTTGGTAATTCGCGCAATTTTGGTCAATTC
Source organism: Mesocryomonas lacus (assembly GCF_055730105.2). Taxonomy (NCBI): domain Bacteria; kingdom Pseudomonadati; phylum Pseudomonadota; class Alphaproteobacteria; order Hyphomicrobiales; family Aurantimonadaceae; genus Mesocryomonas; species Mesocryomonas lacus. Next base: position 165,203 of record NZ_JBUZWF020000003.1, read on the forward strand.
GTCGGTCGACGGGAAGAGAGGGAGTCAGCGTACCAGCTTGTCTGGGTCGGTGCTGTTGTCAGTATAACTATGACCGCCCTGTGCCAGCATCGAAAATGCATCTGCAAGACGAGCTGACAGCGGAGCGTACGCTTCGTCGTCCCGGTGCGTCACCCTTTCTCGAAGCTCTTCCAGCCGTGCCATCTTCTCTTCAGGCGACATGGTTGGATCGTCGAGAACAGCGTCGATGTCTCCGTCAGACAGGATGGCAGTCTGATCAGCAGCCGAAGCGGCCGCCGTACCAGCCAAATTCCTGTCCGATTTCTCGATGTCGAATTGATCTTCGCCCATCAATTGGCCGGTGCAGGTGTTGCCGGCGTAGGCGTCGTTGTTGCGTCGGATGGCGCCGCGGACGAGCTCGGGTTATTGCCGACGCTCGCTGCTGGGATAGCCGACTCGGGCGTTGCCTTAGCAAACAGGGCCAATCCGATCGCGACGATGGCGCACAGTACCAGCGCGGCAATGAGCACTTTGAGGACGGGCGTACCCTTTTTGCCTTGGCGGGCGTCCTGCGGGTCGAGGCGGGTCATCAGCTACTCCAAGTTGAAAATGTCAGCCATATGAGATCGAGGCGCTGGCAAGGGCTGTCCAAGGAAATAGGGCAGCCGAATAGCCTTCTCAGAATCGGCGCTGCCGACCCGCGAGGAGCTTGTAGAGCCCGTAGAAACCCATTCCGGCGATCGGAACGAACAAAAGCTTCTTCTGACGACGGACCGCCCGCATAATCTGCGGGGCGTTCGTCATTGCCGTCACACCCGCGATCGAAGCAATATCGCGCTTAAGTCGGTCATCTGCCTGTGTAACGGGCGGCCGCTTCGCCATCACCGTCAGAATATACGTAACGATAACGAGGAGAAGCGAGACGCCAGCGAAGACGAGGGCGGTCGGCAGGCTACCGAAATGCTGCGCCGACCAAGTGAAAAGGGCAATAATGAGAAAGATGAGCAGCAGGAGCGCGAACACGCCCAGCATGACATACAATCCCACGAGCCGCTTGAGGCGAGCCAGGTAAATCCCTGCCTCGCCCGTGAAAAGCCGTGTGATCAGCGCGAAAACCATGTTCAGTGGAAAATGCGCGCGTAGAGGTAGCCGATCGCCGCAGCAACGATCACAGCCTTGATGGGCTCGGCACGAACCTGCTCGGATACCTGCTCCTCGATGTCAGACACAGCATCCTTCGCCTGTCTGACATACTGCTCACCGCGGTCGCGAACGTCGTCACGAAGAGCAAAGGCCTGACGCTTGGCGCCATCGGCACGCTCGGACGCCATCGACTTCAGGGTCTCGGCGATACCGGCGACATCGGAGCGAAGGTTCGCCACCTGGACTTCCAATTCGGCATCGGTGGAACGCGGGCCACCGGCGGCACCAGCTTCGAAATCATTCGGAATGGTATCGGACTGCATTGAAAGCATCCTCACTTGGAGTTGGCCGGGGCATGCGGTTCGCAAGCGGCTAGGGTGTCGAAGGGTTTATGCCTTCTGCCCGATGACAATGGCCTAGCCTCGGCGCGGTTCCCAACCCCCAGCATTTCCAACCGCCGAAACTATCGTTCCAGCTGCGGATGTTCGGTGAGGATGACGAGGGGGCGACGGTTATCGCCATCCTCCAAAGAAGTTCATCAAGCTGCCGGCGCGACGCCGATGATCTGCGACGAGATGGAATCGGGTCCGTATTCGCCGTCGCCCTCGATGCCCAGAACGTCGGAAATCTTCGTCCGCGCGCGGGAGACCCGGCTCTTGATCGTACCCACGGCGCATTTGCAAATTTCGGCGGCTTCTTCGTAAGAGAAGCCCGAGGCGCCGATGAGGATCAACGCCTCACGCTGGTCGTCCGGAAGCTGCTCTAGCGCCTTGCGGAAGTCCTGCAAGTCGAGGTGACCATGTTGCTCGGGATGGCCGGCGAGTTGCATGGCATGAATACCGTCGACGTCCTGGACCTCACGGCCCTTCTTGCGCATCTGCGTATAAAACTCATTGCGTAGAATGGTGAAAAGCCACGCCTTGAGATTGGTCCCCGGCTGAAAGGTGTGTTGTTTGTCCCACGCCTTGACCAAAGTTTCCTGCACCAGATCGTCGGCGCGATCAAACGAGCCCGACAGCGATGCAGCGAACGCCCTGAGGTTGGGGATAATGGAAATCAGTTCGCGGCGAAATTCCGGATCCTGGCTCATCGAGTTCCTATTCGCGTTCCGGACTTGTCGTGGACGTCTCGGCTGCGTCAAGTGCATCGAGCAGAGCAAGAAACCGGTCGGGAACCGGTTCACTCGCGACGTCGTCGTAATAGGCCTTCAACCGCCGCCCAATGGCTGAGTTGGAGCCGAGGTCGTGTGCAGTAGCCCCGGTTTGCACGCTATGGGTCATCTGCATCTTCCCGTCCTCGTTTTCTCGATCTTCCATCAAGCCTCTCGCAGCCTCGTCCAGAAGGAGTGCGAAGACTGGACCGTCTCCGCATCGCCGTTTCCCGGATGTGTATGTCGATTCCGATTTCGCAAGTCTTTACGCCGCGGCGGCAGGGTCAGCAATCTTTGATATGGCCGAGCGCTGGCAGATCGGTCATAACCGCGCCACAGCGGAAAGGTTCCTCTCGACGGAACTGTAAGGGAGCGCACGCGTTGTCGCGGCGCCGAACATGTTTTGCCGGTCGTTCGGCGTTGGAGAATGTTTTCATGTCGATGTCGTCTCGTATAGCGCCGCACATTCCGTATCTTCGGCGGTATGCGCGTGCCTTGAGTGGCTCGCAGGCGAGCGGCGATGCCTACGTCGCGGCCGTGCTGGAGACCCTCATCGCCGATCCAAGCCTTTTCAGCACCGAGGACAGCCCGCGTATTTCGCTGTACCGCCTGTTCTCATCGCTCTGGCAGTCGGTCGAGGTGAATGTGCGCGACGACGCGCCGGTTTCGGCTTGGGAGGAGAGCGCTTCGCGTAATCTTCGTGCGATTTCGCCGCTGCCGCGTCAGGCTTTTCTGCTGGTAGCCGTCGAGGGATTTACGACGACCGAGGCGGCACAGATTCTCTCCGTTGGCGAGCAGGAGTTCTCGAGCCTGATTGACGAAGCAAGCATTGATATCGGGCGGCAGGTCTCGACTGAGATCATGATCATCGAGGATGAGCCGCTGATCGCCATGGACATCGAGCAGATGGTCGAGAGCCTCGGCCATACTGTCACCGGTATCGCGCGGACCCATAAGGAAGCGCTCGCATTGTTCGAGCAGCAGAAGCCGGGCATGGTTCTCGCAGATATCCAGCTCGCCGACGGCAGCTCAGGGATCGATGCAGTCAACGATATCCTGTCAAAGGTCAGTGTCCCCGTCATCTTCATCACCGCCTTTCCTGAGCGGCTGTTGACGGGAGAGCGGCCGGAGCCGACCTTCCTGGTGACGAAGCCGTTTAATCCGGACATGGTGAAGGCTCTGATCAGCCAGGCATTGTTTTTCGAAACCGAAAAGCGGGCGGCTGCCTAAGCCTTTGGTCGACCAAGAAACACCGCCGGTACCCCGGCGGTGTTTTTGTATTGGCTAACGTATTGCGGTTCAGAATCTCAGGAACCGTGGACAGAAGGACGCGTTGTTCGAGCAGGGTTGGAAAGCGACCCGAACAACGGAAATCGGATGATTTCGCAACGGTTCTAAAGTTGAACAGGCAGCGGCTACAGGCAGGCATGCCCAGCTAAACTCTGACTTTCCGCTGAGCGGGCGGGTCAGGCGGACAAGAGCATGCGTAAAGGTTTGAGCGTCTGCAGATGGTTGCCTCTAAGGCTTTAAAAGCTCTCGCCAATACCGAGATGACGCTGTTCGCGCAAAGCCGCGAGCTTATTTATCTCTGGGTATTTAACGCTTCCAATTCTTGGCTAGATGAAAGTGTTGTTGGGCAAGGTGACCACGACATACTCGACGCTGGCGCAGCCTCAAAATCCGTCTTGGTGAAGAACGAGGTTTTGCGGTCGCAGCGACCGGCGCGTTTTGAGCTTTCCTCAACCTCCGGTTCCGTTACGCGTTGGTTTGATATCCGTGTCGACGTCGATAAGGTCGATGACGTCGTCGTTGGCATTATCGGTACGTCGCTGGAAATCACCGAGCAGAAGCGTCGCGAAGAGACACTCAAAATTCTTCTGCGGGAGTTGTCCCACCGCTCGAAGAACCTGCTTGCCATCATTCAAAGTCTGGCCAGCCAGACCGCCCGCCATTCGGTAACGGTTCCCGAATTCCTCGTTCGGTTCAGAGGGCGCATACAGTCGCTTGCCTCATCCCAGGACATCGTGACCGATGCGGATTGGCGGGGAGCAGATCTCGTCAGCCTCATCGTCATGCAGGTCGAACGGTATGCGCCGGATGGAATGGGGCAGATCTCGTTCGACGGGGTCGATGTATATCTCTCGCCGACCGCATCCTTGCATGTCGGCCTCGCTCTGCACGAACTCGCCGTCAATGCTGCTTCTTATGGCTCGCTCTCCAGCCCCGGCGGCAAGGTTGCGATTTCGTCTGAGTTCGTCGATCAGGACGGGGAGCGAAATCTTCGGCTGATGTGGCGCGAGACAGGTGGTCCACGCGTTCGCAGCGACAATGATACGCGGTTCGGAACGTCGACGCTCGAGCGCATCGTTCCTAATTCAGTGGGCGGTCAGGCTGCATTGGATTACCGGGCCGACGGGCTGCACTACACATTGTTGATTCCGGAATCACAATTCGAGATCAACAGTCCCGAGTAGCGCCGAAAGCACTACCGGTCGCGCCACTTGCCTGCGATAATGCGTAGGCGCGACTACAATTGCCGGCCGTTCAGTTCACTGAAGTGTGAATATTGGCTTAACGCGAACTGGAACCGTTGCCCCAGCGGAATGTTCTTCTTCCCGAAGGAGACGGACCGATGGAACATATCGCTGCATTCATGTTGCTGGTAGGCTGCAATGCCGATGCGTCGGTTTGCAAGGAAATCCCTGTCCCTGTTGCTGCATACGAAGATCAGGCCGAGTGCTCGCAAAACTTATCGTTGCAGATGCGTCTCAGCGATACCGCCGACACGAAGGTGTATGGCGCTTGCAAGGAAGTTTCCGAGGAAGTTTTCGAGGAATCGGCCACAGTCGACTGGACTATTGGCCGTAATGGAAATCTGATCGTAACGTTTGACGCTGCACCCCAGATCGTGGCCGCTCGCTAACTTCTGCCGCGGAATCATTCTGTCAGGATGCGCGTCGATGGAACTTCCGTGCCCTTTTAGAGTTTGAGGGGTGGGACGAAAACAAAATTGGTAGAGGCGCGTAGATGAAAAAGATGATGATGGGGGCTGTTGCCGGTCTTCTGCTGGTGAGCGCGGGTTGTTCGCAGACAGAGCGAGCGACCGGTACGGGCGCTGCGATCGGTGGTCTCGGCGGTGCGGCAATCGGCGCAGGCGTCGGCGGCGGTAAGGGTGCGCTTGTTGGTGGCCTTATCGGTGCAGGCACGGGCGCTGTGGTCGGCAACGTTATCGGCCGTTCACAGGCTGGCGACTGCATCTACCGCGATCAGCGCACTGGTGAGCGCTACGTGGCTGCCTGCCCGTAAAGCCTGCCGGCCAAATTTTGAAAGAAGCATCGCCTTCACGGGCGGTGCTTTTTTCGTTTGAGCTGCCAGTTTTCTTAGTTTTAGCCAGTCTTCTCAGGTTTAGGATGTTGAAATGCTGAAAACGGTTGCTGTTGCCATGTGTGGGCTTCTCGGGTTGTCCGCGTGTAGCAGTTTCAGCAAGGAGTCGCCTGTCTTCGGCGCCGTGTTCGGTGTCAGCGGTGCCGCGGTCACGCCGTACACGCCCGGCAAGGTTCCCGAGCCGCAGCCGGGGCCGGGCGATCGTATGGTCGGCAAAGCCGCCAACAATCCGGGACTTTGCATCTGGGAAACCAGGGCTGGAAACCGTTTCCGCGCCGATTGCGCGGCCTGAAATCGTTCAGCTGTCGGTGAAGAGGTCGAGATAGGCACGGTGTAACTGGTCGCCGGCGGTGATCCTCTGCCGGAACTCGATGCGTCTTATATCGTCGCGATATCCGATCTCGAAGCCGCGGGCGTCGCCCGACAGGATATGCCAGCCCTTCGTTTCCGCGCCACTCCGTCTTGCAAGGGTATCGACGGCGTCGAGGTGGTCTGCATTCATGTGCGTGAGGGCGCGAAGGATCGCGGCCTGAAGCGCTGGATCGACTGGCGGATCCACCACATCGTCCGCCTCCATCCTGTAGGCTTTCGCAAAACCGCCGTTGAGGCTAGCGCTGCCGACGGCTAACCGCGCGATCTGGAAATCGGCGAGATCGCTGTAGGCCGCGGCCTCTGGGTGGCGCGCCAGGAAGCGCGCCTTCAATGCCTTTTCCTCCGGGCTCGCAAGCGCGATGAAATGGGCGGTTCCGGCGAGCGAGATGCGCGGATGCGCCAGCGGGTCGCCGTCTCCGGGCTCGCCCAGGAGCACGCCGCAACGGGGATCGGCCTTCAGGGCAGGGGTGTGCGGCGCAAGGTTGGAGATCAGGACGATCGGGTTACCGGACGCGTCGACTGCAACAGCGACACGGGTTGCCTGTGGCCAACCGGTCTCCGGGTGAAGAGTGGCAATCGCCGCAAAGCGGGCAGTTCGAACGAGCCGGCGCGCCAGAGCGCGGGTCTCGTCGTCGACACCCCGCCAGGGATCCTTCTTCAATCGGTCCATCATCAGCTCCGTTCTTCGCTTTGGGCCGATGCTACACCAACGAACAGGCGATCGACGCATCCAGCAGCGTCCACCATCGTGCGACCCTCTGGTAACTGCAGGAGTGTTACTCCCTGGCCGAACACGACGTCTTACAGCGGCAGGCAACCGGCGGGATTTGCCATTGGATTTCAAGTCAATGCCGAAGACGGGAACGTTCCTGGTTTGCGGAAGCAGGGCATCATCGGTATGGGCTGGATGAAATGCCGACAGCGACCCTGGAAAGGTTCACATGAGTGCCATCATCAAGGATCAGATCATCGCTTTGCTGAAAGGCCTGGACGCGCCCGACGGCAAGGGGGATGTCGTTTCCCGCGGCATGGTCTCCGATATTTTCATCGCCGACGGCAAGGCCTTCTTCTCGCTGTCGGTGCCCGCGGAGGAGGCTCCGCGTTTCGAGCCTTTCCGCCAGGACATCGAACGCAGGCTGACGGCCGTTGAAGGCGTGCGGTCGGGGATGGTGGCGCTGACCGCGGAGAAGACCGCGGGTAGCGGCTCCGCTGTCCCACCGAGGCCTGCACCGGCCGCCCCGGCGGGGCATGCGCACAGCCATTCGCACGGACATGCCCATTCCCATGCCCCGGCCGGGCCCCGTCCCGCGACGCCCGCGGCCCCGGCCCCCCGCACGAACACCGCAAAGCCCGGCGTTCCCGGCATCGACCGCATCATCGCCGTGGCGTCGGGCAAGGGCGGCGTCGGCAAGTCGACCACGGCGGTCAACCTGGCACTCGGTTTTGCGGCCCTCGGGCTGAAAGTCGGCATCCTCGACGCCGACGTCTACGGTCCGTCGATACCGCGGCTGCTCGACATCCGGGAGAAGCCGAAGAGCAATGGCCGCATCATCATTCCGATCGAGGCTTACGGGCTGAAGGCGATGTCGATGGGCCTTCTCGTCGACGAGGAGGTGCCGATGATCTGGCGCGGTCCGATGGTGATGTCCGCGCTGACGCAGATGCTGCGGGAGGTCGAGTGGGGCAAGCTCGACCTGCTCGTCGTCGACATGCCGCCCGGCACCGGCGATGCGCAGCTGACGATGGCGCAGCAGGTGCCGCTGGCTGGCGCCGTCATTGTCTCGACGCCGCAGGATCTCGCTCTGCTCGATGCCCGCAAGGGCCTTGCCATGTTCCGCAAGGTCGACGTGCCCGTGCTCGGCATCGTCGAGAACATGAGCTATTTCCTCTGCCCCTCCTGCGGGGAGCGTTCGGACATCTTCGGCCATGGCGGCGCGCACGCCGAGGCCACGCGGCTTGGCGTGCCGTTCCTCGGCGAGGTTCCGCTGCACATGCGGATCCGCGAGACGTCCGATGCGGGCCGTCCCGTGGTGGCGGCAGAGCCAGATGGACCACACGCTGCGATCTTCAAGTCGATAGCTGCCAATACACTAAGCGCAATGGATTCCGTGGCATCGCGTAAAATACCGGCGCCCAGGATCGTTTTTGAGTGAATGATGAAAAATTAAGCTTGCATCGAATTAGCTGACGCTATGGGATGCGCCGTCATGCGAGCATGCCAAGGCCAGTCCCATGCGAGCGCAGATTCGGCTTTCAATACAACGGAGATCGCGAATGAAAATTGTAACGACGCTTCTGGCTGCGACGGCGCTTGCCCTGACGCTCGGTTCGGCTGCTTCCGCCAAGTCGCTGGTCTATTGCTCGGAAGGTTCGCCGGAAGGTTTCGATCCCGCGCTGTACACGGCCGGCACGACCTTCGATGCGTCGTCGAAGCCGGTCTACAACCGCCTGGTCGAATTCAAGCGCGGCACCACCGAGGTCGTGCCGGGTCTTGCTGAAAGCTGGGAAGTCTCCGAGGACGGCCTCGTCTACACGTTCAAGCTGCGTCCGGGCGTCAAGTTCCAGACCACGGACTTCTTCACGCCGACCCGCGACTTCAATGCCGATGACGTGCTCTTCACCTTCAACCGCCAGAGCGACAAGGCCAACCCGTACTTCTCATATGCGGGCGACACCACCTGGGGCTACTACAACGACATGTCGATGCCGACGCTCGTCAAGTCGTTCGAGAAGGTCGACGATCTGACGGTCAAGCTGACCCTGACGACCCCCAACGCGCCGATGATCGCGAACCTCGCGATGGACTTCGCCTCGGTCATGTCGAAGGAGTACGCCGACAAGCTGCTCGCGGACGGCACCCCAGAGAAGCTGAACCAGCAGCCGCTCGGCACCGGTCCCTTCGCCTTCGTCGCCTACCAGCAGGACGCGGTCATCCGCTACAAGGCCAATCCAGAATATTGGGGTGGCAAGCAGCCGATCGACGATCTGGTTTTCGCGATCACCCAGGATGCCTCGGTTCGCCTGCAGCGCCTGAAGGCCGGCGAGTGCCACGTTGCCGGTTACCCGAACCCTGCTGACATCCCGGCGTTGAAGAGCGACTCGTCGGTGACGATGATGGAGCAGGCCGGCCTCAACGTCGGCTACCTCGCCTACAACGCCTCGCAGCCGCCGTTCGACAAGGCTGAGGTCCGCCGCGCGCTCAACATGGCGATCAACAAGGACGCCATCCTCGAGGCCGTTTATCCCGGCATCGGCCAGGTTGCGAAGAACCCGATCCCGCCGACCATGTGGTCCTACAACGAGAAGATCGTCGACGATAAGTACGATCCGGACGCGGCCAAGAAGATGCTCGACGAGGCCGGCGTCAGCGGACTGAAGATGAAGGTCTGGGCGATGCCGGTGGCGCGTCCGTACAACCCGAACGCCCGCCGCATGGCCGAGCTGATCCAGGCCGATTTCGCCAAGGTCGGCGTCGAGGTCGAGATCGTGACCTACGACTGGACGCAGTACCTGAAGCTCGCGGGCGATCCGAAGCACGACGGCGCGGTCCTTGCGGGCTGGACCGGTGACAATGGCGATCCGGACAACTTCCTCGCCATCCTGCTCGGCTGCGACGGCATTGGCAGCGGCAACAAGGCTGCCTGGTGCAACAAGGATTATGACGCGCTGATCAAGAAGGCCGCCACGATCTCCGACCAGGCCGAGCGCAGCAAGCTCTATGCCGAGGCGCAGACGATCTTCAAGGACCAGGCCCCTTGGGCGACGATCGCGCATTCGCTCGTCAGCCTGCCGATGTCCACGAAGGTCAAGGGCTACCTGATGGATCCGCTCGGCTCGCACCGCTTCGACGGCGTCGACATCGACGAGTAGACTGATCTGAGGCTATAAAGAGCGCCGCCGGCTGGTCCGGCGGCGCTCATCTTTTTTGGTCTGTTGCACGGGGCGTCTCCCGGATGCGGCAGGCGTCAAGGGCACTTTCCATGTTCGGATTTCTTCTCAAGCGGATCGGCCTCCTGATCCCGACCTTCATCGGGGTCACGCTTGTCTCCTTCTTCTTCATTCGGCTCCTGCCCGGCGATCCGATCATCGCGCTGGCCGGTGAGCGCGGCCTTTCGCCGGAACGGTACCAGCAGCTTGTCGTGCAGTTCGGCTATGACAAGCCGCTCTACACCCAGTACCTGATCTATTTCTGGGACATCCTCCGGGGCGATTTCGGCAATTCGATCACCACCAAGCAGCCGGTGCTGCGGGAGTTCATGGCGCTGTTTCCGGCGACGATCGAACTCTCGCTGGTCGCCATGCTGTTTGCCGTGGTCATCGGCATTCCCGCCGGTGTCTTCGCGGCGATCAAGCGCGGCACCTGGTTCGACCAGTCGATCATGGGAACGGCGCTCGTCGGCTATTCCATGCCGATCTTCTGGTGGGGGCTTCTCCTCATCATCTTCTTCTCCGGCTATCTGCAGTGGACGCCGGTGTCGGGCCGCATCTCGCTGATGTACTTCTTCCCGCCGGTCACCGGCTTCATGCTGATCGACAGCCTGTTGTCGGGACAGTCCGGAGCCTTCAAATCGGCGCTGAGCCACCTCGTCCTGCCGGCCATCGTGCTCGGCACGATCCCGCTCGCCGTCATCGCCCGCCAGACCCGTTCGGCCATGCTGGAAGTGCTGGGCGAGGACTATGTCCGCACCGCCCGCGCCAAGGGCCTGTCGCGCTTCCGGGTGGTCGGCATCCACGCGCTGCGCAACGCGCTGATCCCGGTGATCACCACGATCGGCCTGCAGGTCGGCGTGCTGCTCGCCGGCGCCATTCTCACCGAGACGATCTTCTCCTGGCCCGGCATCGGCAAGTGGATGGTCGATTCCGTGTTCAAGCGCGACTATCCGGTGGTGCAGGGCGGCCTTCTGTTCGTCGCTGTCATCATCATGGTCGTCAATCTTTTGGTCGATCTCACCTACGGCCTCATCAACCCGCGGGTTCGCAACTCATGAGCATCGACGCACAGAAGGCCGCCGAGGGCGTCGGCACCGATATTCCGACCGCCAAGCCGCGCAGCATGCGGGCGCAGCAGTTTTCCGAGTTCTGGTTCTATTTCTCGGTCAACAAGGGGGCCGTCGTCGGCCTCGTGGTGTTCGCGCTGATCGTGTTCGCGGCGGTGTTCGCGCCGCTGATCGCGCCGCACAGCCCGACGCTTCAGGACCGCACCGCGCTGCTGATCCCGCCGTTCTGGCAGGAGGGCGGTCGCATCGCCTTTCCGCTCGGCACCGACGCCGTCGGCCGCGACGTCCTGTCCCGGCTGATCCACGGCGCGCGCTTCTCGCTGTTCGTCGGCGTCTTCGTGGTCTCGATCGCGGTGTCGACGGGCGTCGTGCTCGGCCTGATCGCTGGCTATGTCCGCGGCTGGGTCGACACTGTCATCATGCGCGTGATGGACATCATCCTCGCCTTCCCGTCGCTGCTCTTGGCCCTCGTGCTCGTTGCGGTGCTCGGACCCGGCCTGGTCAACGCGATGATCGCCATCGCCCTCGTGCTGCAGCCGCATTTCGTGCGGCTGGCGCGCGCCTCGGTCATGGCCGAGAAGCAGCGGGAATACGTCACGGCGGCGCGCGTCGTCGGGGCAGGGCCGCTGCGGCTGATGTTCAAGACGATCCTGCCGAACTGCCTCGGTCCGCTGATCGTCCAGTCGACGTTGTCCTTCTCCAACGCCATCCTCGACGCGGCAGCGCTCGGCTTCCTCGGCATGGGCGCCCAGCCGCCGACGCCGGAATGGGGCACCATGCTGGCGGAGGCCCGCGAATTCGTGCTGCGGGCCTGGTGGGTCGTCACCTTCCCCGGTCTCGCCATCCTGATCACGGTTCTCGCGATCAACCTGATCGGCGACGGCCTGCGCGACGCGCTCGATCCGAAGCTGAAGCGGAGTTGATCCGGTCCGGCCGTCCCGGTCCGTTCCGTTGCTCGCTTCGACAGACCAACCAGACCGCTAGGTAACGCATGTCCCTTCTCTCCCTTCGCAATCTCACCGTCACCTTCGACACCGCGTCGGGCCCGTTCAGGGCCGTCGACGGCATCGATCTGTCCGTCGATGTCGGCGAGGTGCTCGGCATCGTCGGCGAGTCCGGCTCCGGCAAGTCCGTCGCGATGCTCGGCGTCATGGGGCTTCTGCCTGGCACGGCCACCGTCACCGCCGACGAGATGACCTTCGAAGGTCGCGACATGCTGACGATGACCGGCAAGCAACGGCGCGAGATCATCGGCCGCGATATCGCGATGATCTTCCAGGAGCCGATCGCCAGCCTCAATCCGTGCTTTAATGTCGGCTTCCAGATCGAGGAAGTGCTGAACCAGCATCTCGGTCTCGGCGGCAAGGCAGCGCGGGCGCGGGCGATCGAGTTGCTGAACCTCGTGGGCATCCGCGATGCCGAGGAGAAGCTGAAGAGCTTTCCGCACCAGATGTCGGGTGGCCAGTGCCAGCGGGTGATGATCGCCATCGCCATCGCCTGCGGGCCGAAGCTCCTGATTGCCGACGAGCCGACGACGGCGCTCGACGTCACCATCCAGAAGCAGATCCTCGATCTCCTGCTCGACCTCCAGCAGAAACACGGCATGGCGCTGATCATGATCACTCATGACATGGGCGTCATCGCCGAGACGGCGGACCGCGTCATCGTCCAGTACAAGGGCAAGAAGATGGAGGAGGCCGACGTGCTGTCGCTCTTCACCGCGCCGAAGAGCAGCTACACCCGGGCTCTGCTGTCGGCCTTGCCGGAAAATGCCACGGGCTCGCGGCTGCCGACGGTGTCCGACTTCGTCCTGGCCGAAACCGCTGCGGGAGCAAGCGCATGAGCATCGTGATCGAGGCGCGCAACCTGAAGCGCGACTACGAAGTGCCCGCCGGCCTGTTCAAGCCGGTGAAGAAGGTACACGCGGTCAAGGGCGTCAGCTTTTCGGTCGAGAAGGGCAAGACGCTGGCGATCGTGGGGGAGAGCGGCTGCGGCAAGTCGACCCTCGCGCGGATCCTGGCGCTGATCGATGCGCAGACCGCAGGCGATCTGCTGATCGACGGCCTTCCCGTCAATATCGGCACTTCCAAGCCGGGAGCCGATCTCCGCCGCAAGGTGCAGATCGTTTTCCAGAACCCTTATTCTTCGCTGAACCCGCGCCAGAAGGTCGGCGACGTGCTGACCGAGCCGCTGGTGCTGAACACCCAGCACACGGCAGCAGAACGGCGGGAACTCGCCATGCAGATGCTGGTAAAGGTCGGGCTCGGCCCCGAGCACTACAACCGCTACCCCCACATGTTCTCCGGCGGCCAGCGCCAGCGCATCGCCATCGCCCGCGCCCTGATGCTGAACCCCAGCATCCTCGTGCTCGACGAGCCGGTCTCGGCGTTGGATCTCTCCGTCCAAGCGCAGATCCTGAACCTTCTCGCTGACCTGCAGCAGGAGTTCGGCCTGACCTACGTCTTCATCAGCCATGACCTGTCGGTCGTCCGCTTCATCGCCGATGAGGTGATGGTGATGTACTACGGCGAGGTGGTCGAGCACGGGCCCAAGGCGCGCGTCTTCGCCGACCCCCAGCATGAATATACCCGCACGCTGTTCGCCGCGACGCCGATCACCGATGTCGACAGCATCCGCAAGCGGGTAGCGGCGAAGAAGGCGGCCGCGGCGGCCTGAGATCGCCGGCGGCGACGCTGGTTTCCTCTCCCTTCCGGGGAGAAGGTCGCGGCAGCGGGATGAGGGGCTGCGCAGATGCCGGACATCAGATTTGCTGTATCTGCCGTCCGCGGCACCATGGCGCCGGCGTCCCCTCATCTGCCTGCCGGCCACTTCTCCCCGGTGGGGAGAAGAACCAGCTTTGCCGTCGCCTAATTCCGCTTCTGATGCCGGCCGAGTGCGGTGATGATTTCCTGCGCTCCGATGCGGCCGATGATGCGGCCCTGTTCCGACACCATGACCTCGCCGCCGCCCTCGGAAACGACCTCCATCACCTTGCGCAAGGGCGTGTGGCTATGCGCCGAGCCGGCAATGCGGGCGTCGAGGCCGCCGGCCGTCCGGTCGAGCGGCACCATGACGTCGCCGGCCGTCAGCACATTCAGCGGGTTCATGTGGGTGACGAAAGCGGCGACGTAGTCGTTCGCCGGCCGCATCACGATGTCCTGCGCCGTGCCGACCTGGATGATGCGTCCGCCTTCCATGATGGCGATGCGGTTGCCAAGCTTGAACGCTTCGTCGAGGTCATGGCTGACGAAGATGATGGTCTTCTTCAACCGGGCCTGGATCTCCAGGAGCTCGTCCTGCAGACGGGTGCGGATCAGCGGGTCGAGCGCCGAGAAAGGCTCGTCCATCAGGAGGATCGGCGCGTCGGTGGCGAAGGCGCGGGCGAGGCCGACGCGCTGCTGCATGCCGCCGGAGAGCTGGCCGACCAGCGAATGGGCGCGGTCGCTAAGGCCGACAAGCTCCAGCTGGCGCATCACCCGGTCGCGCCGCTCAATCTTGCCGCAGCCGGCGAGCTCGAGGCCGAGGCCGACATTCTCGGCAACCGAGCGCCAGGGCAGCAGCGCGAACTGCTGGAACACCATCGCCACCTCGTGCCGGCGCAGTTCGCGCAGGCGCTTGCCGCCGCAGTCCTTCGGATCGACCGGGCCACGGCCGGTGTCGACGACCACGCGTCCGCGGGTGATCGGCGCGAGGCCGTTGACGGCGCGGATCAGCGTCGACTTGCCCGAGCCGGAGAGGCCCATCAGCACGGCGATCTCGCCTTCGGCGATGTCGAGGCTGGCATCGGCGACGCCGAGGATGACGCCGAGCTGCTCGTTGATCGCCTGGCGCGTCGCGCCCGCATCGACCAGCGGCAAGGCGGCCTCGGCCTTCTTGCCGAAGACGATGGAGACGTTCTGGAATGAGACGATGGGCCTTGCCGTCGTAGGCGTAAGCGGGGAATGGTCGATCGAGCTCACCGGCGGCCTCCTTCGTCGACGCGGAAGAAGCGGTCGAGGATGATGGCGAGGAGCACGATCGCAAGACCCGCCTCGAAGCCCTGGGCGATGTTGATCGAGTTCAGCGCCCGCAGGACGGGCACGCCGAGGCCCGGCGCGCCGACGAGGGCGGCGATCACCACCATCGACAGCGACAGCATGATGGTCTGCGTCAGGCCGGCCATGATCTGCGGCGCGGCATAGGGGATCTCCACCTTCATCAGCCGCTGGAACGGCGTCGCGCCGAAGGCGTCGCCGGCCTCGATCAGCTGCAGTGGCGTCGAAGCGATGCCGAGCCGGGTCAGCCGGATCGGCGAGGGCAAGGCGAAGATCACCGTCGCCACGAGGCCAGGCACCATGCCGAGTCCGAACAGGATGAGGGCGGGGATGAGGTAGACGAAGGTCGGGATGGTCTGCATGAGGTCGAGCACGGGCCGCAGTGCAGCATAAAGCCAGGGTCGGCGGGCAGCCGCGATACCAACGGGTATGCCGATGATCATGCAGACGGAGGTCGAGGCGATGACCAGCGCTAGCGTCTCGGTAGTTTCCTTCCAGTAGCCGAGATTGACGATGAGCAGGAAGCCAAGGATCGTGAAAAGGACGATCGGCACCGAGCGGCGCATGGCATAGGCGATGACACCGAAAGCCGCGATCACCGCGAAGGGATGCGGTGTCTGCAGGACGTAGAGGATGGCGTCGATGAAGGCCTCGAGGCCAACCTGGATGGCGTCGAAGACCCCGGTGAAATTGTCCGTCAGCCAGTCGACGAAAGCTGCGGCGTAGCTGCCGATCGGCAGGCGGTGGCCTTCAATCCATTCCACGGGTCAACGTCACTCTCTTGTAGAAGGCCTTGGCCCGGCTTGCGTCGGGCCTCCTGGCAGGAAGGGGAAGGGCTCTGCCCTCCGTTGTCGTGCGGCGATGGCCGGGCTTTCGCCGCGGTGCGTGCTGCTCTCAGGAGCCGAGGGCCGCCGTCACGGCCGGCAGCCCGTCCTTGCCGTCGACCGTGGTCACGCCGCCGAGCCAGCTCGTCACCGCATCCGGATTGGCCTTCAGCCAGGCCTTGGCCGCATCGGCTGGATCCTGCTTGTCGTCGAGGATCGCGCCCATCACGGCGTTCTCCATGTCGAGCGAGAAGGTGAGGTTGGCGAGCAGCTTGCCGACGTTCGGGCATTCGGCGGAGTAGCCGGCCCGGGTGGTGGTGTAGATCGTTGCGCCGCCGAGGTCGGGGCCGAAGAAGTCGTCACCACCCGGAAGGTAAGCGAGCTTGAAGTTCTTGTTCATGGGGTGCGGCGCCCAGCCGAGGAACACCACCGGCTTCTCCGACTTGGTGGCGCGTGCCACCTGGCTCAGCATGCCCTGTTCGGAGGATTCCACTAGCTCGAACTTGCCGAGGCCGAAGGCATCCTTCGAGATCATGTCGAGGATCAGCCGGTTGCCGTCATTGCCCGGCTCGATGCCGTAGATCTTGCCGTCCAGCTTGTCGGAGAACTTGGCGATATCGGCGAAGGTCTTGAGGCCCTCGTCGTAAAGGTACTGCGGCACCGCCAGCGTGTACTTCGCGCCCGTGAGGTTGGCCTTCACGCTGTCGACCGTCTTGTCGTCGATATAGGGTTTCACGTCGGCGGCCATCGACGGCATCCAGTTGCCAAGGAAGACGTCGATGTCCTTGTTCTTCATCGAGGCGAAGGTGACGGGAACCGACAGAACCTTGGTGTCCGGCGTATAGCCGAGGCCCTTGAGGATCTCGGTGGTCACGGCGGTTGTCGCGGTGATGTCGGTCCAGCCGACGTCGGAGAAGCGCACGGTCTTGCACGCCTCGGGCTCGGCAGCGAAAGCCGGCCCGGCCACCGACAAGGCCAGTGCGAGGGCGGCGAGGGTATGGGGAGCGCGCATGGATGCAGATCCTTCCAGTGTCGCCCTCGGGGCGAAGGCCCGGGCGGATGCTTGATCTCTGAGCCCGACTATCGCGGACGCCTCGGCGGGACGCAAGGTTTGGGGAACACTCGGTCCACCAGGGATTAGCTGCCGGGGCCTTTCCCGGCGAATGTCAGAACGCGACGCGGTGCGGCGCAATTTCTTCGATCACAGCGTGATCGTCGTTGAATTCTTGATCTCTTCCATCACCGCATAGGTGTGGGTCTCGCGGATCCCCGGCAGCGTCAGCAGGGCGTCCGACAAGAAGGCCCGGTAGGCCGTCATGTCTTTCACGCGCGCCTTCAGGAGATAGTCGAAGCCGCCGGCCACCATGTGGCACTCCATGATGTCGCCATTCGCCTTGGCGGCGGCGGAAAAGGCGGTGAAGACGTCGTCCGTGGTCCGCTCCAGTTTCACCTCGACGAAGACGATCATGCCGCGGCCGAGTTTCTCTGGGCAGAGTATCGCGGTGTAGCCGAGGATGTAGCCGTCGCGCGTCAGCCGCTTCACCCGCTCCGACGTCGCGGTCGGCGAGAGATGCGCGCGTTCGGCCAGTTCCAGATTGGTCAGCCGGCCGTCGGCCTGGAGGGCAGCAAGGATCTTGCGGTCTTTGGCGTCGATTTCGGTCATCAAGGATGGTTTTGACGCCATCGGCCGTGAAAGTCACGGAAAAACCCGGCGAGATTGGCGAGATCGGCACCGCGTACCGCTGATAATGTTGCTGATGTCGCAACCCTCGGGGTCATCCATGTCCGTCACTGCCCTTCGCCCGTTCTCCGCTCCCTTCGCGCCCGATGATGATGCCGCGGTGGCCAGCCTTCTGGCCAGTGCCTCGCGCTGGACGCATGATGAGGCCTCGGTCGACACGACCGCGCGTCGCTTCATCGAGAACATCCGCGGCAAGGCCGGCGGCATCGGCGGCGTCGAGGACTTCTTGCGCGAGTTCGGGCTGTCGAGCCGCGAGGGCCTGGCGCTCATGGTGCTGGCCGAGGCCTTGCTGCGCGTGCCGGACGCCAAGACGCAGGACCGGCTGATCGAGGACAAGATCGGCGCCGGCGACTGGGTATCGCGCGAGGGCGGCGAGGACCGCATGCTGACGGCTGCCTCCGCTTGGGCGCTCGGCATTTCCGCCCGCATCATCCGCCCCGGCGAGACGCCGACCGGCGTCCTCTCCTCGCTGGTCAAGCGCGTCGGCGCCCCGGCGGTGCGGACCGCGACGCGCCAGGCCATGCGCTTCCTCGGCCGGCACTTCGTTCTCGGCGAGAACATCGAGGATGCGCTGGAACGGGCGCGCAGCCTCGAGAAGAAAGGCTATCGCCACTCCTACGACATGCTCGGCGAGGGCGCCCGCACGCAGGCCGATGCCGATCGCTATTTCAAGTCCTATGCCGACGCGATCGAGGCGATCGGCCGCAAGGCCGGCAACAAGGCGCTGCCGGACCGGCCGGGCATCTCCGTCAAGCTCTCGGCGCTCCACCCGCGCTACCAGTCGGTGAAGCACGAGCGGGTCATGGCGGAACTCGTGCCGAAGCTCGCCGACCTCGCGATGCGGGCGAAAAGTTTCCAGCTTAATTTCACCGTCGATGCCGAGGAGGCCGACCGGCTGGAACTGTCGCTCGACGTCATCGACGCGGTCGTGCGCAGCGCCGACTTCAGCGGCTGGGACGGGTTCGGCCTCGCCATCCAGGCCTATCAGAAGCGGACGCTTGCGGTGATCGACCACATCGACGCGCTGGCCGCCGAGGCGGGCATCCGGATGATGGTGCGGCTCGTGAAGGGCGCCTACTGGGACACCGAGATCAAGCATGCGCAGGAGAAGGGCGTCGACGGCTACCCCGTCTACACCCGCAAGCCGGCGACCGACCTTTCCTACCTCGTCGCCGCCAAGGCGCTGCTCGACCGGCGCGAGCGGCTCTATCCGCAGTTCGCTACCCACAACGCGCTGACGGTTGCGACCATCCTGGAAATGGCCGGTCGCGAGCCGACCGGTTTCGAGTTCCAGCGCCTGCACGGCATGGGCGAGGCGCTCTACGAGGCGGTGCGCGCTGAGTTCGGCGAGACGCTGGCATGCCGCATCTATGCGCCGGTCGGCGGCTACCGCGATCTCCTCGCCTATCTCGTCCGCCGCCTTCTGGAGAACGGCGCCAATTCCTCCTTCGTCGCCAAAGTCGGCGACAAGGACGTTCCGATCGAGAGCCTGATCGAGCGGCCGCGCGACATGCTGAAGGTCGGGCCCGGCCGCAACGCGAAGATCGGCCTGCCGAAGGACCTCTTCGGCGGCCGGCACAATTCGGGCGGCGTCGAGTTCGGCGACCGCAAGGCGCTCGACGCCTTCATCGCCGACCGCGACAAGGCGCACGACAAGGCCATCGAGACCCGCAGCGATTTCGACCATTCCGCCTCCGCGTCGGGTGCGGCGATCCGTTCGCCGGTCGACGGTCATCTCGTCGGCGTCAGCCACCCGCTCTCGGCCGAGGCGGCGGTCCTCCTGATGAACGCCGCCCGCCGTGCCGTTGCCGAGGCGGAGCAGGTGCCAGCGGCAAAGCGGGCCGCCAGCCTGCGCAAGGCTGCCGACCTGATGGAACAGCGTCGGGGCGTGCTGATGGCGCTGCTCGCCAGCGAGGCCGGCAAGACGGTCGACGATGGCCTTGCCGAAATCCGCGAGGCGGTCGACTTCTGCCGCTTCTATGCCGACGAGGCCGAGCGGCTGTTCTCGGCCCCGGTGCCTTTGCCGGGTCCGACCGGCGAGGAGAACCGGCTGCGCTATCGCTCGCGCGGTGTCGTGGTGGCGATCTCGCCCTGGAACTTCCCGCTGGCGATCTTCATCGGCCAGGTCGCGGCCGCCTTGGCCGCGGGCAATGTCGTCGTGGCAAAGCCCGCCGAGCAGACCCCGCTGATCGCCGGCCTCGCTGTCGACATCCTGCGTGAGGCGGGCTTCGGCGACGCGGTCCTGCACCTCGCGCCCGGCGATGGCGCCACCGGCGCGGCGCTGGTGTCGCACCCGGCCACCGCGGCCGTTGCCTTCACCGGCTCGACCGAGACGGCGCACCTGATCAACCGGGCGCTCGCCGCCCGCAACGGCCCGATCGCGCCGCTGGTGGCCGAGACCGGCGGTATCAACGCCCTCATCGTGGATGCGACGGCTTTGCCCGAGCAGGTGGCCGACGACGTCGTCACCTCCGCTTTTCGCTCCGCCGGACAGCGCTGCTCGGCGCTGCGGCTTCTGTTCGTGCAGGAGGATGTCGCCGAGCGGATGACCGACATGATTGCCGGCGCCGCCGCCGAACTCACCGTGGGCGATCCGCGCGATGTCGCCACCGATGTCGGCCCGGTGATCGACGCCGAGCAGAAGGCGATGCTGGAAGAGCATCTCGCCCGTATGAAGAAGACCCAGCGCATCCGTTTCGCCGGCACGCTGCCGGCGGGTCTCCCGGCGGACGGGCACTGGGTCGCGCCGCACATCGTCGAGATCGACCGGTCGGAGGCGCTCGACCGCGAGGTGTTCGGGCCAATCCTCCACATCATCAGATGGAAGGCCGGCGAGCTCGGCAAGGTCTGCGACGCCATCGAGGCGACCGGCTTTGGCCTGACGCTTGGCGTCCACAGCCGCATCGACGAGACGATCCGTGCCGTCACCGAACGGCTGACGGTCGGCAACATCTACGTGAACCGCAACATGATCGGCGCCGTGGTGGGGTCGCAGCCTTTTGGCGGCTCGGGTCTTTCCGGCACGGGACCGAAGGCCGGCGGACCGAACTACGTCGCGCGGTTTGCCCGCGAACAAGTGATCTCGACCAACACGGCGGCCGCCGGCGGCAATGCCAGCCTGATCGCGATGGAGGCCTAGAGGGTCGCGATACTCGGCGCTGGAACCATGCTGTCAATCGGCACGTTGGGTGGCTGTATCGAGTAAGACATCACGTCAGCTTCGATCCAGCGATGGTCGTCATGATCGTCGCTTCAGGGACGCATCGGCAAGCCACCGGCGGCTTCCTCCCGGTCAGCCGGCGGCAGCGCGGTCCTCCCTGAAGATGATGCCGGGTCAGAGGCGTGTCCTCCCCATGCCAGACGATCCGCATACGCAGGCATGCCAATTGAAAGCCCGGGCCCCATGCCCGGGCTTTTTTGTGTTCTGCGCAGCCGAGGTTGGCGGCGACCGACCGCCGACATATGCTCAGATTCGGGAATCGATTTTTCGCGTTTCCCCAAGAAAACGAGCACGAATGGGAATGCGGGAAATGGTTGTCGTCAAGTCGGACATCGAGATCGCACGCGCTGCCGACAAGCGGCCAATTCGGGAGATCGCCGCCAAGCTCGGCATCGACGAGGAGCACCTCGTCCCGTACGGGCATGACAAGGCGAAGGTCACGGCAGGTTTCCTGCGCTCGCTGTCGGAGAGGCCGGACGGCAAGTTGATCCTCGTCACCGCCGTCAACCCGACGCCGGCGGGCGAGGGCAAGACCACGACCACGGTCGGGCTGGGCGACGGGTTGAACAGGATTGGCAGGAAGGCCATGGTCTGCATCCGCGAGGCCTCGCTCGGTCCCTGTTTTGGCGTGAAGGGCGGCGCCGCCGGCGGTGGCTATGCGCAGATCATCCCGATGGAGGACATGAACCTCCACTTCACCGGTGACTTCCACGCCATCACCTCGGCCCACAACCTTCTGGCGGCGCTCCTCGACAACCACATCTACTGGGGCAACGAGCTGAAGATCGATACCCGCCGCGTCGTCTGGCGCCGGGTGCTCGACATGAACGATCGCTCGCTGCGGCAGGTCGTGACCTCGCTCGGCGGCGTTCCGAACGGCTATCCCCGGGAGTCCGGTTTCGACATCACGGTCGCCTCGGAAGTGATGGCGATCCTTTGCCTCGCCCGTGACCTCGACGATCTCGAGCGCCGGCTCGGCGACATCATCGTCGCCTACCGCGCCGACAAGAGCGCGGTCTTTGCCCGCGACGTGAAGGCGGACGGCGCTATGGCGGTGCTGCTGCGGGATGCGATGCAGCCGAACCTTGTCCAGACGCTGGAGAACAACCCGGCCTTCGTCCACGGCGGACCCTTCGCCAACATCGCCCACGGCTGCAACTCGGTCGTTGCCACCACCGCTGCGCTGAAGCTTGCCGATTACGTCGTGACCGAGGCCGGTTTTGGCGCAGATCTTGGGGCGGAAAAGTTTTTCGACATCAAGTGCCGGAAGGCGGGCCTGAAGCCCTCAGCCTGTGTCCTCGTCGCGACCGTCCGGTCGATGAAGATGAACGGCGGCGTCGCCAAGGAGGATCTCGGCGCCGAGGACGTGGCGGCCGTGGTGCGAGGCTGCGCCAATCTCGGACGGCACATCGAGAACATCGGTCTCTTCAACGTGCCCGTGCTGGTCGCCATCAACCATTTCTCGGGCGACACGCAGGCCGAGACCGAGGCGCTTCAGCAGTACGTTGCCGGCCTCGGTGCCGAGGCGATCGTCTGCAAGCATTGGGCGCACGGCTCGGACGGAATCCTCGAGCTGGCGGAAAAGGTGGCGGCGCTCGCCGATTCCGGCAGCGCCGATTTTGCGCCGCTCTATCCCGATGCGATGGGACTGTCCGAGAAGGTGGAGACCATCGTCAAGCGCATCTACCGCGGCACCGCCGTGACCATGGACAAGGCGGTGGTGCAGCAACTCGCCGACTTCGAGCAGAAGGGTTTCGGCCATCTGCCGGTCTGCATGGCGAAGACACAGTATTCCTTCTCCACCGACCCCGCTTTGCGGGGGGCGCCGGAAGGGCATGTCGTGCATGTTAGGGAGGTCCGGCTGGCGGCGGGTGCCGGCTTCGTCGTTGCGATCTGCGGTGAGATAATGACCATGCCGGGCTTGCCGCGCAGTCCGGCTGCCGAGCGGATCCTCCTCGACGACGAGGGCCTGATTCAGGGCCTTTTCTGAGCCGACAGTCGGCCGGCTGTCAGCGCGCTGCGGGCTTTGCCCGCAGCGCCTGTGGTGTGCGGGGATGACTTCGCCGTCACCGGCGTCCCCGACGCCTGAATCCGATTGCCCTTTTGGCCGTCCCGCGCTAACGCTTTCCGCATGAAGAACGTCGCGCACAATCGGCTCTGGTGGCAGGCTCCCTGATCGGCGGCCCCTAGGCGTTTTCGCACGCGTTCGAAGACAAAGGTCGCCCTGGTTCATCCGGCGGCCTTTTTTATTAGCCGCCGCCGTGTTCGAGGGCCCCAGCATTTTGGCGGTGCATTCGGTGCGACCCAAGCGGCGCAGGATGCTCGAAGGTTCGGGAGACAGGTATGACGCTCGAGATACTCTCCGACGGCGCCGAGCGCTATCACACCCTCGGCGGCGTTGCCGTGACCCGGCGGCGCGAAGTGGTGCCCTACGCCGGCGCGATCGAGCCCTTCGTCGATCGTCTCGACACCCGGCGGGGCGCGGTGTTTTCGTCCAATTACGAGTATCCCGGTCGCTACACCCGGTGGGATACGGCGATTGTCGACCCGCCGCTGATGGTGACCTCGGCCGGCCGCCAGATGGCGATCGAGGCGCTGAACCCGCGCGGCGAGGCGTTGCTGGGTTTCGTCGCCGGGGCACTGGCAGGCCATGAGGACATCGCCGAGCAGACGGTCTCCGCTGATCGCATCGACCTGCGGGTGAAGCTTCCGGACCGGGCCTTCACCGAGGAGGAACGCTCGCGCATGCCGACGGTGTTCTCCGTCCTCCGCTCGGTCGTCGGCCTGTTCAAGTCCGAGGAGAATGCCGATCTCGGGCTTTACGGTGCTTTCGGCTACGATCTCGCCTTCCAGTTCGATCCCGTCGCCGAATCCCTGACGCGCGCCGACAATCGCCGCGATGTCGTCCTTTATCTGCCGGACGAGATCCTGATGGTCGATCACTACGCCGCCAAGGCCTATGTCGATCGCTACAGCTTCGAGAAGGACGGGATCTCGACCGAGGGTCTCGAGGGCGGTGGTCCGGAGGCGCCGTTCACACCGTCCGACCGCATTCCGCCGCGCGGCGACCACAAGCCGGGCGAGTATGCCGCTTTGGTGCGGTCGGCGAAGGAGAAGTTCATCCGCGGCGACCTGTTCGAGGTGGTGCCCGGCCAGACCTTCTTCGAGCGCTGCGAGAACCCGCCTTCGGCGATCTCGCGCCGGCTGAAGGCGATCAACCCGTCGCCCTACTCGTTCTTTATTAACCTCGGCGAGAACGAGTTCCTGATCGGCGCCTCGCCGGAAATGTTCGTGCGGGTCAACGGCCGCCGGGTCGAGACCTGCCCGATCTCCGGCACCATCAAGCGCGGCGACGACGCGATCTCGGACTCCGAGCAGATCCTGAAGCTGCTGAACTCCAAGAAGGACGAATCCGAGCTCACCATGTGCTCGGACGTCGACCGCAACGACAAGAGCCGCGTCTGCGAGCCCGGCTCGGTGCGCGTCATCGGCCGCCGGCAGATCGAGATGTATTCGCGGCTGATCCACACCGTCGACCATATCGAGGGCCGGCTGCGCGAGGGCATGGACGCCTTCGACGCCTTCCTCAGCCATGCCTGGGCGGTGACGGTGACGGGGGCGCCGAAACTCTGGGCGATGCGCTTCATCGAGGCGCACGAGAAGAGCCCGCGCGCCTGGTACGGCGGCGCCGTCGGCATGATGCACTTCAACGGCGACATGAACACCGGCTTGACGCTGCGCACCATCCGCCTGCAGGACGGCATCGCCGAAGTGCGGGCCGGCGCGACGCTGCTCTACGATTCGAACCCCGAGGAAGAAGAGGCGGAGACCGAGCTGAAGGCGTCGGCGCTGATCTCGGCGATCCGCGACGCCGGCTTGCCCAACAGCGTCGCCGGCGAGCGCTCGGGCGCCAAGGTCGGGGAGGGCGTCAAGATCCTCCTCGTCGACCACGAGGATTCCTTCGTCCACACCCTCGCCAACTACTTCCGACAGACCGGTGCGGAAGTCACCACCGTTCGCACGCCGGTGCCGCAGGCGATCTTCGACAGCGTCATGCCCGATCTCGTGGTGCTGTCGCCGGGCCCCGGCAAGCCTGTCGACTTCGACTGTGCCGGCACCATCGCCTCGGCACGCCAGCGCAATCTGCCGATCTTCGGCGTCTGCCTCGGCCTGCAGGCGCTGGCCGAGGCCTATGGTGGCACGCTGCGCACGCTGCATGTGCCGGTGCACGGCAAGCCGTCGCGCATTCGCGTGCAGAAGCCCGGCATCATTTTCTCCGGGCTCGGCCAGGAGGTGACGGTCGGTCGTTACCACTCGATCTTCGCCGATCCGGTACGGCTGCCGAAGGAGTTCGAGGTCACGGCCGAGACCGAGGACGGCGTCGTCATGGCGTTCGAGCACCGCTCCGAGCCGGTGGCCGCCGTGCAGTTCCACCCCGAGAGCATCATGAGCCTCGGCGGTGCCGCCGGCATGCGGATGATCGAGAACATCGTCGCGCATCTGCCGCGCCGCGCCCGCGTGAAAGCTGCCTGATGTCCAAGACGATTTCGACAACCGGCGTCCACCCGGACGCTGTCCTGGTCAAGCGCATCGCGACGGCGACGATCGGCGTCGCGCTCTTGGTGCTCGGCATCAAGTACTACGCCTATCACGTCACTGGATCGGTGGCGCTGTACTCCGACGCGCTGGAATCGATCGTCAACGTCGTCGCCGGCATCATCGCGTTCTGGGCGGTCAGCGTCAGCTTCACGCCGGCCGACAGCGACCATCCTTTCGGACACACCAAGGCCGAGTATTTCTCCGCCGTGGTCGAGGGCGCACTGATCATCGTCGCCGCGCTCCTGATCCTGCGCGAGGCGTGGAACGCGTTCGAGACGCCGCGTACCCTTGAGGCGCCGATGGTCGGCATCGCCATTAATGGTGTCGCCACCGTCATGAATCTCGCCTGGGCGCAGTTCCTGATCCGCGCTGGCCGGGCCCGTCGTTCGCCGGCCCTGGCCGCGGACGGTCGCCACATCATGGCCGACGTCGTCACGTCGATCGGGGTGCTCGCCGGCCTCGGCGTCGCCTCGGTCACCGGCTGGGCGCTGCTCGACCCGATCATGGCCGCCCTCGTCGCCGTCAACATTCTGCGCGAGGGCTGGCACGTCGTCACCACCTCGCTCAGCGGCCTCATGGATCAGGCGATGGAGCCGGCCGACGAGGAGCAGGTGCGCTCGCTCATCTCCGTCCACGGTGAAGGGGCGCTCGAGGTGCATGATCTGAAGACGCGCATCGCCGGGCGCGCGCTGTTCATCGAATTCCACATGGTGGTGCCGGAAGCGATGACCGTCGGGGACGCGCACGAGATCTGCGACCGCATCGAGGATGCCCTGCAGGATAAGTTCGACAATGCGCATGTGCAGATCCACGTCGAGCCCGAGGGCGAGATCAAGCAGACCGGCGTGCCCGTGGTCTGAGGGGGCCGCACGGCGCCGGCGAACGGCGTCGACAACAGGGGCGCGATGATGTCGGAGGCGCCTCTTGCAGTTCTCCCGAATTCGGCTAACCTCACTTCATGAGCATCGCCCCGACCCTCCTGATGATCCTGTCCCTGTCGCTTGCGACGGGTGGAGTGGTCCTGCGTGCGCGCCTGCTGCTCCTTCCGCTTAGAAGCGATCGTCGGACCCGTTGATTGGGGGCGTCCGGCGGTCGAGCCGGTCGCGTCTGCGCCATGCCCCCTTCCGCTTCCATAGGGTTCACCATTCCCGGTTAACGCTGCCGTAGGTCGAAGGACCCGCGCGTCCGGGCGAGCGACGAAGGTCTTAAGCGATGTCCATTTCAGCCACCATGCCCGAGCGTGGAATCACCGGCAGCCGGCCGGCTCAGACAGCCCCTGCCACCGGCGCCGCGCCGCCATCGCCTGTGATGGGCAAGGCCGCCGAGAAGTACCAGCCCTATCCGCAGCTTGACCTGTCCGACCGGACCTGGCCGTCAAAGCGCATCGAGACGCCGCCGATCTGGTGCTCTGTCGACCTTCGCGACGGCAACCAGGCGCTCGTCGACCCGATGGGTCAGGAGAAGAAGGAGCGCTTCTTCCAGCTTTTGAAGTGGATGCGGTTCAAGGAGATCGAGATCGGTTTCCCCTCGGCCTCGCAGACCGACTTCGACTTCATCCGCTGGTGTGTCGAACAGGGCGGCATCGAGGACGACGTGTCCTTGCAGGTGCTGGTGCAGTGCCGGCCGGAGCTGATCACCCGCACGTTCGAGTCGCTCGAGGGCGCGAACCACCCGATCGTCCACTTCTACAACTCGACCAGCGAACTTCAGCGCCGCGTCGTGTTCCAGAAGGACCGCGCCGGGGTGCGCGAGATCGCCACCGATGCGGCCAAGATGATCACCGACATGGCGGCCAAGGCCGGCGGCGGCTATCGCTTCGAATATTCGCCGGAGAGTTTTACCGGCACCGAGCTCGACTTCGCGCTGGAGATCTCCAACGCGGTGATCGAGATCGTCCGGCCGACGCCCGACAACAAGCTCATCATCAATCTGCCGGCGACGGTCGAGATGTCGATGCCGAACGTCTATGCCGACCAGATCGAATGGATGTGCCGCAACCTCGACAACCGCGAGAACCTCATCATCTCGCTGCACCCCCACAACGACCGCGGCACCGCGATCGCCGCGACCGAGCTCGGCCTGCTCGCCGGCGCCGACCGCGTCGAGGGCACGCTCTTCGGCAATGGCGAGCGCACCGGCAATGTCGACATCGTCACGCTGGCGCTGAACATGTTCACCCAGGGCGTCGATCCGCAGCTCGACGTGTCCGACGTCAACCGGATGAAGGACGTCTACGAGTACTGCAACCAGCTCGCCATCGCCGAGCGCCACCCTTACGTCGGCGAGCTCGTCTACACCGCCTTCTCCGGCTCGCATCAGGACGCGATCAACAAGGGCATGAAGGCGAGCCGCGCCTCCAATAAGGCGCTCTGGGAAGTGCCGTATCTGCCGATCGACCCGCAGGATGTCGGCCGTTCCTACGAGGCGATCATCCGCATCAACTCGCAGTCCGGGAAGGGCGGCATCGCCTACGTGCTGCAGGCCGACTACGGCCTCAACCTTCCGCGCGCGCTGCAGGTGGAGTTCCGCGAGGACGTCCAGCGCATTACCGACGAGGGCGGCAAGGAACTGCCGGTCAAGGCGATCTACGACCGCTTCATCGAGCGCTATGTCGAGCAGCCGGGGGGCCGGCTCAAGTTCGTCGACCATCATACGGTGCCCAATCCCGAGCACCGCGGCGAGCGGATGATCGAGGCGACGATCCTCGACAACGGCGCCGAGGTCACCATCACCGGGCGCGGTACCGGCCCGATCGACGGCTTCGTCGATGCGCTGGCGCGCCATCTTGGGCTTGAGATGTCCGTCGCGGATTACTCCGAGCACTCGCTCCAGCATGGTTCGAATGCCAGCGCGATCACCTACATGGAGATCGAGCATGCCGGCGGGAAACTGTTCGGTGCCGGCATCAACAAGAACATTGTGACGGCGTCGCTGGAGGCGATCGTCTCGGCGGCAAACCGCATCCTCGGGGCGAACTGATGCAGAGCGGCGGCGTCCTCCTGGTCAAGGCGCTCGAAGCGCAGGGCGTCGACCGCGTGTTCTGCGTGCCCGGCGAGAGCTATCTCCCGGTGCTCGATGCGCTGGTGGACAGCCGGATCGAAACCGTCGTCTGCCGCCAGGAGGGCGGCGCGGCGATGATGGCCGAGGCCGATGGCAAGCTCACCGGCCGGCCCGGCATCGCCTTCGTCACCCGCGGGCCCGGCGCGACCAATTCCGCGTCGGGCGTCCACGTCGCCGCCCATGACCTGACGCCGATGATCCTCTTCATCGGCCAGGTGCCGGTGAAGTTTCGTGGCCGTGGCGCGTTCCAGGAACTCGACTATCCCGCCCTCTTCGGCGGGATGGCGAAGGCGGTGTTCGAGGCGGCGACGCCGGACGAGCTGCCGGACCTCGTCGCGGAAGCCTTCCGGATCGCGCTCGACGGCTCGCCCGGGCCGGTGATCGTCGCGCTGCCGGAAAACACGCTGTCCGGAAAGGCCGAGGAGCTGGTTCCCGCAAGGGTCGAGACGATCGACATCGTGCCGGCGGAGAGCAAGCTCGAGAGCCTCTGGTCGTTGCTGGAGACCGCCGCCGCGCCGATCCTTCTTCTCGGCGGCTCTCGCTGGACCGACGGGGCGATCGCCGATATCGCGGCGTTTGCAGAGGCCTGGCACCTGCCGGTCGCCTGCTCGTTCCGCCGTCAGTCGCTCTTCCCCAGCCGTCACCCGAACTATGCCGGCGACCTCGGCATCGCGCCCTCGCCGAAACTGCGCGACCGGATCGCCGCTTCCGACCTCGTCATCGCGCTCGGCGCGCGGCTGGGCGAGATGCCGAGCCAGGGCTATACGCTGTTCGACGTGCCGTCGCCAAGGCAGCGGCTGGTGCACATTCTGCCGGACGGCATAGGCCGCCTCTACCAGCCGACGCTCGGCATCCATGCCGATCCCATCTCCTTCGCCCGCAAGGCCGCGCAACTGGTGCCGCCGGCGACCGTCGCCTGGTCAGGCGAAGCCGAGGCCATGCACCAGGAATATCTCGACTGGTCGACGCCGAAGCCTCCGGCGACGCCGGCTACAAAGCATCTCGCCGACGAAACCTCTGGTTTCGCTGACGAAACAACTTGTTTCGTCGACATGGACGCGGTGATGGCGCATCTCGAGACGCACCTGCCGGCGGCGAGCACGATCACCAACGGCGCCGGCAACTATGCCGGCTGGCTGCACCGCTTCCACCGTTTCACCGACCGCGCCTCGCAGCTGGCGCCGACCTCGGGCTCGATGGGCTACGGCTTGCCGGCCGCAATCGCCGCCAAGCTGCGCCATCCCGCACGCAAGGTGGTCTGCCTTGCCGGTGACGGGTGTTTCCAGATGACCAGCCAGGAGTTCGGTACCGCCTGCCAGGCCGGCGCCGCGGTGATCGTCCTCATCGTCGACAACAGCCAGTACGGCACGATCCGGATGCACCAGGAGAAGCACTATCCGGGCCGCATCTCCGCAACGGCGCTGCAAAATCCGGACTTCGCCGCGCTGGCCAGAAGTTACGGTGCCTTTGCGGAAAAGGTCGACTGCGACGCGAATTTCGCCGCCGCTTTCGAGGCAGCGCTCGCCAGCGACGGGCCGGCGCTTCTGCACCTCGTCGTCGATCCCGACCGGATTTCGGCGGTGTCCCGGTTGTCCCGGCGATAGGTCCGGTATCGCGGCAGCGCGTTGCAATTGCACACAAGACATTTAAGGTCGAGGAGACGACAAGTCTGAAACGGGGTCCTGAAACGGCGATGGGCGAAGGAAAGGACAACGTCTCTTCCCTGATGGGCACGCGTCGGCTCGCCGACGCCGTCCGCGCGGCCAAAATTGCCGCTGCCCATCGCAGCGATGTCACCGTCGACATTCGCGAGGCCGATCGGGCACGGCTCGAGATCTTCGCCGAGGAACTGGCTGGCGTCATCGACGAGGTGCCGGCCGGCGACGACCGTTTCGATTTTTCCATATCGGGCGGCCAGCAGCCGCGGTTCTGGATCGACGTGACGGCCCATGTGAGCATGGCGCGCGACCGCCGCACCTACCGCTTCGTCCGCGAGACCCGGCTCGGTCGCCTGACGCTCGCCGAATCGCTCGAAACGGCGGTGATCGCCGACCGCGTCACCGATTACATCGCCGAACGCATCGTCGAGCGGGAGAAGGCTCTGGCCGACAGCGATGGGCTGGGGCAGCGCGCGGCTGTGCGCTCGGGCACGGCGGACACGGCCGCCGCCGAGCCGATCCGGCCTGTTGCCGCCGTCCATAAGCACCCCTCGACAATCCCTCTGGCGATTGGCTGGATGATGATCGGTATCGTGATCGGCGCTGGCATTCTCTACGCGCTGGCCGCCTATCGCGGACTGGTTCCGCGCTAGAATTAGTGGATCAGCGCGGCGGCTTGGCATTCTCTGCCGGCAAGCTGGCGGCAGGATGCGCCGTTCTCCACCGAGCGGCCGTCAGCACGCCGGCGCCGGCGATGAGGCCCCAGAACGGAGCGCTGATGCCGAAGAACGCGATGCCGGATGCGGTCACGAGAAACGTCAGCGTCGCCGCCTCCCGCTCGTCGAGCCGCGCCATCGCCGCGTGGACGGCGCTGGAGAAGGCGCCGATCAGGGCAAGTCCCGCCACGGCCTGGATCAGCAGCGGCGACAGGCTGGCGAAGGCGGTGACCACGCCGGCGATGAGCCCGAAGCCGACATAGGCGACGCCGGAGACAACGCCCGACCAGTAGCGCCGCCGTGGGTCCGGTCCCGCCTCGTCGCTGGCGCAGATCGCTGCAGTGATGGCGGCAAGGTTCACCGCGTGCCCGCCGAAAGGGGCCGCCGCGAGGCTGAAGACGCCGGTCGCGGCAAACAGGGACCCGGCCCGCGGCGTGTAGCCGTTCACCTTGAGGATCGCGAGGCCTGGAATGTTCTGCGAGGCCATCGTCACCAGGAACAGCGGCAAGGCAATGCCGATGAGGCTTGCGAACGTGAACGCCGGCATCACCAGGACGGGGGAGGGCAGCATGTGCCCGAGCTCCATGCCGCCGGCGGGCGCTTTCAGGAGGATCACCGCGATGGCGACCATCGCCGCCGCGGGGACGGCGAGGAGACGCTTGACCCGCGCCATCACCAGCCACGTCACCGCGATCGCAAGGCCGCCCGCAGGATCTGCGGCGATCGCCTTCACCGGTGCAAGGCACAGCGAGAAGAGGATGCCGGCGAGCATGGCATTGGCGAGCGAGCCCGGGATCGCCGCGATCAGGCGGCCGAGGGGACGGAAGACACCGGACGCGATCACCAGCCCCGCCGCCACGACAAAGGCCCCGACGGCCACCGGAAACCCGCCTTCCGGCAGGCCAGAGGTCGCCAGAAGCGCCGCGCCCGGCGTCGACCATGCGATCGAAACCGGCATCCTCGTCCAAAGACTGACCCCGACGGCGCAGACGCCCATCGCGATCGACAGCGCCATCAGACCGGAGGCCGCCTCGGCTCGCGTCGCGCCCATCGCGGAGAGGCCTTGGAGGATGACCGAGAAGGAAGAGGTGAAGCCGACGAAGGCCGCGAGCAGGCCGGCGGTGATCGCCGGGGCAGGGGGAGCGCGCATGGGGATGACTACCGCAGGAAACAGACGGCCTGACTATCGCCACCCTGCGTCGCACCGCAACCTCAGTCTTGCCTGCTATTGCGCTGCCGGCAGATTCGGCATCGCCGCGGGCGCATCTGCGGACGGGGCCACGTCGATCGCCTCACCATTGCCCATCAACTGCCGCTGACGGATCCAGCCGATGCCGCTGCCGTCCTTGTAGAGGCCGCGTTCGCGCTGGACGAGGGTCCAGGCACCCGGTTCGCCGTCGATGTCGAAGAGGTTGTAACGGGCGGCCGGCTTCTCGCTGCCGGCGTTCTGGCTGGCCGACGGCACGCCGACGACAGGAACCAGGCCATCTGTCCCGGCAATCCAGTTCAGCGTGTCGAGATGGGTGTGGCCGTGCAGCACGAGGTCGGCGCCGACTTCGCGGATGACCTTCCAGAAGAACTGCTTGCCGATTAGCCGCTTGTGCCAGGACGCCGCGCCCGAGATCGGTGGATGGTGGATCATGATGACGCAGAAATGACCGGTGGTGCGGCAGGCGCCCAGCATTTCGGCCAGTGCCAGCGCCTGACGCCGCTTGAACGTACCGGTTGCAAAGAACGGCGCGGTCGCCTCGGCGCTGGAGACGCCGAAGATCGCGACGTTGCCGCGCATCCTCACATAGGGAAACATTCCGCCGATCGACCGCTGCGGCGTGTCGCCGACCATATAGTCGTGCCACTCCGTGCAAGCCCGCTTCAGCGCGCCCGGCACATAGGCGTCGTGGTTGCCGGGAATGACGGAGATGTCGCGGGCCGGTCCAAAATCCTGCAGCCAGAGGCCGGCGCCGACGATCTCGGTCTTGGTGGCGAGGTTGACGAGATCGCCGGTGACGGCCACATGATCCGGCTTCTGGGCCTTCAGGTCGTTGACCAGCGAGACCAGGGTATCGCCGAACATCACCCTCCGCCGGTTGCGGTGCCAGTTGACGTAGCCGGTAACGCGCTTGGATGCGAGCTCGCGAAACGAGAGCTCCGGAAGCGGGCCGAGATGGATATCTGAAAGATGCGCAAGGGTGAACATATGCCTCCATCTAGCTGCTCTGTCTTAAAGGGAAAGAGCGGCGGAGGCTTCCGATAGTGCTGATGACGCGGCTTCGCACCCGGATTTTCCATTTCGCCCACGTGCTGATGCGACCGATGACGCTCGGCATGCGCTGCGCTGCCTTCGACAGGGAGGGCCGCGTCTTCTTGGTGCGCCATACCTATGTCCCCGGCTGGTATCTGCCGGGCGGCGGGGTGGATGCTGGCGAAACGGTGGAGCAGGCGCTGCACCGAGAACTGCGCGAGGAGGGCAATCTGGAACTTCTGGAAACGCCGGACCTCGTCGGCATCTATTTTAACCGACGTGCCTCCCGCCGCGACCACGTCCTGTTCTACGTCTGCCACTCGGTGCGGCAGACCGCACCGAAAGCGCCCGACCGTGAGATCGCCGAGAGCGGTTTCTTTTCCCTGAACGCTCTGCCGGAGGGAACGACCGCGTCGACCCGCCGGCGTCTCGCGGAACTTGAAGGCGGCCCGCGGGATCCGCTCTGGTAGCCATCAGCCGCGGGAAAGTCGCTCCCGCCCATGCGGCTGCCAGAGATCCTGTTCGGGTCCAAGCGGGACGATCTGGGTCGGATTGATCGTCGTATGGCTCTGGTAGTAGTGCCCCTTGATGTGCTCGAAATCGACGGTCTCGGCGATGCCCTTGGTCTGGTAGACATCGAGCATGGTGCCGAAGAGGTTGGGATAGTTCCGGATCTGCCGGGCGTTGCACTTGAAGTGCCCGTGATAGACCGCGTCGAAGCGGATGAGCGTCGTGAACAGGCGGATGTCCGCCTCGGTCATCGCGCTGCCGGTGAGGAAGCGTTGCGAGGACAGACGCTCCTCGAGCTGATCGAGCATGGCGAACAGTGCATGGAACGGCTGCTCGTAGGCTTCCTGCGTGGTGGCGAAGCCGCATTTGTAGACGCCGTTGTTGACGGCGTCGTAGACCGCCTCATTCACTGCATCGATCTCGCTCCGCAGCGCTGCGGGCGACAGGTCGACCGCGGTATCGGCCAGGTCGCCGAAGCCGGAGTTAAAGATGCGGATGATCTCGGCAGACTCGTTGTTGACGATCGTCCCCGTCTTCTTGTCCCAGAGCACGGGAACGGTCACCCGCCCGCTGAACTGCGGCTCGGCCGCCGTATAGACCTCGTAGAGCTTCGTCTTGCCGAGGACGGTGTCGGGAATGGTGCCGGCCCTGTCGGAGAACTCCCAACCGTTCTCCGCCATCAGAAAGTCGACGACAGAGAGCGAGATCACGTCTTCCAGACCCTTCAGCCGGCGGACGATCAGCGTTCGGTGCGCCCAGGGACAGGCGAGCGAGACATAGAGATGATACCGCCCGGCTTCTGCCGGATATGCCTTCTGCCCGTCCGGCCCCGGCGCACCGTCGGGTGTGATCCAGTCTCGAAACTTCGTCGTCGTTCGCTGGAACGCGCCGTCCTTGGTCTCGTACCACTTGTCCTGCCAGACGCCGTCGACCAGAAGTCCCATTGCTTGTCCCCTTGGAATGATATTCGGGGATGTAAGGCGGGTGGGCCGAAGGGCGAGCGACCGCCATGGACCCAGCCATCGAGAATGGTCTGCGCCATCGCCGCTTGCCGTCCGGCTCCCCGCGCTATAACAACCCGCCTCAACCGGCACCAAGCCGTTGGAGAAGACGAACATGGCGGTGATGCTGCGACGACGAACGACATTCTAGGTCGAAACCCGTCACAGCCATACCCGCGCGGATGTCCATGAGACAGGCTGCGCCCGTCCCCGGAAGCTGCATGTCCTCCCTTCTCTTCGACGTCGTCTATCTCCCCGAAACCGCCGAGCATGATGCCGTCATCGATGCCATTGCCGACGAGGCTTTCGGTCCCGGTCGCTTTGTCCGCGCCGCCGAAAGGGTACGGGAAATGGCGCCGCATGATCGGCGCCTGTCCTTCGTGGCCTTGCTCGACGGCGTGGTCATCGGATCGGTACGGCTGACGCCGATCCGTATCGGCGAAGCCCCGTGCCTGATGCTCGGTCCGCTGGCGGTACGTCCAAGTTTCAAGGGAAAAGGCATCGGCCGGCGGCTGATGGCGACGGCGGAGACCACGGCGCTGATGGCGGGCGAGCGCGTCATCATGCTGGTCGGCGACCGCGCCTATTACATGCCGATCGGCTACCGTCCGCTGCCGGTCGGGTCCGTCATCATGCCGGGCCCGGTGGACCGGACGCGCATCCTCGGCCTGCCGCTCGTCGAGGGTGCCCTGGAAAATTTGTCCGGCGTGGTCCGGGCGCGCGGCTAACCGCAGCGCACTCCAATGTGCCGGGGGTCAGCGACCCTCGCGGAACCAAGTTGCGGAGATCGCGAGGAGAAGAACCGCCAGACCAAGGAAACCGGCAAACAGCGGTGTCCGCTCGACACCGCGCAGCACGGTCTCGTCGGTCGTCTTCAGCCCGATCCAGTCGCGCCCCTCCGCATCCGCCCGGCCGCTGACCGGCACGATCCGCGGCACGGCGACGGTGCCGTCCGCGGCGATGCGGCGGACGCTGCCGCGGGTCGCGTCGGCGATGGGCTGGAGTTTGGCTGTCGTCGACACCGCCTCGCGGTATTCGCGCGGGTTGACCGGGCCGACATTCGCCAGCGTCCGCAGCTCGCCATTCGCCGCCTGGAAGAGACCGAGCTCCTCCGTCTTCAGCGACCCTTGCCACTGGCCCTCGCCGATCCGCGTCAGCGGGACCTGCTCCGCCTTGCCGGACGGCGTCACGACCGTCGCGGGGCCGGGATCATCGCCGATCGTCTGGCGGGTGATGATGAGGTCCGTGCCGCGTGCCTCGGCGTTCAGCGCTTCCTCGTCGAGCTCCGGTTCCTTCATCAGCCAGTGCGCCAGCCGGCGGAACAGCGCGACGTGCGGACCGCCGCCCTCGAAGCCGCGTGACCAGAGCCAGCCCTGGTCCGACAGGAGCAGCGCGACCCGGCCTTCGCCGGCGCGCTCCAGCACCAGCAGCGGCTTGTTGTCGGGGCCGGTCATCACGGTCTCGCCGCGCGGCTCGCCGACGCCGATCGAGCGGAACCACTCGCTCCAAGCCGGCGGAGTCTGGTCGGAGCCCGGCAAGTCGCGCGTCACCGGGTGCTTTTTGCCGAGGTCGGACAGAGCCGGGCGGAACGGCACCTCGTCGATCTCGCCGGTCGGCAGCGCCGGCAGAATCGAGGCCAGCGAGGTCGAAGCGACCGAGTCGTCGCCGGCATATTCCGGGCCGGAAGCGATTAGCATCGCGCCGCCGTTCTGCACGTATTGCGAGATGTAGTCGAAGTAGAGCGCCGGCAGCACGCCGCGCTGCTGGTAGCGGTCGAAGATGATGAGGTCGAAATCGTCTATCTTCTCGACGAACAGCTCGCGCGTCGGGAAGGCGATCAGCGACAGTTCGTCGATCGGCGTGCCGTCCTGCTTCTCCGGGGGGCGCAGGATGGTGAAGTGGACGAGATCGACCGAGGCGTCGGATTTCAGGAGATTGCGCCAGGTCCGCTCGCCGGCGTGCGGCTCACCGGAGACGAGCAGCACCCGAAGGTTTTCGCGGATGCCGTCGACCACAGCAATGGCACGGTTGTTGATCGGCGTGATCTCGTCGGGATCGCGGGCGACCGAGAGCTCGACGATG
Organism: Mesocryomonas lacus; assembly: GCF_055730105.2. Classification (NCBI taxonomy): domain Bacteria; kingdom Pseudomonadati; phylum Pseudomonadota; class Alphaproteobacteria; order Hyphomicrobiales; family Aurantimonadaceae; genus Mesocryomonas; species Mesocryomonas lacus. Next base: position 201,915 of record NZ_JBUZWF020000003.1, read on the forward strand.
TTCTTGCCGGCGCGCGGCAGTTTGAAGTCATAGCTTTCCAAAGTGCCCGGCCGCGCCTGCTGTCGGCCGATCAGATCGCCGTTAAGGAAGACGCGGACTTCGACCGGCGTGGCCGATGCCCGCGGTCCGTCCTCGATGACGCGGTAGGCAAGCTTCTGGTCCTGCTCGACGATGCCGAAGCGTGGGCTGGTGGTGATCTCGATGCGGCGGTCGAACTCGTCCGGCCGGCCGGTGACGAGCCCGTGCACCGGGGCATCGAAGCCGAGCGCGCTGGCCGCGGCGGGGATGTCGTGGATCTGCCCGTCGGTGACCATGATGGCGCCGGCGACCCGAGTCGGCGCGACGTCCGAGAGCGCCGATCCGAGCGCGCCGAACAGTGCGGTGGTCGCGTCGTCGGCATTGGCGGCCCCGGATTTGGCGTTGACGGTCCGGACCTCAAATTCGGGGAAGCGCGACAGGCTCTCTTGCAGGGACTTGACCGCAGCCGTCGTCTCGGCGGTTCGCTGGCCGATGGTCTGGCTCTGGCTGTCGTCGACCACAAGCGCGACGACGCTCTTTAGCGGGTCGCGCTCCTCTCGCAGCACGACCGGGTTCAGCAGCGCCAGCATCAGCGCCGCGATGGCGACGACGCGCAGGAGCGAGCCGCGCAATTTTGCGAAGACGAGCGCGAGCGCCAGCAGCAGCGCCGGGACCGCGAGAATGGCCAGCACCGTCCAGGAGAAGAAGGGCGCGAAGTCGATGGACCAGGTCATTGGCCGAGCCTCTCGAGGAGAGCCGGCACGTGCACCTGGTCGGCCTTGTAGTTGCCGGTGAGGACATACATCACGATGTTGACGCCGGCCCGGTAGGCATATTCGCGCTGCGACGCATCGCTGGAATCGGTTGGATACAGAAACAGCCCGGCATCATCGACCGCCCAGGCGCTGGCCATGTCGTTGGACGTGATCATGATCGACGAGACGCCGTCACCGGCGTTCGCCGGACGGCTTTCCGCGTTGGGATCGCGCACCAACGCCTCGACCCAGAGTTCACCGCCCGAATGCCGGCCGGGAAACGCGTCCATGATGTAGAAGGATTTCGTTAGGACATGGTCCGAAGGGACCGGCTCCAGCGGCGGGATATCGAGATCCGCAAGGATGTTGCGCAGGCGGCGCTGTCCGGGCGATACGGTGGTGGAGGTCAGCGACGAGAGATCGTCGTCCTTCACGTCGAAGAGCACTGTGCCGCCTTGCTTCATGTAGGCGTCGACCCGGCTGACGGCGGCCGCGTCCGGCATGGCCGCCGCTGCATCGATCGGCCAGTAGAGGATGGGATAGAAGGCGAGTTCGTCGCGGGCGATGTCGACGCCGACGGCCGGCCCCGGCTCCAGCGCAGTCTTGGCGGCGATGAACTGCGACAGTCCGTCGAGGCCGCGGCGTGAGATCTCGTCGGCGCTGCCGTCACCCGTCTCGACATAGGCAAGGTGTGTCGTCTCGGTCGCAGCGATCGCGGCTTTCGCACGCTCGGCATCGTCAGCGGAGCGCGCGGCCGGTGGGGCATTCTGTTCCTGTGCGACGACCTTGCCGGTGCCGCCAAGACCCAAGGCGAGGCCGAAAGCAAGCACCGCGATCGCGGGCGCAACCGTGCCCCGCCGTCTGGCGCCCCATCGGCCGAGCCGTGAGATGACACCGTTCAGCCACAAGAGAGCCAACGCATCCACGGCAAACAGCGCGAGAGCGGCGGCCAGAAGCCAGGGGGTCAGATCGAGCGTGTCGGCACGGGCATAGCCGCGCTGCACCAGCGGCACGCCGAAGTCGCTTTCCGCCAGCGGCCGCAGCACGGCGTCGGGCGCGAGAAGGTTCAAGGCGGCGTATCCTTCCTCGGTGCCGTAGAGGCCCGGCGGGTTGCGGCGCGAAACGGAAGGTGTCGCGTCCGCGGCGATGGTCAACGGCTCGGCGTCGGGGCCAGGCGCGGCGAGCCGCCCCTGTGCGTCCATCAACCTGTAGGGTGGAAGGCTCTGCGCAGCTGTGGTGGCCTCGCCCGGCGTGCCGCCGACTGCTGCCGGGCCGGTGGAGCGCGACAGCGTGACGATGCGGCGGAGCATGTCGACGAAGGCGCCGGAGATCGGCAGGTTCGACCAGGTCGCCTCGGCGGTGACGTGGAACAGCACGATCGTGCCGGCGCCCACCGGGCCGGCGGTGATCAGCGGCGTGCCGTCGGCAAGGCTCGCCCAGGTGCGGTCGGCCAGGTCGACGGAGGGCTCGGCGAGGATCTGGCGGGAGACGGTGACGTCCTCGCCGATGGCGATGCCGGCCAGCGGGCTCGTCGGCGTCAGCGGCGCGATCTTCTGCGGCTGCGCCCAGGACAGGGCGCCGCCAAGCTGACGCTCGCCGCTGCGCAGCCGCACCGGCACCAGCGTATCTTCGCCGGTGGTCGCCGCCAGCCGAGGGCCGGCAAAGCGCAGCAGGAAGCCGCCCTTGTTGACGAACTCGGTCAGCGCCGTCCGCGCTGCCGCGGGCATGACGCCGATGTCGGCAAGAACGATAACGGAAGGCTTACGGGCGATCATCGCGGGGATGGCGGTGCCGAGATCGGCACTGTCCGCGCGGACCACGTCAGCGAAGGGCTCGAGGGCCCGGCTGATGTAGTAGAGCGGCGACAGCAGCGGTTGCGCGGCGTCGGCCGCCTCTCCGGACACGAGGCCGACACGGCGCCGCCGGAAACTGTCGTCGACGAGCCGCACCGAGCCGGCCGTCGTCGCGCCGTCGAGCTCGAGGCGGGCGATGTCGTTGCGCAGCTCAACGGGAATGGTGAAGCGCGCTTCGCCGGTGGTGGCATCGGCGGCGAAGGCCAAGGCGGCGGTGCCGATCGCACGTCCTTGCGCATCGACGGCCCGCAGCGCGAACGAGGCGGCAGCGCCAGCTTCGGGCCGCACGCCTTGGATCACCAGCGCGTCGGTGGCGTTCTCGGTCCGCGTCAGGCCGACGAGACCCGCGATTTCCGGGCGGTAGTAGATCGTCTGTCCGGCGCCGAGGCTACCGAGCGCGGTCAGTGCGGCGGGGGCGCCGTCGCTGTCGATGCCATCGCTGAGGAGCGCGACCGAGCCCGGCGGGTTGCCGGCGAGGGCTGTCGTCAGGCGGGCGACGGCGGCGGGACGGTCGGTCGGGATCGGACGGGGCGTGGCGGCCGCGATGCGCTCGAGCGCGGTGGCGGCCTCGACGGGCGTCGCATCGTCGGTCGGGCCGTCGGCCGTGAAGGCGAGCGAAACGGGGCGGCCGGCATTCGCGGCGTCCTGCACGAGGGCCTCGGCGGCATCGCGCTGGGCTTCCCAGTTGGCGCCGCTCGCCCAGCCATTGTCGATCATCACGGCGAGCGGGCCACTGCCGGACAGGAGGCCTTCGCGCGGGTTCAGCACGGGCGCTGCCAGCGCCAGAATGATCAGCGCGGCCAGCAGCAGCCGCAGCAGCGTCAGCCACCACGGGCTCTTCGCCGGCGTTTCCTGGTGCTTCAGAACCTCGGCGAGGATTTTTAGCGGCGGAAAGGGTTCGGTCTGCGGCCGGGGCGGGGTCAGCTTCAGGAGCCACCAGATCACCGGCAGCGCCAGGAGGCCGAACAGCACCAGCGGCGCGCCGAAGCTTAGACCGCCGATCATGCCGGGACCCCGCGCTTGGCCACGGCCTGCGGCATGCCGCTCAGCCGGCTGTGCACCGCGACCAGAGCCTCGGAGGCCAGCCGGTCCGTCCTATGCGGGATGAAGCTCCAGCCAAGCCGGCGGCAGTGCTCGCCGATCGTCTCGCGCCGCGCTCGGTAGAGCCGCTCATAGTCCGCGCGCAACAGTTCTGCCCGGCCGGCGGTGAGCTTTGCGCCGGTCTCGGGGTCGCGGAACTCGGTGCGACCAGCATAGGGAAAGGTCTCCTCGGCGGGATCAGCGATGGCGACGAGGTGCCCGCGGATGCCGCGCCGGGCGATGCGGTCGATCTGCCCGAGCAGTTCTTCAAGTGGATCAAGAAAATCGCTGACGAGTACGACCTCGCTGAAGCGTTTCAGCCGGTCGTCCGGCGGAAAGCCGGCGGGACGATCGCTGACGAGCGCTGCGGCAATCCGCTCGGCGCCGTTCCGGGCCGAGATCGGGTCGATCACACCGGGATAGCCGATCCGCTCGCCCGAGCCGGAGAGAAGGTCGGCCAGCGCCAGCACCAGAACGAGCGCGCGCGACTCCTTCGATACCGCGGCGGCATCGGAGCGGTAGAGCATGGACGGGGAGGGGTCGGCCCAAAGCCAGACGGTCTGCGCCGCCTCCCATTCTTGGTCGCGAAGGTAGAGGCTGTCGTCTCGGGCCGAGCGGCGCCAGTCGATGCGCGACACCTGCTCGCCTTCGACGAAGGGCCGGAACTGCCAAAAGTTCTCGCCGATGCCGCGGCGGCGGCGGCCATGCCAGCCGGCGATGACGGTGGCGACAACGCGCCGTGCCTCGACCAGGAGGTCGGGCATCAGGGCCGCCCGCTGGCGGGCGCGCGTCAGCGCATCGGCGGAACCGGTGAGGTCGACCGTCTGGCCGATGGTCAATCGCTTAGCCCTTCGCTGCGTCGCGCTTTAGGGCGGCGACGACGTCGCGCACCGTCATCCCCTCGGCGCGGGCCGAAAAGTTCAGCGCCATGCGGTGCTGCAGGATCGGCTCCGCCAGCGCCATCACGTCGTCCACCGAGGGCGCGAGGCGCCCTTCGTAGAGCGCGCGGGCGCGCACGCAGGTCATCAGCGCCTGGCTGGCGCGGGGGCCGGGGCCCCAGGCGATATGGGCGTCGGCCTCCTTGTTGCCGTGGCCGGGACGGGCGGACCGCACCAAGTGGAGGATCGCTTCCACCACGCTCTCGGGGACCGGCATGCGCCGCACCAGGAGCTGGATCTCCCGCAGGCGCTCGGCCGTCAGCACCGGGATCGCCTTGTCCTCCATCGCGCCGGTCGTGGCGGTGAGGATCCGGCGCTCGGCATCGATGTCGGGATAGAGCACGTCGACCTGCATCAGGAAGCGGTCGAGCTGCGCCTCGGGCAGGGGATAGGTGCCCTCCTGCTCCAGCGGGTTCTGCGTCGCCAGCACGTGGAACGGCGCCGGCAGGTCGTGGCGCACGCCCGCGACGGTGACGTGGTATTCCTGCATGGACTGCAGCAGCGCCGACTGGGTGCGCGGCGAGGCGCGGTTGATCTCGTCGGCCATCAGCAGTTGCGCGAAGACCGGGCCGCGCAGGAAGCGGAAGGACCGGCGGCCGCCCTCGTCCTGGTCCATCACCTCCGAGCCGACGATGTCGGACGGCATCAGGTCGGGCGTGAACTGGATGCGGCGCGCGTCGAGCCCGAGCGAGACGCCGAGCGTGTCGACGAGCTTGGTCTTGGCGAGGCCGGGAACGCCGACCAGGAGGGCATGGCCACCGGCGAGGATCGCGATGATCGTCTGCTCGACGACGCTCTCCTGGCCGAAGATGACGCGTCCGACCGATTCCTTCACCCGGGCGATGTCGGCGAGAGCATGTTCGGCCAAGGCGACGATGCCGTCCGCGTCGAGTACCGAATCCTGGGGCGCATGCATCGTCATGGAGAACTCCACTGTCTGGCAGACGGCTGGCATGGGCCGCGAAGAGGGTGCCGGCCGGTGTGGCCGCTGACCCATGAAATCTGCTGGGCGTTATCCTGGCAAGCCGCCAGGACGCAACTATCTCGTGACCGGGAAGCCCGGCCAAAATAAGACATGGAACCGGCGTCGCGGCGCCACCACATTCGCGTAAAGCTGCGACAGCACGGGAGAGCCGAGATCGCCGACCATCACAACAGCGTGTCGCCGGGCCTTGCCGCGCTGGTCGCACGGGCGGAGCGCGCCGGCAAGGGCGCGCCGCCGGTGGAGACCTGGCACCCCGCGCACTGCGGCGACAGCGAGATGGCGATTCGGGCCGACGGTTCCTGGACCCACCAGGGTTCCCCGATCGGCCGGCCGGCGCTGGTGCGCCTGTTCTCGAGCGTCCTGCGCAAGGATGCGGACGGAACGACCCACCTGGTGACGCCGGTCGAGAAGCTGTCGATCACCGTCGAGGACGCGCCGTTCATCGCCGTTGAGATGAGCCGCGACGCCGAGGGCGAGGAGCCGGTGATCTCCCTCCGCACCAATGTGGGCGATATCGTCGCAGCTGGCCCGGCCAATCCGTTGCGGTTCGCCGTCGACAGCGGGGGCGGCTTTACGCCCTACGTCCTCGTTCGCGGCCGGCTGGAGGCGAAGCTGACGCGCGCGCTCGCCTTCGATCTCGCCGACTGCGTGGAAACCGGCGACGACGGCGACGACGGCGTCGGCTTTATCCGCTCGGGCGGCGCCCGCTTCGTGCTGCCGGCAGGCATTCTGGAATGACCAGCGGGTCGTCCGCTTCGGGCTTCACGGCTGCCGACTTTCGCGCGCGGGTTCTCCGCGGCGGTGAGACGGAGGTTGAAGCCGGCGACCACGTCCTCAATCCGGACATCCAGCAACTCGCGGAGACCCGCTCCGCGCGGGCAGCGGCTGTCCTGGTGCCGATCGTCGATCGCGGGCATTCGGCCGGCGTCATCCTGACGATGCGGGCCAGCACGCTGCGCCAGCACGCCGGCCAGATCGCCTTTCCCGGTGGCTCGATCGATCCCGGCGATGCCTCGCCGGAGGCGGCGGCGTTGCGGGAAAGCTTCGAGGAGATTGGGCTCGAGGCTGGTTTCGTCGAGCCGCTCGGCCGGCTGCCGCACTATTCCACCAGCACCGGCTTCAGGATCACCCCGGTTCTCGCCCTCGTTCGGCCCGGCTTCACGCTGACGCCCAACCCGGAGGAGGTGGCCGACGTCTTCGAGGTGCCGCTGGATTTCCTGATGGACGCGGCCAACCATTTCAGCGAAAGCCGGGTCTGGCAGGGCCGGGAACGGCACTACTACGTGATGCCCTTCGGCGATCGCCGCATCTGGGGCGTCACCGCCGGCATCATCCGGACGCTCTACGAAAGGCTCTACGCATGACACGGATCGACGCCGATTGGCTCCGCGACGCCGACCTGCAACGCTTGCTCGCAGCGCTCTCCGGTCCGGGTGATGCCGGTGGCGAGGAGGAGCTGGCGCGGGTCGTCGGCGGCGCCATCCGCAACACCATCCTCGGCAAGGCGGTCTCCGACATCGACATCGCGACGACCTGCGTGCCCGCGGTGACCATCGCGCGTGCCGCTGCGGCCGGTTTCAAGACGGTGCCGACCGGCATCGAGCATGGCACGGTGACGGTGATCGCCAACCGCCGGCCCTTCGAGGTCACCACGCTGCGCCGCGACGTCGAGACCAATGGCCGGCACGCCGTCGTCGCTTTCGGCCGCGACTGGCAGGCCGACGCCGAGCGGCGCGACTTTACGATCAACGCGCTCTACTGCGACGCCGACGGAGAGGTCGTCGATCTCGTCGGTGGTCTCGCCGATATCGAGCGCCAGACGCTGCGGTTCATCGGCGATGCCGCCGCGCGGATCGAGGAGGACTATCTGCGCATCCTGCGCTTCTTCCGCTTCTTCGCCTGGTATGGCGAGGGACGGCCGGACAGCGACGGCCTGCGGGCGTCGACGCGCCTGAAGGGAGGCCTCGCGCAACTCTCTGCCGAACGCGTCTGGGGCGAGTTGCGCAAGCTGCTTTCCGCCCCCGACCCGTCCCGCGCCTTGCTCTGGATGCGCCAGACGGGCGTCCTCACCTTGATCCTGCCGGAGAGCGAACGCTGGGGGATCGACGGCATTCACGGGCTCATGGCGGCGGAACAGCTGAACGGCTGGCCCGCCGACCCGCTGCTGCGGCTGGAATGCATCGTTCCGCCGGATGCGCCACGCCTTGCCGAGCTGTCGGCGAGGCTGAAGCTCTCCAACATCGACCGCGACCGACTCAACGCCTTTGCCGAGACGGGACCCATTCCCGGCGATCAGACGGAGACCGCGTTCCGACTCAAACTCTACTTCGCGGAGCGGGGCGGGGTCGTCGACCGGCTGCGTCAGCAACTGGCCGTTTCGGCTGCCAAGGGGCTCGATGCGGCGGGTGCAACGTCTAGCTATGCGCGCCTTCTGAAGACGGCAGAAAGCTTCGACCCACCGGCTTTTCCGGTGAGCGGCGCCGATTTGCAGGCTTTGGGCATGACCCCCGGCAAGGAACTGGGCGCCGCTTTGCAGGCCCTGAAGCTTGCCTGGGTGGAAAGCGGCTTCATGCTCTCTCGCGAGAAGCTGCTCGGACAGTTGAAAACCTAGCCGCGGGCAAGTTCCAAAAGACGAGGACCCTGGCGCGGAAACAAAAAAAGCGGGCCTTTCGGCCCGCCTTGCACTGTGATCAGGCTTGCTCGCAGGATCGGGTGTTCAGTTCCGCAGTTCCTGTGTCCCGGCGCGGAAGCTGTCCATCATCGACGGTGTGATCCGGTCGACGCCCAGCTGGCGGGCTTGCATGACAGCGCGACGGATAACTTCGGCGGGGCTCTCGGCCCGAATGATCCGCTCGCACCCTGGAATTACACCAGCGCAATTCAGTTCGTACATTGCGTTTCCTCCCATAGGCTCGGCAACGTGCCATGCCTAGAAGCCATGGCATACGCAATTGTTCCAGCCATAGACAAGAACTAATTGCGGCGCCCCTAAGCAACCCCATGAAAAGAAGGCATTGGACGGGATAAGTCTAAAAAGATTATTTAAGCCTGAAGCTAAGCGGAATATGCTTTTGGTCAAACCGAAATTTCGGCGGTTTCAGCGCAGGGCCATGCTGAGAAGATGCGTTCGAGAACGCCGAACGCCATGAACGCTTGGTGTCGCTGGCGCCCGCGTCGAAGGCATGGCGCTTCAACGTGGGCTAAGCCTTTGCGTTCAAGACCTTGCGCGCCGGAGTGAGGGGTAGCGTCAGTCGACGTGAGAGATGATCGGCAAGGCGCCGACCGGCGTGCGCTGGATCGCGGCGCTCAGCAGGCCCCGGCGCATCGGTCCGCTGTATCGCCCGAGCGAGATGGCGCTGGCTTCGGAGATGACGAAGCTGCCGCAGTCTTCGCAACTGCAACAAATCCCGGCATCCGGAGTGTCGTAAAGATCTGCAGCAGTGCCGCTGCAGACAGGGCAAGATATCGCTGACATGGAGAGATCCTGATGCGAGGAAATAACTAGAAATACTCGGACTTAGAAGGCGCCGAAGTAATTTTAGTTATCCGTCCGCACCAGAGGCGTGTCAATTCGGCCCGCCGGCATAAAATCGATTGAAGCCAGCCGGCGGCGCGTGAAGTCGGGGTTATATCCGACGTTAAACTTCGGTCGCGACTAACGATTGGGTCAGGGCCACTTCACCAGGGGCGGCATTGAGGAGAGGATGGAATCGACGTTACCGCCAGTTTTCAGCCCGAAGGTCGTGCCCCGGTCATAGAGCAGGTTGTACTCGACATAGCGCCCGCGGCGGACCAGCTGCTCGTCGCGGTCTTCCTCGGTATACGGCAGTCCGGCATTCTGTTTGACGATGTGCGAGTAGGCGACGAGGAAGGCCTTGCCGACATCACGCGTGAAGGCGAAGTCGGCATCCCAGCCACCCTTCTCTTCCGACGAATGCAGCCAGTCGTAGAAGATGCCACCGACGCCACGGGCCTCGTTGCGGTGCGGCAGGAAGAAGTATTCGTCGCACCACTGTTTGTAGGTGGGATAGTCGGCGACGCCGTTGTGCCGGTCGCAGACGAACTGCATTGCCTTGTGGAAGGCGCGCGTATCCGGGTCCTCCTGCGTCCGCCGGCGGTCCAGCGTCGGTGTCAGGTCGGCGCCGCCGCCAAACCACTGGCTGGAGGTGACGACCATGCGGGTGTTCATGTGCACCGCCGGCACATTGGGATTGCGCATGTGGGCGATCAGCGAGATGCCGGAGGCCCAGAAGCTTGGGTCCTCCTCAGCGCCGGGGATCTGGCTGCGGAACTCCGGCGAGAACTCGCCATGCACCGTCGAGGTGTGGACGCCGACCTTTTCGAAGAGGGAGCCATGCATCATCGACATTACGCCGCCGCCGCCGTCTTCCTTGCGGGCCCAGGGCGTCCGAACGAAACGCCCGGCCGTCTCGCCCTCGGGCACGAAGGCGTCCTCGAGCGCCTCGAAGCCCTCGCAGATCTTGTCCCGCAGCGTCTCGAACCATTCGCGCGCGGCTTGCTTCTTGGCCTCGATGTTCTCGGGCAGGCCTTCCGGCAACTGGGGACGTTCCATCGTCTGTTCCTCAAGCGTCTCGAACCGGCCTCTGCCTTGTCCGCTGTGCGGCCGGCATCCCGTCGAATTTACCGACCCAAGCGCCTAACAGGAAGCGCCGGCGGGCGGAAGACCGCCGAGCCGAGCGGGGAGGCCGCAGCCACCGATTTCGATTCGCAATATTCCGGCGCCAGCGCTATTCTTCTGCCGTAGACGTGTAATGAGTGAATGCGCGCCATGAGCTTTCCCCGCCCGCCGCTGGATGGCCTTGCCCGACAGCTCCAAGAGAACCGGCGCCGCCAGGCATCCGGCACGGGCAGCTTCGTTCGCGAGACCTACACGCTGCCGCGCGATGCGGCCCGGACCAAGGCGCGCGAATGGTTCGACCGCTATCCCAAGGCCGCCTACTGGACCTCGGTCGAGAGCTGGCGCTTGCTGCCCGGCGACGAGGTCGAGTTCACCATGCGCCGCCTGCCGACCGCCGATTAGATTTGCGGACCGGCTTGGGCCCTGCGTCTGCCCCTCGCAGCTCAGACACTTCTCGGGTGCCCGTGCGACAGTCATCTCAGCGGCGAAGGGTGAAAAGCCAGGCGTAGCCGCGGAAAACCGGGGCCTGGACGAGATCCGCTCCGACAACCGTCGCTGCATCCCGAAGCACTTCCAAAAGATCCGGCCGAGGCGTCACGTGAAATTGCCGCAGCCAGGCCTGGAGGATCCGGCGGGCCGCCGGCGGCAAGCGCTCCTGCTGGCCGAAATCGACCACATGCAGGCGCCCGCCATCGCCGGTCGCGGCGACAGCGGCGGTGATGGCGGCCGGCCACTCCGGGATCATCGACAAGGCGTAGGAGATGAAGACCCGGTCGAACGCCTGCCGCCCGAACAGCGCCGTGGGATCGAACGCCGTTGCGTCGCCTTGCGCGAGGGTGATCCTGTCGCTGAGGCCGGCCCGCGCGACATTCGCCCGGGCCGTCGCCAGCATCGCCTCGGAGATGTCGATGCCGTGGAACCGCGCCGCCGGATATCGGCGTGCGGCGAGGATCAGGTTGCGGCCGGTGCCGCAGCCGACCTCGAGCGCCGTGCCGCCCGCCGGCGGCGCCAGCTCTTCGATCAGCCGGTCGCGGCCGAGGAGGTAATACTTGCGGGTGGCATCGTAGATGTGCCGCTGCCGGCGGTAGACCGCATCCATCAGCGCGGAATGGCCGCCGGCGACGCGGCTCATGCCTGGCGGACGTAGAGGTGGAAACCGCCGTAGATCGCCGAGCGGTCGGCCCGGCAGTAGGCTTCGGACTCGTCGCGGCGATAGTCCCAACGCGAGAGGATCGCGTCGTCCACCCGGCCGGGCAGGATGCTCGGCTCGCCGGCGGTGCGGAAGATCACCCGCGCACCGGGTCTCGCGGTGCGCAGGATCTCGCGCCAGAGCGCATTCAGCTGCACATCCGTCATCCAGTCCTGCGCGTCGAGAAGAACGTAGCCGTCGAGGCTTTCGGCCGGTTCCTCCGCCAGCCGCTCGGTAAAGGACTGCCGGACGACCGAGACGCGGTCGGTGCGGGCGGCGATGGCATCGAAATGCGCGCTCTGGAGGTAGAGTGGCAGCGGGCCGGCATCGCCGGCGGCATAGGCGCGGCCGAGCGCCTGATGCGTGAAGTAGTTGTCCTCGATCCGGAAGCCGCAGATCAGCTTTTCCAGCCGCTGCTTCAACACGTCCGCCATTTCGTCGCCGCCGGCCAGCGCATCGTATTGCGCCGGCGGGATGCCGAGGCCGAAGAGGGACGCCTTCAGCGAGGTCAGCCAGCGCACCGACTTCTTCTCGAACAGCGGTGCAATCACCTCATCGAAATAGGCCTGCTGCTCGGCGAGACCGCGCATTTCGGTCAGCGGCTGGAGTTTGACCCCCGAGAGCCGCGCGCCGACATGGCCGAGCTTGATGAAGCGGCCGAGCACGCCGTGCCGGTAGATGTTCTCGGCAAACAGCCGCACACGCGGCCGGCCCATCAGGTCGCGGTGGTTCCAGTAGGCGGCGGTGACGGGGTCGAGCCTGTCGCGCAGGAAGCTGCGGTAGGCTTGGATGTTCGCGCTGTCGTTCGCCCGTCCGAAGAAGCGGAAATAGGTGGCGTAGTTTGGAAAATGCTTGGCGCCGGCCAGCTTCAGCCGGGTCAGCGCCACGTGGTGGGCGTTGAGATCGACGGCGATGATCTCCCGGGGATCGGCGGTGAGGTAGGAGATCACGTTGCAGCCGCCGGAGGCGATGGTGATCATCCGCTTGTCCGGCCCGAGCTCGAGCGCGGCAAGATCGACCACTGGGTCTTCCCAGATCTGCGGGTAGACGAGCCCACTGAACAGCGTGGTGAAGGCGCGCTCGAGGAGGCCCTCCTTCGACCAGGCTCGCGCCCGGTGCACCGCCGTGCGGATCTTCGCCGCCGGCCGCCGGTCGATAACCGCGCTGGTGCCGAGCCGAGGGCTGAGATCTTGCGCAAGGTCGATCGCCTGAGGTCTTGGCATGCGGAAGCCTCCCGAAGATGGCGCGGAGCGCGACTCGCGGCTTCCGACGGGACCTCACTAGCCCCGTCGGCTAACAGTTTTATGTCACGCCGTGCGAGCCCATCCGCACCTGCCGCAAGGCCTCGCCGGCCGCCATGCCCGCCGAGACCGCGAGATTGAGGGAGCGCGCACCGGGGACCATCGGGATCGTGGCGCGGAGGTCGGCGACGCCGTGCACCGCTTCCGGCACGCCGGCGCTCTCGCGGCCGAACATGAGGATGTCGTCGGGGAGGTAGGCGATGTCGGTGTAGGACGCGGCGCCGGCGGTGGTGAACAGCACCAGCCGCCGCCCGGTCTCGGCCCGCCAGCGCTCGAACGCCTTGAAATCGACGTGGCGGGTGAGCGACACCATCGAGAGATAGTCCATGCCGGAGCGCTTCAGGGCGCGGTCGGACATGTCGAAGCCGGTCGGCTCGATGATCGACACGTCGACGCCGAGGCAGGCGCCGAGCCGGAGGACGGCGCCGGTATTGCCGGCAATGTCGGGTTGGTAGAGGGCGAGCGTCAGGGCCATGCGGATCCAATGGGGAAGTATTGCCGACGTGATGACGGTTTTCGGTGACGTCGGCGGACGCGCTCCTATATCAGCAGCCTAGCCCGGCCCGACAGCCCCCGATCACGGGCGTGCCTTGCGCCCCCGTCCGTGCCGATCAGGAAATTTCCGCATGTTCTCTTTCTTCGAGCGGCTCGTCGATCCGTTCCCGCCCGAGCGAATGGGCAATCCGCCCTCCAGCCTGCCGCGCTTCATCTGGCACTATGCCCGCCCGGTCTGGCCGCTCCTGCTGGCGCTGGCGGTGCTGACGTCGATCGTCTCGATCATCGAGGTGTCGCTGTTCGGCTTCCTCGGCCAGATCGTCGACTGGCTGTCGGCCACCTCCCGCGAAACGTTCCTCGCCGACCAGGGCTGGAAGCTTGCCTGCATGGCCTTCATCATCGCGATCGCCTTGCCGGGCCTCGTGTTCCTCGAATCCCTCGTCGGCTTCCAAGCGATGTTTGGCAATTTCCCGATGCGGTTTCGCTGGATCGTGCACAACTGGCTGCTCGACCAGTCGCTCGGTTTCTTCCAGGACGAGTTCGCCGGCCGCATCTCGACCAAGCTGATGCAGACGGCGATCGCGCTGCGCGAGACGATCGTCAAGTCGATCGACGTGTTGCTCTACGTCGCCGTTTATTTCACCGGCATCGTCTTCCTCATTGCCAGTGCCGACCTGGTCCTGGTGATCCCCTTCGCCACCTGGCTGGTTCTCTACATCTTGATGCTGCGCTACTTCATTCCGCGGCTGATGACCGTGGCGATGAGCCAGGCGAACGCCCGCGCCGAGATGACTGGCCGCATCGTCGATGCCTACGCCAACATCGGCACCGTGAAGCTGTTTGCTCACACCCGGCGCGAGGCCGACCACGCCCGTGATTCGATGACCGGCTTTCTCGGCACCGCCTACGGCCAGGCCCGGCTGATCAACGCCTTCTTCACCTGCCTTTACCTCCTCAACTCCATGCTGCTGCTCGGCGTCGGCGGGCTCGGCATCTGGCTCTGGCTTGGCGAGTTCATTTCGGTCGGCGCCATCGCGGTCGGCGTCGGACTGGTGCTGCGCCTCAACGGCATGTCGCAGTGGATCATGTGGGAGGTCTCGGCGCTTTTCGAGAACATCGGCACCATCCGCGACGGCATCTCGACCTTCACCTTGCCCGTGGCGCTGGAGGACAGGTCGGCGGCCAAGCCGCTCGTGGTCGACCGCGGCGAGGTGCGGTTCGAGAATGTCAGCTTCCACTATGGCTCGGACAAGCCGCATCGCCAGGCCGGGCCCGTCGTCGACGGCTTCACCTTGACCATCCGGCCGGGCGAGAAGATCGGCCTCGTCGGCCGTTCGGGCGCGGGCAAGACGACGCTGCTCAACCTGATGCTGCGTTTCTACGACCTGCCGACCGGCCGCATCCTCATCGACGGTCAGGACATTGCCGGCGTGACGCAGGCATCGCTCCGCAGCCAGATCGGCATGGTGACGCAAGATACCTCGCTGCTGCACCGCTCGATCCGCGAGAACATCCTTTACGGCCGGCCGGACGCAAGCGAAGCCGATGTGCGCCGGGCGATAGAGCGGGCGGAAGCTGTCGGCTTCATCGAGCGCCTGTCCGACATCGACGGGCGTCATGGGCTAGACGCGGAGGTCGGCGAGCGCGGCGTCAAGCTGTCCGGCGGCCAGCGCCAGCGCATCGCCATCGCCCGCGTCATGCTGAAGGACGCGCCGATCCTGCTTCTCGACGAGGCGACCTCGGCGCTGGACTCCGAGGTCGAGGCCGCGATCGCCGAGAATCTCTACAAGCTGATGGAGGGCAAGACCGTCATCGCCGTCGCCCACCGCCTGTCCACCATCGCCGCGCTCGACCGGCTGATCGTGCTCGACCAGGGCCGGATCGTCGAGGAGGGCAGCCATACCGAGCTGTTGGCGACGGGCGGGCTCTATTCCCAGCTGTGGAACCGGCAGGTCGGCGGCTTCATCGACGTCGGCAGCGACGCGGCAAAGGAGGCGTCGGCGTCTCGATGATGGACCGGTTCCTGCAGCGCTTCGAGAACGTCATCGAGCCTTTCGCCGATAATGACGATGCGGCCGAGACGCGCCGGATCGGCCAGCTCTCGCCGTTGCCGGCGGAAACCAACCGCTTCATCTGGCACTTCGCCAAGCAGGCGAAGTGGCCGTTCCTCGGCCTGCTGGTGACCGGCGGACTGACCGGTGGCGTCGAGGCCGTGCTCTATACCGGTGTCGGCTGGGTCATCGATGCGCTGTCGACCTCGACGCCGGCAACGCTCATCGCCGATCACGGCTGGCTGCTGTTCTGGCTGGCCTTCATCACGCTCATCGGCCGCTCGCTGATCCTCTTCGTCGCGTCGGTGCTGGAAGAGCAGGTGATTTCGCCGAGCTTCTACAACCGCGTCAGGTGGCAAGCCTATCGGCGCCTGATGGAGCAGCCCTACACGTTCTTCCAGAACGATTTCGCAGGCCGCATCGCCCAGAAGGTCCAGCAGGTCGGCGAGGCGACTGGCGACTTCATCATCACCACGCTGCAGACCTTCTGGTCCTTCGTCACCTTCGTCATCCTGTCCGTCACCATCCTCGGTGCGCTCGACCCGTGGATGGCGGTGGTGCTGGTGTTCTGGTCGCTCGGCTATGTCTGGATCGTGCGCACCCTCCTGCCGAAGATCCGCCGCTACGGCCGCGCGACCGCTGACGCCCGTTCGGTGGTCTCGGGCCGGGTGGTCGACAGCTTCACAAACATCCTCTCCGTCAAACTCTTCGACAGCGCCCGCAACGAGGATGCTTTCGTCAAGGACGGCTTCCGCCTGTTCCTCGGCTCGGTACGCCGGTTGACGCGCGCGCTGACCTCTGTGCGCACCGCCGTCGCCGTGCTGAACGGTGTAATGATGACCGCCATCGGAACGCTCGCCGTCCTTGCCTGGCAGGCCGGCAGCGTCAGCGCGGGCGGCGTTGCCACCGCGCTCGGGCTGGTGCTGCGGCTCAACCAGATGTCGGGCTGGATGATGTTCAACATCAACGGTCTGGTGCGCAACTACGGCACCATCCAGGACGCGGTCGCGACCGTCACCAAGCTGCCGGGCCTCGTCGACCGGCCGGATGCGGGGGATCTGGCGGTGCCCCGCGGCGAGATCCGCTTCGACGACGTCGTCTTCCACTATGGCAAGGGTTCCGGCGTCATCGATCAGCTTTCGCTGACCATCGCTGCCGGCGAGAAGGTCGGGCTGGTCGGCCGTTCGGGGGCGGGCAAGACGACGCTCGTCAACCTTTTGCTGCGGCTCTACGACGTCGAGGACGGCCGCATCCTCATCGACGGCGTCGACATTGCCGGCGTGACGCAGGCCTCCTTGCGCGAACACATCGGCGTCGTGACGCAGGATACCTCGCTGCTTCACCGCTCGATCCGCGACAACATTGCCTATGGCCGGCCCGATGCCGACGAGGACGAGGTGCTGTCGGCGGCGGCACGGGCGAATGCCGAGGGCTTCATTCCGGGCCTGCGCGATCCGGCTGGCCGCGCCGGCTACGACGCCCATGTCGGCGAGCGCGGCATCAAGCTGTCTGGCGGCCAGCGCCAGCGCATTGCGATTGCCCGCGTTCTCCTGAAGAACGCGCCGATCCTGGTGCTGGATGAGGCGACGTCGGCGCTGGACTCGGAGGTCGAGGCGGCGATCCAGGAGAATCTTTCGGCCATGATGGAGGGCAAGACGGTCATCGCCATCGCCCACCGGCTGTCGACCATCGCCGCGCTGGACCGGTTAATCGTCCTCGACGAGGGGCGGATCGTGCAGGAGGGGACGCACGAGGAACTGATCCGCAGCGGCGGCCTCTATGCCGATCTCTGGGCGCGGCAGTCCGGGGGCTTCCTCGACAGCGAGGCGGCGCAGTAAAGGCCGAGATCGGCTGAACGGCGCGCCCGATCCGCGTCTCTGGCGCAACATTCGAGCGAAGTTTCGACGAATGCACGGCGAAACCGCGACACGTTGCCGTTCAACGGGCTTCCCGTCTGGACAAGGCCAGTCCTTCTGCCTAGAACGCCTCCAAAACCATGGCGTGATTTTGACCGCTGAAACCGGCAGAATCGGGCGTGGACGAGACGAGAATTCTCCCAGTAAGCCGTCCAGGGACTGACGAATTCGATGAAGGAGCCCCCGTTCGTGAGCGCTAACGATACAACCGCACCGACCCGGCGGGACTTTCTCTATATCGCGACCGGCGCCGTCGGCGTCGTGGGCGCCGGGCTCGCCGTCTGGCCCTTCATCGACCAGATGAACCCGGACGCCGGAACGCTGGCGCTCGCCGAGATCGAGGTCGATGTCAGCCAGGTGGCCGAGGGCCAGTCGATCACTGCCAAGTGGCGCGGCAAGCCGGTGTTCATTCGCCAGCGCACCGCCAAGGAGGTCGAGGACGGCAAGAACGTCACGATGGCCGATCTCAAGGATCCGGTCTCGCGCAATGCCAACCTTCCCTCCGATGCCGATGCCAGCGACGCCAACCGCGCCGCCGCCGGCAAGGAGCAGTGGCTGGTGATGGTCGGCGTGTGCACCCATCTCGGCTGCATTCCGCTCGGCCAGTCCGGTTCTTACGACGGCTGGTTCTGCCCGTGCCACGGCTCGACTTACGACACGGCGGGTCGCATCCGCTCGGGCCCGGCGCCGGAGAACATGGCGATTCCGCCATTTGCATTCATATCCGACACGACCGTGCGCATCGGCTGATCTGGGGGGAACGTTTCAATGAGTGGTCATTCTTCCTACGTGCCGGAAAACGGCGTCATGCGCTGGCTAGACGCGCGGCTTCCGCTGCCGCGTCTTATGTACGATTCCTTCGTCGCCTTCCCGGTGCCGCGCAATCTCAACTACGCCTATGCCTTCGGCGGCATCCTGGCGCTTTTCCTCGGCCTTCAGATCCTGACGGGCGTCGTCCTGGCGATGCACTACGCCGCCAATTCAGGCCTCGCCTTCGTGTCGGTCGAGAAGATCGTGCGCGACGTGAACTGGGGCTGGATGCTGCGCTACATGCACGCCAACGGCGCCTCGTTCTTCTTCATCGCCGTCTACATCCACATCTTCCGCGGCCTCTATTACGGCTCCTACAAGCAGCCGCGTGAGGTTCTGTGGATCCTTGGCGTGATCATCTTCCTCCTGATGATGGCCACTGCCTTCATGGGCTACGTCCTGCCCTGGGGGCAGATGAGCTTCTGGGGTGCGACGGTCATCACCGGCTTCTTCACCGCCTTCCCCGGTATCGGTCAGCCGATCCAACAGCTGCTGCTCGGCGGCTTCGCAGTCGACAACGCCACGCTCAACCGCTTCTTCTCGCTGCACTACCTGCTGCCGTTCATGATCGCCGGCGTCGTCATCCTGCACGTCTGGGCGCTGCATGTGACCGGCCAGACCAACCCGACCGGCGTCGAGATCAAGACCTCGAAGGACACCGTGCCGTTCACCCCGCACGCCACCATCAAGGACGGCCTCGCGATGGCCGTGTTCCTCGCGGTGTTCGTCTACTTCGTCTTCTTCCTGCCCAACTACATGGGCCATCCCGACAACTACATTCAGGCCGACTCGCTGAAGACGCCCGCGCACATCGTGCCGGAATGGTACTTCCTGCCGTTCTACGCCATGCTCCGCGCCATCACCTTCGACATCGGTCCGATCGACTCCAAGCTCGGCGGCGTGCTCGTGATGTTCGGCTCGATCATCGTGTTGTTCTTCGTGCCTTGGCTCGATACCAGCCGCGTCCGGTCGACCTCCTACCGCCCGATGTACAAGATCTTCTTTTGGATCTTCGCGGTGAACGCCGTGATCCTCGGCTGGCTCGGCTCGCGTCCGGCGGAAGGTGTCTATCCGACCCTCGCGCTCATCGGCACGATCTACTATTTCGGCCACTTCCTGATCGTCTTGCCGGTGCTGGGCCTCATCGAGACCCCGAAGAAGCTCCCGGCCTCGATCACCGATGCGATCCTGGCAAAGCATGGTGGGCGTTCGATGCCCCCCGGTGCTGTGGCTTCGCCCGAAAAGAAGGGCTGAACGGTGACGTCAGGATCGATCAAGATGAACAAGCTTCTGACTGCCGCCTTCGCTGCCAGCGTGTTCTTCGCGCCGGGAGCCTTCGCCCAGGACACCGCCGCACCGGCGGCGCCTGCCGCCGCTGCACCTGCTGCTGCGCCTGCCGGCGCTGCGGCTGAGCCGACGTCCTCGTCGCCCGAGTCGCCGGCGCCCGGCGCTGCCGCCGACACCGGCACGGGCGGTGCCGCTCCGCCGATGGCGGAAGGGGCGGGCGAGCACGCGACGCCGCACTACCCGCTCGAGCATCCGCCGGAGATGGACTGGACCTTCGCCGGCCCCTTCGGCAAGTGGGACATCGGGCAGCTGCAGCGCGGCCTGAAGGTTTACAAGGAGGTCTGCTCGGCCTGCCATTCGATGAACCTCGTCGCCTTCCGCGATCTCGGCGAGCTCGGCTACAACGTCGACCAGGTGAAGGCGTTCGCCGCGGAATACACCGTCACGGATCCTAACCCGAACTCTGACGGCGAGCTCGTCGAGCGTCCTGGTATTCCGTCGGACTATTTCCCGTCGCCCTATCCGAACCACGAGGCTGCCGCCGCCGCCAACAACGGTGCCGCGCCGCCGGATCTGTCGCTGATGGCGAAGGCACGGGCCGTCGAGCGGGGCTTCCCGCGCTTCGTCCTCGACATCTTCCCGTGGTCGCAGTACGCCGAGGGTGGTCCGGACTACGTGCACGGCCTGCTGACAGGCTATGGCAAGGAGCCGCCGGCCGGGATCACGATCCAGGACGGGACCTACTACAACCCGCACTTCATCGCGGGTCCGGCGCTCGCCATGCCGCAGCCGATCTCGGACGATCAGGTGACCTATGACGACGGGACGCCGCAGACGCTCGACCAGTATTCGCGGGACGTCTCGGCCTTCCTGATGTGGACCGCCGAACCGCACCTCGTCACCCGTAAGCAGACCGGCCTCGTCGTGCTGCTCTTCCTGGTGGTGTTCTCGGTGCTGCTCTTCCTGGTGAAGCGCCGCGTCTGGGCCTCGACACCGCACTGAACGTACCGGCATCGCTGACGGAAGAGGGGCCTTTGGGCCCCTCTTTTCGTTTGTAGGACCCGGCATCCCCAGACGAAGTGAGTTTCAACTACAGCGAGGCACCGGCAATCTGGAGGGCAAGGCGCATTCGCTGGAACCTGTCGGATGCAGGGCGCCCTAGGCGAGATGCTGCGACAGCATCAGCATCTCGATCGCCGGCTGGCGGCGCATGCCCCAGTAGTCGAAATGCCGGACATCGGTCAGCGTCGTGCGAAGGCAGACGACACCGTGATGGCGCGGGTCGGCACCAATGCGCTCATAGAGGGCCTCGACCGACTTTCGGTCCCCCTCGAGGATCTGCAGAAACTGGAGTCCGTCGAAGGCGAGGACGCCGCCGATTGATAATTCCCGGTTGCGGATCTCGGCATGGTCGGTGATGTCGCTGAATTCCTGGCGGCCGTCGATGCCGTCGACGATGATGCTCGCATAGGTCAGACGCAGATACATCGCAGTTCCCTTCCCGTGGCAGCCAAGCGGCACCGAGAGGTGGGGCGCGTAAAGCATGTGGCACTGCGTCTTTGCGGCATGGTCGAGATCGGACAGTCGCATGTTCCGACGGAGATGTTGCGGGAAACGATCCGGCCACACAGCCCTGTACGCTAACCGCCATTGGATCGGCGCGAACGATTGCGCTTGACCGCGGCGGGGGTATCGCGATTGAAGCACCGTCGGGCGCCGGTCGATCTGTCGCCAGACGCAACAGGACGCCATCGCATGAGCTCTGCCACGATCACGCCGGATCCCCTTGCGGCTGCCATCCGCACCATTCCCGACTATCCCAAGCCCGGCATCCAGTTCCGCGACATCACCACGCTGCTCTCGGACGCCGAAGCCTTTCGCCAGTCGGTCGAGCGTCTCTGCGAGCCGTATCGGGAGGCGCGGATCGGCAAGGTCGCGGGCATCGAAGCGCGGGGCTTCATCCTTGGCGGGGCGATGGCGTTGGTGCTCGGGGCGGGCTTCGTGCCGATCCGCAAGCGGGGCAAGCTGCCCCATGCCACCGTCAGCGTGGAGTACGCGCTGGAATACGGGGTCGACGCCATCGAGATGCATGCCGACGCCATCATGCCCGGCGAGCGCGTGCTGGTCGCCGACGACATCATCGCCACCGGCGGCACGGCCGACGCAGCCATCCAGCTGTTGCGGCAGCTGGGTGCCGAGATCGTGGGTGCCGCCTTCGTCATCGATCTGCCCGAACTCGGCGGCACCCGGCGCATCGAAGCGCTCGGCGTCGAGGTCCACAGCCTGCTTGCCTACGCTGGCCACTAGGGCGGGAAAGGCCGGCCTTGCCGCGGTTTCAGTCGGTGGCGCAGAACCAGGACGACAGAAAGCTGATGACCGGCTCGCCATGTTGGTTCGTGCCGAGGGTACGGGCCTCGATCAGGCCCCAGCCTGGCCGGCTTGCCGATGCCCGCTTGCCGGTGATGGCAAGCGTGTAGCTCACCGTATCGCCGGCGAAGACCGGACGGGGCCAGCGCAGCTCCTTGATGCCGGGGGAGGGGCCGGTGCGCGGCGCCGGATGGCCGGCCGCGACAAAATCCTCCGCGAGCCTGCGGGTATAGGCGACGTTCAGCTTCATGAACACGGCGGCCGTCTGCCAGCCGGAGGCGCAGAGCCCGCCGAGCAGCGAGTTCTTCGCGGCCTCGGCATCGACGTGGAACGGCTGGGGATCGTAGGCGCGGGCAAAGCGCAGGACCTCCTCCTCGGTAAAGGTGTACTCGCCGAGCGCATGGACCTCGCCGATGGTGAACACGTCCCAGAAGATCATGCGCCGAGCCCCGCCCGCGTCGTGATCATGACGGTGTATTCCGTCTCCAGCACGGTTTCGCCCTTCTGGTTCAGGACGGCGTTGTGCAGCTTGGCGACACCCAGCGTTGGCCGCTTGACGGAGACGCGTGCCTCGCGCACCGTCATGGTTCCCGAGAGGGTGTCGCCGGGCCGAACGGGCTTCAGCCAGTTGACGTAGTCGACCCCGGGCGAGCCTTGGGCGGTCGAGCCGGCGAGGAAGCCGTCGACCATCATCCGCATCATCATCGCGCAGGAATGCCAGCCGGATGCCGACAGGCCGCCGAGGAGGCTGGCCTCCGCCGCGGCGTCGTCGAGGTGGAAGGGCTGCGGATCGAACGCCTCGGCAAAGGCGATGACTTCGTCCCGGCTGACGGGGTAGGGGCCCAAAGCAAAGGTCGCACCTACCGGGAAATCCTCGAATGTCCGCATATCCTGCCTCCTGCCTCGGCCCACCATCTAGGACGCCGGCGGCACGAAGGGGAACCCCGGACGGCACCGGCTCGGGCTGTAGGTTGATCCGGTAACGTGAGACCGCGAAACGCCGAGCCGTGTGCGCTTTTGCGTAGGCATCGACATTCGGACGGTTGGCCTTCCTCTCGTTGCCACCCTCTCCGTCAGGAGAGGGTACATGACCGAGAATAGAAGGGCCTCCCGCCGTCCTGCCAAGGCCGGTTCAGGCCGCGCGGCTCTGGAGGAAGCCGGCGGAGGACGGCGCATGGCCTCGGCCCCGCGCGGCCTGCCCGGTCGCGGTGCGGAACCGCTCGACCATGGCCGCGAGGTCGTCGGTCTCGTTCGACAGCGTCTGGGCGGCAGCCGTCGCCTCCTCGACCATCGCGGCGTTCTGCTGGGTGACCTTGTCCATCTGGTCGGCGGCGGCAGACACTTCGCGCAGGCTGACCGCCTGCTCCTTGGCGCTGCGGGCGATCTCGGCGACGACGCTCGACATGTCGGCGACCTCGGAGACGATCTCGCCCAGCGACTTGCCGGAGGCGGTGACGAGGGCGACGCCGCGCTCGACCTGGGCCGATGACGTCGAGATCAGTTCCTTGATCTCCTTGGCGGCCTCAGCCGAGCGCTGGGCAAGGCCGCGCACCTCCTGCGCCACCACGGCGAAGCCGCGTCCGGCCTCGCCAGCCCGCGCGGCTTCGACGCCCGCGTTGAGGGCGAGGAGGTTGGTCTGGAAGGCGATCTCGTCGATGACGCCGATGATCTTGCCGATCTTGTCGGAGGACTGCTCGATCTGGCTCATGGCCTCGACGGCGCTGCCGACGATCTCGCCGCCCTTCTCGGCCTTCTTCTGCGCCGAGAGCGCGCCGACCTGCGCCCGTGCCGCGCCCTCCGCGGTCTGGTTGACGCCGCGCGTGACCTCGGAGAGAGCCGCGACCGTCTCCTCGAGGCTGGCGGCCTGCTGCTCAGTGCGATGGGCGAGGTCGTTGGAGGCGACGGAGATCTCGCTGAGGCCCGTGCGCAGCGTGGAGACACCGCCGATGACGCCGCCGATCGCGTCTTCCAGCTTCTCGACGCTGATGTTGAACTTCGCGCGGATCGGCTCGAACTCGGGCGCCACCGCCTGGTGCATGCGGATGGTCAGGTCGCCTTCCGCAAGAGCGTTGAACCCATGCTCAACGGCATGGACGAAGGCGAGAAGGTCTTCGGCCTTGGCGCCATCCAGCGCCAACTGGCGCTCGTCCTGCGTCTTCTTGGCCTGCCGCGCCACATGCGCCTCCTCCTCGATCGCCAGCTTCTCCAAAGCCGCCGCCTTGAAGGTCTGGAGCGCCTCGGCCATTTCGCCGACCTCGTCCTTGCGGGCGAGGAAGGGGACTTCGGTCGCATTGTCGCCGGTGGCGAGGCGCCGCATCGCGCCGGTGAGGCGAACGACAGGCTTGGCGATCGACCGCGAGAGGACGACACCCATCGCCACGGCCACGAGAACGACGAGCGCGAAGGAAATCGCAAGCACACCGCGCATGGCGCTCTCGCCGCGCTCGGCCTCGGCCTGCATTGCCAGCACGCGTTCACCCTGAAGCTTCTCGACCTCGTCGATCGCGTCATAGGCCTTGCCGAGGGGGAACTGCTTGACGAGCTGCAGCGCCGCGGCATGGGTCGCCGGATCGCGTCCCAGGGTGATCATCGCGTCACCCGCATCGGCCCACCATTTGTTGACGATCTCGCGGGTCAGCAGCACGCCGCTATTCTGCTCCGATGTCGGCGACATCTCCATGAACTTGTCGCCCGCCTGCAGGAAGGCGGCCTTTGCCGTGGCATAGGTCTTGGAGAAGCGTTCCTCGCCGGTCGCCAGGGTGTTGCCGACGGCATTCTGCTGCCGGTACAGCGCCGCCCGCATCTTCTCGATCTGGATCGTCTGCAAAAGGCTTTGCGATTTCGCTTCGTGGGCTGCCGACGATGTTCCGATCCCGTAATAGATCAGCGAATTGGCCACCGCGATGACGGCAAGGAGAGCGGCAAAGGTCAGGGACAGCTTCTGATTGATTTTCATGGTCGTGGCCTACTGGTTCCGTCGTGTTGGAACACGCGGAGACATGACGGGGCGCGTGCACGCGCTGCGCGAACGGCGACCGGCGCCACCGTGTGACCAGTATGACGATCAGCTTATAATAGTTACCTAACGTTGTGTCGGTATCGCGTCGTCGCCCGCGGGTGCCGGCTGGTGACCGCGTCGGGTCAGCCAAGCAGACGGGATCGTCAGTCCGGTGATTGCCTGCCCAAAGAAAGGCCCTGCCCCGGTTGGGCTTTACGGAGCCTGACGGGACGGGGCCTGAACTTACAGCGCAAATGAGGGTGGGATCAGTTGTTGAACTTGAACATCAGGATGTCGCCGTCCTGGACAACGTATTCCTTGCCTTCGTCGCGCGCCTTGCCGGCTTCCTTGGCCGCGACTTCGCCGCCGAGCGCGACAAAATCGTTGTAGGCGATGGTCTGGGCGCGGATGAAGCCCTTCTCGAAGTCGGTGTGGATGACACCGGCGGCCTGCGGCGCCTTTGTGCCCCGGTCGATCGTCCAGGCGCGCGTCTCTTTTGGCCCGACGGTGAAGTAGGTGATGAGGCTGAGAAGGTCGTAGCCGGCACGGATCAGCCGGTCGAGGCCGGGCTCCGTCAGGCCGACCGCTTCCATGTATTCAGGAACGTCCGCCTCTGGCAGCTGGGCAATTTCGGATTCGATCGCCGCCGAGATGATGACGCTGCCGGCGCCCTGACGCTTGGCCATTTCGGCGACGGCTTCCGAGTAGGCGTTGCCCGTGGCGGCATCGGCTTCCGCGACGTTGCAGACGTAGAGCACCGGTTTGGAGGTCAGGAGGTTCAACCCCTGCAGGATCGCCATCTCGTCCGCTGGCATGCCCTTCAGGAGCACGCGGACCGGCTCGCCGGCGTTCAGCTTGGTCAGCGCCGCCTCCATCACCGGCAGCATGGCCAGCGACTCCTTGTCCTTGGTCGAGGCGCGCTTGCGGATGCCGACGATGCGGCGCTCGAGGCTTTCGAGGTCGGACAGCATCAGCTCGGTCTCGACGGTGTCGGCGTCCGCCACCGGGTCGATCTTGCCCTCGACATGGGTAATGTCGTCGTCGACGAAGCAGCGCAGCACGTGGACGATGGCGTCCACTTCGCGGATGTTGGCGAGGAACTGGTTGCCCAAGCCTTCACCCTTCGAGGCGCCGCGCACGAGGCCGGCGATGTCGACGAAAGTGATGCGCGTCGGCACGATCTGCGCCGACTTGCCGATCTTGGCGATGACCGCCATGCGCGGATCGGGAACGCCGACATCGCCGGTGTTCGGCTCGATGGTGCAGAACGGATAATTGGCCGCCTGCGCCGCCGCCGTCTTGGTGAGCGCGTTGAACAGCGTGGACTTGCCGACATTCGGCAGGCCGACGATACCGCATCTGAAACCCATGGGTTCCGCTTCCTTTTGGCTCGTTTCCCGCGTCCGCGGAAAGAAATTGGGGGCTGGCCTGCTGTTTGCAGGGTCAGCGGGTGGGGGTCAATGTTTCCTGCGGTTTTGGCAGGGTTTTTGGAGGCGGGACAGCCGCCCACGGCTCACGTTCGTCATCCTCGCGCAAAGCGCGGGGACCCATGCCGCGACCTTTTTCCTCTGCGCTTCGGTGCCGGTCGACCGCGGGCATGATCCTCGATGGTCCGGGCATGGGTCCCCGGGGCCAAGGCCCCGAGGATGACGAAACTGAAAGGGTAGCGCCCGTCGAGACTCTGGCGCGAAAGCCCTATTCCTTGCCGAACAACCGCTTCAGCATGTCCGCCATCGCGCCGCTTGCTGGCGGATTCGGGGCCTCCGCGGGCCGCGCCTGGCGGATATGGCTCTGGGCTCCGGCCTTCGTTCCGGCCTTCGCCACGGTGCCACTGGCCGAGCCGCGCGCGGAGGGCGGCTCGTCCGAGGAGAGGGCCATCGCGATGCGGTTCATGAAGAGGGCATCGTCGCCCTCGACCAGCAGGCCGACCTGGCGGGCGACCGCGTCGATCAGCGGGTCCAGCCAGTCGCGGTCGACCTTGTGGAAGTCGGAGAGGACGTGGCCGTGCACCCGCTCCTTGGAGCCGGGATGGCCGATGCCGAGGCGGACGCGGCGGTAATCCTTGCTGCCAAGATGCGCATCGATCGAGCGAAGGCCGTTATGCCCGCCATTGCCGCCGCCGGTCTTCACGCGGACCTTGGCGGGGGCAAGGTCGAGCTCGTCGTGGATGACGAGGACCTGCGCGGGCTCGAGCTTGTAGAAGCTGGCCGCTGCGGCGACCGAGGCGCCGGAGTCGTTCATGAAGGTGAGGGGCTTCAGCAGGAGGACCTTTTCGGTCCCGATCTGGCCTTCGGAGAACTCGCCCTTGAACTTCTTGGTCCAGGGACGGAAGGCGGGGTCGCGCTGGATCGCGTCGAGCGCCATGAAGCCGATATTGTGCCGATGACCGGCATATTGGGGGCCGGGATTGCCCAATCCTGCGATGAGCAGCATGCGCCCGGCCTCCCTTGTCGTCGTTGCGAGACAGAATGCCCGCCGTGAGAATTACTTCTCGTCGGTCTCGGCTTCGTCGCCCTGCTCGGTGACTTCCGTCTCCGGGGCTTCCTCGACCTCGTCGACCTCTTCCGCCATCGGCGGTACGATGGTCGCGACCACGAAGTCTTCCTCGTTGTCGAGGGTGACGCCGTTCGGCAGCTTCAGGTCGGAGGCGTGGATCGCGTCGCCGATCTCGAGACCGGTCAGGTCGACCGTGAAGGCCTCCGGGATCTCTTCGGCCGGGCAATGCACCGAGACGGTGTGGTGCGCGACGTTCAGCGTGCCGTCCTGGGCCTTGATGCCGGGGGCCGCATCTTCGTTCTCGAAGTGCACGGGGATCTCGACCGCGACGACCGTGCGGCTGGAGACGCGCAGGAAGTCGACATGGGTCAGGAAGTCCTTGACCGGGTCGAGCTGGTAGTCCTTCGGCAGGACGCGGATCTGCTGACCCCCAACGTCGATCGTGATGACCGTCGTCTTGAAGCCGCCGGCGTGGAGCTTCAGGAAGGTTTCCTTGTAGGGAATGGTGATCGGCATCGGGGCTTGCTTGTCGCCGTAGATGACGGCGGGAACTAGTCCGTTGCGGCGAAGATGTCTGGCGGCCCCCTTGCCGACCTTCTCGCGCGCCTCGGCCTTGACCGTGTAGGTCTCGCTCATGGCTGTTTCCTTCGTGTTCATTCAGAGGTTATCGGATCGGTATCCCGAAACGGGACCGAAACGACGAAAAGCGGCCAAGGCCGCTTAACTCCGCGCTGCCTCCAAGGGTGTCCGCGCGGACGTGCGCTCTATAGCGCAAGGGCAGGGGAGGGGCAAGGCGACCAGCGGCGGTACGGCCGCGGCTGCCTTTTCGACGCTACAGCCAGCCCGACCGTTTGAACCGGAAGTAGAGATAGCCCGCCGCCCCCGCGATCACGGCGACGGTCAGATGGTACCCGTATTTCCAGGCGAGCTCGGGCATGTTCTGGAAATTCATGCCGTAGATCCCGGCGATGGCGGTCGGAACCGCCAGGATGGCCGCCCAAGCGGCGAGTTGCCGGGTGATGGCGCCTTGCCGCTGCTGTTCGAGGAGGCTCGCCGCCTCCAGCACCGAGGACAGGATTTCCCGCAGCCCCTCGATCATGCTGGCAATACGCCGCACCCGGTTCAGCACGTCGCGGAAATACGGCCGCGTTGCGTCGTCGATGCAGTCGACGTCGATGTGGCCGAGCCGGCTCAGCACTTCTTCCGTCGGGCCCATGATACGGCGAAAGCGGATCAGTTCGCGCCGCAGGGAAAAGATGCGCGCGACCTCGGTCCGCGTGAGAAAGGCATCCAGCGCGCGCCGCTCCATTTCGGCGATATCGTCTTCGATCGCCTCGACGATCGGCAGATAGCCGTCGACCACGAAGTCGAGCACGCCGTGCAGCACGTAGTCGACGCCGTGCTTCAGAAGATGTGGCGAGGCTTCCAGCCGGGCCCGAAGCTCGGTGTGGTCCCGCATCGACCCGGACCGCATGGTGATGATGTGCGTCTCGCCGACGAGGATCGCCGTCTTGCCATAGGCGATGGTCTGTCCGTTCAACGCTGCTGTGCGGGCGACAATGAACAACTCTTCATCGTAGACCTCCAGCTTCGGCAGGACATAAGCCTTGTTGGCGCTCTGAACCGCGAGCGGGTGAAGGCGGAAGTGCCGCTGCAGCTGCTGAAGTTCTGTATCGGTCGGATCGACGATGCCAATCCAGACGAACTCGCCAGCCGATAGGACCAAGTCCTCGGTCGTATCGAGGGAGACCGAACGAACCCGCTTTCCCTCGGCATAGACATAAGCGGCGACGACGGTCATGCAGGCCTGACAACTCTCCGCGTGTCGATCGACAGGCAATCACCTGTCCGTCTCCGACCGCCATTGCCGCCATCAGCCGGCAAATGGATTAAGCCGCGGTAAACTGTCGGGAGAAGCGGTTGTCCGAAAGCTCCTGACGGGCGCCCTTCCGCGCATCGATCTGAGGAAACAGATCCCTGTCGAGCGACATCAACGCGGTCAGGTGCCTGACTTTGCGAGCGTAGGCAACCTGGTCGCGGCCCGCCACGAGATCAGCCTGGGCGATCCTTTCGACCTGCTGCTCCACCCGTCGTTTCGCTTGGCCGGTCAGAGCCATCTTGTAGCGTGGCGAGTGACCGAGCGATGAGACCGCAGATGACTTGAAAACGCGCCTTGAGGGCGCCGTGACGGCATGGCGCGCGGGGCGCTTCAGCTTCATCAGCTCGATTTTCTCGAGCACGGTATCATGACCGAGCGAGGGAAATCGTACGGCAATCTGGGCTGAAGTCTTGCCCTGATTCCAGAGGGTAATCAAAAGGGTAACCTGACTGTCAGTCCACAACATTAGTATTTCTCACCGTCGTCTCCCAGAGCAATTATCTTAGGGACACTCAGTGAGCCGTGCAACCAGCAAGGGTGCGCAGACAAGCAAAATGGGCGGTTTCGCGCCTTCCATCAATCGAAGAGCGAGGAAACCGACTGCTCCGTTGTGGTGCGGGCAATCGCCTCGCCGAGGAGGTTGGCCGTCGTCACCACGCGAATGTTCGGAGCGTTGCGAATGGCCGCGGTGGGCTGGATGGAGTCCGTGATTACCAGCTCTTCCAGCATCGAGGCGGTGATGCGGGCGACGGCTCCGCCTGACAGGACGCCGTGCGTGATGTAGGCCTTCACGCTCTTGGCGCCGATCCTCAAAAGCGCTTCCGCGGCATTGCAGAGCGTGCCGCCGGAATCGATGATGTCGTCGATCAAAATACAGTCATGTCCGGCGACATCACCGATAACGTTCATCACCTCCGACTCGCCCGGCCGCTCGCGGCGCTTGTCGACGATCGCCAGCTGGGCGTCGATGCGCTTGGCCAGCGAGCGGGCGCGGACCACGCCGCCGACGTCCGGCGACACCACGACGGTGTTCGAAAGGTCCTGGTGTTCCTTGATGTCGCGCGCCATCAGCGGAATGGCGAAGAGGTTGTCGGTCGGAATGTCGAAGAACCCCTGGATCTGCCCGGCATGCAGGTCGAGCGTCATGACGCGGTCGGCGCCGGCTTCGGTGATCAGGTTGGCGACGAGCTTGGCCGAGATCGGCGTGCGTCCGCCCGCTTTCCGGTCCTGACGGGCATAGCCGAAATACGGCAGGACCGCTGTGATGCGCTTGGCGGAAGCCCGCTTCAGCGCATCCGTCATGATCAGGAGTTCCATCAAGTGGTCGTTGGCGGGGTAGGAGGTCGACTGGATGATGAAACAGTCCTCGCCGCGGACGTTTTCCTGGATCTCGACGAAGATTTCCTGGTCCGCGAAGCGGCGGACGGAGGCTTGCCCGAGGGGCAGTTCCAGGTACTTGCCGATGGCTTCGGCGAGCTGACGATTGGAATTGCCGACAAAGAGTTTCATCGTCGCTTGCCTGTCACAATCATGAGGACCAAACCACCAGCGGCTGGTTTCGCGGGCGGTCGTCAGGACGTTAAATTCGCTGCTGTCTGGGCCGGCTCATTAACGACTACCGTTGAAGAGTCAAACCAGGGAGGAGGGCAAAAGGCGATATCGCCCCAATTACTGTGCAGTGCGGTAAATACGCCGCGCCCGGAAAATCAGCCACGGGTCGGCGCGCTGCTGTGGAATTCACGCATCGTCGTCGCGGCGATCGCCTGGAGGGCTGCCGCATCGACGACCGACCAGGGATCGGTGCTGCTGCTGGCTGCAACGCGCTGCTGGCCCTGGATGCGGTTGAGCCGGACGCCCTGCGGATCGACGACGTCCCAGACGTAGATCACCACGGTCTCCCGCCCTTCGGTCAGCACCGAGAGATAGCCCTTCAGCCGTTGCGGTGCGACGGGCCCATCCGCCGGTGACAGCGCAATGCCGTTTGCGGCAGCAGCTTGTCCCAGCGCCTGCGACAGCATCGCGACCTTCGCTTCGGGGGCACCGACGAGCGGCAGGAACTGGATCGGCCCGGACTGGGTGGCGCCCGCGGGGGCAGCGGCAAATGTCGGCCCTGGCTGCACCGGTGCCGGCGAGAGGTCCTGGGTGACGGGGGAGGCGCTCGCGCCCGCAATCGCGCCGGGCGGTGTCATTCCCATGCCGGGGTCGCTGGCCGAACAGCCCGCAAGGCCAAACGGCCCCAGCAGGATGGCGAGCCAGGCCAAGTTCAATCTCATGCCCGTCCTTCCTTGTCGTCCGGTTCCGGTAGGGATGGCTATAGGAAGATTTCGGTAACAAAACCTGAAGCATCCGAAGCCAACATCGACATCGCTGGTCTGCACGGTGGACGCGGCACGGCTCGAACGCCTTCTCCGCAAGACTTGCGGGTGCCGGTGCTGCCTGCGATGGGAGGTGCTCACCCCATCGAAAAGATGCTTCCGATCCGAGAGGACAGTTCGTTGTACGGGCATTCTTTCGGATGCGCGGCGTTCTAGGAGACGACAGTCATTTCGATCGGCAGCCGCGACAGCGGTTCGGGCGCTTCGGTGGTGGTGAGATAGGTGCGGCCGAGGGTCATGGCGGTGCCGCTGTCGGAATCCATGATGATCATGTGGGCGAACAGGGTCATCCCCGGCTGGATCTGCTCGGCATTGCCGGACACGAACATCTGCTGCTCCATCCAGGACGGCGCGTAGCGCGCGCCGAGCGAATAGCCGCAGGCGCTCAGCCGGTGGCGGACGAGATCGTGCGCCTCCATCACGCCGGCATGGGCATCGAACACGTCGCCGAAGGTCTTGCCGGGGCGCATGGCCTCCTCGACGGCCGCCAGCGCCTCGCTTGCGGCGGCAAAAAGCTCACGATGGCGCGCCGTCGGCTCACCCACGACCACGGTGCGCATCACGGCGGCATGGTATTGCGCCTTGACGCCCGCCCATTCGACGGTCAGCTGGTCCTCAGCGTCGAGAGCGCGTCGCCCCGCCTTGTAGCGGCACAGCAAGGCGTCGGGCCCGGAGCCAATGATAAAGGGATTGGCGGGATAGTCACCGCCGGCGGCAAAGATCGACCCTTGCAGGGTTTCCAGCAGCTGCGCCTCGTTCGCGCCGGGCCTGACCAGCCGCAGCATGGCCTCGAAGGCATCGTCGGCCATGGTAGCGGCCTCGCGCACATAGGCGATCTCGGCCGGGCTCTTGAGGACGCGAA
The DNA here is from genome assembly GCF_055730105.2 of Mesocryomonas lacus. Lineage (NCBI taxonomy): Bacteria > Pseudomonadati > Pseudomonadota > Alphaproteobacteria > Hyphomicrobiales > Aurantimonadaceae > Mesocryomonas > Mesocryomonas lacus. The sequence goes on from NZ_JBUZWF020000003.1 coordinate 234,209, forward strand.
GGCTGGAGACGAGGTCGGAGGCGTCCTTCAGCGCGGCGAAAGAGCCGAGCTTGGCCTCGACCAGCCGGCCATTGGCGGCGGTCAGCCCGTGCGTCGCCCATTCGACGCCGATCTTGGCGCCGAGAAGCCCCATATCGTCGAGCATGTCCCTGAGATCGATCGCCGGATCAGCCGCGCTGCGATCGCGCCAGACCGAGACGTTGTCGAGGATCGAGGTGTGCTTCGCCTGCCGAAGGTCGGCCGAGCGGGTCAGCAGCCGCATCTCGCCGTCGGCCTTCACGACGAGGCACTGGAAGAAGCAGAAGCCGAACGTATCGTAGCCGGTCAGCCAGTACATCGATTCCTGCGCGAACAGCAGCAGGGCGTCGATCTTGCGCTCGGCCATTTCCATGACCAGTCGGTCGCGGCGGGCGTCGAATTCGTCGCGCGAGAAGTGCAGCATGGGAAGAGCCCTATCGGTCGATGGCGATGGCAGCGAGCTGGCGGCCGTAATCGGTCTCGCCACGATGTGTCGTCCGCCGGAAGGAAAAGAAGAGGTCTTCTTCCGCGTAGGTGCAGTGCCCGACGAAACTGCCGGCAACGCCGGCTTTCGCAAGCTTGGCGAGGATGAAACCGGGCAGGTCGAACTGCCGCTTGTCCGGTGCGGTGCCCTCCGCAAAGAATGCACGGGCGTCAGGATGGTCGGCGAGCACGGCATCCACCATGTCGGCGCCGACCTCGTAATTCGTCTGCGTGATCGTCGGGCCGAGGACGGCGGTGATGCCCGCCCGGGTCGCGCCGCATTCTTCCATGGCGGCAATCGTCGCCTCTAGCACGCCGCCAGCTGCCCCGCGCCAGCCTGCATGGGCAGCCCCGACGACACCGGCGGCCGCATCGGCGAAGAGGATGGGGCCGCAGTCGGCGGTGACGACGCCGATGGCGATGCCGGGAGTGCGGGTGACGATCGCATCCGCCTGCGCCCTCTCGCCGCTGAACGGCTCGCTGACGACGATGGCGGTGGCCGAGTGCACCTGCCAGGGCGTCACGAGGTCGGGACCCGTCAGCCCCAGAAAATGCGCCCCGCGGGCGCGGTTTTCGTGCACGGCGTCGGGGTCGTCTTTCGAGCCGATACCCATGTTCAGGCCGGCATAGATATCCTGCGATACCCCGCCGCGGCGGGTGAAGAAGGCGTGACGAATTCCCTTGCCGTCGGCAAGAGGCGGGGCCGTCACCACGTCCGATACAAGGAGGTGCGAGGCGTCTTTGAGGCGATCATCTGACATGGCGCGGGATCGTGGTGGAGGCTCTCGGGGAAGTCAATCTGACGGCGCGGAAGACGTCAGGCGGCAAAGGGCGGGAGTACCAACGGGGCCGAGGCAACGGCGAGCACCTTGAACAGGGCGCCCATCTCGTCCTCGCCGAGGCCGCACAGTCGGTGCGCCGCGGCCATGATCGTCGCCTGTTCGGCCTCGCCACGGCCGCGTCCGAGCTGCGCCGCGCGTTCGCCGAGGCCCAGCTGGATCAGGAAATCGCCCTGTCCGATGATCGGCGCCACGCAGAGCCCGGCTTTGGCGAATCGAGAGGACAGCGCCTGGAAGTCGACATGGCTGGTGATATCGACCTCGCCGGGGCTCTCCAGCGGGTCGGCGAAGCCATGTTCCCGCATCGCCTGCAGCGTATTGCCATAGGCACTCGCCGCATGGCCGTAATCGATCATCAGGGCAGCGCCGCCGTGCGCGGCGAGCCGTGCGGCAATCGCGTCGGCGATGGCGTCGCGCTGCGGGGAGGTTTCAAGCGTCGTGCCGGGCTCGGCCGACGGCAGCCCCGGGGGGAAGCCAAATTCGACGTCGTCCGGCGCCCGCCGCAAGGCGAAGCCGAGGGCTTCGGCCCCCGTCAGTTCAACCACGATCTCATGCCAGACCCCGTCGCCGCGGACGAACTGGCGGATCGCCACCGCGTCGAAAAGCTCGTTGGCGACGAGCAGCAGCGGCAGCGCTTCGACATCGGCGAGCCGGCGGACATGGCGGATCGGCAGGTCGAAGCTCTCCAGCCTTTCGGCTTGCACCCGCTGCAGGCGTTCCGATGTCTCGACAAGGGCGATCCGTGCCGCTTTGAGGAAGGCGATGTCGATCTTGCGCACGGTGCGCAGGATGTCCGCCATCAGCGTCCCGCGGCCCGGTCCGATCTCGGCGAGCACGAAGGGGGTGGGGCGACCGAGCCCGTTCCAGGCGGCGACCAGCCAGGCGCTGATCAGTTCGCCGAACATCTGGCTGACATCGGGCGCCGTGACGAAGTCGCCGCCGGCGCCGAAAGGCTCGCGGCTGGTGTAGTAGCCGTGCTCGCGGTGGAAGAGGGCAAGGTCCCAGTAGCGGTCGATGCCGATCGGCCCCTCCCGCCGGATCACCTCGGCGATGATGCCCTGCAGCGCGGTCGCCATAGCGTCAGGCAACCTTTGCCGGCGGCGCGTAGACCGTGTCCTTCGCCGTCGCCATGCCCCAGAGCGAGATGGCGAGCATCGGCAGCGACAGGATCATGCCCATGGTCAGCCAGGACGTGCCGAGGAGATAGCCGAGCTGGATGTCGGGAACCCGGAAGAACTCGACGAAGATGCGGGCGAGACCGTAGCCGCCGATGAACACGGCGCCGACGAAGCGCGGCTTGCGCAGCAGCTTGAAGTGATGGGTCATCAGGCGCAGCACCAGCCAGAGCATGACGCCCTCGAGCAGGCCTTCGTAGAGTTGGCTCGGATGACGCGGCTCCGGCCCGCCCGTCGGGAAGACGAAGGCCCAGGCGACATTGGTCGGCGCGCCCCAAAGCTCGGAATTGATGAAATTGGCGAGCCGCCCGAACAGAAGGCCGAAAGGCACCGAGGCCGCCGTCACGTCGATCAGGCTCCAGAGCGGGATCTTCTGGCGCCAGGTGAAGATGGCGATGGCGATGACGACGCCGATCAGGCCACCATGGAATGACATGCCGCCCTCCCAAATCCGCACCATGGCCCAGGGATCGACGCTGTAGCGGTGGAAATCGTAGAACAGGATCGAGCCGATGCGTCCGCCGAGAATGATCCCGCCGGTGATCCAGAGGATGAAGTCGTCGATCTGCAGCTTGGTGATCGGCGCAACGCCGTTTGCCCAGAGTTTCGGATTGCCGACGAGGGCGCGCCCGTAAAGCCAGCCGCAGAGGATGCCGGCGACATAGGCCAGCCCGTACCAGCGCAACTGGATCGGCCCGAGCGACAGGAAGACCGGGTCGATATTGGGATAGGCGAGCACGCCGAGCGCAGAGAAGGCAGGATTCAAGGCAAAGGTACTCCGGGGCCGACGACGGGTCGGCAGGCGGCGCGACCTTGGCTGCGGGTCTTGCGCGGGTCAAGGCATCCCCGCTCTCGCCCGTCGCCGCAGGCTGCGCGGCGATCTCTGCGGCGCGAAGGGCCTGCGGCATTGCCAAGCCTCTGCCGCACGCCTACCTCCAGATCAGGAACAATCGAACCGGAGACGCGCCATGACCCCCAAGGGCCCGAACCGAATGCTGGACGAATTCGCCCGGCTGATGACCGATGCCGCGGGCGCTGCCCAGGGCGTGCGCCGCGAGGTCGAGACGGCGTTTCGCACGCAAGGCGAGCGGCTGATCAACCAGATGGACCTGGTACAGCGGGAAGAATTCGAGGCCGTGCGCGACATGGCGGCGAAGGCCCGGCTGGAGAACGAGGCGCTGAAGAAGCGGCTGGCCGATCTCGAGGCGCGCATGCCGTCGCCCTTCTCCGGCGCTGACAACGCCGCCTGACGGGCGGCAGGCTGTTATCCACAGCCTCTCCACAACTTGTCCCCCGACCCCGCCGGACTCGAAAGTCCTTTGGCAGGAGTCGGTTAGGTCTTCGATGACGCCGCCTTCGGGCGGCGTCTTTCGTTAAAATCCTTAATAATCCCTTAACCCCCTACGACACCGGAATCCCGGCCTATACACTGATTCATAAGGTTGATTCGCCGCACTGCGGTGGGCCGACCAGCGCAGGATCCGCTCGGGTCCGGCGTCATCGACGGGGCGATCCGGTGCGGCCGGAATCGCCCCTCGTCATGAATCGGGATCGGGGTGCAGGTGGTGGGGATGAATTTCGAAGGGGCCGAGCGCCAGTTCAATCCGGTCGACGTGATCGAGCTGGTCGCATCGAACCGGGACTGGGTGTTCGAACGTCCTTGCGACGACGAGATCGCCGTCTCGGTTGCCGGCCTCTGGACGGAGTATTCCGTCTCCTTCTCCTGGATGCCGAGCTACGAGGCGCTGCATCTTGGCTGCGCTTTCGATCTGAAGGTGCCGGAGCATCGCCAAGTCGAAGTTCTTCGTCTGCTCGCCCGGATCAACGAGCAGTTGCTGATCGGACATTTCGACCTCTGGCCGAAGGAAGGCGCGGTGATGTTCCGGCACGCTCTGCTTCTGTCGGGCGGCGCGGACCCGACCAGCCAGCAGGCCGAGCGCCTGCTGACCTGCGCGCTCGAGAACTGCGAGCGCTTCTATCAGGCGTTCCAGTTCGTGGTCTGGGCCTCCAAGGACGCCGACGAGGCTCTGTCTTGCAGCATGTTCGAGACGGTGGGCAACGCATGACGGCGTTCAGCTCGGCTTTCGGCCGGATCCTGCTGCTCGGGGGCGGCAATATGGGCGGCGCCATGGTGCGCGGCTGGGTCGAGAATGGCATCGCCGGCGAGGATATCCTCGTCGTCGATCCCTCACCGGGCACCGCGTTGCAGGCGCTGATCGCATCGGGCGCTCTTCGCTGGGAAAAAGCCGTCCCCCATGGGTCCTTCGACGTGGTGCTGGTGGCGGTGAAGCCGCAGGTGATGGCCGAGGCGCTCGCAGCGCTGAAGCCCGCGCTGACGCCGGACACGCTGGTCATCTCGGTCGCCGCGGGCAAGACGCTCGGCTTCATCGCCGGCCTTGTCGGCGACCTGCCGGTCGTCCGCGCCATGCCGAACACGCCCGCCCTTATCGGTCGCGGCATCACCGGCGCCGTCGCCAATGCGGCGGTGACGCTGGCGCTGCGCGAGAAGGCCGACGCGCTCCTGTCGGCGAGCGGCCCCGTCGTCTGGCTGGACGACGAGGCGGACATCGATGCGGTGACGGCGGTATCGGGCAGCGGTCCGGCCTACGTCTTCCATCTCGCGGAGACCTTGGCAGCCGCCGGCGTTGCGGCAGGGCTCACGCCGGATCTCGCGATGAAGCTCGCCCGCCACACCGTCGCTGGCGCCGGCGAGTTGATGATCCGATCCGACGACGCGCCGGACCAGCTGCGCCGCAACGTGACCTCGCCAAATGGCACCACCCAGGCCGCGCTGGAGGTGCTGATGGCGCCGGACGGGCTCGGGCCGCTGATGACCGCGGCCGTCGCTGCCGCCCGCGACCGCGCGCGCGAGCTGTCGAGGGATTGAGATGACGGAGCCCGCGGGCGCCCCGGCGCCGGAGATCGCCTACGACGATTTTCTCAAGGTCGACATCCGCGTCGGTACGATTCTCGAGGCCGAGCCTTTTCCGAAAGCCCGCAAGCCGGCTTTCATCCTGAAGATCGATTTCGGTCCCGAGATCGGCGTGAAGAAGTCCTCGGCGCAGATCACCGTGCACTACACGCCGGAGGAGCTGGTCGGGCGCCAGGTGATCGCGGTGGTCAACTTCCCGCCCCGCCAGATCGGCCCGATGCGCTCGGAAGTGCTGACGCTCGGGCTTCCGGACGAGGCCGGCGAAGTCGTCCTGCTGGCGCCGGGGCACACGGTGCCGAATGGTGGGCGGCTGTTCTGATCCAGCCTCTTCTTGGTCTTGTCCTTGAACACAAGCAATATCCGAAGGAGCTGAGTCTGATGCCAGGTCCCCGCGGTCTCGCGGAGCTCAATCCTCTCTGATGAAGCCGGCTTCGCGGGCGTGACGAACGGCAAGGATGACAACGCCCCTCGTATCCTGTCGGTAAAGAGCGACATATCCTCTGCGACCGAAGGGAATGGACCATTCCCGAAACCCCGCCGGCATTCCTTCGGCCTTTCGCCCGGCTTCCGGTTGGCTTCCAGCCGCGTCAGTCCTTCGCGAATGGTCTTGATGGCCCGTCGTGCCAGCGCTTCGTCATGGTCGAGGAGAAAGCGGTGTAGTTTCGAGAGGTCGCTGAGCACCTGAGGGGACCAGATCAGACGTGGCATGCTGGCGGATCGATGTCCTCACCGTTTTCCAGAGCGGCTAGCCAGGCATCCGCCTCCTCGCCGCTGACATGCAGGCCGTCGGTCTTGAACTTAACCCACGACGCGAGCGCGTCCGCCCGGACCGCCATCTCCGCCTCTTTGCGATCGAGGTATTGGTGAACAGCCTCGCGCGTCAAGGTGCTGACCGACCGGCCAGTTTTCTCCGCCAGAATGTCCATCCTGGCCCGGGTGGCTGCATCTATTTCGACCGAGGCGGTAATGCTGGTCATCTCGATGGCTCCGTTCGCGGGTGGTTCGCTGACATCTCGACGATAGCCCTGACCTCGCTTGCAGCCAATGCCTAAGCCGGTACCCGGATCATCGCTCTCAGCCCGCCCATCGTGCTGTCCGACAGCAGAATATCGCCGCCATGGCTGCGCGCGATGTCGCGGGCGATGGCGAGGCCGAGGCCGGTGCCGCCGGCGTCGATGTTGCGGGCGGTATCGAGCCGCACGAAGGGCTTGAAGACTTCCTCGCGCATTTCGGCCGGGATGCCGGGGCCGTCGTCCTCGACCGTCACTGTCAGCCAGCGCCCCTCGTGCTTGGCGAGAATGCGCACGCTGCCGGCGTGCCGCATGGCGTTGAGGACGAGGTTGCCGATCAGCCGCGTGAACGAGCCGGGCCGGACCATGATGCGGGGATCGCCGATCACTTCGGTCGAGACCTTGCGGTTCTTAAGCCGGCCCTCTGCCTCGAACTTGGCGAAAGCGGCCTCGAGGTCGAACTCGGCGACATCCTCGCCCTGTTCGCCCTTGGCGAAGGCGAGATAGCCCTCGAGCATACGCTGCATCTCGTCGATGTCGTCGTTCAGCTCCTTCTGGTCCTCGCCCTCGCCGAACAGTGCCAGCTGCAGCCGGAAGCGGGTGAGAATGGTTCTCAGATCATGGCTGACGCCGTTGAGCATCTGCGTGCGCTGCTCGATCTGGCGCTCGATGCGGTCGCGCATCTGGACGAAGGCGAGCGAGGCCCGCCGGACTTCGGAGGCACCGCGCAGGCGAAAATGCGTCGGCATCTGCTGGCCCCGGCCAAAGCCGTCGGCGGCTTCGGCCAGCGCCTCGATCGGCCGGATCTGGTTGCGCAGGAAGAGGATGGCGATCAGCATCAGCACCAGCGACGTGCCGACCATCCACAGGAGGAAGATGTGGGTGTTGGAGGCGTAGGCCGAGTTCCGCCGCGCGAAGACCCGCAGCACGTGGTCCTTCAGGAGGATGCGGATCTCAACCAGTCGCGACGCCCCGACCGTGTCGATCCAGAACGGGCGGTTGATCTGGTCGGTGATCTCCTCCGACAGGATCCCGTCGAGGATGTTAAAGAAGGGTTTGGGCGCCGGCGCCGGCAGGGCCTCCAGCGGCAGCACGGCGATGTTGAGGTCGAGCTTCTCGCGGGCGAGACGGGTGACCTGCGCAAAATCCGGATCCTGTGGATAGGTCTCGATCACGTCGATGACGCCGGCGATGTCGCGCACCACCGCCGTCGACAGGCGCTGCGTCACCAACTGCCAGTGCCGCTCCATGAAGACGAAGGCCACCACCGACTGCAGCAGCACCATCGGCGCGATGATGATGATCAGCGAGCGGGGATAGAGGCCCTTCGGCATGACGCGGCCGACGAACTTCGGCACGTGCCGCAAGGGCCCCCGCCACGGGCTCGGCAGGGAAAAGCGCTGCGGCAGGAGCTTGCGCAGCGCCGGTGGCAGCGACGGGCGCTGCGGCAGGCGGGTGCGGATTGTGTCGAGAAGTGCCATGCGACCAGCCTAGGTCAATCGACGTTCAGGCGGTAGCCGATGCCGCGCACGGTCTGCAGCCAAAGCGGGTTGGCGGGATCACTCTCGATTTTGCGGCGCAGGCGGTTGATCTGGACGTCGACGGTGCGCTCGCCGACCTCGGTCTCGTCGCCGAGCAGTTCCTGCCGCTGGATGGTCTCGCCGGCCTTGGTGGCGAACTGCGCCATGATGTCCTGCTCGCGCTCTGTCAGCCGGATCATGTCGACGCCGCGCTTCAGCTCCCGCCGCGTCAGCGAGAAGGTGAAAGGCCCGAAACGCACGTTCTCGACCTTGACGATCGGGGCGGGCGCGCCGCGCTTCAGGATGTTGTTGATCCGTAGAAGCAGCTCTCGTGGGTCGAACGGCTTGGTCAGGTAGTCGTCGGCGCCGGCCTCCAGCCCCTCGATCCGCTGCTCGGTGTCGGAGCGGGCGGTCAGCATCAGGATCGGCGTGTCGCGGATCGCCGAGAAGCCGCGCACGAGGTCGAGTCCGCTCTCGCCGGGCATCATCACGTCGACGACCAAGAGGTCGAAGTCGAGCCCCTTCAGGATTTTCCGCGCCTCGGCGGCGTCGGCGGCTACGGAGACCCTAAAGCCACGCTCGGACAGGAATCGCGACAGCAGCTGGCGGATGCGGCGGTCGTCGTCGACGATGAGGAGGTGCGGGGCGTCGTCGTCCAGGAAGGGCGCCGAGGGCGTGACAGTCTGTGCCGGCGCAGTTTCAACCTCGGCCATGCGCCGGTCCTCCTTCGATGCCTTGCTTGCGGAACCACGACTTCGTCGCCCCGTGGTCTCCTGCCATTTCCATCAGGAACGTGGTGACCGACGTCGCATCGGCAATGCCGCGCGCCGCCAGGGCCGCCTCGATGCGCTCGGCCTGCGCCCGCGACAGTTCCAGCGTCAGGCCGCGGCCGCGGCTGGTGGGAAAGAGCAGCCGCTGGCGCCGGTCCTCGGCGCCTGGCAACTGCTCGACGAAACCGCCATCGATCAGCTGGCGCAGCACCCGCGACAGCGACTGCTTGGTGATCTGCAGCAGGTCGAGAAGATCCGCGATGGTCATGCCGGGGGACCGGTTAACGAAGTGCAGCACCCGGTGGTGGGCGCGGCCGAAACCGTAGCGTTCCAGAACGAGGTCGGCATCGGCGGTGAATTCGCGGTAGGCGAAAAAGAACAGTTCGATGATCCGGAAGTCGAGATCTCCGGTCGTGGCAAGGGGCTCCGTCACGATGTCGGAAGGGGCGGGGTCTGAAGGGAGGGGCGCGGCAGGGCCGCCCTGCGCCCGGGAGTCATGCAAGCTGGCGTCCATCAAATTAGGTCAGTACCATTGACGTATATTCCCACCATTGTTACACCGATGTGCCGCCGTGGGAACAGGCCGACCGTGAGAGGTCGGCTTCCCACCCGAAGCGACGGCGGACGGGAAGCGGCGACGGGCCGCGAGGCGCCTGCAGCCGGACGCCGCCCGTGATCACTCTATGGCAAGCCGGCGGTTCTGCCGAATGCGGACCATCGGTCATTTGACGAGGCGCCCGAAAGCGGAAAGAATCCGCGGAGGCACCAGCATTCGATCGAGTTGAGAGGAGGGCGCCGGGAGGCGCCGAGAGCGGCATGAGCACAGTTCCCTTCGACCAGTTGGACGGCCAGATCTGGTTCAACGGCGAGTTCGTTCCTTGGGCCGACGCCAAGGTGCACGTGCTGACCCACGGTCTGCACTATGCCAGTGCCGTCTTCGAGGGCGAGCGCGCCTATGGTGGCGAAATCTTCAAGCTGCGGGCGCACACCGACCGGCTGATCGAGTCCGGCCGGCTGCTCGGCTTCAAGGTGCCCTACACCGCCGACGAGATCGACGCGGCCTGTATCGAGCTGCTGCACCGGCAAGGCTTCGAGGACGCCTATGTCCGGCCGATCGCCTGGCGCGGCTCGGAGTCGATGGGCGTCTCGGCGCAGAACAACAAGATCAACGTCGCCATCGCCATCTGGCAGTGGCCGAGCTACTTCAACCCCGAGCAGAAGATGAAGGGCATCCGCCTCGATCTCGCCGAATACCGTCGCCCCGACCCGCGCACCGCGCCGTCGAAGGCGAAGGCGAGCGGCCTCTACATGATCTGCACCATCTCCAAGCACGCGGCCGAGGCTAAGGGCTATGCCGACGCGCTGATGCTGGATTGGCGCGGCCATGTCGCGGAGGCCACCGGCGCCAACGTCTTCTTCGTCAAGGACGGCGTGATCCACACCCCGGACCCCGACTGCTTCCTCGACGGCATCACCCGCCGCACGGTGATCGATCTCGCCAAGCGCCGCGGCTACGAGGTGCGCGCCCGCCACATCCAGCCCGAGGAGATGGAAGGTTTTAGCGAGTGCTTCCTCTGCGGGACGGCGGCGGAAGTGACGCCGGTGTCCGAGGTCGGCCCCTATACCTTCACGCCCGGCGACATCAGCCGGCAGCTGATCGCCGACTACGCTGCCGAAGTGCAGCCGAAGCGCGCGGCGGCCGAATGAGCGAAACCCCGATGGAGCCTGGCACCACCCCAGGCTCCGGCCCGGGCCGGCTCTCCGTGCAGATCGTGCCGGTGACGCCGTTCCAGCAGAACTGCGCGGTTCTCTTCGACGAAGTGTCGAAGCGGGGCGTCGTCGTCGATCCCGGTGGCGACGTCGAGAAGATCGTCGCCGCCATCCGGCAACTCGGCGTCACCATCGAGGCGATCTGGCTGACGCATGGCCATCTCGACCATGCCGGCGGCGCGATGGCGCTGAAGACGGCGCTCGGCGTCGACATCATCGGGCCTCACCAGGCCGACGAGCCGCTGCTGGAAAACATTGAGAAGCAGGCGGAGATGTTCGGCGCGGGCGGCGGCATGCGCAATGCCACCCCCGACCGGTGGCTCGAGGACGGCGATACCGTTTCCTTTGGCGAGCATCGCTTCGCCGTGCTGCATTGCCCTGGCCACGCGCCCGGCCATGTCGTCTTCTTCCACGACGAAGCCCGCTTTGTGCATGCCGGCGACGTGCTGTTCCGCGGCTCCATTGGCCGCACCGACCTGCCCGGCGGCGACCATGCGACGCTGATCGCCTCGATCCGCGACAAGGTCCTGCCGCTCGGCGACGACGTCGCCTTCATGTGCGGCCATGGCCCCGGCGGCACGCTCGGCGAGGAACGGCTGACCAACCCCTATCTCGTCTGATCCGGGCCTGCCTGCCGCGCTGCAGCGACAGCGCGGCGCAACTTTCGGCCGCTACATCTTCGCGAAACGCGGGAGCATCGGTTCAACCGGTGTTGCCGCCAGACGATGACGCCGGGATGTTTCGAAAGATGGGGGATAGGGTGAGGGTTGTCGCTTTGCTGGTGACGCTGGCGGTCGGGATCTGGCCGGCGGCGGCGCAGGATCTGTTTCCCGGCTGGACCGCCGGTCCGGCCGCGGACGCGACGATGGCGGTCGGCCGTCGCTTCGACTGCAGCGGTGCTCTCTGTCCCCCGGGCGGACTTGCCTGCCTCTATGCCACCGCGCCAAAAGGCGAGGGACGCGTCGTCCCGACCAAGGACCTGCTGCGGCCGAAGGGCATGCCGTGGAAGGAGATCGAGGCCTGGATCGGCGGCAAGCTGGTACTCCTCGACCCCTCGCTCTCGGGCGATCCAAGGGTCAGCCCCGCCAACTGGACCGTCACCGCCCCGGCTCACCTTGCTCTCGACGAGAGCCACGTCGTCAAGCGCTACACCTCTGGCATGCTGTCGGTGCCCATGGCGCTGTGGATGAAAGAGGGCGCGATGAACGTCATCATCTGCAAGGCCTCCTCCGGCGACGAGGTCTCGGCGGAACGGCGAATCCGGGGGCTCGTCGGGGATTTGCGCTAGCAAACACGACGGCACATGTTCTGGCATGTGAACGCCAAGCCGGAGCTTCGCCACCGAGGCGGCGGAACACCAGCCGATGCTCGCCTGTTCTCTCTCCGAAGCCATCCTGATCTTCTTCGGAGAGTACCATGCGCCTGAGCCTCCTACTCGTTTCCACCGTCCTCCTCGCCAGCCCTGCGCTGGCGCAGACCTCCGATCCCGCGCTGCCGGCAGGCGTGACCGAGACCCAGCAGGGAACGCCGATCGGTATTCCGGCTGCGCCCGGCCTTCCAGGCGTCGGGCTCGACCCGACGGCGGACTCGGCCGCCGATAGCGAAGCAGGCCAGCCAAAGGGGCCGGGCGGGCTGCAGAACGGCGTTGGCGGTGAGGGAACCCTCGCGCCGAGCACCACGGGGTCCAACGACGACCTCGTCGACCAGGACACCTCTGACGATTCCGGTGTCCCGGTCGTTAAGTAAGACAGGGATGGCTGACGCTGTCGGTCGTTTTACCCGCCGCGTCAGCCATCATAAGCAGCGTCTCGCCAAGCACGCTGCAACCCGGTCCTCTCGATCTGATTTAAATTGTTCAGCTGTGCCAAGTGACCCTTAACGCATGCAGGCGGCGTTGACTCTCGAAGGCGATGGCCTTGTTCCGGGCAAAGCCTGCCGCCACTGTCTTCGATACGACAGCTAGACCCCCATGAGAGATACAAGATGAAGCATACCGTCCTCCTGCTCGTCGCAGCGCTATCGCTGACCGCATGCCTTTCGGAAATCAACAAGCCGATCCGCCCCGGCGACACTTGGCGCGAACGTGCCGAAGCGACAAGCAATCCAATGGGCAACGACTAGGCCGCGTCCGAAGTCCTACAGCCAACACCAAGGCTCCTTCTTCTCCCCTCCGGGGAGAAGTGCCCGGCAGGGCGATGAGGGTCGGCGCGGGAGGCTGTCTATCTGGACGGCGCGGCGAAAACCCCTCATCCCGCTGCCGCGACCTTCTCCCCAAAGGGGAGAAGAACGGAACTTGCATCGCGAAGCGCTAGATACTGAGCGTCGCAATAGCCTGTTCGACGTTTTACCGCCCCGGCCGACCCGTTTTGCCCGTGCGGCGACCCGCCTTCCGCGGCGCCGGGTCCTCGTGGCTGCCGATGCCGATGCGCTCTCGGCGGATCGGGCGGAGGTCGTCCGGGTTGCCGCCGTCGTCGACCGGGCGCGGCTTGTCCTGCATGGGCGCCGCTTGCGTGCCGATCAGGCGCTTGGCGGCGGCCGAGAGTTTCGCGGAGGGATCGACCGGCTTCACCGGCAGCTTGCCCTTCTGGACCGGCTTCTCCGTCCGGCCGACGGTCATCTCGTCCAGGCTGTTCTTGCGGAAGCCGTCGCGGCGTGGAACGGCGGTGTCGGTGCCGGGACCCATATTGTCGAGGTCCGGCTTCTGGAAGTAGGAGGGCTTCTCCGCTTCCGCCGCTTCTTTCGCCTTCGCCGCCTTGATCAGCGACGGCCCCGAGCGTTCGAAGGTGCCGACCGAACCCGGTGCCAGCGCCGGTCCTTGCGGGCCCTTCAGCTTGCCGCCGTGCTTGGTGCGCCCGGAAGACGGGCCCTCGAGGTCGAGATCGCGGGCCAGCGGATCGTTGCCGATGGCGAGTTCCGTCGCCTGCAGGCGCTTGACCTCGTCGCGCAGCCGCGCGGCGGTCTCGAAGTCGAGATTGGCGGCGGCGTCGCGCATTTCCTTCTGCAGGTGGTCGAGGTGCGCCTTGAGATTGCTGCCGACCATGGCACCCTCGGCGGCGAGCGCGCCGGTGGGCACGCGCACGTGGTCCTTCTCGTAGTAGGAGTCGAGGATGTCGGCGATCTGCGCCTTCACGCTCGCCGGGGTGATGCCGTGCTCGGTGTTGTAGGCCGTCTGCTTGTCGCGGCGGCGGTCGGTCTCGGCGATCGCGCGTTCCATCGAGCCGGTGACCTTGTCGGCATAGAGGATCACCTTGCCGTCGACGTTGCGCGCGGCGCGGCCGATGGTCTGGATCAGTGAGGTCTCCGAGCGCAGGAAGCCTTCCTTGTCGGCGTCGAGAATGGCGACGAGCCCGCATTCGGGAATGTCGAGACCCTCGCGCAGCAGGTTGATGCCGACCAGCACGTCGAACGCCCCGAGGCGGAGGTCGCGGATGATCTCGATCCTCTCCAGCGTCTCGATGTCGGAGTGCATGTAGCGCACGCGCACGCCGTGCTCATGCAGGTATTCGGTGAGATCCTCGGCCATGCGCTTCGTCAGCACGGTGACAAGCACGCGGTAGCCGGCAGCCACCGTCGAACGGATTTCGCCAAGGAGATCGTCGACCTGGGAGCGGGCCGGGCGGATCTCGATCGGCGGATCGGTGAGGCCGGTCGGGCGGATGACCTGTTCGGCGAAGACGCCGCCGGCATCCTCCAGCTCCCACGCACCAGGTGTCGCGGAGACCGCGACAGTCTGCGGCCGCATGGCGTTCCACTCCTCGAAACGAAGCGGCCGGTTGTCCATGCAGGAGGGCAAGCGGAAACCGTATTCGGCGAGCGTCGCCTTGCGCCGAAAGTCGCCCCGGTACATCGCGCCGATCTGCGGGATGGTGACATGGCTCTCGTCGATGAAGACGAGGGCGTTGTCCGGCAGGTATTCGAACAGCGTCGGCGGCGGGTGGCCGGGCTGGCGGCCGGTGAGGTAGCGCGAATAGTTCTCGATGCCGGCGCAGGAGCCGGTCGCCTCGATCATCTCGACGTCGAAGGTGACGCGCTGCTCCAGCCGCTGCGCCTCCAAAAGGCGGCCGGCCTTGGTCAGTTCCTCGACGCGCTGCTTTAGCTCGATCTTGATCGACTTCACCGCCTGTTGCAGCGTCGGCCTAGGGGTGACGTAGTGCGAGGAGGCGTAGATCTTCACGCTCTGAAGGTCGTCGGTCTTGTTGCCCGACAGCGGGTCGAATTCCTGGATGCTCTCGATCTCGTCGCCGAACAGCGAGATGCGCCAGGCCCGGTCTTCCAGATGCGCCGGGAAGATTTCGATCGTGTCGCCCCGCACCCGGAACGAGCCGCGCTGGAAATCCATGTCGCGGCGCTTGTACTGCTGAGCCACGAGGTCGGCGAGGAGCTGGCGCTGGTCGAGCCGGTCGCCCACCGCCATCTGGAAGGTCATGGCCGTATAGGTCTCGACCGAGCCGATACCGTAGATGCAGGAGACCGAGGCGACAATGATGACGTCGTCGCGCTCGAGCAGCGAGCGGGTGGCGGCGTGGCGCATCCGGTCGATCTGCTCGTTGATCGAGGACTCCTTCTCGATGAAGGTATCGGAGCGCGGCACGTAGGCCTCGGGCTGGTAGTAGTCGTAGTAGGAGACGAAATACTCGACGGCGTTGTCGGGGAAAAAGTTCTTGAACTCGCCGTAGAGCTGGGCGGCGAGCGTCTTGTTCGGCGCGAGGATCAGCGCCGGGCGCTGCGTCGCCTCGATCACCTTGGCGACGGTGAAGGTCTTGCCGGAGCCGGTGACGCCGAGCAGCACCTGCGTCTGGTCGTTCTCCTTGATGCCGGCGACGAGGTCGGCGATGGCCGTCGGCTGGTCGCCGGCCGGCTCGAACTGCGACTGGATGCGGAAGGGCACGCCGCCTTCCGACTTTTCCGGCCGGGCAGGGCGGTGGGGGATCCAGACCTCGCCGTTCTTGATCAGCGGGTTGCCCTCGGAGATCAGCCGCGACAGCGCCTCAACGGTGGCGGTCACGCCGCCTTCCGGCAGCGCCGAGGCGTCCTCCAGGCTGATGTCCATGCCGGCCACCGGATTGAGCCCGGCGGCGGCGCGTTTCTTCGGATCGGTGGTGCCGCCCATCGACGTGCCGCGGGCGGAGCGGCCCGCCTTGGCATCTGGCAGTTTCTGCTTCTTCGGCAGTTTGGGTGCGGCGGGCCTGGTCTCGGCCGCCACGGTGTCGATGTCGGCGGCGCGTTCCGCCTGATCCTCGGCCGCGCGCGCGATCTCTTCGGCCCAGCCGGAGACGGCGCCGCCGAGCGGCGCCCCCTCGAACTCGGCCTGGGGGGCCTCGCCGAAGCCGGGCGCAAGACGCTCGGAAGCGTCGGAGAAGTCGAGGATCGGCGAGCGCCGGGGGGATTTCTGCTGGGGAGGAGCCATGCCGTGAATATGGGGGAAGCCAACGGAGTCGGGAAGGGGTTGCCGGAATGTTCCAACGCGGCTTTATGCCGTGTGAACGCTGTCGGCGATCGCGGCGAGCAGCCAGTCCCGGAAGGCCCGGATCTTCGGCACAGCTCGGCGGCTCTTGGGATAGCAGAGCCAGTAGGAATGGCCGTTGGTGGCGAGGAGGTCGAACGGCGCGAGAAGCCGGCCGGCGGCCAGTTCCTCGTGGAAAAAGGCCGGCATGAGAAGGCCGATGCCCTGTCCGGCCATGACGGCGCGGCCTTCGATGCTCTGTGTGCCGAGATCGCTGAGCGGCGTGTCGTCCGACGCCGGCGGGTTGGCCATGCCGGCCGCCTCGAACCAGATGTCCCACCACGGATCGGCAGGGAAGACGCGGGGGATCCGCAGCATGTCCGACGGTCCGGAGATCGGCCCGAAGCGCTCCGCGAGTGCCGGGCTCAGCATCGGAGTAAAACTGCAGGCGAGCAGGCGATGCTCCTCCAGCCCGGCCCAGCTGCCGGGTCCGGAGCGGATGGCGATATCGACATCGTCCTGCACGAGGTCGCTCAGCCGGTTGGAAACGTCCAGCCGGACGGCGAGCTTGGGATGGGCCAGCTGAAAGGAACCGAGCCGCTCGGCGAGCCAGTTCGAGGCAAAGGTCGGTTGCACGCTGAGGGTCAGGACACCCTCGCTCGCGCCGCGGGCCGCGGAAAAGGCCGCGGCGATGCGGTCGAAGGCGTCGCTGGTGGCCGGTGCCAAGGCCCGCCCGGCTTCGGTCAGCACGACGTCGCGCGCTCGCCGCACGAACAGCGGCGAGCCGACGCGGTCCTCCAGCACCTTGATCTGGTAGCTGACGGCACTCTGGGTCATGCCGAGTTCTTCGGCGGCCCGGGTGAAGTTCAGGTGCCGTGCCGCCGCCTCAAAGACCCGCAAGGCCGCCAGCGGCGGAAGCGTTCTAGCCATCGAACCTCCTCATGGTTCATCCTCGATCTTCGATTGGAGTGCGGGACGATCGCATGGTGAGATGGGTCTCTGTCAAGGAGACCATCATGGCTAACGCCCCCTCGAACACCATAACGGAAGGCTGGAGTAAAAGGCTTTTCGTGGGCGTCTGGAAAGTCGCAAAGCGTGTCCTTCGCAAGCCGCGTCCGAGGCGGGAAAGACCGCTCGACCTGATGGAGGCACGCGATGACATGCTGCGAGACATCGGCCTGTTCGATGGACCGGATGTCGTCTTGCGCCGTTCGGACCTGCTGCCGCCCTCGGAACGTGAACGGTTATTCGAGCGGGGCCCGCCCTTCTGAAAGCGGATCCGGCAATGAGGGACGGCGGAGCCAGGCGGCGTTTGGTCGGTGTCGAGGCGGAAGAGGCTGAGGGACGCTCCGAGACAATGCGCCGCCTTGCGCACCGTCGGGTGAGGCCTAGTTCGCCTGTTGAGGCGTGTCTTCCTTTTTCTGGGAGCAGCCGAACCATCAAGGATTGCCATGTTCATCTGCCAAGGCTTTGCAGCGTCCGCTGCCGACCAGCCGCTCGCTCCCTACAGCTTCGAGCGCCGCGATACCGGTCCGCACGACATTCGCATCGACATTCTCTTCAGCGGCGTCTGCCATTCCGATCTCCACCAGGCCCGCAACGACTGGGGCGGCTCGATCTACCCGATGGTGCCCGGTCACGAGATCGTCGGGCGCGTTTCCGAGGTCGGCTCCGAGGTCCGCAAGCTGAAGGTCGGCGACCTCGCCGGCGTCGGCTGCATGGTGGATTCGTGCCGTCACTGCAAACCGTGCCTGGCTGGCCTCGAGCAGTATTGCGCCGAGGGATGCACGGTCACCTATAACGGGCGCGAGCGCGAGAGCGGCGCCCCGACCTATGGCGGCTATTCCGACAGGATCGTCGTCGAGGAGCGCTTCGTGGTCAGCATTCCCGAGAGCCTCGACCTGAAGGCGGTGGCGCCTCTCCTCTGCGCCGGCATCACCACTTATTCGCCGCTGAAGCACTGGAAGGTCGGTCCCGGCCAGAAGGTCGGCATCGTCGGCCTCGGCGGGCTCGGCCACATGGGCGTGAAGTTCGCCAAGGCGATGGGCGCCGAAGTCGTGATGATCACGACCTCGCCGGAGAAGGGCAAGGATGCGCTGCGCCTCGGCGCCGACGCGGTGCTGGTCTCGAAGGACGAGGCGGCAATGACGGCTGCGCGCGGCACCTTCGACTTCCTGCTGAACACGATCCCCGTCGGCCATGACATCAACCCTTATGCGGCGCTCCTGACCGTCGACGGCACCATGGTTCTCGTCGGCGCGCTGACGGCGCTCGATCCGCTGATGGGCTTCAACCTGATCGGCGGCCGCAAGAGCATTGCGGGATCGATGATCGGTGGGATGCCGGAGACGCAGGAGATGATCGATTTCTGCGCCGCCAACGGGATCGTCAGCGACGTCGAGATGATCGCCATCCAGGACGTCAACACCGCCTATGAACGCCTGCTTAAGAACGATGTCCGCTACCGCTTCGTGATCGACATGGCGTCGCTGGACGCTGTCGAACAGGCCGCCTGACCGGCAAGCTTCGGCCGGCGTTCCGCCGTCGGCGGCTGGGCTGAAGCGACCTCGCGTCAAATTATCGGCCCGGAAATCGGCATCGATTTCCGGGCCTTTTGCTGCGTGGCTTCCGGCGGTGAGACCGCCGTGCGTATGGCGGCTTGCCCTCATGGCGCCAATCCTGTCCTGCCATCGCGACAGAATCCGCTACGGAAACGGCGCCTCGGATCGGCCGCGTTCAGCATTCGCTTACCAAGACCGCGTAGCCTGTCCGTGTCCGCTGGAGTATCGCGGGCACGAGGGCCGTCCGATGATGTTGCGTAGAGACGGATGGCGCATCTGGGTGTCCGCTGCCGCGTTTGGTCTGGCAGCGGACGCCATTCCCTCCGCGATTGCCGGGGACATCGACCCCGTCGTGACCGGCGGTGTCGCGCCGAAAATGGTCTGGGGTGGACCCGTGCCGGCAGCCCCGCGTCCCGGCGAGGTGCCGGTCTACGTTCCGAGCCGCTCGGTCGTGCCGTCCCGTCCGCAGCCGCAGGCCTATGCGCCGCTTGCGGCTCCCGGCGCTCCCGGCGATGGAGTAACGGGAGTGCCCGAGGAAGCGCCAGACTGGCCGCCATCTCCTGCCGCAGCCCTTCCCGACACGAGTGCCGATCTCTCGCCGGAGACGCCCCCGTCCAAAACCCGCCAGGCGGACACGCCCGCCGACGCGCTCGCTATCGACGACGGGTCGGGCGACGTGCAGCTCTACACCCCGATCGACGGCGAGGCGGGTGCCGCGCTCGATGCGGGGGAAGCGCGCGAGGCCTCGGCCGAGCCGGGCGCGCTGCCGCCGCTGGGGGCGCCGATCGAGGTCGACGAGGATCCAGGCTTCGGGACCGGTGAGCCACGGGCCGATCCCTGGGCCGGGCTGAAGGACGTCACCCCGGGCCAAGCGCCACCGTCGCGGCGGGTCAAGCGGGCGCCACCGAGCTATGCCTCGCTGGAGGCGATCGCGCCGCCCCGCCGCCCCGGCCCCGCGATGCTCGACGACGGCCGCGGCGCGCTGGAAGACGAAACACCGAGCGGCTACCAGCCGATGCCCAGGAACGAGGTGATGTGCCGGCGGGCCTTGCAGCAGCTCGGCGTCAAATTCGTCGACGCCAGCTCGATCAGCCGCGGCCGCAGCTGCGGCATCGACTATCCCGTCAAGGTCACCGACATTGTGCCGGGGGTGGCGATCCGCCCGGTGGCGACGATGAACTGCATGGCGACGCTGCGGGTGGCGCAGTGGATGAAGAACGAGGTGATGCCGGCGGCCCGGTGGAAGCTGCTGCAGCGTCCGACTGTGCTGATCAACGCCTCGTCCTATCGCTGCTCTCGGATCGCCGGCTCGCGCTCGATCAGCCAGCACGCCAGCGGCGATGCCCTCGACGTGCGCGGCTTCAAGTTCGCCGACGGCTCGTTCATGGAGATCGAGCGGAAGGGCTTCTTCGAGTTCCGCCAGAAGGCGTTCCAGCGCAAGGTGCGCGAGAGCGCCTGCCGCTATTTCGGCACGGTGCTGGGACCCGGCTACAACGAGGACCATGCCGACCACCTGCACCTCGACACCAAGCAGCGCCGCCGCGCGGTGTGCAAGTAGCAAGGCGGCCGGCGCCGTAGACCGGCCGCCGGCACGCGGTCGCCAGCAGGCGAATGCTCTGGCGGGAAGCGGCGTGACAATCAGGACGCGCCGGGATCCTTCGATGCCAGGAGGTCCTGGATGTCGGCGAAGGCCGCTTCCCATTCGGTCGCCGGAAACGGCAGCAGGCCGAAGAACCGGAGGAAGAAGGCGCCTTCCGTCGCGAGAAAAGCCAGACGTGCGCGCCGTGCCGCCGGGTCGTCGGCGTGCAGTCCGGCCGCCTGCACCTGATACCACTGCCGCATGTCGGCGAGATGCTCCGGCGTCTGCAGCAGCAGTGCCAGCAGGCTGGCCGCCCGACGCTGGGTGTCCTCGTCTTCGCGGTGCGTCACCTCGACATGCGCGGCGACCCGCTGCGCGAGCGAGGGATCCTCTCCGGCGAGACCACGGGCGCGCTTGGCATAGTCCTGCATCCAGCGGCGCAGCATGGCGGCGATCAGTGCCTCCTTGGTGCCGAAGGACGATTGCACCCCGCCCTTGGTGATCCCCGCAGCCTTGGCCACTGCATCGATCGTCAGGGCAGCCGCACCCCGCTGCCCGACGATGTTTTCGGCGACGGCGAGCACCTTCTCCCGGTCGATCGTCTGACGTCGCCCCATCGGAACTTCTCCTTCGCACCATTTCAAACAGGTGCTTGAAAAATTAGAATACGTGCGTATTTCAAACTGGACAAGCGCTAGCGGGAAAGGATCGGCTTTTCCGGCCCGGCGGCGAAAACAGGGAGAAGGAGCGCGTCATGGCGTGGTTGTATCTGGTAGGGGCGGGATTGCTGGAGATCGGCTGGCCGGTCGGGCTGAAGATCGCCCAGACGCCCGAGACCCGCGGTGTCGGCCTCGCCATAGCCGCTGTCTTCATGGTGGCGAGCGGGTTGCTGCTCTGGCTGGCCCAGCGCGATATCCCGATCGGAACGGCCTACGCGATCTGGACCGGCATCGGGGCGGCCGGAACGTTCACGGTCGGCGTGATGATTTTCGGCGACCCGACGTCCATCGCCCGCTATGCCGGTGTGGCCCTAATCGTTGCCGGCGTCATCACCCTGAAGCTCGCCCATTGAGCCGCCGGGAGTAGCTGGCCGGAAACGCTGCCGGCTTACCATCCCCGCCGTCGCCGACGACCGCTGCAGGACAAAGGTTCAGAGCATGCCCAGACGCTTCATCGTCGATGTCCCCGGCGTCCCCAAATCTGCCTCGCCCATCTCGAACGCCGTGGTGGTCGGCAACACCTGCCACATCTCCGGACAGCTGTCGGTCTACGACGACGGCTACCGTGCGGCCACGGCGCGTGAAGAGGCGGAGCGGGCGTTCGAACTGGTGTTCGCGATCGTTACCGAAGCCGGTTTCACCCGGGAGGACATCGTCTACGTCGACATCGCCTTTGCTGATCTCGACGATTTGCCGAGCGTGAACGCTCTTTACGCTGAGCTGTTCGATCCACGCCCCGCCCGAACCATTTACGAGGCCGCCAGGCTGCCTTTCGGGGCAAGGATCAAGGTGCAGGCGATCGCGATGAAGGACTGATCCGGCAGACGAGCGGCCGGTGATACCCCGTGTTTCGGGGTGATGGGGGTATCAGAAGCGCCAGGGGCGGCGACGCTGCACTTACTCCGCCGGGATTTCCACTGGCTTGCCGTCTTTGTCGAGGGCAACCATGACGAAGATGCCCTCGGTGACCTTGACCAGTTCCCGGGTCAGATGCCGCTGCGCCCAGGCCTCGATCAGGATGGTGATCGAGCTGCGGCCGACCTTCTGGATCGTCGAATAGACCGACAGCGTGTCGCCGATCTTCACCGGCTTCTTGAAGGTCAGCGCATTGACCGCGACGGTGGCGACGCGGCCCCGCGCACGGTCGGCGCCGCTGAGGCCGGCGGCGAGGTCCATCTGCGAGATCACCCAGCCCCCGAATACGTCGCCGGCGGCATTGGCGTCGGCAGAAATCGCCGGAACGCGCATGGTCAGGTCGCCTTTCGGCATTTCGTCGGTCACGTCCGTCTCCTCATTACTCTGCCTGCGTAGCGAAAAGCCGGCGGCTTGCAAAGCGCAGGCGGCGTTCAGGATGTCGGCGGCCCCGTGACGGGCCCGGCGATGATCGCAAGGGCGGCGGCCCAGCCGCGCTGCCGGGAAAGGTTCACGCCCCAGTCGCCGGTGCCGAGCTGCGAGCGGCCGTAGATCATCAGGCCGCTGCCGCCGGCAAGGGTCTGCGCCTCCGCGTCGATCGTATCGGGGAAGCGCATGGCCGCCGTGCGGGCGACGTAGCGGCGGTAAGCGGGGCGGGTGCCGTCATCGACCCGAACCAGATTGCCGCTGTCGGCAAGCACCACGCTATCGAGCCGCCCCATCAGCACGGCGGGCGTATCTGCATAGATCGGCAGAGCGAGGTCGACGCTAATGCGGCAAAGTGCGGGAGAACAGGCGAGGCTGTCGGTCGGCCTTGTGCGGCGCTGCAGCGTCGCGAAATCCACCGCGCCCTGGTCTGCCGGACCGGCAATCCAGGTGTAAACCCGTTCCGGGCCGATCGCCATGAACCCAACGCTGGCGGCAATCGGCAACATCAGGAGGATCAGCAGCGAGCGAAGCGCTGTCTTGGCCGTCAAATCCGCCTCCCTCCGTCACGCGTCATGCCACAATCCATGTGCCGCGATGCCGATCATATCAGCTACTGCGGGAGGCCGCCGACGGATGCAATCGCCATCATCTGCCGGAGGGTCCCGGCAGCCCTGCCGTGAGCAGGTAGTCGGGCAGAGCGGCCATCGCGGCAATCCAGCGTCGGAGGTGGCAATTGCCGAAATCCTGCAGGCCGTGGAGGGCGATGATCGCGCTCTCCTCGCTCTGCAGGCGCTAGACTGAGCCGGGAGCGGGGCCCGATCCAATTGAAATGGGCAACGCCGCCCATCAGCTTAATTCATCGGTCTATGCCTGATCCGCGGCTTGCACCAAGTCCCTGCCGCGCTTACGGTTCGCCGGTTTTTGCAGGCGGGGTCGCCGCTGCAGACCTTGGAATCATGACAGCCGGAGCCGTTCCCATGGCATTTCTTGCCGCCGCCCTCGACCGCGTAAAGCCCTCCGCCACCATTGCCGTCTCGCAGAAGGCGCGCGAGCTGAAAGCCCAGGGTCGCGACGTCATCGGCCTCGGTGCCGGCGAGCCCGACTTCGACACGCCCGACAACATCAAGGCGGCGGCGATCGACGCGATCAACCGCGGCGAGACGAAGTACACCCCGGTCTCCGGCATCCCGCAGCTGCGCGAGGCGATCTCGAAGAAGTTCAAGCGCGAGAACAATCTCGACTACAAGCCCGAGCAGACCATCGTCGGCACCGGCGGCAAGCAGATCCTGTTCAACGCCTTCATGGCGACGCTCGACGAGGGCGACGAGGTCATCATCCCCGCGCCCTACTGGGTCAGCTATCCCGAGATGGTGGCGATCTGCAACGGCACCTCGGTGATCATCGAGACGACGATCGAGGCGAACTTCAAGGTGACGCCGGAGGCGCTGGAAGCGGCGATCACGCCGAAGACCAAGTGGTTCCTGTTCAACTCGCCGTCGAACCCCTCGGGCGCGGCCTATACCCGCAATGAGCTCAAGGCGCTGACCGATGTTCTGATGCGCCACCCGCATGTCTGGGTGATGACCGACGACATGTACGAGCACCTCGTCTACGGCGACTTCACCTTCACGACGCCTGCCGAAGTCGAGCCCGGCCTTTACGACCGGACCCTGACGATCAACGGCGTGTCGAAAGCCTATGCGATGACCGGCTGGCGCATCGGCTATGCCGGGGGTCCGCTGGCGCTGATCAAGGCGATGGACATGATCCAGGGCCAGCAGACCTCGGGCGCCTGCTCGATCGCGCAATGGGCGGCGGTCGAAGCGCTGAACGGCACGCAGGACTTCATCCCGAAGAACCGGGTGATCTTCGAGGGCCGCCGCGACCTCGTGGTGTCCATGCTGAACCAGGCGAGCGGCATCGAATGCCCGTCGCCCGAAGGCGCTTTCTACGTCTACCCCTCCTGCAAGGGCCTGATCGGCAAGAAGACCCCGGCCGGCAAGGTGATCGAGACCGACGAGGACTTCGTCTCCGAGCTGCTGGAGGCCGAGGGCGTCGCGGTCGTGCACGGTTCGGCTTTCGGCCTCGGCCCGAACTTCCGCATCTCCTATGCGACGTCGGAGGCCCTGCTGGAGGACGCTTGCTCGCGCATCCAGCGCTTCTGCTCTAGCCTGAAGAGCTGAGGCCGGCTCGGCAAGCCTCTCACGCCACTCAAAGATCAGACGGCGGCTCCGCGAGGGGCCGCCGTTTTTCGTTCTGGCTACGCAGTCTCCTTTTCGGCAGTCCGCCGGTTTGGTGTATTTTTCCCCTGTCGTTCAACGGGGAGTGGAAAGCATGCCGACTGTCCTGAATGCCGTCATCGATATCTCGCACCACAACAGACATCTGGATTTCGCCAAGATCAAAGAGGCCGGCATTGTCGGCGTCTTCCACAAGGCGACGCAGGGTCAAAGCAATGTCGACCAGACCTACGCCGCGCACCGTAAGGGTGCCGTTGCAGCAGGTCTCCTCTGGGGTGCCTACCACTTCGCGACCGGCAGCGACGGGGTGAAGCAGGCAGAGCATTTCCTCGATGTCGCCGAACCCGACGACAAGACCCTCCTCGTGCTCGACTTCCAGCCGAACCCGACCGGGCCCAGCATGGGGCTGGAAGAGGCGAGGGCCTTCGTCACCCATATAGAGGCGAAGCAAGGGAAGTTTCCCGGCCTCTACTCCGGCCACTACATCAAGCAATTGCTGGGCAACGGCACCGACAGCACCCTGGCGCAGTGCTGGCTCTGGCTGGCGCAGTACGGCCCGACACCGGTCGTGCCGCGGAACTGGAACACCTGGACGATGTGGCAGTACACCGACGGCTCGGTCGGGCCGGCCCCGCATGATGTGGATGGAGCAGGGCGCTGTGACCGCGACAAGTTCAACGGTGACGAGGCGCAGCTGAAACGGCTCTGGCTGCACTGAGGGCCGCAAGCCTCACCGGCACCGGGCTTCATCCGCGCGAAAACGCCGCCAAAGAAAAAGCCGGGTTCGCGAGAGCCCGGCTTAAAAAAGGATCTGCTGGCAGATCCTTGGGAGGAGACGCTCGAAGCGGTCCGGTGGGAGGAGGTGCCTTCCCGCGTTCGATGAGATGAGGCTACCAGTCCTGCCCGCCGCGACCACTGGCAAAATGACATGCCTGCCATGCGCCGCATGCATAGGAAATAGGCGGTTCAGTGAGCTGTCTGTTTGATGGGCACTCAATCTGCCAAGCACTGGTGCGTGGAAGTTTCCGCCACCGGTCGGGGTTCAGTACGACCAGGTCCGCGCCTTCGAGATCAGGAAGTCGCGAAAAACCTTGAGCTTGGCCGAATTCCTGAGCTGCTCGGGGTAGCAGAGATAGGTGTCGAAGGTCGGCATCTCCATTTCCGGCAGCACTTGGACCAGCTTGGAGTTCTTGTCGATCATGTAGTCCGGCAGCAGCGCGAGGCCGATGCCGCGCTCGATTGCCGCCTTGATCGACATGAGGTTGTTAATCTGCAGGATCGACGAGCGCGACTGGCCGTCCGGCAGCCCGACCGTTTCCAGCGTGTTGAGGTTGCGCAGGTATTGCGGCGCCGGTTCGCCGAAGGTGATCAGCCGGTGCTGGCTGAGGTCCTGCACCGTCTCTGGCGTACCGAAGCGCTGGAGGTAGGTGGGGGCGGCATAGACATGCAGGTGCACGGTGAACAGCCGGCGCTGGATGAGGTCGGGCTGCTGCGGCTGGCGCAAGCGGATCGCCGCATCCGCCTTGCGCATGGTCAGGTCGATTTCCTCGTTGTCGAGAACGAGCTGCAGCTCGAGTTCGGGATAGAGCTCGAGGAACTCCTTGGCGCGCTCGGTGAGCCAGCCGGAGCCTAGGCCGACGGTCGTCGTGACCCTCAGCCGGCCGGTCGGCTTCTCCCGCGTCTCGGTCAGCTGCATGCGGACCATTTCCAGCCGCTTCAGCACCTCCGCCGCGGTCTGGAATAGAAGTTCGCCTTGCTCGGACAGCACCAGCCCGCGGGCATGGCGATGGAACAGCGGTGCGCCGATCTCCTGCTCCAGCGAGGCGACCTGTCGGCTGATCGCCGACTGGCTGAGGTTAAGAACATCCGCGGCATGGGTGAAGGAGCCGGCCTCGGCTGCGGCATGGAAAATCCGCAGCTTGTCCCAGTCGAGCGCCATCCTGGTTTCTCCCTGCCTGCCAGCCTTATCGAGCCTTCGGCTCTTCGTTGTCCAGCCGACGTGTGCCGTACCGCAACGGTCAAGCCGCGCGTCCTGCATCCCGTTCCCTCCATCGTAGACCGCATCCAGATGGGGGGATCAAGGCACGACGGGCATAATCGATCGCCGAAGCCAGAGAAGCCGCTTCTAAAGCCTCTGGCGCGACGAAGCGGCCTTCACGGCTTGGCTTTCAGCCGGGCATCGAGACCCGCCAGGATCTTGGCGCCGATGGCGGAGTAGTCACCATCGAAATGGTGACCGCCCTCGGTGGGGATCAGCTCCACGCCGGACGCCTTGAGGTCGGGGCAAATCGTGTCGTCGTCCTCCGTGCCGTAGACGCACTGGATCAGCTTGGCGTCGATCTTGCCGACCTGGGCGACGTTCGAGGCGTCGTCGTCGTCGACCCCGAGCCAGCCCATGACCGAGATCTGAAAGTTGGCCGATTTCGACAAGGCCAGCAGCGAGAGCTCGGCGACCTTCGCCTTGTCGGCGGCCGGCAGCAGATTGTACGTGGTTGGCAGGACATCGGCGCCGAAGGAATAGCCGACCAAGAGCACGTGCTTCACGCCCCAGCGCTTGGTGTAGAACTCGATGATCCGCGAGAGGTCGGCGGCCGTCTCCTTGGGCGTGCGCTCCGACCAGAAATAGCGGAGGGCGTCGACGCCGATGGTCGGCATGCCCTCGTCCTGGAAGGCCTGGCCGATCTCCTTGTCGATGTCGCGCCAGCCGCCGTCCCCGGAGTAGATGATCGCCATCGTGTCGCGCGTCGGCTTGGTCTCGAGCACGCTCAGCGGCAGGCCGAGCTCGTCGGAGGCGCCGGTTTCCATCGCCGCGTCGATCGCGTCCGCGAGCGCTGCAGCCGCCGCATCGTCGCTCTCGGTGACGGTGATGTCGTCGTGCTCTTTGACCAAGGCTTCGACATGCGCGCGCCCGTCGGCCGGTGCTGTCGGCGTCAGGATGACGGTGACGGGGTCGGGCAGGTCGCCATCGGCCAGACCATAGGTCGAGACCGCGCCGGCCTGCTGGCGCACGGCATCGGTGCAGAGCTCCTTCGCCAGCGGGATGCCGCCTTGCGGATCGACGGCGATGGTGTGCTGGATGGTGGCGTCTGGCGTCTGGGCCGCGATCGCCAGCGCCAAAGCGCCGCCGCCGCCAAGGCCCGCCACGATCGGTAGATGGTAGATGCTGCCGCCGACCGACCGCTGGACCTGCTGGCTGAGGCTCTCGATGTCGGAGACCATGTAGACGCAGTCGTCCTGGTCCTTCTCCAGCGCGGGGTAGTATTCCTTGAGATCGATGCCGATGACGAAGGCACCTTTGGCCGACAGGTCATCCGCCAGCGTCGTCTCCGCTTGCGTCCAGCCGGCCTGATCCGACAGCAGCACGACCATCGCCTTCGCCTCGCCCTTCGGCATGACGATGTGCTGCGGCGGGATCATGCCATAGTCGAACGGGGCGGCGGTGCCGGCTGCAGCCGGTGCCGGGGCCGGGGCGACGGGGGCTGTCGGGGCGGTCTGCGCCAGGGCGGGAGCCGAGAGCGCAAGGAGCGCCGCGAGCATGCTGGAACGAACGGACATCACCTGCGCACCACTCCCTTGAAGCCGCCGCCGATCTGCAAGGTTACGTCCATCAGCGCGAGGGCGGGGCTGAGGCTGCCGGACGTCGTCATGTAGCGCGGCTTCCATTCCGGGTGGAATTTGGCTTTGAAGGCGCGCAGTCCCTTGAAGTTGTAATATTTTTCGCCGTGCTCGAAGAGCGTCGTGCCGATCCGGTCCCAGATCGGGGCGTGCCGGTTGCCGGACATTCCCGACAAGGGCGCCATGCCCATGTTGAACCGCTTGAAGCCGGCTTCTTTCAGGTACTCCAGCAGCAGCACGAACAGGAAGTCCATCGAACCGCCGGGCGCGTCCGGGTGGAAGCGCATCAGGTCGACCGAGGACTCGTCCTTGGTGTCGGTCACCATCAAGGTGGCGAAGGCGACGATATGGCCGTCCTTGCGCAGCACCGCGACCGGCTGTGCCTTGACGTAGGCCTCGTCGAACGCCCCGAGGGAGAAGGCCTTCTCGCTTGCCATGTGGCGTGCCAGCCAAGCGTCGGAGACGGCCTTCAGTTCGTCGTAAGCCGCGGGAACGTCTGGCTGCTCGATGACGGAGAACTCCAGCCCGTCGCGCTGGCCGCGGGTCTTCGCCTGGCGAAGGCCGGCGCGCTTGCCACCGGCAAGGATGAACTTGCTGAGGTCGATCATCGCGAGTTCGCCGAGCTTGAAGGCGCGCATGCCTGCGTCCGCATAGATCGACAGTGCTTCCGGGGAGACCTGGTAAAAGACGCCGCGGCAGCCGCAGCCATGCGCCATCTCGACGAACTGCCAGACAAGTTCCGGCCAGGCGTCGCGCGGCCCGATCGGATCGAAGAGGGCGAGCAGCGAGCGGTTGCGGCGGGCGTACATGATGAACGCCCGGCCGTCCTTGGA
The DNA here is from genome assembly GCF_055730105.2 of Mesocryomonas lacus. Taxonomy (NCBI): domain Bacteria; kingdom Pseudomonadati; phylum Pseudomonadota; class Alphaproteobacteria; order Hyphomicrobiales; family Aurantimonadaceae; genus Mesocryomonas; species Mesocryomonas lacus. The sequence goes on from NZ_JBUZWF020000003.1 coordinate 263,057, forward strand.
GAACAGCACACTCTTGTCGGCCATCCGCACCAGATTGCCGTCGGCGGACTCCTGCTGCCGCACGATCTCCGCTGCCCGGTCGATGTCGTCCTCGACGGGGTCTTCGATCCGCCCGATCGCCGGGCGCACCAGGCTCCAGATGGCAAGGCCGCTGGCAAGGATGGTGATGCCGAGCATGGCACGGAGGCTGCGCGGAGCCTCGGAGGTGAACTCGAACTGCCACCAGAGTTCGTTGCCGTATTCGACATCGCGGTAGACGAAGAGAAGGACGATCACGGCGCTGACGCAGATCGTCAGCATTGCGGCGATCCAGGGGCCGGTCAGCGCCTGGCGGAAGATCGAGGCTGGACGGCTGAACTCCTTGCGGGTGGCGATCAGCGCCAGCGCGAAGAACAGGAGCAGCGCCGCTTCGTGCACGGCGACCGCTTGGACCAGCGCCATCAACATTGCCGCGACCGTCGTCGTCAGCGCCACCAGCCACGCTCCGTCGAGCCGCTGGGCAAGGCCGCGCGCCATCACCAGGAAGACGAGGCCGAGAAGGCTCGTCAGGAAGTGCGCGCCTTCGACGATGAACAGCGGCACGACGTTCTGCAGGGCCTCGAGATCTGACGTCGGCGTCGGCGTGACGCTGGAGAGGATCAGCATCAGGCCGAAGACCAGCGACAGCGTCGCCAGCACCGGCGGGGCCAGCCGCCGGCCGGCGAGCTTGAGCTCGGTGCCCATGCTGGCGCTGAGCGCGCCGCGCAGTTCGGCGAGGCTGACGAAGACCGCCGCGCAGAGCAGCGGCAGGAGGTAGTAGATTACGCGGTAGAGGACCAGTGCGCCGAGCACGCGGTCGATGTCGACGGCGCTGCCCAGCGCCGCCACGATCACCGTCTCGAACACGCCGAGACCGGCCGGCACATGGCTGAGCACGCCGATGGCGATCGCCACCGCGTAGATGCACACGAAGGTGGGGAAGCCGATATCGGTCGGCGGGAGGAGGACGTAGAGCACCGCGCCGGACGCGCAGACGTCGATGACGGTCGCCGCGAACTGGCGCAGCACCAGCGTCCGGGAGGGCAGTCGGAAGCCGAAACGGCCGAGACGTACAGGGTGGCCGTCGCGGCCGATGACCGCGAGCGCGACGACGGGCAGGAGACCGACAACGGCCAGAAGGCGCAGCGTCAGTGGCGGCAGGCCGAGATAGGGTGAGACCGTTCCGGCGATGAACAGGACGCCGAGCGCCGACAGCGTCAAAAGGCCGAGGCCGAAGGCGACGGTGACGAAGGCGATGACCTTGGCGATCTCCTCCGGCGTCAGGCCGAGGCGGGTGTAGCCGCGGTAGCGGATGGCGCCGCCCGAGAGCGGGCCGAAACCGGCGGTATTGCCGACTGCATAGGCGCAGAGCGCCGTCGCGGCGACCGCGGGATAGGAGAGTTTCCGGCCAACATAGGAGAGCGCGCCGACGTCGTAGAAGGTAAGGCTGACGAAGCTGACGAGCGTGAAACCGATCGCCAGCGCCACCGCGGGCCAGCCGGTGGCATCGAAAGCCGCGATGACGTCATCGTACCGCACTTCAGACGTCAGGCGCATCAAGGCGAAGGCGGCGATCGCCAGGACCGCCACGACGGCGGCGATGCCAAGGATCGAGCGGTGCGCGGAAAGCCACTCCCCGGCAAGGGAAAGGCGCGAAGCGGGGACTGCGGCCGACGGCTCCGGATTGATCGACGTGTCGGTGGAACTCATCAAACCCCCTTCGACCGGCTGCTCCGCCGTTCGATCCTTGCCCGGCCGGTTGCCCGCCCGGACCTGCGCTCAGCGGTTCGGCTAATCGCAGACGCGCCATTGCATCGGAGGAAGGTAAGGCGGAATTACGGTGCGGCGCCCCGCTGCAGGACGCTCCGACGGCCGATATAGCAAACCACGCGAGGTGCGAAGCTTGATTTCGATCGCAAGGATTAATGTCTGGCTACTAAACGACGTGGTCGTTTAATGCCGAGCTATTCGGCGGCCTGCCGTTCCTCGTCCATCGCCGCGGCGGCCACCCACTTTTCGGCTTCCAGCGCGGCCATGCAGCCGAGCCCCGCAGCGGTTACCGCCTGACGGAACACGTCGTCGGCAACGTCGCCTGCGGCAAACACGCCGGGTACCGAGGTCTGCGTCGTGCCGGGCTCGACCCAGAGATAGCCTGAGTCCTTCTGCCGCAGCTTACCGGTGAACAGTTCGACCGCCGGGGCGTGGCCGATGGCGACGAACACGCCATGCGTCGGCTTCTCTGTCAGGGCGCCGGAGATGCGGTCGCGGAGGCGGATGCCGGTGACGGACTTCATCGGCGTCGTCGTGCCGAGGATCTCGTCGACCTCGGCGTTCCAGATGACGTTGACATTGTCCTTGGCGGCAAGCCGTTCGCGCAAAATTCGCTCGGCCCGGAAACTGTCGCGGCGGTGGACGACGGTGACCGAACTGGCGATGTGCGAGAGGTAGAGCGCCTCCTCGACCGCCGTATTGCCGCCGCCGACGACGACGACATCCTTGCCGCGGTAGAAGAAGCCGTCGCAGGTCGCACAAGCCGAAACGCCGAAACCCTGGAAATGCTGTTCGGAATCGAGGCCCAGCCACTTGGCCTGGGCCCCGGTCGCGATGATCAGGGAATCGCAGGTGTAGACCGTGCCGCTGTCGCCGCGCAGCCGGAAGGGCCGACGGTCGAGATCGACCTCGACGATGAGGTCGCTGGCGAATTCGGTGCCGACATGCAGCGCCTGCGCCTTCATCTGCTCCATCAGCCACGGGCCTTGGATGGGGTCGGCGAAGCCAGGATAGTTCTCGACGTCGGTGGTGATGGTCAGCTGACCGCCTTCCTGCAGGCCGGCGACGAGCAAGGGCTTCATCATCGCCCGCGCGGCGTAGATCGCCGCGGTGTAGCCGGCGGGGCCGGAACCGATGATCAGGACGGGGGCGTGGCGCTCGGTCATCTGCAACTCGGACAAGGAGAGGCGGGACGCCTTGAAATGGCCGTGCGGTCGGGCGCTTTCAAGGCTGGCGTCTTCCATAGCCGGGGGCACCGGCACTGACAACACGACAGCCGGCGGAAGCGGTGGAGGAGACGGTCCGCTTGCGGCCGGGAGATCGCTGGATGGCGACCGCCCGGTGAAGGCGGGAAGGGTTTCGCTCCCCCGCCATCCCGGCTAGAGGAGGGCAATCACCGAGGCGACCGATCCTGATCCTGCCTGAATGGGGCCCCATGCCGAGCCACAGCCCGCCGCCGCTTTCGCAAGGGGAAGCCGAGCTTCTGCCGGGTGGCGATGCTGCCGGGGCGCGATCGCCGGTGCGGAGCGTCTTCATCAATCTTGGGCGCGCGGCTGAGCGGCGCCAGTTCATGGAGCGCCAGGGCGAGCGGCTGGGGTTGCGGCTCGAGCGAATGGCGGCGGTCGAGGCCGCCGAGATCACCGATGCCACGGCGGCAAGGATTGGCCGCTCCTGGGAGCGCCCGCTGACCAAGCCGGAGCTCGGCTGCTTCTTGTCGCACCAGGCGCTGTGGCGCGAGATCGCTGATGGCGTGGACCCCGTGCTGGTGCTCGAGGACGACGTGATGCTGTCGCCACGGCTGCCGAGCCTTCTCGACCAGGTGGCGGGCCTTGCCGGCGTCGATCTCCTGAACCTCGAGAATTTCGAACGCCGGCGCTTCCTCACCGGCGAGCGGCGCAAGCTCCGCGATGGCCTATCCGTGCTCGGGGTCGCGCGCGACAAGTCCGGCTCGGCCGCCTATCTGCTCTGGCCTGCGGGCGCGCGCAAACTGCTGCTCCGGGCGGAGCGCGGGGCTGCCCCGGTCGACGCCTTCCTGCATGGCCTGAAGGCACTCGCCTCCTTCCAGGTCGAGCCGGCGCTAGCGATGCAGATGCATCTCCTGGCGGAGCGTGGCCTTCCCGTGCCGATCCCGACGGCAACGTCGATCCAGGTCCCGCGCGGGCGGCTGCCGGCGACGCGGGAGAACCTGCCGTTCCACCTCCGCCGCGCAGCGACACAGTTCCGGTTGTTGGAGGAGCACGCCCGGCGGGTGCTCGGCCATCGCTACCGGCTGGTCGACATCGTCGAGGCCGAGTTTCAGCTGCCGGCGGACCACAGCCCCTCGTAGACGGCCCCGATCTCCGCGGCCTCGCGCGACAGTGGAAACTTGGCCTGCACATGCGAAAGGGCTGCAAGGCCCGCTGCATGACGCAGGGCGCTGTCGGCAAGGTACGGCGCGATCGCGGCCGCCATGGCGCCGACATCGTCGACCGGCACGACAGCGCCGGTCACACCCTCGACGATCAACTCGCGAAATGCGCCGGCGTCCGAGGCGACGACGGGCGTTCCGGATGCCATCGCCTCCAGCGGCGTCAGCCCGAAGCCCTCGTTGCGGGGCGGCGCGACGTAGAGGTCAAAACGCTGGAACCAGCCGGCGATGTCATCGACCTCGCCGACGAAAAGAATGCGCTCAGTAAGTCCCGCTTTGGTGACCTTATCCCGCAGTTCCCGCTCGAAGTCCGCGTGTTCGGCCGTCGTTCGCCCCGTGACGACCGCCGTCCATTCGGGCTGCTGCGGCAGCAGCGCGATCATCGCGGCGACGAAGACGTCGGTGCCCTTCTGGTGCCGGATCCGGCCGGAACAGCCGACGACCAGCCGTCCCTCGAGTTTTCGCAGGGCCGGGGAGGGCGCTGCGCGCGGGACCGGCGAGAAGGCGTCGAGGTCGATGCCGTGCAGGATGACCGTTGCAGGCCGCTCGAGAAAGGCTGCGCTGCGGCCGCTGGTGGCGATGATGGCGTCCATGCGGCGGATCAGGAAGCGGGTCCACACGGTATGGCGCCGCTGGGCGGCGGAGGTGAAGACGAGCTTCAGCCGCATGCGCAGGAGATCTCGCAGCACGAGACCGCCGAGCATCTCGGTGTTGCGGCGGGCATGCCAGATGCGGAAGGGCCGGCGTGCCGGCTTCGACCACAGGCCGAAGAGCTGCGGCCAGCGCAGCTTCGGCAGGTGATCCGGCAGGCCAGGGCCGAGCGTGGCGATGCCGATCGACTGGCGCTGCAATGGCACCAGCTGGATGATCGTCGAGGTGACGCCGGACAGGCGGCGCTTGAAGTTCGGGGCAATCACCTCGACGTCGCGGATATCCATCAAATCATCTCGTCCGGCTCGGGCGATCTCCCGGGAAGGAGAGACCCGCGCCTTAGCGCTGGCCCCAGCGCAGCTCGATGATCTCGTAGGAGCGCGCGCCGCCGGGCGCCGCCACTTCGACCGTGTCGCCTTCACCCTTGCCGATCAGGGCGCGGGCGATCGGCGAGGAAATCGAGATGCGACCTTGCTTCACGTCGGCTTCCTGGTCGCCGACGATCTGGTAGATCTTCTCTTCCTCGGTATCCTCGTCGATCAGCTTGACCGTCGCGCCGAACTTGATCTTCTCGCCCGACAGCTTGGCGACGTCGATCACCTCGGCGCGCGCGGTGAAGTCCTCGAGCTCGGAGATGCGGCCCTCGTTCAGGCTCTGCGACTCCTTGGCCGCGTGATACTCGGCATTCTCCGAGAGGTCGCCGTGCGCGCGGGCTTCCGAAATCGCCGCGATGATACGCGGACGTTCCTCCTGCTGGCGGCGACGCAGCTCTTCCTTGAGCGTCTCGAAGCCTGCACTCGTCATCGGGACCTTTTCCATGCCCTCACCCTTTCAGACCGCCGGCCCTCGGGCCGGTGATCACTTTTCGATCGACCGGGCGAAGCCCGGCGCACAAAACAAACCGGTCCCGGGCGGAAACCCGACCGGAACCAGCGGCAAATCAAGATTGGCGGCCCTGCGAAGCCGCACGGGAGAATGATGCGGCGGACCCAGCCGCCTGTCAAACATCCCGTTCTATAGACGGACAAGTATGGCAGTCAGCCGCCGCGCCAAGGCCTGCCGGCCGAGCGAGTTTCCCCGCCTCGGCCGCAGCGGCCGATTCAAGCGGCGGTGAAGTAAGACTGCAAGGACCGCACTTCAAGACTTCCCGCCTTCAAGGCCTCAATCGCCTCGGAGGCCGCGATCATGCCGGCGAGCGTGGTGTAGTAGGGCACCTTGTGGATCAGCGCGGCGCGGCGCAGCGAACGCGAATCCGACAAGGCCTTGGCGCCTTCCGTGGTGTTGAAGACCAGCTGCACCTGGCGGTTCCGGATGGCGTCCTCGATGTGCGGGCGGCCTTCGAGCACCTTGTTGATCTTCTCGGCCGCGATTCCTTGCTCGACAAGATAGCGCTGCGTGCCCCCGGTCGCGACGATGCGGAAGCCGAGCCCGAAGAGCTTGCGGATCGGCGCCAGCGCCCGCTCCTTATCGCCGTCGCGCACCGAGATGAACACCGTCCCCGCAGTCGGCAGGTCGATCGAGGAGCCGAGCTGCGACTTGGCGAAGGCGACGGCGAAGCTGGTGTCGAGGCCCATGACCTCGCCGGTCGAGCGCATCTCCGGCCCGAGCAGCGTGTCGACGCCGGGGAAGCGCGCAAACGGGAAGACCGCCTCCTTGACCGCAATGTGCTTCAGCGTCCGCCAGTTCGGCTTGCCGCCATAAGCCGCGAAGGCGTCGTCGAGGCTCTCGCCGGCCATGATGCGCGAGGCGATCTTGGCGATCGGCGAGCCGATGGTCTTGGCGACGAAGGGCACGGTCCGCGAGGCCCGCGGATTGACCTCGAGCACGTAGATCTCCTCGCCCTTGATGGCGAACTGCACGTTCATCAGGCCGACGACCTTCAGCGCGATCGCCATCTCGCGGGTCTGGCGCTCCAGCTCGTCGACGATCGCGTCGGACAGCGAATGCACCGGCAGCGAGCAGGCACTGTCGCCGGAATGGATGCCGGCCTCTTCGATGTGCTCCAGGATGCCGGCGACAAAGGTGGTGGTCCCGTCCGACAAGCAGTCGACATCGACCTCGATAGCATCCGACAGATAGCTGTCGATGAGCACCGGCGACTTGCCGGAGACGACGACCGCTTCGGTGATGTAGCGCTCGAACTGCGGTCCGTTGCGCACGATCTCCATCGCGCGGCCGCCGAGCACGTAGGACGGGCGGATGACGACGGGATAGCCGACGCGCTCGACGATGACGCGGGCCTCGTCGACCGAGCGGGCGATGCCGTTGTTCGGCTGGCGCAGCTTCAGGTCGTTAAGGAAATGCTGGAAGCGGTCGCGGTCCTCGGCGAGATCGATCGCGTCGGGCGAAGTGCCGAGGATCGGAATGCCGGCCTTCTCCAGGCTTTCGGCCAGCTTCAGCGGCGTCTGGCCGCCGAGCTGCACAATCACGCCGTGCAGCGTGCCGCGGCTTTGCTCGAGGCGCAGGATCTCCAGCACGTCCTCGCCGGTCAGCGGCTCGAAGTAGAGCCGGTCGGAGGTGTCATAGTCGGTCGAGACGGTCTCGGGGTTGCAGTTGACCATGATCGCCTCATAGCCCGCATCCTTCAGCGCGAAGGCGGCATGGCAGCAGCAATAGTCGAACTCGATGCCCTGGCCGATGCGGTTGGGACCGCCGCCGAGGATCACGACCTTCTTGGCGTCCGACACGTCGGCTTCCGAGCGCAAGGCGCCGGCGAAGGGCCGCTCATAGGTCGAGTACATGTAGGGCGTCGGCGAGGCGAACTCGGCCGCGCAGGTGTCGATGCGCTTGAACACCGGATGCACGTCGAGCTTGGCGCGCTGGGCGTAGACGTCCTCTTCTTCCTTGCCGATCAGCGTGGCGAGGCGGGCGTCGGAGAAGCCAACCGACTTCAGGAAGCGGAAGTTTTCGGCGTCGTCCGGCAGGCCGTGCTTGCGCACCTTGGCTTCCAGGTCGATCAGCGACTTGATGCGGGCGATGAACCAGGGATCGATCTTGCAGGACTGGTGTACCTGCTCTTCCGACGTGCCCATGCGCAGTGCCTGGGCGACCATCAGCAGGCGGTCGGGCGTCGGCGTGCCGAGCGCGGCGCGGATGGCGTTCTTGTCGTCGCCCTCGCCGATGCCGGGGATCTTGATCTCGTCGAGGCCGGTGAGGCCGGTCTCGAGGCCGCGCAGCGCCTTCTGCAGCGATTCCTCGAAAGTCCGGCCGATCGCCATGACCTCGCCGACCGACTTCATCGCGGTGGTCAGCAGCGGCTCGGCGCCGGGGAATTTCTCGAAAGCGAAGCGCGGGATCTTGGTGACGACGTAGTCGATCGACGGCTCGAACGAGGCGGGGGTCGCGCCGCCGGTAATGTCGTTGTCGAGCTCGTCCAGCGTGTAGCCGACGGCGAGCTTCGCGGCGATCTTGGCGATCGGGAAACCGGTGGCCTTGGAGGCCAGCGCCGAGGAGCGAGAGACGCGCGGGTTCATCTCGATGACGACGAGGCGGCCGTCCGCCGGGTTCACCGCGAACTGGACGTTGGAGCCGCCGGTCTCGACGCCGATCTCGCGCAGCACCGCGATCGAGGCGTTGCGCATCACCTGGTATTCCTTGTCGGTCAAGGTGAGTGCGGGCGCGACGGTGATGCTATCGCCGGTGTGGACGCCCATCGGGTCGATGTTCTCGATCGAGCAGACGATGATGCAGTTGTCCGCTTTGTCGCGGACGACCTCCATCTCGTATTCCTTCCAGCCGAGGACGCTTTCCTCGATCAGCACTTCGGTGGTCGGCGAGGCGTCGAGGCCGCCCTCGACGATCTCGAAGAATTCGTTGCGGTTGTAGGCGATGCCGCCGCCGGTGCCGCCCATGGTGAAGGACGGGCGGATGATCGCGGGCAGGCCGACCTCTTCGAGCGCCGTGGCGGCAGCGGCGAGCGCGCGGCCCATGTAGCGCTGCTTGCGGTCGCCTTCGCCGGCGATCCAGTCCGCTTCGAGCTTGGCGAGGATGGCCGTGCGCTCGGCCTCGTCGGTGACGCCGGAGAGGATCTGCGCCTTCTTCTCCTCCTGCGCCTTCTTGTCGGCGCTCTTCGCTTCCGTGGCGTTGGCGAGCAGCGACTTCGGCGTCTCGAGGTTGATGCGCTTCATCGCCTCGCGGAACAGGGCGCGGTCCTCGGCCATGTCGATGGCGTCGGCATCGGCGCCGATCATCTCGACATTGTACTTGTCGAGGACACCCATCCGGCGCAGCGACAGCGCCGTGTTCAGCGCGGTCTGGCCGCCCATCGTCGGCAGCAGCGCGTCCGGCCGCTCCTTGGCGATGATCTTGGCGACGACTTCAGGGGTGATCGGCTCGATATAGGTCGCGTCGGCGAGGTCCGGGTCGGTCATGATCGTCGCCGGGTTGGAGTTGACCAGGATGATCCGGTAACCCTCTTCCTTCAGCGCTTTGCAGGCCTGGGTGCCGGAATAGTCGAACTCGCAGGCCTGACCGATGATGATGGGCCCCGCGCCGATGATCAGGATGGAGCGAATGTCTGTCCGTTTCGGCATGGCGGGTCTTTCCTCGGCGTCCAGTTTCCGCGCGAAAATACGGTCGCGCAAAACGCGACCGCTCGGGGGCTTGGAAGATTCTTCAGGCTAAGGCCGGCTTATAGGCAAAAGACGGCGGAAGCGAAAGGGCAGAAAGACAGCCGGCATCCCGAGGCGCCGCCTGCCAGACGCTCTTGCCGATGCCGGCTGAAGATCCGCGGTTTTCCCGCGCCGGGCTCAGCCCTTGGCTGCGGGCTTTGCCGTTGTGGCCCTGGCCTTCGCCCGCGGCTTTGCCGGTGGCTTTTCCGCTTTCTCGGTCGCATCCTTCTCGGGCGCGGTTTCCGCTACCGCCGCCGGCTCGTCCGACGGTGCTTCGGCGGGTTCGATCGGCTCAGGCGGGGAAATCGTCTCGGCCATCCGGCCATCATAGGACGTGTAGCCGAGCGTCACGGCAAGGCAGGCGAGCTCGACCGTCTTCGGGATCTCGACCGGCTTGCCGTCCCGATCGCCCTTTTCATAATACTGGATGACGCGCTTCTTGAGGCCGAGCTTCTCGGCGGCGTCCTTTTGTTTCCAGCCAAGCGCCTTGCGCCAGCTCCGAAAATCTTCCGCTTGCATCTGAGCTCCCAGCCCTGTTGTCATGCCATGGCGCGGCGCAGCCGAGGGCCGCTGCCGCAGGCCTTTCCAGATGCCGGACGGGGCGACAAGCCCCAGTTCAGCGATCTCCGCTATATATGCACGAAGTGCGCCTTTATGTCCATTGACACGGCGCACGAAGTGCACATTATGGTCACTATTGCCTCTTCGCATTCCCGCATGAAGCCGTCCGCCGACCGCCTGTTCCGGGCCCGGCGTATCTCTCCGTTTTGAGAAAGGCATGTCCATGCTTGTCGATATCATCCTCGCCCGAAGCGCCTATGGCGGGGATCGCGACCGCGATGATCTCCACCGCCACGCCACCTTCTATTGCGGCCTGCGGCTGTTCGTCCGCCGGCTTCTGAGGCTGCATAGATGAGGTTCATGAAAGACTGAAGGCGCCCGGGGTGACCCGAGCGCCTTCATTGTAAACAGCGGTTTTGAGGAGCCGGTCAGGCTGCCTTGTGCGCGTCGATCAGCTCGAAGAAGCGGTTGAACAGGTAGTGCGAGTCCTGCGGGCCGGGCGAGGCCTCGGGATGGTGCTGGACCGAGAACACCGGCGCGCCCTTGACCTTGAGGCCGCAGTTCGACTGGTCGAAGAGCGAGATGTGCGTCTCTTCGACCGTCTCCGGTAGCGAACCGGACTCGACCGCGAAGCCATGGTTCATCGAGACGATCTCGACCTTGCCGGTGGTGAAGTCCTTCACCGGATGGTTCGCGCCGTGATGGCCCTGGTGCATCTTGGAGGTCTGGCCGCCGAGCGCCAGCGCCAGCATCTGGTGGCCGAGGCAGATGCCGAACATCGGCACGCCGGTGTCGATCAGCCCCTGGATGGTCGGGACGGCGTAGACGCCGGTCGCCGCCGGATCGCCAGGACCGTTGGACAGGAAGACGCCGTCGGGCTTGTGCGCCATGACCTCTTCCACCGTCGCGGTCGGCGGCATCAGGATCACCCGCGCGCCGCGGCCGGTCATCAGGCGCAGGATGTTGCGCTTGGTGCCGTAGTCGATGGCGACGACGGTGTAGCGCGGCTCTGCCTCGCTGGCATAGCCGACGTTCCACTCCCAGGGCTTCTCCTCCCAGACCACGGACTGGCCGGTGGCCACATCCTTGGCGAGGTCTAGGCCGACGAGGCCAGACCAGGCCTTCGCCCGCGCCTTCAGCGCTTCGACGTCGAAATTGCCGTCGGGATCATGGGCGATCACCGCGTTCGGCATGCCGTTGTCGCGGATGTGGGCAGTAAGAGCGCGGGTGTCGATGCCCGACAGCGCTATGACGCCGCGCTTCTTCAGCCAGGCATCCAGATGACCGGCCGACCGATAGTTCGAGGGCTCGGAGACCTCGGCGCGCAGGATGCAGCCGACCGCGCCATGCGCGTTCGCCGGCACCATGTCCTCGGTGTCCTCGTCGTTCGCGCCGACATTGCCGATGTGCGGGAAGGTGAAGGTGACGATCTGCTTGGCGTAGGAGGGATCGGTCAGAATCTCCTGGTAGCCGGTGAGCGCGGTGTTGAAGCAGACCTCGCCCTCGGTCGCGCCGATCGCCCCGAGGCCGTCCCCCTCGATGACGGTGCCGTCGGCGAGGACCAGCAGCGCGGTCGGTTTGCGTTTCGTCCAGCCTTCGGTCATCGCGGTGCCCTCTCGGTGTATAGTCCTGCGGGGAAGGGCGTCCCTGCCGGGGCGGGAAAGCCAGGCAGACACGCGCGGTCGGGCGCAGGAAGAATGTGCATCCTGCGGGATATCAACCTTCCCCGTGCGAACTGCAAGTCTCTTGCGCGGGTTTCCCCGTCACTCTACATCGCGGACCGACACGCTGGCATGGCCGCAGGCGCCGGGGCGCGACACTCCGGCCGGGCTCTGCGGCCCGCCGGACAAGGCGGCGGCGCTTGCCCGCGGCCGCAGCAAGAACAAGAACCAAGAACAAGAACAGAGCCGAGGAGGCCACCATGCGCGACACGATCACCAATGCCCTAAAGGACGCGATGAAGGCCGGGGACAAGACCCGCACCGGCACGCTGCGGCTCGTCAACGCCGCGATCAAGGACAAGGACATCGCCAACCGCGGCTCGGGCCGCGACGCCGCGAGCGAGGACGAGATCGTTCAGATCCTCGGCAAGATGACGAAGCAGCGCGAGGAGTCGGCGAAGATCTACGAGGACAACGCGCGTCCGGAACTTGCCGCCAAGGAGCGCGAGGAGATCGCCATCATCGCCGATTTCATGCCGCAGCAGATGGCCGAGAGCGATACCGAGGCGGCGATCGCCGCGGTGATCGCCGACATCGGCGCCGCCGGCATGAAGGACATGGGCAAGGTGATGACCGCGCTGAAGGAGCGCCATGCCGGGCAGATGGATTTCGGCAAGGCCAACGGCGTGGTCAAGCGCCTGCTGAGCTGACACGCGCCGTCGATGCTGCCGGTCGGTTCGCCCCGGCAGCATCGCCTGTGCCAGGTGTTGAGGGTTCTTAGAACAGCAGCGACCAGAGCACCGGGAGCAGGATCCCGGTGGCGAGGGCGTTGAGCCCCATGGCGAGTCCCGAGAATGCGCCGGCGATCTCGCTCTCCTGCAAGGCGCGGGCGGTGCCGATGCCGTGCGACGCCGTGCCCATGGCAAAGCCGCGGGCGATCGGGCTGCGGATGCCGCAGAGATCCAGCGCGACCGGCCCGAGCGAGGCGCCGAGAATGCCGGTGGCGATGACGAAGACGGCGGTGAGCGAGGGCACGCCGCCGAGCTTTTCGGCAATGCCCATGGCGACCGGCGCGGTGACCGATTTTGGTGCCAGCGCGATCAGGCTGACCCGGTCGACGCCGAAAGCCCAGCCGATACCGACGGCGGTGACCATGGCGGTGAGCGATCCCGTCAGCAGGCTGGCGACCACCGCGAGCGCATTTTGCCGAACGCGCTCGAACTGGCGGTAGAGCGGGATCGCCAGCGCGACGGTCGCCGGCCCCAGCAGGAAATGGATGAACTGGGCGCCCTGGAAATAGGTCTGGTAGGGCGTATCGGTCGCCTCCAGCAGCGCGACGACCATGATCACCGTCAGGAGCACCGGATTCAGCAGCGCGACGAAGCCCGAGCGGCGATAGACGGCGAAGGCGAGCTGGTAGAGCACCAGCGTCAAGGTCAGCGAGAGCAGCGGCGAGGCCGCGAGGTAGACCCAGACGTCGTGCAGCGTTTCAGTCGGCATCGCGGCGTCCCCCGGTCATCGCCCGCATGACGAGCGCGGTCACGAGGATCGTCGCGAGCGTCGAGAACAGGAGGGCCGCCCCCAGCCCGAGCGCGTTCTCCTCGAGCCGGCCGACATGCATCATGATCCCGGCGCCCGCCGGCACGAAGAGCAGCGACAGATGCTGCAGCAGTCCGTCGCCGGCCTTGCCGATCGCGGTGGGGACCGAGCCCTTCACCACCAGGAAGAGGAAGAGCAGCGCCATGCCGATGACCGGCCCCGGCAGCGGCAGGCCGAGCCCGACGGTGATCATCTCCCCGGCAAGCTGGCAGACGAAGATGGCGGTGAGGGCTGCAAGCATGGCGGATCCAAACAGGGTAGGGGCATTACCTAGCTGTCCGCGCGCGGGGAGCGCCATGCTTTTGCAGTGCTGCCGCCTGTGAATCGCGGTGACAACCCCCGGCAGACACCACATGTTGACGGTCGGCGTGGTATGGCTGCGCCTCACAAGCTTCCGAAAGACCCATGCGCTTCTCCCCGAGCTTCCTCGACGATATCCGCGACCGGGTGCCGATTTCCGACGTGATCGGTCGGCGCGTCACCTGGGACCGCAAGAAGTCGCAGCCCGGCAAGGGGGACTTCTGGGCTTGCTGCCCCTTCCACAGCGAGAAGTCTCCGTCCTTCCACTGCGAGGACCAGAAGGGCCGCTATCACTGCTTCGGCTGCGGCGTCTCGGGCGACCATTTCCGCTTCCTCGTCGAAGCCGAGGGGATGTCCTTTCCCGAGGCGGTCGAGCGGATGGCCGGCGAGGCGGGGCTGGCCTTGCCCGAAAGAGACGCCGCGGCCGAAAAGCGCGACGAGCAGCGCTCGAACATCCTTGACGCGCTAAAACTTTCGGCCGAATTCTTCGCCGGCGTGCTGCAGGAGGCGGACGGCGCCAAGGCGCGCGCCTATCTGCGCGACCGCGGCCTCAACCCGGCGACGCAGAAGATGTTCGGCCTCGGCTACGCCCCCGACAGCCGCAACCGTCTGAAGGAGTTCCTCTCCGGGCGCGGCGTCGGCAAGGCCGAGGTCGAGGCGTCCGGAATGGTGGTGCACGGCGAGGGCATCGCCGTTTCCTACGACCGGTTCCGCGACCGGGTGATGTTTCCCATAGCCGACGCGCAGGAGCGGATCATCGCTTTCGGCGGGCGGGCGCTGTCGTCCGAGATCTCGGCGAAGTATCTGAACTCCCCGGAGACCGACGTCTTCCACAAGGGCGCGACGCTGTTCAACATCGCGCGCGCCCGCCGCGCCGCCAAGGCTGCCGGCACGCTGGTGGTGGTCGAGGGCTACATGGACACCATCGCGCTCCACCAGGCGGGTTTCGAGAACGTCGTGGCGCCGCTCGGCACGGCGCTGACCGACCGTCAGCTGGAACTCCTCTGGCGCAACGCCGCCGAGCCGATCCTCTGCTTCGACGGCGATAGCGCCGGCATCAAGGCCGCGCACCGCGCCGCAGAGCTGGCGCTGCCGCTTCTGAAGCCCGGCCGCTCCCTGCGCTTCGCGCTGTTGCCGGACGGCAAGGACCCCGACGACCTCGTGCGCGAGAACGGGCCAGAGGCTTTCCGCGAGGTGCTGGCGGCGGCCCGGCCGCTCGCCGATCTCCTCTGGATGCGCGAGACCGCGGGCGGCAGCTTCGACACGCCCGAGCGGCGCGCCGATCTCGAGCACCGGCTGAAGGCGCTGGCCCGCGTCGTCGGCGACGAGAGCGTGCGCCGGCATTACCTGCAGGACGTCGAAGACCGGCTGCGCAGCTTCTTCGGTTCCGGGCGCGGCTCTTCGGGCAAGGGGCAAGGCGGCGGGAATGGCGGCGAGCGGTTCACCAAGGGGCAGCGGCAAGGCGGGGAGAACGGGCCGGGCAAGCCGGGCGGCGGCATGCGCCGGTCCGTGGTCTCCGACCGGCTGACCCGGTCGAGCCTGATGAAGCGCGCCGGGCTGCAGGACGCGGCGCTGCGCGAGGTCACCATCGTCATTGGCTTCGTCAACCATCCGCTCTTGTTCCACGAGGCCTTCGACTACTTCGCGGATCTGGAACTGCCGGCGGGCGATCTCGCCCATCTGCGCTCGGCCGTGCTCGACATTTATGCCGAGCACCATCCGACCTCGCGCGAGGAGCTGCTCTCGCACTTGCCGGCGAAGGGCGTTGGCACGATCTACGAGGCCTACCAGCAGCGGCTGCGCGAGCTCCGCCTGTGGACAGTGCTGGAGACGGCGGCGCCCGAGGATGCGCGCGAGGCGGTGCGCCAGGCGCTTCACTTGCATCACCGCTTCCGCTCCCTAAATAAGGAGCTCCGCAGCGCAGAAGAAGCACTGGGACGTCAGCCGTCTGAGACGGCCTACGCCCACGTCGTCGAGGTGAAGCGGGAAATTGACACCCTCAGCGGCACGGAGGCTCTGATCGACGGTTTCGGCATCCTGTCGGGTCGCGCGACAAAGGCCTACTAAAGAATCGCAATTTGATTCGAAAAGCGCTATGGGGCCTGTCATACCAGGGGAAAATCTGTGGTTTTGCAGGCGGGTCGGCATTGAAATGCCGGATTTCCAGCCCAGCTGCCCGCCTAGACGACTGGTTTGTAACGGTTTTACATCGTTCGAGCTTGAAATGAATGGAAGACGCGCCTTTTAACCAGGGCGTGAACAGGTTTCCCGAGACATTTGAGGGTTGCCTGTCGGTAGGGTTAAGCGAACGTTTACGGTCGGCCCCTAAGGCAAGGTACGGGAGCGCAGTCGTGCGATCCGGAGCGACCTTTGCGGGCACGGCACGCGAACTGGAGAGAAGACGCATGGCAACTAAGGTCAAAGAAAGCGAAGCGGTCGTCGAAGAGCGTCCGGAGACGCCGGACGGCCCTCTGCTCGACCTGTCCGATGATGCCGTCAAAAAGATGATCAAGGCCGCCAAGAAGCGCGGCTTTGTGACCATGGACAAGCTGAACTCGGTGCTCACCGCCGAAGACGTGACCTCGGAGCAGATCGAGGACACGATGGCCATGTTGAACGACATGGGCATCAACGTCGTCGAGGAAGAAGAGAGCGACGACGCCGAGGAGAAGGAAGAGAAGGAAGAGGGCTCGACGGAAGTCGCCGAGGCCGGTCCTTCCGCCGTCGCCACCACCACCAAGAAGGAAGCGACCGATCGTACCGACGATCCGGTCCGCATGTACCTGCGCGAGATGGGCTCGGTAGAGCTCTTGTCCCGCGAGGGCGAAATCGCCATCGCCAAGCGCATCGAGGCCGGCCGCGAGACGATGATCGCGGGGCTCTGCGAGAGCCCGCTGACCTTCCAGGCCATCATCATCTGGCGCGACGAGCTGAACGAGGGCAACATCATGTTGCGCGAGGTCATCGACCTCGAGGCCACCTATGCCGGCCCCGAGGCGAAGCTCCCGGTCGTCGCCATCCCCGAGGCGGATGCCGCACCGGAAGCGGTTCCGGTGCCGGGCGCACCGCGCGGCGACGATGACGACGATGACGACGACGAGTTCGAGAACTCGCTGTCGCTCGCCGCGATGGAAGCCGAGATCCGCCCGCAGGTCATCGAGACCTTCGACGTGATCGCCGATAGCTACAAGCGTCTGCGCAAGCTGCAGGACCAGCAGGTCGAGAACCGGCTGGCCGCGACCGGCACGCTCTCGCCCTCCCAGGAGCGCAGCTACAAGAAGCTCAAGGAAGAGCTGATCACCGCGGTCAAGAGCCTGTCGCTCAACCAGAACCGCATCGATGCCCTGGTCGCCCAGCTCTACGACATCAACAAGCGGCTGGTCGGCAACGAGGGCAAGCTGCTGCGCCTCGCCGAGAGCTATGGCGTCAAGCGCGAGGAATTCCTGAAGAGCTATCAGGGCTCGGAGCTCGACCCGAACTGGACCCGGCACATCGCCAACCTCGCCGGCAAGGGCTGGCTGAAGTTCGTCCAGAGCGAGAAGGACTCAATTAAGACCCTTCGGCAGGACATCCAAAACCTTGCGACCGAGACCGGCCTCGAGATCACCGAGTTCCGCCGCATCGTCCACATGGTGCAGAAGGGCGAGCGCGAGGCCCGTCAGGCGAAGAAGGAAATGGTCGAGGCGAACCTGCGCCTCGTGATTTCCATCGCCAAGAAGTACACCAACCGCGGCTTGCAGTTCCTGGATCTCATCCAGGAGGGCAATATCGGCCTGATGAAGGCCGTCGACAAATTCGAGTACCGCCGCGGCTACAAGTTTTCGACCTACGCCACTTGGTGGATCCGCCAGGCGATCACCCGCTCGATCGCCGACCAGGCGCGCACGATCCGCATCCCGGTGCACATGATCGAGACGATCAACAAGATCGTTCGCACCTCGCGCCAAATGCTGCACGAGATCGGCCGCGAGCCGACTCCGGAAGAGCTGGCCGAAAAGCTCGCGATGCCGCTCGAAAAGGTCCGTAAGGTCCTGAAGATCGCCAAGGAGCCGATCTCGCTCGAGACCCCGGTCGGCGACGAGGAAGATTCGCATCTCGGCGACTTCATCGAGGACAAGAACGCCATCCTGCCGATCGATGCGGCGATCCAGGCCAACCTGCGCGAGACCACCACGCGCGTGCTCGCCTCCCTTACGCCCCGCGAGGAGCGCGTGCTGCGCATGCGCTTCGGCATCGGCATGAACACCGATCACACGCTGGAAGAAGTCGGCCAGCAATTCTCGGTGACACGCGAGCGCATCCGCCAGATCGAAGCCAAGGCGCTGCGCAAGCTGAAGCACCCGAGCCGGAGCCGCAAGCTGCGCTCGTTCCTCGACAGCTAAACGCCGGCGCTGCCCGTTCCATCGGGCGAGACGTTTCAGAAGGGCGGCCCGCAAGGGTCGCCCTTTTTCATGCGGCGGCGCGGTCAGGCCTTGGCGTAACGCGGCGGGCTGCCAACCAGCATTGCCATGGTCTGCGGGCGCGACAGGATCGAGACCACCATCAAGCCGCCGATCAGGCTGACGTGCTCGGTGGCGAAGAAGAAATGGATCATCGCTTCCTCTCCCTGCATCGTCCAGAAATGATGGACCAGGGGTATCGTCAGGACCGTGAAGACGGCGAGCGCGCCGGCACCGAGCCATGTCCAGCGATTGAGAATCACCAGAAGCGACCCGCCGATCTCGACGATGATGACGGCGATGTTAAAGGCCATGGCGGGTTCGAGGCCGAAGGACGACATCTCGGCCATGCCGCCCTGAAAGTCGATGAGCTTCGACAGGCCGCTGCCCCAGAAGGCAAAGGTCAGGACGATGCGGGCAAAGACGGCGAACCAGCGCTGGGCGAGCAAATGGGCAATGGACTGGGGCATGCTGCTTCCCCCTCGGTTGAGCCCGAAGGGTCATGCCGAACCCGATGCCTGTCAAGAATGGGCGGGCCGGCGTTTGTTTAGGGACGCACGCGCCGTGGGCACGCTTGCCGGGAAGGGGAGACCGGCAGGGACGGCGGAAACTCCCCGCATCATTCGCGAGAAACTCGGACGCTCGACCCTTTGCATCCACAAGGTCGAGGGCGTCAGCCCGCGCGGCTGCCCCTCGAGCGCGGCCCCGTTTCCAGCGCTTCCCACGGTTCGCTCGCTGGCGGCACGCGGAGCGCAGGACGCGGGGCGCCGGGCGCCGGGCGATCATAGAGGCGCAGCCCTTGCCGCATCGTCATCCCGGACTTGATCCGAGATCCATTCCTCGGCGTTTCAACCGCAGTCCTGTTCCGGAATGTCTACCCTTGGCGCTGTCCCCGCCGGTTTGGAGTGGATCCCGGGTCAAGCCCGGGATGACGAAGCGGAGAGGGCTGCGCCTTTCCTTTGCGACGGTTCGTCTCGATTGTTTGTGCCATTTTATCCAGCTCGAATGAACCGCATCTAACCCTGGAAAATTGTCCTCAACGGCGTCGTCGAGGCTTACCTTGCGCGCCATCCTCCGCTGATGATCTACGGGCGCCCGCGCATCGGCTCTGCGGGGCGAGCGCCGAAGTCCTTCTCGCTCTCGTTGTCATGTCGCTCTCCTCGCGGGCCACAGAGCACCGATCAGTGGCCGCGGCTGGCGGGCTGCCCCGTCACGGCACCGTCGCGACAACGGCCAGAACGTCGCCGGCCCGAAGCTGGCGGCCGGGTTTCACGCGGTAGTCGACCAGCCTGCCGCGCGCGAGCGCGGGAATGGCGATCTCCATCTTCATCGATTCGAGGATCGCGATGGTGTCGCCGATCTCGACGATCGCGCCGGGCGCGGCGGTGAGTTTCCAGACGCTGCCAGGAACATGCGTCGTCAGCGCGACGCAGCCGGCGGGGAGGGCGGCGTGGTCGACATCGGCAGTGTCGGCCGGCTCGGCGAAATCGTCGATGCCGCTTTCTTTCCACCGCTGCCGCTCGGCGTCGAACGCTTCCTGCTGGCGCGTCTTGGTAGCGCGGATCGCCAGATCGTTCGCCGCCAGCATGGCGAGATGGTTGCGGTAGCGGAAGGTCGTCTCCTCGATGCGGATGGGATAGGCGCCGTGCGGGAAGGCGGCGCGTGCCTCCGCCAGCTCGGCCCCGTCGACCGGGTGGAAGCGGATCTGGTCGAAGAAGCGCAGAAGCCAAGGGTTCTCGAAGTCGGGGGTGCGGCGCCAGCTGTTCCACATCTGGATCGTACGGCCGAACAGCTGGTAGCCGCCAGGTCCCTCCATCCCGTAGATGCACATGTAGGCGCCGCCGATGCCGACGGCGTTCTCCGGCGTCCAGGTCCGGGCCGGATTGTACTTCGTCGTCACCAGCCGGTGCCGCGGGTCGAGCGGCGTCGCCACTGGCGCGCCGAGATAGACGTCGCCGAGCCCCATCACGAGATAGCTGGCGTCGAAGATCGTGCGCTTCACCGCGGCCTCGTCGTCGAGGCCGTTGATGCGGCGGATGAACTCGATGTTGTCCGGGCACCATGGCGCGTTCGGCCGCACGAGTTCCTGGTACTTTCGCGCCGCCAACTGAATCTCCGGGTCGTTCCAAGAGAGCGGCAGGTGGACGATGCGGCTGGGCACCACGACGTCCTCGACCGAGGGCAGGCCCTGTTCGATTTCCGCCAGTGCGCCGAGCAGTTTTGCGCGCGACAGCGTGGCGGGGGTGTAGTGGACCTGCAGCGAGCGGATGCCCGGCGTCAGGTCGACGACGCCCGGCATGCGCATTTCCTGCAGCGCCTGCATCAGCCCGTGCGCCCGCAGCCGCAGGCCGATGTCGAGCGACATGGCGCCGTATTCGACGAGGATGTTTTCGTCGCCTTGCCGGCGATAGACGACGTCTTCCCCGCGCGCGAGGATCGGCGAGCCCGCATCCTGCCGAGTGATAATCGTCGGCCCTGCGATCGGATCGTCCGGCCGGGCGACCGGGTGGAAGCGGACGCGGTCGCCGGGCTTCAGCTGACCGATCTTCCAGAGGTCCTCGGCCGCGACCACCGCCGGGCAGACGAAGCCGCCAAGGCTCGGACCGTCGGGGCCGAGGACGATCGGCGTGTCCCCGGTGAAGTCGATCGCGCCGATGGCATAGGCGTTGTCGTGGAGGTTAGAGGGATGCAGCCCGGCCTCGCCGCCGTCCGCGCGCGCCCATTCGGGCTTGGGTCCGATCAGCCGGACGCCGGTGCGGGCGCTGTTGAAGTGCACCTCGTAGGGCTCGGTGAAGAGGGTGTCGATGTCGGCGTCGGTGAAGAAGTCGGGCGCGCCGTGCGGTCCGGTGACGACCGCGAGATCCCAGGCATGGGTGAGCGCTGGAAGGTCGAGCGGCGCCGGCTCAGTGACCGGCTTCGTGCTGCCGAAAGCCAGGATGTCGCCGGGCGTCAGCGTCCCCGTCGCATGGCCGCCGAAGCCGCCGAGCGCGAAAGTGGCGCGGGAGCCGAAGACCTCGGGCGCGTCGAAGGCGCCGCGGACCGCGAGATAGGTCCGCTGGCCGGGCCCGGCGATGGCGCCCAGCGTCAGCGTCTCGCCCGCGGCGATCGACACCGGTTCGCCATAGGGGGCGACGCGTCCAGCGACATCGGCCGGCATGGCCGCCCCCGCCAGCGCGATCACCGCATCGGTGTGGAACTTCAGCGTCGGGCCGGAGATGGTCATCTCCAGCGCCGCGGCGTCCTCGTGATTGCCGACGATGCGATTGGCAAGACGGAAGGCGACGCCGTCCATCGGCCCGCTTGGCGGCACGCCGACATGCCAGAGGCCGGCGCGGCCCGGCAGTTCCTGCAGGCTCGATTGGGCGCCCGGCAGGATCACCTCGGCCGCCGTCGGCCGGTAGGGGAACTGTCCGAGCACAGAGGTGGCGACCGCCCCATCTGCAAACATCGCACTGGCGACGATGGCGCGGAGATAGCCGAGATTAGTCTCGATGCCGGAGATCCTTGTGGCTGCGAGTGCTGCCTCCAGCGTCGTCAGCGCGCCGGCGCGGTCGGGCCCGCTGGCGATGAGTTTTGCCAGCATCGGATCGTAGAACGGCGTCACGTCGCTGCCCGCCTCGATCCAGCCGTCGACCCGCACCCCCGGCATGTCCGGAAACGCCACCTCCGTCAGCCGGCCGGCGCTCGGACGGAAGCCCTGCAGCGCGCTCTCGGCATAGAGCCGCACCTCGATCGCGGCACCCCTCGGGAAGACCTGCGGCCGCCCGGCCAGCATGTCCTCGCCGGCGGCCTGGCGGATCATCCATTCGACGAGGTCGATCCCGGTCACCGCCTCAGTCACGGGGTGCTCGACCTGCAGCCGCGAGTTCACCTCGAGAAAGGCGAAGTCGCCGCGCGAGACGTCGTAGACGAACTCGACCGTGCCGGCGGACTCGTAGGAGACGCTTCGGCCGAGCGCCACGGCGGCGTCGGCCAGTGCCTGGCGCACCTTATCGGATATGCCGGGCGCCGGCGTCTCCTCCACCACCTTCTGGTGCCGGCGCTGCAGCGAGCAGTCACGCTCGCCGAGCGCCATCACATCGCCGCGTCCATTGCCGAAGATCTGCACCTCGATGTGCCGCGCTTCGGCGACGTAGCGTTCGAGATAGACCCGGGCATCGCCAAAGCTCTGCCGCGCCATCCGCTGCACGACTTCGAACTTCGCCGCCAGCTCGGCCGCATCGAAGCAAAGCTGCATGCCGATGCCGCCGCCGCCGGCGGTTGATTTCAGCATCACGGGAAAGCCCACAAGTTCAGCCGCGGCCAAGGCCGTGCCGACATCGCCGAGAAGGCCCGATCCCGGCAGCAGCGGCACGCCGGAGGCTTCCGCCAGCGCGCGCGCGGTGTGTTTCAGGCCGAAGGCCTCGAGATGCTCTGGCCGCGGGCCGATGAAGGCAATGCCCTCTGCGGCCAGCGCCCGGGCGAAGCCGGCATTCTCGGACAGGAAGCCGTAGCCGGGATGCACCGCGTCCGCGCCGGTCCGGCGGCAAGCGTCGAGGATGCGCTCGGTGAGGAGATAGCTCTCCGCCGCCGACGCCGGGCCGATGACGACATGTTCGTCGGCCTCCAGCACGGCGCGGTGGAAGCGGTCGGCCTCCGACGCGATGGCGACCGAGGCGATGCCCATCTTCCGCAATGTGCGGGCGACGCGGCCGACGATCTCGCCGCGGTTGGCGATGAGGACCTTCTGAAACATGCTCAGAGCCCCGGCGCCCGCAGGATCTGAACACGGATCGGCGTCGGGTGGAAACCGTTGCAGGGATTGTTGACCTGCGGGCAGTTCGAGATGACGCAGAGGACGTCCATCGCCGCCACCATCTCCACCGTGCCGCCCGGCTCCGAGATCCCGTCGGCGATGACGAGGTCGCCGCCCGGCGAGATCGGTACGTTCATGAAAAAGTTGATGTTCGGCACCACGTCGCGCTTGGTCATGCCGTAGCGCGAGACCTCGAGGATGAAGTTCTCGCGACAGGCGTGCAGGAACTTGGTGTCGTGGCCGAAGCGGGCGGTGTTGGACTCGCAGGAGCAGGCGCCCGCCGAGGTGTCGTGCCGGCCGCAGCTGTCGGCCGTGATGGTCAGCATCACCCGGCCCTCATTGGAGAGGAGGCGGGTGCCGGTGCCGAGATAGGCCGCGCCTTGCGTCCGGATCGTGTCCTGCGCGCTGTAGCGCTCGGCATGGTCGTCGGCGCGGTAGAACAGCGTATCGATCGCCTGCTGGCCCTCCGAATCGATCAGCCGCAGCGTCTCGCCGCGCCGCACGATCCCCGACCAGGGGGCGCGGGCGGCGACGACCTGGTCGAGCCGGGGGAGGGAGGCGGCATGCGCCGGCGAACCGTCGAAAAGCGTGGTCATGGCGATCCCTTCAGACGGCGAGGTAGCGGGTGGTGTTCTCGAAACCGCGGGCAGCTTCTGCGGAGGCGGTGCGGCAAAGTTCGGTCGCGGAATCGACCGCGGCCCCGCGGAACCTGACGAGATCGACCGCGCCCGGCGCATAAGCGCGGGAGGGATCCAGCGGGTGCGGCGCTGCCGAGACGACGAGGACGAGATCCATCTCGGCGCGGAGATCGACGAACGCCCCGGCGGTCTTCGCGCTGCCATTCCAGGCAACGGCCCCCGTCGAGTCGGTGACCGAGACCGGCGAGAAGAAGCTGATGCAAGGCGCGATGTCGCGGCGCGACAGGCCGAGCTTCAGCGCGCCCTGGATGAAGTTGTCGCGGCTGTTGCGGAAGGCGCCGGGCCCGTACTGCGCGAGAGTCGAGGCGGCGTTCGAGCCGCCGATGAGCGCGTCGTGCGCGCCGGATGTGTCCTCGACGATCGACAGCAACACGCGGCCCATGTCGGAGAAGATCACGCGGCCCTTTTGCAGCCGCGCGGTCCACTGAATCTTCAGCGTGTCGGCGTGGTTCAGCCGTTCCGACGGATCGGCGGCATTCCAGGCGAGCAGCGCGGCCGCGCCGGTGCCCTCGACGTCGACCAGCCGCAGCGTTTCGCCGCGCTTCAGGATCGGTGTCGTGTACCAGCCGCCGGGAATGGTCTCGGTGACGATGGTCGCCGCCGGATCGATCGCCGCCGCCCCGAGGGCGGTCGGCGCGGGCAAGGCTTGGGGCGATGCTCCGGTTCCGGCCGCCTTCAGCGCGTCGTAGCGGCGGCGGTGCGCGTCCATTTCGGCGCGGTCCTGTGGCGTAAGATCCATCGCGTGATCCTTCAGGCTGGCGTTTTGCAAAGGGGAGCGCGGTCGGCGCAACAGCCGCGACGATCCCGCGGCGGGACGGCGACGGCGGGCGCGGCGAATGACGCGACGGCCGTCGGGGTGCGGCCGGGCGGCATGGCGGAAGGGAGGAGGGGCGCAGTCTCGAGTCTTGGCATCGGCATCCCTGACAAGCAGTCGCGTCCGGGCAAGCCGGTCCGCTGGGCTGGTGAGGTCTCCCGGGTTTTTATCCCGCCGTGCGCTGCGCGGATGTCTCCCACCGCAGCGGCAGCTCTCGGACCAGCGCTCTTCCTGCGGGAAGAGCCGGAACCCTAGCTGCCAACTCGAGAGGACTGGAGCAAATGCCGTGCCAGTTCGCCCGATGCAGGGCGCTGGCGCGTCGCGGGCAATGTCGCGCCGTGCGCGGCCGCTTCCCTGGGCAGTGTGCCCCGGAAAGCGGCAGAAGGTTCAGAGGCGGGAGGAGAGGTGTGCGATCTGCGCGCCGACCTCGTAATAGGCCTCGCGCGCGGCCCGCAGGTGCTGCGGCACCACCGGCGTCACCGGCAGCGGCAGCGCCGCTTCGGGGCATTTGCCGCCGATGTGCTTCGCCAGCACCTTGCCGAAGGCGGTGCCGGGCCCGATGCCGCGGCCGTTATAGCCGGAGAAGGAGACGACGTTGCGGGCGAGGCGGTGGAAGCGCGGCAGCGAGTCGGAGGTCATGCCGATCTTGCCGTACCATTCGGCCTCGAAGGCGATGTCGCCGATCTGCGGAAACAGGCGCTGCAGGCTGCGCTTCGCCCAGCGCCGGTGGATCGCCGTGCCGCTGCCCCGCAGCGCGCCGACGCTGCCGATGACGAGCCGCCCCGCTCGGTCGAAACGGAAGGAGGAGAGCACGTCCTTGGTATCCCAGGCGCCTTGCCGGCCCGGCAGGATCGACCGCTTGAGATTGTCCGACAGCGGGACGGTGGCGATGTTGAAATAGGGAAGATGCACGATCTCGGCGCGGATCTCCGGCCAGGGCGCGCTGGTATAGGCGTTGGTCGCGACGACGATCCAGTCGGCCGACACCGACCCGCCGGGCGTCTTCACCCGCCAGCCCGTGCCCTTCTCATCGAAGCCCTCGACCGGGCTTGCGGTGAAGATCTCGGCGCCGGCGGCGAGCGCGGCGGCCGCGAGGCCGCGGACATAGGCGAGCGGCTGGATCGTGCCGGCGCGCCGGTCGAGGAGGGCGGACGAGTAGGCGCTCGATCCGACGACGGACGCGGTCTGGGCCGCGTCGAGAAGCTCTACGTCGGCCCCGCGGGCCTGCCACTGCCGTGCGCGCTCGGCAAGTTCCGTCCGGCCTTTCTCGCCGACGCCGCAATGCAGCGTGCCGTTGGTCTCGGGCTCGCAGGCGATGGCGTGCTGGGCAACAAGGTCGAAGACAAGCCGCGGCGCTTGCCCGAGAAGCTCGAGCACCCGCTCGCCATGCTCCGTGCCGAGCGCCTTCGGCACGTCGTCCGGCATGACCCACAGTCCCGCATTGACGAGGCCGACATTGCGGCCCGACCCGCCGAAGCCGATCTCCGCGCCCTCCAGCACGATGACGCGCGCCCCGGCCTCGGCGAGATGCAGCGCCGCGGAAAGGCCGGTATAACCAGCGCCGATGATGACGACGTCGGCTGTGCCGTCGCCGGCAAGGCGTGCCGTCTCCGGGGCTTTTGGCGCTGTACGCTCCCACAGACCGTGCGAGCGGGGATCATTCTGCATGCGGGCTCCAAAGGGTGGGAGTCGCGGCAACGGCGACGGGTCATGACAGCACTGCACCGCGGTGCTTGTACAGGCCGGCGGCAGGCGCGAAGGGATGCCGCATCGGAATAATCGCTGGTTGGCGCTTTCCCGCCGCCGCCCAGTGTATAGAAATGGGGGAACGGTCCAGGCACCGTCACCCGGAACTTCCTCTTGAGAAGGCAGAGCATGCGCCCGAAAATCGTCGTCACCCGCCGCCTGCCCGAGGCGGTGGAAACCCGCTGGCAACGCGACTATGAGGGCGTTCTCAACGAAAGTGACGCGGTCTACGGCGCCGATGCGCTGCTACAGTTGGCCGACGGCGCCGATGCGCTCCTGTGCGCGCCGGGCGACAAGATCGACGCCGCGCTGATCGCCCGGCTGCCCGACACGATCAAGGTCGTCGGCACGTTCTCGGTCGGCTACGATCACGTCGATGCGAAAGCCTTGCGCGCCCGGGGCATTGCCCTTTGCAACACGCCGGACGTGCTGTCGCTCGCGACCGCCGAAGTCACCTTGCTGCTGATTCTGGCGGCCGCCCGCCGCGCCGGCGAAGCCGAGCGCCTGCTGCGCGCCGGAGAGTGGACCGGCTGGGCGCCGACGCAGCTGATCGGCACGCAGATTTCGGGGCGCCGGCTCGGCATCTACGGCATGGGCCGCATCGGCCGCGAGGTCGCCGCCATGGCGCGCGGCTTCTCGATGGAGGTGCACTACCGCAACCGCACGCGGCTTGCGCCCGAGCTCGAGGCCGGCGCCATCTTTCACGACAGCGACGACAGCCTGCTCGCCGTCTCCGACGTGCTCTCGCTGAACGCGCCATCGACGCCGGACACCTATCGCTGGCTCAACGCCGAGCGGATCGAGCGCCTGCCGAAGGGTGCGATCGTAGTGAACGCCGCGCGCGGCACGCTGGTCGACGATGCCGCCCTCGTCGCGGCGCTGAAGTCGGGGCGTATCACCGCGGCGGGCCTCGACGTCTATGATGGCGAGCCGAAAGTGAACCCGGCCTACCTCGCGCTCGACAACGTCGTGCTGCTGCCGCATCTCGGCAGCGCCACCGCGACCGCCCGGGACGCCATGGGTTTTCTCGCCCTTGACGGCATCGATGCCGTGCTGCGCGGCGAGACGCCCCCGAACCTCGTGGCGTAGGCGGAAGAAGGCCCATCAGCGTCGGAGACAGGCTGCAGCTTAAGCCTTGGGGGCCGGCCGCAGCTTTTCGCCGAACAGGCCGCGCGGACGGACGGCAAGGATCGTGCAGAGCATGACGCCGATCAGCACCAGCTGCAGCGCGCTCGCTCGCGCCTGGTACTCGGCCGGCACGAAGGCCGAGACGCCGGCGCTCGACAGGCTCCAGATCCCCCAGACGAGGATCGCGCCGGCGATGGCGCCGCGGTTGCTGCCGGCGCCGCCGATGATCAGCATGGCCCAGACCTGGAAGGTGAAGTTCGGCAAGTAGTTGTTGGGCGCGATGAAGCCGATGAAATGCGCCTGCATCGCCCCGCCCAGCCCCATGATCGCCCCGCCGATGGCAAAGGCCTGCAGCCGGTAGCGCACCGGGCTCTTGCCGAGCGAGGCGGCGGCCGTCTCGTCCTCGCGGATGGCCCTCAGCACCCGGCCCCAGGGGCTGCGCGCGAGCTTTTCCATCACGAGATAGACGGCAAGCGTCGTGATGGCGGCGAGCGCGAGGTTGCCGGCGCCAAAGAGCAGCGGCCGGTCGGCAAAGCTCTCGAACCCGCGTGGGATGAAGCCGATGCCGAACGGGCCGCCGGTCAGGGCCTGCGCGTTCAGCGCGACGAGGTGGATGACGACCGCCACCCCAAACGTGGTGATGGCGAGATAGTCCGACCGCAGCCGGAGCGTGATGCCGCCGACGGCCGCCGCGATCAGCCCGCTCGCCAGCATCGCGCCGAGCCAGCCGAGCGGCATGGGCAGGGCGAAGCCGCCGAGATGGCCGGCGGTCTCCGGCGTCGTCAGGATCGCCGAGGTATAGGCGCCGACCGCCACGAAGCCGGCAATGCCGACATTGAACAGGCCGGTCATGCCCCATTGCAGGTTGAGCCCGATGCAGACGACCGCGAAGGCCAGCGCCGTCGTCAGGAAGAAGGCGCCATAGGCGGCAAAGGCGAGCATCAGGCGCGTCCCCCGAACAGGCCGCTCGGCCGGATCAGCAGCATCAGGATCAAGAGCACGAAGGACACCGCCGCGCGCCACTCGGCGCCGATGAAGTGCACCGTCGCGGCTTCCGAAATGCCGATGATCACCGCGCCAAGGATGGCGCCCGGCACGCTGCCGATGCCGCCGAGGATCGCCGCCGAGAACAGCGGCAGCAGGAGGTCGAAGCCCATATAGGGACGGATCTGGACGAGAATGCCGGTCATCGTGCCGGCTGCGGCGGCGAGCGATCCGCCGAGGATCCAGGTGAGGCGCACGACCCGGTCGACGTCGATCCCCGCCACCTTCGCCAGCGCCGGGTTTTCGGCGACGGCCCGCATCGAGCGGCCGGCCTGGCTGCGGGTAACGAAGAGGTGGACGAGGACGAGCAGCAGCAGCGTCACGGCGATCAGCGCGCCCTGGTCGGGCGTCACCCGCATCCCGAGCCCGAGGCGCGTGGCGATCTGCAAGTCGCGGCTGAAATAGACCGGGCTCGACGAGAAGGCGAATTCGATCAGGCTGCGCAGCGCGATCGAGGCGCCGAAGCTTGCCATCACGACGACGATGGTCGTCGACTTCTCGCGCAGCCGCTTGAACAGGACGAGGTCGAGGAGCACAGCAAGGCCCGCCGTCAGCACCATGGCGAGGGCGCCGGCGACCAGCACGCTCCAGGCGAAGGAGAAGGGCGCGAGCGGCGGCAGCGCCGCGCCCAGCAGCGCCGAGAGGGCGAAGCTGATGCTCCAGGCGGCATAGGCGCCGAAGGTCATCAGTTCGCCATGGGCGAAGTTGGCAAAGCGCAGGATCGAGTAGGTCAGCGTTACGCCGATGGCGCCGAGGCCGATCATCAGGCCGGTGAGGAGGCCGTCGACGAGGAATTGCAGGCTCATGCCGCGCCCCCTTGCGACGCCATCGGCGCGGGCAACGGGGCCGGCGCGAGCACGGCGCGACGGCCGCCGAGGTAGAGCTCGGCGATCGCGGGATCTCCCAGCAAGGCGGCGGCGGGTCCCCCGTGCCGCTCGCGGCCTTCGGCGAGGATCACGCCACGGTCGGCGATGGCGAGCGCGGCGCGGGCGTTCTGCTCGACGAGGAGGATAGTCACCCCCTCGGAGCGGATCTCGGCGAGCTTGGCGAACACCAGCGAGACGAGTTTCGGCGACAAGCCGGCGGAGGGCTCGTCGAGCATCAGGACGTCCGGCTCGACGATCAGCGCGCGGGCGACGGCGAGCATCTGCCGCTGCCCGCCCGACAGCCGGCCGGCGGCGAGTGTGCGGCGGCCGGCAAGGTCAGGGAACAGCGCCTCGACCCGGGCGATCCGACCGGCGCGCTCGGCGGCCGGCACGATGCCGGCAGCGAGCTTCAAATTGTCGATGATCGACATCGAGGGAAACACGTTCTCGGTCTGCGGCACGAAGCCGAGGCCATGCCGGACCATCTGGTGCGCTGGCAGCCGGGTGATGTCCTCGCCGCGCAGCCGCACGGTGCCCGCGCTGATCGGGACGAGGCCGGCGACGGCTTTGATCAACGTCGACTTGCCGGCACCGTTCGGCCCGAGGATGGCGACAATCTCGCCCTTCTCGATGCTGAGGCTGGCGCCGTTGACGATCGGCACGCCCGGCTCGTAGCCGGCGACGAGGCCGGAAATCTCGAGGATCGTCATGCCGCGACGCCGCCGAGATAGGCGTCGATCACCGCGGCGTCGCGCGACACCGCGTCGGGCGTCCCCTCGGCGATCACCTTGCCGGCGGCCATCACGATCGCCCGGCCGCACAGCCGCGCCACCATGTCCATGTTGTGCTCGATCAGGAGGAAAGTCATGCCGGAGCGGTTGAGCTCGGCGATGCGCTCGATGATCGTCTCGAGGAGGCTCGGATTGACGCCCGCCGCCGGCTCGTCGAGGAGGATCACCGATGGGTCCGCCATCAGCACGCGGGCCAGTTCCAAGAGCTTGCGCTGGCCGCCGGAGAGCATGCGCGCTGGCTGGTCCGCCAGCCGCGACAGCGTCACGAAGTCGATCAGCGCCCGGGCCTTCTCCCGCGCCTCGCGTTCCTCCCGGCGGACGCGACCGGGCGCGAACCAGTTCGGCAGGATGCGCTCGCCGGCCTGGTGCTGGCGGCCGAGCAGCACGTTGTCGAGCACGCTGAGTTCGGGAAAGGGGCGGGGGATCTGGAAGGTGCGGGCGAGCCCGGCGCCGATCCGCCGGTGCGGGGCCAGCGTGTCGATCCGCCGGTCGCCGAGCGAGATGGTGCCGGCGGTCGGGGTCTGGCTGCCGGCGAGGCAGTCGAACAGCGTGGTCTTGCCGGCGCCGTTCGGCCCGATCAGGCCGAGGATCTCGCCCGCGGCGAGATCGAAGGAGACGCCGTCGACCGCGGCCACCCCGCCGAAGCGCTTCACCACGGCGCGGGCCGACAGGCGGCTCCCGGCGCGGGCCGGCGATACGCCCGCGGCATGCGCTGGGTGAGGGGGCGGGGAGGCCGTCATTTCCACAGGCCTCGGCCCTCTTTCGGTCGCCGAAGCGAGAGCGCACAGGCTGCGCGCATCTGGGCCTGCATATGATTGTGCCGCCGGATTATCTGTGATCAAACTCCGGGCACATTAGGCAGCAACGCCGGGTCTCGCAACCCGCGGGCAGTGTCGGCCGCTGCCGCACAGGACTTCTTCACAGGGCGTATCGCGTGACGGAAACAATGGCCGGCGACGGCGGCGACGACAGCTTCGAGCTCTACGACCTGAGGGTCGAGGCGATCATCCCGCCCGGCGGCGCGGTGTATTGCGGCGCCAGGGCCGGCGATCATTTCGAGGTGCGCGGCGAGATGGTGTCGATGCCGGCCGGCCAGGGCTTCTCGCTCTACTCGATCGCTGCGGTGCTGCCGCTGCTGCCGGCCAAGCAGCGGGCCTTGCATGGCAATGACTGGATGGCGAGCGACGCCGAGATCGCCTGTCCGGACCCCCACTGTTCGAGCCGGCTGCGCATCACCCGACTCGGCATGCGCCGCTTCCGCCACAGCGAGACAACGGCCGTGCCGCTGCCGTCGGGAGAGCCGACGTGAGCGCGCCCGAGCGGCTGAGCCTTGCCCCCGGCTACGAGATCTCCCGCGTCATCCGCGGCGGCTGGCAGCTCGCCGGCGGGCACGGCGAGATCGACACCGACCGGGCCGTCGACGACCTGATCGCCGCGTTTGATGCGGGGATCACCACCTTCGACTGCGCCGACATCTATACCGGCGTCGAGGAGATCTACGGCGTCTTTCGCCGGAAGCTCGCCGAAACCCGCGGCACCGAGGCGCTGGCAAGCGTGCGCATCCACACGAAGATGGTGCCGGACCTGTCGCTGCTGACGCGCGTCACCAAGCGCGACATCGAGGCGCAGGTCGATCGCTCGCGCGCCCGGCTGGGCATGGAACGGCTCGACCTCGTGCAGTTCCACTGGTGGGATTACGACGCCCCGCTCTGGCTCGACGTCTTCGGCTGGCTCGACGAGATCCGCCGGGACGGGCGCATCCTGCACGTCGGCGGCACGAATTTCGATGCGCCGCGCATCCAAGCGGTGCGCGAGGCCGGCATCCCGCTGTTCTCGATGCAGGTGCAGTATTCCGTGCTCGACGCGCGGCCGGAGAGCCATCTCGTACCGCTGGCGCGCGACGAGGGCATTGCCCTCTTCTGCTACGGCTCGGTCGCCGGCGGTTTCCTGTCCGAGCGGTGGCTGGGCGTCGCGGAGCCGGAGCATCCGATGGAGAACCGCTCGCTCACCAAGTACAAGCTGATCATCGACGATTTCGGCGGTTGGGATCTGTTCCAACACCTGCTGCGGGCGCTCGCCGGCGTCGGCGCGCGGCACGGCGCGGATATCGCGACCGTTGCCGGGCGCTATGTACTTGATCGTCCTGGGGTCGCCGCCATCATCGTCGGTGCGCGCAACCGCGCCCATGTCGCTGCCAACGCCGCCGTTTCCGGCTTGACCCTTTCCGCCGCCGACGTCGCCGAGATCGACGCTGTGCTGGCCGAGCGGCAGGGGCCGGAGGGCGACATCTATGCGCTCGAGCGCGACCGCACGGGGCGGCACGGCTCGATCATGAAATACGAGCTTAACACCAAAGCCTGAGGCCGTGGGGACCTCAGCTTTTCCGTCACCGGGGGGATGAAATGAACAGACTGCTGCTGCTGACGACCGCCGCCGGCCTCGCCTTATCGGCGCCGGCCCTTGCCGCCGATTGCAAGATCACCGTCGGCGTGGTGATGGAACTGACGGGACCTGCCGGCGAATATGGCCAAGCCGGCGCGAAGTCGGTCGAGATGGCCTTCCGCGACTTCAACGAGGCCGGCGGCATCCGCGGCTGCACGCTCGCCACCGATACCCGCGACTCACAGAGCACCGGCAGCGTCGCCGTCGACGTCGCCACCCAGCTCGTTCAGATCGCCAAGGTGCCGGCGATCATCGGCGGCATCATCTCCTCGGTCACCATCCCGATCCTCACCTCGGTGACCGCACCGGCCAAGGTGGTGCAGATCTCACCGGCCTCCTCCTCGCCGACGCTGACGGCGCTCGGCCGCGACGGCAAGACCGGCGGCATCTTCTTCCGCACCATCACCTCGGATGCGCTGCAAGGCACTGCGGCGGCGAAGTATGCGCTGGACCAGGGCTTCAAGAAAATCGCCGTCGTCCACGTCAACAATGACTTCGGCGTCAACATGTTCGGCGAGTTCAAAAAGGCCTACGAGGCGCTCGGCGGCAAGATCGTCTCGACGACGCCCTACAACGAGAACCAGGCGAGCTACCAGTCGGAGGCGACCGCCGCGATGGAGGGCGAGCCGGACGGGCTCTACCTCATCTCGACGCCGGTCGACGGCGCCACCATCGCCCGCGCCTGGATCTCCGGCGGCGGCACCCCGAAGTTCCTCTTGAACGACGGCATGAACAGCCCGGACTTCATCAAGAGCGTCGGCGCGCAGTATCTGAACGAGGCCTACGGCACCTCGTCCGGCACCAGCCCGACCAAGTCGACCGAGTATTTCACGGCGAACTACGAGGCTTTCTCCGGCGGCATCGCCGCGAGCAACCCCGCCGCCGACCGCTCCTACGATGCCGGCGCGATCCTTGGCCTCGCCATCGCCGCCGCCGGCTCCGAGAAGCCGCTGGAGATTCGCGACGCCATCGCGAAGGTGGTCGACCCCAAGGGCGAGGTGATCTACGCCGGCAAGGAAGAGTTCGCCAAGGGCCTGAAGCTTCTCTCCGAGGGCAAGCCGATCCGCTACGAGGGCGTCATCGGCCCGGTCGCCTTCGACCAGTACGGTGACATCACCGGGCCTTTCCGGCTGTGGAAGATCACCGACGGCGCTGTCGCCACCACCGGCGAGATCTCGACCGACGAGGTCAACGCGTTGAAGACCAAGATCGGCGGCTGATCGCCGGATCGTACCAACCTTCCGGACGGACGGCAGCGCCGCCCGCCCGGACCCAACAGCGGCGCGCCGCGCGGCCCCGCCGGAATGGAATAGACATGACCCTTCAGCGCACCGAACTCGCCCCCGGCCTCGAGATCAGCCGGATCGTCACCGGCCTCTGGCAGGTGGCCGACATGGAGCGGGGCGGCACGCTGCTCGACCCGGTCAAGGCTGCCGCCGACATGGCGGCGTATGCGGCCGACGGCTTCGACACGTTCGACATGGCCGATCACTACGGCAGCGCCGAGGTGATCACCGGCGAGCTGCTGGCGCAGCAGCGACGCGACGGTCTCCCGGTCTCGACCGCCTTCACCAAATGGTGCCCGACGCCGGGGCCGATGACCGCCGAGACGGTGCGCGAAGGCGTCAAGCGCAGCCTCGACCGGATGCGGCTCGACCGCATCGACCTGATGCAGTTCCACTGGTGGACCTTCGAGCACCCCGGCTACATCGACGCGATGAAGGAACTCGCCAAACTCCGCGACGAGGGGCTGATCGGCGCCATCGGCGTCACCAACTTCAACATAGACCATCTGCGCGTGCTGGTCGGCGAGGGCATTCCGGTCGTCTCCAACCAGGTGTCGTTCTCCGTGCTCGACCGGCGGGCGAGCGGGATCATGAGCGAGTTCTGCCTCGCCAACGGCATTCGCCTCCTCGCCTATGGCACGCTGGCCGGCGGGTTGCTCTCGGAGCGGTGGCTCGGCGCCGCGGAGCCCGATGCGCTCTCCGACTGGAGCAAGATGAAGTACAAGCGCTTCGTCGAGGAGATCGGCGGCTGGGATGTGTTCCAGTCGGTGCTGGCGGCGCTGAAGTCCGTCGCCGATCGGCATGGCGCCTCGATCCCCAACGTCGCGACACGCCTGATCCTCGACCGTAAGGCGGTCGCCGCCGTCATCGTCGGTGCGCGGCTCGGCGAGCGCCAGCACCGCGAGGACAATGCTGCGGTGTTTGCCCTGGCGCTCGACGCCGAGGACCATGCGGTGCTCGACGCCGCGTTTGCCGAGACGCGGATGCTGCCCGGCGACTGCGGCGACGAGTACCGCAAGCCGCCCTTCCTCACCGCATCCGGCGATCTCAGCCACCATCTCGGCGCGCTGCCGAAGTTCTACACGGCGGTTCCGATCGCCAACCGGCCGGACCGCCTGCGCGTCGACAGTGGCAGCATCTGGGAGGAAATCTGCGGCTTCAGCCGGGCGGTGCGGGTCGGCGAGCGCATCCTCGTCAGCGGCACCACCGCGACGGCTCCGGATGGCAGCGTCGTCTGCCCTGGCGATCCGGCGGGCCAGGCCGTCTTCATCCTCGACAAGATCGCCGCCAGCATCGCCGCCCTCGGCGGCAGCCTCGAAGATGTCGTGCGCACGCGGGTCTATCTGAGGGATGCCGACGACTGGGAGCCGGTCTCGCGGGTCCATGGCCGCTACTTCGCCGAGGCCCGGCCGGCCAATACGCTCTATGCCGTCGGCAATCTCGTCGGCGACTACAGGGTGGAGATCGAGGCCGAAGCTGTGGTGTGAACCTCCCGGGCGGGTGCCTCGTCCCGCCGGGCGAGCCACTCCACCAGCGCTTCCTTCGGCATGGGGCGGGCGATGAAGTAGCCTTGGAAAAGCGTGCAGCCCGCGGCCTTGGCAAGGACGAACTGCGCCTCGGTCTCGATGCCCTCGGCGACCACGCCAAGCTGCATGGCGGCGGCGACGTTGACCATTGCGCTGACGAGGACGTTGTCGGCGAGGGTTTCGCCGAGCCGGGCGATGAAGCTGCGGTCGATCTTGATGGTGTGTATCGGAAACGTTCTGAGGTAGGCGAAGCCGCAATAGCCGGTGCCAAAGTCGTCGAGCGAGATCCGCAGCCCGAGGGCCCGCAGGGCCTCGATGCGCCGCAGAACGTCTGAATTTGCGCTCATCGCCATGGACTCCGTCACCTCGAGGGTGATCCGCGACGGCGAGACGCCGCTCTCCGCAAGCGTCCGCGCGACCATGTCGACGACGTCGTCGCGTTTCAGCTGGCAAGGCGAGATGTTCACGGCGACGCCGAGGTCGCCGAAGTCGCGGGCGTCGCTGAGGGCACGCCGGAACACCCATTCGCCGAGCAGGTCGATAACATGCGATCGCTCGGCCACCGGAATGAAATCGCTGGGCGCGATCGCGCCGCGCACCGGGTGGTTCCAGCGCAGCAGGCTCTCGTAACCGCGTACCGCGCCGCTGGGATCGGTGATGGGCTGGTAGACGAGATGCAGCTCGTCGAGGAGGATCGCGGCGCGCAGCTCGCGCTCGATGAAGCGGTGGTGGCGGCGGTCGCGCAGCATGTCATCGTGGAACAGCGTCGCCTGGCCGCGGCCCTTGCGCTTGGCCTGGTAGAGCGCGAGGTCGGCACACTGCATCAGCTCGTTGAAGAAGACGCTGTGCAGCGGCGTCAGCGCGATGCCGATCGAGGCGGACAAGGTGATCGCCCGCCCGTCGAAGAAGACCGGCTGGTGCAAGGCGTCGAGGCAGATCCGGCAGAGTGCTTCGGCGGCAGCGGCATCAGCGACAGGCGCGAAGACGCCGAATTCGTCGCCGCCGAGCCTGCCCACGATCGAATCCGGAAAGCTGCGGCGAAGGGTTTTTGCGAGGTGCCGCAAGGCGAAATCGCCTGCGGTATGGCCAAGGCTGTCGTTCAGCGTTTTCAAGTAGTCCATGTCGACAGCGAACAGCGCCGACGTTCGCCCCGGCCCGACACGCTGCAGTTCTTGCGCGGAGGCCGACAGGAAGACCCGCCGGGTCATCGCGCCGGTGATCTCATCTTCCGTCAGGAAAGCGTCCCGCGCGATCTTGCTGCGCTCGGCGTCGACGAACAGCGCCACGATCTGGGCGCGCAAGCGGTGCAGCAAGAGCAGGCCGACCAGCCCCAGCGCGAAGCAGAGGCCCGAGACCGGCAGCGCCGCCTTGGCGCCGGCGGGATGCATCATGCCCAGCATCGAAAGGCAGAGGCCGGTGATGAAGCAGATCATCAGGGCGTAATAGCTGAAGCGCATCACCTGTCGGGGATGTCGTCCAAGGCTGGGCACTCGGTCACCTGCTGGGAAGGTCTATCTTGTGCTGTCTTTGCGGCAGCGCACCCTAAAATATTACTAATAGGAACCTGCTATTGTGAGATGCTTATACATAGAAGCACTCTGTGCGTTCTTGGGCCGGGCACGAATATTTAGGTAGCTGAAGACCGTCCTGAAGATGGCTTTTCAGGAAGCGATTCGAAGTCAGCGCGGAGACATCCGCAACTCGTCGGCCTCATCCTGCGGACCGGCAGGCGGGGTTTGTCTCCTGGCGGTTTGCCTGAATGGCTGATGAACGCCGCTTTCCGGCTTCATTCAGGTGCCAGAGCCGATGGTCGTCTCATCGCTGGCGATGGGCCGGCAGATCGATTGCAACGGGAGAACCACCATGTTCAGCCACTTTTTCCGCACCGTCCTTGTCGCCGCGACGCTTTCCGGCGGTGCCGTCATCGCCGCGCCCGCCCTTGCTGCTCCGACCGGCGTGACCGTCATCGCTCCCCAGGGTGGCAACGTCCTGTTGGCGCAGCGTTATGATCGCCGCGACGACCGCCGTTACGAGCGCG
The DNA here is from genome assembly GCF_055730105.2 of Mesocryomonas lacus. Classification (NCBI taxonomy): domain Bacteria; kingdom Pseudomonadati; phylum Pseudomonadota; class Alphaproteobacteria; order Hyphomicrobiales; family Aurantimonadaceae; genus Mesocryomonas; species Mesocryomonas lacus. The sequence continues at coordinate 300,247 of NZ_JBUZWF020000003.1, forward strand.
GCTGCTCGCCGCGCCAGGCGCTCCGCAAGGCCTCCCGCATGGGCATCAACCGCGCCGGCATCGTCCGCGACAACCGCCGGGCCGTCGTGGTCGACGGACGCAAGCGCGGTCGTTACATCTCCGTGTCGTTCGCGCAGGAGCGCGGCTGCCCGGTCATCAACGTCCGCTAACCCGCGTCCCGGTAAGGGCATCGCGAGCGGCCTCCCGTCGCGGTGCCATTCCGTTGGGGAGGGCTCTGCCCCTGGCGAGAACAGTTCAAAGTCACCGCGTCCAAGCAAAAGGCCGCGTCTCCTGAGAGACGCGGCCTTTTCTCTTTGGTGCTGTGCGATTTGGGTTCAGTTTCCGGAGGGGGCACCGATGTCGAACACCATCCGCACCGTCGCGCGAACCGTATTCTCGCCCGCCTCGACCGGCACGCTCTTGTCCATGGGCGCGGCTGCCAGAGCCATCCGGCCCATCTCCATCGGCTGCGGCGGGGTGCCTTGATCCGCGCTGTCGATCGAGAAGACAGCGCCGAGCGGAACACCCGCTGCCTCGGCCAGCGCCGTCGCCGTCGCCGTTGCATCCTTCACCGCATCCTGCCGGGCCGCCGTGCGCAGCGGCGCGGGATCGGAGACGGTGAAGCTGATGTCGCCGCCCTGGTTGACGCCGAGGCTCACTGCTTTGTCGAGCACGGCGCCGACCGCGGCGATGTCGCGGATCCGCACCGACAGCGTGTTGCGCACCTCGTAGCCGACGAGAACCGGCGGCTTTTGGGTCCCGTCCTGGGTCTGGTCGTAGCGGTATTGGGGGGTGATTGCGAAGCCAGATGTTTGCAGATCGCGGCTCTCGATCTTGAGGCTCTTGATCGCCTCGGTGACCTCGCTCATCGCCTTGTTAGCGTCGTCCAGTGCGGCGCGGGCCGTCTCGCCGACCCGTAGGATCGTGAGGTTGGTTACGGCGATGTCAGGCTTTGCCGAAGCTTCTCCGACGCCGGTGACGACGATCTGCCGCGGCGGCGTCGTCTGTTCGGCCTGCGCGGGGAGGGCGGCGAGACCGAGCGGCAGTACGGTCAGGGCCAGAAGGGATGAACGAATCATGGGGCGGTCTCCAGTGAGGATTGCCCCTGATGTCACGCGATTGTGGCCAAAGGCGAGAGCCTGCGCGCAGTCTCCCGCCGGTACCCAAACTTCAATTCATTCGTCGCTTGGCACTCGTAACCCAAACCGCCGGCTCCAGCCGGCGGCGCAGGGATCAGTCGCCTCAGGCGGCTTCGGCGTCCGGGGCCTTGGCCTTCTTTGCGCGGGCAGGCTTGGCTGCGGGCGCTGGCTCTTCCGCCACATCGGCGGTCTTCTTACGGCCGAGGCCGAGGCTCAGGGCGAGTTCCGAGCGCTTGGCGGCGTAGCCGGCCGCAACCATCGGATAATCGTTCGGGAGGCCCCACTTGCGGCGGTATTCGTCAGGGCTCATGTCGAACTTCGTGGCAAGGTGGCGCTTCATAGACTTGAAGTGCTTACCATCTTCCAGGCAGATGATGTATTCGGGTGTGATCGACTTCTTGATCGGAACGGCCGGTACCAACGCCACAGCTTCCTTGACGGGCTCCGGTGTGCTCGTGCCGATCGCCGTCAACGCGCTGTAGACGCTTGCAATCACTGCAGGTAGGTCTGCAACCGCTACGTGATTATTGGCGACATATGCGGCAATGATACTCGCTGCCAGTTCGACTGTGTTGGTAGAGCTGTCGATCTCGTAGTCCATAAGGATGCTTTCTGGAAAATTTGACTAGGTTGTCCCGGTGGACATGTCTCGTATGTATCATCGATTGACGCCGGATCAATCCAATACTTGAATTATTTCACGCCAAAGTTCGTGCTCAAATCAAAATAATCCGATGTCTGCGCCGTAACAGGGGATGTTGGGTCTTTGCCGCCTGATACCGAAGGCTGCGACCCTGTCCGCGGATCAGCATATCTCTGCCGATCCGAATCATGATGCCGATGCATCGCAAAATTACTAAGGCCAAGCTTTAGCCGACAAGGTTGAGGCGCCAAGCGATCGACTGATGCCCCTTTTTGCAGCGGGCGCTGTAGGGTTGTTTGCCGTTTAAATAAGAAGCCGCACTACAGTATCGGTCCGCCGGCTAATGCTGTTTTGTGGTTTTCTCGCGGCAAAACTCATTGGCGAATGTCGAGGTTCCCGCTTTCGCTGCGTAAAATTGCCTGTCACTCTTCATCTTGCCGGCGATGCGCAACTGCGCGCCGGCCAAGGCGCCGAGTTTTTGTCAAGTCGTTTACTGTACGGGATAGGGAGCGCTGACATGTCCGGACGTCTGCAAGGCTATCACGCGCTGATCTCCGGTGGCGCGACGGGATGCGGCGGCGCGGCCGCTACGCTGTTTGCTGCCGAGGGCGCAAGGGTTTCGATTGTCGACCGGCAGCGCGAGGCTGGCGAGGCACTCGCGGACAACATCCGGGCTGGCGGCGGGGAAGCGATTTTCTGCCATGCCGATGTCTCCCGCCGCAACGAGGTCGAGGCGGCGGTGGCGCGGGCGGGCGAGGCCTTCGGCGCGCCGACGCTTCTCTTCAACCATGCCGGCTCGATCGTCGTGAAGCCGTTCCTCGAGACCACCGACGAGGATTACGACTGGCTGATGGACGTGAACGTGCGCTCGATGTTCCTGATGACGCGCGCCGTTCTGCCGGGCATGCTGGCCGCGGGCGGCGGCCGCATCGTCTGCACCTCGTCGATCTCCGCCGTCGCCGGCACGCCGATGGAAGTGCTTTACGGGGCGACGAAGGGCGCGGTGCACATGTTCGCCCGCGCCATCGCCGTCGAGTTCCGTGACCGCAACATCCGCTGCAACGCCGTCTGCCCCGGCTTCATCCAGACCGCGCACGGCAGCCGCGAGGTGGAGGAGTTGACGCGCTACGGCGTCGACGTGTCCGATGCCGCGATCGCGGCGGCGCAGGGCCGGATGTGCCGGCCGGAGGAGGTGGCGAGCGCCGCGCTGTTCCTGCTCAGCGACGAGGCGAGCTTCGTCAACGGCACGCATCTGTTCGTCGACAACGGCTTCACCGCCGCCTGACCGCTATACCGGGGAGAGCTGCATGACCTTCGAAAAGGGTGGTCTCTGGCGCAATTGGGTGGGCAACCAGTCCTGCATCGCCCGCTACAAGGCCGCACCCGAGAGCGAGGACCAGCTCGCCGAGATGGTCACCGAAGCCGCCGGGCGCGGCCTCAACGTCCGCGTCGCCGGCTCCGGCCATTCCTTCACTCCGGTGGTCGGTACCGGCGGCCTGCTGCTGTCGCTGGCCGGCCTCAGCGGCGTCCTCGGCGTCGACGGCAGCCAGGTCCGGGTGGCCGCGGGCACGCGGATCGGCGATATCGGCAGGGCGTTGAAGCAGCACGGCTTGTCGCTCGCCAACCAGGGCGACATCGACACGCAGGCGGTGGCCGGCGCCTTCACCACCGGGACGCACGGGACCGGCGCGCGGCTCGGTTGCCTCGCCTCCCAGGTCGCCGCGCTGCGCCTGGTGCAGCCGGACGGCAGTATCCTCGTCGTCGACGGGACGGACCGTGACCTGCTGCTTGCGGCGCGAGTGTCGCTCGGCACGCTCGGCGTGATCTCCGAGATGACGCTCGATACCTTGCCGGCCTACCGTCTGCACGAACACCTCTGGCGCGATGATTTCGAAACCTGCATGGCGCGGCATGATGAACTGGCTGCCAACCATCGGCATTTCGGCTTCTTCTGGTGCCCCGTTGCGGAGAGCCGCCATCTCTACTGCCTTGACGACACGTCCGAGGCGCCGTGGTCAACCACGACCAAGTCCGCCGACATCTGCGAGATGAAGGTGATGGACATGACCGAGCGACCGGAAATGAAGTCGCGCTACGAGAAGATCGCTTATTCCTCGGACATCTATCCCATCGAATACGTGCCGAACTTCCATGAACTCGAATATGCCGTCCCCGTCCAGCACGGAAAGGACGCCGTCCGCGCCGTTCGCACGCTCATGCTGACGCGGCACACCAACTGCATTTTCCCGATAGAGTACCGTTTCACCGCCGGTGACGGGGCCTGGCTGAGCCCGTTCCACGAGCGTGACTCGATCTCGCTCTCGGTCTCCGGCCAGCCTGGCATCGACTACTGGGACTTCCTGAAGGACGTCGACCAGATCCTGCGCGCGTTCGGCTCCCGCCCGCATTGGGGCAAGCTGCATTTTCTGGATACCGACGACGTGACGGCGCTCTACCCCCGCGCGGACGATTTTCGCGCGCTGCGGCGCCGGCTCGACCCGAACGGGGTCTTTCTCAACGATCACGTCCGGATGCTGCTCGGCTGAGACCGGCCATCGCCAGCGTCCTCGCGCGGCGTTCGGGTCTTGCGCCGGGACGGGCGTCACCTCTATGGCGAACCATGGGTCGACAGGCGGCCGCTCGAGGAAAGACCAATGCCGGACGATGAGAAGACCGCAACACCGCCGCCCCCGGTCCCGGAAACCACCGCAGCCAAGACCGCTCGCCTGAAAGCCTTGCGCCTTCAGCAGAAGGAGGCCGTCGCCGCACGGGTCGCCCGGGCGACGCGCAAAGCCCGCGCCCGGCGGGATATCCTCGGCTAGGGGATGGTGACAGGACGGTCGCATTCCGAGATCAGGGGCAACTGCCCACCCTGCTCAGGATAGCGCATCCTCTGTGCGACGGCTCGAGGCAGCCTCGTCTGACGAGTTCGGCGTGTCCGCTCCCGCTGTCGCCCTCGAGGCTCCTTCCGCGATCGATGCCGACGTATAGGGCTTCTTGACGACGACGCGGTCGCGGTGGATCGGCGGCAGGTCCGCCGCATCGCCGTAACCGGTCGCGAAGACGAAGGGGATTCCCGCCTCCCGCAACCGGTCGGCGACCGCAAAGCTCGTCTCGTCTCCCAGATTGACGTCGAGCACGGCAAAGCTAGGCGGATCAAGGGCAATGAGGCGCAGCGCCTCTCGCACGTCGTTCCCGATCTGCACCCGCTCGGCCCCGAGCGAATACAGCATCTCCTCTGCATCCATCGCGATGATCATGCTGTCCTCCAACAGCAGAACACAGCCGGAAAGACTGAACGCCTCCGGCGGGACGATCTCGACGATCTGGACCGGGGTCATCTCGGTTTCCGGCTGAACGAACTTCGAGGGAATGACGAAGCGCGCCCTTAGCCCGTGAAGCAGGTAGTCGACGGTCGCGTTGCCGTTGAGATCATGCGGTACGGAGCGCTCGATGATCGTCGTTCCGAAACCGCGTCTCGCCGGCGCCTGGACGGGCGGGCCGCCCGTCTCGCTCCAGTCGATCACGAGGTCGCCTTGGGGATCGACGTCCCAGTGGATGCCGACACCGCCGTTCCGATCGCACAGCGCGCCGTATTTCGCGGCATTGGTCACCATCTCGTGGATGACCAGAGCCATGGTGGCGAAGGCTTCCGGATGCAGCAGGACGCCGGGTCCTGTCGTCCGGACCCGGTGCGCATTGCCGTTGAGATAGGCGGCGGCCTCGGTGGCAATGAGGGTCTGCAGCGATCCCGGTCCCCAGTCGCTTTCGGTGATCTGGTCATGGGCGCGGGCCAGCGCTTGAACCCGGCCGCCGATGGTCGCCGCAAAACTCTCGACATTCGTCGCGCCGGATTTGCTCTGCGAAATCAGCCCCCGGATCAGGCCAAGAATGTTGCGGACGCGGTGGTTGAGTTCGGCGATCAGCAGGTCCTGGCGCTGCGTTGCCGCCTTTCGCTCGTTCTCGGCAAAGCCGGTGATGCGCAGCACGACTTCCAGCATTGTCACCCGCAGCGCGTCTGCGGCGCGCAGCTCGGGATCGGTCCAGGGCGCCGAATGGCCGCGCACGATCTCGCGCCAGGCCTCGAAGCTCTTGCGCGGCGTCAGCCTCATGCCGCCGGGGCCTGCCTCGACGGGCTTGGCCGGGTCTCCGGCCCAGATCACCGACTGGGCAATCTCGCGGCGGAAGAAGATCAGGTAGTCGCGCGGGTTGCGGGAGATCGGGATCGCTAGGACGCCCGCCGCGGTCTCCGCATAGGCCTCCGCGGGCGGGTGCACGAGGCCGAGCGAGTTGGCGGAAAAGATCTGGCTCGCCCCGGCCTGGTCGAGAAAGCGCGTCAAAGCGACGACCTCGTCGCCCGACGGTGTCAGGCCGACGAGGACCGTCTCGTCGCCCATGCGGATCGCCAGTCCGTCGCACGGAACGATCTCGCTGATCCGCTCGGACATCGCCGCAAGGTTTGCGGCGGTCGAGCCGTTTTCCGCGATCGCCGCCATCAGCCCCTCGTGCAGGCGCTGGGTGCGCTGCTCGTAGTCGGAAATCTCGTCGCGCTCGCGGTTCTCGATCAAGAGGGACAGGAACTGGGCGAACAGCTCGGCCGTGGTGCGGCGTTCGTAGCTGACGGCCCGTGCCGCCATATGGTGACAGGCGATGAGGCCCCAGAGCCGCCCGCGGCGCAGCAGCGAGATGGTAAGCGTCGCCTCGACACCCATGTTCCTGAGGTATTCGACATGGATCGGGGAATGCGCGCGCAGCGTGCTCAAGGACAGGTCGAGCGGGGCGCCGGTCGCGCCCAGCCGGGGCAGGATCGCCGCCGGTTCTGCCGAGATGTCGGCGGCCACGCGAACCAGATTGCGCTCCATCAGCGCGCGGGCCTGCCGGGGAATGTCCGATGCCGGATAGCGCAGCCCGAGAAACGGCTCGAGACCGGCGCGTATCCGCTCGGCCACCACCTCGCCGGAGCCGTCCGGATGGAAGCGGTAGATCATCACCCGGTCGTGCCCCGTCAGCGCCTTCACCTGCCGCGCCGCCTCGCCGAGAAGCTTGCTAAGGTCGGTGATGCCGTTCAGCCGGCCGAGCATCGACTGCACCATGGCCGAGGGATTCATCTCGCCCGCGGCCTCGCTCGGCTCGGCCTCGATCACCACCTCGCCATTCGACATGTGGACCGCGATGTCGAACCGGTCGCCTTGCGGGAGCAAGGACACGCCGAAAGCGCGCTCGACGGAATCGTCGTGCCTGAACCGTGCCAGCCGGTTGCGCAAGGTATGGACGGCTTCCGGGTCGAACAGTTCGCGGAGCGACGAGCCCAAGAGCTGCTCGACGGGCAGACCCAGGAACTGCGGCGCATTGGCCGATACCCGCGAGATCAACCAGTCGGTAGAGACGGCAACCAGGAAGCCGGTTGGCTGGATGGCGCTGATGAGGTGTATGGGTTCGCGATCGCAGGCAGTGAGGTCGACCGACCCCATCTCCACGCTGGCTGTATTTTCTGTCACCTGCATGCCGCGTCTCCCGCGCCAACTCTGAAGGCACGCACATGTGGAATGAAGAGCCGCCCTACGGCTGGCGGCGCAGTATATATCAATTCTCCAGCGGATTCCAACCAGATTAAATTACTAAACGACGCGAATAATTTTGAGATAAAATAAAGAACCGTCTAATACTTTTTAGTGAATTAATTCCTTTAGCGACTCAACTACTTGTGATGATTTTTACGGTAGAATTGAGTTCTTCTAATGCTGTTGCCGCACAAGGGGTGTCGAAGCTACAGCGGTCAAGACGTTCTGATTCAGCTACCGCAGAACCAGCGATCGTATACTCGTCTGAGATCAACCCGCAACTTGCGACGCTCCTGCAGATCAGCCTTCCGACGACATCCTGGACGGTCCGCGCTCCGGCGTCTCTAAGACCTTGGCGCATCGGGGAGGGGCTGGGCGGTGCCACCGCGCCGGCAGCGGAGCGAGCCAGGCCCGCGGGCATGACCCTCTGCCGGCGGCGCTCAAAACTTCAGTCGCGATAGAAACTGGTAGGCCCGGAGGGCCGGACAGCGTCGGTGCTGCTACCGCCTGAACAAGGTGCAAATTTAACTGGCTAGTATTCCGGGCGGCTGGGAGCTAGAGCTGGCACGATCAATATGGAGTTGCGTGTGCCGACAAATACACATCCGATCGATTATGTAGGCGCATTTCGGGTTGATGCCTTCCTGCTTCGAGAAGTGGTCAAGATCGCACGTGATTTCACAGGGAGCTATTGCAGCATTTCCGTCACCTTCGATAACGGCGCCATCTATGAAGACCGAAGCGAAGATGTAATCCTTAGCCTGTCAATATTCAGGTCTAACCTAGCCACTTGGATCCATATTTACTCCTCGTCCGAGATAGGCGCCCAAGAAAAGAGACGCATCAGTATCCACCTCCGTGACTTTGTGAACGAAGGAAAGCTCAGTGCCGAAGTGACCGGCGAGGGGCTTGAGGTTCACGGAACTGGCGCGGCTCTTGCTCAAGAGTTTAAATCTGCTCGAACTGCATATGATCCCATTTACCGGATATATGATGGTGCGTGGGCGTCAACATTTGTGGCGATGGGAAGTCTAATTGGGTGGAATGTTTTAGGAACATTCGTTGTAAGTCATTCGCCTTTACTGTCACCCACAGAGGCCATTACGGCTAAGTTTAACATGGCCGTAACTGGGATGGCTCTATCCATGCCCATACTGTATCTTGGTAAAAAATGTAAAGACTGGCTGATGCCCAGATTCACGGTAGCGATAGGGAAGGGGGAGCGGGTCTTTCAAACGCGGAGGACATTGCTCTATTGGGCTTTGGGTTCAATCGGCACAACTGCATTCGGGTATCTTGCCACGGTCTTACTGACCTGAACGCGCTACAGTCCCTTATGATCATTTCGCTATGCAGCTTCGCCTGAGCGAACCCTACTTTCGGTGCGGGGCAGCCGCAAAATTGCTTATGTGTTTCAACGGGGCTAGTTTCCCCGTACTTTTATGCAAGTCATTGTAAAATATATAGGATATTACATCCTCCACCCGCACCACACCTGCGCGAATCGTGTCGGTGAGTAGGCCAGATGCCCGAGCGACAGGCGAACCTAACCACTCCCTTAGCTGAGAAGGGTTCGCCAAAGCACCATGAACATCAGCGGAACATGGATGGCTAACCGGGTATGCTAGCAATTTGATCTCGTTGAAAATTGGTAGGCCCGGAGGGACTCGAACCCCCAACCAAGCGGTTATGAGCCGCCGGCTCTAACCAATTGAGCTACAGGCCCGCCTGTCAGTGGCGTAGCGGAAAGTTCAGGCGGTCTCAAGGGGAGCCGGCGGGATCGCCGGATTCCGGTGTCGGAGTGCGAAAGGCGGCGGAGCGTGGCGGCTGGCGGTGGCCGGGCGGGACGGACACCGGTCCGTCCGGCGGGTATCATCCCGCCCTGCAGGGATCAGCTTGCCCGCCGTTTATCGGCTCGCCCGGCTCGGCATCAGGGGCGGGCGTCGCGGTTCAGAACTCGGCCCATTCGTCGGCGCTGTGCTTCGGGGCGGCGCCGCCTTGGCCGACGGTGCGCAGCTGCGTGACGGTGCGGGCGGCGGGGGTGCGCACGGCGGTCGGTCGGGCGGCCCTTGTGCCGCCGCCGGCGGTCCGGAAGCGCTCGACGAGGCCGGCGAGTTCCTCGGTCTCGCTGGTCAGGCTTTCCGCGGCGGCCGTGGTCTCCTCGACCATGGCGGCGTTCTGCTGGGTCACCTTGTCCATCTGGTCGGCGGCGACCGAAACCTCGCGCAGGCTGACCGCCTGCTCGGCGGCGCGCGCCGCGATCTGCGAGACGAGATCGTTCATCCGCACCACCTGTTCCATGATTTCCGACAGCGACTCGCCCGAGGTCGTGACGAGGGAGACGCCCTGGACGACCTGGCCTTTCGAGGTCGAGATCAGTTCCTTGATCTGCTTTGCCGCCTCGGCCGATCTCTGGGCAAGGCCGCGCACTTCCTGCGCCACCACCGCAAAGCCGCGGCCTGCCTCGCCGGCCCGGGCCGCCTCGACCCCGGCGTTGAGCGCGAGGAGGTTGGTCTGGAAGGCGATCTCGTCGATGACGCCGATGATCTTGCCGATCTCGTCGGAGGACTTCTGGATGTCGGTCATGGCGATGACGGCGCGGCCGACGACGTCGCTGCCCCGCTCGGCGGTCTTCTGCGTCGTTTCGGCGGCGGCCTGCGCATGGCGGGCGCCGGCAGCCGTCTCGTTGATGGTGCCGGTGACTTCGCTGAGCGCGGCGACCGTCTCCTCGAGGCTCGCGGCTTGCTGTTCGGTGCGGGTCGCGAGGTCGTTCGAGGCGACGGAGATCTCGTGCAGGCCGGTGCGGATCGTGCCGGACGCCTTGACCACCGCGCCGATCGTCTGGTCGAGCGTCTCGACGGTGCCGTTGAACTTCTCGCGGATCGGCTCGAATTCCGGCGCGACGGCTTTCGTCATCCGGGCGGTCAAGTCGCCGGAAGACAGCGCGGCAAAGCCCTGGTCGATGTCGAGGACGAAGGCCTTCAGCTCGTCGGTCCGCGCCTGGTCGGCCAAGGCCCGCCGGTCGCGCTCGGCGTCTGCCTCGGCGCGCTGCGTCTCGGTCTGTGCCGCGAGCGCCCGGCGCTCGGTTTCGGCGGTGCGGAACACCGTCAGCGCATTCGTCATCGCGCCGATCTCGTCGTCCCGGCCGGTCGCGGGGATTTCGGCCTCGAGCCGTCCGCCGGCGAGTGCGCGCATCGCAGACGTCACGGCCACCAGCGGCGCGATGACCCGGCGGCGGAGGGCGAGCACGCCGAGAAGCAGCACGGTCAGCGCCAGCGCGACCGAGCCCAGCTGCCAAAGGGTGGCGCCGAAAGCGCGGGCCCGCGAACCGTCCTCCAGCGTTCCGTTCAGCTGCACCGCCGCGGCGACGAGCGCGTCGATGCCCTTGCGGTGCTCGGCGTAGAGCCCTTGCAGGTCGGCGTAGACCTTCTGCTCGGCCGCCGCGTTCCCGCTGCGCGCTGCCGGTAGGTAGGCGGTGTCGAGCATCGACCAGAATTGCTGGGCCGGGCGGCCCGCTTCTTCAAGCGCGGCCTTGATGTCGGCGGGAAGCGCCGAGTTCCGCCAATGGGCGAGTCTCTCGTCATAGGCCGTCTTCAGTCGGGCGAGTTCTGCCTGGGTCGCGTCGACAGAGGTCGCGCCCTCATGGCTAAGGGCGAGGTCGAGATAGGCTTCGATCAGGAAGGCCGGCGGCGGCATTATGTCGGCGAGCAGATCCTTGCCGTCGACCACCTGTTCGTAGACGGGACCACCGACTTTCAGTTCGTTCAGCTGATAGGCGCCGATCGTGCCGGCGACGCCGATGCCCAGACTCACCACCAGAGAAAATGCGTAAAGTGTCTGCCCGACCCGTAATGCCATTTTGCCACCGCCATAAAGGAAAAGGGCGATCAGCCGCCCCGTTGGCCAGAGCCAGTAGCCCCCTATTCATAAGGCCGACTTAAAAGAATCCGGAAGATATTCAGTGAGTGCCAAACGAAAGCGTGATGGAACTAAGGCGCTTTACTGCCGGGAGATGGGTATGTGCCTCCGTTGATTGCGCCGTCGGTTCTGCGCCGCGTGCCCGTCGCCTGGCGATGCCTCTAAACGCCTGGTGGACGCTGCTATACATATCGGTAACTTAGCGATTGGCATGCGACCGGGCGTCATCTCCAACGTTTGGGCCCTGCAGACTCATTCGGATCGAGACGCCTTTGCAAACCGCCTATCTGAACCGGACGGCGACCGCCGTTCCCGCCCATGAAGTCCATCGCTATTTCCTCGATTTCGCCACCGCTCAGCTCGACGGCGATCCGCGCCGGCAAGCCGTGTTCCGGCGCATGGCCGACAAGGGCGGCATCGAGCACCGCTATTCCTGCCTCATTCCGACCGACGATCCGCAAGGCCCGTCGGTCGATGCGGAAGGCGTCTATGCCCGCGGCAGCTTCCCGGGCACCGGGCGGCGCATGGACCTCTTCGAGCAGCATGCGCCGGCGCTGGCGCAGCAGGCGGTGGAGAAGTTGCTGCCGGCCTCGGAGCGCGCCGGCATCACCCACCTCGTCGTCACCAGCTGCACCGGTTTCTCAGCGCCGGGCATCGATCTCGAGATCGTCGCGCGCTGCGGCCTCAGCGCTTCCGTCGAGCGGACGATGATCGGCTTCATGGGCTGCTACGCCGCGATCAACGCCTTGAAGGTGGCGCGCCACATCGTCCGGTCCGAACCTGCCGCCCGCGTGCTCGTCGTCAACATCGAGCTCTGCACGCTGCATCTCAAGGAGACCACGGATCTCGAGCGTCTCCTGTCCTTCTGCCTCTGGGGCGACGGTTGCGCGGCCTCGCTTGTCAGCGCCGACCCCGCGGGTTTCCGGCTCGACAGTTTCCGGGCGCTTCTCGCGGCCGAAAGCCGCGACCTGATGACGTGGAGCGTGCGCGACGACGGCTTCGACATGGTGCTGTCGGGCCAGGTTCCGACGGCGATCCAGCGCACGCTCGGCGATCAGCGCGCCGAGGTCATCGGCGATGTCCCGACGGACGAGATCGATCTCTGGGCCGTGCATCCCGGCGGGCGCTCCGTGCTGGATGCGGTAGAGCGCGCCCTCGATCTGCCGGCTACCGCGCTCGACCCCTCCCGCAATGTGCTGCGCGACAACGGCAACATGTCGTCGGCGACTGTAATGTTCGTTTTGGAGAAGATGCTGGCGAGCGCGTCCGCCGGCAGCAAGGGATGCGGCATGGCTTTCGGGCCGGGCCTGACCGCCGAGACGATGCTGTTCGAGGCGGTCGGATGAGCGGGGAAAAGAAGGGTCTCGCGACGCGGCAGGTGGAGGACGAGATCCTCGATCATCTCGCCGAGAACGATCCCCGCGCCATCGCCTCGCGCGGCGACCTTCGCCGGGTGAACATCCTGATGGGCCAGCCCGGCATCACCGCCGGCCTCCTTCGGGCCAATGTGCAGCACCCGCCGAAACGGCTGCTGGAGATCGGCTCGGGCGATGGCACGTTCATGCTGCGGGTCGCGCGCAAGCTGGCGCGCGACTGGCCGGGCGTCGAGGTGACGCTGCTCGACCGTCAGGACCTCGTCGCCGAGGCGTGCAACCGCGGCTTTGAAGCGCTCGGCTGGCGCCTGAAGGTCGTCACCGCCGACATTTTTGAATGGCTCGACCGTCCGCGCGGCGACGGCGCCGAGGGCGGACCCTTCGACGCCATCTCGACCAATCTGTTCCTGCATCATTTCGAGGATGCGCCGCTTTCTCGCCTGCTGCACGGGCTGGCCCGGCGGGCGCCGGTCTTCGTCGCCACCGAACCTTTGCGTGCGCGGTTTCCGCTTCTCGCCTCGAGCATGCTGCGGGTCGTCGGCGCCAACGACGTGACGCGCAACGACGCGCCGGCGAGCGTCCGCGCCGGTTTTCGCGGGCGGGAGATTTCCGCACTCTGGCCGGCAGTGCCCGCGGCTCGGCTCGAGGAGCGTCGACGGGGCCTGTTCACCCATGTCTTCACCGTCAGCCCGGGTGATGAAGACGTGGCGCGACCCGTTCGCTGACGGCAGCAGAATTTTAGCAAAGAGCGTGGTGCATCCGAAGGGGCGCACAAGGCGGCCAAAGGACGACGGCCGAAGAAATCCGCGCGCGATCAGTTCTCGTTCGTGCTTGGCAAGGCGGAGGAGGGCGCTCCGGCCGCGACGATCGTCAACCGTCCGTCGCGGTAGGGGATCGCCAGCACCTCCCCGTCCGCCGGCTGGCTCAAGTGGCGGTCGTAGTGGATGAGGAAGCCGCCGGGATGGGCGGCGAGCCAGCCGGGCGCGGCGGCGCGGTCGACCACCTCTATCGGCCTGTGCAGGCGCGCGAGATAGCCGAACTCGCCGGAATAGGTGCCGCTGTAGCCAAAACTCGCCTCCGGCCTGTCGGCGATGAAGGCGGCGACGGCTGACAGGTCGAATTTCGGGAAGAACAGGCTGGCGGCGACCCCTTGCGCGACGAGGAGCACGGCGGCGGTGATCACGGCACCGCGGCGGATATCCTTCAGCGGGGCATTGGCCATGGCGTAGGCGAGGGCGATCGCCACCAGCGGCAGCAGCGGCACGAGATAATGCGGCTGCTTTCCCGAGATCAGGCTGAAGGTGGCGACGACGCCGAGCGACCAGACGAGCAGCAGCCGCAGCGCCCTGATGTCCCGGTCGCCGCTTGCGAGGTGTTTGCGAAGAGTGCGTCGCGCCGCGGCAAAACCCCGCCAGAAATCCGGCAGGAGCATCCAGGGGATGCCGAGCAAAGGCAGCAGCAGAAGGTAGAAGTAGAACGGCCGCGGGTGCGACTGCTCCATGTTGCCGGAGATACGCCCGGCCGACTGCTCCCAGATCAGGGCATAGGCGAAGGATCCGTCGGTCGCCACCAGCGCCGGAACGAGCCAGACGGCGACGGGGATCAGGCTTGCGAGGACGGCAAGTCCCGCCCCGCGCAGGAACGCGCCCGTCGTCAGGGTTTCCCCGTCCGATCGCCAGAAGGCGTAGAAGCCGACCGGCCAAGCCAGATGGATCAGCACCACCGGTCCCTTCGCCAGCACCCCGAGCCCGATGAACAGGCCAGCGAGGATGGCGTAGCGCAGGCCTTGCCCCCGCGCGAAGGCGAGGAAAGCGAGAACGGCAGCAAGGATGCAGCAGGTGAGGAGGAGGTCGAAGAGGATCAGGCCGGCATAGATGAGGAAGGGCGCACTGCCCAGCATCAGCCAGGGCAGGCGCGCGGCAATGTCTGCCCGGTCTGGGAACAGCGCACGGCCGAGCCGCCAGGTAAGGTGCATTGCCAGCGACGCGACGGTGAACATCACCGCCGCCACCGCCGGCCGCCCGACGCCGAACAGCGCCCAGGCGGCGTTGATCAGCCAGAACAGCAGCGGCGGCTTGTGGTGGTAGGGCGCGAAGTTGAGGGTCGGGACGAACCAGTCCCTCGACAGGAACATCTCCCACGAGACCGTGAGATAGCGCGTCTCGTCAGGCGGCAGGAGCGGCCGGAAGGCGAGCGAGGCGAGGCAGAACAGGAAGAGGACGGCGTAGGGCAGAAAGCGGTCGGTCTTCGTCGTCACGCGGCGTCGCCCGCCATCGCGGTCGGCTTGCGCCCGAAGGAGAGGTTGCGCCCGTAGATCAGGAGGCCGAGCGCCTGGCCGAGGGTGAAGACGAAGTCGCGCTGGTGGATGGCGTAGACCAGCAGCGTCGTGCCGCCGAGCAGGCTGAAATACCAGAAGGCCCGCGGCACGACGCTGATGCGCTGCCGCTCGGAGGCGATCCACTGCACCAGGAAGCGCATGAAGAAGAGGCTCTGGCCGAGAAGGCCGATGCCGAGCCAGAGATACTCCTTGGTCATAGCGGGCTGCCCTTGCCGATTTCGGTCGCGGAATAGTCGAGGGGAAGGCCGCGCTGGATCAGCCAGGCGCTGCCGAGGAGGTCTACCGCCCCGACGAAGGCGCGGTTGCGGAAGCCGTATTTCGAGACGCCGCGGGCGCGCGGGCGGTGCGACACGTCGACATGGCGCAGTTCGACGCCGTTGCGCATCAGCATGGCCGGCAGGAAGCGGTGCATGTGGTCGAAATAGGGAAGCGCCAGATAGTCGGCGCGCCGGATCAGCTTCAGGCTGCACCCGGTGTCGCGGGTGTTGTCGTGGAGGATCGCGCGGCGCAGCCGATTGGCGAGCTTGGACGAGACGCGCTTGCTCCAGACGTCGCGCCGTCCGACCCGCTGGCCGAGGACGGCGGCGGCGGCTGGCAGGTTTCCCTGAAACGCGCGCAGAAGCTTGGCGATGTCCTGCGGATCGTTCTGGCCATCGGCGTCCATGAACACCAGAAGCTCGGTGGTCGCCGCCCGCGCTCCGCTGAGGAAGGCGGCCGACTGGCCCATCCGTCGCCCGTGCCGGATGATGCGGAGGTGAGGGCAGCGCGCCTGCTGCTGCCGCAGAATATCCACGGTGGCGTCGGTACTGCCGTCGTCGACGTAGATGATCTCGGTGATCGGAACATTCTCTGCCGCGGCGAGGATCTCCGTCACCAGGCTCTCGATGTTCTCGGCCTCGTCGAACGCGGGAACGATGATGGAGAGCATGCGCATCCCTGCCAATAACGGGCCTGTCCGGTGTCGTCACGCAAGGGAGCGGCGCCGTGGCCGAGGCTCTACTGCGTTGGGGTCCGCAGCACGTTGCTGGAACTATACGAATGCGTAATTCCGGTGCCATGCGGCCGATCGCCTCTCGGCGCCGCCGACTGTCAGGCGAACGGACCATGTCTGCTAAAGGTGGTGAAGGCGGTTGCTTCAGACCGCAAGCAACCGAGTCAGTCCCGTCTCGTTCAGTTTCGGTTCAACCGCCGGGCCTAGTAAGCGCCTTTGGTTCTACAGCATTGCGGCTGGTTTCACCCGCTGACCACAGCTTTCAACCCCAAGGCGCGTCTCTCATGAAAGTCCTCCTCGTCGAAGACGACGCCTCGCTGGCGGAAAAGCTCGCCGACATGCTGCGGCGCGAGGGTTTTGCCGTCGACATCGCCGGCAATGGTGAGGACGGGCAGCATCTCGGCGAGACCGGCGCCTATGACGTGGCGGTGCTCGATCTCGGCCTGCCGCTGGTGCCGGGAATCGAGGTGTTGAAGGAATGGCGAAAGCGGGGACGCCGTCATCCGGTGCTGATCCTCACCGCCCGCGACGGCTGGTCGGAAAAGGTCGAGGGGTTCAAGGCGGGCGCCGACGACTATCTGATGAAGCCATTCCGCAACGAGGAACTGGTGATGCGCCTGCGCGCGCTGGTGCGGCGGGCGAACGGCCATGCCGAGACCCGGATCGAATGCGGCCCGCTCGGTTTCGATGCCCAGCTCGGCAGCTTCGACCTCGACGGTCTGCCGCTGCGGCTGACCGGCCTCGAATGGCGAGTCCTGTCGTGTCTGGCGCTGCGCAAGGGCCACGTCGTCTCGCGGCCGGACCTCATGGAACGGGTCTATGACGGCGATGCCGAGGTCGATTCCAACTCTGTCGAGGTCATCGTCGCGCGGCTGCGGCGCAAGATCGGCGCCGACCTCATCGAGACCGTCCGCGGCCACGGCTATCGCCTGGCCGAGCCCACGGCATGAGGCTGCGGCTGCCCTCCTCGCTGTCCGGGCGCCTGCTGGCGGTGGCGGGTGTTTCGACGCTCGGCGCCATCGCGCTCGTCAGCCTGGTGATGGGCATTCTCCTGTCACGCTTCGTCGTCGGCCAGATCGACCAGCGACTGGATGCGCAGGCCTTCGCCATCGCCGCCGCATTGCGGGCGAGCGACGGCACGCCGACGGGGGCGGGCGCGATGCTGCCGCGCTTCGACGCGCCGCCCTTCGATCGGCCACGGTCGGGATGGACCTGGCGCGTCGAGGGGCCGCGTGGGCCGATCGCCGATTCCAGCCGAACCGACCGCGAGGCGGTTTCGGATTTCCGCCCTCTCGACGGGCCGGCGCCGCCGCCGCCGCCGCTGGACGACGTGGACGATGACGCAAACGCGCGGCCTCACGGGCCAGACCGGGCGGACCGCCTTCCTTCGCTCCATGTCAGGAGCTTTTCCGTCACCATCGCCGGCGAGGAACTGACCATTGTGGTGACGGCACCGATGCGGGCGATCTACGATCCGCTGCGCGACGCGCTGCTGCCATTGCTCGCCTCGATGCTCTTCCTCGGTTTCGTGCTTCTATTGGCGACCGTGGTGCAGGTCCGGACCGGCCTCGCGCCGCTCGAGCGGCTGCGCCGGTCGCTGGAAGATGTGCGCTCCGGCCGGCGGGCGCACGTCCCGTCAGCGCAGCCGCGTGAGGTGGCACCGCTGGCGGCCGAGCTGAACCGGCTGATCGACGATGGCGCCGAAAGCCTCACCCGCGCGCGCCGGCACGTCGCCAATCTGGCACATGGGCTGAAGACGCCTTTGGCCGAACTCGCGATGACGCTTCGCACGCCCGGGCGCGATCCCGGCGGCGAGGCCAGCGCGCTTGTCGAGGCGATGGACCAGCGGATTCGTCATCATCTCGCCCGGGCCCGTGTCGCCGCCATCGGCGGTGCCGCACGCGCCGCGACGCCGGTCGGCGCGCATGTCGGGGACCTCGTCGACGTGCTACAGCGTATCCACGCGGAACGCCGGCTGGCGATCGAGACGGCAATCCCGCCGTCGGCCGTCGCCGCCGTCGAGCCACAGGATCTCGACGAGATGCTGGGCAACCTCCTCGACAATGCCTGCAAATGGGCAAGCGCATCTGTCTCGGTCCGTTGCGAAGCCGCGGGGCCGCTTATCGTCATTCTCGTCGAAGACGACGGCCCGGGCCTTGAGCCCGACGAAATGCCCGAGGCGCTGCGCCCGGGGCGGCGGCTCGACGAGCTGACGCCCGGCCACGGCTTCGGCTTGCCGATCACCCGCGAGCTGGCAGAGCTCTACGGCGGCGCGCTGACGGTTGGCCGCGCGACGCTCGGCGGTTTCTCGGCCAGTCTCGCGCTGCCGGGCACCTTGGGGTGATATCCGCCCGCCATTTCGCGTTTCAGCCGGTTTCCTAAGTTACGGGCGGGTTTGCTCGCCGGAGCACCAACGGCGGGTTTGCGGAAAGCCCGGACAACCTAAATATTCTACCTTGGCTATTAGCCCGCCCACCGTTTTTGGTATTGGCGGCAACGCGTCAAGGTCCCAGCGAAGGTGCGCCGGAAATGCAAACCCCTTGCCGACTATACCCCGTCGAGCGGCTCGGTGCGGACGTCGAGACCCTTGCGGGTAAGGTACATTTCGACTGCGGCACGGGTCAGGAACGAGCCGATCGCGATGAGGATCGCTACCCAGCGGACGCGATTCTCGTCCGTCTCGACATTGGCGTCGCGCACCTTCAGCAGCGCCTTCTCGCTTTCGGTCAGCAGGCCGATCTCGTGGCGAATCCGGTCCATCGTCGCGCGTTCCATCATCTGGATCTCGCGCGCCCTGGCGCTGTCGAAGCCTTCGCGGTCGTGCAAGGCGATCGAGTCCTGCAGTTCCGAGAGCTTGGTGTCGATCAGCACCCCCAGGCGGGTGAGCCGGGCGCCCTGGTCGGTATTGTCGGAGACCTGGCTCGCCAGCGTCGCCCGCATGCCGGTCAGCCTCTCCAGCGCCTTGTCGTAGGGATCCAGGTAGCGCCGGTCGCCGCTGAGGAGATAGCCGCGCTGTCCCGTCTCGGCGTCGTCCAGTCCGATCAGGACGTCCTTGGTGGTCTCGATCACCTCGTGGGTGTGGACGACAAGGTCCCGCTGGTCGTTCAGCAGGCGGTGCGTCCAGCCCGTCGCGACGATGCCGGTGACGAGGACCACGCTAATCGGGATCAGGCGAAGGAGGGTCGGAACCGACAGATAACGCTGTCTGACGCGCCCCCAGAGTTCCTTCATGCCGGTCATGTCCTTCGAGATCTACCGTTCACCAGTCTACGCCGGGGCCGTATCGCCCGCAAAGGCCCCGCCCGCAAGACGCGCTGTCGGAGCGGGCTGAACCGAAACTGAACGGGCCGGTTCAGGCTGCCGTGGGCAGGGGGTCGCTAGAAAGGGTCATCGCAATCACAGAGGTGACGACATGACCGACCAAGACCAGCCCTCCACCCCGCAGACCCCTGCCGGCACCCACAACGGCACGACTGCTGCCGGCACGAAGGCGACCGCAAAGCGCTCCCGCCTGGCCGGCTCCCGCTCGCGCAATGCGCTTCTCGGCGTGAGTGCCCTCGTTCTCCTCGCCGTCGGTGCGGCCGGCGGTGCCGCTGCCTGGAGCGCAGTGCGCGGCCAGGAGGCATCCTTTGACACCGCTCTCGCCCCGACCGCCATCGCCGCGCTCACCGATACTTCCGCCGTCGGCATCGAGGGCAAGGTCGCCGAGATCTACGGCAACAAGTTCGTCATCACCGACGGCGCCGCCCGCGCTTTGGTCGAGACCGGTCCGGCCGGCGAGGGCGCCAAACTCGTTGAGGTCGGCGAGAACATCACGGTGCAGGGCCGCTTCGACGACGGGTCGCTGCATGCCTATGCCATCCGCCATGCCGACCAGCGCATCGACGAACTGACTCCGCCGCCGCGTGGCCCGGGCCATGGCCCCGGTCACAAGCATGGCCCGCGTGATCCTGCGCCCCTCGAGGGCGGCCCCATCGAGGACAACTGAGCCAGCGGCCGGTTTTCCTCCCCAGAGGTTCGACGGAACGGCGGCCGCAAGGCCGTCACCCGGACGGACAAAGACGAGAATTTTTTCCGCAATCGTTCCGGAACTGTGACGGCCGATCGGCTCTTCTCCAATCCGGAATTCATTCTCTTAAAGGCTTAAAACTAATGATGAAACAAGCCCTGCTTGCGACCGCCTTCGCGGTCGGCCTGACATCGTTTGCCGCCGCCCAGCCGGCGCCGCCCCCGGCTCCCGGCGGCGCGAATGCCCCCATGGACCAGGCTGCTCCGCCGCCGCCTCCCGGTGGCGAAATGGCACCGATGCCAGGCGACATGCCCCCGCCGCCTCCCGGCAAGGGCCCGCGTCCCGACGGTCGCCGTGGACCGCCTGCGCCGCCGCCGATGATGAAGGGTATCGACATCCGCATGGGCCGCGATACCGGCATCCGGATCGAGTGCGGCGACGAGGCGCTGCGTGCTTGCCTCGACGCAGCCAAGCCGATCCTCGACAAGCTGCCGAACCTCACGATGCCCCCCGCACCGCCAGCTCCGATGGCCCCTGCAGGCGGGATGGCGCCGCCGGCCCCGCCGGTGCCGGGCACTGAGGACGGCACCACGCTGACACCCTGACCCCCGTCTAACCTGATGGATCCCGGCGGCTGCAAAGCCGCCGGGATTTCTTGCGTTTTCGGCGCTGCTCAGTTCGAGCTTTGCCGAATGGGTGCATCATCGGGCGCGGCTAGGTCTGCTCGCGGCTGTAGACGATGATCGACAAGTAGGTCGACGGAAGCTCGATCAGCTTCTCCGGTCCATGCAGGGAGGCGGAGTCGAAGAGCATGGCGTCGCCCGGTGAAAGTTCATAGGTCCGCTCGCCGTGCCGGTAATCGACCCGTCCGGTCAGCATGAAGATGAACTCGGTGCCCGCATGCTGGAAGTTGGTGTAGGGCATCGCATCTTCGTGCAGCTCGATGAGATAGGGCTCGACCACCACATCGGTGCGCAGCCCGTGTCCGAGCAGGCGATAGACATGCCCGGCTTTGGTGCCGCGGCGATCGATGACGACGCCTTGGTTCGCCTTCACGTAGGAGCAGTCGCGCTGCTCTTCGAACTCGGTGAACAGGGTCGACATCTGCACCGCGAGCGCCGAGGCGATCGACTGCAGTGTCGAGAGCGAGGGCGAAATCTGGCCGTTCTCGATCTTCGACAGCATGCCACTGGAGATGCCGGCGGTCGCCGACAGGTCGGCGATCGACAGGTCCTTCTGCCGGCGCAGTCGCCGGACATGGGCGCCGAGTGCCCGCTCGAGGTTGCGGTGCTCGGTGCGCGGCGCGCTCGATCCGGTGGCAAGGTCCGCTTCGCCCGCTTCTCCGGTCTGGCCGGCCGCTGTGGTCTCGTCGATCATTCCGTCTCGCTTGTTGGTTCAGGTCCACTTCCGCGCAAGGATGGAGACCGGCGTCGCCGGACGCAACCACAGCACGGAGCGCGGCTTCCGCATCGGTGCTTGCTTCCCGCGGTGTGCCGGCCCATTTCAGGCCCTCCGACGGCCGTTCGTGGCCGCACCCGACAAGCCTCTTCCGGAAAGATCGTTATGTCCGCCAGCGAGACCGCCCTCAAGTTCATGGCCGGCGCCATCATGAAGCTGCAGAGCCAGGCGCAGGCGCAGGATCTTCTCCTGAAAGCGCTCTATGCCGAGCGAGCGACACAGCGGGAAATCTTTCCCGTCGAGGCGGAGGAGGAGGTGATTGCCCTTGCCACCTCGATCGAGCGGGCGCCGCGCGCGGGCTATGAGGGAGAGGAACGGCATCTCGCCGACGTTCAGGCTGCGCTGCGGCTGTTCGCCGATGGTCTTCGCGTAAGGCTGGAGGAACAGCGCTAGGCGCTATCCCTCCTGACGGAGGCACACGCGCGCTCTATCTCTGTCGATCCTGCAGGGTCTATCGCCGATCTAGCGAAGGGTCACGATTGCCGCAACGCTTTGGCGCCCGCGGCCGGCTGATCCCGCAGCAGTGGGCAACAGCCTCGGGTCCGGCGTGCACCAGTCCCACTGCTCGGGGGAACCTTAGCAAACCCGGCGTGTTCTTCGGCATCATTGGGAGGATTGCATGCGTATGTCATTCAAGTCTGTCGCGATGGCCGTGGCCATCGTCACCGCCGGCTTCACGGCCGCCCCTGCGACGGCGCAGGGCTTTTCGCAGTCGGATGTAGTCATGGTCCGAGACGGTTACCGCAGCGATCGGGCCGAGCGTCGTCATCACCGCGCCGAGCGCAGATATCACGGCGCGGAGCGCCGGCATCACCGCGCCGAGCGCCGCTATTATCGCGATCGGTACTATGATGGCCGTCGGCACAGCCGCTATTCGCGTTATGATCGCGAGCGTCGTTACGACCGTCGCCATCACCGCGGCAATGGGGTCGTGATCCGCCTGAACTAAACTTGCTCCGGCCCGTCGACCGGCTGTGACTCTGAACGACAAAAGCCCGCTTCGCGCGGGCTTTTGTTTACCTCGGCGGGGGAGGCCGGGGCGAATGAGCTCAGAGGCTAGGATAGAACTTTGACAGCGCCGCGCGCTTCCGACCATCGGCTGCAGCCTGCACGGAAAGCGCGAAGCGGCCCTCCGGATCATCTTTCCAGCGCGCGATCTGATTGGGTTCGACGGCCAGGATCATGTCGTTATAGGCGATCTCGCCCGTCTTCTCGGTAAAGCCGATGTCATTCCAGCGGATGGTGGGCATGGGGGATCTCTCCTTCTGCTTGTTGATCCGGGCGCGCATTTGGCGATCGCATCGGGCGCTTTCATGGCAAGGTTCTCCCGGCTAAACAGTCGATGGTCCGAATATTATCCACTGAGCACGCCGACATGCGAGGATCGAAGGGCGTGCTCAAACGTTATTGGCCGACTTGAACTCTGCAAGTGTGGGAATTTGATATGTCTCCTGTCGACAACGACGCCGCCGTTCGCGATCGCGCCTATATCCTCTGGGAACTCGCCGGTCGCCCCATGGGCCGCGAGCACGAGTTCTGGGCGCAGGCGTCTCGTGAAATCGAGGGGACGCCGCCGGCATCGCCGGAGCCGGTTATCGGCAAACGCGTGAAAGTCGGGCCGGAGGATGAGAGCCGCGAGAGCCAGCTGGGCGGCGTGAGTGCGGCCGAGATGGATAAGGTCGACGGCGTCCGCAGCGCCAAAGGCTGAAAGCCTGGATGGATTTAAGGAACGGCCGAGCCTCGCGCCCAGTGCGATTTGTGCGAGGACAGCCTTGCGCAAGCCAACAGGCCTATCCATCTAATGGTGGTGCAGGGCATCCCGGGAAACCGGTCGAATGCGCCGAGATCTTCTAGCTCCAAGCCGACCACGGATGTACTGGCGAGTTTGGAGTTGAGGGTCGCACATTCTCGAAAGAGACGCGGAGCCGCCGGAGACATCTCCAGGCGGCTTTTTCGTGCGCCGACGTTAGGGTGACAGCTTCGCCAGCGGCATGACCCGGGCGAGATGGAGCGAGACGGCCAGCGCGCCTGCCGCCGACATTCCGGCAACCGCCACGACGCCGCCCCAGCCATAGGCATTCCAGGCAAAGCCGCCGAGCGTGCCGATGGTGCTCGAGCCGAGGTAGTAGCCTAGGAGATAGAGCGCTGCGGCCTGCGCTCGCCCGGTCCGTGCGCGCCGTCCGACCCAGCTGCTCGCCACCGAATGCGCCCCGAAGAAGCCGAAGGTCGCGACCGCGAGGCCCATGATGATCCAGGGCAGCGGTTCGGCGCAGGTGATGGCGATGCCGAGGAGCAGCACCACCACCATCAGCCAGAGCACCTTGCGCCGCCCGAGCCGCCCCGCCAGCGCGCCGATCCAGGTCGAGCTCGCCGTGCCGATGAGGTAGATCACGAAGATCGCCGAGATCGCGCTGTGGCTGAGGGCGTAGGGCGGCGCGACCAGCCGGAAGCCAGCGTAGTTATAAAGCGTCACGAAGGCGCCCATGATCAGGAAGGCCTCGGCGAACAGCCAGGGCAAGGCCGAATCCTTGAACTGCACCGTGATCAGCTGCGCGAAGGTTCTTGGGCCAAAGCGGTTCTTGACGGAATGGCGGGGGGCCGGCAGCAGCAGCCAGAAGGCGACGGTGCTGGCGATGACGAAGACTGACAGTGCCGTCAGCGCCACCCGCCAGGAGGTGTGGTCCGCCAGAATGCCGACGAACAGCCGGCCCGCCATCCCGCCAAGGGCGTTGCCGCCGATATAGAGCCCCATGCTGAAGCCGAGCGCCTCCGGCTCCATCTCCTCCGACAGATAGACCATCGCCACCGCCGGCACGCCGCCGAGTGCAAAGCCGGTGAACAGCCGGCCGGCGATCACCAGCGACCAGTCCGGCGCCGCGGCCGTGAGCAGGCCAAGGAGGGCCGCGGCCACCAGCGAGGCCGCCATCAGGATTTTGCGGCCGAACCGGTCGGCGACCCAGCTGGCGAGGAGCAGCGCCACGGCCAGTGCCGCCGTCGTCACCGAGAGCGACAGCGAGCTCGCACCGGCGCTGAGCCCGAACTCCTCGCTGAACAGCGGCAGCAGCGGCTGGACCGAGTAGAGCAAAGCGAAGACCGACATGGCCCCGAGGAAGAGCGCGATGTTGGCCTTCCAGAAAGCCGGCGTGCCACGGGCGATGCGGGGGAGGGCGATGCGGGGGAGGGTGCTGTCCGACATGGACCTTCCGGGATGAAACTCCCGGGCCGCCGCCTCGAGCGTGGCGGCAGGCCTTCGAGCGGAAGCGGCAAGGGAAGCATTGCGTCGTACCGCTGCTGTGAGCGTTCCCGGCCGACTTGTCGAGGCCCGGGCTGCTGCGAACCACTGCCCGGACCGCAAGCGAAAACACCCCCCGGCCGCGTGAGCGGTCGGGAGGTGCGGTCTCAGAGCCTTTCGCGCAGGGATTAGCTGCGGAAGAGCGCCAGGATGTTCTGGGTCGAGGAGTTGGCGATCGACAGCGCCTGGATGCCCAGCTGCTGCTTGGTCTGCAGGGCCTGCAGCTTCGTCGACTCTTCCGACAGGTCGGCGTCGATGAGGCCGGAGACGCCCTTGTCGATGGTGTCCATCAGGGTGTCGACAAAGGTATTCTGCAGCGTGACGCGCGCCGAGACGGCACCGAGGGTCGAGGCGGCCGTGGTGACCGACATCGCGGCGTCGTTGACGACGTTGAGGTACTTAGCGAGATCGACGTCGGTGGCGTTGGTGACGTCGAGGTTCAGGATGCTGGTGCCCTTGTTCGGGGTCACCGAGCTGATGCGGATGTCCGAGTTGGCACCTAGAACCGTGCTGGTCAGGCGGATGTTGCTACCGGCGACGTCGGCGGTCAGCGTCGTGAAGCCAGCGCCCTGAATGGCCTTGTTCAGAACCGAAGCATATTCAGAAGCGGTGGTGATCCGGCCGGCGGAAGCAGTGCCGAGGGCGGACGTGATGGTGTCGCGGTTGACCGTGATGGTCTTGGACGCGGCGCCGTTCAGCTCGAGCTGGAAGGTGAGCGAGTCATTATTGTCGAGGACGATCGGCGTCGTGCCGAAGGAACCGGACATGGTCGTGGTCGCGGCTGTCGCCGTGCCGACGACACCGGTGTTCGTCGCAACGCCAGCAAGGGTCGAAAGAGTCGCGCCCGTGCCGGTGAAAGTTGCGGCGGTGACGTCGACGATCGACGTTGCACCGGTGGTGGCGCTCTTGATCGTCAGGAAACCGCCGACATCGCTCGCCGTACCGGCAGAGCCGAGACGCTGGTTGATCTCGTTGGCGAGTTCGCCGATCGTGTCGAACCTGTTGGAGTCGGTGATCGTGAACGCGAAGTTCGAGCTGTCGACGCTGATCGTCAGAGCCAAGGTCTCAGCCGTCTTGTCGAAACCGGCGCCCGAGCCAGCGGTGTAGGCAAAAGCCACGGCCTGGGTCGACGTGCCGTTCGTGGCTGTGCCGGAAACCTTCGCCGACATCGAGGCCAGACCGCCGACGAGCGAGTTGCCGACCTTGCCGGCGTCGAGGATGCCCTCGGCATTGGCCGAGCCGTCGATCAGCGCGAACGAGCTGGTGTCGACGTCGATGGTGCCGATGGAGAAGTTGCCGGCGAGGTCGCGGTTGATCGAGGACACGACGGTCTTCTGCGCGGTGTAGCCGGAGACGCCGGAATTGACCGACAGCCAGTTTTCGCCGGAGAAGCTCGACGAGGTCGCGATCGACTTCAGCTGGTTCTGCAGCTGAGTGATTTCCGACTGGATTGCAACGCGGTCGACGCCGTCCTGGGTGGCGGCGGTGAGCTTCGACTTGATCTCGTTGACGACTTCGAGGGTCTTGTTGAGGCCCTGGTAGGCGACGTCGACGGTGGCGCCGCCGAGGTTCAGTGCGTCCTTGACGGTCGAGAGCGACTTGTTGTCGGACTTCAGGGTGGTCGAGATCGACCAGTAGGCGGCGCTGTCCTTGGCTTCGCCGATTTTCAGGCCGGTGGCGACGCGGTTCTGCGACGTCTCGAGGGCGCTGTTGGTCTGCTGCAGGGTACGGAGAGCGGTGGTGGCGGCAACGTTAAAATTGATCGAGGTCATAGGTTTAGTCCCGTAAGGAGATACGTGGGACATGACGGCGAACCGTCTGAAACATCGGCTTCATGCCTGCGCCGCCGGGGTCTCCGGTCGTTGCGCTGCTTCACGTAGGAAGCTAACGATCAAATTTGAATAATCTGCTAATGAAAGTTGCCGCGCAGCATTCAGCGTCTTTTGACGTGCATATTTGCGCTGTGCATCGCACGGCGGGTCACGCCGGATCTCACGCTGGAGAAGCGTTGCCGCCAAGGCGAGGAGAGCGATCTGTCCGTCGTCCCGTATGGCCAAAGGGGGGCCGTGCGCGTCAGCCGTAGCGCGACAGGTCGAGATCGTCGGTCTGGATGTCCGGCTTCTTCTGCGAGACGATGTCCGAGAGCACCCGGGCCGAGCCGCAGGCCATGGTCCAGCCGAGCGTGCCGTGGCCGGTGTTGAGGAAGAGGTTCTCCACCGGCGAGCGGCCGATCACCGGCGTGCCGTCCGGCGTCATCGGCCGCATGCCGGTCCAGAAGGTCGCGGCCTCGACGTTTCCCGCGGTCGGGAAGAAGTCGGTCAGCGACTGCACCAGCGTCGCCTTGCGCGCCGGCGAGAGCGCCGAGTTGAACCCCGACAGCTCCGCCGTGCCGCCGACGCGGATCCGGTCGCCAAGCCGGGTGATCGCCACCTTGAAGGTCTCGTCCATGATGGTGGAGACCGGCGCCGTCGCAGCATCGGCGATCGGCACGGTGATCGAATAGCCCTTCACCGGATAGACCGGCGGCGCGAAGCCAAGCGCCCGCGTCAGCAGCGGCGAATAGCTGCCGAGCGCCAGCACGTAGGTGTCCGCCGTCATCATGCCCTTGTCGGTGCGCACCCCCGTCACGCTGCCGCCGGACGCCTCGATCGCCTCGATCGAGGTGTTGAACCGGAAGGTGACGCCGAGCCGCTCGCACTCGGCGGCGAGGCGCTGGGTGAAGATGTGGCAGTCGCCGGTCTCGTCGTTCGGCAGGCGCAACCCGCCGGCAACGAGGGAGCGCACGCCCGCAAGGCCCGGCTCTGCGGCAATGCAGCCGTCGGCGTCGAGCACCTCGTAGGGCACGCCGTAGTCCCGGAGCACGGCGATGTCGCCGGCGGTGCCGTCCACCTGCTTTTGCGTGCGGAACAGCTGCAGCGTGCCGCGCGTGCGCTCGTCATAGGCGATGCCCGTCTCGGCGCGCACCGCGATCAGCCGGTCGCGGCTGTACTCGGCGACGCGCACCATGCGCCCCTTGTTCACCGCGTAGCGCTCGGCCGTGCAGTTGCGCAGCATCTGCGCCATCCAGAGCCACATCTTCGGGTCGGGATTGGCCCGCAGCACCAGCGGTGCATGGCGCATGAACAGCCATTTCAGCGCCTTCATCGGCACGCCCGGCCCGGCCCAGGGCGAGGCGTAGCCGGGCGAGATCTCGCCGGCATTGGCAAAGCTCGTCTCCAGCGCCGGCGCCCGCTGGCGGTCGACGACGGTGACCTCGTGCCCGGCTTTCGCCAGTTCGTAGGCGGAGGTCACGCCGATGACGCCGGCACCGAGGATCAGGACTTGCATGGCAGGCGCTCCGGGAGAGGATCAGGCGGTGATGCGGTGGAAACGGTGTCCGAGGCGGGTGAGGATCTCGTAGCCGATGGTGCCGGCGGCCTCGGCCACGTCGTCGGCGCTCTGATGTTCGCCGATCAGTTCGACGAAGTCACCCGGCACCGGCGGCGCGTTGCCAGTGGCGGCGAGGTCGACGACGAAACTGTCCATCGACACCCGCCCGACGATCGGCAGCCGCGCATCGCCCCAGAACGCCGCGCCGACATCGCCGAGATGCCGCGGCCAGCCATCGGCATAGCCGACCGCGATCGTCGCGAGCCGCATCGGTCTCGTTGCATGAAAGGCGTAGCCGTAGCCGACATGGCGGCCGGCCTCGATCTCCCGGACCTGCGCGACCCGGCCGGAGAGCGCGACCGTCGGGCGAAGGCGCGGGGAGGCGGGGCCGGTGCTGATCCCGTAGAGCGCCGCGCCCGGCCGGCAGAGGTCGAGGTGGAATTCGTCGCCGAGGAAGATGCCGGCGGAGTTGGCGAGCGAGGCCGGGGCCGCCGGCAGCAGCGCCCGGGCGGCATCGAAGGCGGCCAGCTGCTCGCGGCTGGCGGCATGGTCCGGCTGGTCGGCGCAGGCGAGGTGGCTCATCACCAGTTGCAGGTCGACCGCCGCGAGCAGGCCGGGCTCGGCGGCAAGACGCGTGACCTCGTCGAAGGACAGGCCGAGCCGCGACATGCCGCTGTCCAGCTGCAGCGCCATCGGCAGGCGCTGGCCGGTACGCCGGCTGAGGGCGGCCCAGGCGGCGACCTGGCCGAAATGGTTGGCGACGGGGATGATGCCGGCGGCCGCGCAAGCCTCCTCCGCCCCGGGCACCAGCCCGTTGAGGACGAAGATCCGCGCCGGCAGCGGCAGGATCTGCCGCACTGCCAGCGCCTCGTTCAGCTGCGCCACGAAGAAGTCGCGGCAACCGGCATCGACGAGGGCGGGCACGACGACATCGACGCCGAGACCATAGGCGTCCGCCTTCACCACGCCGGCACAGCGACCCGCACCGACCTTGGCCTCAAGACGCCGGAAGTTGTCAGCCACCGCATCGGCATCGACGCGCAAAACGCCGCCCGCGGTGCGACAATCCTCACCGCTTCCGGCAAGGCTCCCGGCCGTTTCGGCAAGAGCTTGGTCGTCGACGGCCATCGCGCACTCCTGGATGAATTCCAGCTCCTACGCTATTGGCTCCATCCTGGCATTTCACGCCGAACAATCGCAGGTTCTGCCAATCTTGGCGCCTCGTTGGCGTTAAACACCGTCTGTTTGGAGAATTCTGCCATGGCCCTCGTCGACGAAGCGGACCGCCGGATCCTCGACCAGCTGAGCGTCGATGGGCGGATGACCAATGCGAAGCTTGCCGAGGCCGTTGGCTTGTCGCCTTCGACCTGCCTGCGCCGGCTGCGTGCGCTGGAAAACAGCGGCGTCATCCGCGGCTATACCGCGTTGATCGATCTGCCGGGTCCCGAGGACGCCACCGTGATCATCATCCAGATCACGCTGGAGCGGCAGACCGAGGAGTTTCTGCGCAAGTTCGAGGCGGCCGTGCGCAAATGCGGCGAGATCCTCGAATGCTACCTGATGACCGGGTCCGCCGACTATTTGCTGAAGGTCGAGGCGCGCAGCCTTGGCGACTACGAGCGCATACATACCGACGTGCTCTCGCGGCTGCCGGGCGTGTCGCGCATCCAGTCCAACTTCACCATCCGCAAGGTCGGCATCTCGCGCCGCCCTGGCTGAGGAAAGGCTTGCCGTTCTGTCACGGCCGGCGAGGGGCAATTCTCATCGCCTGTGTTCCGCTGCCGTCAGCCGTTGCTGTTGGCGAAAGGTGCGCCGCCGGCGATGAGATGGCGCAGCTGTTCGGCAGCGGTGCGCAGCGCGCGCGCCTGTTCGAGCGTCAGCCCGGCCGGATCACGTTCGATCTGCGCGATGGCGACGTCGACGGCGGCGATCATCACGTCGATGCTGTCGTTGAGCGGCTTGGCGCGGAGGATGCGGGCCAGTTCCTGCAGGCGCTGGCGCATTTTCTCGAGGTCCAGCTTCTCCGGATTGTCCCAGACCAGCTTGATCGCCGACATTGGCGGGCTGTCCGGGCTGAAGATCGCGACCACCTCGTCGTTCGACAGGCGTGGCAGCGACAGGACCGGCGCAGGCGGCGGCGCCTCGAGAATCTCCCACGCACCCTTGCGGCCGACGCCGACCACGGTCGAGCCTGGCTTGCTGGTCATGGTCCCCCTCGCATGGATGCCCTTCGAAAGCACAACCTTCGCGCGACACCATTGCCTGAAACTGTCCTGCCGGCTCCGCGAGGCTCGCTTTCGCAGCATCGGCGAGCCGGCAGTGAGCCGCCTCCGGCAACCAATGCGCGACTCCACCGCACTCGTCAGCAAAACTTACGATATCGTAATGTCATCCTCACCCCGCGTTCATCTCCTGAGGTCCATGGTCCCCTCATCGAAACAGCGGCGCCGAGCTTTCCGGCGCTCCCACAGGAACCACCTCCCATGAAGAAATCGCTCATCGTCGCCCTTGCCCTCTCCTTCTTTGCCGCGCCGGTGCTGACCGCAGTCGAGGCCTCCGCCCAGAGCCGCCAGCAGGTTCAGGAACTGCGCCAGGACAAGCGCGAGCTGCGTGAGGACCGGCGCGACGTCCGCGACAGCAAGCGCGAGGTTCGTCAGAGCCGCAAGGAAGTCCGTCAGTCGCGTCGCCCGGCCTGGATGAAGCAGGGCGGCCGTTACCAGCGCGGCGGCACCCGCGTCAGCGACTATAAGCGCTACGGCCTGCGCGCGCCGGGCCGCAACCAGCGCTGGGTGAAGGTCGACAACACCTACATCCTCGTCGGCATCACCAGCGGCGTCATCGCCAGCATCATCGCCGGCCGGTAAAGCCGCCGAAACGACATGCGGGCCGCCGTCATCAGAGGATGACGGCGGCCTTTTTCATGCGCCCGCCTCAACCGTGGCGAGAAGACCCCTTCTCCTGCCGGTATCGGAATGGCATCTCTCTGAACGCTGGCCGTGAGGCCCGCCGAATCGGACGCAAGGGGTCGGACATGCCCGGCTCCCCCGCCGAAAGGTGCAGGGAGCCTTGCTTGACCGCCGCCATACAAGACGACCCCGCCCGCCGTCTCGGCGGGATCGGCTACTGCGCCCTCGGCTACAGCCTGTTTTCGGTGCAGGACGTGCTGGTGAAGCTCCTCGTCACCACCTATGCCGTGCCGCAGGTGCTGTTCTTCCGCAGCCTCATCATCATCGCCATGGCGCTCGCCATCGGCGGCCGGTCCGGTCTTCGGGCCGTCGCCCACAGCCCCAACAAGCGCGCCCTCGCGGTGCGGGCCGGGCTGATGCTGGTCGCCTGGCTGTGCTTCTATTCAGCCGCCCGCGATCTCGGTCTTGCCCAGCTCACCACGATCTACTTTGCCGCGCCGATCGTCGTCGTGGTTCTGTCGGTGCTGATCCTCAAGGAAAAGGTGACGCCGGTTCGCTGGGTCTGCGTCCTCGCCGGCTTCGCCGGCGTGGTGCTTGCGGCCGATCCGGGCGGCGATCTCGTGCTCTACCCCGCGCTGTCGGCGCTGTTCGCCGCTGGCTGCTGGGCGCTCAGCGTCATCCTGGTGCGGATGATCAGCCGCACCGAGTCGACCACCAACCAGATGGTCGTCAGCAACATCCTGTTCGTCCTCGCCACCCTCGCCATGCTGCCCTTCGTCTGGGTCACGCCGGGCGCAGCGGATCTCGCCATGCTGGCAGGGCTCGGGCTCGCCGGCGGGCTCGGCCAGTATTTCCTGTACGAGGGTTTCCGGTTCGCGCCGGCCTCGGCGGTGGCCCCGGTCGAGTATACCGGCCTCGTCTGGGCCTTTCTCTACGGCTATCTCGTCTGGGCCGATGTGCCGACGCTGCAGGTGGTGGCGGGCGCGCTGGTCATCGTCGCCTCCAGCCTCGTGCTGATCTGGCGCGAGCACGCCGATTCCCGTCGGGCTCCGGCCATGGCCGCCGATTGATGCGGCCAGAAGGCCGCCGGCAGCCTTCGCCGCCGACGGTGTAAGGTTCGCTGCCGGCGATTTACCAGCTGTAGCTCAGCCGTCCCGTTCCGGAATAGCTCTGGCTGTCCCCCGACAGCTTGCTGTCGACGAAGCCAGCAACGGCAAAGCCGTTGGTGAAGCGGACCTCTGCCCCGGCCGAGGCGAGCAGCGCATCACCACTGTCGTCAGCGCCCTCGACGCGGAACTTCGAGCCTGGCAGCGCCCGGAAGCTGACATCGGATTCAGCGTCCTCGCCTTCGTCGTGCGCCCAGGCCAGCCGGCCCCGAAGCGCCAGCATCGCGGTGTCGTCGAGCACGATGCTCCGGCCGAAGCGCGCGCCGAGTTCGGTGCGGGTGGACGTCGTCTGATCGGAGGAGGTGTCGAGCGCGAACAGCGCGCCGCTGGCCGAAGTGGTCTCGCTGTAGGAGGGCGTGAAGAAGGTCTGCACCTGCAGCGAGGCGTAAGGCGTGACCCAACCCGAGCCGGGCAAGGCGATCAAGTCCGGCAGGTCGAACCGGTAGCCCGCCTCGATCTGCGCGGCGACGTCGTAGGCGGAGAAGTCCGCGCTGTACCGGTCGATGGCGCCGATGATGACGCTCCGCTCGGTCGAGACGTCGTTGTAGCTGGCCGCCAGAGCCGCCGACACGTAGGCCGCATCGAAGTTCCTGCGGCCGTAGAGTGCGGCACTCACCGTATCGATGCTGCCATAGCCGTTGCCGCCGGAAAGATCGAACTGGCTGTTCGAGCCGCCGATCGAGAAGCCGACCAGCGTGTCGGGATCAATGAGGTAATCGATACCGCCGGCGAAGCCCGCCGTGTTGATGTCGCGGTCATGGCTGCCGATGCGGTTGTCGCCGTCGGTCGACGTCGTGCCGCCATAGCCGGAAATCCACGCGCTCCAGAGCCGGGGATCTGGCCGTGTCAGCGGCAGCAGCGGCTCGCGCGACTGCAGCGTCGCCATCGCGCCGAGCGGCGCGGCGTCGCCAGGACCGTAGCCGAGCGCGCGGATCGTCGGCGACGGTCCGGTCGGCTGCTGGCTGTTGAAGCGCTCGTTGGCCGGGATGAGGCCATCGTCCTCCGGCGGTGCGTTTCCGCCGTCGGGGCCAGGGCCACGAGGGCCGCCGGGGGCGCCGGGGCGATCGCCGAACGGGCCGCGGTCGCCGTTGAGGCGGTCGAAGATCTGGGTCAGGAACGAGTTCATCGCCTCCCGGCCGGCGGGTGCCACAGAGGTGCCGATCTCGCCGGTCAACTGGCCCAGCACGTCCAGCAGCTGGTTGGGCGTGAGGAGCGCGAACACCAGCGGCAGCCGGCCGCCACGGCGGACCGCATTGTCGATGCCGCGGGCGACGGCAAGCTCGTTGCGCGTAGCGCGCCGCGTGACGACGACGGGTGTGGGGACGACCACCGGCGTGCTGACGACCGGTGTGCCGTCGGGCGCGGTGACGATGGGTGTGCCCGCGGGAACGGTGACGGGGGTGCCGTCGGGCAAGGTGACCACTGGCGTGCCGTCGGGGGTGGTGGTGACGGGCGTTCCCGCCGGGACGGTCACGACGGGCGTCGTCGGCGACACGATCGGCGCGATCGGCGCCGTCGTCGCGGTGCAGACCGAGATCGTGTTGGTGTCGAGCGTCACGGCGCCGTTGCGGGCGAGCGCCGCGCCGCAGTTGATGCTGGCGCTGGTGTTCAGCGCGATGCTGGTCAGCGCAAGGACCTGGCCGGACAGGACCGAACCGGTGCCAAGCGTTGCCGAGCTGCCGACGACGAAGAAGACGTTGGCGCCTTGCGCGCCATTGATCAGCGCGACGCGCGAGGCGCTGCCGGTGGTCAGCGTGCTGCCGATGTTCACCACGAAGACCGCATTGGGATTGTTCTGGGCGTCGAGCGTCAGCGTGCCGGTCAGCTGGGCGGAGGTGTCGTAGGAATAGACACCGGGTGCCAGAACCAGGCCGGCGAGGTCGCGGCCGGTCAGGTTGCGGGTCGCCGGCCGGTTGGCGAGATCGGTGTACTGGGCGACAAGATCGATCTGCGCCTGCACCGCGACGCCGTCATTGATGAAGATGCTGTAGGGCGCGGTGACGATGCCCGGCGAGAAGAAGCCGGTGACGGCGGTGCCGGGGCTGAGGCCGATATTGCCGGTGATGACGCTCGGACCGGTGTTCGTCACCGTTGATCCGGCGAGAATGGCAAAGCTCGTTAGATCTTCCGCCTGCGCGACACTCGAAAAACCTGCCGCCACGGCAAGTGGAACCAATCCTGCCATACCAAGTTTTTTTACTGAATTTCTGCGCATGCCCTGCTCCAAGACGTAGTAATTCCTGTCTTTTTTAAATTTCCTTTTAGATTCGTCTGAGCAAAATTGCTCACTCGAAATAATTTTCCGAGAGTCTAGGTTAACATTTTCGGGAGGTCGTAACGTGCAAGATATTTTGCCGGACGATTTTGATGTGAAGAATTTTCTAGTCCAAGCCGGTCTGGCTAAGAATCCAGCAAAATTTTTAAAGAACGAGAGAATTTTCGTGCAGGGCGAGGTCGCCGACACGATCTTTTTCATCTCGCGCGGACAGGTAAAGCTGTCCGTCGTTTCGCAGCAAGGCAAGGATGCCGTCGTTGCTATCTTGAACGTCGGGGAGTTTTGCGGTGAGGGGTGTCTTGCGGGTCAGCCCAACCGGATGGCGACCGCTGCTGGCATGACCGACTGCGATCTCATCCGGATTGACCGTGCCGTGTTCGCCCGCCTGCTTCAGACCGAGCCGGTGTTTTCCGAGTTCTTCGTTGCCTATCTCCTGCGCCGGACGATCCGGGTGGAGGAGAGCCTGATCGACCAGATGTTCAATTCCAGCGAGAAGCGGCTGGCCCGCACGTTGATGATGCTGGCGAACTTCGGCATTGACGGCAACTCCTCGGCGGTGGTCGCCAAGGTCAGCCAGGAGACGCTTGCCGAGATGATCGGCACGACCCGCTCGCGGGTCAGCTTCTTCATGAACAAGTTCCGCCGGCTCGGCTTCATCAGCTATGGCGAGACGCTGGAGGTCCATCCCTCGCTGCTGACCGTGATCCTCTACGACCGCTCGTCCGAGGGCAGCCTGGAACTCTGATCCGGGCGCGCCGCCAAGCGCCCTAGCGCTGGACCATCACCGGCGTGCCGACGCGACGCGGTCGTAGAGGTCGACGATGTCCTCGTTTGTCATGCGGATGCAGCCGTAGGAAACAAATCCGCCAACCGAGTTCGGCTTGTTCGTACCATGAATGGCGTATTCGCCGCCGGCGAGCGTCAGGGCGGCAACGCCGAGCGGGTTGTTCGGCGCGCCGCCGGGGATCATGTCGGGAAGGTTCGGGCTGTCGCGCTTCACCGCGGCCGGCGGCGCCCAGTTGGGACGGACATACTTGCCGGTGATCGACGACAGGCCCGTCCACTGCCGGTCCGCCCGTCCGACGCCGACCGGATAGGCCATCGCCTTGCCGGATCCCAGCAGCAAGAACAGCCGGCGTTCGGTGGTGTGGATGACGATGGTGCCGCGGGCGATGCCGGTATCCTCGAACGTGACGCGCTCGCCGGCACGGGACGCGTCGGCACTGATCGCCAATAGCAAGGCTGCCGACAGGCCGAGCGCTACGAGGGAAGAGCGGAGAGGCAAACGGAACCGGTTTCTGTGGGAGTTTCCGCGGCCGTCGTGCGGTCGGGAGCCCTCCACATGGGCCGGGCGCGGCTGAAAAGCAAACTCTTCGCCGCAGCTGTGATGCCCGCAGGACATCTGGCCGGGCATAGGCATCCCAAGATCAGTCCTCAGACGGCGTGCCGAGGAGAGCCAGCAAGGCGCTGAGATCGTCCACGCGGTGATCGGCATGCGTGCCGAGGGCCTCTGCAGCCGCCTCGGTGCGCGCGATGCCGATGGCGAGCGCGCCGGCGGCCCGGGCGGCATCGATGTCGTGGGTGGAGTCGCCGACCAGGGCGATCGCAGACGGCGCGACGCCAACATGCCGGGCGAAGGCCGTCACCATGCCGGGGCCGGGCTTGGCGCCATGGCCTGAATCATAGCCTGCCACGAAGCCGAACCATTGCTCGATCCCCAGCGCGGAAAGATGCGCGCGGGCGTTCTGCTCGGAGTCATTGGTGGCAAGGCCGATGGCGATGCCGCGCTGCTGGAGGGCGGCAAGCGCTTCGGCGTTGTCGTCATAGCCGGTGAGCGAGGCAAGACTTGCCTTGCGGTAGAGCGTGTTCACGCGGTCATCGAAGGCATCGTCATGCGCGAACCCCAGCCTTGCGGCCCATTGCGGTGCGAAGTCGCTCGTCGCGCCCGCAATTATCGGCGAGGTCGCGGTGAAGCGCTGCGTTGCCGGCAGGAAGCCGGCCGCCGCCGCCATGTCGGCAAGGCACGCGGCGTCGCCGCCGGCGAGTTCACCGAGCACCGCTGCCGTCGCCGGTCCCCAGGTCGCCTCGAAGTCGAGAAGCGTGCCGTCCTTGTCGAACAACACGCCGGAAATCTCTCTCATGCTCTCATCCTGTCGACCGGTCCTGCCTCTGGTGGGCGCCGGGGCCCGGCAACTTTCTCCAGGCGTTTCAGGGGCGAAGGTGCAGCGCGAGTTCGGCAAGGTAGGGATTGTCGGCGATGCTCTGGGCGAAGTCCTCTGGATCGAGCGTTGCGCTCAACAGCTGCGGCTTGTCGTCGGGCGCCACTACGATTCGGCTGCCATCGGGGGCGGCGATGCAGGAGAGGCCCTGGTAGACGAAGCGGCCGTCATGTCCGACATGGTTGGTGTAGACGATGAAGACCTGGCTTTCGAACGCCCGCGTCGGCACGACGTATTCCGCGACCATCCGCCCCGACCCGCCGGCGGGGAGGGCGGTCGGCACGAAGATCACCTGCGCGCCGGCCTGGGCGAGTTCGCGCACCCGCTCGGGAAACTCGACGTCGAAGCAGACGAGCGCGGCCGCCTTCAGGCCGCCGACCTCGAACACCTCGCAGGACCGGTTGCCGGCGACGAAGAGCGTTTTCTCGTAGGGTCCGAAGAGGTGCTGCTTGGCATAGACCAGCGGCGGCAGCCGCGGGCGGACGATTAACGCGGCGTTGATCACGCCCTCGCCTTCGCGGAGCGCAATGCCGGTCACCACCGTGATGCCGTTCGCATCCGCCAGCTTGCTGAGCTCGCTGACCGTCTCGCCGTCGATCGTCCCGGCGGCGTCGCGGATCGGGTCGCCGGCGCCGTAGCCGGTCAAGGCGAGCTCGGGCAGGACGATGACGTCGGCGCCATCCGACGCGGCATCGATGATCATCCACCGGATGGCGGCGAGACGGGCGACGGGATCGCCCATGTCGGCACCGAGCTGACAGGCACGCACCTGCATCGAAAGGTCCTTGTCTCCAGGCGCACCCGGTCTCTATGGCCCGCAGCGCGAACCGATGGCCCGCAGTGCGGGCCGATGGCGCCGGACTACCGTCGCCTTGCGTCGGGATCGTGGCCGTCAGCCCCGCAGAAACGTTACCGTATCCTGCAGCGTCAGGGCGAACCGGTCGAGCATGTCCATGATTTCCGTCTCGGTAATGATCAGCGGCGGGCAAAAGGCGATCTGGTCGCCGATGGCGCGGATGATCAGGCCGTGCTCGTGCGCCTTCTGGAAGACGAAGCCGCCGGCCTTGCCGACCGGGTCGAAGCGGGTCTTGTTCGCCTTGTCGGCGACCAGCTCCAGCGCCGCGATCAGGCCGACGCCGCGGACCTCGCCGACCAGCGGGTGGTCGGTGAAACGCCGGCGCAGCTCCGACTGCAGGATTTCGCCCATCGCTTTGGCATTGGCGACAAGACCCTTCTCCTCGATGATGTCGAGGTTCTCGAGGCCGACCGCCGTCGCCACCGGGTGCGCGCCGGCGGTGTAGCCATGGCCGAGCGTGCCGATCTTGGCCGTGTTGTCGGCGATGCCCTGGTAGATTTCATCCGACAGGAGAACCGCGGCGAGCGGCTGGTAGGACGAGGTGATCTGCTTCGACAAGACCAGCATGTCCGGCTCGATGCCGTAATACTCGCAGGCGAACATGGTGCCGAGGCGGCCAAAGCCGTTGATCACCTCGTCGGCGACGATAAGGACGTCGTACTTGCGGCAGATCCCCTGAACCTTCGCCCAATAGCCTTCCGGCGGCGGCAGCACGCCGCCCGCGCCCATCAAAGGCTCGCCGATGAAGGCGGCAATGGTCTCCGGCCCGGCGTCGAGGATCGTCTGCTCAAGTTCTGCCGCGAGGCGATCGGTGAACTCGGCCTCGGTCTCGCCGGCAAGGCCGTAGCGGTAGAAATGCGGGCAGGTGACGTGCTTGACCGGAATGATCGGCAGGTCGAAGTCGCGGTGGTTGGTCGGCAGGCCGGTCAGCGAGGCCGACGCCATGGTGATGCCGTGATAGGCGTTGACGCGGGAAATGAAGGTCTTCTTCTCCGGCCTGCCGCGGGCATTGTTGTAGTACCAGACCAGCTTGACGACGGTGTCGTTGGCTTCCGAGCCAGAATTCGTGAAGAACACCTTGGCGAGCTTCTCCGGGCTCATCTTCACCAGGCGCTCGGCGAGGTTGATCGCCGGCTCGTTCGATTTGTGGCTGAACGAGTGATAGTAGGGCAGCTTCTGCAGCTGCTTGTAGGCAGCATCCGCCAGCCGCTTCTCGCCGAAGCCGACGCCGACGCTCCAGAGGCCCGCCATCGCCTCGATATACTTGTTGCCCTGGTCGTCGAAGACATGGATGCCCTCGCCGCGGTCGATGACAATCGGCCCGATCTCCTCGTGCTTGCGTGCATTGGTGGCGGCATGCAGCACGTATTCGACGTCGCGGGCATAGATGGAATTCGGCAGCGGCTTCATGGGACAGGGCTTTCCAACGCTTCGATCGAGCGATCCTAGCACTGCCGCCCGCGGCTCCGCAAAACTTCCCGGAACAATTTCCTGCCTATTTCTTGACGTCGCTTAAATTTTGGAACCGGCGGCTGAGAAAGCGTGACTGCGCCCAGCCGAAACGCCAGGCCGTCTCCGCGCCGCGGGTGATGCCGATGCGCGGGCCGGCGACGAGCGGCGGCGCCGCGGCGGGCATTGTGATCGCAAAAGGCGGCGCATCGAGCGCCATCCCGTCATGCCCGCGGTCGACCGCCAGCGCTTGGCACAACCGCCCCGGTCCGGCGCCTAGCTTGCGGATGTCCTCCATCCGCCGCCTGGCGCGCATCTCGTCGATCCCCACCGTCGGCTCGATCGCGCGGATCAGCACCGCCGCCCCGTCGCCCTCCGGCTCGCACACGAAATTGAGGCACCAGTGGATGCCGTAGGAGCGGTAGACGTAGGCGCGCCCCGGAGGACCGAACATCGCCGCATTGCGGGGTGTCATGCCGTTGACGCTGTGCGAAGCGGGGTCGGTGCCGTCATAGGCCTCGGTCTCGACGATCACGCCGCCGACGCCGTCTACCGTCAGCGTGCAACCGATAAGGTCGGCCGCCACCACGGCCGCCGGCCGATCGAAGAAGTCCCGTCCCAGCACCCGCTCTTTTCCCCCCGGCCGCGCCGACGTAATGTTGCCAGCGAGATAGCGTCGTCGAGACGGCTCGCCATAGGCCTTATAGTGATATAAGGATATGTTTATGTGAAGTGGCATTGCGCCGAGGTGACCCATGACCGACATCACCGATCATCTGTTCGACGCGGCCCAAGCGCCGCGCGACGACGCCCGGACCGCGCTGATGAAGGCGGCGTCGGAGCGCATCCTGATCCTCGACGGGGCCATGGGCACGCAGATCCAAGGGCTCGGCTACGAGGAGAGCCACTTCCGCGGCGACCGCTTCGAGGGCTGCGCTTGCCATCTCCAAGGCAATAACGACCTCCTGATCCTGACGCAGCCGAAGTCGATCGAGGCGATCCACTACGCCTACGCCATTGCCGGCGCCGACATCATCGAGACCAACACCTTCTCCTCAACCTCGATCGCCCAGGCCGATTACGGCATGGAGGACCAGGTCTATGAGCTCAACCGCGACGGCGCCCGCCTCGTGCGGCGCGCCTGCATCCGCGCCGAACAGGAGGATGGCAAGCGCCGCTTTGTCGCCGGCGCGCTCGGGCCGACCAACCGCACCGCCTCGATCTCGCCCGACGTCAACAATCCCGGTTTCCGCGCCACTTCCTTCGACGAGCTGCGCCTCGCCTATGGCGAGCAGCTGCGCGGCCTCATCGACGGAGGCGCCGACCTTATCCTGATCGAGACGATCTTCGACACCTTGAACGCCAAGGCCGCGATCTTCGCCTGCAACGAGATTTTCCTCGAAAAGGGCGTCGACCTGCCGGTGATGATCTCCGGCACCATCACGGACTTGTCCGGTCGTACCCTGTCCGGCCAGACGCCGACCGCCTTCTGGCACTCGGTGCGCCATGCTCGGCCCTTCACCGTCGGCCTCAACTGCGCGCTGGGTGCCGCCGCCATGCGCGAGCACCTCGCCGAGATCTCCGGCGTCGCCGACACGCTGGTCTGCGCCTATCCGAATGCCGGCCTGCCGAACGAGTTCGGCCAGTACGACGAGAGCCCGGAGGAGATGGCCGCGCAGATCGCGGGTTTTGCCGACGAGGGCCTCCTCAACATCGTCGGCGGCTGCTGCGGCTCGACGCCCGACCATATCCGCGCCATCGCCGCGGCCGTCGCCGGCAAGCCGCCGCGCGCAGTGCCCGAGCATGTGCCGGTGATGCGCCTGTCCGGCCTTGAGCCGTTCACGCTGACCTCGGACATCCCCTTCGTCAACGTCGGCGAGCGGACCAACGTTACCGGCTCGGCGAAATTCCGCAAGCTGATCACCGCCGGCGACTTCAACGCCGCCCTCGTCGTCGCGCGCGACCAGGTCGAGAACGGCGCCCAGATCATCGACATCAACATGGACGAGGGCCTGATCGACTCCGAACGCGCGATGGTCGAGTTCCTCAACCTCGTCGCCGCCGAGCCGGACATCGCCCGCGTGCCCGTGATGATCGACAGTTCCAAATGGTCGATCATCGAGGCCGGCCTGAAATGTGTCCAGGGCAAGCCGCTGGTCAATTCGATCTCGATGAAGGAGGGCGAGGAGGCCTTCCTGCGCCAGGCGCGACTGGTCCGCGCCTATGGCGCGGCCGTCGTCGTCATGGCCTTCGACGAGGAGGGGCAGGCCGATACCGAGGCGCGCAAGGTCGAGATCTGCACCCGCGCCTACAAGCTCCTGACCGAGGAGATCGGCTTCCCGCCGGAGGACATCATCTTCGATCCCAACGTCTTTGCGGTGGCCACCGGCATCGAGGAGCACAACAACTACGGCGTCGACTTCATCGGCGCGACCCGGCGGATCACCGAGACGCTGCCGCATGTCCACATCTCCGGCGGCATCTCCAACCTTTCCTTCTCGTTCCGCGGCAACGAGCCGGTGCGCGAGGCGATGCATGCGGTCTTCCTCTACCACGCCATCCAGGCGGGCATGGACATGGGCATCG
Source organism: Mesocryomonas lacus (assembly GCF_055730105.2). Lineage (NCBI taxonomy): Bacteria > Pseudomonadati > Pseudomonadota > Alphaproteobacteria > Hyphomicrobiales > Aurantimonadaceae > Mesocryomonas > Mesocryomonas lacus. The sequence continues at coordinate 341,795 of NZ_JBUZWF020000003.1, forward strand.
TCAATGCCGGCCAGCTCGCCGTCTACGAGACGATCGATGCAGAACTGAGGGAAGCCTGCGAGGACGTCGTCCTCAACCGCACGCCGAAAGGCGAGGGCAACGCGACCGACCGCCTCTTGGAGCAGGCCGAGAAGTATCGCGGCACCGCCGGCAAGGAGGCCCGCGTCCAGGATCTCGCCTGGCGCGAATGGCCGGTCGACAAGCGGCTGGCGCACGCGCTGGTCAACGGCATCACCGAATACATTGACGTCGATACCGAGGAGGCGCGGCTCGGCGTCTCCCGCCCGCTGCACGTGATCGAAGGGCCGCTGATGGCTGGCATGAACGTCGTCGGCGACCTCTTCGGCGCCGGCAAGATGTTCCTGCCGCAGGTGGTGAAGTCGGCGCGCGTGATGAAGCAGGCGGTGGCGATCCTGCTTCCGCACATGGAGGCGGAGAAGCTCGCCAATGGCGGCGCCGAGCGCCAGGCCGCCGGCAAGGTGCTGATGGCGACCGTCAAGGGCGACGTGCACGACATCGGCAAGAACATCGTCGGCGTCGTCCTCGCCTGCAACAATTACGAGATCATCGACCTCGGCGTCATGGTGCCGGCGACGCGCATCCTCGAGGAGGCGAAGAAGCACAATGTCGACGTCATCGGCCTCTCCGGCCTGATCACGCCCTCGCTCGACGAGATGGTGCATGTCGCCGCCGAGATGGAGCGCGAGGGTTTCAACATCCCGCTCCTTATTGGCGGGGCAACGACCAGCCGCGTCCACACGGCGGTGAAGATCGACCCGCGCTACAATGCCGGCCAGACCATATACGTCACCGATGCCAGCCGCGCCGTCGGCGTCGTCTCCAGCCTGCTCTCGCCCGAGGGCAAGGACGCCTACATCTCCGGCATCCGCGACGAATACGTGAAGGTCGCCGCCAACCACGCCCGCAGCGAATCCGAGAAGAAGCGCCTGCCGCTGGAGCGCGCCCGCGAGAACGCCATGCAGCTAGACTGGACAGGCTACGCTCCGCCCAAGCCGAGCTTCCTCGGCACCCGCGTCTTCGAGGAATACGATCTTGCCGCGCTTGCCGACTACATCGACTGGACGCCCTTCTTCCAGACCTGGGAGCTGAAGGGCCGCTATCCCGCGATCCTCGAGGACGAGAAGCAAGGCGAGGCCGCGCGGGCCCTCTTTGCCGATGCGCAGGCCATGCTGAAGCAGATCATCGCGGAGAAGTGGTTCCACCCCAAGGCCGTGGTGGGCTTCTGGCCGGCGGGTGCGGTCGGCGATGACATCCGCCTGTTCACCGACGAGACGCGCGAGGCGGAGAAGGCGACCTTCTACACCCTCCGCCAGCAGCTCTCCAAGCGCGACGGCCGCCCCAACATGGCGCTCTCCGACTTCGTCGCGCCTGTGGGTTCGGGCGCTGCGGACTATGTCGGCGGCTTCGTGGTGACGGCAGGGATCGAGGAGGAGGAGATCTCCAAGCGCTTTGCCCGCAACAACGACGACTACGCCTCCATCCTCGTCAAGGCGCTCGCCGACCGCTTCGCCGAAGCCTTTGCGGAAGCCATGCACGAAAAAGTCCGGCGCGAGTTCTGGGGCTATGGCGCCGACGAGACGTTCAAGCCGGACGAGCTCGCCGGCGAGCCCTACCGCGGCATCCGCCCGGCGCCCGGCTACCCCGCCCAGCCCGACCACACCGAAAAGCGCACGCTTTTCGGCCTCCTCGACGCCGAGGCGGCGATCGGTGTGACGCTGACCGAGAGCTACGCCATGTGGCCCGGCTCCTCCGTCGCCGGCATCTACCTCTCCCACCCCGACGCGCACTACTTCGGCGTCGCAAAGGTCGAGCGCGACCAGGTCGAGGATTATGCGGCGCGCAAGAAGATGCCGTTGGCGGAGGTGGAACGCTGGCTCGGGCCGATCCTCAATTACGTGCCGGTGGCGGAGGCAGCGGAGTAGGAAGGTTGCAAAAGAAGGCGCGGCTCCCACCGCGTCGTCATCCCTCTTGCTCTAGAGGCCCCGAAAAAGCTGCCGCGACACCTGAAATCTCATCGTCCCGGCGTTAAGCCTGGCGACCTTAAAGGACAGGCCGCAACACCCAAAGCTTCGTCATCCCGGACTTGATCCGGGATCCATTCCTCTCCGCGTCAATAGCCCTCCGGTTCAGAACACTCGGGAATGTCGACCGTTACTCCGCTTGTTCGACGGCTTGGCATGGATCCCGGTTCAAGACCGGGATGACGAAAGTTCTGATGGGTTGCCGGTGTTTCGACGCGGCGGGTCGCTCCCGGGACAACCGATCGAACAGCGCTCCATTGCCGAACATGGCGCCCTTCCTCGCCCCGACGGGGAGAGGGTGCCGAGCGCAGCGAGGCGGGTGAGGGGTCGGCGCGCAGCGGCGGGGCGGCGCTTGAGGCGATCCGCGGTGGCGCCCCCTCATCGCCCTGCCGGGCACTTCTCCCCGGAGGGGCGAAAGAAGGCGCGTCGTCGTCGCGGCGGTTCGGTCCGACGTCGCTCTTCGCAGAGGTTTTCCGAGGCCGCTTCCCTACAGCACCCCCGGATAGGCCCCGCCGTCGATTAGCAGCGCTTGGCCGGTAATATACCCGGCCTGCGCCGAGCAGAGGAACGCGCAGGCCGTGCCGAACTCGGCTGCGTCGCCGAAGCGTTTGGCCGGAATCTCCGACCGCCACTCGTCGCGGATCACCTCGATATTAACACCTGTCCGCTCGGCCGCCGCCTGCTGGCCGGACTGCAGCCGCCGCGTGTCGAAGGAGCCCGGCAGCAGCGAGTTGATGGTGACGTTGGCATGCGCCACCGTCCGAGCGACGCCGGCGAGGAAGCCGGTGAGGCCGATGCGCGCGCCGCTCGACAGGTCGAGGCCGGCGAGCGGCATCTTGACCGAGGCGGAGGTGATGTTGACGATCCGCCCAAATTTCCGTTCGACCATGCCGTCGATCACCCGCTGCACTAGCTCGATCGGCGCCACCATGTTGGCGGTGACGCCGGCCAGCATCGCCGCCCGGTCGATCTCGCGAAAGTCACGCAGCGGCGGGCCGCCATTGTTGTTGACGAGGATGTCGACGTGCGGAAGCGCGGCGAGCAGCGCGTCCTGGCCGTCCCGCGTGCTGACGTCGGCGACCAGGGCGATTACCTCGGCGCCGGTTTCAGTGCGGATCGCCTCGGCGGTTTCGCCCAGCACCGCGGCGTCGCGTCCGTTCACCACCACGCGGCAGCCGGCCCGCGCCAACTCCATGGCGCAGGCGCGGCCGAGGCCGCGGCTTGACGCGCAGACGATGGCGTTGCGACCGTTCAGACCGAGATCCATGGCGAAGTCTCCAGATGGGGCCGCCCGGCGGGCGCGGCGTTGCGCCACGGCTTACGGCGGACGGCCCCGGTCTGGCAATGCCGGTCAGATGTCGTCGAAGCCGCCATCGTCGAAGCTGCCGCCATCGTCGCCACCAAACCAGCCGCCATCGTCCGAGGCGTTCTGCACCTCCGGCTCGTTGCCGGCGTCCTGGCCCGTATCCGCGGTGTTGTTGTTAGCCGTGTCGGCGTCGGCGGTATCGGCGGCCGCGGGTGTCGCATCGGCGGCGGGCTCTGCGGCCTTCGCCTCGTGCCCGCCGAACATGTTGCCGATGGCATTGCCGAGGAGGACGCCGCCGGCGACGCCCATGGCGGTCTGCGCCGCGCCGGCCAGGAAGCCGCCGCCGCCCATGCCGCCCCCGAAGCCGCGTCCCTGCGGGGCGTAGCCGGCGGGCGTGGTCTGCGGGGCGTCCTGCTGGCCACCGGCATTGCCCCAGGCGCCGCCGGGACGGGCTTCACCCGGGCGGGCACCGCCGACCGAGGGGACCGAGCGCGATGCGCCGCCGCCGAAGATGCGCGAGAGCATGCCGCCGCTTTCGGGGGCTGCGGCCGCCTGTGCCGCCGGGGCGGCCGGCGTGAAGGCCGAGGACTGCGGGGCGGAAGAGGCCTGCGAAGCCTGGCTTGCCGACTGCGCCGCCCGCTCGAGTTCCTCGATGCGCTTCTGCTGGTTGGCGAGCGCCATGTCCTGCATGACGATGGTCTGCGCCATGTAGTAGGGCGCGCCCGGCTGCTGGTTCAGGCTGTCGGCGATGAAACGCTCGGCCTCGGCATCGCGCGGGCCGGCCTGGCGCTCGACGTCGCCGAGCTTGGAAAATAGGCCCTGGATCGCCTGGCGGTCGTTGTTGTCCATCGTCTGTCGCTCCCACTACCGTTGATCGGGCGGCACGTTGGCGTGCCGATGAGCAAGAGATGAGAACGCCGGCGCCGTTGCGCAACGGCTGGAAAGGCGCCGCGCGCACCGTTCGGCTGACATTCCTTTGACGCTTTCGTCAGGCTGCCGGGTGGCCTGTCCCACCGCTTGCGTCGCGTCTTTCCGCCGCGGCCGCCGGCCCTGCTACTCCGCCGGCTGCACCTTCGCCGGCGTCGGCAGCAGCTTCGACAGGAGTCGGCCGAGGACGCGCTCGAAATCGTCCATCACCGTGTAGACCACCGGCACGTAGACGAGGCTGAGCACCGTCGAGGACAGGAGGCCGCCGATCACCGCGATCGCCATCGGCGCGCGGCTTTCGGCGTCGGCGCCGATGCCGAGCGCGATCGGAGCCATGCCGGCGGCCATGGCGATCGAGGTCATCACGATCGGCCGCGCTCGCTTGGTCGCCGCCTCGACCAGCGCCTGCGTCCGCGCCATGCCGCCGCGCCGGGCGATGATGGCGTATTCGACCAGCAGGATCGAGTTCTTCGCGGCGATGCCCATCAGCAGTAGCACGCCGATCAGCACCGAGACCGCCACCGTCGACCCCGTGAGGTAGAGGAAGCCGAAGGCGCCGCCGATCGAGAGCGGCAAAGCGGTGAGGATGGTGATCGGCTGGACGAAGGAATTGAACAGGAGCACCAGCGTTGCGAACATCAGGAGAATGCCGACGGCGATCGCCATGACGAAGCCGGAAAACAGCTCGGCCATCCGCTTGGCATCGCCCTCGGCCCGCTCGGAAATGCCGGCCGGCAGGTTCTGCATCACCGGCAGCGCCGCCACCGCCGCGCGCGCCTCGCCGAGCGTCAGCCCGGTGAGCTCGGCCTCGACGGCGATCGTCCGGTCGCCGTCGACATGCGAGATGCTGGTCGGCCCGGCGCCGAAGGAGAACGTCGCCACCGCATCGAGCGGAACGGTCGCCGCCGTGCCCTTGACCATCAGCGATTTCAGACGGGCGAGATCGCCGCGCGCCGCGTCCGACAGCGTCGGGATGACATAGATCTGCCGGTCGCCGAGATTGTATTTCGCCAACGACCGGTCGGCGTCGCCGATGGTGGCGACGTTGACGAGCGTCGCGATCTGGCTCGACGTGACGCCGGCGCTCGCCATGCGCTGCTTGTCCGGGGTGATCACCAGTTCCGGCTTGGCGGCAGCGGCCGAGGAGATCGGGTTGCTGATCCCCTCGATGCCGCGCATCTCGGTCGCCAGAGCGGCGGCCGTCGTCTCCAGGAGGGCGCTGTCCGCGCCGACGAGGGTGATCGAGACCTTCGCGCCCGATTGCCCGTCGGCGCCGAACTGCATGCGGGCGCCCGGAATATCGTCGAACAGGCGGGCGGCGCGCTTCTCGAAGGCCTGCTGGCTGACGTCGCGCTCCGCCCGCGGCTTGAGGTTGGCGGTAACGGTCGCGGCGGTGACCGAGGCCGCCGTACTGACGCGCACCGGCCCGCCGCCGCCTTCGGTGGTCGCGCCGACGGCGGTGAACACCGAGGCGACCTCGGGCTGCGCCTTCAGCTTCGCCGAGACCGCCATCGCCGCGGCGTCGGTCTCGGCGAGCGTCGAGCCGGGCTGCAGCTCGACCGAGACGATCGAGCGGCCGCGGTCGGCGGCGGTCATGAACTCGGTCGGCAGCTGCAGTGCGAGGAAGATCGAGCCGGCGAAAAAGAGGATGCCGGCGAGCACCGTCAGCCAGCGGAAGCGCATCGCCTGGTGGAGCACCGCGAGATAGCCAAAAACCCAGGCCGGTGTGTCGTCGTGGCTGGCATCGCTCGCCTTGACGAAGAAGGCGCCGAGGAGGGGCGTGAGTGTGCGCGCGACGAGCAGCGAGAACAGCACGGAGACGCAGACGGTGATCGCAAAGCTCGTGAACAGCTTGCCGGGAATGCCGGGCATGAAGGCCACCGGCACGAACACGGCGACGATGGTCATGGTGGTCGCGACCACCGCGAGGCCAATCTCGTCGGCCGCCTCGATCGCCGCCTGGTAGGCGGTGCGGCCGCTCTCGCGCATGTGGCGGACGATGTTCTCGATCTCGACGATGGCATCGTCGACGAGGATGCCGACGACGAGCGACAGCGCGAGCAGCGTGATGTTGTTCAGCGAGAGGTCGAGCCAGGCCATGACGGCAAAGGTCGGGATCAGCGACAGCGGCAGCGCGGTCGCGGCGACCAGCGTCGCGCGGAGGTCGCGCAGGAACAGGAAGACGACGACGATCGCCAGTACCGCGCCGAGCCAGAGCGCCTCGATGGCGGCGTCGTAGCTCTCCTCGACGAACGTCGAGGACGAGGTCACCTCGGTGAAGCTGGCCTCGGGATCGGTGGCGTCGATCGCCTGCATGGCGTCGCGGACGGCGTGGGTGACGCCGATCTCGCTCGATCCCTTGGCGGAGTAGACGGAGAAGGCGACCACCTCGCGCCCGTCGAGCCGGGCGCGGCTGCGTGGCTCCTCCCAGCTGTCCTCGATCTCGCCGAAGTCGGCGAGCCGCATCGACTTGCCGTTGGCGAGCGCGATCGGCGTATCGGCAAGGCCCGCAATGGTGTCGACGCGGCCGAGCGTGCGCACCGACTGCTCCGACCGGCCGACCACGGTGCGGCCGCCCGACTGGTTGGCATTCTGCGCGGCCAGCGCCTGCGAGATGTCCTGAACGGTGACGCCGAGGGCGGTCAGCCGGTCGGGGTCGAGCTTGACCAGGATCGCCCGGCTGACGCCGCCCGAGCGGGTGATCTTGGAGACGCCGTCGACCTTCAGCAGCGCCTTCGAGATGTCGTTGTCGATGTACCAGGAGAGATCGTCGGGGTTCTTCGACGGGGCGTCGACGACATAGGTCAGCACAGAATTGTCGCCGGCGTTGACGCGGGCGACCAGCGGCGTGTCGGCGGCGGGCGGCAAGTCGCTCTCGACCGAGGTCACGGCGTTGCGCACGTCGTCGGTCGCCTGCGTCAGGTCGCTGCCCAGCGCGAACTCGATGGTGGTCGTCGAGGCGCCCTCGCTGACCGTCGAGGTCACGCTCTCGACGTTCGACAGCGTGTTGACCGCGTTCTCGACGATGTCGGTGACCTGCGTCTCGATCTCGGTCGGCGCGGCACCGGTCTGCGTCACCGTCACCGTCACCATGGGAAAGTCGATGTCCGGCATGTTGTTGATGCGCAGCTGGGTAAAGCCCCAGCAGCCGGCGAAAGCGAGCGCGAGGAACATCACGATGGTCGGGACCGGGTTGCGGATCGACCAGGCGGAGATGCCGTTCATCGGGCGGCTCCCGCGGCGGCCTGCTCGGAGACGACGCGCACCGTGTTGCCGTCGTTGAGGAAGCCGGCACCGGTGGTGACGACGCGCTCGCCCTCGGCGAGGTCGCCTGTCACGGCGACGCGCCCGTCGCGCCGTTCGCTGGCGGTGACCGGCCGGATGGCGACGGCGTTGGCGTCGGTGACGATGAAGACCGCGGTCTTGCCGTCGCGCCAGGTGAGCGCGCTGTCGGCGACGGTCATCGCCTCGGCGCCGCGGGCCGAGATCGTCGCGCGCACGAACATGCCGGCGCGCAGGCCCGAGCCTGCCGGCAGCGCGATCTCGACCCGGCCGAGATGGGTGGTGGAATCCACCGTCTCGGCAATATCGGCGATCTCGCCGGGGATGGCGGTTCCCGATGGTCCGGAGACCTCGGCGGCATCGCCCGCCGACAGCTTCGGCAGATAGTGCTCGGGCACGTCGATCGCGGCCCGGAGTGCGCCGTCGCGCTGGATCTTGGCGATTTCCGTGCCGGTCTGCACGGTGATGCCAAGCGTTGCTGGACGCGACGAGACGATCCCGTCGAACGGCGCGCGGATGACGGTGCGGTCCTGTTGCACGGCAAGCGTGTTCAGCGCGGCCTTCGCCTTGGCGACGGTGGCGGCGGCGGTCTTCACCGTCGTCTCGCGCTCCTCCGCCGTCTCGGCCGACAGCGCGCCGGTCTTCGACAGACGCTGGCCGCGCGTGTTGGACGAAACAGCGGTCTCAAAGCTCGCCTCGGCGCTTTCGATGGCGGCTTGCTGCTCGGCGATCTCCGCCTGGATCAGCGCGTCGTCGAGGCGCGCGATCACCTGACCGGCGGCGACCCGGTCGCCCTCGCGCACCAGCATCTCGGTCAGCGCGACGCCGCTGGTGGTCGCGGAAATCGTGGATTCCTGCCAGGCGATGACGAGCCCGGTGCCGGTGATCGCCTGCGCCACCGTCTCGCGCCGCACCGGGTCGACCGTCACCGTCAGGCTGGCGGGTGCCGGCGGCGCGGCTGCGGCCGCGCTGCCCTGTGCCGCAGCCGGAAGGCCTTGCGAAAGCAGCAGGGCGGATGCGAGCAGCAGCGCGGCGGGTGTCGACATCAGGGTCTTTCCAGGGTCGCGGAAAAGGAGTGCCGGGACGCTCGGTGGCGAACGTCCCGGCGTTTTTCGGCGTGCCTTGAGGGGTCAGGCGACACGCCGAACTGTGCTGCGGCAGGCAAGGGCCCGGCTCCGCTCGATCTCGTGGCCCTGACATAAGCGGTCCCGCCGGGCGGCAGTATGGCCCGGCAATGTCAATGTGTTACGAAAGATATCAGGGCGGCGGCCAAGGTCTTCAGTCCTGTCCCGGCAGCCAATCAGGCGAAACAGTTCGCAACAAGTTTCCGGTCGCCCCTCCGCCGGCGATGCGGGATAGAGGGTGGTGAAGCCGAGGACGTTGCCATGGACCCCAAGATCAAAGTGCTGGTCGTCGACGACGATCTCGAAATCCGGCGCCTGCTCGGCAAGTATCTCGACGGCCAGGGTTTCCAGACCGTGCTCGCCGGCAGCCGCCGAGAGTGCGAGCAGAAGCTTGCCGACGCCGAGATCGACCTTGTGGTGCTCGACGTCATGCTGCCCGACGGCTCCGGCCTCGACATCTGCCGCGAGCTGCGCGACCGCCGGCCGGACCTTGCCATCATCCTCCTCACCGCCCTGAAGGAAGACGTCGACCGCATCGTCGGCCTCGAGCTCGGCGCCGACGACTATCTCGGCAAGCCCTTCAACCCGCGCGAGCTCTCGGCGCGCATCAAGGCCGTGCTGCGCCGGAGCGGCGGCGGCACCGAGTCCGCCGCACCGCCGGCTGCCGGCTACCGGTTCGAGGGCTACGGCGTCGATCCGGAGCGCCGCAGCGTCTCGGCCGCCGATGGCAGCGAGGTCGATCTGACGGGGGCCGAGTTCGATCTGCTGCAGATCTTCCTCGAACGCCCGGGCCGCGTCCTGTCGCGCGACGTGCTGCTGGACCTCCTGCATGGCCGTGCCATTGACCCGTTCGACCGCTCGATCGACGTCACCATGAGCCGGCTCCGGCGCAAGTTCGGCGACAACGGCGTCTTCCGCCTGTTCAAGACCGTGCGCAACGGCGGCTACCAGTTCGCCGCCCGGGTCGAGCGCATCGATCCGGCTGGCCCTGTGAGCCCTGCCAGCCTGGACGCCAACACGTGAACTCGCTCCGCGCCCGGCTGGTCCTGCTGCTGATGGTCGCTATCGTCGCCGTGGCGATGCTGGCCGCTCTCGTCACCTACAACATCATCGGCCGCCCGCTGCGCCAAAGCTTCGACCGCGCCTTCGCCGAGGAGGCGCGGGTGACGACGACGCTGCTCGGCGGCTCGGTCGAGCGGGCGCGGATGATTGGCCTGACCCTCGGCGGTCCGCCCGACCCCGCGCGCATCGTTGCGGAACAGACCGAGGGGGTCAACCGGCAGCTCGCCGAGGACGGTGCGGGCTTTGAAGTCAGCGTGGTCCTCGGTCTGCCAAGCGACGCCGAGACGGGTTATCTCGTGGTGCCGCTGTCGGCCGGCGTCTTCATCTACCTTGCGTTCCCGACCTTGCCGCCGTCGCCGATCCCGCCGCTCTTTGCTTATCTCGCCATCGTCGTGATCGGTTCAATCGCCGTCGCGATCCTCGCCGCCAACAAGATCGTCAGTCCGCTGAAGATGCTGGAGCACGCGATCGCCTCGGTCGGGCCGGACGGCGATCTCCTGCGGATCGACGAGAAGGGGCCGGTCGAGGTGCGGGCGACCGCCCAGGCGCTGAACCGGCTGTCGTCGCGGCTGCGGTCGGCGATGGACAGCCGCATGCGGCTCGTCGCGGCGGCGGGCCACGACCTCCGCACGCCGATGACGCGGATGCGCCTGCGGGCGGAGTTCCTGCCGCCGGAAGAGCAGGAGACTTGGCTGAAGGATCTCGAGGAACTCGACCGGATCGCCGACAGCGCCATTCGCCTTGTGCGCGAGGAGGTCGCCGACCAGGCCGGCGAGGAGGGCGTGCGGCTCGACCGGCTGGTGGCCGAAATCGGCCGCGAACTGACGGAAGTCGGCCGGAGCGTCAGCGTGGTCGCGGACGAGCCGGCCTGCGTCGAGGCCCGGCCGCTGGCGCTGAAGCGGGCGCTGCGCAACCTCATCGACAACGCCGCGACCCATGGTGGAGGGGCGAGCGTCCGGCTGCGCCTCAACGGCGAGACGACGGTGCTGGAGATCGACGATTCTGGACCCGGCATTCCGGACAACCTACTCGAGCGCGTGTTCGAGCCGTTCTTCCGCGTCGATGCCGGCCGCCGCCAGACCGTTCCCGGCGCCGGCCTCGGCTTTGCCATCGCCAAGGAGATCCTCGACCAGGTCGGCGGCACCATCGACATCGCCAACCGGCCCGAGGGTGGCCTGCGCCAGACGGTTCGGCTGAAGACGGTGGAGATGGCGGGGTGAGGGGGCGGATCCGTCCCGTCGCCCGGACTCCCGCAGAGCAAGCCTGGCCGGGTTAGGTTGACACCCGCGGCGTGCCCCGCAGCCGTGCGAGCACGCCGTCGAGCGCTTCGGTCAGCGCGGCATAGGCGCCACGCTCGGCGAGGTGGCGCTCGACTTGCTCGTTGATGCCGCCGACCGTCCGGTGTTCGACCGAGAGCGCGTGGAAGCTCAAGCCGGCGTGGAGGTCGGCGGTCTTGGCAAGCCCGGAGAACACCTGGCCGATGTAGCGGCGCCCGTCCTCGGCGGGAATGCCCTGGCCGGCCAGCCAGTCGACGATCGTCTGCCCCGCGGTGAAATGCGCGGCCATGATTGCGGAGGAGGCGGTGAGTGCGTCGTAGGCCGGCTCGTCCGGCACCTCGATCGCCACGCCAGCGCGCTCGAACAGCGCCTTGATCGTTGCATCCGGCGGGGTCAGCACCGTCGGTCCGGCGCCCAGCGCCATCGAGGGCAAGGGCACCGCGCGGGTGATCAGCGTTGCCGGCGCGACCATGCCGGAGAGGGTCGCCAGCGAGAAGGTGGCGATCAGGCTGAGAACGTGGTGATCCGCCCGGAAGCTGAGGCTCGGCAGCACGTCGGCGGCAATCTGCGGGCGCACCGCCATCACAGCAAGGCTACAGCCGTCGAGCACTGCTTGGTTGGAGGCGGCGACGCGGACCTGGTCGGGAAAGCGGGCGGCGAGCCGCGCCGCCGTCTCGGCATTGCGCGGCGACAGGAGGACGGCAAGGTCCGGGGAGGGGGCCGTCAGCAGCCCGGTGACCATGGCCTCGACGATCGCGCCCGTGCCGATGAAACCCAGCTTCATGATGTTCCGCCTCTGCCATGCCTGCGCGCGCTGCGCGTCCGTCGCGCCGCTTGCCCGGATTCGCGCAAACGGCGGCGGCGAAATGTTTCACGGCTGGCACGGCAGGTAAACCGTCGCGGCAGCCGGCGGCGGAGACGTCTAGCGTCGCGACGTTGGTCCCGCGACAGCAACCAGCCTCACCCGCTCCGTCTTTCGGTGCGCGTTCCGACGAGGCCGTCAGTGCCCGACGATGGCGAGCGCGCCGTCGGTGATGCCGTTTACCGCGAACATCGCGCCGTCGCCGACGGTCCGGCCGACCGAGACGACGCCGTTGAGGACGCCGGTACCACTCGGCACGAGATCGGCGAGCTCAAAACTACGATCCTCCGGTGCTGCGGGGTAGGGGACGGGGTTTTCGGTGCGTTGGAGTTCCGGCGCGGAACCGGCCGACGCCATCAGCGCGTCGTCCGCCGGCAGGCGGTGCTGCCTCAAGGGTGTCGCGGCGTCGCCAGGAACGGCAGCCTGCCGGTCCGGCACGGCGGTGGAAGGCGTTGCCGTCCGGGCGAGCGTTGTGGGCGGCGTTGCCGTTGCCGGCGTTCTCGGCCGGACCGTCGCTGCAACGAAGGCTGGCCGCGGCGTCGGGATGACGGTGGCGGCGGCTGGTTCGGTGGGAAGCGCGGCCGACGGGCTCTCGACGGCCGGCGCCACGGCGGCTGCCGCGGCCGCGGGCGGGAACGCGTCACGGGCGGGAATGGCGACGAAGCGGATGTTCGGCTGTGGCCTCTGGACCGCTGCCGTCTCGCTCTCGTGCCCGAGCAGGATCTTGCCCGGGGAGAAGCCACGCAGCGGAGCGTAGTGCAGCCCGGCCATCAGCACCGCCGAAGCGGCGATGGTGATCGAAGCGCGCCCTGCAACGCCGCCGAGACCTTGCCTGAATGTCGTCCTGTTCATCCTCGTCTCCTTCGCGTCCGGTGCAGCCAGACTGGGCGGAGGGCGCGGCGAAAGTCGGGCCTTCAGATAGCGTTTTGTGGCGGGATCCCGGTGTTTTGTTACGGAACATCGCTGGCGCTCAAAAACCTCGCCGCGGAGGCATTTGCAGAGCGCCGGGGCCCGCGTGCAGGGAACCCATAGCCTCCACCCAAAGTCGCATTTCTTTTCACTGGACGTAAAAAGTCATATAATACTATCAATGGCCACCGGTTGGAGGATCGGTCTCGAAAGAGAACAGTTTTGGGAGGAACACGCATGAACACCTGGAAACTCCGGGCGGGTACGCTCGTGGCCGCAACCTTGACGGCCGCGACGTTGATGGCCTCGACCGCGATGGCCGCCGGCCTGACCGTCGGCTTTTCGCAGATCGGCTCGGAGTCCGGCTGGCGCGCCGCCGAGACCTCGGTCACCAAGCAGGAAGCCGAGAAGCGCGGCATCACGCTGAAATTCGCCGATGCGCAGCAGAAGCAGGAAAACCAGATCAAGGCCGTCCGCGGCTTCATCGCTCAGGGCGTCGACGCCATCCTGATCGCGCCGGTCGTCGCCACCGGCTGGGACGCCGTCCTGAAGGAAGCGCAGGAGGCCGAAATCCCTGTCGTTCTGCTCGACCGCCAGATCGACGCGCCGGACTCGCTCTACCTCACCGCCGTCACCTCCGACCAGGTGCACGAGGGCAAGGTCGCCGGCGACTGGCTGGTCAAGGACATCGGCGACAAGCCGTGCAACGTCGTCGAGCTGCAAGGCACCACCGGCTCCTCGCCCGCCATCAACCGCAAGAAGGGCTTCGAGGAGGGCATCGCCGCGGCCTCGAACATCAAGATCGTCAAGAGCCAGACCGGCGACTTCACCCGCACGAAGGGCAAGGAAGTGATGGAGAGCTTCATCAAGTCCTCCAACGGCGGCAAGGACATCTGCGCCCTCTACGCGCACAATGACGACATGGCCGTCGGCGGCATCCAGGCGATCAAGGAAGCCGGCCTGAAGCCGGGCACCGACATCAAGGTCGTCTCGATCGACGCCGTGCCGGACATCTTCCAGGCCATGGTCGACGGCGAGGCGAACGCCACCGTCGAGCTGACCCCGAACATGGCGGGCCCCGCCTTCGACGTGATCGAGAAGTTCAAGGCCGACGGCACTCTGCCGGCGAAGTGGATCCAGACGGAGTCGAAGCTCTACACCCCGGCGGATGACCCGAAGGCGGTGTACGAGTCCAAGAAGGGTCTCGGCTACTAGGAGGCATTTGTGCGGCGGGCGCCCCGAAGCGCCGTGCCGCACACCCCCCTCTGGGCTGCCGCCCATCTCCCCCTCAAGGGGGGGAGATCGATCATCGCTGGCGTCGACACCGCCGATCTCCCCCCTTGAGGGGGAGATGTCCGGCAGGACAGAGGGGGGTGCCGCCCGCCGTCTGTCCGCCTGTCCGCCAACGCGCGTCCCATCTCCGCGAGGACCCATGTCAGACATCCCCTTGTTGCGCATCGCCGGCGTCTCGAAATCCTTTCTTGGCATCCCCGCACTCTCCGGCATCGACCTTATCATCCGCGCGGGCGAGGTGCATGCGTTGCTCGGCGAGAACGGGGCGGGGAAGTCGACGCTGATCAAGATCGTCACCGGCGCCTACCGCCGCGATGCCGGCGACGTCTTCCTCGACGGCGCGCCGATCGATCCGCGCAGCGTTTCCGACGCGCAGGATCTCGGCATCGGCACCGTCTACCAGGAGGTCAACCTCCTGCCGAACCTCACCGTCGCCGAGAACCTCTTCCTCGGCCGCGAGCCGACGCGTTTCGGCCTGACACGCCACGGCGAAATGCGCCGCCTGTCGCGGAAAATCCTCGCCCAGTACGGCCTCGACATCGATGTCGGCGCGCCGCTCGGCCGCTATTCCGTCGCCGTCCAGCAGATCATCGCCATCGCCCGCGCGGTCGAGCTGTCCGGCAAGGTGCTGGTGCTCGACGAGCCGACGGCGAGCCTCGACGCCGCCGAGGTGAAGGTGCTGTTCGATGTCGTCCGCGGGTTGCGCGCCCGGGGCCTTGCCGTTGTCTTCATCACGCATTTCCTCGACCAGGTGTTCGAGATCGCCGACACCGTCACCGTGCTGCGCAACGGCCGGCTGATTGCGACCAATCCCGTCGCCGGCCTCGACCGGCTCGGCATCGTCCAGCTGATGCTCGGCCGCGCGCTGACCGAGGAGCACGACGCGACGACGCCCGCTTCCGGCGCGACCACCGGCACGCCCGCCATCCGCTTCCGGAACTACGGCCGCCGCACCAGCATCCAGCCCTTCGACCTCGACATCGCCCGCGGCGAGGTGGTGGGCGTCGCCGGCCTCCTCGGCTCCGGCCGCACCGAGACGGCGCGCCTCCTTTTCGGCATCGACCGCGCCGACACGGGCACCGCCGAGATCGACGGCAAGCCCGTCACGCTGTCCTCGCCGCGCGAGGCCATCGGCCACGCCTTCGGCTTCTGCCCGGAGGAGCGCAAGACCGACGGCATCATCGCCGAGCTCTCGGTGCGCGAGAACCTGATCCTCGCGTTGCAGGCCCGCCGCGGCTGGGCAAAGCCGCTCTCGCGCCGCGAACAAGGCGAACTCGCCGACCGCTACATCAAAGCGCTCGACATCCGCACCTCGGGCCCGGAGCAGCCGATCAAATTCCTGTCCGGCGGCAACCAGCAGAAGGTCATTCTCGCCCGCTGGCTCGCCACCGAACCGCGTTTCCTGATCCTCGACGAGCCGACCCGCGGCATCGACGTTGGCGCCCATGCCGAGATCATCCGACTGATCAACAGCCTCTGCGCGGACGGCATGTCGCTCCTCGTCATCTCCTCCGAACTGGAAGAACTCGTCGTCTATTCCCGCCGCATCGTCGTGCTGGCCGACCGCGTCCACGTCGCCGAGCTCACCGGCGCGGCCGTGACGCCCGGCCGCATCATGCAGGCGATCGCGGCACCTGTGGGGGCGGCGGCATGACGGCGGATCTGACGATGTCGGACACGACGCGGTGCACACCCCCCTCTGCCCTGCCGGGCATCTCCCCCTCAAGGGGGGAGATCACGCGCGCAAAGGCCGGCTTCTATCGATCTCCCCCCTTGAGGGGGAGATGGGCGGCAGCCCAGAGGGGGGTGAGCTGCCGCCACGCCCCAACGACACCCGCCACCGCGGAGCACCCATGACCACCCTGAAACGCCTCGCCCCGCAGCTCGTCGTCCTCGCCGTCGTGCTCGCCCTCAACGGCTTCCTCTTCCCCGGCTTCTTCGACGTCGTCGTGCAGAACGGCCGGCTCTATGGCAGCGTGATCGACGTGCTCAACCGCGGCGCGCCGGTGGCGATCCTGTCGATCGGCATGACGCTGGTGATTGCCACGCGTGGCATCGACCTCTCCGTCGGCGCCGTGATGGCGATTGCCGGCGCCGTCGCCGCCTCGCTGGTCGCCGCCGGCTATCCGCTACCGATCACCATCGCCGCCGCGCTCGGCGTCGGCCTCGTCTGCGGCCTCTGGAACGCGGCGCTGGTGGCGCTCCTCGACATCCAGCCGATCATCGCGACGCTCATCCTGATGGTCGCGGGGCGCGGCATCGCGCAGCTAATCACCGAGGGCGTCATTCTCACCTTCAACGAGCCGAGCTTCATCTATCTCGGCTCCGGCGCCTTCCTCGGCTTCCCGCTCCCCGTCCTGATCTCGCTGGCGCTGGCACTGCTGGTGACGCTCTTGGTGCGCAAGACCGCGCTCGGCCTGCTGATCGAGGCCGTCGGCGTCAACCGCCGGGCGTCGAGCCTTGCCGGCGTCAGTGCCGGCCTCTTGCTCTTCGCCGTCTACGCCGCGTCTGGCCTTTGCGCCGCGGTCGCCGGCATCATCGCCACCGCCGACATCCGCGGCGCCGACGCCAACAATGCCGGCCTCTGGCTGGAGCTCGACGCGATCCTTGCGGTGGTCATCGGCGGCACCTCGCTGTTCGGCGGCCGCTTCTCGATCATCGCCTCGTTGCTCGGCGCGCTGATCATCCAGTCGGTCAATACCGGCATCCTCTTGTCGGGCTTCCCGCCGGAGTTCAACCTGATCATCAAGGCCGCGATCATCGTCGTCATCCTGGTGATCCAGTCGCCGGCGAGCCGCGTGCTCTTCGGTTATTTCAAGGTCGAGCGCCGCAAGCCGGCCGAGACGAAGCAGGTGCCGTCGTGATGAAGTCCCGCTATCTGCCGCTGGCGACGACGGCGCTGATCTTCGTCTTCGCCTATGCCGCCTGCGCGCTGCAGTTTCCGAACATCCTGTCGACGCGGGTGGTCGGCAACCTCCTCACCGACAACGCCTTCCTCGGCATCGCCGCGGTCGGCATGACCTTTGTCATCTTGTCGGGCGGCATCGATCTCTCGATCGGCTCGGTCATCGCCTTCACCGGCGTCTTCCTCGCCGTCGTGCTACGCGACACCTCGATACACCCGCTGCTGGCCTTCGCTCTGGCATTGATGATCGCAACCGCTTTCGGCGCCTTGATGGGGGCGATCATCCACTACCTCCAGATGCCGGCCTTCATCGTCACGCTTGCCGGCATGTTCTTCGCCCGCGGCATGGCCTTTGTGCTGTCGACCGACTCCGTGCCAGTGCTGCACCCCTTCTACGAGACGCTGCAGCAGCTCTACATCCGCTTGCCCGGCGGCGGCCGGCTGACCTTCGTCGGCATCACCATGCTGGTGGTCTTCGCCGTCGGGGCGCTCATCGCCCAGCGCACGCGCTTCGGCACCAATGTCTACGCGCTCGGCGGCAACTTACAGTCGGCGCAGCTGATGGGCGTGCCGATCGCCCGCACGACGATCGGCATTTACGCGCTGTCGGGCTTTCTCGCTGGTCTCTCCGGCATCGTCTTCTCGCTTTACACCTCGGCTGGCTACTCTCTCGCCGCCGTCGGCGTCGAGCTCGACGCCATCGCTGCAGTGGTGATTGGTGGGACCTTGCTCACCGGCGGCTCCGGCTTCGTCGCGGGCACGCTGCTCGGCGTTTTGATCCAGGGGCTGATCCAGACCTACATCGTCTTCGACGGCACGCTCTCGAGCTGGTGGACGAAGATCGTCATCGGCGTGCTCCTTTTCGTCTTCATCGCCCTGCAGCGGGCGATGCTGTGGGCCTCTGCCCGCCAGCCGGTGCCCGCCCGTGCCGATCCCTTGCCGGCCGGCGCCCTGCCGAAGTCTGCTGCCTTGCCGGGAGGCGCTGTGAGATGAGCGAGAGCGGCCTCCTGCACACGGCGATCACCGGCGGACGGCCCGGCAACAGCCATGCGCACGTCGTTGGCGAACTCGGCCGCAACATCGTTTCCGGCGTGTTCGAGGTAGGCTCTATCCTGCCGGGCGACGAGGAGCTCTGCGCTCGTTTTGGCTTTTCCCGCACCGTGCTGCGCGAGGCGATGAAGACGCTGGCGGCCAAGAACCTGATCCTCTCGAAAGCCCGCGTCGGCACGCGGGTGCTGGAGCGCAACCGCTGGAACCTGTTTGATTCCGACATCCTGATCTGGCGCTTCGAGGTGGGGCTGGACGAGGAACTGGTGCGGGATCTCGCCGAAATGCGCGCTGCCTTCGAGCCGGCGGCCGCGGCGATGGCGGCCCGCCGTGCGACGCCGGAGGACATCGAAAAACTTTACGAGATCGCCCGGCGGCTGGGGGACCCCAGCCATGACCGGGTCAGCATCGCCAATGTTGACCTCGAGTTTCACCTCGCCATCGCCGACGTCTCGAAGAACCCGTTCATGCGCTCGGTGTCGAGCCTCATCGAGGCGGCGTTGGCGATCTCGTTCAAGCTGAGCTCGCCGGCCTCCGATCTCGACAAGATCGCCGAATGCGCCGCCAACCACCTGAAAATTGTCGACGCGATCGCCTCACGCGACGAGGAAGCGACGCGGCAGGCCATGCTGCATGTCATCGACGTCGGTGTAGAGCGCGCCCGCCGGACATTCGGTCCAGTCTAGCGCGGCTTGCGTCCGGACCCGCACAGACGATCCCTTTTTCTCGCAACTGGATCATCTTTGTTTGATCAGGTGGCCGCTCCGTGCCGGAAACGCCTTGTTTGGACGGTGGTGAACCGAGAAAGCGCACTCTGTGCATCGCAGACCGGCAAAAAGCGCACAGCTTGCGCTCTTGTGATATCTAGCCATCCACCTAATTAGTGTGACGAGCTTGCTTTCCGTGAAGAACGGGGAGCCGTCTGCTGCAAAAATCAGCAACCTTAAATTAGGTGCCAGGCAAGCTTAATGTCGTAAACGGACATTTGGCATATGCGGCTAAGTATATGATCGCATGGCGAGTCGCCGGAAGCCGAAGGAGTCATCACGTGCCGCAGAAGAAAGGGAACGTTCAATACGGCGCGTTGCCTTACGCTGTCGGCAAGGATGGCGAGCTGCGCATCCTTCTCGTGACGTCGCGGACGACCCGTCGCTGGATCATCCCGAAAGGCTGGCCGATGAAGCTCCGCCGGCCGCACCAGGCCGCCGCGCAGGAAGCGCTGGAGGAAGCTGGCGTCGTCGGCAAGCCGCAGAAGCGCCCGATCGGCGACTACCAGTACGACAAGCTGACGGATGACGGATTGTCGATCCGGTGCACCGTGACGGTTTTTCCGCTGGAAGTACGCTCGCTCGACAAGCGGTGGAAGGAAGCCCTGGAGCGGGAGCGGCAGTGGTTCACGCCCGGCGAGGCGGCAAGGCTGGTGGCCGAGCCGGAGCTGAGTGCTCTTCTCGAGAACTACCGGCCCGGAAACAAGGCCCTGGCGGGCTCCTGAGGCATCCGCGAGGGGGGGGCGAAATGACCCCGCCAAGAAGATTGTCCCGACGGACGAGGCTGTGTGTCCTCTTTAGACCCGATGCCCGGATGCCGTGAATTCTGGCTGGGCACAGTTCTCCTGCCCCCGCCGGCCGCTTAGCGGATCGATGTCGCCCGCGGCTTCAGATGGAGATAGTCACGGTCGAACTGGGCGATCGCGCTGAACGTCTCCCAGTTCTGGATCGTCACCGTCTTCTTCTCCGTGACGATGTGGCCTTCGGCCTTCAGGTCCTGCAGCAGCCGGTTGACGTGGACGACGCTGAGGCCGAGCGCATCGCCGATCTCGGCCTGGGTCAGCGGCAGCCGGTAGCGGAAACCGTCGGCAAGGCCGACCGCGTCGAGCCTTAGCAGCAGTTCACAGAGAAGATGGGCGAGCCGGGCGCGCGCCGACAGCCGGCCGATATTGGTGATCCAGGCGCGGAACGCCGCCCCGTCGATCAGCGTCTCGCGCCAGAACGCCGCCGCCACCCCCGGGCGCGCCTCACAGAGCGTCCGCATGTCGGAATGCGCGACGAAGCCGAGACGGCTCGCCACCACGGTCGCGAGGCTGTGGTCCATGACGTCGAGATGCAGGCTCTGCAGGTCCGGCACATCGCCGGGAATGTTGAAGGCGAGGATCTGCCGGCGACCGTCGCTGATGACCTTGTAGCGGCAGGTGAAGCCATCGAGCACGATGCAGCAATGCGTCGGCCGCTCGCCGTCGCGCACGATGTCCTGGTCGGCGGCATAGTCGCGCACCGTCACCGGCAGCGTCTCGATCGCCGCCTGGTCCTCCGGCGAGAGGTCGAAGATGTTCGACAGCCGGGCGAACATATGGCTCGTGCCGAGGGGAGTGGTCTTGCTCAAGGGGCGCTCCCCAATCTCGCAGCGCCGAAGACGGCGGGCCCGATGCATGCCGCACACGCCGTCTGACGGCAAGGTGTGCCGGTTCATCGGCCAGTCTTTCTCGGCAAAAACGGAAATGTCGGTGGCAGATCGACGTCGCCCTGGCGGCGGTCCGTCAGCCGAAGGCCTGGGAGAACAGGAAGAGCCCGCCTTTGACGAGGGCGAAGACTACGCCGGACACCAGGATACAAGAAACGACGGAAGCCACGAGTCCCGCCAGCACCCAGACCCCGTCCCGCTCGAGCAGGCCGAGCGAAAAGAGGCAGATCGCCAGCGCCGGCAGCATGTTGCCGAGTGGGATCGGCAGGAACAGGATTGTCGCCATCAGCAGGCAGACAGCGCCGACGACATATTCGGCCGGCGGCAGCGCCAGTCCCTCGAGGCGCGGCTTCAGCAGCTTTTCCGCCCAGGCGATCCAAGGCGCCGCCTTGCCGATCATTGTGGCGAAGTCGCCGCGGGCCATCGATCTGTTGGCGATGATCTTCGGCAGCCACGGCTTGCGGCCGAGCATCAGCTGCGCCGCCAGGAAGACCAGCGGGGCGCCGAGGATGGCCGAGGTGCCGGGCGGCGTCGGCAAGGCGTTGGGCATGGCGAAGATCAGCATCAGCGCCCCGAAGGCCCGGTCCTTCATCACGGCGACAAGATCGGCGACCGAGACGCGCTCGCGCGAAGTGTCGTCCGCCAGCGCGATGAGGATCGCCGCGAGCGTCCGCTTGATCGGAACGGTTTCAGCATCCGACGGGACGGCTAGGGCCGAGTCTGCTTCCGCAAGAGGGGAAGGGGGATAAGCCGACGGATCAGGTTCGGTCGAACCGGCGACCTCCCCCGAGAGCATCGCCGAAGCCGTTCGCGGACCGACGTCTGCTGTGCCGTCTGCGGCATTCCGGTCTCTGGGAAAGACGGCAGCGCTGTCCGACGCCAAAGCGTCGCGGGCTGCCGCGTTCACCGGCGCCTCCTCGGCACGTCGCTTCCGTTCGTGATCTGCTGCATCCATCATCTTCTCCCGGCCGCCCGCGCCGTCGACCGGGATATGCTCGCTCTAAATGGTGAATTGTTGTCCCATCTCAACCACCCGGTTTGTCGGGAGGCAGTAGAATCCGGACGTATCGGCGGCCGAGAGTGCCATGGAAATGTAGAGCCGGTCCTGCCAGAGCGGCATGCCGTTGGCCGAGGTCGCCCGGAAGGCGCGCCGCGACAGGAAGAACGAGGTCGACATGATCTCGAACTTCAGCCCCTTCTTCTTGGCGAGCGTCAGCGCTTTCGGCACGTTCGGCTCCTCCATGTAGCCGAAGGTCAGGAAGACGCGGGTGAAGAGTTCCGAGACCTCTTCGATCTGCACGCGGTCCTCCAGGGCGACCCGCGGCGTGTTCTCGACCTTGATGGTCATGATGATGTTGCGCTCGTGGATGACGCCATTGTGTTTGAGGTTGTGCATCAGTGCGCTCGGCGCAAGCGTCGTGTCCGACGTCAGGAACACCGCCGTGCCGCGCGCCCGCATCGGCTTGGAGCGCTCCAGCATGCGGGTGAGGTCGGTGAGCGCAATGCTTTCGCGGTGTGCCTTGGAATAGGCGATGCGGGTGCCGCGGATCCAGGTCCACATGATCAGTGAGAGCACGGCGGCGAGGCCGAGCGGTGCATAGCCGCCGTCCAGCACCTTCAGCATGTTCGAGCCGAGGAAGATGAACTCGATGAGAATGAACGGCAGCACGACGATGCCCGACAGCCAGGGCGACCACTTCCAGCACTTCCAGAAGACGACGAAGCCAAGGATCGAGGTGACCACCATGTTGCCGGTGACGGCGATGCCGTAGGCGCTGGCGAGGCGGCCGGAGGACTGGAAGGTCCAGACGAGGACCATCACGCCGACGAAGAGGATGAAGTTGACCTTCGGGATGTAGATCTGGCCGAACTGCTCCTCGGAGGTGTGGCGGATCTCGAGCCGCGGGATGAAGCCGAGCTGGATCGCCTGCTGGGTCAGCGAAAAGGCACCGGTGATCACCGCCTGGCTGGCGATGACGGTGGCCATGGTCGCGAGGATCACCAGCGGCAGGAGCGCCCAGGCCGGGGCCAGGAGGTAGAAGGGGTTCTCCAGCGTCTCAGGCCGCGCCATGATCAGCGCGCCTTGGCCGAGATAGTTCAGCGCCAGTGCGGGGAAGACCAGCGAGAACCAGGCGAGCTGGATCGGCTTGCGGCCGAAATGGCCCATGTCGGCATAGAGCGCCTCGGCGCCAGTGATGGCGAGGAAGACCGAGCCGATGATGATCAGTGCCATCCAGCCGTGGTCGATCACGAAGCTGATGGCGTTGAGCGGGTTGACCGCGGCGAGAATCGCCGGCTCGTCGCCGATGTTCATGATGCCGAGGATGCCCATCACCACGAACCAGACAAGGGTGATCGGGCCGAAATAGGCGGCGATCTTGCCGGTGCCGCGGCTCTGCACCATGAACAGCACCACCAGGATCACCGTGGTGATCGGCAGCACCCACTCGCTGAGGCTCGGCGCGACGAGCTTCAGGCCCTCGACCGCGGAGAGGACGGAGATCGCCGGGGTGATCACCGCGTCGCCGTAGAACAGCGAGGCGCCGAGAATGCCGACGATGATCAGGAAGTTGCGCCGACCCATCACCTTCTGCGCCAGCGCCAGCAGCGACAGCGTGCCGCCTTCGCCGTTGTTGTCGGCGTTGAGGATCAAGAGCACGTATTTGATCGTGACGATCAGCGTCAGCGCCCAGAGCAGCATCGAGACGACGCCGACGATCTCCGAGTTGAGCAGCCCGTCGGAGGCGGAATGCACCAGCGCCTCGCGCAGGGCGTAGAGCGGGCTGGTGCCGATGTCGCCGTAGACGACGCCGATGCAGCCGAGAAGCAAGGTCCAGAACCCGCTGGTCTGGTGCTGCACCGCAGCCGGATGCATCGTCTCTTGTGTAGCCGACAAGCGTTGTTCTCCGCCGCGCTCCGGAGGGAGCGGCCCGTGGTCCGGGCGGCATCATCGCATTGAACGATTGGCCGGGACACCACCTTGGGCGAGCTTGCTAGCGGCAGTCGCCGGGAATCGCAACCGTGATACGAACCGGCGGTATCGCCGGGACCAGCCCGCGATACCGCACTGCAACACAAATGGCGCCTGTCGGGTACCTGTCAGGACGCGGCAGGCGCTGTGGCCGGGCCCTTCTCGATGGCCGTGTCGGTCGGTTTCGGCTTTTTGTCGCGGCCGGACAGCAGCATGTAGAAAAGCGGGATGAAGAAGATCGCGATGAAGGTCGCGAACAGCATGCCGCCGATCACGCCGGTGCCGATGGAGTGACGGCTGGCCGAGCCGGCACCGCTCGAGATCGCCAGCGGCACGACGCCGAGGATGAAGGCGAGCGAGGTCATCACGATCGGCCGGAAGCGGAGTTTCGCGCCTTCCAGCGCCGCGTCGAAGGCGCTGAGGCCTTCGGCCCGTTTCAGCACCGCGAACTCGACGATCAGGATGGCGTTCTTCGCCGCAAGGCCCACCAGCGTCACCAGACCGATCTGGAAGTAGACGTCGTTCTCGAGCCCGCGCAGCCAGATCGCGCCGAGGGCGCCCAGCATCGCGAAGGGCACCGCCAGGATGACGGCGATCGGCAGCGACCACTTCTCGTACTGCGCGGCGAGAATCAGGAACACCATGAAGATGCCGAAGCCGATGGCGATGGCGCCGGTGCCGCTGGTCTCGATCTCCTGATAGGCCGAGCCGGTCCAGGCGATCTCGTAGCCTTCCGGCATCGAGGTCGACAGCTCCTGCATCGCCTGCAGCGCCTGTCCGGACGAGAAGCCCGGGGCGGGGCCGCCGCTGACCTTGGCCGCGGTGAAGGCGTTGTAGCGCTCGATGAGGTCGGGACCGACGATGCGGGTGACCTTGAGCAGCGAATCCAGCGGGATCATCGATCCCGACGTCGCCTGGACGAAGGTGTATTTCAGGTCCTCCGGCCGCTCGCGGAAGCGCGCTTCCGACTGCAGGCTGACCTGGTAGTTGCGACCGAGCAGCGTAAAGTCGTTGACGTAGAGGCTGCCGAAGGTCGCCTGCATGGTCGTGAAGATCTGCTCGATCGGCACGCCCAGCGCCTTCGCCTTCTCGCGGTCGACATCGATCTTGTACTGCGGGACGGCGGCGGTGAAGGTGGTGCGCACGCCCGCAAGTTCCGGCCGCTTGGCGGCTTCCGCCACCAGCGCGTTGGTCGCCTCGATCAGCTTGTCGGCGCCGCCGCCGGTGCGGTCCTGGACGTACAGGTCGAAGCCGCCGGTGGTCGACAGACCCTGGATCGGCGGCGGGTTGAAGGCGAGCACCATGGCGTCCTGCACCCCGGCATTGGCGCCGATGAAGGCGCCCGGCAGGTTGCGGCCGTCCTGGGCCGGATCGGTGCGCTCGCCCCAGTCCTTCAGCGTCACGAAGGCGACGCCAGCCGAGGTCTTCTGGGTGCCGGCGAGAAGGTCGAAGCCGGCGAAAGAGACGACGTCGGCGACGGCCGGGTTCTCGCGCAGGTTCTCGCTGACGGTCGCCATCGCAGCAGTCGAGCGGGCCAGCGAGGCGGCCGGCGGCAGGATGGCGACGACAAAGTTCGAGCCCTGGTCCTCGTCGGGCACCAGCGACGATGGCAGCGCGGTGAAAAGGTAGTAGGTCCCGCCGCAGACGCCGGCGAACAGGACCAGCGCGATGATCGAATGGCGCATCAGGAAGGCGACCCCGTGGCCGTAGCCGTTGGTCACCTTGTCGAAGCCCGCGTTGAACCAGCGGAACGGCGCCCAGGGCTTTGAATGCGTCTCGCGCAGGATCAGGCCGCACAGCGCGGGGGTCAGCGTCAGAGCGACGATGCCGGAGATCGTCACCGAGACCGCGATGGTGATGGCGAACTGGCGGTACATGGTGCCGGCGAGGCCGCCGAGGAAGGCGACCGGAATGAACACGGCGCAGAGCACCAGCACGATCGCGATGACCGGGCTCGTCACCTCGCTCATTGCCTTGGCTGTCGCCTCCTTTGGCGGCAGCTTCTCCGTCGTCATGATCCGCTCGACGTTCTCCAGCACCACGATGGCGTCGTCGACGACGATGCCGATCGCCAGCACCAGGGCGAAGAGGGTGAGGAGGTTGATCGAGAAGCCGAAGGCCAAGAGCAGCCCGAAAGTGCCGATGATCGACACCGGCACCGCGATCATCGGGATCAGCGTCGCCCGGAAACTTTGCAGGAAGACGAAGACGACGATGAAGACGAGCACCATCGCCTCGATGAAGGTGTGGATCACCTCCTCGATCGAGGCCGAGATGAACTTCGTGGTGTCGTAGGGGATGGCGTAGGTGATGCCGTCGGGGAACTGCTTGGTCAGCTCGTCCATGCGGGTGCGCACGCCCGCCAGCGTGTCCAGCGCGTTGGCGCCCGGCTGCAGGTAGATGCCGATCGGGACGGTCGAGCGGCCGTTATAGGTGGCGTTGAAGCCGTAGTCCTGGGCGCCGAGCTCGACCCGCGCGACGTCCTTGAGGAGGAGCGATGCGGCGTTGGCGTCCGACTTCAGGATGATGTTTTCGAACGCTGCGGCGTCCGGCAGGCGCCCGCCGGTGGTCACCGAATAGGTGAAGGCGAGCGGGTTCGGGTTCGGCTCGGCGCCGAACTGGCCAGCGGCGAACTGCGCGTTCTGCTCACGGATGGCGGTCGCGACATCGGTCGGCGTCAAATTGTACTGCGCCAGCTGGTCCGGCCGCAGCCAGATGCGCATGGAATAGTCGCGCTGGCCGAACAGCTGCGCCTCGCCGATGCCCGGCAGGCGCTTCAGCTCGTCGAGCACGTAGAGAAGGGCGTAGTTGGAGACGTAGGTCGCGTCGTAGCGCTCGTCCGACGAGGTCATCGTCAGCACCGAGAGGATCGACGACGAGCGCTTGACCACGGTGACGCCGAGGCGCTGCACTTCGGACGGCAGTGAGGAGACCGCTTGCTGCACGCGGTTGTTGACGTTGATCGTCGCCTGGTCGGGATCGGTGCCGCTCTGGAACGTCACGGTCACCGAGGCCGAACCCGACGACGAGTTCGTCGACTTCATGTAGATCATGTCCTCGACGCCGTTAATCTGTTCTTCGAGCGGCGCGGACACGGTCTGGGCGAGGGTTTCGGCGCTGGCGCCGGGATAGGTCGCGGTCACCACCACTTCCGGCGGGACCAGCTGCGGGTACTGCTCGATCGGCAGCGCGCGCAGGCCCATGACGCCGGCGAGCACGATGACGATCGAGATGACGGCGGCAAAGACCGGCCGGTCGACGAAGAAGCGGGAATTCATTGGGCAGAGCCCTCGGTCTTGGCCGGTGCGACGGTCGCGGTCGGCTTCTGCGCGTCGCCTGTCGGCGCGTCGGCGGCCGGCGCAGGCTCGGCGGCGGGGACGGAGGCCGGCGTGCTGTCGACGTTGACGGGGGCGTTCGGCCGCGCCTTGATGACGCCGACGGTGATCACCTTGTCACCGGTCTTTAGGCCCTTGGAGATGACGATGCGGTCGCCGAGCTGGCGACCGACCTCGACGGGGCGGACCTGTGCGACGCTCTTGTCGTCGACGGTGTAGACGAAGGTGCCTTGCGCGCCTTGCATCAGCGCGGCATCTGGAATGGTGATGGCATCCGGCAGGACGAGGCCGTCGACCTTGACCCGCACGAACTGTCCCGGCAGCAGCTGGCTCTCGGGATTGGCGAGAACGGCGCGCGACAGGATGGTGCCGGTCTCGGCGTCGATCGAGGCCGAGGTAAAGTCGATCGAGCCCTTCTTGTCGTAGACGCTGCCATCGCCGAACAGCACCTCGACCGAGAGGTTGGCGGCGGCGCCGCCGGCTGCGCCGCTTTCGATCAGCCGGCGAATGGCGATCGCCTCCGTGTCGGCGGCCGAGAAGTTGACGTAGATCGGGTCGAGCTGGCTGATCCGGGTCAGCAGCGTGTTGACGCTGAGCAGGCTGCCCTCGGGCACCTGCTCGAGGCTGGTAATGCCGCCGGCCGGCGCGTTGACGGTGGCATAGGTCAAGGACAGCCGGGCCGTTTCCAGTGTTGCCTGCGCGGCGGAGACCTGGGCTTCCGCCAGTTCGCGGCTGGAGGTCGCATCGTCGAGCTGGGCGGTCGAGACCGCGCCGCTCCGTGTCAGCGAGCGCTGGCGGTCCTCGGTGCGCTGGGCCTGGCCGAGGGTCGCCTGGCTCTGGCGCAGCTGCGCCTCGGCCAGCGCCACTTGGGCCTCGAACTCGCGCGCATCGATCTTGAACAGGGTCTGCCCAGGCGCCACCACCGCGCCTTCCTCGAAGGTCCGGTCGAGCAGGATGCCGGCGACCCGCGCCCGCACCTCGACCTCGCGCGAGGCGGCGACCCGCCCGGCATATTCATAGGAGATCGGCAACGTCTTCGCCTCGACCGTCTCGGTGCTCACCACGGGCGGCGGCGGCGCGGCGCCACCGGGTGCCTGGGCCACGGCGATGCCGGCAGTTGCAAGGAGGGAAGCCAGGACGGTGCCGAGGGCCTGAAGACGGAACGAACTCATGGAAGGGTCCAGACGATACGGCACGCGGCCTATTGCAATGCAGCATCCTTACATTCATAGATGCATGTAAGCAAGGAGCCTCGGGTTGCGCAGAACCAAGCAGGAAGCGATGGAAACGCGAGCAGCGATCCTGGACGCGGCGGAAGCCGTGTTCCACGAGCGCGGCGTCGGCCAGACCAGCCTTGCCCAAATCGCCGCAGCCGCCGACGTCACCCGTGGCGCGATCTACTGGCACTTCGCCAACAAGGTCGAACTGTTCAAGGCCATGCAGGACAGGGTCCGCATGCCGCAGGAAGAGTTCTTTCAGAGCCGGGAGATGTCCCGCTCCGACCGGTGTCTCGACTTGCTTCAGGAGACGACGCTGGAAGCGCTGCGCAGCTTCGCAGCCGACACACGCGCCCAGCGGGTCTACACGATCATTTTATTCCGCTGTGAATATGTGGGCGAGATGGGGGATGCGCTGCTCAAGCGGCGCGAAGCCGACCACCAGATGAAGGACACGATCCTGGCCGTCTTCGACCGCGCCAGCGCGTTGCGTCAGCTGGCGCGTCCCTGGCAGCCCTCGACCGCGGCCAACGCCTATCTCTGCGCCGTGGTCGGCCTGTTTTCGGAATGGCTGCGGCTCGAAGGTGAGTTCGACCTGTTGGAGACCGCGACGCCGTTGATCGACAGTCTATTCGCCAGCTATCGCGGCTGATCGCCGTCGAGGCGGCAGCGGCGGTTTCCGCAGTGGAGTTCGGCGCGCCGAGGCGTTCGGGACGCGCCTGATGATCTGAGATTAGCCCGCCATCACCCGCCGCACCAGCGCCACGAAGGACGCCGCGGCATCCTCGGCTGCGCCGGAATTGTCGATGCGGTGGGGGCCGTGCGCGGACGCTGGCACCGTCAGCTGGACACTCCGCGCCAGCCGCGCCTCGATCTCTTCGGCGCTCTCGCGCCCGCGCCCGGCGATGCGCTGCACCAGGAGTTCGCGCGGCGCGGTGATCTCGACGACATGGACATTTCCGAAGCGCAGCGTCGCCGGCACCAAGGCGCGGCGAGAGACATTGGCGATCACCGTCGTGCCGCCGATGCAATCGTCGGCGAGGGCGGCCGGCAGGCCATAGCGCAGGCCATGGGCGCCCCAGGTGAGGCAGAAGGCGCCCGCCGCCTCCGCCGCCACGAACTCGGTCTCGCTGAGGCAGTCGTGGTCCTCCGCCTCGACCTGCGACACCCGGGTTATCACCCGCCGGGCGAAGCGCAGCCGGGTCTCTTCCGAGAGGGACTGCTGCGCCAGCCCGAGGATTGTGTCCTTGCCGGCGCCGCTCGGGCCGACGACGGCGATGAAGGCGCCGGGCTGATCAGGCAACGCGCCGGCCTTCGCGGTAGACGGCGCCGACCACCGGCGGTGCGCCCGCGACCGCCCGCACCCGCACGAGGTCGGCCCGCTTGCCGGTGGTGATCTCGCCGCGGTCGTCGAGGCCAACGGCCTCGGCGGGGTTGCGCGTCACCAGTCGGATCGCGTCGACCAGCGCGGCGTCGCTCTCCTCGCCGAGCTGGAACACCGCCTGCATCAGGCTGAACGGCACATAGTCGGAGGAGAGGATGTCGAGCACCCCGGCCGCCTTCAACTCGGCGGCTGAGATGTTGCCGGAATGCGAGCCGCCGCGCACGACGTTCGGCGCGCCCATCAGCACCTTCAGCCCCGCGGCGTGCGAGGCGCGGGCCGCCTCGAGCGTTGTCGGGAACTCGGCGAGCGCGATGCCGTAGTTCACGGCCTCCTCGACATGGGCGAGCGTCGCGTCGTCGTGCGAGGCGAGGGCGATGCCGACTTCATGGGCCCGGGCGGCGATGTGGTCGCGGCTTCTCGGCGCATTCGCCTCCGACTCCTCGGTCCGCCGCTGGCAGAAGCGGTCGAACTCGGCGTCGGTGAGCTTCATCTTGCCCTGGTAGTACATGCGGTAGGTGTCGATGTTGACGAACTGGCGCTGCCCCGGCGCGTGGTCCATCAGCGAGGCTAGCCGGATCAGCGGGTTGCCCAGCATCGCCTCGAAGCCCTCGATCACGTCGGCGGCCGAAACCTCGCAGCGCAGATGGATGAAGTGGTCGGCCCGCAGCCGGCCCTCGGTGACGGAGCGGGCGATGCTGTCGGCCATGTCGCGCATGTCGGTGGCGCCGATGTCGGCGTTCTCGTCCATGCCGACGCGCAGCGCGTCGAACACCGTGGTGATGCCGGAGGAGGCGATCTGCGCGTCGTGCGCCTGGATCGCGGCGAGCTTGTTCCAGCGCACTTTCGGCCGCGGCAGGTAGTGCCCTTCGATGTGGTCGGTGTGCAGCTCGACGAAGCCCGGCACCAGCGTCTCGCCGCCGAGGTCCTCGCCGACGGCGCTGTTGCCCTCGGCGACCTCTGTGATCAGCCCATCGCGCAGCACGACATGGCCGTGGATGACCTGATCGGCAAGGACGATGCGGGCGTTGGACAGGACGGTTTCATGGGGCATGGGAGGGGTCTGCCATAAGAGGGGCGCTCGGCGGAGAGCCCGGGCGCGGCGCGGTCAGGCGCCGCCGAAGGTGTGAAGCGAATGCACCCGGAAGGCGTCGCCGGGGGAGGGCTCGATGAAGACCGCGAGGCCGTCGATGGCCAGCGGCGCGCCATCGAAGCCGGCGAAGCGCTCGCGCAGCAAGGCGTCGACGGCATCGATCCTCGCCGCCTCGACCGGGCCGGTCAAGGTCATGTGGAAGCGGAAATCCTCCAGCACGTGCGGATAGCCCCAGCGGTCCAGCTGCGCGCGCTGGCGTTCGCTCAGCCGGTCCGGCCGGCGGCGGGCGATCTCAGCCTCGGTCAGCGGCGCACGGAGGCCGTCGAAGGCTTCCAGGAGGTCCGCCTCGAGCACTGCGAGCGGCTCGCTCGGCGTCGCCGGCACCAGCGCGAAGAACGGCCCGAGCCGGCGCAGCGCCATCTCCGGCAGCGTCACCACCGGGCGCGACGCGGCAAAGCGTGCCAGCCGCTCGTCGACATCGGCGAGGTCGAAACCCTCGGCAATGCGGAACGGCGCGCGCATCGTCGCATGGAAGCCGTAGCGCGCCGGCTCGGCGACGACCGGGTCGATCTCGGCGTCCGGTTCGCGCGTTGCCTCGCCGGTGAAGGCGTCGCGGCCGAGCCAGAGGGCGGCGGCGCGCGTCAGCGGCGCACCCGCCGGCGGCGTGAAGTAGATGGCAGTGCGCAAGGGCTACATCACCCGCTTGCGCAGCTGCTGGGAGAGAAGGTCGGTCAAGGTCACGCTGATCACCACGAGCAGGAGGATGGCGGCTGCCTGCGCGTAGTAGAACCCCCGGATCGATTCGAACATCACCTGGCCGATGCCGCCGGCGCCGATCAGGCCAAGGATCGTCGCCGAGCGGACGTTCGATTCGAAGCGGTAGAGCGTGTACGACATCCACAGCGGTAGCACCTGCGGGATCACGCCGTAGACGATCTCCTGCAGCTTCGAGGCCCCGGTCGCGCGGATCGCCTCGACCGGGCGCGGATCGATCGCCTCGACCGCCTCGGAGAACAGTTTGGCGAGGATGCCGGTGGTGTGGATGAACAGCGCCATGACGCCGGCGAACGGACCGAGGCCGACGGCGACGACGAACAGCACGGCGAACACCACCTCGTGGATCGCCCGGAACGCGTCCATCAGCCGTCGGGTCGGCTGCAGGATGTACCAAGGCACCATGTTGTGGGCGCACAGGATCCCGAAGGGGATGGAGAGAAGCGTCGCCAGCACCGTGCCCCAGAGGGCGATCTGGATGGTGACGATCATCTCGCGGACGTAATAGTTCCAATCTTTGAAGTCCGGCGACAGGAAGCCGGAGGCGTATTGCGCCATGTTATCGGCATCGGTGAACAGATAGGTCCAGCGCCCCATCTCGGCCGGTCCCCAGCTCCAGACGAGCAAGGCAACGAGCGCGATCCAGATCACGTAGCCCCAGGCGGCCTCGGACCAGTTCCGCTCGATCATCGGCTTGGCGGGGGCGGTGTGGGCGGCGTCGGACATGGCGGTGGTTCCTGGCGGTGATGGCGAGGGGGCTTGCGTAAGTCAGGCGGACGCGACGAGCGGGAACTAGGTGCTTCGTCATCCCGGGCTTGACCCGGGATCCATTCCAAATCGCCGTCCCCGTCGAGGACGGTGGACATTCCCTTCCGCACCGGAGTGGGGTTGACGCGGAGAGGAATGGATCCCGGATCAAGTCCGGGATGACGATCTGAAAGGGTGGGCGACGTTCTGAAAAGTTGACGGACGTTCTCATGAGACGCGCCGTATCAGCGCGCAACGCACTATCTTCGCCTCGAAACGCCCCTCATCCCGCTGCCGCGACCTTCTCCCCGGAGGGGAGAAGAAGCAGCGTGGCCGTTGCGCCTGGCGGGACGTGGTGCGCGTCCCCTACGGCGGCAGCAGTGCACGCGGCCGTCGCCGGCCGCGTGCCGTTTCAAAAACCCAGCCTCAGCTTTGCGGGTTCTTGGCGATCTCGGCCTCGACCTTGGCCTTCTTAGCGGTCAGTTCGTCGATCTGCGCCTTCTTGGCGTCGGCGGCGAGCGTCGTGTCGGCTTCGATGCCGGCGATCTTCTTGGTGAACTCCATCACGCGGATCGGCAGCAGCTGGGCGTCGGTCGAAGCGCGGAACGGCGCCCACTGCAGGCCCTCGAGGGTCTTCTTCTCCGCGGTCGCATCGCCCTTCGAGCGCTCGGTGCCGTAGTCGAGGAAGAAGGTCTTCAGCTTCTCCTTGGTCTCAGCGGACAGGTCCTTGCGCCAGACGATCGGATCGGAGGCGATCAGCGGCGACTTCCAGATCACCTTGATCTTCTTGAAATCGTCCGGACGGTTCATCTCGATCTTGGCGAGGTTCTCGGTGTTGTTGGCGGCGGCGTCGACTTGCTTGTTGGCGACGGCCATCGCATTGGTCTCGTGGTTGGCGTTGGTGACGTTCTTGAAACAGTTCTTCGGGTCAATGCCCTTGGCCGCGAAGATGAAGGTCATCGGCACGAGGTAGCCCGAGGTCGAGTTCGGGTCGCCGATGCCAAAATTCATCGACTTGTCGCAGGTCAGGAGGTCGTCGACAGAGTTCAGCTTGCTGTCGGCCGGGGCGAGGATGAGACCGTAATAGCCGGCTTCGCCGTTCGCGGCGACGGTCTGCACGAAGACCTCGCCGTCGGAGCGGTCGACCGCCTCCATCGCGGCCTTGTTGCCGTACCAGGCGACCTGCACCTTGTTGAAGCGCATGCCCTCGATGACGCCGGCATAGTCGGAGGCGAAGAAGGGCTTGATCTCGAGGCCGGTCTCCTTGGCCATGTCGGCGAGGAAGGGCTCCCAGAGCGGGCGGAGGTTCGACTGGGACTCGGTCGAGATGATGCCGAAATTGATCGGCTCGGCGATCACCGGCGTTGCGAAGACGGCGGCCAGCGAGAGGGCGGCGAGGCCCTTGGCGAAGAGGTTCATCGAAAGCTCCTGGGTGGGTCGGGTTGGGTCTGCGTGGAAAGGGTCAGGCCGAGGCGAGCGCGCGCAAGGCCGCGGTGAGGTCCTGGGTCGGGCGCAGCTCGCGTGGCGGCTCGGCCGCATCGGGCAGGATCAGCTCTTCCGACGAGGTGCCGTAGAGCTCGCGCAGGAAATCGTTGGTCAGCGCCAGCGAGGGCCCGTCGAACACCACGATGCCGTCCCGGAGCGCGATGGTGCGCGGGCAGTAGCGGCGGGCGTATT
Source organism: Mesocryomonas lacus (assembly GCF_055730105.2). Lineage (NCBI taxonomy): Bacteria > Pseudomonadati > Pseudomonadota > Alphaproteobacteria > Hyphomicrobiales > Aurantimonadaceae > Mesocryomonas > Mesocryomonas lacus. The sequence continues at coordinate 375,483 of NZ_JBUZWF020000003.1, forward strand.
CGACCTGGTGCAGCGAGACGACGGCGGTGATCTTGTCGGTCCGGTTGATGTCGGCGATCACGTCCATCACGCGGCGGGCGGAGGACGGGTCGAGCGAGGCGATCGGCTCGTCGGCAAGGAGGATCTTCGACTTCTGCACCAAGGTGCGGGCAATCGCGGCGCGCTGCTGCTGGCCACCGGAAAGGGTGGAGGCGCGCTGCCAGGCGACTTCCGGAATGCCGACGCGCCCGAGGGCATCGCGGGCGAGAAGCTTTTCCGCCTTGCTGAACAGGCCGAGCGTGCCCCGCCAGCGCGGAATGCGGCCGAGCAGGCCGGTGAGGACGTTGGTCAGCACGGGCAGGCGGCCGACGAGGTTGAACTGCTGGAAGATCACGCCGATCTCTCGTCGCATTTCCCGCGCCTTGGGATCGAGCTTGCCGCCTTGCTGCAGCGTGCGGCCGAGGATCTCGATCTTGCCGCCGTCGCTGTCGCAAAATTCCAGCCCGGCGATGATCCGCATCAAGGTCGACTTGCCGGAGCCGGAGGCGCCGATCAGCGCCACCATCTCGCCGGCTGAGATTTCGATATCGATGCTCTTCAGCGCCTGCTTCTTGCCGAAGCGCTTGGAGAGTGTGCTGACGCGGATCGCGTTCATGCGGTGTCCCTTTTGCGAAAACCAGGCCGGACTGCGCTCCCGTCACGGGTGACGAACCGGTCGGAAACGCCGTCCGAATTCATCCGCTGTCTGGCCGTTTCGCCGGTCTCTTCCGGCTGTCTTGCCGCTAGGCCTAGCCTCCTTCGATGTACTGCGCGTGACGCCAGGGTGACCGTTCAGTGACGCCCGAAAGCCCTGCGCCGCAAGGGTTCCAGGCCCTTCTGAATCAGTGCTCGTGGCGGTTGAGAAAGGCTTCGGCGCCAAGGGTCCGGAAATCGTCGAGACAGGTCCGAAGACGGTCGTGCGGCCAGTCCCACCAGGCGAGCTTGTCCATGCGTTCGCCGGTGCCCGGGGCGAAGCGATCGCGAATTTTCTTCGCCGGAACGCCGCCGACGATGGTGTAGGGCGCGACGTCTTTCGACACGACGGCCCCGGCGCCGACCACCGCGCCATTGCCGATGGAAACGCCCGGCAGAACCGTGACGCCGTGCCCGATCCAGACGTCGTGGCCGATGGTCACGCGGCGGGCTCGGCGGGCGGCGAAGAACGGCAATTCCTCCTCGGCGTCGTCGAAATAGTCGTTCGCGCGGTAGGTGAAATGGTGCAAGGTCGCGCGCTCGACCGGATGGTTGGTGGCGTTCAGACGGGCGCTCGCGGCGATGTTGACGAACTTGCCGATCGTGGTGCCCCAGACCCCGCAGTCGCGCATCATGTAGGAATAGTCGCCGATCTCGGACTCGGCGACGCGGCAGCGTTCGTCGACCTCGACATAGCGGCCGAGGCGCGTGGTCTCGACGATGGCGGTCTCGTGGATCAGCGGGACGTGTTCGGAGAGGCGGGGCATTCAGGCGGCCTTTCGGGCGGAGAAACCGGTGACGTCGATGACCCGCGTCGCCACCCGAGCCCGCACCACCTCGTCGTGGAAGATGCCGAGGATGGCGGTGCCGAGGCCGAGTTTCTCCTCGATCATCGCCGCCACCGTGTCGCGGTTGACGCCGTCGAGCGAGGCGGTGGGCTCGTCGAGGAGGAGGATCGGATGGTCGGTGATGAAGCCGCGGGCGATGTTCACCCGCTGCTTCTCGCCGCCCGAGAAAGTCGCCGGCGGCAGGTCGAAGAGGGCCCGGGGGAGGTTCAACCGGCGAAGCAGGTCGGCCGCGCGGGTGCGGGCCTCTTCCGCGTTGACGCCGCGCGCAAACAGCGGCTCGGCGACGACGTCGACGGCCGGCACCCGCGGCACGGCGCGCAGGAACTGGCTGACATAGCCGATGCGCTCGCGCCGCAGCCGCATCACGAGGCGCGGGTCGCCGGCGGCAAGGTCTTCGCCCGCCTCGCCGACGAGGATGCGACCGGCGTCGACGGCATAATTGCCGTAGACCATGCGCAGGATCGACGACTTGCCGACCCCGGACGGCCCGCCGAGCACCGCGCATTCGCCGGGTGCAAGCTGGAAGGAGACGTTCTCCACCACCGGCAAGCGGATGCCGCCGCGCAAGTGCACGGTGAAGGATTTCGCGACGTTCTCGACGACGAGAATAGGCTGAGCGGACATTCTAGCTCTCCGGGATCGAGGCGACGAGCAGCTGGGTATAGGGATGCTGCGGGTCGTCGAGGACGCGGTCGGTGAGGCCGGTCTCGATGACGTGGCCGTCCTTCATCACGATCATCCGCTGCGACAGCAGGCGGGCGACCGCGAGGTCGTGCGTGACGATCACCACCGACAGGCCGAGCTCTAAGACCAGCTGGCGAAGAAGATCCAGGAGGCGCGCCTGGACCGAGACGTCGAGGCCACCCGTCGGCTCGTCCATGAACACGAGGCGGGGGCGGGTGACGAGGTTGCGGGCGATCTGCAGCCGCTGGCGCATGCCGCCGGAGAAGGCGACCGGCTGGTCGTCGATCCGGTCGCCGGCGATTTCGACGCGGCCGAGCCAGTCCGTCGCCGTCGCGCGGATGTTGCCGTAGTGCCGCTCGCCGACCGCCATCAACCGCTCGCCGACATTAGCGCCGGCCGAGACGCGCATCCGCAGGCCATCCGCCGGGTTCTGGTGGACAAAACCCCAATCGGTGCGGGCAAGGAATCGCCGCTCGGCCTCGCTGAGGTCCTCGAGGTCCCGCGTCTCGCCGTCGCGCATGCGGTAGAGCACTTCGCCCGAGGTGCGCGGCAGGCGGGCGGAGATACAGTTGAGCAGCGTGGTCTTGCCCGACCCGCTCTCGCCGACGATCGCCAGCACCTCGCCGGGATGGACCTGGAACGAGACGTCCTCGCAGCCGATCCTGCCGCCATAGCGCTTGGTGACGCCGCGGACGTCGAGGATGGGGGTGTCGTCGCTCATACGGAACTCCTTCGCGGCGCTGAAGACACCGCCGATCTCCCCCCTTGAGGGGGAGATGCCGGCAGGCAGAGGGGGGTGATCGCAGCGGGAACCTGTGTAAGCTCGGTGCCGGACCCACGGGCAGGGCGAGGGACATGGCGCATCATCTCGTTCCGACGAAGCACCGTGCCCATGCCAAGACGATGCGCCACGCCATGACCGAGGCCGAACTGCGCTTCTGGACGGCCGTCCGCGCCCATCGCCTGATGAACCTCGGCTTTCGCCGACAGGTGCCGATCGCGGGCCATATCGTCGATTTCGCTTGTCCCGCGCATCGCCTCATCGTGGAAATCGACGGCGTGCAGCATGGAGGGGAGGCCATTGTGGTGCGCGACGCCGCGCGCACGGCGAGGTTCGAGATGGCCAGCTGGACGGTTGTTCGGTTCTGGAACGACGACGTCCTGCAGGATATCGAGGGAGTCTGCCGGCACATCCTGGCAGTGATCGAGGCGGAGGATCGGTGAAGATGTAACCCAACCCGTCGGCGGGGATGCGGCACTCACCCCCCTCTGCCCTGCCGGACATCTCCCCCTCAAGGGGGGAGATCGGCGGTTGCGGGCGCCGGGCTTTACCGATCCGGCCCTCATTCCGCCGCCTCCTCGTAGCCCTTCGGCCCGCCGTCGCCGACGTGCCCCTCGGCCCGGCGCGTCTCGCAATGGTCGGTATCGGAGCAGACGAACATGCGCCCGCCGCGGTCGTCGGTGATGACCTCGTCGAGATAGGCGCCGGTGCCGCCGCAGAGCGCGCAGGGTTTGGCAAAATGCTGGATCTCGAAAGGGTGGTCCTCGAAGTCGAGGCTGACGACGTCGGTGAAGGGCGGCAGAGCGTAGATCCGCTTCTCGCGGCCGGCGCCGAAGAGCTGCAGGGCGGCTGAGCGGTGGAGCTTCGGGTTGTCGAATTTTGGGATCGGCGAGGGGTCCATGACGTAGCGGTCCTCGACCTTGACGGGGTAGGCGTAGGTGGTGGCGATGTGACCGTGCCGGGCGATGTCCTCGTAGAGCTTGACGTGCATCAGGCCGTATTCCTCAAGGGCGTGCATCACCCGCGTCTCGGTCTCGCGCGGCTCGAGGAAGCGCAGCGGCTCGGGGATCGGCACCTGGTAGACGAGTGTCTGGTTCTCCGTCAGCGCGGTCTCGGGGACACGGTGCCGGGTCTGGATGATCGTCGCCTCCGCGGTCTTCGTCGTGGTGGCGACGCCCGCGGTCTTCTGGAAGAAGGCGCGGATCGAGACGGCATTGGTGGTGTCGTCGGCGCCCTGGTCGATGACCTTCAGGACGTCGTCCGGCCCGAGGATTGCCGCCGTCACCTGCACGCCGCCGGTGCCCCAGCCATAGGGCATCGGCATCTCGCGGCTGGCGAACGGCACCTGGTAGCCGGGAATGGCGATCGCCTTCAGGATCGCCCGGCGGATCATCCGCTTCGTCTGCTCGTCGAGATAGGCAAAGTTGTAGACGGGAAGGGCTGCGGTCATGATGCCGGACCTTGCTGGGAGGCGTCGGGGAGGAAGCGGGAATGAGCGGCTGGATCGTGCTCGGCGAGCTGACGGTGATCCTGATCGGCCTTGCCGCCGCCTGGTATTTCTTGCGGCGCGGCGGGCACTAAAGCGGGCCTCATTCCGCCGCGTCCTTCAGCTCGACCACCGACGCCGTGTGCTCGGCGCGCAGGCGGCGGACGAGGTCGAGTTCGGCTTGGAAGTCGACGTAGTGCGGCAGCTTCAGGTGCTCGACGAAGCCGGTGGCGGCGACGTTGTCGGAATGGGCGATGACGAACTCCTCGTCCTGCGCCACAGCGACGCGCTCCTCGCCGAACTCGTCGGCCCTCAGCGCGCGGTCGACGAGGCTCATCGCCATCGCCTTGCGCTCGGACTGGCCGAACACCAGGCCGTAGCCGCGCGTGAACTGCGGCGGCTCCTGGGCCGAGCCGGAGAACTGGTTGACCATCTGGCATTCGGTGAGTCGGACGCGGCCGATGGTGACGGGAAAGCCGAGCTCGGGCATCTCGACCTCGACGTCGACGAGGCCGATGCGGATCTCGCCGACGAAGGGGTGGGTGCGGGCAAAGCCACGCTGGGTGGAATAGGCGAGCGAGAGGAGAAATCCCTCGTCGCCGCGGGCGAGTGCCTGCAGCCGGAGGTCGCGGCCGGCGGGAAAAGAGAGGGGCTCGCGGGTGAGGTCGCCGGGCTCGGCGTCTTCAGTCGTGCGAAGACCAACGGTGTCGTTCTCGTGCTCGCCGGCGCCAGCGTCGGGACTGACATTGGTCGCGGGCGCGTCGGCGCGTCGGTCCGGCTCGATCAACCCCTCGTCGCCGAGAAGGTCGGTGACACGTGGGCAAAAACCCTCGTCGCCGGACAGCGCGCGGCGAAGCCCGGTCTCGACCGGTTCGTCGCCGGCCATGGCGGGATCGATCAGCCGGTGGGTGTAGTCGAAGGTCGGCCCCAGCAACTGCCCGCCCGGCAGGTCCTTGTAGGTTGCCGAGACCCGGCGCTCGATGGCCATCTTGCCCGTATTGACCGGCACGGAGTTGCCGAAACGCGGCAGCGTGGTGCGGTAGGCGCGCAGGAGGAAGATCGCCTCGATCAGGTCGCCGCGCGACTGGCGCACCGCCATGGCGGCAAGCTCGACGTCGTAGAGCGAGCCCTCGGCCATCACCCGGTCGAGGCCGAGCGCGAGCTGGCCGGCGATCTGCTCGAGCGTCAGCGCGGGGACGTCGCGCGCGCCGCGGCGGCGGTCGGCGAGGAGGCGGTGGGCATTCTGGATGGCGGCTTCGCCACCCTTCACGGCGACGTACATGTCAGGCGCTCCGAATGCGGGTGGTGCGCGGAAAACCGATTGCCTGGCTGCCGGCGACGAGCAGCACGTCGATGCCGCGCGGAAACAGCGCCTGGTTGATGGCCCAGTCGGCAAAGAAGGCCGGGGTCAGCCCGCGCGGGCGGATCGTCACTGAGGCTTCGATGCCGGGACCTGAGAGCGTCAGCGGCGCGCCGGTGGCGAGGTCGTCCAGCACCAGGATCAGCGTCGTCGAGCGGTCGGGATAGTCGGCGGTGCCGAGCGCGAAGTCGGAGAGGTTGGGAAGGTCCGCGCCGGCGCTCGCGACGGCGAAGCGCGCCTGGCCCGGCGCCTTCACCTGGATCGCGCCGGTCTGGAAGCCGATCCATTGGACGACGTCCGGCGCTTGGCGCAGCGAGGCGTCGAGCCAGACCGGCGTGTCGTAGTCGGCGAGCGCCGCGAGGATGCTGGCGGCGGCCGGCGCGAGGGCGCCGGGCGCCTTGACGCGCGCGCCGAGCTCGACCGCCGTGCCCGGCCGCGACAGGGCCTGCATCACCCCGGCGAAGACCGCCTGGCTGTCGAAGACCGGGTCGGTGAAGCCCCCGTCGATGCCGTTCATATCCTTGCCCATCAATCGTCTCCGCGTACGACGGTGAAGAAATCGACCCGCGTCGCCTGGGTCTCCTCGGCGGCCTTGCGGTCGTCCTCGGCTTGCGCGGCGAGGACCGGGCCGACGATTTCGGCCTCAATCGCCGCGCGCCAGTCCGGCCGCTGCCAAGCAGCATCGAGCGTGGCGGCGAGGCGCGCCTTGTCGGCGTCGCGGCCGAGCACCATCGCGTGGCCGACCTCGCCGGAGGGAAGGCGAACGGTCGCGCGGGTGACGCTGGCCTCGCCGAGGTTGAACGGTGCGCCGCCGCCGCCGATGCGGCCGCGCAGCATGACGAGCCCGGCCTCCGGCCCGCGCACCGGCAGCGCCGCCATGCCGCCGCCAATGGCCTGCCAGCCTTCAGCCAGCACCGGCGTGGCGGCGGCGGCGAAGGCGCCGATGGCGCGCTGGCGGGCGGCCGTCGCGTCGGTTTCGGGAATGGCGTTGCTCTCTTCGATCATCTCGCCCTCGGTTGTCTCTGCGTCTTCGGCCGCCTGCTTCTGCGACCAGTTGTCTATTGGTATAGACAACTATATCTATCTACTGATATCTACACCCCGAGACGTGACAGGACAATGACGCCGAATGGTTTTGTCGGCGGACGCAAGAAAGGATGAGGCATGATCGGGGGCGAAGAGGGGATCGCGCGCTGGCGCAGCGTTGCCGACGGCATCCGCGCGATGATCACTGATGCGGCCGGCGCGATGGAGAAGCTGCCGGTGGAGGCGGAACTGGCCGAGCGCTTCCAGGTCAACCGCCACACCGTGCGAAGAGCGATCGCCGCGTTGTCGGCCGAGGGCCTGGTGCGCGCCGAGCGCGGGCGCGGCACCTTCGTCGACCGGCTGCCTGAGCGCCTCGCCTATCCCGTCGGCGCCCGCACGCGCTTCTCCGAGAACATCACCAGCCAATCGCGCCAGCCGGCCGGGCGGCTGATCGCCTCCAAACGCGAGGCGGCAAATGCCCGGATCGCCGCGGCGCTGAAGGTCCGGATCGGCGCCCCGCTGCACCGGCTGGAGACGCTGAGCGTCGCCGACGGCGTGGCGATGTCGCTGGCCACCTCCTGGTTTCCGGCCGAGCGCTTTCCCGGCATCGTCGCGGCCTATGCCGAGAGCGGCTCGATCACCCGGGCGCTCGCCGCCGAGGGCGTCGCCGACTACCGCCGACAGGAGACTCGCGTCATCGCATCGCGGGTTACCCCAGCCGACGCCGAACATCTCGGCTGCCCGCGCGACGCGGTGGTGCTGGTGACCGATTCGCTGAACTGCGATCCCGATGACACGCCGATCCAGCTGTCGCGGGCGCGGTTCCTGGCGGAGCGGATCGAGCTGGTGTTCCGGACGTGAGAACCATCAACGGCAAGGCGCTGTCGATTCACTACCCCGGCAATTTCGACGCGGCATCGGTCGCAGCTCAGCGCCGGTGGACGGATACTCGCGGTTGCCGGGCAAGCTGGACTCCCGTTGCGGCTGTCGAAAACCCAGGTCCAGCTTTGCGGCGGCCAGTCCTGGCAGATCAGCCGAGGGCGTAGCCGAACTGCCGCTCGACGTCGGAATCGAGCTGCGAACGCACGAAAGCCTCATCCGCCGGCGACAGGGGCTCGTATTGCCGCTCGACGAAGCGGTTGAACCCGTTGCCCTTGTAGGATTGGAGGGCGCCGAGATCTCCCGCCGGGACGCGCTGCAGGAGATCGCCGAATACCGAGAGGATGGTGTCGGGGGCCGAGGTCAGGAGCGCCAGGTCGAGCAGGCACAGATTGGCGCTGCGCGCGTAGAGCCCGCTCCATGCGTGCAGCTTGGCAGTCCGCTTGCGCAGTGGATTGGCAAACCGACGGCCGGTCGCGGGATCGCGCTCGTGCAACATTTCCCGGTTGTACATCGGATGGTGCTCATCGATGCCACCGACCTCGTGATCCCAGTAGCTGTGCCATTCCGCGCGGATGAAGTCGGAAAAGGGCATGGCCTTGAGATCGGCGTGCGCGTGCCAGGGCTGCCGGTGGAGGCTGCGGATCCAGTCGACCGGATGACGTGCGACGACGCAGACGAGGACGTCGCTCGGAAACAGGATCTGATCCGGCACGAACCAATGCTTGAAGCCGTAGCGATCGGTGATGGTCTCCCAGCCGAAGTTGGCGGCGAGCAGTTTGGTGAGGACATTCGTTCCGCTACAGCGCTGCCCGAAGATCTGGATCTGTCGCACCGGCCGGGGCAAGGCCTGATGGATGCGGAGCCCGTTTGCTGGCGTCTGCCAGTCGTTTCCGGCCGCTTCCATTTCGTTCGTTCGAAGGCTTGTCGATAGCATCCTGGCCACTCGTCTGATCGCTGCTCTGCCGAAGAACATTCGCGATTGAATAGGTCCACCCCATCGAGGAAAGACGCTTTGAAATCAAGGTGGGGGCGGACCCTTCGTGCCTTTTCCGAACGGATGGCGCGCCAGCCGAAGCTTTCAAAATGCCCTTCGCAGGGCTCCTTCAGGCAGGCGCGGCACGGCCATCACATTCGCGGCAGCGGCGCGTTTCTAAAGCCAGATCGGGTTCGACCAGGCCTGCTTTCCCGCCGCGTCCATCACCACCACGCGGCACCAGTCGCCGGCGAAGCGTTCGATTGGCAGGTCGGCATGGGTGATGCCGGGGCCGCCGCGGTATTCGGCGCGGGAACCGCGGCCGACGAGGGCAATGCCTGCGGCGGGTTCGCAGTCGACCGAGAGCATCTTCCCGGCGACCGCGATGTCGGTGATCACAGGGCCGCGAGAGGAGTAGAAGGCGCCGGCCTTGATGGCGGCGAGGAGCGCCTGCGGCTCGTTCACTTCCGCCTTCACCATCATCCAGCCGCCGAGCGCGTCGTCGATCTTGAAATGCGCGTCGTCGGCGGCGTAGCCGGTGAGGCGGAACCCTTCCGAGAGCAGCGCGTCGAGGAGGGCGGTGCCGTCCGGCCGGTCGCATTCGAGGTGACAGCCGGTGTTGTAGATCTCCACCGCATGGGCGATGCCGGCCATCTGCCGCCCGTCCTCGATGGTCAGCTGCGACCATTGCGGATGCGCGATGCCGAGGAAGGCGCCGGCCGCCACCGCTCGCTTGGCCAGCGCCACGGCATCCTTATTCTCGCCAAGCGGGGCGAAGTCCAGCGGCAGGCCACAGGCGAGAAGGTGCCAGATCTCGCCATGGCTGTTCTGAGGTGCATGGATCTCGGCGCCGAAAATGGTCGTGAAGGTTTTCGTGCGGAACGGCGTGGTGTCGACCACGGGGAAGCCGAAGCGCTCCAGAAAATGGTCGGAGAGGCAGAGGAAGTCGTAGCCGGCCTCGGCATAGGTCCGGCAGACGGCTTCGGGCGACAGCACGCCGTCCGAGGCGGTGGAATGGGTGTGGATGTTGCCGCGCCAGAAGGTGCCGGCGGCGGTGAAGGCGGTCTGGCCCATGGCAATGTCCTCGAATCCAGCGATGACGGGGCAATAGCGCCGGGTGTTGTCGGGGGTATGACGGCGGGCGGGGAGATGGGCCGGCGGCGATCGTCGACAGCCGGTGGCGGGAGCCTCAGGGAGCGGCGGGCCGCTGGGCGTCCCAGACGGCGAGGACGGTGCTGACCGCGGCGTCGAGGGCCTCCGGCGCAATGCCGTCGCGCGCCTGGAGCGAGAAGCCGAGGAGCAGGCCCTCGACCAGAGTCGCGAGGCCCACGGGATCGGTCTCCTCCCGCAATTCCCCGGAGGCGATCGCCCTCACGACGCAGCGGTGGATCGCCGTGCGGTTCACCAGCCTTTCGGCCGCGGACAGCGCCCCGAGGGCCTCGCTCTCCCCAGCGGAAACGCTCATCGACAGGACGATCAGGCATCCCGTCGGATGCGAGGGATCCGTCTGCATGCGCGCCGAGAGCCGCAGCGCCTGCTCGATCGCCGCGCGGGGCGAAAGGGTCTCATCCCTTAGCGACGCCGTGACCTGCCCGTGCGTTTCGAGGTAGCGCGCCAGCACTTCGCGGTAGAGCAATTCCTTGGAACCGAACGCCGCGTAGAAGCTCGCCGACGAGATGCCTCCCATGGCCCGCTTCAGCTGGTCCAGCGAGGTCGCGTCATAGCCATGCTGCCAGAACAGATGCAGGGCGCTCGTCAGCGCATCATCGCGATCAAAGCCTCTGGGGCGACCGGTCCGGGCCATGAAACCTCCCATTGTTGACTTCTGAATTAAGCGTTCCAGAAGTCGTTGACAAGCGGGAGGCCTTCGTCCACTTCTGGATCAATCGATCCACAAGGGTTCTGCCTCATGTCATCCGTCACGTCCCCACCCGAGCCCTATGCCGAACAGGAGAGGCTGCCGATGGCAGCGCTGCTGGCGCTCGCCATGACCGGCTTCACCGCAATCCTCACCGAAACCCTGCCCGCGGGTCTCCTACCGCAGATCGCCGAGGGACTGGACGTGTCCCAGGCGCTCGCGGGACAGCTCGTCACCCTCTACGCGGCAGGATCTCTCATCGCCGCCATTCCCCTGACCTTCCTGACGCAGGGCCTGCGGCGCAAGCCGACGCTGCTGGCCGCCATCGTCGGCTTCCTCGTCTTCAACACGGTCACCGCCCTGTCCGGCGACTATGCCCTGACGCTGGTGGCGCGCTTCATCGCCGGAGTCGCCGCAGGCCTCGCCTGGGCCATTCTGGCGGGCTATGCGCGCCGGATGGTCGTCGATCGCCTGAAGGGCAAGGCGCTGGCGATCGCCATGGTCGGAACGCCCATCGCTCTCTCGCTCGGGGTCCCCGCGGGCTCCTTCCTGGGGGCCGCAGTCGGCTGGCGATCGTCCTTCCTGGTGATGTCGGCGACCACCATCGTCCTCGTCGCCTGGGTGATGTGGAAGGTCCCCGATTTTGCCGGTCAGCCCCGCGGCGCGCGGCTTTCGGTCGGGCAGGTGTTCAGGACGCCGGGGATCCGGCCCATCCTCCTCACCATCCTCGCCTGGATGACGGCGCACAACATCCTCTACACCTATGTCGCGCCCTTTGCCGCGCGCAGCGGCCTGGCGGACCGGGTGGACCTCCTGCTGCTCGCTTTCGGGATCGCCGCGCTCGCCGGCATCTGGGTCACCGGCATCCTGGTGGACCGCATGCTGCGCGGACTGGTGCTGATCAGCCTCACCGCTTTCGGGGGCGTGACGCTCCTCCTCGGGGTCGCCGGGGACATCGCGCCCGTCGCCGTCACGGGTATCATCCTCTGGGGCCTGTCGTTCGGCGGCGCCGCCACGCTTCTCCAAACGGCTTCCGCCGATGCGGCCGGAGACGGCGTCGATATCGCCAGTGCGATGATCACCACGGTCTGGAACACGGCGATCGCCGCGGGCGGCATTGTCGGCGGCATCCTTCTCGACCGCTGGGGCGCCGGGGCGTTTCCCTGGACCATGCTCGCCCTCGTCGGCGCGGCGCTCGCCCTCGTCACCGTCTCGCGCCATCACGGCTTCAAGCCGGGCGCCCGCGCCGTCGCGTGATCCGCCATCGTCGCAACCCCGTTGAGGATGGGGCGCCTCGCTCTTCCAACCGCCCCCGCGCCCTCAACTCGCCGCGATCCCCATTCCCGGCTGTTGACCTACGGCTGATCCCTTCGTAAGCCATAGGTCCGGATTGGGCACCCGGATGGAGGCGATGTGGTGGATTCACCCTCGGTGCGTGCCCCTTTGACGGATCCCGGCCAGATGGCGGGCGGCGCGGCGACGGCCGGCAGGCCTGACGCGGACGCGGCGATCCGGGGGCGGATTTTTCAGCTGAAGGAAGGCCTGCAGGACGGGCTGATCGGCTGCGAGGCGCTGGTCGAGCGGCTGTTGATCGGGCTTTTGTCAGGTGGGCATCTCTTGGTCGAGGGCATGCCGGGGCTGGCCAAGACGCGCGCCGTCAAGCGCCTGGCCGAGGGGTTGGAGAGCACCTTGCACCGCATCCAGTGCACGCCCGACCTGATGCCCGCCGACATTACGGGAACGCCGATCTGGCAGCCCGACAAAGGCGGCTTCGAGTTCGCGCCGGGGCCGGTCTTCGCGTCGCTGGTGCTGGTCGACGAGATCAACCGCGCGCCGCCGAAGGTGCAGTCGGCGCTGCTCGAGGCGATGGCCGAGCGCCAGGTGACGGCGGGCGGCGAGACGCATGTGCTGCCCGACCCGTTCATGGTGGTGGCGACGCAGAACCCGATCGACCAGGAGGGCACGTTCCCGCTGCCCGAGGCGCAGCTCGACCGTTTCCTGATGCATGTCGTCGTCGGCCTGCCGAATGCCGCCTCGGAGCGAAAGATCCTCGATCTGGTCGAGGCCGAGACAGTGACGCATTCCGGCGCGATGGCGATGAAGCTCAGCCTTGCCGAGGTGCGGGCGGCTCGTGATGCGGCGATGCGCGTGCACCTGTCGCCGGCGCTGAAGGATTTCATCGTGCGGCTGGTGACGGCGCCGCGCGAGGCCGCCAAGGATTCTGAGATCGGCCGGATCATCGAGCACCCGGCCTCGCCGCGCGGCACGCTGGCGCTGGCGGCGGCTGCCAAGGCCCGGGCCTATCTCTATGGTCGGGACTTCGTGGTGCCCGAGGACGTGGCGGACCTCGCACCCGACATCCTCGCCCACCGCACGCTGTTGACCTGGCGCGCCACCGCCGACGGGGCGACGCCGCGCGGGGTGATCGAGATGCTGCTCGACCGCGTCCGGCCGCTCTGAGGCGAGACATGCTCGACGAGGCGATCAGCGACGGCGTCACGCTCCCGACCGACCGGCTCTTGTGGATGCGCCACCTCATCGACACCGGCGAGGCGGGGGCAGGGGCGCGCACCATGATGCTGCCGGGCGGCATCGTCACGCGGCGGCGCGGGCGCGGGCTCGAGACCGACGACATCCGCCCCTTCCTCTACGGCGACGACGTCCGGCACATCGACCGCAACACGACGGCGCGGACCGGCAAGCTGCATGTGCGCACCTTCCGCGACGAGCGCGAGCGCTCGGTGCTGCTCGTCGCCGACCTCCGCCCGTCCATGCTGTTCGGCACGCAGCGGGCGTTCCGTTCGGTGGCGGCCGCCGAGGCTTTGGCGCTGGCCGGCTGGCGGACGGCGGGGCAAGGCGGGCGCGTCGGCGTCTTTGCGGCGACCGCTGCGGAAACCTTCTTCCAGCGGCCGGGCGCCGGCGACCGGGCGATGAAGGCGGTGGCCGGGCGGCTGTCGGCTGCGCATGCCGCAGCCCTCGATGCCAAGCCCGTGGAGGATCCGCCGCTCGACCGTATCCTCGAGGCGGCGTCGCGGGCGCTGCCGCATGACGGCACGCTGCTGCTCGCGACCGCGCTCGACCATCCCGGTGCCGATTTCGAGGCCGTGATGCGCGACGTGGTGCACCGGTCGGCGCTCGACGTGTTCCTCATCGCCGACGCTTTCGAGGCGGCGATGCCGGCGGGGCGCTATCCCTACCTCGCGCCGTCCGGCCGGCGGGAGACCGGCGAGGTCTCGGGGCGGCCGTCCGAGCGCGACCTTGACCGGCGTGTCCGGCAGTTGGAACGGCTCGGCGCCCGCGTCATCGTGCTGCCGGCGGCCGAGGAGCCGTTGGCGCTGGCCGGCCTGATCGAGGGGTTCGATGCCAGACGCCGCTGAGCTGCCGGAGACGGCGAAGATCCTGGAAGCCCTGCGCCCGGCCCATCTGCCGCCGGCGGCGGCCTTCGGCTGGGCCGACCTCATGCTGCCGGTGGCGCTTGGCCTCCTGCTGGCGCTTCTCGTCGCGCTTCTCTGGCCGCGGCGGATCAAGGGACGCCGTCGGGTGTCGCTGCGGGTTCTGAGCGAGCTCGAGGCAGCGCGGACGCTGCCGCCGGCGGACGCGATCCTAGCCGAGGCGCGCCTCATCCGGCGCTTCGTCGCGCTGCGTGATGGCGCGGCGGCAGCACGTCTTGAGGGCGAGGCCTATGCCGCCCATCTCGACCAGCGTTTCGGCACCGACTTCTTCACCGCGGGCGCCGGGCGGCGGCTGATCGCCCTCTATGCGCCGGATACGCCGGACCGGGCCGAGGCAGACGCGGTGGGGCAGAAGCTGAAGGACCTTTTCGGCGGGGTTCGCGCCTGATGGGAAATTTCGACTTCGCCTTTCCGCTCGCCTTCCTGCTCCTGCCGCTGCCCTTCCTCGCTCTGCGCTGGCTGAAGCCGGTCGGCGAGGCAGGCGGCGCGCTGCGCGTGCCGGCGACGCTGACGGCTGATTTTGCCGCTGGCGATGCCGTGCTCTCGGCGGAAAAGCGGCGCCTGCTGCTCGCCTGGCTGTTGTGGATCCTGCTGGTCACGGCCATCGCCGGGCCGCGAACGGTGGTGGCCGTGCCGGCAGCGCCCGCTTCGGGCCGCGACATCATCCTCTCGCTCGACGTGTCGGGCTCGATGGAGCGGCCGGACTTCGAGCTCGATGGTGCCAAGCGGCGGCGGATGGACGTGCTGAAGCTCTTGGCGCGCGACTTCGTGCTGCGGCGAGCGGGAGACCGGGTGGGGCTGGTGATCTTCGGCGAGCGCGCCTACGTCGCCTCGCCGCTGAGCTACGACGTGGAGGCGGTAGCGAAGGTGGTCGACGGCATCGACGTCGGCCTCGCTGGTCGTTCGACGGCGATCGGAGAGGGCCTCGGGCTGGCGCTGAAGAAGCTGTCGGACAGCGACGCGAAGGCCAAGGTGGTGATCCTCCTCTCCGACGGCGCGCAGAATGCCGGCACGGTGCAGCCGGATTCGGCGGCCGCGCTGGCAAAGGCACTGGGTATCAAAGTGGATACGATCGCCATGGGCCCGCTGGACCTTGCCGAGGGCGAGCGCGGCGACGAGGGGGTCGACACGGCGACGCTGTCGGCGGTGGCGAGCGAGGCGGGCGGGCAGACGTTCCGCGTGCGCAACACTGACCAGCTGCGCGCGGTCATGGACGCGATCGACGCGCTCGAGACCAGCCCGAGCGCTGCGCCCGCGACCATCGTCCATGCCAGCCTCTGGCCCGTTCCCGGCCTGCTGGCGCTTCTCGTGGTGGCCGCGATGATGCTCGGCCGGCGGCGCCCGTCGCTCGCTGCGTTCGCGCGCCTCGGCGGCGGACTAAACCGCCGCGGCGGGAGCGGCGCCGGCGGACCGACCCGTGCCGGACGGCAGGATATGGGGAGGGCGGCATGATCGCGGTCGAGCATGCCGGGCTGCTCCGGCCCTGGTTCCTGCTAGCGCTGCCGGTGGTTCTGGTGCTCGCGGGGCTCGCAACCCGCCGGGTGGCCGCGCTGGGCGGCTGGTCGTCGGTCATCGATCCCGGGCTGATGGATGCGCTCGCCCGGCGCGGGGCGGTGGTCGCCGGCCGCGGACGGCGCAACCTGACGCTGGCGGCTATCGCGACGCTTCTCGTCCTCGCGCTGATCGGCCCGGCGATCGAACGGCCGGCAGCGGAGAGTTTCCGCAACCTCGACGGCACCGTCGTCGTGGTCGACCTGTCGCGGTCGGTCGCGACCGCCAAGGGTTTCGAGGACGCCCGCAGCGCCGCGCAAGCGGCGCTGGCCGCCTCGGGCACGCGGCAGGCGGCGCTCGTTGTCTATGCTGGCGAGGCCTTCATCGGCGCGCCCTTCACCTCGGATCACGCGGCGCTGTCGCGCACGATCTTCGGTCTCGACGCCAAGACCGTGCCGGTCGAGGGATCGCGGCCCTGGCTGGCGCTGGATCTTGCGCTCGACCTTCTCAGGCGGTCCGGCGTCGTGGCGGGCGACATCCTGCTGGTCTCCGACGGCGGCGCTTTCGGTGAGGAGACACGGGCTGCGGCCTTGCGGATCGCCGACGCCGGCTTCCGGATCGACACGCTGGCCGCGCAGAGCGCGATCGGCCGCGACGGCAATCCCGGCGAGCTCGCAGCGCTTGCAGCACTGACCGGCGGGGTGGCCGGGGACGTCGCGCGGCCCGAGGCCGTGGCTGCGGCGCTCGCCGACAACGCCGCCAGCCGGATCGGCGCGAGCGATTTTCAGGCGCTGGCCTGGCTGGATCTCGGGCCGTTGCTGCTGATCCTCGCGCTGGTGCCGGCGCTGATGCTGTTTCGGCGGCCGACATGAGACGGCTTGTCGCCATTCTTCTGCTAAGCCTTGCGACGCTGGCGGTCGGCGTCCTCGGCCCCGGGCGCGAGAGCGTCGCGCGGCTGGCGCTGTCGGCCGGCCTGCCGCGGCTGGCGGCGGCGGTCTCCGCCGATCCCGGGCTCGAGGGCTATGCGCTGCTCCAGGCCGGCGACTTTCCGGCGGCGGCCGCGAGGCTGGCGGACCGGCATGACGCCGTCTCGGCCTACAACCGCGCCGAGGCGCTGGCCCGCAGCGGCGACGTCCCCGGCGCGATCGGCGCCTACGAGGCGGTGTTGGATTCCCATCACGTGACCCGCGCGCTCGTCGCCGATGCCGGCGCGAACAGGCAATTGCTTCTTGCCGTGGTCGGGCTCGATGCGCAGACCGGCGGGCGGGCGAAGACCAATGCCGCTGCTTTCGGCGAGAAAGACCGCTCGTCCGGTGATCCCAGCGACAGCGGCAAGGAGACGGCGACCTCCGGTGCCGGGCGGGCCGGCGACAAGGAGAGCAATTCGCAGGCGAAGGCGCCGGGCGGCAGCCGCGTCGCCCGGCTCGGCACCTCGCGCCAGGGCGAGGAGAGCGGCATCGGCGACGCCCGCGGCTCGGCGGGTGATGCCGGTGGCGCCGGGCGCTCGGGCGGGCAGGCGAGCGCGGCGGCGATCACCATGGCCGAGATGCAGCGCAACGTGCAGAAGCGCAACGCCGCGCGCTCGGTGCCGGCGACGCGGCAATGGCTGAAGACCATCGCCGACGACCCCGGCGCTTTCCTGAAACTGCAGCTCGTCGCCGAGATGGAGCGCCGCAAGCGCGAGGGTCTGGCGCTCCAGGCATTGGCGGACACATGGTGATGGGCCTGCCCACTTCTCGCGGAATGGCCCGTTTTGCGCCGCATTCGGTGACGCCGATCCGCGGCTTGTCCGGGCGGCGCTGGATGTTCCTCTGCTGGCTGGTTCTCGCCTTGCTGCCCGGTCTCGTTGCCAGCGGGCATGCCGTCGCCGGAGACAAACCGCCCGAGGCCTTCGGCGAGGTGAGCTTCGAGATGCCGGAGGGCGGTGCCTATCCGCAGGAGATGATCACCATGGTGGTCCGCTTCTACTTCAAGGTTCGCGCGACGACCGAGCAGCTGGAACAGCCCGACCTCGGCGATCTCGGCTGGACGCAGACCGGCAGGGACAGCTGGGCGCCGACGACGATCGGCAGCGCCAACTGGTTCGGCTTCACCCGCCGCATCGCGATCTTCGCGCCGGAGGCGAAGACCTACGTCATCCGGCCCTTCACCCACCACGTGACGCTGATCGACGCGGCAGGGGTGCGCTGGAAAGTCGACGCCAAGTCGAAGCCGACCGAGCTGAAAATCCGCAAATGGACCGGTCGCACCGACGGGCCGGACGACGAGAGTGCCTGGTGGCTGCCGGCGAAATCGGTTGCTGTTACCGACGCCTGGTCGGTCGACCCGTCGACGCTGAAGGCCGGCGAGACGACGCGGCGGCGGGTCGAGATGACCGCGGTCGGCGTCACCGCCGAGCAGTTGCCGCCGACTGTCGAGGGGCAGGCGCCGGGGCTGATCGTGTTCGGCGGGCCGGTGGAGCGGCGCACCGAGATCGTCGACGGCGTGCCGGTCGGCCGTGCCGTCTATGCCTACGACATCCGCCCGCACACCGGCGATCCCGTCGTCCTCAAGGAAGTGCTGATCCCCTGGTTCGACACGGGCTCGCGGGCGATGCGCCAGATCGTCGTGCCGGGCGCCAGCATCGGCCAAGGCATGGTCATCCCCGGCCAGCCGATGGGCGAGGACCCCGCGGATGCCGGGCCGTCGCGGCTGGTGCTCGGGCTCGGCGCAGGGGCCCTCGCTTTCCTCGCCGGGCTCGGCGTGCTGCTGGCGCCGGGGCGACGCGACCGGGCGCCGGTGGCGGGGCAAGCGGCCGAAGCGCTGCGGGCGCTGCGGCAAACCCTCTCCGTCCGCCGCGCAGCTTGGACGAGCGATCCGGCGGCGCTGCGGGCGGCGGTCTATCGCCTGGCGCGGGAGGATGGTGCCGCCGGCCGCATCTGGCTCGCCGATCCGCAGGCGCAGAGCGCGCTGGTAGGGCTCGATGCCGTGCTGTTCGGGCTGGGCGGGTCCGCGGACGGGCGGGCCAGATGGCGGCCGATCGCCGCCGCCGTGCTGGCAGCCCGCCGCCGGGTTCTCGCTGCCCAGGCGCCGATGGCGGAGACCGCCACGGACGCGCCATCGCCTTTCGGGCGTTAACCGCGATCGCAGTTTCGTGTCCCACACCGCACCGAGTGGGACCGCCGGTCTGTTCACTCGCCCTTTCTTGGTCTTAATATCTTCTTAACGCTGCATCATGGGATCGCAGCCATCGGGCCGCGCCCGACCAAGCTCCGTCCTGCCATCCGGCCAGCGCGGAGGGCGGTGTCTTTGCTCGGTCCGTCACGGAACGCCGCCTGGCGAACCGCCGATGGACGTCTCATCGAAAGCGTTCATGAGCAGTTCCCAGTCCTACACGCTGCGCGGCCAGATTCGCCGGCTCGAGACCACCACGCAGGTGACGCTCGCCGTGCTCGCGCTCGGCAGCGGCGTCTTCACCTATCTCGGCGTGCGCGAGCTGCTGGACGGCTCGGCGACCACCGTCTTCCTCGGCGCGGTGATCTATTCCGGCGCCGTCTCGGTCGCGATCTTCGCCTTCTGGTCCTACCTGATGCGGCTGATGCCGCATGTGCGCCAGGCCAGCAGCCGGCGGATGCTTTACCTTGCCATGGCGATGGGCGCGGCGATGATCATGGCGATGTCGTCCTGGCTCAACGCCTCGGCGCTGGCCGGATCGGCAGCGCTCGAGCAGCACCTCGCCAACACCACCGAGGAATACCAGCAGAAGTTCAACGCCGCGAACGAGAACGCGCTCGCCGCCCAAAGCCTCCTGCCGGACCTGCAGCTGGCCGCCCAGCGCTTCGCAGGCCTTGCCGACATCGAGCGCCAGACCGGTGGCCTCACCGGCACGTCCGGCTCGGGCACGGTGGTGCAGCTGTTGTCGCAGATGTCGGCGCAGCTGTCGGGCCTGCAAGGCGAGGTGACGGCCTCGCGCACCGCCGTCGACGCGCTGTTTGCTGAGGGGGGCAAGCGGTTGGCGACGATGCGCGAGCTCGTCTCCTCCGGCGGACCGATCGACGACCGGGCCAACGCCTATGCCGAAGAGGCGGTCAAGCTGTCGGGCCTCATCACCAACCTTCAGCAGACCTCCGTCGCGCCGTCCGTCAAGCGCGCCGCGGCCGATCTTGGCCAGAGCTTCATCGCGCCGATCGCCGGGGCGGGGGACATCGACCTGCAGAACCGCCAGAGCGAGGTCGTCGGCCGGGTCGAGGCGGCGGTGAAGGCGCAGAGTGTCGCGCTGTCGGCGGCCGCCGATGAGATCCTGGCGCGGCCGGTGGTCGAGCCGCTGCGCTTCACCCCGCTCTCGGCGCCCGAGGCGGTGATCCGCTATGCCGGCGACTTCCTGCCCTCCTGGGCCGGCGCCATCGCCATCGACCTTGTGCCGGGCGTCCTCATCTTCATCCTCTGCATCATTCAGGACGTCATCCGCCGGGAGGAGGACGACAGCCTCGACGAGAGCGAGATGAGCACCGCCGACCTGATGCGAGCGCTGCAGATCCAGAAAAAGCTGCGCGACGCCGAGGCCCGCACCGAGGTGGAGGTCGACGAGGTCCGCTCGCCCTCGGGTGCCGTCGTGCCCTACAGCGTGGCCGGGCCGCGATAGGAGCGGTCGATGCCTCAGCCGATGACCGAGGAGGAGTTTCCGCCGGGACGTTTCGAGCGTTTGTTCCGGCGGATACCGGAAGGCACGGTGCTGCGCGGCGTGTTCCTGGCTCTCCTCGGCATGGCCATCGGGATCGTCGGCCTCGACTATTACCAGATGACGCAAGCCGCGGCCGATACCGCGCGGACCGCGCGCACCGAGCCGTTGCCCTTGCCGCGCCCGACGCCGGGCGACCAGATCCGCCCCTATCTGCCGCGCACCATTCCGGTGGGTCCCGACCGCGGACGGCCGGTTCTACCGGGCTATGATGGCCCGGTCGACGGCGAGGCGATGTCGCAGCCGATGCGCTTCATCGAGGCGGGGGACGGCGAGGTGACCGCCATCGGCCGGATCGACCCCGGCACAGCAGATCTTCTGGCGGCGCTCCTCGCCCAGCCTGGCGAGAGCGTGAAGACGCTGGTGCTGCACTCGCCCGGCGGCTCGGTCTCCGACGCCATCGCCATGGCGCGGCTGCTGCGCGAGAAGAAGATCGACACGCGCGTGCCGGCCGATGGCTACTGCGCCTCCGCCTGTCCGCTGCTGATGGCCGGCGGGGTGCAGCGGCTGGCGGGCGAGAGTGCCTGGATCGGTGTCCACCAGGTCTATGCCGTGCCGATGTCGGAGACGGCGCAGCCGCGCGATGTCGACGCCTCGATCGCCGACATCCAGCGGACGATCGCCGACTGCCAGCAGCTGCTCGTCGACATGGGCGTCAAGCCCGAGGTCTGGATCAAGGCGATGACGACCCCGCCGGACGAGCTCTACGTGCTGACACCTTCGGAACTTGAGGATTTCGCGGTGGTGACGCCGGAGCGCTTCGGGCCGCCGATGCCGGCACGGCTGCGGCCGGCGGCGTAAGGGGGAGCCCTTTGAGGGGCGTATCACCCGCGCGTTCGGTGACGAGCGACGGTTCCGTGGGGCAGTCCCTTGCAATCTCGTCATCCCGGGCTTGACCCGGGATCCATGTCAGCCACGGCGACCGACGCAGTCCGTATCCGGATGCCGCAGCAAGGAGCCAACTTCGCAGTTCAGGCGGTCCGGAAGGGGTTCCGGGTCAAGCCCGGGAGAACGAAGCGGTAGGGGTTTTCGACGACCACAGCTATTTCAAGAACCCAAACCAACCAGACAAGCAAAGGCCGGGAAACTTGCGTTCCCCGGCCGGTCTTGCGGAAGGTTGGAGCTGCTTATTCCGGCATCAGCACGGTGTCGATGACGTGCACGACGCCGTTCGACTGCATCACGTCAGCCTGGGTGACGGTGGCAACGCCGCCCTTCGCGTCGGTAATGGTCAGCTTGTCGCCGGACATGGCAAGCGTCAGCGTGCCGCCCTCGACGGTCTTCACCTCATGCTTGCCGCCGTCGTCCTTGATCATCTGCATCGCGGCGGCCGAGGTCGCTGCGGCCGGTACCACGTGGTAGGTCAGGATCTTCGTCAGCATCGCCTTGTTCTCAGGCTTGACCAGCGTGTCGACGGTGCCGGCGGGCAGCTTGGCGAAGGCTTCGTTGGTCGGCGCGAAGACGGTGAACGGACCCTTGCCGCCGAGCGTCTCAGCGAGACCGGCGGCCTTTACGGCGGCGACCAGCGTGGTGAGGTTGGCGGCCTTGGAGGCGTTTTCCGGAATGGTCTTGGCCGGGTCCATCGGGGCACCGCCGACCATCGGCATGTCCTGTGCAACGACGGCAGACGGCGCGGCAACGGCGGTTGCTGCAAGAAGAAGGGCCATGCTGGTATTGCGGAGCGTGCTGCGGATCATGTGGTCTCTCCCGGTGAAACAGGCCTCTCGGTGGAGGCTCGCTGGTAGATACGGCGGGAGCGGCAGAAAGCTTGCGCTACGGGTTCACAAGCGAGATCACCCCTGCGCGAGACGGGCGTGACCGCAGCTGCCGGCTTTCCACCGGAGGCGCCGGCGCTAACTGAAAGCCGAAGCCGGGAAGATGCCGGCGCGATGTCGATCCGGGCTACCCGTGGCCGGCGAAGGCGTCACAAGCAAGGAAAACGATTATGTTGATAGAGCGCAGCGGTTCGCAGCCGTCGAAGCCAGGGCCGGCCGATTACTTCACCGGACAGGTGCGGATCGATGCGCCCTTCCAGGGTACGGCTCCCGCGGCCGTCAGCGGCGCGACGGTGACCTTCGAGCCCGGCGCGCGCACGGCCTGGCACACCCATCCGCTCGGGCAGACGCTGATCGTCATTTCCGGGCTCGGACGGGCGCAGCGCGAGGGTGGTCCGGTCGAGGAAATTCGCCCGGGGGATATTGTCTGGTTCGAGCCTGGCGAGAAGCACTGGCATGGCGCGGCCCCGGCCTCTGCGATGACCCACATCGCCATCGCCGAGCGCCAGGACGGCAAGGCCGTCGACTGGCTGGAACAGGTCAGCGACTTCGATTACGGCGCGGCGATCGCCAAGGGCTGATCCGCGGGCGGCGGGACGACCCGGTCGAGCCAGGTGGTGAGACTGGCCAGCGCGGCGCCTCTAAAGGGCTCGGTCTCGCGCAAGGTCTCGTGCCGGGCGCCGTCGACGAGGAGGGTGGTGATGTCGCGCGTGCCGGCGAGGCGCAGCTTGTCGGCAAGCTTGGTGAGCGCCGCGCCGTAGGCGGTGGCGGGGTCGGCACTGCCGCAGAGGAGATGCACCGGTAGCGCGGAGGGCAGGTCGCCGCTGCGCACCCCGCGATCCGCCATCGCGACAAGGGCGATCAGGTCCTCAGCCATCGAAATGGTGGGCGTCCAGCCGCAGAGCGGATCGTCGAGATAGCGGTCGACGGAAACCGGATCATGCGACAGCCAGTCGGCCATGGTGCGGCGGGGCACGATCGCCTTTCCCCAGGCCTCGATCGTCGCGCGGGCAAAAAGGTCGCTCTTCACGTCGGAGCCCTTCAGCGCCTTCTCGACCTTCAGCGCCAGCACGGCGGTCTTTTCCTGCAGCGTCATCGCCGGGTTGGCGTTCCAGACCGCAAGCCCTGCCAAGGACCGGCCGTGCTTCAACCCGACATGCAGCGCGATCAGCCCGCCCATGGAATGGCCGAAGACAACTACCGGCAGAGCATGGTGGTGGATGGCGACATGGTCGAGCACGGCGTGGACGTCGGCAACGACCTTTTGGGCGCCCCGGCTGTTGGCAAACCGCCGCAGCGGCGCATCGAACGCGGAAGTTGAGCCGTGGCCGCGATGATCGGGCGCGTAGACATGAAATCCTGCCAACGCCATCTCCCCAGCAAACCGCGCATAGCGGCCGGCATGCTCCGCCAGCCCGTGCAGCACGAGCATCACCCCACGCGCAGGTCCCTTCGGAGCGGCATGGTAGACATTGATCAGCGCGCCGGTCGGGCTGTCGAGGCTGAAGCGGTCGTCGTACAGGGGAACCTCGAAGAAAGCGGGGGCAGTCGCTCATTTTCCACGGATCGCCGGGCGACGATAGCCCGGAAATGGCTGGCACAACGCGGCCGCAGCCAGCTAACGCCCCCCGGCCTTTTGGCCGAGAGAAGATGAGCTCGACTGATGGGAGGGAAACAACCTGCTTCCGGGGGGAGTGGGGTCGATAGACGGGCCCGGCGACCAGCAATCGGTATTGATGACAGTCGCCCGCCGACGCCGGCCCGAAGCTCGCTAGCCCTCGATAGCCAGAGGGGCACCCTCGTCGATCATGCGGGCCATTTCCTCGCGAGCCGCCTCCAGTGCGATCACACGGGTGCGGGCGTGGTGAATGTGATCAACATTGGCGGGTTCGCGGTCGGCGGAAACGGGCTTGGCTGCCTCGTCTCTGGCGAGTTCCAGAACGGCGTTGCAGTATTCGGCCCTTGCGGTGTCGAGCGCTGCGTTCATGGCGTTGGTGAGGTTTTCGGCCGTCGACATCATTCATTCTCCGCTGGGCGTCTCCGACTAAGTGGCCGGACGACGCAGCCTGAACACGACAGCGACGCTGCGGTTGCGGCGCGCTCGCTCTTAAAGTTCATTCGGAGCGGAGCGACCACCGATGGGCCGGCAAGAGGTTTTCGTCCCAGAGCGCGACAGAGCTCTGTCGATCGGCTTCCCGACATCGTTGGGAGAGACCGATCGAGGTCATAGCGCAACTGGTGGAAACAACGTGCCGGCTGGATGTTCGGCGTCAAATGCCGGCACGGCCACGCATATTCCCGCGGCGATAGGGCGGGCCCGGCTTGCGGGCCGGCGGGCGATGGGCGATCGTTTTGACCGTTGTCACCGACGGGATTGCCGCATGCGCTTCAGCCTTTTTCTTGCAAGCTTTACCGCCCTCCTGCTGCCCGGCCTTGCCGCGGCGCAGCCGACGGTGGATGGCACCTTTGTCGCCAGCCGGGCGTGCCCGGCGCTGCAAAGCATCCGCCGCGGCCAGAATCCGGGCGACGTGATGCTGAAGGTCGGCGAGGGATACCGGCTGATCGCCCGCAACAAGGTGCCGGGGACGCACTACTGGCTGGTGGTGCCCGGCGCCTCGCCGGAGCGGCGCTGGGTGGAGATGACCTGCGGCACCCGCGTCGAGGGTACTGGCGAGAAGGGCGAGGGGACGGGCGGCAAGACCGGCCAGGGCAAGGCCACCGACGGGAAGGACGGCAAGGGCGCTTCGACCAGCGAGGCGCCGACGCCAGCGCCAAGCAGCCCGTCGACGCAGAACCTCCTCGCGCTCAGCTGGCAGGCGAGTTTCTGCGAGCGCAATGGCGCCAAGCCCGAATGCGCCAGCCAGACCGCCGGCCGGCCGGACGCGACGCGCTTTTCGTTGCACGGGCTCTGGCCCCAGCCGCGCGGCCGGGAGTATTGCGGCATCACCGAAAACGTCATGCGGACCGATGACGACGGACGGTGGCGCGATCTGCCGAAGCCCGAGCTTTCCGCCGCCACCAGCGCAGCGCTGGAGCGCCTGATGCCGGGAAGCCAGTCGGCGCTCGACCGACACGAATGGATCCGGCACGGCAGCTGCTACGGCCCGGCCGAGACCTATTTCGCGGACTCTGTCCGGCTGGTGGAAGCGGTGAATGCCTCGCCGGTCGGGGCGCTGTTTGCCGGACGGATCTGCAAGGCCGTGACGTCGCAGGAGATCCGGGCGGCTTTCGACAGAGGTTTCGGGCCCGGCGCCGGCGAGCGCGTGCGCGTCACCTGCGAGCGCGACGGCGATCGGCAGATCATCGGCGAAATCACCGTCGGTCTGGTCGGCGCGATCACTGGGGAGAGCGATATCGGCAAGCTCATCCGCGCGGCCGCGCCAACGAAGCCCGGCTGCCCGGAAGGCATCGTCGACCCCGTCGGCCAGCAGTGACGTCGTGAAGGGCGGTAGCGCTGGCGAGGACAGGCAGGACGCTCAAGGGTGGCCGGGGCAGCGGTGTTGGCACAGTAGCAAGGGCCTGCGAAGCCGGGCCGGTCGGCACGGTCCGGAGCGGCTTAGTCTGGACACGGGGCGGTTGGCGGCAAGGGGAAGAGCGTGACAAAACGCTCGGCGAGCGACCAGTCGCCGTCGATCTCCAGCGCGCCCGCATCCTCCAACACGCCAAGCTTCTGCCCGCCATGCAAGGCGGCCGCGATGGCGTGCGGTGGTCCGGTGAAGACGATGTCGGCCCTGTCCACCGGTGCGGCCGCAATGTCGATCACGCCGCCGGCGAGGTGAGCGAGAAACGTCTCGGTGCCGAGGCGCAGGCCGACGCGGATGTCGAGGCCCGCGGCCCGCCGAGGATCCAGCAGCGTGCGCAGCGTCAGGATCAGTCCGGCGGCGCTGAGCGGCAGTCGCGGGTCGTGCCGCGGCGAGCGTGCCGCCCAGCGGCCGAGTGCCCGCAGGATGGGCTCGCTCTCCAGGCCCCACGGGGTCAACTCGTAGACCGGCGCATTGGCGGGCGGCGGCAGCCGGCGACGGGTGAGGATGCCAGCGAGCTGCAATCCTTCGAGGCGTTGCGTCAGGACGTTGGCGGAGAGGCCGGGCAAGCCTGCGCCGATGTCGCCGAAGCGCTTGGGGCCGAGCAGAAGCTCGCGCACGATCAGCAGTGCCCAGCGCTCGCCGACGAGGTCGAGCCCATGCGCAGCGCTGCAGGCATCGTCGTAACGCCGGCGCTGTATGGCTTTGGCGGACTTGGTTAGTTTAGATGACTTCATAGTTATTATTAATAACTCCTGTCTTTATCTGCGTCAAAGGGAATGGGTGCGGCGGCGATCCGGCGGTTCGGCCGGCCGCCGTTCCATTTTCCGTAAGGCCGGAAAGCTCGGCTGGCCGGGCTGAAGATAATGTCGCCGCGGGCGCCAGAGGACGGGCGGCGCCAACCCCGTCGCGCGATGTCGAGCAGAAGGAAAGTACACCGAGGAAGCGTCGACACGGCAACTTTCCCTTTCGGAATGTTGCGAGACTTAGCTTTGTCATTACAACAGTTTGCCAACGAAATCTCGCATGCAGTTCAGTAGTCTGCTAATGAAGAAAGGCTGATTCGGGCTCTGCTGCAGCGTGCAGGGCGGCGGTTGTCGACCGGGGTGGGCTTGATCATGGCAGGGCATTCGCAGTCGGATCTACTGACGTCTTCCAGGTTTGCCCGGCGGTTCTCCATCGGCTGTCTGCTCGCGGCGCTGGGGATGTCATCGCTGGGACTGGCCGGGCATGTTTTCGATGTCATCTGGCTGTACCGGCTGAACCCTGGGGTGGCACCGATGTCGCCGCTGACAGCCAGTGCGCTGACGCTCGTGGCGCTGGCCGGTCTCGCGCAAGGTCAGCGACGAACCGCGACGGCGCTGGCCGCGCTCGGTCTTGTCTTTGCGGTCATGCTGCTGGCGAGCCGCATCCTTCTCGGCGACGATCGCGTCACGTCGGCCTTCGCGAGAGCGTGGGGTGGGCCCGCGGCGGGGCCCAGTCGGACGTCGGCGGGCGCGGCGGTGTCGATCGCTCTAATGGCGTTGGCGATGCTGCCGGCCTTACGCGAGCGTCCGCGTTTGGGTGACCCGCTCGCCGCCGCTGCCTTGTTCATCTCCAGCGTCGTGCTGGCGGGCTATGCCTACGGCGTGGCGGACCTTTATACGCTTCCCTGGCTTCAGAAGATTGCACCGAACACGGCGCTGGCGGTCTTTCTGCTGGCAATGGGCGCGATCCTCGGCCGCGAGACCGGTGGCTGGGCTGCCACGATCGGAGCCCGCGGCGCGTCCGGGCAGTCGACCCGCCGGCGGCTTCTCTTGACCTTGATGCCAGCGGCGATCTGCTGGGCGCTGCTGCAGGCGGCCAACAACCAGCTGCTGGAAGACCAGACGGCGATGGCGCTGCTGGTGGTGCTGACGACCGCGCCCCTCTGTTGGCTGATCGTGCGCGATGGCCGGATCCGCGCCGAACTCGATCGGGAGAGGCGTGAGAAGGCCGAGCTCGAGGCAGGCCATCTCGCCGTTCTCGAAGATCGCCTTCGGCAGCAGGCGCTCGAGCTTGGCCGGCTGAACGCGGAGCGGATCGAGCGTGCCGAGGCCGCGACGCTGCTCAGCGAGGACCGCTACCGCATTCTCTTCGACTCGATCGATGCCGGCTTCTGCATTGTCGAGTTGCGCTTCGACGCCGATGCCATTCCCATCGACTATCGCTTTCTCGAGGTGAACGAGGCCTTCGCCAGCCATACCGGCATCTCCGATGCCCGCGGACGATGGGTTAGCGAACTCTTGCCTGATCAGGAGCGGCACTGGTTCGATCTCATCGGCGACGTCGTCCTGACGGGGCGTTCGATCCGCTTCGAGAACCGGGCCAAGCCGCTCGGCGACCGCTGGTTCGACGTCCATGCCTTTCCGATCGAGACCGCGAAAGGCCGGCATGTCGGCATCCTCTTCAACGATATCAGCCAACGCCGGCAGACGGAACTGCAGCTGCAGCAGGTCAACGCCACGCTGGAACAGCGCGTCGAGGCGGCCGTCACCGAGCGCGAGTTGGTGCAGGCGGCGCTGCGCCAGAGCCAGAAGATGGACGCGATGGGTCAGTTGACCGGCGGCGTGGCGCACGACTTCAACAATCTCCTGACGCCGATCATCGGCAGCCTCGACATGCTGTCGCGGCGCGGCACGGGCACCGAGCGCGAGCGGCGGATGATCGAGGGGGCGCTGCAGTCGGCCGAGCGGGCCAAGCTCCTGGTGCAGCGGCTTCTGGCCTTTGCCCGGCGCCAGCCACTGACCGCCGAGCCGGTGGATGTGGCGCTGGTGGTGCGGGGCATGGCCGGGCTGGTCGCCAGCACGTCGGGGCCGCAGATCCGGCTGTCGGTGGAGGTTGCCGACGACCTGCCGCCGGCGCTCGCCGATTCCAACCAGCTGGAGATGGCGCTTTTGAACCTTTGCGTAAACGCCCGGGATGCCATGCCGACCGGCGGCACGCTGAATGTCTCCGCTGATGTTACCGAGCTGGCGGAAGCCTCCGGCAATGGCGGCGAAATTCTGGCCGCCGGACGCTACATCAGGCTGTCGGTCGCCGACTCCGGCACCGGCATGGACGCGGAGACGATGAAGCGGGCGATCGAGCCGTTCTATTCGACCAAGGGCATCGGCAAGGGAACGGGACTCGGCCTGTCGATGGTGCATGGGCTCGCAGCCCAGCTCGGCGGCGCCTTGAAAATCGACTCCAAGCCGGGGCTCGGCACCCGCATCGATCTCTTCCTGCCGGTGAGCGGCATGGATGTCACAGAGGTCGAGGTGCTGGGTCCCGTCGCCAACGACCATCGCAAGCGGGGGCGGGCGCTGGTCGTCGACGACGAGGAGTTCGTCCGGATGGCGACCTGCACCATGCTGGAGGAACTCGGCTACGACACGGTTGAGGCGGGAACCGGACACGAGGCGGAAATGGTGTTGCGCAATGGCGAGGTGATCGACATTGTCGTCACCGATCATCTGATGCCGGGCATGACTGGTGTGGAGTTGGCCCGTAAGATCAAGGCGGAGTGGCCGCGGCTTCCGGTGCTGCTGGTGTCAGGCTATGGCGATTCCGGGGGAGCCGCCGATGACCTGCCGCGGCTGACCAAGCCTTTCCGCCAGGCCGAACTCGGCCAGCGGCTGGCCGGTCTCGCTCGCCCCGACGCTTCGGCTGCCTGAGGTGTCGAGGGTTGTACAGAGCGGTTGGGCAAACGGCTGATGCAAGTTTCGATTTCCCAGTGACACCGGCTGCGATTGAGAGATCGTCCGTCCCGCCGTCCCGCCGTCCCGCCGTCCCGCCGTGCTGCCGGATTCGCGATGCCGCCACCCGCCGGTGCTACTGCAACGCAGTCCGGTAATATTTCGGTGGTAATTTTCGAATGCTCCGGTCGAACCGCTACCGCCTGTACTCGTCTTCACCCGACGAATGTTAAGGCAGCAGAGGTCTCAATGCGCCACCTGCCTAAGCGGAACTTTAGTTGAAGTATGGGGTTGCTTTACATCTGCGCCGCCATAGACCGGCCATGACGCAGATCCCAAGGACATCATGTCGACATTAAGCGAGATCTCGAATCTTGGCGCGCTGACGAGGCTTGCCGCGATGACGAGCAAACCGAATGAGGGTCTGGACCGGGTCACCCGTCTGGCGGCGGAGCTTTTCAAAGCCGTCACGGCCATGATCGTGCTTCCAGAAAAGCATCACATCTGGTTCGCGCGCCATATCGGGTTTGAATTCGGCGGGACGAGCCAAGAGGGTTCGCCTTGCGCCGATGTCACGGCCAGCGGCGAGGTCATGAGTTTTTGCGACCTGCAGGCGGAGGAGCGGTACGCCTGCTGCCCCGTCGTCAAACTCTACGACATGCGCTTCTACGCCGGCGCACCGTTGATCACGCACCAGGGCAAGGCGATCGGCACTCTCTGCGTGTTCGGATTTGAGCCACGGGAAGCGACGCCGGCCCAGCTTACATCGCTCGTCGACTTGGCCAGCCTCGCCATGTCGCAGGTCGAGATGCAGGTCACCAGGGGACGCGTTGATCCCATCAGCGGCATCCCGAACCGCAACCAGTTTCTCGACGATGTCGAGGATACGGCGCGCGAGTGTCCCGGTGAGGAGCGGATGGTCGTCCTCGTCGAGATCGCCGGTTCCGACGAGATGGACCAGGCGGCGCAGGTGATGGGTTCGCGCTACTTCGACGAAGTCATCCAGGCCGCCGCAGAAACCATTCGCTCGATCATCGGGCCGGATCGCTCGCTCTACCATGTGGGGGCGACGCAGTTCGCCTTCCTCGCGCCGCCGGGCATCGGGGCGACAGAGTATGAGGTGATCCTGCGCAACCGGACGAAGGTGAACCACGAGACGCTGGAGTCGCGGTTCCTGCTCAGCCCCCGGCTGGGCGTCGCGGGCTTCGCGCTCGGCGACATCGGGCCTCGGGAAGCGCTGCGGCGGGCGCATTCGGCAGCGCAGGCGGCCCGCGCGCTGGGCGACGCGGTGCAGTTCTATTCGAAGGCCGACGACGACGCCAATGCCCGCCGCTACTGGATTCTGCGTGAGTTCAAGAGCGCCATTGCGGACGGTCAGCTGCATCTGGTCTACCAGCCGCGGATCGATCTGCGGTCGGGATATGGCGTCGGGGTCGAGGCGCTGGTGCGCTGGACGCACCCGTTGCATGGACTGATCTCGCCGGCGGAATTCCTGCCCATCATCGAACGCACGTCGCACATGCGGTCGCTGACGGACTGGGTAGTCGAGGCGGCGTTCGCTGAGATGGCAAAGTGGCGGGCTGAGGGCTCGCGGTTGCGAATGTCGATCAACATCTCGGCCAGGGATGTCGAGGACGGCGCGTTCGTCCGCATGCTGCAGGGGGCGATGTTGCGCCATGACGTGCCGGCGGAGGCGATCGAACTCGAGTTGACCGAAGGCACCGTCATGCAGGAATCCGGCAAGGGTCTGGCAAAGCTGAAGACGCTGTCGGCGATGGGGTTTAGCCTGGCGATCGACGACTTCGGCACGGGGTACAGCAGCCTCTCCTATCTCCAGAAGCTCCCAGTCGATGTCGTGAAGATCGACCGCTCCTTCCTCATCGACACCGCGACCGACGAGAAGGCGAAAACGCTGGTCCGGGCGATGATCAGCCTCTCGCACGATCTCGGCTACCGGGTGGTGGCGGAAGGGATCGAGGACACAAGGGCGCGCGATTTTCTTCGCGACGCCGGCTGCGACGAGGCGCAAGGGTACTTCTACGGACGGCCGATGCTGCCCGCGGCCATCCGCGCCTGGTTCGCCGAGCGCGAGGAACTGGTGCTCTGAGGTCTAGCCGCCCAATGCCCCGGCGGTGACAAGCAGCCGAGGTCCGTGCATGTGGAGGGATGTCCGACGACTGACCGGTGAAATGTTCCGCGGCATGCTCCAGGGGGCTTGAGACGACCGCTGTTCAGGCGGTTCTCGCGGGGCCTTCGCCGCGGCCCGTTGACAAGTCTTGCTGAATCATTGGTAGCTCGGCACGGGGGCGTGCGACGGGATGCCGACATGATGAGTACCAGCACCAGCCTCACCCGGCGTTTCGGCCAGCGCTACGCGTTCGTGGTGGTAGGCGTCATCTTCCTGGCGCTGCTGATTTCCGCTGGCCTCCGCTCATCGCCATCGGTGATGATGCTGCCGCTGGAGAATGCGTTTGGCTGGGGCCGCGACACGATCTCGCTGGCGGCCGCCATCGGCATCTTCCTCTACGGTCTCGCCGGTCCCTTCGCGGCCGCGGCGATGGAGCGTTTCGGCCTTCGCCGGGTGTTGCTGCTCGCGCTGTCGCTGATGGCCGGCTCTTCGGTGCTGAGCCTTTGGATGACCGAGCCCTGGCACCTCATTGCGACCTGGGGCGTGATGTCGGGTCTCGGCACCGGCGCGGTCGCCAGCGTCCTCGGGGCAACCATCGTCAACCGCTGGTTCAAGACCAACCGCGGCCTGGTGATGGGGCTGATGTCGGCGAGCAGCGCCACCGGCATGCTGGTCTTCCTGCCGTTCCTCGCCATGCTGGCACAAGGCGGCGGCTGGCAGCCGGTGGTGATCACCGTCGCTTGCGCCTGTGCCGCCTTGCTGCCGCTGGTGTTCTTTCTGGTACCCGAGCGACCGGCCTCGATTGGCCTCACCCGCTTCGGCGCGGAAGAAGCCGAACCGCCGATCGCCGCGGCCACCGGCAACTTCCTCGCCGCGACCTTCGCGACGCTGAAGAAGGCCGCCACGACCCGCGTCTTCTGGTACCTCTTCGCCACCTTCTTCGTCTGCGGCTTCACCACCAATGGCCTCGTCGGCACGCATCTCATCTCGTTCTGCGGCGACATGGGGATCACCGAGGTCAAGGCGGCGGGGTTCCTCGCCGCGATGGGCGCCTTCGACCTCATCGGCACGACGCTGTCGGGCTGGCTCACCGACCGCTACGACCCGCGCAAGCTGCTCTTCGTCTATTACGGCGTGCGCGGCCTCTCGCTGATCTTCCTGCCGTTCTCCGACTTCTCGGTGCTGAGCCTCAGCGTCTTCGCGGTGCTCTACGGGCTCGACTGGATCGCCACCGTGCCGCCGACGCTGCGCCTCGCCAATGAGAGCTTCGGTGACCGCGCGGGGCCGCTGGTGTTCGGCTGGATCGTCGCAGGCCACCAGCTGGGGGCGGCGAGCGCCGCCTATTTCGGCGGCTTCATGCGCGAGGCGCAAGGCAGCTACGAGTCGGCCTTCCTGATCGCAGGCCTGACGGCCCTGGCGGCGGCGGGGATCTCGCTGCTCATCGATCCCGACCGGGCCGAGCGGATCAGCCCGGCGCCGCAGGCCGCCTGACCATTACCGGAAGCGCCGGGCGACCGTCATGCGGCCGTCATCTTCCGGCCCTACGGGGCGGGACGCATCGGGAGACGACATGACCACCATCAGCATTGCCGGGGTCGGCAAGCGTTTCGGCGCGACGCCGGCGCTCAGCGACATCTCGCTGGACTTCGCCAGCGGCTCCTTCACCGCGCTGCTTGGCGCGTCGGGCTGCGGCAAGACCACGCTGCTGCGGCTGATCGCCGGCTTCGAGGCGCCGGATGCGGGCACGATCGACATCGGCGGCGTGCGGGTCGCCGATCCCAAGCGCCAGGCGCCGCCGGAGGAGCGGGGCGTCGGCGTGGTCTTCCAGTCCTATGCGCTGTGGCCGCACATGAGCGTCGGCGAGAACGTCGCCTATCCCCTGAAGACGCGCCGGGTCGACAAGCCGGAGATCGCGCGGCGCCGCGACGCCGTGCTGGAGACGGTCGGGCTCGCCGGCTTCGGCGACCGGCGGATCGAGGAACTGTCCGGCGGCCAGCGCCAGCGCGTGGCGCTCGCCCGCTGCCTCGTCGCGGACTCGAAGGTGATCCTGTTCGACGAGCCGCTCGCCAATCTCGACATGCACCTGCGCGCGTCGATGGCCGAGGCGTTCCGCGAGATCCACGAACGGACGGGGGCGACCATGGTCTACGTCACGCACGACCAGTCGGAGGCGCTGGCGCTGGCCGACCGGGTGGTGGTGATGCAGGCCGGCCGCATCCTGCAGGCGGCCGATCCCGCAACGATCTACCGCTGCCCCGCCGACCGGGCGGTGGCCCGCTTCGTCGGCCGCGGCTCGCTCGTGACGGGCGAAGGCATCGCCGGCAAGGACGCCGTGCGGATTGGCGGCACCGAGATCGCCGCCCGTATCTCCGGCAAGGTGGCGGTGTCCGGCGGGCCCGTCACCGTCTTGCTGCGCCCGGAAGCCTTGCAGCTCGCCGACAGCGGACTGCCGGCGACGGTGGTGTCCTCCATCTACCGCGGTGCTGTGCACGAGGTGCAGTTGCGGACCGAGACGGGCGAGCGGCTGTCGCTCGACAGCGCGGTCCCGCTCACCCGCGGGGCGCTCGTGCATGTCGCCGTCGCCGATGCCTGGGTCGTGCCGGACTGAGCACTGGCGTTGGCTGGCCACGCGGCAAAGGCTGAGTTGCAGTTTTCAGAAACCGAGGCCCACCGTCTTCGCTTTGGCTTCAGGCGATCTCGTTGGCCTTAAAGCGCCCGCAAAGGCCGCAGAGCACGCCCTATCAGGCGGCCTTTTCCTCGGTGATCGTCAGGTCGCGCAGCAGCACGTGGATCTCGTCGCCGCTGAGGCTGGAGAGGTTGAAGCCGCTGCCCGCGCCGATCGCCGCGAAGCGCGTGGCATCGACGGCTGAGCTCCCGACGAAGCCCATCGCCCAGTTCGGGAAATTGCGCGCGGGTATCTCCTCGACGGCGAGCAGCGAGACGTCGCCATGGCGGTCGTCCTGCTGGATCCGCTCGAAGGCAGCCTCGATCTGTTCGAGCGGCCCTTCGAGCACCTGCGCGAAGCAGCCGGCGTTGAACATCAAGGCGCCGGTAATGCCGTCGCGCAGGTTGTTCTCGCGGCTTCTTGCCAGAATGTCGGCGACACTGGCCTCGAAGGCCGCTTCGTCGCCGGCAATGTGGTTGTGGCTGTAATAGACGAGGCGGTGGATGGCGGTGCTCATGCGAAGGCTCCTTCCGGTTCGCGGTCAGTCTTGGACGGGCGGTCGCGCGAGGAAACCGCCGATGGCGTCGGCGGCCATCGGGCGTCCCGTCAGGTAGCCCTGGACCTGGGTGCAGTTCTCGCCCCGGATGCGCGTCAGCTGTTCGGCCGTCTCGACGCCCTCGGCGGTGATCGTCATGCCGAGGCTCGTGCCGAGGCCCGCGACGGCGCGCAGGATTGCCGCGCTGTCGGGATTGGTTCTGGAGATGAAGGAACGGTCAATCTTGATCTTGTCGAAGGGGAATTTCTGAAGATAACTCAGCGACGAGTAGCCGGTGCCGAAATCGTCCATCGAGACCGTCACCCCGAGCTGCCGAAGCGCCGTCAGCGTCTCCAGCACATTGTCCGTATCGTCGAGCAGCGCCCCCTCGGTGATCTCGAGCTCCAGACGGTGCGCCGGCAGGCTGGCGCCGGCGAGGGCAGAGGACACTGTGGCAAGCAAGGTGTCGGCCTTGAACTGCAGCGGCGACACGTTGACCGCGACGATCAACTCTTTTGGCCAGGTCGCGGCCTCGAGGCAGGCTGTCCTTAGAACCCACTCGCCGATTTTAACGATCAGGCCGGTTTCCTCGGCGAGCGCGATGAAGCTGAGCGGCGGGACATTGCCGCGGACCGGATGCCGCCAGCGCTGCAGCGCCTCGAAGCCGATTACGTCGTTGCTCGTGAGGTCGAGGAAGGGCTGATAGTGCAACTCGAACTGTTTGAGGGCAAGTGCCCGGCGCAGGTCGATCTCCAGTTCCCGGCGCTCGTGCAGCAGGGCGTCCATCCCCGGCTGGAACAGGCGAAAGCGGCCGCGCCCGGCGCGCTTGGCCTCGTAGAGCGCGAGGTCGCCGTTGCGCAGCACGTCGCGCGCCTGGGTCAGGCCGCCGCGCAGGGTGGTCCCGACGCTGACCCCAATGTTCACGGTGTGGCCGTTCAGCACATAGGTCCGCCCGACGAGATCGACGAGCCGCGTGGCGAGCTTCACCGCATCGTCTTCGTCCCGGACGCCATGCTGAAGGACAACGAACTCGTCGCCGCCAATGCGGGCGACGACGTCGCCCTTGCGACAGGCGCTGGTAATCCGCGAAGCGACCTTCCGCAGGAGCAGGTCTCCCACCGCGTGGCCGAGGGTGTCGTTGACGATCTTGAAGCGATCGAGGTCAAGGCAGTGAACCGCAAAGGGCGCCTCGGTGGCGTCACGCGCAAGGGCGCCTGACAGCTGCGACAACAGGTTGCGGCGCTTGACGAGCCCCGTCAGGTCGTCGACCTCGACGGACGTGGTGGCGGCCTCCGCCATAAGAGGCGACCGAAGCGATACGACGAGTTGGCCGTTGCCGAGCGGCGTGAACCGGACCTCGAAGGGCATGTCCTTTTTCGTGGTCAGCCGCTGCGTTGTCTCCATCAGCAGATTGGGCGCCGACAAGGTAACGCTCGGAAGCAGGTCGCGGAGGCTGAGGCCGACGATCCAATCCCCGAAAACGCTTTCGGCCGCTGCATTGGCATAGAGCACGACGCTGTTGCCATCGATCGCTAGGACCGGATCCGCCAAGCACTGGAGGATATGCTCGTAGCTGGGAACCGTGAGATTCCGGGCTGAGCCGGCGGACTGCATGTTCATGAGAGGCTCCACCCCCGGACAGGTGGCGGCACTCTACCGGTAGGGTGCTAATAATCGTGAAATTCTGGCTTTGGAATTTGGCAGAATTGGCAGAATATCGCCGCCGTCGCTGCCGGCCTTCGAGCGCGCCGCCTCAGCGCCAGGGCAGGACGCCGGCCGGCAGGCGCCGCGCCAGCCGGTCGAGGATCGCCAGCAGCACCACGACGGCGCCGACGGTAAGGACCGCGATCGCCGCCGCGTGGGTCGCGAGACCCGCTTCCTCCAGGCTGAACAGGACGACGCCGAGCGTCTCGTTGCCGCCGGACCAGAGCAATGCCGAGACCGTCAGCTCGTTGAAGGCGCTCATGAAGACGAGGAGCGCGCCGGCGACGGCGGCGGGGAGGGCAAGCGGCGCGGTGATCGTCACGGCGCGGCGGAGCGGTCCCGCGCCGGCGACGGCGGCGGCCTCCGACAGATCGCCGGAGATCTGGCCGATCGAGGCGGTGACCGGCTGCAGCGCGAGCGTGGCGAAGCGCATGAGGTAGGCGACGAGGATGATCGCCGCGGTACCATAGAGGCTGCCGACCAGCGGCAACGGCCGCAGGAACAGGAGAATGCAGGCGATGGCGAGGACGATGCCGGGCACGGCATAGGCGAGTTCCAGCGAGCCGAGCAGCAGGCGCCGCGCCCGCTGGCCGAAACGGGCGGTGACGATGACGACGGGGATCGCGAGGGCGGCGAGGATCACCGCAGCTAGGCCGGCCAACAGCAGGGAGTTGCGGAAGGCGCGCAAGGTCGAGGCCTGCTGGAACAGCACCTCGCGGAAATTGCCGAGCGTCACGGTGTTCGCTGTCAGCGGCACGCCGACGGTCGGTACCAGGGCGGTCGCCGTGAGCGCCAGTGCCGGCAGAATCAGGATGGCGCCGACCGTGCCCCAGGCGAGCGCCGCCACCGGCCAGCGCCAGCGCCCCAGCGCGAACCGCGCCGGCGTGCCGATGCCGAGGCGGTGGCGCGCCTGGCGGAGCGCGAGGCCCTGCAGGCCGACGCCGGCGAGCGCCAGCAGGCCGATCGCCACCGAGAGCGCGGCGACCTCCGGCAGGACGCTCGGGCCGAAGCTCGACAGCTTCTGGTAGATCAGCGTCGCCAGCGTCAAATAGTTGACGGGCAGGCCGAGAAGGGCGGGAATCCCGAAATTGCCGACGCCGGAGACGAAAGCGAGCGCGGCGGCGGCGGCGAGATAAGGCCGGACGGCCGGCAGGACGATGGTCAGAAGTACGCGGACCGGGCCGGCGCCGGAGATCCGCGCCGCCTCCGTCAGGTCGCGCGGCACGCGGGCAAGGCCGGCCCGCAGCGTCACGAAGACGATCGGCGCGTGCTGGACGCCGTAGAGGAGGATGATGCCGGTGCGGCCGAGCAGCGGGTTGGGCGTGCCCGGCGGCGGCGCAAGGCCGAGCGCCCCGAGGAGCGCGCTGGAGGGACCGAGGAGGTGCAGGAAGGCGAGCGCCGTCACTTGCGGCGCGATCATCAGCGGCAGCAGCACGAGAAAGCCGAAAGGCTTGCGGCCGGGCAGGTCGGTCATTGCCACCAGCACCGCAAATCCCGCGCCGAGCACCAGCGCGATCGCCGCGCCGAAGGTCGCGGTATCCAGCGTGTGCCAGGTGGCGCGCAAGGCCGACGCCTTGCCGAGCCGCGCGAGGAAGCCCGCCGGGTCGAATGCGCCGGCGGGGGCGAGGGCGGCGTAGAGGATCCGGCCCATCGGCACGGCGCCGAGGGCGAGGATCAAGGCGAACACCAGCAGCGGCGCAAGAACTCCGCCGGGGATCGTTCCCGCCGGAATTCTTGCAACACGCTTCACTCCCGGCGTGCCGGCAGAACTGAACGTCATGCGCTGCGGATCGCTGTCATGCGATGGGACTCAGCCTACTGCGCCATGGCCTCGGAGAACTTCTCCTTGTTGGCGGTCTCGTTGGCGACCGCCGTCGCGGCATCGAACGGCAGCACCTTGATCGCCGAACGCTCGGGATAGCCGGCCGGCAAGGCGACGCCGGCGCGGGCCGGGATGTAACCCTGGCTGGACGCGAGCGCCTGGCCCTTCTCCGACAGGAGGAAATCGACGAAGGCTTTCGCGGCCTCGGGGTTCTTCGCGGTCGAGAGGATCGCCACCGGCTCGGTCACGGCCGAGACGCCCTCGGCCGGGAAGACGAACTCGACCGGCGCGCCCTTCGCCTTCTCGCGGATCGGCATGTAGTCGACGATCATGCCGAACAGCTTGTCGCCGCCGCTGACCGCCTTCAGCACGTCGCCATTGCCGCCGGCCGCCTGCGCGCCGTTGGCGCCGAGCTTCTCGTAATAGCCCCAGCCGTCAGGGAGGTTCTCGGTGAGGGTGACGGTGTGGATCAGCGCGGCGCCCGAGGTGAGGGGGCTCGGCAGGGCGACGAGGCCCTTGGCCTCCGGCTTTTCGAGGTCGGCCCAGCTCTTGGGCACGAAGGGCGCCTTGGTGTTGTAGACGATGCCGGTGGTGATCAGCTTGGTCGAGAAATAGGTCTTGTCCGGATCCGACTGCGCGCCTTCGAAGGCGGAGAGGTCGGCTTGCGGATAGGCCATCAGCCGCCCTTCCTTCTTCAGGCCTTCCATGGTGACGACGTCGGCGATCAGCAGGAGGTCGGGCTGCGGCGAGCCGGCCTCGATCTCGGCCCGGAGCTTCGCCATGATCTTCGGCGTGCCGTCACGCACCCACTCGACCTTGACGCCGGGGTTGTCGGCCATGAAGGCGTCCGCGGTCTGCTGCGCGTCTGTATTGGGCTGGCTGGTGTAGAGCACCAGCGTGCCGTCGGCGGCGAAGGCCGGGGCAGAGGCGAGCAGCAGGCAGGCGGTGATGATGGAGCGCATGAGATCCTCGGCGGTCGTTGACGGCGAACGTGTCGCATAGCGGCGCGGTGTAACGGTTGAATGACGGAAAGAAGAGTGCCGGCGCCCGTGCAGGACGCGTTCACAGGTGCAAATAGGCGCGGTGGAGAGACGGCAATGTCGGTGCGGTGATCGCTGCAGGCCTACCGATATTCTTGCTCATCCGGCCGGCATGGCTTACGTGTGGCGCAAATTTCCGACGCTTCGAATTTGGAGACGCGCCCGTCATGGCACGCCAGTTCATCTATCACATGTCCGGCCTGAAAAAATCCTACGGCACCAAGAAGGTGCTGGAGGACATCCACCTGTCCTTCTATCCCGACGCGAAGATCGGCATTCTCGGGCCGAACGGCTCGGGCAAGTCGACGCTCCTCAAGATCATGGCCGGCACCGACACCGACTATACCGGCGAGGCTTGGGCCGCCGAGGGCGCCAAGGTCGGTTACCTCCCGCAGGAGCCGAAGCTCGACGAGACCAAGACGGTGTTCGAGAACGTCATGCTGGGCGTTGCCGACAAGCAGGCGATCCTCGATCGCTACAACGAACTGATGATGAACTATTCCGACGAGACCGCCGACGAGGGCGCCCGTCTCCAGGACGAGATCGACGCACAGAACCTCTGGGATCTCGAGCCGCAGGTCGAGATGGCGATGGAAGCGCTGCGCTGCCCGCCGAAGGACTCGGCCGTCACCGACCTCTCCGGCGGCGAGCGGCGCCGCGTCGCGCTCTGCCAGCTGCTCCTGTCGAAGCCGGACATCCTGCTCCTCGACGAGCCGACCAACCATCTCGACGCCGAGACCATCGCTTGGCTGGAAAAGCATCTGCGCGAATACACCGGCTCCGTCTTGATGGTGACGCATGATCGCTACTTCCTCGACAACGTCACCGGCTGGATCCTCGAGCTCGACCGCGGCCGCGGCGTTCCCTACGAGGGCAACTACTCGGTCTATCTGGAGAAGAAGCAGAAGCGCATGCTGCAGGAAGGCCGCGAGGACGACGCCCGTTCGCGCGCCATCAGCCGCGAACGCGAGTGGATCCAGCAAGGCGCGAAGGCCCGGCAGACCAAGTCGAAGGCCCGTATCCAAGCCTATTCCGACCTCGTCGAGGCCTCGGAGAACCGCAAGCCGGCGGACGGCAAGATCGTCATCCCGGCCGGCGAGCGCCTCGGCAACCGCGTCATCGAGATCGAGAACGTCACCAAAAGCTATGGCGACCGGGTGCTGATCGAGAACCTGTCGTTCCGGCTGCCGGCCGGCGGCATCGTCGGCATCATCGGCCCGAACGGCGCCGGCAAGACGACGCTGTTCCGCATGATCACCGGCCAAGAGCAGCCCGATTCCGGCAAGATCGCGATCGGCGACACGGTGAAGCTCGGCTATGTCGACCAGAGCCGCGACAGCCTGGCGCCGGACAAGAACGTCTGGGAGGAGATCTCCGGCGGCAGCGACATCCTGAAGCTCGGCAAGTTCGAGATGAACTCCCGTGCCTATGTCGGCAACTTCAACTTCAAGGGTACCGACCAGCAGCAGAAGGTCGGGACGCTCTCGGGCGGCCAGCGCAACCGCGTGCACCTCGCCAAGATGTTGAAGTCGAGCTCGAACGTCATCCTCCTCGACGAGCCGACCAACGATCTAGACACCGAGACGCTGACGGCTTTGGAGGACGCACTGGAGGAATACGCCGGCTGCGCCGTGGTCATCAGCCATGACCGCATGTTCCTCGACCGGCTGGCGACCCATATCCTCGCCTTTGAGGGCGACAGCCACGTCGAGTGGTTCGAGGGCAACTTCCAGGACTACGAGCAGGACAAGATCCGCCGCCTCGGCCCCGATGCCGCCAACCCCAAGCGCCCGACCTACAAGCGCCTGACGCGCTGATCTCCGTCCGGCCCGCTCCCGCAAGGGGGCGGGCCGGGATTGCGACCGGCCGCGCCGCCGGGTCGCCGGACGCCAGCGCCGGCGAGCGCTGGGACTCCTGGCTACCCGAAAAGCGTGATCACTTTCTGCCGGGCCATTTCAAATGCGCTGTTTGTTGAGGCTTCTCGCCTATAACTTGCGTATCGAGCAATTGCGCGCGCCCGCGCGTGCCATGGCAAAGCATCCGCCCTTGTTGAACGCCGTCGACTTCGAGTACCTCTTCAGGGCGCTTCCGAGCCCGCATATGGTGGTGGACCGCGGTCTCACCTTCGTCGCGGTCAATGCTGCCTACGAGCGGGTCACCAAGCGCTCCCGTGCCGAACTGATCGGGGGCAAGCTGTTCGAGCTTTTCCCGAACGACGGCCAGAGCGGCGACCTTCTCCGGGAGTCGCTGGCGCGGGTGCTGCGGACAGGCGAGAGCGACACCATCGCCTACATTCCCTATGAGATTCCGCGGCCTGAATCTGAGGGTGGCGGCTTCGACCTCCGTTACTGGACGGCGATCCATACGCCCCTGATGGATGCGGAGGGCGAGGTCGCCTACGTGCTGCAGAACACGGCCGACGTTACCGATATCGTTGCGTTGCAGGCGGCCGCGACCTTGCCGTTCCGGCCGCGATCGGGAGCGGTCGAGCTGCTGCAGCGCGCGCAGGAAGCCGAGGTCGCCTACCGCGCCAGCCTTTCCGACAGCGCCGATTTCCAGCGCATGTTCCAGAGCTCGCCCTCGCTGATCGCCGTGATGCGCGGTCGTGACCACATCTTCACCTTCGCCAACGAGGCCTATCAGCGCTATGTCGGCGACCGCCCGCTGATCGGACTGTCGATCCGCGATGTGTTCCCCGAGATTGGGGAACAGGGCTTCTTCGATATTCTTCAAGGTGTCTTCGGGGGCGGCGGTCCGCATCTGGCGGAAGGCCAGCGCATCCTTTTGCGGCAGAGGGGCCAGGAGCGGCTGCAGGAGGTCTTCCTCGACTTCTCCTTCCATCCGATCCACGACATGACGGGCGCGGTGACCGGCATCTTCTTCCAGGGCATGGACCGGACCGAGCATTTCCGCTCGCTGCACCGCCAGCGCCTGATGGTCGACGAGCTGAACCACCGGGTGAAGAACACGCTCTCCACCGTCCAGTCGATCGCCCGCCAGAGCTTTCGCGGCACTGAGACCGAGGCATCGCGACAAGCGTTCGAGGCGCGGATCATCGCCTTGTCGCGCGCCCATGACGTGCTGAGCGAGCGCCTGTGGCATACCGTGGCGCTGTCGGCGTTGCTCGTCCAGGAACTGGCGGCCTTCGACACCAGCCGGGTACGCCTGGCGGGTCCGGAGGTCGATCTGAACCCCAAGGCGGCGATCGCGCTGGCCATGGTTTTCCACGAGCTGGCGACCAATGCCGCCCGTTTCGGCGCCTTGTCCGGCGAGACCGGGGGGTTGCAGGTCGACTGGCAAGGCACCACGTCCAGCGACGAGCGGACGTTGAAGGTGGAGTGGCGGGAAACCGGCCTTGTTGCTTCCGAGGCGCCGCTGCGCAGCGGCTTCGGCACGCGGATGCTGCGGCGGATCATCGAGGGCGAGCTCGACGGCAGGCTGGTGCACGACCTCCGGCCTGAAGGTCTTTTCTGCAGTTTCGAGGTCGGCATGAAGGAGGTCGAGGGCTTTGCAGGTACCCCGCACTAATCCACCAGCGCTTCGGGGGCTGAAAGTCTTCGTCGTCGAGGACGAGAGCCTCGTCGCCATGCAGCTTGAGGATATGTTGCTCGACGTCGGCTGCGAGCTCGTCGGCCTCGCCATGCGCGTCAAGCGGGCTCTTGAAATGCTGGAAGGCGACCCCGATGTGGATGTCGCCATCCTCGACGTCAACATCGGCGGCGACAAGGTCTATCCTGTCGCCGAGCGGCTTCGGGAGCGGGGCATTCCGATGATCTTCGCCACCGGCTATGGCCGCGCCGGCGTCGAGGCGGAATGGCAGGCCTGTCAGATCCTGCAGAAGCCATACACCTGGGCCGAGGTCGAGAAGACCGTGCTCATCGCCGTCTCCACCGCCTGAATCCAGCGTCTGCGCCCGGCCCGTCGTCTACTCGTCGGCGCTTCCGGTGATGAACAGCACGAGATCACGCTCGCCCATCCCGTGACCGGCGATCCGGGCCGACGGAAGAGCTCCGCGCAAAGCCGCGTGGCGGCCGGGCTCGGCGAGAACAACCAGTGCGCCGCCAAGGTTTGCGAGAACCGCCGCGATCCTTTCGCCAACCGCCTCGTCCCCGTCGAGCGCCAGGACCACGAGCCGGTAGCCGCCGTCCCGCAGCCGGTCCATGCCGACCGCCTGGCCAGGCGCGAAGGTCGCCAGCGCGCCGGCCTCCTCCAGCGCTGCGGCATTGCTCCGGCCGCGCTCGGTTCGACGGTCGATCACCAGCGTCGGCCAGCCTTTGAGGAGGCTCGCCCAGGAAAAAGCGTCGAAGGTCTGAAGTCCGGTCGCCATGACGATGACGATGGCACCTTGCGTCAGGGCGGGCAAGGTTTGTAGAGGAACGGGCGAAGAGGCCTATGGGCCACGACCCCTGCCGCGGGAACGTCCCCGGCCGCTGCTACCGAACGGACCGATCGCATGGACGTCTTCATCCAGGACCTGATGAACAGTTTCGGGCCTTTCGGCATTGCCCTTCTGATGTTCCTCGAAAACGTCTTCCCGCCGATCCCGTCCGAGATCATCATGTCGCTGGCGGGCTACAAGGCGGCGACCGGCGAGATGTCGATCATCACCGTCATCGTCGCCGGCTCGATCGGCTCGCTCCTCGGCATCATCCCCTGGTACTACATCGGCTACGCTTTCGGCGAGGAGCGGATCATCCGGCTCGCCGACCGCTACGGCCGCTGGATGACGATGACCGCCGAGGATGTCGAGGCGGCCGACCGCTGGTTTCGAAAATACGGCTACTGGGCGGTGTCTTTCGGCCGTCTGGTGCCGACGGTGCGCACTTTGATCTCGGTGCCGGCCGGCCTGTCGCGCATGCCGTTCGCGCTGTTCATGGCGGTGTCGTCGGTCGGCACCGTGGTCTGGACGGCGTTCCTGGCGCTGGCCGGCTACTATCTCGGGCAGAACTTCCACGACATCGAGGCCTATGTCGGCCCGGTCTCCAATGCCGTGGTGATCGCCGTGGTGCTGCTCTACCTCTACCGCCTCGTCACCTTCAAGCCGAGCAGCCGCCGGGTCGACCTGCGCTCCGATGAACATCCCCACCGGCACGATTGAGGCCCGCCATGAGCATCGAGCGCATCAAGGGCCGCCGGATCGGTGGTCGCATCGCCGGCCTCTACCGGGCCGGCCTGGAAGATTTCGTCACCACCGCCGTGACGGCGCTGGACCTCGGTTTTGCAGGGATCGAGGGCGACGCCCATGGCGGCCTGACCCGGCGCACCGGTGGCCGCGAGCCTTGGTACAAGCGCGGCACCGAAATTCGCAACGAGCGCCAGCTCTCGCTGCTGGCGGTGGATGAGCTCCAGGCCACGGCCGAGGCGCTC
Organism: Mesocryomonas lacus; assembly: GCF_055730105.2. Lineage (NCBI taxonomy): Bacteria > Pseudomonadati > Pseudomonadota > Alphaproteobacteria > Hyphomicrobiales > Aurantimonadaceae > Mesocryomonas > Mesocryomonas lacus. Next base: position 420,004 of record NZ_JBUZWF020000003.1, read on the forward strand.
GAACTGCCCGAGCTGAAGCCGGAATGGATCGGCGGCAACATGCTGATCGAGGGCATTGCGAACCTCACCCATCTGCCGCCGCGCACCCTCCTGTTCTTTGCCAGCGGGCTCACGCTGAAGGTCGACGGCGACAACCATCCCTGCAAGCTCGCCGGCCGCGGCATCGCCCGGCATGTCGAGGGGCATCCCGGGATCGAGGCCAGCTTCGTCAAGGCGGCCCGGAACCGGCGCGGTCTCGTCGCCTGGGTCGAGAAGCCGGGCCGGGTGGCAGAAGGCGACGCGTTCGAGGCCGTCATCCCCGACCAGTGGATTTACCCGGTCGCCTGACCCAGCGCCTTGCCGCAGCACTCGGCCACGTCGCCGCGTCAGGTCCGCAAGGCGACAGAGGGGAATGCCCCCTCCATTGCGGCGTCGGCGGCGCTGCTCCGCCTTGGCTTTGCCGTGACCGTGGGACGCAGCGCGATCCACCGCAGGAATGCAAGGCCGGCGGCGATGCCGATGGCCTCGACCAGCACCGAGGGCGGCGAGGTTGGGGTGATGCGGCCGGTGGCGATCAGGAGCCTGAGCACCTGGTCGATGAGGAGCGAGAAGACGGCGCCGTAGCAGAAGACCGGCAGCGGGCGGCGGCCAAGGCGGCTGAGCAGCGCGTCCGGCCCTGCCTCATGCAGCAGCCTGAGGACGGGCGCGTGCGGGAAGCGCAGGAACACCCAGACCAGCGCGAAGAGCGAGAGGACGCGCAGCGGCGATTGCAGTGTCTTGCTGCCGCCTGTCCAGAAGAAGTCGTTGCGGGTGCGGTACCAGTCCTGAAGGTCCGGCAGGATATGCGCGACCACCGCGATCGACAGCACGGACCCCACCAGCAGGCCGATCGCGAGACCGTCGACCAACGGCATCCTCGGCATCGGGACCTTTCCGACGATGGCGGCCCCGAGCGCCGTTCCCGCGGCAAAGACGAAGGTCCAGGGCAGCATCGTCATCGACAGCGGCTCGCCGGACAGGCTGTTGGGCAAGACCAGCGCGAAATGTCCCGCAAGGGCCCAGACCAGGGCTGCCGGCACCAGCGGCAGCCACCAGCGGCGCAGGCTGCACCAGATGAGGGCGGGCGCCACCACCGACAGGAAGACGTAGAGCCGCAGCACCATGGAAAAGCCGATGGATTGCTGCAGGGATATCAGGTGCCAGAGGTAGCGGGGGGCGCCGGACTCGTCTGCGATGGCCTGGGGCCAGTTGGCCAGCATGTCCGGGGGGGCGATCGCCGCCGAAACCGCGAGGATCACTGCCGAGATCGCGATGAGCAGAACGTTCGCGCAGTAAAGTTTCGCCGCTCGCGCCCAGTTGCAAGATAGGATCTGCCGCAAGGACAGGCTCGGACGGCAGCAATAGCTGAGCGAAGTGCAGACGCCGGCATTAAAAACGAAGATATCAGAACAATCTATGAGCAGGATTCCGGACGGCGACATCAGATGGAAGACGCCCAATCCGATATGGCCGACGAAGATGTTGATCAGGCACAGTCCGCGTATCGTGTCGATCGCATGAATCCGAAGCAAGGCCGTCTCTCCACCCTAGGGCCGAAGACTTTAATAGACATCAGATTGTTAAACTAACAGCTACTGCTTGCCGGCTATCTGATAAGAAACAGTGAGTATATTGTTGACTGGCTAAATGTCACTTGGCTTTCTTGAGGAGGCAATGCCGCTGCATTATGTCGGCTTCTGAACAGCATCGGGGCTCATTGGATCGGCACTTGCTTCGCCCTTTCCTCGACCCGCACGGGGCTGATGATAATGCCGCCATTCGGCAACCCGGGCTGCCTTGCCGGCGGCTTGCACTCCTTTGAGGCCGGGAGTATTCAACGAACGAATTGCCCAGTTCGTCCTTGCTTGATTGCTGTCGAAACGTCGGTGTGACCACATCCCCGTAAGGCCCCAGTGCGTGGGGCGAGCGCACGGCGCCAGGAAGACTTCCTCGATGACGGCAACAGAGATGTCGAAGGGCGATCCCGTTCACGGTGACACGGGCACGCACGGCGCCAGTTTCAAGACCCTCCTGATCGGGTCGATCGGCGTCGTCTACGGCGATATCGGCACCAGCCCGCTCTACGCGCTACGCGAGGCGCTGACGCACGCCTCCGCCGGCGGCTTCAGCGAGAGCGAGGTGTTCGGCGTCGTGTCGCTGCTCTTGTGGACGCTGACGCTGATCGTCACGCTGAAATACGTCGTGCTGATCCTCCGGGCCGACAACCAGGGCGAGGGCGGCACGCTGTCGCTGCTGGCATTGGCGATCCGGGCGATGGGACGAAAACCGTTCCTGCTGGCGATCGGCGTCTGCGGTGCCTCGCTGTTCTACGGCGATGCGGTGATCACGCCGGCGATCTCGGTTCTGTCGGCGGTTGAGGGCCTGAAGCTCGTGGCGCCCGGCTTCGAGGATTACGTCCTGCCGATCACCATGGCGATCCTCATCGGCCTCTTCGCGATCCAGAGCCGCGGCACCGGCAGCGTGGCCCGCTGGTTCGGCCCGATCACGCTGGTCTGGTTCGCGGTCATGGCGGGGCTCGGGCTCTCGCATATCGGCGATCGGCCGGACATCGTCTACGCCCTCAACCCCGCCTATGCCGTCAGCTTTATCCTCGATCACGGCTTCATCGCCCTCGCGGTGCTCGGATCGGTGTTTCTCGCCGTCACGGGCGCAGAGGCGCTCTATGCCGACATGGGTCATTTCGGCCGCTTCCCGATCCGCGTCGCCTGGTCCTTCGTGGTGTTCCCGGCACTGGCGCTGAACTATCTCGGGCAAGGCGCACTGATCCTCAGCCAGCCCGGCGCGATCGAGAACCCGTTCTTCCTGCTCGCCCCCGACTGGGGGGTGCTGCCGCTGGTGTGCCTTGCCACCGTCGCCACCGTCATCGCCAGCCAGGCGGTGATCACCGGCGCCTTCTCGGTGACGCAGCAGGCGATGCTGCTCGGCCTTCTGCCGCGGCTGAAGATCACCCACACGTCCGAGACCCAGTTCGGCCAGATCTACATCTCGCGGGTCAACTGGTATCTCCTCATCGTCGTCCTCCTGCTGGTGGTCGCCTTCAAGTCGTCCAGCGGCCTCGCCAGCGCCTACGGCATCGCGGTGACCGGCGACATGGTGATCACCTCCACCTTGGCCTTCGTGGTGTTCTGGAAGGTCTGGAAGTGGCCGCTGGCGCTGGTCGTTGCCGTGCTCGTGCCGCTGATGGTGCTCGAATGCGTCTTCCTCGGCTCGAATCTTCTCAAGGTTCTGGACGGGGGCTACGTGCCGCTTGGCTTTGCCGCCATCCTCGCCTTCCTGATGTGGACGTGGATCCGCGGCACGCGCATCGTCTACGACAAGGCGCACCGCGAGAGCGTGCCGCTCGACGACCTCCTGGCGATGCTGGGGAAGTCGCAGCCGCATGTCGCCCGCGGCACGGCGATCTACCTGACGTCCGATCCGGAGATGGCGCCCTCGGCACTTCTCCATAATCTCAAGCACAACGCCGTTCTGCACGAGAAGAACGTCGTCGTGACCGTTCGCACCGCCAACGTGCCGCGGGTCAGCGACGAGGACCGGCTCGTGATCGTCGAGATGCGCGACAGCTTCACCCGGATCATCCTCACTTTCGGCTATTCGGAGGAGCCGAACGTGCCGAAGGCGCTGGCGCTGGCCAAGAAGAAGGGGCTGAAGTTCGAGATCATGTCGACCTCGTTCTTCCTGTCGCGGCGTTCGTTCAAGGCGACGGCGAGCTACGGCATGCCGGTCTGGCAGGACCGCATCTACATCGCCATGGCGCGATCGGCGGCCGATGCCACCGGCTTCTACCGGCTGCCGGCGAACCGCGTTGTCGAGCTCGGGCAGCAGTTCGCGATCTAGCGCCCGAACGTCTGCTCTCTTCGCCTCCAGTTTACCTGCTGAGTGGCGCGCTTTACGCCGACGGTTGGGACTGCGCCGCGTCCCGCTCTGTCCGGAAGAGCGCCGTGTTGCGCGCAAGGGATCGACAATCGCCTGTCTTCGTTAGGCGGTATGTCGAATTTGCTCACCTTGTCGCCGGATCCCTACATCCTTGTTCTCACCGGGTTCGGCGTTCTGATCGCGCTGGTCGCTTGGCTGCCGCTGGCCCTGAAGCGGCTGCCGCTATCGCTGCCGATCGTCTGCATTGCCCTCGGCGCAGGTCTGTTCTCGCTGCCCCAGATCCGCTTCGATCCGATGCCGATGGACTATCCCGAGATCAGCGAGCGGTTCACCGAATTCGTGGTGATCATCGCGCTGATGGGGGCGGGGCTGAAGCTCGACCGGGTGTTCAGCTGGCGACGCTGGGCGGTGACGTGGCGGCTCCTTGCCATCACCATGCCGCTCGGCATTGCCGCGATCACCGGGATCGCCGTCTGGCTGATGGGCTTGCCGCTGGCAATCGCGCTGCTCCTCGGCGCCGCGCTCGCGCCGACCGATCCGGTGCTGGCCTCCGACGTGCAGGTGGGACCGCCGAAATCCGGCGAGGAGGACGAGGTGCGTTTCGGCCTGACCTCCGAGGCCGGGCTGAACGACGGGCTGGCGTTTCCCTTCGTGCACCTTGCCATCGCGCTTGGCCTTGCCGCCTCGACCGGTGAGCCCTGGGCGCTGAAATGGTTCACCGAAAACGTCGTCTGGGAAATCGTCGCAGGCATCGGGGGCGGCTGGCTGGTCGGCCGGGTCTTCGGCTGGCTCACCTTCCGCATTCCGGCCGAGACCAAGCTTGCCAAAACCGGTGATGGCCTGATCGCGATCGCGGCGACCTTCGTCTCCTACGGCGTCACCGAGATCGTGCACGCCTACGGCTTCATCGCCGTCTTCGTCACGGCGCTGACCATCCGCCACGCGCACCGCAACCACGACTTTCAGCGCGACATGCACGATCTGACCGAACAGATCGAGCGGATCGCCATGATGGTGCTCCTGCTGCTGTTCGGTGGCGCGCTGGTCAGCGGCCTGCTCCTGCCGCTGCGCGGTGCCGACATCGTCGCGGCCGTGCTGATCCTCCTCGTCGTGCGGCCGCTGACCGGGCTCATCGGCCTCGTCGGGCTGAAGGCGGCGTGGAGCGAGAAGCTGACGCTCTCCTTCTTCGGCATTCGCGGCGTCGGCTCGTTCTACTATCTCGCCTACGGGCTGAACGCGATGCCGGTGGAGGGCGGCGAGCGGCTCTGGGCGATCGTCGGGCTGGTCGTCCTCCTGTCGATCCTCCTGCACGGGCTCAGCGTGACGCCGATCATGCGGCGGCTCGACCGGTTGCACGGCCGCGATCCCGATGCGGGGGAGGCGGGACCGCCGGGCCTGCAAGGACCGGGCGCTGGCGCGTGAGCTTTTCCTACAGCGCCGGGGCTGGGCTCAGGCCGGCTGGCGCGAGGGCGCGGAGAGAAGTATCGCGGCACCGAACAGGCCGGAGAGAAGCGAACCGAGGATCACGCCGAGTTTGACCTCGCCTTGCAGCAGCGCGTCCGTCGGGAAGGCGAGGAGGCCGATGAACAGGCTCATGGTGAAACCGATGCCGCAGAGCACGGCAACGCCGTAGAACTGCCGCCAGCTGGCGCCTTCCGGCAGCCGCGCGATGCCGAGCCGAACTGCGGCGAAGGCGACGCCGACGATGCCGACCTGCTTGCCGATGAACAGGCCGCCGGCGACACCGAGCGGCACCGGGTCGAGAAGGGCCGAAGGGGTGAAGCCGGCGAAGGAGACGCCGGCATTGGCGAAGCCGAAGATCGGGACGATCAGGAAGGCGACATAGGGGTGGATTGCGTGCTCGAGCCGCACCAGCGTGGAATCGCCGGTACGCTTGTCGACGGCGAGCGGGATGGTGAGCGCCAGCACGACGCCGGCGAGCGTCGCATGGATGCCCGACAGGAAGACCAGCACCCACAGCGCCACGCCGAGGACGAGATAGGGCAAGAGCCCATGGACGCCCCGGCGGTTGAGCAGGGCGAGCACCATGGTGACGGCGGCAGCACCGCCGAGCGCCATCAGGTTGAGTTCGGCCGTGTAGAACAGCGCGATGATCACCACCGCGCCGAGATCGTCGATGATCGCCAGCGCCGCCAGGAACACCTTCAGCGACAGCGGGACGCGCGGGCCGAGCAGCGACAGGACGCCGAGCGCGAAGGCGATGTCGGTGGCGGCCGGGATGGCCCAGCCGCGGGTCGTCTCGGGCGATCCAGCATTGAAGGCGAGGTAGACCAGCGCCGGGGCGGCCATGCCGCCGACCGCCGCAAGGCCCGGCAGCACGCGCTGCGGCCAGCTAGCGAGCTGGCCGGTGAGGACCTCCCGCTTGATCTCCAGCCCGACCATCAGGAAGAACACCGCCATCAGCGCGTCGTTGATCCAGTGCAGCACCGACAGCCCGCCGACATAGGTCTCAAGGACGCCGAAATAGACCGAGGCCGCCGGCGTGTTGGCGATGACAAGGGCGAGCACCGCCACCGCCATCAAAACGATGCCGCCGGCGGCTTCGCTGGCGAGGAAGCGGCGGATGAAGGAAGGGTTGGCAGAGGCGGGGTGGGACATCGGATCCTGTGCGGCAGCGTGGCTAATCGGGTGCGAGAGATAGAAGTGCGGGGCTATTCCGGTTCGTCGTCTTCGTCGTCGTCGTCCGGATCTTCGTCCCGGTTGAAGCGATCGTCCACGCCGTCCTCGGGATCCGCGTCGCCGCCGGGGCTGTCGTCCACCGCGTCCGGATCGAGGCGCCGCGTCGCGCCCCAGCGATCGAGGACGGCGTTGATGTCGTCGAGCACGAAGTATCGGGCGGCGTCGCGCTCGTAGCCGTCACCTAGGAGTATGTCGTAGTCGGTATGGGCGTGGCGGATGTGGGCGACGGCGGATAGCCAGAGCGCGACGGCAGGCGACAAGGTTCGCAGATGGCGGGCACGGGCAGCGCTGCGGATCGCCTCGGCGTCGAGATAGGGCGCCTGCGGGATGGTGAGCGTCAGCGCCCGGGCGATCGCCTTCTGCCGTTCCGTCGCCATCAGGGGCTCCTGGCCTCGTCGAGCGCGGTCAGCATGTCCGCCGCACCCCCGTCTTCCGCCGGCGTCGGCGGCGGCTCGGCGGGGAGGACGTCGACGCTTTCGAAATAGGGCTTGATGTCGAGCACCGCGGTGCCGTCGAGCGTGTCGATGGCATCGATGTCGATGCGGCCCGCCGCGATGTCGATGGCGACAATCCGCACGAGATGCATCCCGATCGGGTTGGGGCGGACGGGCGAGCGCAGCGCGAAGGTGCCGCGCGGCGCTTCCGCATGCCGCGGCGTCTGCAGCGCCAGATCGCGCCGGGCCTCGCCGAGCCAGGACAGCACATGCAGGCCCTGGCCGGCTTCGAGCCCGGTCAAGGCAAGGCGGAACGGCGCGTCGATCTCGATCGATGCGGGCGCGCCGCGTTCCCGGGCGATGCCGACATTCTTCGGGCAGTCCGCCCGGGTCTTCCAGGCCGAGCGGATACGGCCGATGAAGCAGAGCCGGGCATCGTCGGCCTCGGCCGGATCGAGGGCGAAGCGAACTTCGCCGGGACGGATATCGGTGTCGGTGTCCATGCGAGAGGTCTACGGTGTGGCAGGCCACGCGCGCAAGCATTTGCGGCCGGCGGGAGAAGCCGGGTTGAAGATTGCTGACGCGTGATATAAAGATATGTTTATGTCATTCTGCGAGGCCCGCATGCTCGATGCGCCCAAACTATCCTTTGATCTCTCCGTCGACGTCCTTCGGGCGCTGGCCGAGCCGACCCGGCTGCGTCTTGCCCGCTTGCTGTCGCGCAATGATTTGACGGTCACCGACCTCACCGCGATCCTCGGCCAGTCGCAGCCGCGGGTCTCGCGCCACCTGAAGCTCCTCGTCGAGTCGCGGATCCTGACCCGCTACCAGGAGGGCGCCTGGGCTTATTTCCGCCTGGCCGACGCGGTCGCCGTGTCCGGCCTGGTGCGCTCGCTGCTGGCTCGCCTCGACGAGACCGATCCGGCGCTGGAGCGCGATGCTGAGCGTCTGGAGGCGGTGCGCCGCGAGCGGGCGGAGCGCGCGGCCGGCTATTTCGCTGAGAATGCCGGACATTGGGACCGCATCCGCCTGCTGCACGCGCCGGATGCCGACGTCGAGAGCCGGCTGCTCGGCCTCGTCGGCGCGGCGCGGATCGACCGTTTCCTCGATGTCGGCACCGGCACCGGGCGGATGATCGAGCTGTTCGCCGGGCGGGTGGAGCAGGCGGTCGGCGTCGATGCCTCGCGCGAGATGCTGCAGCTCGCCCGGGCGAAACTCGAGGCGGCCGGCATCGGCAATGCGCTGGTGCGACAGGGCGACTGCTACCACCTGCCGGTGCCGCGCGACGATTTCGACCTCGTGACGCTGCACCAGGTGCTGCACTTCCTCGACGATCCGCAGGCGGCGGTGCGCGAGGCCGCCTCGCGGCTGCGGCCGGGCGGACGGCTGGCGATCATCGACTTCGCCCCGCACCAGCTGGAATTCTTGCGCGAGGAACATGCGCATCTGAGGCTCGGCTTTGCCCGCGAGACGATGTCGGCCTATCTCGAGGAGGCCGGGCTCGACGTCGTCGAAGTCGAGACGCTGGCGCCGGACGGCTCGCAGCCGAAGCAGCTGACCGTCACGATCTGGCTGGCCCGCGACCGTCGCCGCCTGATGGAAGAGGCGCCGCGCCGGGCCAGCCCGTCGATCACGGTGCTCTAGGGCCTGCATGACGCCGGTCGCCCCGCCGCAAGGCACGACCGGCCCGCACATGATCTCAGCGCCTGGAAGCGTCCTTTAGGACGCACGGCGCGCCACCGCCGGCAGCTCTGCGTCTTCGAGCCATGCCGCCACCATCAGCCGTTTCAGGACCGCGGAAGGCCGCGTCCGATGATCTTCTGGGAGTTTGCCATGGCCTATCCAGCCTCTACCGTTCGCGCCGGCCTCAACGTCTCTTTCGAGTTCTTCCCGCCGAAGTCCGACAAGATGGAGGAGAGCCTCTGGGCCGCGGTCGAGCGGCTGGCGCCGCTGTCGCCGAGCTTCGTCTCGGTCACCTACGGCGCCGGCGGCTCGACCCGCGAGCGGACGCACCACACCGTCAAACGGCTGATCGAGGAGACCAGCCTTAAGCCGGCGGCGCACCTCACCTGTGTCGACGCCACGCGCGAGGAGGTGGACGCGGTCGTGCGCCAGTACCGCGACACCGGCGTCCGGCATTTCGTGGCGCTGCGCGGCGACAGCCAGGCCGGCGTCGGCGGCAGCTACACCGCCCATCCCGGCGGCTACCGCAATGCCGTCGAGCTGGTGGAGGGGCTGAAGAAGATCGACGACTTCGAGATCTCGGTCTCGGCCTATCCGGAGAAGCACCCGGAGAGCCCGGACTTCGCAACCGACATCGACCTGTTGAAGCGCAAGGTCGACAATGGCGCGACGCGCGCGATCACCCAGTTCTTCTTCGACAACGACGTTTACGAGCGCTACGTCGAGCGCGTCCGCAAGGCCGGCCTCTACATCCCGATCGTGCCGGGCATCGTGCCGATCCATGATTTCACCAAGGTCGCCCGTTTCTCGGCCGCCACCGGCGCCAGCATTCCTGCCTGGCTCGCCGAGCGTTTCGACGGCCTGGAGAACGACCCGCAGACCCGCAGCCATGTCGCCGCGGCGGTGGCCGCCGAACAGGTGCTGGACCTCGTCGGCCGCGGCATCGTCGACTTTCACTTCTACACCATGAACCGGGCCGACCTCGTCTACTCCATCTGCCACATCCTCGGGCTGCGGGAGACGGCACGCGCCCAACCTGCCGAGGACGCCGCGGCCGCCTGAACGGTAAAGCGCACAGCAAAAAGCCGGGGCTCTCACCCCGGCTTCGTACTTGTCTTCCGGCTGAACCGGTACTCGATGGACTAGGGCAGGACCCCGACGACCATGGCGCCAACGAATGCGAAGGCGGCAGAGATCATCAGGAGGTTGAGCGATTGTGTCAGACTCATAGCGATCCTCCTTCTGTCACGAAGCTCAATATTAAGCCTTTGTTCATAGGGGTAAAGAGGCCCGGCGTGCTGCAGCGCACGCGGTTTAACGTTGCGTATCAAAAAGTGTCGACGTTTCAGGGCCTAGCCACGTTGCCGCCACAATAAATAAATTTGCGGATTGTCGTGGAGGCTTCACGCATCGCTGGATTCCTGCCGATTCTTGCACTGCAAGACAGAACCTTCAGATGCCTTTGTAATCACTGAGCTTTTGAGATGAGTGTTTCGAGGCGCGCGGCGATCGCGAGTGCCTCCCGGTCGCGGCCAAAGCGGGTGAGCATGGTGAGGCCGAGCGGCATGCCGTCGGCGTCGGCAAGGCCCGGCACGTTGACGCAAGGGTTACCGGTCAGCGTCCAGAGCTTGTTCATCACGGGATCACCGGTGGACGTCAGCGAGGCTGGCGCTGCACCGAGCGTCGAGGGCACCAGCAGCGCATCGATGCCGTCGAACAAAACGGTCGCCGCACGGCGCCCTTGCCGCGCTATGCGGCGGGCGGCGTCATAGCTGTCGGGCGTCGTCGCCGCGCCGGCCTCCAGCGCGGTCCGCAGGCCGGGGCTCAGCCGGTCGGCGGCGGTGCGCAACTCGTGCCCGAGGGCGAGAGCGGCCTCGAAATCCTGGATCCGGCCCTGAACCGCGCGCGCCTCGGCGAGCGCCGGTGGCTCCGCCATCTCGACCAGCGTCGCACCGTCCGCTTCGAAAAGCCTTGCGGCGTGCTCCCAGGCGGCCATCATGGCGGGCGAGAGACGGTGATCCTCGCCTGAGCGGTAGAGGCCGATGCGGAGCGGGGCAGGCGGGGTGTCGCCGACGGCGAGATCCCGGCCGGTGAGGAGGGCCGCGAGCAGCGCGACGTCGGCGACCCCCGCCGCGAAGAGGCCGGCGGTGTCGAGCGACCAGGCATAGGTCTTCATCCCGACGGTCGGCAGCAAGCGGAAGCTCGGCTTGTAGCCGGCGACGCCGCAGAAGGCGGCGGGGCGGATGACCGAGCCGCCGGTCTGCGAGCCCATTGCCCCCGCCACCATGCCCGCGGCGACGGCGGCGGCCGATCCCGAGGACGAGCCGCCGGGCGTATGGCTGAGGCCGCGGGGGTTGCGGGTGCCGGCGGGCTGCATGTGGGCGTATTCGGTCGACACCGTCTTGCCGGCGATGAAGGCGCCTTGGCCGCGCGCCATGGCGACGAGGGCGGCATCGGCGACCGGGCGGTTGCCGGCCGAGATGGGTGAGCCATGCTCGGTCGCCATGTCGAACGTGTCGAAATTGTCCTTCACCCCGAGCGGCACGCCGCGCAGCGGACCGGTCGCCGTCCGGGCGGCGTCGATCGTCTCCGCCGGGGCGAGGCGCACGAAGGCGCCGATCTGCCCGTCGAGAGCGGCGATCCGCTCCTGTGTCTCTTGGATCGACCGCTCGGGCGTCGTGTCGCCGGCGGCGATGGCGTGGACGAGGGCAGCGAGGCTGAAGGGCTTCATCGGGGGACTCATGCGGTTGCGCGGGCTGGCCACCATCGCCCATCGACGGCGGCAAGTCCGAGGAGAATGAGCGCAAAACCCAGAATTTCCCGGACATCCAGCGCTTCGCCGAGGAACAGGATGCCAAGGAGGATCGCGCTCGCGGGGACAAGGAAGGTCACGAGCGAGGCGTTGGTTGCCCCGGCGCCGGCCACCACCTCGAAATAGAGGATGTAGGCAAAGGCGGTGGAGACGAAAGCAAGGGCCAGCATGGCGAGGACAACGCCAGGCGAGAGGCCCTCGAGCGCGGTGAGGCTGACGCCGCCGGTGGAGATCAGCGCCAGCGGGATCATCGCAAGGCTCGAGCCGCAGAGCTGGCCGGTCGCCACCACCACAGGCGCCACGCCGCGGAACCGCTTGGCGAAGACGCCGGCCGCGGCATAGGAGAGCGTCGCCCCGAGGATGGCAAGGAAAGCGACAAGCGGCGCGCCGCTGCCCCGGCCGATAGCCTCCGGGCCGACGAGGGTCGCAACGCCCGCAATGCCCAGCCCGACGCCGGCGAGCTTGCCGGCGCTCAGCCGCTCGTCGGCGGTGAAGAGGGCGGCGACGAGGATCGTCCAGAGCGGCGTGGTGGCGTTGAGGATCGAGGCGAGGCCGCCGCCGATGGTCTTCTGGCCGATGGCAAGAAGCAGGAAAGGGATGGCGTTGTTGAGAAGGCCGAGCCCGAGGAAGGCGAGGGCGTGCTCGCGCAACGGCGCCAGCTTCTGCCGGGTGAGGACGAGGAAGCCGAGGAGCGCCGTCGCGGCGAGCCCGACGCGAAGCGCCACCAGCGGCAGTGGCGCGATCTCGCGGATGATGATCTGCGTGAAGAAGAACGAGCCGCCCCAGAGCAGCCCGAGGAGAACAAGGAGCGCCCAGAGGCGCGGCGTCAGCGCCAAAGGTGCGGTGGGGCGAGCGGCGGGTGGCGTCTGCGCGTCCGTTGCCAACGCCTCGCTGTCATCACCTGGCCTTCTCGGCATGCTCAACCTCCCGTTTCCCGGCCTTCGTGTTGCAGATCGGGTCGCCGCGTGCCACCCGTTTCCCGAAACGGAGAAGGAGCGCCGCGCCGAATCGTGCGAGGCCTTGCCTGCCGCCCCAGGAGAAGTGCGATGCAGAAATTCGAGACCGCCAAGGACGCCGCTTTGGCGCTGCGGCCAGACGTCCCGGTCTACTGCTTCCGTCCCGACGTGTTGGCCGAGGATGCGCGCGCCTTCATCGACGCCTTTCCCGGCGACACCGCCTATGCCGTGAAGACCAATGGCGAGCCGATGGTGCTGGAGACGCTGGCGAAAGCCGGCGTGACGATCTTCGACGTCGCCTCGCCCGGCGAGTTCGCCGCCGTGCGCGCCGTCTCCGAGAAGGCCGAGATGCTCTACATGCACCCGGTGAAGGCGCAGTCGGACATCCGGCTGGCGCTGGAAACCTACGGCATCCGCACCATGTCGCTCGACCACGAGGACGAGGTGGCGAAGATCCTGCGGATCGTGCGCGCGCTCGACCTCGATCCCGGCACGATCACCCTCTTCATCCGCATCCAGACCAAGGGCAGCGCCGCCTACGAGTTGTCGAAGAAGTTCGGCGCGGCGCCGGCGCATGCGGTGGAACTCTTGCAGCGCTGCCACCGCATCGGCTTCAAGGTCGGCATCTGCTTCCATGTCGGCTCGCAGATAGAGGACCCCGAGACCTATGAGCGGGCGCTCGGCTCGGCGGCCTGGGTGCGCAGCCGCGCCGGTGTTCCGATCGCCGGGCTCGACGTCGGCGGCGGTTTCCCCGCCGAATACGGCCACGACCCGAAGTCGAAAAAGCCCGACATGCCGGGGATGGGCCAGATCATGTCGCGCCTGCGCGGCGACATCACCGAATGGGGTTTCGGCGACATCCCGCTGGTAGCCGAGCCTGGCCGCGTGGTGGTGGCGCGCTGCTTCTCGCTGATCGTGCGGGTGCTTCTGCGCAAGGGCCGCCGGCTCTACATCAACGACGGCATCTGGGCCTCGCTGTCGGATTCCTGGACCGGCAAGATCACCTTGCCTGCCCGCTTCATCCCCGATCCTGCCCGCACCCAGCGCAATGGCGATCCGAAGACCATTGCGCCGTTCCGCGTCTGCGGCGCGACCTGCGACAGCGTCGACATCCTGTCGCGCCCGTTCTGGCTGCCGGAGACGGTCGACACCGGCGACTGGATCGAGATCGGCCACATCGGCGCCTACTCGCTCTCGCTGCGCACCCGCTTCAACGGCTTCTACCCCGACACCTTCGTCGAGGTGACGACGCCGTTCGACGCGGGGACCAAGCCCGACAGCTTTGCGAGCCTCGAGACGATGGGGGAGTAGGGCGGGCGCCCGCACGGAGGCAGCGCGTAGAGGGCGTCCGAGAGGCTATCGCGTCTGATGGGAGTAGCTGCGCGGCTTGACGGGAATGGCAAATTGCGTGCCGTCATCAGAAGTTGGCGAGCTGTCCTTCCAAAGCACGGCGGAAGGCCTCGGGCTCCCTGTCGAAAACCGTCACCAAGGCGAGGGCGGCAGCATCCGGCAGTTGTAGTCCCGGCGAAGATCGACCCAGTCGAGCTGGTTCGGATCGGTGGAGACCCCGGCGGCTTCGACAAAGGAGACTCCCCGAACAGCCACGTTCTGGGCATCCTTCACGTCACTCCAGTCGAACAGCATGCATCAGGCTAGCGTGCTGCCGACACCGCATCAATCGCTGTTCGAAGTCATGCCTACCCGCATGCCTCACCGCTTCGGCGTGATGTCCTTCATGGTGCCGCTGTCGAGGTCGACCGGATAGGTGTCGAAGTGGTCCAGGATCATCCTGGCATTGCGGCGGTGGGACTTGAAGTAGACGTCGAAGATGTCGCCGAACAGCGGCACGGCGCCGACCAGCGAGTCGACGCCGATATTGCCGATCATCTTCATCAGCTTGTGCTTGGGAAGGCCGAGCTTGCGGGCCTCGTTGACCATGTACAGGCCGATCAGGCCGCCGGCCGCGTCGCCGATGCCGGGGACGATGCCGATGACGCTGTCGGCGCCGAACCGGATGCCCGTGCCGGGAATGGCGATCGCCGTGTCCATAAGGCGGGCGAGCCGGCTAATGCGCTTCAGCCGGCGCAGGCGCTCGGCATCGGCGAAGTCGCCGGGACGGTCATAGGTGGCATCGGACATATCTGGTCTTTCCCATCAGCGTCGGCAACCGGCGCGGCGAGAGGCAACGGCGGCGCCGGGAGCCAGTTCCGCTCCCAACACGCCGGAACATGGGGATTAGTTCCTCGGTTCGCAAAGGGCGGCATACGGCAGGGGCGAGCGCGAGGTCCGGTTTGTCGCTGCCCGGCGCTTTTTGCGCGCTGCACCATGAAGCGGCCGCAAACATCCGTCCAAAGGGCTGGAGCAGCCAAGCCCGACGGAGGATGATGATTTGCCGGAAGCGGGTGGACACGCGACGGGCCTGGTCGAGATCGCCTTCGTCATCGTCATGGCGATGACGTCGGGCCTCCTGATGATGCGCCTGCGGCAGCCGCCCATGGTCGGCTTCATCCTCGCCGGCGTCGTCCTCGGACCGACCGGCCTCGGCGTCATCGGCGATACCGCCAACGTCTCGGCGCTCGCCGAGATGGGCGTCCTGATGCTGCTGTTCTTCATCGGCATGGAGCTGTCGCTCAAGGCCTTCGTGCAGACGCTGAAGCCGGCGCTGAAGATCGCGCTCGGGCAGCTGCTGGCGGCGATGGCGATTTCCTTCGGGCTGAAGGCGGTATCCACGGCGACGGTGGCGGAGGCGATCATCCTCGGCTTCATCATCGCGGTCTCCTCGACAGTGGTCGCGATGAAGATGCTGGAGGACATCGGCGAGCTGCGAACCGATGTCGGACGGATCACCGTCGGCGTGCTGATCGCCCAGGATATCGCCGTGGTGCCGATGCTGATCCTCGCCACCGCGCTCGGCGGGGAGGGCGAGATCGCCTGGCTCGGCATCCTCGTGAAAATCGCGCTCGCGGTCGCGGTGCTCGCGGGCCTCCTCTGGTATCTCGGGCGGCGGCCAAAACTGCGATGGACGTTTGCGCCGGCGGTCGAGAACAATGTCGAGATTCTGGCACTCGGCTCGATCGCCTTCTGCTTCGGCGCCGCCTCGCTTTCCGGCATTGCCGGGCTGTCGCCGGCCTACGGCGCCTTCATCGCCGGGCTGATCGTCGGCGCCTCGACGCTGCGCAGCCGCGTGATCCCGGTCATCCAGCCGATCCAGAGCGTGCTGCTGGTGGTGTTCTTCCTGTCGATCGGCCTCCTGATCGACCTCACTTTCATCACCGAGAACTGGGGCCTCGTGCTCATCGCCTCGCTGTTCGTGATCGTCGCCAAGACGCTCTTCAACGTCGTCCTGATGCGCTTTGCCGGCCTCTCGCACCGGGTGTCCGTCGAGGCCGGCCTGTCGATGGCGCAGATCGGCGAATTCTCCTTCATCATCGCCGCCGCCGCCTTCGCCTCGGGGGCGATCGGTTCGGACGTCTACCGCCTCGCCATCGCCGTCACGGCGGTGACGCTGCTGGTCTCGCCGGCCTGGATGATCGTCATGCGGCGGATCGAAGGCGAGGCGCGCTTTGGCATCGCCGAGTTCCGCGCGGCGCTCGCCGAGATTTATGCAGACCAGCGCGACAATGTCGGCCGCGGCTATCACGCGGCGGAGGCTGTCTGGTTCCGGCTGCGGCTCAGCGCGCGGGCCATGCGGCGCGCGGTCCGCCGCCGGCGCCGCGGCGGGGCGCGCGCCGGCCTCGGAAATTCGACTCCGGTGCTCGCTCGAGATGTAGACCCCGCACACACCGGAGCTGCTGGAGAGGCCGCCCACCCGCAGGGCACGCCGACGAAAGCCCCGGATCTCGTCTCCTGAAGCATCCTCGAATGGGGTGGAGACATTCTGTCAGAGCGAGACGCTCCAGCTGCAAAAGATCGAGCGTCCAGGCACCGAAGGAACTGCCTATCCAAGCGGAAGACGGCCGTCGGCGCCGCGGATGTCGCCGTCATGCGTTCCAGGAAGAGCCGTCCGGTTTCGACGGCTCCGGATCCCCTGGTCGAAGGGCCTAGCGGTAGACCATCCTGATCCGGCGGCTGTCGTTGGCGCGGAGATCGAAGGACGTATCGGCAAAGCGCGGTGCCGAGAATTTCGGCATGGCATCGTTGGAGACGGCAATGCCTTCCTTGGGGATGCCGATCAGGTTGGTGTCGAGCTTGCCGTTGTCGTTCTCGTCGTGCAGTGCCGAGATGGCGAAGGTGCCGGATTTCAGGCCCTTGAACACGATCGGCTTGCCGAGCGCTGCGGCGGCGACCGTGCGGCGTTCGGCGGTGAGCGACTTGCCGCAATCGGGGAAGTGCTGGCCGTCGGACCACAGGCAGATGGCGACGACGCCCTTGCTGCTGCGCGCGCCGTCGATCTTAAGCGTCAGGTCGGCGGCCGTCGCCGTGGTGGCGGAGGCGGCAAGGCAGAACGCCGCGAGGTGGGTCATGCGCATCGTCAGGTCTCCTGAAACCAAGGAAGAAGGAAGCGGGATAGGCGGTGGCAGGTTGGCATTAAATCCCCCGGCGCCCGCACGCTCGCCTTGCCAGGGCGGCGCGGGTCAGGCCGCGAAAGGCGAGGCGCTGAGGGTCGTCAACAGGCGGTGCAAGGTCGATATCGTCGACATGTCGGCCACGCCGTCAACCTTGGCGGGACGGAAATGGCGCTGGAAGGCGACGGTGGCAAGCTGTGTGGCGAGGTCGAAGGCGCCGGTGGCATCGACTGGATAGCCGTAGGCGGCGAGCAGCGACTGGTAGGCCGTGACCGGCTCGCCGGCGTCGCCGAGCCCGAAATAACGACCGCCGGTGATTGGGGCGGGGGCGACGTAATGGCCGACGCCCTCTTCCGCCAGCCGGGCCCAGGGAAACAGCTCGCCCGGATCCTGCTTGCGGGCGGGAGCAACGTCGGCATGGCCCAGCACGCGTTCCGGCGGGATCGCCCAGCGATCGACGATCTCCTTCGACAGCGCGATGACGGCGTCGACCTGGATGTCGGGGAAGGCGCGGTAGCCATGCTCGTGGCCGGGATTGACGATCTCGATGCCGATCGAGCGGGAGTTGATATCCTCCTTGCCTTTCCACGCGCCGGCACCGGCGTGCCAGGCGCGGTCGATCTCGCGCACCATCTGCACGATCCGCCCGTCCTCGTGCACGAGGTAGTGGCAGGAGACCTGGCTCCTCTCCATGCAGAGCCAGCGAGCGGCGGCTTCGCCGTCGGCCATGCCGGTATAGTGCAGCAGCAGCATGTCGGGACCGGCGACGTCGCGGCGGGCATTGATATTGGGCGAGGGCAGGACCTCGCCGACCAGCGGGCTGTCGGGGGTCATCAACGGTGGAGATCCATTACGCTGTGCGAAGCCGCGAGACGCTGGCATAGGCGGCGTTGATCGCCTTCATGCGCTCGAGGCCGATGGCCATGAACTCGTCCGGCACGCCGCGGGCGGCAAGACGGTCGGGGTGGTTTTCCTTGACGAGATCGAGATAGCGGCTGCGGATCGCGCTGGGGGACTCGTTCGGCGAGATCCCGAGAACGGCGTAGGGACCATCGTCGCCGGTGGCGACATGGCGGTAGCGGATCACCGCGAATTCGTCTTCCGTCAGGCCGAAGATCTCGGCGATCCGCGCCAGGAAATCCAGCTCGCGACCATGGATGACGCCGTCCGCCTTGGCGATGTGGAACAGGCCGTCGAGGATGTCGGACAGCACCTCGCATTGGCCGCCATCGCCGCAGAGCATGGTCATTCGCGTGGCGTAGGCCTCGAAGCCTGCGGTGTCCTGCTTGGCGAGATCGTAAAGGAGGAAGACATTGCGCATCTCTTCCGGCGGGATCGAGAAGATCTGCTGGAAGGCGGCGATCTCGGCCTGGCTGACGACGCCGTCGGCCTTGGCCATCTTGGCCGACAGCGCGATCATCGCCACCGAGAACGCCACCTCGCGCCGCATCTGCCTGTCGGCGCCGAACAGCGAGCGGATGGTCTCGAACAGCGCTTCCAGCGTCTGCATGCCCTGCGCGGGAAGGGCCCGCAGCAGCACACCAAGGCTCGACAGAATCTGCATGGCTCCGCTTTCGCGGGACGATCCGTCCCGCCGCTGTGGTGTGGCGCCGATCGTCATGGATGCGCCTTTCGCCAAACCCGAATGGCCCCAGACCGCATTTTTTGCAATGCCAAAGATGCCGTATCCGGTCGCGGTTGGCAAAGTGGGCATCCTCTCCGGGTGGTGGCGTCAACGTGTCCTGCGATCAACCCCCGAAATAGCGCGACCGTTGCGGCAGCTGCCTGGACAAAAAGTCCTAGGCAGCCGCACGGGATCAACCGGAGGCGAGCCTCCCGTTAAGCCTTGGCCTCTTGCCGACAGCCGCGTGCCCGAAAACTAGCTGTGTCCCATCACCGCCCGCGGCAGATAGGGCGCCTCGAGGCGTTCGATCTCGGCGGGAGAGAGCGTGATGTCGGTCGCAGCGATGGCGTCGTCGAGATGCTGCATCTTGGTCGCGCCGATGATCGGCGCGGTGACGGCGGACTGCGCGAGCACCCAGGCAAGGGCGATCTGCGCGGGCTTGACGCCACGCTCAGCGGCGATCTCTGCGACAAGGGCGGTGATGGCATAGTCCGCCTCGCTGCCGAAATATTCCTGAGAGCGGGGATCGCTGCCGCCGCGGCGCGTCGCATCACCGTTTTTCGGCGTGTTGCCGGCGAGAAAACCCCGGGCGAGCGGCGACCACGGCACCAGTGCGACGCCTTCGCTCTCGCAGTAGGGGATCATCTCCCGCTCTTCCTCGCGGTAGAGGAGGTTGTAGAAGTTCTGCATCACGGCGAAGGGCGGGCAGCCGATGGCGCGCTGCATCTCCCGCAGCTTGGCAAACTGCCAGGCATACATGGACGACGCGCCGAGATAGCGCACGAGGCCTTGCCCGACGACATGGGCGAGACCCTCGGCGATCTCCTCCATCGTCGTCTCATGGTCGAGCCGGTGGATATAGAGGATGTCGATGTAATCGGTGCCGAGCCGCTCCAGCGAGTCCTCGACGCAATCGACGATGCGCTTGCGCGACAGGCCGCGCGAGTTCGGCCCCTTGCCCATCGGCAGGCCGAGCTTGGTCGCGATGACTGCCTCGCGCCGCGGCATCAGCCGCGCGACCGCCTCGCCGGTGATCTGCTCGCTGACGCCGTTGGAATACATGTCGGCGGTGTCGAAGAAGTTGATTCCGGCTTCCACCGCCCGCTCGAAGAACGGCAGGGAGGCTGCGCGGTCGAGCACCCAGGGATGCACGGTCCAGGCCGGATCGCCGAAGCTCATGCAGCCGAGGCAGAGACGGGAGACGTCGACGCCGGTGTTTCCAAGCTTCACATAGTCCACGGCAGATCCTTTCCTGGCATTTCAGTTTTCTGCATGCGCACTGGCTGAGGCTTTCGTGCCGCACGGCAAGATTGTCTTAGCACAAACGAAAACGACCTTGCCGTGAGGCAAGGTCGTCACAACCATGGCATTTCAGCCCGGTCAGCCAAGAGCCCGAGTTTCGGACCAGCTTGGCAGTATTAGTTCGCCGGAGCGGTCGTGGTGGTCGAGCTCGCGGGCGGCGTGGTGGTGGTGGTCGAAGGCGCCATGGTGTCGGTCGTGGCCGGTGCCGGGGTCGTGGTGGTCGTGGTGGTGGCCTTGTCGTCCGAACCCGAGCAGGCGGTCAGGGTGAAAAGAGCGGCGGCGCAAAGGGCGAGGGAAATCTTCTTCATAACAAACATCCATCTGTTCGAGTTACACGGACCATCAATGCGATAGGCCCGCTTCCGTTCAATCCCATGTGATCACGCCACATGTCGCGGTGTCACACCAGACCGAAGGCGCATGCCGGTGAGGCAACGTCTGCCACAAAATAGAGCGTTCTCCCGATAATACGAGAGCGTCTGGACCCGAGAAGGCCTTGCAGGCCGGGGATTCGGGCTTCCAGCACTGAATGAACCATTGTTAATCAAGTCGATAAGGCGGGCCTATCCGGATGAAAAAAATGCAGCAGCGTGCTTCCAACGCAGCGCAGGCCTTGCTCCGATCCGCCCGCCGCCTTGGCCGGCCAGCGATTCCGCTCGCGATGGCGGCCGCATTGGTTGCCGGATGCACGTCTGCAACGCTGGATACGCGTGAACTTGGGCTTAGCGGAATGGCCGTCGAGAAGGCGCATCAGTATCCGATCCACGGCATCGACGTCTCCAAGTACCAAGGCGATATCGACTGGAATACGGCGCGCAAGGGCGGCGTGTCCTTCGCCTGGCTGAAGGCGACGGAGGGCGGGGACCGCGTCGACCAGCGCTTCGCCGAGAACTGGCGCGCCGCCAAGGCCGCCGGCATGCCGCGCGGCGCCTACCACTTCTTCTACCATTGCCGCAGCGGCGCCGAGCAGGCGCGATGGTTCATCGCCAACGTGCCGCGCGACCCGGAAGCGCTGCCGCCGGTGCTCGACGTCGAGTGGACACCGGACTCGCCGACCTGCACCAAGCGCCCGCCGCGCGAGGACCTGATGAAGGAGATGCAGGACTTCCTCGACACCGTCGAGAAGCACTACGGCGTGCGGCCGGTCATCTACGCGCCGATCGACGTTCACCGCGACCGGCTGGTCGGCGCCTTCCCGCGCTATGATTTCTGGCTCCGGGCGGTGAAGGATCATCCGGACAACGTCTACACCAACCGCGCCTTCCGGTTCTGGCAGTACACCGCCACCGGAACGGTTCCGGGCATCACCGGCGAGGTCGACCGCAACGCCTTCTCGGGCACCCGTGCCGACTGGGCGCTCTGGCTGAAGCGGCACCGGGCCGGCTAGGGCGAGCCTCTTTCGGGCGCATTTCTTCAATCCGCCATGATGTGGCAGATAGGGTCGACCAACCACCCGATCCCCGAAGGACTGCTGACCGATGCCTCGCCGCCTTGCTTTCGCCCTTGCCGCCCTCCTGGCGAGTTCCTCGCTTGCCGCCGCCCAGGCTGCGCCGTCGCCGACGGCCGCCGGCCAGGCCGACGCGCAGTGTGGCGGCAGCTTTGACAGCTTTCTCGCCGGCGTCCGCGCGGAAGCGTCGGCGGCCGGCATCTCGGCCAGCGCGATCGACCGGTCGATGGCCCGCATCGGCACCAGCCCGGACCCGAAAGTGCTGGCGCGCGACGGCGCGCAAGGGGTGTTCAGCCAGACCTGGCAGCAGTTCGCGACGCGCATGGTCAACGGCTCGCGGCTGAAGCTCGGCAAGGCGAACCTTGAGAAATATGCCTCGACCTTCGCCGACATCGAGCAGGAGACCGGGGTGCCCGGCCCGGCGATCGCGGCCTTCTGGGGTCTCGAGACCGATTACGGCGCCGTCCTCGGCGACTTCAACACGCTCTCGGCGCTCGCGACGCTGGCGCACGACTGCCGCCGCCCGCAGCTCTTCCGGCCGCATTTGCTGGCGGCGATGAAGGTGGTGGATGCTGGCTATCTGACGCCGGAGGAGATGAAGGGCGCCTGGGCGGGCGAACTAGGCCAGACGCAGATCCTGCCGGAGGAGTATCTGAAGTTCGGCACCGACGCCGATGGCAATGGCAGCGTCAACCTCCTGACCGACGCGCCGGATGTGCTGGCGACGACGGCGAAGTTCATGCAGTCGCTCGGCTGGCGCGCCGGTGAGCCCTGGCTCGAGGCGGTGAAGGTGCCGGAGAATTTTCCTTGGGAGCGGGCGGCGCTGGTCAACAAGGAGCCGCGCAGCGAATTCGCCGCGCTCGGCGTCACCAAGGCGGATGGCGGGGCGCTCGAATCCGACGCGCTGCCGGCCTCGCTGGTGCTGCCGATGGGCCGCGGTGGGCCGGCCTTCCTCGCCTTTCCGAATTTCGACGTCTACCTCGCCTGGAACAACTCGCTGGTCTACTCGCTGACCGCCGGCTATTTCTCGACCCGCCTTGCCGGCGCGCCGCCGATCGACATGGGCACGCCGCAGCCGGGGCTCTCGGTCGAGGACATGAAGGCGCTGCAGACCAAGCTCGCCGGTCGCGGCTACGACGTCGGCAAAATCGACGGCATCCTCGGCGGCAATACGCGCGATGCGGTGCGGCGCGAGCAGATCCGGCTCGGCATGCCGGCCGACGGCTGGCCGACCGCAGAACTCCTCGCCGCGGACTGATCCTTGGCTCAGACCCCCGTCCGGTACGGGGGAGTGGATTTGCTTGCGCGGGTGGGGGATGGCCCGCGGCTGTGGGCGGTCCCGATCCCTGCTTGACATGCCGGCCCTCGGCGCACAGGTATCGCGCGCCAGTCGGCTGGGCGACCGCTGCCGTCATATGTCGAAAGACGACGGGGGAGGAAAGTCCGGGCTCCACGGAGAAACGGTGCCGGATAACGTCCGGCGGGGGCGACCCCAGGGAAAGTGCCACAGAAAATAAACCGCCCCGCCTGCGGTTCGGCCCAGAGCCCGTCGATGACTGCATGGGCGGACATGGGCGGCGGGCCGAAGCGCTGGCGGGGTAAGGGTGAAACGGTGGGGTAAGAGCCCACCGCGCTTCTGGCAACAGCGGCGGCAGGGCAAACCCCACCGGGAGCAAGACCGAATAGGGACGACGTGGCGGGAAACCGCCAGCCTTTCTCCGGGCCGGTCGTCCGGGTGGGTTGCTCGAGGCGGCGCGCAAGCGCCGTCCCAGAGGAATGGTCGCCCGGCAGTTCGCTGCCGACAGAACCCGGCTTACAGGCCGACTGGCATCTTCAATCTCCCGCTCGCAGGGCCCCCGGCGCATGCCGGTCGTATCGCCCTTCGCGGTGCCATGGGAGAGCGCCAAAATTTTTCAGATTGCAACCTCAGAGAGAATTCGGCGGTGCCTAATTAAGGCAGTCGCGTGTTCTCAACTCTTTCGGAAGACTGGTTATTTTCGGCCAGACTTGGTTGCTTTGCCGGCATCGTGTCACGCCCGGCTGATGATTTTCTATTGCACCGCACCAGCGCTTCGGCGTCCGGCAAAAAGTCCTGCATTAGGAGGGTGTTAACACTAACGGAGTATCACCAAAGGGACTCCAGAGACCCCCTTGGTGTGGGCTGATCCCATTGACGCCCAATAGGCCCCATGTTATCCCTCGACCCATCAAAACAAGGCCTGTTTCGGCAGGAAATCCAGACAGATTCACGCAACTCCGAGGGGATCGGAGCAGGCGCATTCCGCTTCAAACCGGGACGCGTCGCGCGATTTCATTGCCGGCGTCATGCCGGCTTGGCGGGGGCCGGCATGACATGGACATCGGTCGCTGCGACAGGCACCCGGCCTGATGGATCGGTTCCTCTCGAACGCGGTGAACAACATCGACGCCAAAGGGCGCGTGTCGGTTCCCGCAGCCTTCCGTCAGGTGCTCGCGCAACGCGGCTTCCAGGAGCTCTACGGCATGCAGTCGCTGGGCACGCCGGCGATCGACGTCGGCGGCATGGATCTTTTGCAGCGCTACGAGGACCGGATGGCGGTCGAGGACCCGTTTTCGGAAGCCTATGCGGACATGTCGCTCTTCACCTACGGGGATGGCGCCTTCCTGAAATTCGACCAGGAGGGGCGGATCACCGTGAACGACTTCATCCGCTCGCACACCGGCATTACCGACAAGGTGACCTTCGTCGGCCGCAACACCTTCTTCCAGCTGTGGGAGCCGCAGCGCTTCGAGGCGCACCGGGCCGAGGCCCGTGCGCGGCTCCTGGCGATGCGCGCGGCCGGCTCCGGGAGCGCGCCGTCGTGACGTCCGACCTTTCGGCCGACGCCGCCGTGACCGACGGCGCACCGGCGCGCCATATCCCTGTGCTGTTGCGCGAGGTGCTGACCGCGCTGGCGCCGGCGCCGGGCGACTGGATCGTCGACGGCACGTTCGGCGCCGGCGGCTATACCGCGGCGATCCTCGGGGAGGGCGCCTCGGTGGTTGCGATCGACCGCGATCCGACTGCCATCGCCAAGGCGCGCGCCATGGCCGCGCTGATCGGGCCGAAGCTGGTGCCGGCAGAGGGGCGCTTTGGCGATCTGGAGGCGATTTCGCACGCGGCGGCGGGCGGCCTCGTCGACGGCATCGTCCTCGACATCGGCGTCTCCTCCATGCAGATCGACGAGGCCGAGCGCGGCTTCTCGTTCCAGAAAGATGGCCCGCTCGACATGCGCATGAGCCGCTCCGGCCCGTCCGCCGCCGACGTCGTCAACACGCTGAAGGCCGGCGATCTCGCCCGCATCTTCAACTTCCTCGGCGAGGAACGCCAGGCCGGCCGTATCGCCCGGGCGATCGAGGCGCGCCGCGCGGAGAAGCCGTTCGAGCGCACGCTGGAACTGGCGCAGCTGATCCTGAAGACGATCGGCCGGGCCCCCAAGGACCGCATCGACCCCGCTACCCGCACCTTCCAGGCGCTGCGCATCTACGTCAATGACGAGCTCGGCGAGCTGACGCGCGCGTTGGTCGCCGCCGAGCGGGTGCTGAAGCCCGGCGGCCGGCTGGTGGTGGTGACCTTCCATTCGCTCGAGGACCGCATCGTCAAGCGCTTCCTGCGTGACCGCGCCGAGCAGGACAGCGGCTCGCGGCATCTGCCCGACATGGCGCCGAAGCCGCTGACCTTCGAGGCCCGCAACAAGCCCGTCGCCGGCAGCGACGCAGAGCTTGCCGAGAACCCGCGTGCCCGCTCCGCCAAGCTGCGCTCCGGCATTCGCACCGATGCGCCGCCGCGGACCGGCGCCGACGCCACCGCCTTCATCGATCTCCCGTCGCTTGCCGACCTTCCCCAGTCTGGAGCCTAAGTCATGCTAAAGACGATCGATATCGTTCTGATCGCGGTGATGATTTCCGCGGCGGCCTGGACCTTCAAGATCAAGTACGAGGCCGAGCTGATCGACGATCAGATTCAGGTCACCGAGCGCAAGGCCAGCCTGGAGCGCGAGACGATCTCGCTGCTCGAGGCCGACTGGAGCCTTCTGAACCAGCCCGACCGTCTGCAGCGCCTGGCCGAAGCCTTCAAGGCCGATCTGGCGCTCGAGCCGCTGAAGCCTGAGCAGATCATCGAGCCCGACGAACTGCCGGCTCAGCCGATCAACCTTGTGCCGACCGGCAACGACGTCCTCGGCGGCTATGCCGACAACGCCGAAACCAAGGTCAGATAATGCTGCGGCTGCCGAAACTCCCTGCGCTGCGCAATCCGCTTCGCCGCGCCGAGGCGCCGGCGAACATTGCCTCGCCGCGGCTTTCGGCACGTCGCAAGCCGCTGGCGCCGCCGAAGAACCGCCAGCGCTTCATCATCGCCACCGGCTTGTTTTGCTGCGTTTACGCGGTGATCGGCGGGCGGCTGGTGATGTGGGGCGTTTCGCCGAACGGCGGCGGGGCCTACAGCCCTCAGGGCCAGATCGTCGCCGCGCGGCCCGACCTCGTCGACCGCAATGGCGAAGTGCTGGCGACCGACATCAAGACCGCCTCGCTGTTCGCCGAGCCGCGCCGTATCGTCGACGCCGACGAGGCGACCGAGCGGCTGCTGACGGTCTTGCCGGAGCTCAACGCCAAATCCTTGCACACGCGGCTTGCGAGCGACGCCGGCTTCGTCTGGCTGAAGCGCGAGCTGACGCCGCGCCAGCAGCAGGACATCTTCGCCCTCGGCATTCCCGGCATCGGCTTCCGCACCGAGAAGCGGCGCTTCTACCCCGGCGGCAATACGGCCTCGCATGTCGTCGGCCTCGTCAATGTCGACAATCAGGGCATTGCCGGCATGGAGAAGTACGTCGACGATCAAGGCTATCGCGACATCCAGAACCTCGGCCTTGCCGGCGGCAATCTGGAGCCAGTGAAGCTGTCGATCGATCTGCGCGTTCAGCACGTCATGCGCGACGAGCTGGCGGCCGCCATCGTGCGCTACAAGGCGATCGCCGCGGCCGGCGTGATCATCGACGTCAGCACCGGCGAGATCATGGCTATGGCCTCGATGCCGGACTACGACCCGAACTCGGCCGGCGACGCGCTGAAGAAAGAAAACCTCAACCGCATGTCGGCGGGCACCTTTGAGATGGGCTCGACCTTCAAGAGCTTCACCACGGCGATGGCGTTGGATTCGGGCCTCGTGAAGATGACCGACGTGTTCTCGACCGAGCCGTTCCGCGTCTCCGGCTTCACGATCAAGGAATTCCACAGCAAGCACCGGCCGCTGAGCGTGCCCGAGATCTTCCAGTACTCGTCGAATGTCGGGTCTGCGCGCGAGGCCGACATTGTCGGGGTGGAGGGTCACAAGGCCTTCCTGACGAAGCTCGGTCTTCTCTCGCGGCTGCAGACCGAGCTGCCGGAGGTCGCCCAGCCGACCCAGCCGAAGACCTGGAAGAAGATCAACTCGATGACGATCTCCTACGGTCACGGCGTCTCAACGACGCCGCTGCAGACCGCGGTCGCGGCCGCAGCGCTGATGAACGGCGGCTACCTCATCCCGCCGACCTTCCTGCCGCGCACGCCGGAAGAGGCCAAGAAGCTCGCCGTCCAGGTGATCTCGAAGAAGACCAGCGACGAGATGCGCTACATCTACGAGCTGAACGGCGAGCACGGCTCCGGCCGGCAGGCGCTGGTGCCGGGCTACCGCGTTGGCGGCAAGACCGGCACGGCCGAGAAGGTCGTCAACGGCCGCTATGTCGGCAACAAGCGCTTCAACGCCTATCTTGCGGCCTTCCCGATAGACGCGCCGCGCTATGTGACGCTGGTCGTCATCGACGAGCCGCAGCCGGTGCCGGGCTCCGGCCAGGGCGCGACCGCAGCCTCCAACGCCGCGCCGACGGCCGGCGCGATCATCCGCCGCTCGGCCGCGCTCCTCAAGGTCAAACCGGATTTCGGCGACCACGGAAAATCCTTGCTCGTCTCCTATTGAAGCATGGTTCGGCCGGACGGCCGCGGCGAGTTCGACGTAAGTCTCTGATATTTCTTGAAGGGCTTTCAGCGAATCGTTTCCGATTTTCGGACCGCGGCTTTTGGGGCTAGAACGGGCGACGCAGTTCTGACAGCCGGCGGGTGACTGCCGGCTTTCTCGTAACAGACGGGTTATGGTGAATGAAAATTTCCGATCTTGCAGACGGCCTTGCCGCGGGCGGCGCAGGGGACGCAGAGATCACCGCGATCTCCGCCGACTCGCGGACGGTCCGGCCGGGAACGTTGTTCGCCGCGCTGTCGGGCAGCAAGGCTGACGGCGCACGCTTCGTCTCCGACGCCGAGGCGAACGGGGCGGTGGCGGTGCTGGCGGGTGAGAACGACGTGATCGAGACGACGCTGCCGGTGCTGCGGGTCGCCGATCCGCGGCGGGTGCTGGCACTGATGGCCACGCGTCTCGCCGGCCGCCAGCCGGACACCATCGTCGCCGTCACCGGCACGTCGGGCAAGACGTCGATCGCGGCCTTCACCCGTCAGATCTGGGCGGCCGCCGGTCAGGCCGCCGCGTCGATCGGCACCACTGGCGTCGTATCCCCGACGCGCGACGAATACGGCTCGCTCACGACGCCGGACCCGGTGGAACTCGCCCGGCTGCTGGCGGAACTCGCCGCCGAGGGCGTCACGCACGTCTCGATGGAAGCGTCGAGCCATGGCCTCGACCAGCGCCGGCTTGACGGCGTGACGCTGGCGGCCGCCGGCTTCATCAATCTTGGCCGCGACCATCTCGACTACCACCCGACCATCGAGGACTATTTCGCCGCCAAGATGCGGCTGTTCGATACGCTGCTGCCGAAGGGCGCGCCGGCGGTAATCTACGCCGACGACGAGTGGTCCGACCGGGCGCTGGCGACGGCGCTGCATTCGGGCGCCGACGTCCTGACCGTCGGGCGCAAGGGCACGTTTCTGACGCTGAAGCGTCTGGAGCACGAGCGGCACCGCCAGATCGCCGAGATCGAGGCCGAGGGACGGATCCACCGCATCGTGCTGCCGCTCGCCGGCGAGTTCCAGATGGCCAACGCGCTGGTCGCTGCCGGCCTTGCGATCGCCACCGGCGTCGAGCCGCGCGTCGCGCTGGAAGCGCTGGAGGATTTGAAGGGCGCGCCCGGCCGGCTGGAGCTTGCGGGCACGACGGCGCTGGGCGCCCCGGTCTTCGTCGACTACGCGCACAAGCCGGAGGCGATGGAGAACGTGCTGTCTGCGGTGCGGCCCTTCACCACCGGCCGCATCATCGTCGTCTTCGGCTGCGGCGGCGACCGCGATCGCGGCAAGCGCCCGATCATGGGCGAGATCGCCGCGCGCCTTGCCGACATCGTCATCGTCACCGACGACAATCCGCGCTCCGAGGAGCCAGGCTCGATCCGCGCGGCGATCATGGAGGCGGCCACCGGCGCGCGCGAGATCGGCGACCGCCGGCTGGCGATCCGCACCGCTATTGCCGAAGCCCGGGAAGGCGACACCGTCGTCGTCGCCGGCAAGGGCCATGAGCAAGGCCAGACCGTTGGCGCGACCGTCCATCCGTTCAGCGACCACGACGAAGTGCGAACCGCCATTGCGGAGGCGACCCGATGACCGACTGGCTCTGGGAAACCGATGCGCTGATTGAGGCCTTGGGTGGCCGGCCGATCGGCACCATGCCGGCAGGTGTCACCGGCCTGTCGATCGACACGCGCACGCTGCAGCCGGGCGAGGCCTATTTCGCCATCAAGGGTGACAAGTTCGACGGCCACGCCTTCCTGACGGCCGCTGCCGCTGGCGGCGCCGGCGTGATGGTCGTCGCCAAGAGCAAGCTGCCGGCGCTCGGCCGGGTGCAGGCGCAGCTGATCGTCGTCGAGGACGTGCTGGCCTCGCTGGGACGGCTCGCGGCCGCCTCGCGCGCCCGCTCGAAGGCGCGGATCATCGCGGTCACCGGCAGCGTCGGCAAGACCACCACCAAGGACGCGCTGCGCCATGCGCTGGGCGCTTCCGGACCGGTCCACGCTTCCGCCGCCTCGTTCAACAACCACTGGGGCGTGCCGCTGAGTCTCGCGCGCATGCCGCGCAACACGCGCTTCGGCGTGTTCGAGATCGGCATGAACCATCCCGGCGAGATCCGGCCGCTGGTCAAGCTCGTGCGGCCGCATGCGGCGATCGTCACGCTGATCGCGCCGGCCCATCTCGGCTTCTTCAAGGACCTCGGGGAGATCGCCGTCGCCAAGGGCGAGATCTTCGAGGGGCTGGAACCGGGCGGCACCGCCATCGTCAATGCCGACGATCCCTTCGGCCCGGCGCTTGCCGACATGGCGCGGGCCGCCGGGGTGACCGAGATCAAGACGTTCGGCGAGGCAGCCTCGGCCGACTACAGGCTTGCCGCCTATACGCCGACCGCCGAGGGCGCGCGGCTGCGCGCGGTGATCGACGGCGAGAGCGTGGACATTGCGTTGGCGGCCGCCGGCCGGCACATCGCCGACAACCTGCTGACCGTCCTTGGCGCCGCCAAGCTCGCCGGCGCCGATCTCACGGTCACCGCGACGGCGCTTTCCTCCTGGCGCACCGGCAAGGGTCGCGGCGAGCGTCACGTCCTGACGCTTCCGGGTGGCGGTACGCTGACCCTCGTCGACGAGAGCTACAACGCCAACCCGGTCTCGATGCGCGCGGCGATCGACGTGCTGGCCTCGAGCGTGCCGAGCGGCGAGGGACGCCGCATCGCCGTCCTCGGCGACATGCTGGAGCTCGGCGAGCAGTCGCAGGCTTTGCATGCAGGGCTTGCCGATGCGCTGATCGGGGCGGGGGCGGCGAAGGTCTATCTGCTCGGCGAGGAGATGAAGGCGCTCGACGACGCACTCGACGGCACGCTGCCGTGCGAATGGCACGAAACGCGAGACGAGCTTCGCGCAAGCCTCGTGAAGGACGGTCGCGCCGGCGACGTGATCATGGTCAAGGCGTCGAACGGCATCGGACTATCCAAACTGGTGGAGACCCTGATCGCGACTTTTTCTCCGGCACCGGCCGCGCCTGACCGCGCCCCGGACGCCGCGCCGCATCAGGAGAGCTGATCGATGCTCGAATATCTCGGTCATTTCTCCGAAGACATCGCCGCCTTCAACGTCTTTCGCTACATCACCTTCCGCACCGGCAGCGCGATGATCACCTCGTTCATCGTGGTCTTCCTGTTCGGCCCGGCGATCATTGCGAACCTGCGCATCCGCCAGGGCAAGGGCCAGCCGATCCGCGCCGACGGCCCGCAGACGCATTTCAAGAAGGCCGGCACGCCCACCATGGGCGGGCTGATGATCCTCACCGGCATCATCTCCTCGACGCTGCTCTGGGCCGACCTCACCAACATCTACGTCTGGACCGTGCTGCTCGTGACCGTCGGCTTCGGCGGCATCGGTTTCTACGACGACTATCTCAAGGTGACGAAGCAGTCGCACAAGGGCTTCTCCGGCAAGGCCCGTCTGGCGCTGGAATTCCTGATCGCCGGCATCGCCTGCACGCTGATCGTCTATGCTGGCACCGGCAGCTTCGCCTCCTCGCTGGCCTTCCCCTTCGTGAAATCGCTGCTGATCGACCTCGGCTGGTTCTATGTCGTCTTCGCCGCCTTCGTGATCGTCGGCGCGGGCAATGCGGTGAACCTTACCGACGGGCTCGACGGCCTCGCCATCGTCCCGATCATGATCGCCTGCGCCGCCTTTGGCCTCATCGCCTATCTCGCCGGCAATGTGAACTTCTCCAACTACCTGCAGATCCACTACGTCTTCGGCACCGGCGAACTCGCCGTCGTCTGCGGCGCGGTGATCGGCGCGGGCCTCGGCTTCCTCTGGTTCAACGCCCCTCCGGCGGCGATCTTCATGGGCGATACCGGGTCGCTGGCGCTGGGCGGCATGGTCGGCACCATCGCTGTCGCCACCAAGCACGAGCTGGTGCTGGCGATCATCGGCGGCCTGTTCGTGATCGAGGCGATGAGCGTCATCATCCAGGTCGCCTCGTTCAAGCTGACGGGCAAGCGCGTGTTTCTGATGGCCCCGATCCACCACCATTTCGAGAAGCTCGGCTGGACCGAGAGCCAGGTTGTGGTGCGGTTCTGGATCATCGCCTTCATGCTGGCCTTCGTCGGCCTGTCGACCCTCAAGCTGCGGTGAGGGCGGCGCGATGATCCCGGTCACTTCCTTCAGCGGCCGGCGGGTCGCGCTCTTTGGCCTCGGCGGCTCCGGCAAGGCGACGGCGCTGGCGCTGATCGTTGGCGGGGCCGACGTCGCCGCACACGACGACAACCCGGCGAGCGTCGCGTCCGCCGAGGCCGCCGGCATCACCTGCACCGACCTGCGGACCGCCGACTGGTCCGGCTTCTCCGCGCTCATCCTTTCGCCCGGCGTGCCGCTGACGCACCCCAAGCCCCACTGGACGGTCGACCTCGCGCGCGCAGCCGGGGCCGAGGTGATCGGTGACATCGAGCTGTTCAGCCGCGAGCGCGCGGCCCATGCTCCGACGGCGCCGTTCGTGGCGATCACCGGCACCAACGGCAAGTCGACCACCACGGCGCTGATCGCCCACTGCCTTCGCCATGCCGGCCGCGACACGCAGCTCGGCGGCAATATCGGTGTCGCCGTGCTGACGCTCGATCCGCCCGCGCCGGACCGCTTCTACGTCGTCGAGTGCTCGTCCTACCAGATCGACCTCGCTCCGACCGTCGCGCCCTCGGTGGCGCTGCTCCTGAACGTCACGCCCGATCATCTCGACCGGCACGGCACGCTGCAGCATTACGCCGCGGTGAAGGCACGGCTGCTGCAGCAGGCCGGCGTCTGCGTCGTCGGCGTCGATGATGCCATTTCTCGCCGGATTGCCGACGAGCTCGAGGCGGCCGGGCGGACGGTCGTGCGGATCTCGCAGGCGACCGAACTCTCCACCGGCGTGTTCTTCGACGGCACCGCGATTGTCCACCGGCGGCAGAACGAGGTCATCGCCCGCTACGACCTCGCCGGCATCGGCTCGCTGCGCGGACGTCACAACGGCCAGAACGCCGCCGCCGCCGTCGCGGCGCTGACCGCCAGCGGGCTGTCGTCCGCCGAGATCGGCGCGGGGCTGAAGAGTTTTCCGGGCCTTGCGCACCGCATGGAAGAGATCGGCACGGTCGGCGCGGTGCTGTTCGTCAACGACTCGAAAGCGACCAATGCCGAGGCGGCCGCACCGGCGCTTGCGGCCTTCCCGCGCATCCACTGGATCGCCGGCGGCCTGCCCAAGGAGGGCGGGATCGCGGCACTCGCGCCGTTCTTCCCGCGGATCGCCAAGGCCTATCTGATCGGCGAGGCCGCACCTGCCTTCGCGGCGACTCTTGGTGAACGAATTCCTTACGAAATATCGGCTACTCTCGAGAATGCCGTTGCGCACGCTGCCCGGGATGCTGCCGAGACAGGCGGGCCGGAGGTGGTGCTTCTGTCACCCGCCTGCGCCAGCTTCGACCAGTTCCGCAATTTCGAGGTGCGGGGCGACAGTTTCCGCGAGGCCGTGGGGCGCCTCGACGGTATCCAACTCTTCCGGAAGGGATGACCATGAACGCCCGTGCCAAGAGGGGAACACTGACCGACTGGTGGTGGAGCGTCGACCGCTGGTTCCTCGCCGCCTTCCTGGTGCTGATGATCGGCGGGCTCGTCCTGTCCTTCGCCGCGAGCCCGCCGGTGGCCGAGAAGATCGGTCTCGAGCCGTTCCACTTCGTCAAGCGGCATGCGGTGTTCCTGCTCCCGTCGATCGCGGTGATGATCCTGACGTCGATGCTGTCGCTGCGCGGCATCCGCCGGGCGTCGCTGCTGATCCTCGGCGGCGCGATTGTCCTGATGATCTTCGCGCTGTTCTTCGGCGTCGAGGTGAAGGGCGCACGGCGCTGGGTCGAGCTCGGCCCGCTCAGCATCCAGCCGTCGGAGTTCATGAAGCCGGCCTTCGTCGTGATCTGCGCCTGGCTGTTCGCTGAGAAGGCGCGGCGGCCGGATATTCCGGGCAACCTCTTCGCCATCATCCTCCTCTTCATCGTCTGCGCGCTGCTGGTGGCCCAGCCGGATCTTGGCCAGACCATCCTCACCGCCGGCGCCTGGGGCGGCCTGTTCTTCATGGCCGGCATGCCCTGGTTCTGGATCGCCGGCCTTGGCGGCATCGCGGCGGGCGGCTTCGTCGCCGCCTACTCGTTCTTTCCGCACGTCGCCAGCCGCATCGACCGCTTCCTCACCGGCGAGGGCGACACCTTCCAGATCGACACGGCGCGCGAGGCCATCATGCGCGGCGGCTGGCTCGGCCAGGGTCCGGGCGAGGGCACCGTGAAGCGCATGCTGCCGGACAGCCATACCGACTTCGCCTTCTCGGTGATCGCCGAGGAGTTCGGCATCATCACCTGCATGCTGCTCGCCTCGATCTTCTGCTTCATCGTCATCCGCGGCCTGTCCGTCGCCTTTGCCCAGCGCGACGTCTTCGCCAGGCTCGCGATCTCCGGCCTCGTCTTCCTGTTCGGCCTGCAGTCGATCATCAACATGGCGGTGAACCTGCAGTTGATGCCCGCCAAGGGCATGACCTTGCCGTTCATCTCCTATGGCGGCTCGTCGATGATGGCGGTGGCGATCGCCGCCGGCTTCATCCTGGCGCTGACCCGTCGCAAGCCGGAGAACAGCTCGCAGACCGACCGGCTGATGGATCGAACCATGGCGTTGCACGGTATCTGATGGAAGGGCGGGGGAGGTGGCCATGCCCGACCTCAGCGAGGGCCAGCGCAAGCGGATCAAGCTGAGGGCAACCTATCTCAATGGTTTGTCCATCGGCCTTGTCCTCGTGGGCGGCCTTTCCCTGCCGACCACGATAGCCTTCAATGCCCAAACTCCTTCGGAACTCCTGATCGCTGCTTCACTTTTCCTGTTCAGCTTTGTTGCCAGCCCCTATATTCACTGGATAGCGACGAAGGTTTTGGGAGGGCTGGACAGATGAACGATTTCATTTTGTACGCTTTGGCGGCGCTGGCCCTGCCTGTCGGTTCGGTCCTCATCGCGCACTTCGTCGTTTGGCAACAGGACCGCGACCTCGCACGCATTGACGCAAAGTCTGGATCATCAAAGCATCCGCTTCGCTGAACGGGCTTGCAGGCCAACGGGTCGCTTCCCGATTTTCCAGCGATAAAGACATCCATGCCGACCCGCTGACGCGTCGTCTGGTGATGCGCAACAATCACGGAGCGGCGCCATGAACGGACCCATCCTTCTCTCCGCCGGCGGTACCGGCGGTCATCTGTTCCCTGCCGAGGCGCTGGCGCATGAACTCGTCGCGCGCGGCTTCGACGTGCATCTGGCGACCGACGAGCGGGCGGGAAAATACGCCGAGCGGTTTCCGGTGAAGACGATCCACGTCGTGCCCTCCGCCACTTTCGGCTCGAAGAACCCGGTGAAGGTGCTGGCCTCGCTGTCAAAACTCTGGCGGGGCTTCCGCACCGCCGGCAAGGTAATCCGCGACATTCGCCCGTCGGTGGTCGTCGGCTTCGGCGGCTACCCGACGATCCCGCCGATGATGGCGGCGGTGCGGGCCGGGCGGCCGACGCTGGTGCACGAGCAGAACGCCGTGATGGGTCGCGCCAACAAGTTCCTGGCGCCGCGCGTGACGCGCATCGCCGCCGGCATCCCGCAGGACGGCTCGCCATTTTCCGCCAAAATCACCGTTACTGGCAACCCGGTAAGGCCCGCGGTGCTGGAATCGGCGGGCTTCCCCTACAAGCCGAGCGGTCCGAACGATCGTTTCCGCCTCGTCGTCTTCGGCGGCAGCCAAGGCGCGCAGTTCTTTTCCGACGTGATGCCGGAGACGATCCCGCTGTTGTCCGAGGCCGTGCGCCGCCGCCTGCACGTGACGCAGCAGGCGCGGCCCGAGCAGGAGGAACGCGTGCGCGCCTTCTATGCCGCCGCCGGCGTCGAGGCCGACGTCTCGCCCTTCTTCACCGACATGGCCAAGCGCATCGGCCGCGCGCACCTTGTCGTCAGCCGTTCTGGCGCCTCGACCGTATCGGAGATCGCAGTGATCGGACGGCCGGCGATCCTGGTGCCCTACCCTTACGCGCTCGACCACGACCAGGCGGCGAATGCGGCGCGCATCGAAGCGGCCGGTGGGGCGATCGTCGTCAAGCAGGCCGAGCTGTCGCCGACACGCCTGGCCGGTCTGATCGAGGGGCTCGCCAACGATGCGGCGCGGGCTGCGGGCATGGCGGCGGCAGCGCGCGCGACCGGGATTCCCGATGCCGCACGGTTGCTAGCCGATCTCGTTGAGTCTATGTCCCGCCCCACCTCAGCTGCCTGAAAACCAGTCCTTTGAAGAATTGCACGGAGACTACCCCATGAAGATGCCGCCCAATATCGGCCCGGTGCACTTCATCGGCATTGGCGGCATCGGCATGTCGGGCATTGCCGAGGTGCTGGTGACGCTTGGCTACACCGTGCAAGGCTCCGACCAGAGCGAAAACGCCAACGTCCAGCGGCTGCGCGAGAAGGGTGTCACCGTCCACATCGGCCACCACGCCGACAATCTCGGCCTTGCCGAGGTGGTGGTCGTGTCGACCGCCATCCGCCGCGCCAACCCGGAACTCGCCGCGGCCCGCGAGCGCCTGCTGCCGATCGTGCGGCGGGCGGAGATGCTGGCCGAACTGATGCGCTTCCGCCAGGCGATCGCCATCGGCGGCACGCACGGCAAGACCACGACGACTTCGATGGTCGCGACGCTGCTCGATGCCGGCGGGCTTGACCCGACGGTCGTCAATGGCGGCATCATCAACGCCTATGGCACCAATGCCCGCATGGGCGGCGGCGACTGGATGGTGGTCGAGGCCGACGAGTCCGACGGCACCTTCTTGCGGCTGCCGGCCGACGTCGTGATCGTCACCAACATCGATCCCGAGCACCTCGACCATTACGGGAGCTTCGACAAGGTGAAGGAGGCGTTCAAAGCCTTCGTCGAGAACGTGCCCTTTTACGGTTTCGCCGTGATGTGCCTCGACCATCCCGAGGTGCAGACGCTGATCGGCGAGATCGAGGACCGCCGCGTCATCACCTATGGCGAGAACCCGCAGTCCGACGTGCGCTTCTCGAACCTGCGCGTCGACGGACCGCGCTCGGTGTTCGACGTCACGATGCGCGACCGCGTCACCGGCACGACCTCAGAAATCCGCGATGTCGTGCTGCCGATGCCGGGCCGTCACAACGTCTCCAACGCCACCGCGGCGATCGCCGTCGCCTCGCGCATCGGCATTTCGGCCGAGGCAATCAAGACCGGACTCGGTGCCTTCGGCGGCGTGAAGCGGCGCTTCACCCATACCGGGACGGTGAACGGCGTCGAGATCTACGACGACTACGGCCACCACCCCGTCGAAATCCGCGCCGTGCTCGCCGCCGCGCGCTCCTCGGCCAAGGGCCGGGTGATCGCCGTGGTGCAGCCGCACCGCTTCAGCCGGCTGCAGAGCCTCTTCGCCGACTTCGCTGCTTGCTTCAACGATGCCGACACCGTCATCCACGCCCCGGTCTATGCCGCGGGCGAGGAACCGATCGAGTTCGTGAACTCGGAAATGCTGGTCGAGCGCATGAAGCTCGGCGGCCACCGCGATGCGCGGCTGGTCGACGGCCCGGAGGAGCTCGCACCGCTGATCGACCAGCTGGCGCAGCCGGGCGACATGGTCGTCTTCCTCGGCGCCGGCTCGATCACGCAATGGGCCTACGCCTTGCCGAAGGAACTGACGGCCCTCGCGGCGAAGCGCGGCTGATGCCCGCGACGGCTGCCGGGCGCCCGATCGATGGCGCAGCCTTGCTCGCGCGCCTCGGCGACAGCGTAGCCAATATCCGCGGGCGGCTGACGCCGAATGCCGGCATGGATAAGGTCACGTGGTTCCGCGCCGGCGGACCGGCGGAACTGATGTTCCAGCCCGCCGACGAGGAAGATCTCGCAGCCTTCCTCGCCGCGCTTCCCGCAGACGTCCCGGTGACGCCCGTTGGCATCGGCTCCAACCTCCTGGTGCGCGACGGCGGCATCGAGGGCGTGGTGATCCGGCTGTCCGCGAAAGGTTTCGGCACCGCCGAGGCGATCAATGCCACCACCATCCGCGCCGGGGCCGCGGCCTCCGACAAGCGGGTCGCCGCGGTGGCGCTCGAGGCCGGCATCGGCGGCTTTCACTTCTACCACGGCATTCCCGGCTCTATCGGCGGCGCCCTTCGGATGAACGCCGGCGCCAACGGCACCGAGACCCGCGAGCGGGTGCGCGAGGTGCGCGCCGTCGACCGGCAGGGGCGGCTGCACGTCCTGTCCAATGCCGATATGGGCTATGGCTACCGTCATTCCGGTGCGGCGGACGACCTGATTTTCACCTCCGTCCTCCTCGGCGGCGAGCCGGCCGAACGAGACGTGATCCGGGCGCGGATGGACGAGGTGCAGCATCACCGCGAGACCGTCCAGCCG
Source organism: Mesocryomonas lacus (assembly GCF_055730105.2). Lineage (NCBI taxonomy): Bacteria > Pseudomonadati > Pseudomonadota > Alphaproteobacteria > Hyphomicrobiales > Aurantimonadaceae > Mesocryomonas > Mesocryomonas lacus. The sequence continues at coordinate 457,840 of NZ_JBUZWF020000003.1, forward strand.
GTGCGCGAGAAGACCGGCGGCTCGACCTTCCGCAATCCGGAAGGCACCTCCGCCTGGAAGGAGATCGACCGGGCCGGCTGCCGCGGGCTCTCCATCGGCGGCGCCGAGATGTCCGAACTCCACTCCAACTTCATGATCAACACCGGCACCGCGACCGGGCGCGACCTCGAACTGCTGGGCGAGACGGTGCGGGCGAGGGTGCTCGCCGCCTCCGGCATCGAGCTGCACTGGGAGATCAAGCGGCTCGGCCGTTTCCTCGACGGGCAGGCCGTGGCGCCGTTCGCGGCCTGAGCCCGAGCGCGATGGGAGGCCGCAAGGTCGCCGTCCGCAGCGCCCCTATTTCCTTTGAGCTGTTCTTCCCCTGGGTCTAGGATCTGACGGCATGGGGGAGGGCTTCATGGCTGATCCTGAACAAATCTCGATGTCCGCCGATGAGTTTCTCGTCTGGATTGAGGCTCAGGATCAATGCCATGAATTGGTTGATGGTGTGCCCGTCCGCCTGATGGCCGGTGTGAAACAGAACCATGCCGTGGTCACCAGTAACATCCTGGTCGCGCTGGCGCCGCAGGCGAAGCGAAACGGATGTCGAACAACGTCGAGCGATACGGCGGTCAGGACCGGCGCACGCGATATCCGCTATTCCGACGTCGTCGTCGACTGCGGACCGCGCGATCCTTCCGCGCGAGAGGCCATTCGGCCCGTTGTGGTGGTCGAGGTTTCGTCGCCGCGGACCTCCAGCATCGATATCACCGATAAACTGGATGAGTACCGTGTGCATCGTGGCCTCCGGTTGATCATGCTGGTCGAGCCCGACTTGGTGGCCGTCAAGCTTTACCGGCGGGATCCAGCGGGCCTTTGGAATGTCGAGAGATATGACGATCTGGATCAGGCGGTCGACCTGGCGGAGATCGGTGCGTCGCTGTCGCTTCGGGACATCTACGACACGCTTTCGCCTAAGCTCGACCCGCGGCTGCGCGTCATCTGAGAAGCTGCGTTGGCACCTGCAGGGCGTTAACCTCCGTTAACCATTCTTACCCTCCGACGGCCTTGCGCGCCCGCCGGCGTGACCCAAAAGCCGCGGTCCAGAGGGGTTTCCGCAATCCTTCCAACGCCGTTACGATTTTGTTTCGATCAGCCACGGGCCTTAACTTTCGCTTAACCATCGTCAGCCATGAATAGCAAACACGCCATTTTGGGCTTGGGGACGGCGGTTGATGACGAAGCATGTGGCGGTGTTGATGGGTGGGTTGTCGAGCGAGAGGCCAGTCAGCCTGTCCTCGGGCAATGCCTGCGCCGACGCGCTGGAGGCCGAGGGTTTTCGCGTCACGCGTGTCGATGTCGGCCGCGATATCATGACGGTGCTGGCCGAGTTGAAGCCGGACGTCGCCTTCAACGCGCTGCACGGCCCGTTCGGCGAAGACGGCACGATCCAGGGCGTGCTCGAATATCTCGGCATTCCCTACACCCATTCCGGCGTCCTCGCCTCGGCGCTCGCCATGAACAAGGTCAAGGCGAAGACCATCGCCAAGGCTGCCGGCATTCCGCTGGCCGAGGCCAAGGTGCTCGACCGCCGCGTCGTCGCCGAGAAACACGTCATGCCGACGCCCTATGTGGTCAAGCCGATCGCGGAAGGCTCCAGCTTCGGCGTCCTCATCGTCCGCGAGGACCAGGCGCACCCGCCGCAGCAGCTGCATGGGTCCGACTGGGTCTTCGGCGACATGGTGATGGTCGAGCGGTTCATCCACGGCCGCGAGCTGACCTGCGCGGTGCTCGGCGACGTCGCGCTCGGCGTCTGCGAGATCACCACCGAGGGCAGTGCCTTCTACGACTATGATTCGAAATACCTGCCAGGCGGCTCGACCCATGTCATCCCGGCAAAGATCCCGGCAAGCGTCACCCGCCGTGTGCAGGAATATTCGCTGGCCGCGCACGCCGCGATGGGCTGCCGCGGCGTCAGCCGCTCGGACTTTCGCTACGACGACCGTTTTGGCGAGGGCGGCGAACTGGTCTGGCTCGAAATTAACACCCAGCCCGGCATGACCCCGACCTCACTGGTGCCCGACATCGGCCGCGAGGCCGGACATTCCTTCGGCGAATTGCTGGCCTGGCTGGTGGGAGACGCGTCATGTCATCGCTGAATGCCGATCGCCCGGAGCGCGGCCCGCGCAACCGTCTGGCCCTCAAGCTGTCGATGTTCGGCCGCCGGCTCGCCGCGACCGGCGAAAGCCTGGCGCGCATGCCGCAACTGACCTTCGGCAAGCTGACCGTGATCCTTCTCGCCTCGACCGGGCTCTACGGCATGTCGCTCGGCGGCCATACGACCGCGGTGATCGACTCCGTCGCCGAGCCGCTCGGCTTCTCGATCGAGACGATCGACGTGTCCGGCAACACCGAGACCTCGGAGATCGACGTACTGCAGGCGCTTTGGCAGACCGGGGCCGAGAGCCTTCCGTCGCTGAACCCCGATGCCGCCCGGCAGACGCTGGAAGCCATGCCGTGGATCGAGAAGGCGGCGGTCGCCAAGACCTATCCCGATCGCGTCGCCATCAAGCTGACCGAGCGCAAGCCGTTCGCTCTCTGGCAGAAGGGCCGCGAGCTCTTCGTCATCGACCGCGATGGCCGCGAGATCGTGCCCTATGCCGCCAACCGCTTTTCCAACCTGCCGTTCGTGGTGGGCGTCGGCGCGGCCAAGCATGCCGCCGAATTTCTCGACAAAATGGATGCGGTACCTGAGCTTCGCGCAAGGGTGAAGGCCTACATCCGCGTCGGGGACCGACGTTGGGACCTGCGCCTGGACAACGGCAAGACCTTGCGTCTGCCCGAGGAAGGGGCGGTGGAAGCCGCTGCGGAAGTCGCGCGGATGGATAGGGATATCGGCTTGTTGTCGCGTGACATTCTGGTGGTGGATATGCGGATCGAGGACCGGATGGTCATTCGGTTGACGCCCGATGCCCTGGTGCGGCGCGATGCCGCCCTCAAGGAGCGCGCCAAGGTGATCAAGCGCAGTCAGAAGGCGAACCCGGCATGACGTTCTTTTCCGGATCCGCCGGCGGCCTGCCGCGCATGCGCGCCTTGCCGGGACGCAAGACCCGCATCATCTCGATCCTCGACGTCGGCACGACCAAGGTCACCTGCCTGATCGCCCGGCTGAAGCCGCGTGCCGAGAGCGAGATCCTGCCGGGCCGCACCCACGAGATCGAAGTCATCGGCATCGGCCACCAGCGCTCGCGCGGCATCAAGTCGGGCGTCGTCGTCGACCTCGACGCGGCCGAGAAGTCGATCCGCTTCTGCGTCGACGCGGCCGAGCGCATGGCCGGCCTCACCATCGAATCGCTGATCGTCTCGCTCACCGCGGGCCGGCTGAAGAGCGTGCGCGGCAAGGCCGAGCTGCCGATGCACGGCGCCGAGGTGTCGAGCGCCGATCTGAAGCGCGTGCTCGGCATGGCGGCACGGGCGCCGCTCGATCAGGGCCGCATCATCCTGCATTCCGTCCCGTTCGACGTCTCGCTCGACGGCGAGACGGGCCTCGAGAACCCGCAGGGCATGATCGGCCAGAAGCTCGGCGCCGATATGCACATCCTCACCGCCGAGGAGACGCCGCTGCGCAACCTCGAGGCCGCGATCAACCGCGCCCACCTCGTGGTCGAGGCCTTCGTCGCCACACCCTTCGCCTCCGGCCTGTCGACGCTCGTCGACGACGAGGCGGAAATGGGCTCGGCCTGCATCGACATGGGCGGCGGCGCGACCACCATCGCGATCTTCCAGAACGGCCGCTTCGTTTACGCCGACAGCGTCGCCATGGGCGGCCACCACATCACCATGGATCTCGCCCGCGGCCTGTCGATCCGGCCCGAAGATGCCGAGCGCCTGAAGGTCATGCACGGCTCGGCGATGAGCGAGCTGATGGAAGACTCAGACACCGTCGAAGTCGCCCCGCTCGGCGAGAACGGCTTCGAGGCGCCGATCTCGGTCGCCCGCTCGCTGGTCGCCCGCATCATCCGTCCGCGCGTCGAGGAGACGCTCGAGCTGATCCGCGACCGGCTCGCGGCCTCGGGTCTCGGCCACGTCATCGGCAAGCGCGTCGTCCTCACGGGCGGTGCCAGCCAGCTCGCCGGTCTCAGCGACACGGCCCGCACCATCATGCAGCGCAATGTCCGGCTCGGACGCCCCGTGGGCGTCGCCGGGCTCAGCGCCGCCAACAAGAGCCCTGCTTTCGCCACGTCGGTAGGGCTCCTGATCTATCCGCAGGTCGCGGTGATGGAGCACTTCGCCGACAACTCGGCGTCGAGCTTCGCCTTCGACGAAACCACCAAGGTCGGCCGTCTCGGCTCCTGGCTGCGGAAGAGTTTCTAGCCATACCGGCGGGGTACGCCCCGCCGGACCGAAAAGTCGCGCGCCGCGCGCCTTAGTGCCCCACAGACGTCAGGCCGACGCGGCGAGACGGCCACCACAGCGAAGAGGAAACAGGACCATGCCCATCAACCTCGCAAAGCCGGACATCACGGAACTCAAGCCCCGGATCACCGTCTTCGGCGTCGGCGGCGGTGGCTGCAATGCCGTCAACAACATGATCAATGCCGGCCTCGAGGGCGTCGAGTTCGTGATCGCGAACACCGATGCGCAGGCCCTGCGGTCCTCCCGCGCCGAGCGCGTCATCCAGATGGGCGTTGCCGTCACCGAGGGCCTCGGCGCCGGCTCGCAGCCGGAAGTCGGCCGCGCCGCCGCCGAAGAGTCGCTCGACGAGATCTGCGATCACCTGATGGGCTCGCACATGTGCTTCGTCACCGCCGGCATGGGCGGCGGCACCGGCACGGGTGCAGCACCGGTCGTCGCCCGCGCTGCCCGCGAAAAGGGCATCCTCACCGTCGGCGTCGTCACCAAGCCGTTCCACTTCGAAGGCCAGCGCCGCCTGCGCATCGCCGAGCAGGGCATCGAAGACCTGCAGAAGAACGTCGACACGCTGATCGTCATCCCGAACCAGAACCTCTTCCGGATCGCCAACGACAAGACCACCTTCGCCGACGCCTTTGGCATGGCCGACCAGGTGCTCTATTCCGGCGTCGCCTGCATCACCGACCTGATGGTCAAGGAAGGCCTGATCAACCTCGACTTCGCCGACGTCCGTTCGGTGATGCGCGAGATGGGCAAGGCGATGATGGGCACCGGCGAAGCCTCGGGCGAGGGCCGTGCGATGGCCGCCGCGGAAGCTGCGATCGCCAACCCGCTGCTCGACGAGATCTCGATGAAGGGCGCCAAGGGCCTCCTCATCTCGATCACCGGTGGCCGTGACCTCACCCTCTTCGAGGTCGACGAAGCCGCAACCCGCATCCGCGAGGAAGTCGATTCGGACGCCAACATCATCCTCGGCGCCACCTTCGATGAGAGCCTCGAGGGCGTCATCCGCGTCTCCGTCGTCGCCACCGGCATCGATAAGACGGCGCAGGAAGCCTACGACCGTCCGATCGAGATCCGCCATGCGCCGATGATGCAGCGCCCGGTCGCCGCGCAGGCCCCGGTCCAGCAGGTTCAGCAGCCGATGGCGCCGCAGCCGATGCCGATGGTCGCCGAGGCGCCGCGCGCCGCGCCGGTCTACCAGGAAATGCCGATCGACGACGTCGAGGACGACTTCACCAGCGCCCTCGAGGCCGAGATCGCCGAGGTCCAGATCCGGACGCCGGCGCCGATGGCACCAAACCACAGCCTGCGCCGCGAGGCACCCGTCGCTGCCGCCCGCATGCCCCGCGTCGAGGATTTCCCGCCGATGGTGCAGGCCGAATACGGTGCCAAGTCTGCCGTCGACCCGGTCTCGGGTGAGGACAAGGGTCCGATGGGCCTGCTGCGTCGCCTGACCACCGGCCTGTCGCGCCACAGCGAGGAAGAGCAGAACGAGTTGGCCCGCCAGGCCCGCGTCGAGCCCCGCCGCGCTGCAGCCCCGGCCGAGCAGAACCCCTACGCACCGCGCCGGCAGGCCGCCGAATCCGCGGCGCGTCCGACGGCTGCCCCGCAGCGGGCGATCAGCGACGACGAGCAGCTGGAAATCCCGGCCTTCCTGCGCCGCCAGTCCAACTGATCCCAACCGTTGCAAGCTTGACACAAGGCCCGCCGTCACATGACGGCGGGCCTTTTTCGTTAAGGTATTGTTTATGTTGATTTTTACTCAATCGAAATGGATCGAATGGTAATACGGGGTAAGAATCCGTGATTTGGCTCAGGTGGTCCCCCGGCCTATTTTAACATCAAGAATTCGGGGCTTCGGCGCCATGGCCTTCCTGGGGAGGGGGCCAGGGACAGCGCAGGAGCCCTTCTCGCGAGAGATGGTGATGCCCGGTGCATCCCGCTTCGGCGAGGCAAGTGAAAGGGACTACCGCACGTGACAATGTATCAGCAGACGCTCGGCGCACGCATCGATTTCGACGGCGTCGGCGTCCACAGCGGCAACCCCGTGCAACTGACCTTGCTGCCCGCTCCCGCCGATACCGGCGTCGTCTTCCGCGTTTGCGGCGGTCCCGGCCTGCCGAAGACCATCAAGGCGATCTCCTCGAACGTGCCGGCCACCGACCTGTCGACGATCATCGGCAACCCTCATGGCGTTCATGTGGCGACCATCGAACATTTGATGGCAGCGCTCTACGCCATGGGCGTCGACAACACGGTCATCGAGATCGACGGCAACGAGATCCCGATCATGGACGGCTGCTCGGCGGCCTTCGTCGCGGCGATCGAGTCCGTCGGCCTGCGCAGCCAGGCGACGATGCGCCGCTACATCCGCGTGCTGAAGCCGGTTCGCGTCGAGATGAACGGCTGCTCGGCCGAGTACACGCCGCATGCTGGTACCCGCTTCGAGATCGAGATCGACTTCCCCACCGCCGCCATCGGCCGCCAGACGTTCAAGGCCGACCTCTCGGCGCGCATGTTCCGCGACGAGCTCGCCCGCGCCCGCACCTTCGGCTTCATGAAGGATGTCGAGCGGCTCTGGGCCTCGGGCCACGCGCTCGGCTCCTCGCTGGAAAATTCCGTCGTTATCGGCGACGACGACCGGATCATCAACCAGGGCGGCCTTCGCTTCGTCGACGAGTTCGTGCGGCACAAGGCGTTGGACGCGATCGGCGACCAGGCGCTGGCCGGCGGCCGCATTCTTGGCTGCTACAGCTCCTATCGCGGCGGCCACAAGCTGAACGCGCTGGCGCTGCAGGCGCTGCTCGCCGACCGCACCGCCTACGAGATCGTCGAGATGCCGTCGCGTCGCCGCGAAATCGTTCGGCACTCGCCGCTGATCACCGCGGCCGTCGCCGCGCCTGCCTACGGCCCGCAGACTCTTTAAGGCGGCGCTCGGTCGTCTCAAGACAAGAATCTGCGTGTCGATTCGTCGTTAGACTGACAGTTCTCTCTTCAATACTGTTTATGCTGGTGCAGGGCGCTGCGACATCTTGGGATGCGCGGCGCCTTTGCATGGGATGACGCTCCCCGGTGCCATAAAAAAGGCGCCTTGCGCCCCCTTCAAACGTTGCCGGGGGCCGGTGTCTGTTCTAGACAGCGCTGGGGCCGCAGGAAACACGCAGGGGAATCCGATTGATGCTGATCTCGACGCCATTGCGAGCGACGTCACGCCTGGCGCGGCTCTCGGCTTGCCTCGTGCTCGTCGCCACGCCCCTCGTCCTCTCCGGCTGCATGTCCGGGAAGGATGACGACATCGACGTTCTGGCGCTGGCCGCCGAGACCGATCCGCCGGATGTGCTCTACAACCAGGGCCTCGCCAACCTCGAAGGCGGCCGCCTCAAGGAGGCTGCGGCGAAATTCAAGTCGATCGACCGCCAGCACCCCTATTCCGAATGGGCCCGCAAGGCTCTGGTGATGAGCGCCTTCACCAGCTACCGCTCCGGCGATTACGAGGAGGCGGTCACTTCCTCGCGCCGCTACCTCAACACCTATCCCGGCACGAGCGAAGCCGCCTACGCCCAGTACATCATCGGCCTCGCCTATTACCGGCAGATCCCGGACGTGACGCGCGACCAGAAGGCGACGGCGCGCGCCGCGGCCGCTATGCAAGAGGTCGTCGACCGCTATCCCGACTCAGAATATGCCGAGGATGCCCGCACCAAGATCCGCGTCTCGCGTGACCAGCTGGCCGGCAAGGAAATGCAGGTCGGCCGCTATTATCTCGAGCGCCGCGAGTACATCGCCGCCATCAACCGCTTCAAGCGTGTCGTCGAGGCCTTCCCGCAGACCCGCCATGTCGAGGAGGCGCTGGCCCGCCTGACCGAGGCCTACTACGCCATGGGCCTCGTCCAGGAAGCCCAGGCCTCGGCCTCGGTGCTCGGCCAGAACTTCCCGGAATCGCAGTGGTACAAGGACAGCTATTCGCTGCTGCAGTCCAAGGGCCTGGAGCCGCGCGCCAGCACCGGCGGCAATTCCTGGTTCGTCAAGGCGACCAACGCCATCACCGGCGGCGGCGACCCTTCCTGAAGGGGCGCGCCCCCGGGTGCGGCAGAGCGAACGAGAACGGAAGCAAGCCGGGGCGACCCGGCTTTTTTCATGGCCGGGCCTTCCAACCCGGTTTTTTCGTAGGCGGAGGCGGTTACGGCGGTGCTCGCCCATTGGCGTTTCGCGTTCGACCGCACATATCTTCCATCCCGCCGGTTGCCTTTCGACCGGACAGCGATTAGCCATCGGCGCGCATGCTTGTTCACCTTTCGATCCGCGATATCGTCCTGATCGAACGCCTCGATCTCCAGCTGAGCGACGGCCTGTCCGTGCTCACCGGCGAGACGGGTGCGGGCAAGTCTATCCTTCTGGATGCGCTGGCATTGGCCCTCGGCGGCCGCGGCGACGGCAGCCTGGTGCGGCACGGCGCCAAGCAAGGCGAGGTGGTGGCGGTGTTCGATCCGCCGGCCGCCCATCCCTCGCGCAAGCTCCTCACCGAGAACGGCTTCGACGACGACGGCGATGTCATCCTGCGCCGGATCCAGAGCGCTGACGGACGCACCCGCGTCTTCATCAACGACCGCCCGTCCAGTGTCGGCCTGATGCGCGACATCGGCGTCAGCCTCGTCGAGATCCACGGCCAGCACGATGACCGTGCGCTGGTCGATCCCGAGGCGCACCGGCGGCTTCTCGACGAGTACGGGGCGCTCCGAGGCGAAGCCGAGGCGGTCGCCCGCACGCATGCCGACTGGAAGCGCGCCGAGGCCGAGCTCGTCCGCCACCGCGCCAAGGTGGAGGCGGCCGCCCGCGAGGCCGACTATATCCGCGCCTCGGTCGATGAACTCTCCGAACTCGCCCCCGTCGTCGGCGAGGAGGAGGAGCTCGCCGCCAGCCGCCAGATCATGATGCGCTCGGAGAAGATCGCGACCGATGTCGGCGACGCGCACGAGGAGCTCTCCGGCCATTCCTCGCCGATCCCCGGTCTCGCCGGCCTCCTGAAGCGACTCGACCGAAAGAAAGACGAGCTGCCAGGCCTGCTCGACGAGGCGATCGAGCGGCTGGACACAGCGCTCGACGCGCTGTCGGACGCGCAGATGAGCCTCCAGACGGCGCTGCGCAACCTCGAATTCGACCCGCGCGCCCTGGAGCAGACCGAGGAGCGCCTCTTCGCGCTGCGCGCTGCGGGGCGGAAATTCTCGCGGCCCGTCGATGCCTTGCCAGCCTTGATGGCGGGGATGATCGAGGACCTCGCCGATCTCGACGCGGGCGAGGAGAAGCTGACCGCGCTGGAGGCGGAGGTGCACGCCCACCGCGAGAAGCTCGACCAGCTGGCCGTCGACCTGTCGGACAAGCGCGTCGCCACCGCTGCGCTGCTCGAGGCCGCCGTGATGGCCGAGCTGCCGGACATGAAGCTCGAGCGCGCGGCCTTCATCGCCGACATGAAGCGCGATCCCGAAAGCCCGACCGCCGCCGGCATCGACACCGTCGAGTTCTGGGTCCGGACCAATCCCGGCACCCGCGCCGGCCCGATGATGAAGGTCGCTTCCGGCGGCGAGCTGTCGCGCTTCCTGCTCGCGCTGAAGGTGGCGCTCGCCGACAAGGGTTCGGCGCCGACTTTGGTCTTCGACGAGATCGACACCGGCGTCGGCGGCGCAGTCGCCGATGCCATCGGTCGCCGGCTCGCGCGCCTCGCCGCCCGCGTCCAGGTGCTCTCGGTCACCCACGCGCCCCAGGTGGCGGCCCGCGCCTCGACCCATCTCCTCATCTCCAAGGCGCAGACCCGCGCCGACGACGAACGCCTGGCGACCCGCGTCGAGCCCATCGCCGGCGAGTTCCGCACCGAGGAGATCGCGCGCATGCTGGCCGGAGAGCACGTGACCGCCGAGGCGAGGGCGGCCGCGGCGCAGCTGATCGGGGCGACGTGAGCTGCCGCTCTCCCCCCTTGAGGGGGAGATGGCCGGCAGGCCAGAGGAGGGCGCCGAAAGGCGGGGCCTTTGCAAGAGACGTGCAACGCCGCCTCTGGCGGTAGCCTCCCCCCGCTTCGAACGTTATTCTCGCGTGGGGCAGCAGTTCGCCCCCCTCTGCCCACCGGCATCTCCTTCTCAAGGGGGGAGATCGACCCCCTTTGCAACGGCGTATCCCATGACCGAGATCGACAACCTCACCGCCGACGAAGCCGCCGCCGAGCTGGAGCGGATCGCGCTGGAGATGGCGGGACACGACCTTCGCTATTACGAGGACGATGCGCCGACCATCTCCGATGCCGACTACGACGCCCTGCGCCGACGGAATTCCGCGATCGAGCGCCGGTTTCCCGATCTCATCCGCGCCGACTCGCCCTCGGCCCGTGTCGGCGCCGCGCCCTCATCGAAATTCGCGAAGGTGACGCACGCGCTGCCGATGCTCTCGCTCGACAACGCCTTCGACGATCGGGACGTCGCCGAGTTCGGCCGTCGCGTCCGCCGCTTCCTGCAGCTCGCGGACGACGCGCCGCTCGCGATCACCGCCGAACCGAAGATCGACGGCCTCTCGCTGTCGCTGCGCTACGAGAAGGGCCGTCTCGTCTCGGCGGCGACGCGGGGCGATGGCGCCGTCGGCGAGGACGTGACCGCCAACGCGCTGACCGTCGACGACATCCCGCACCGGCTCAGCGGCTGGAAGCCGGACGTGTTCGAGGTGCGCGGCGAGGTCTACATGTCGCATGCCGACTTCGCCGCGCTGAATGCGCGGCTGGCGGGCGAGGGCGGCGATACGGCCGCCGCGGATGGTGACGAGCCAAGTGAAAGCGAGGCGGATACGGCAAAAATCCGCCAGTTCGCCAACCCGCGCAATGCCGCCGCCGGCTCGCTGCGCCAGAAGAACGCCGAGATCACGCGCGCGCGCCCCTTGCGCTTCTTCGCCTATGCCTGGGGCGAGGCAAGCGCGCTGCCGCTCGCCGAGAGCGGCGAGGCTGCGGCGACGCAGACCGAGGTGGTGGCCGCCATCGGCCGGCTCGGCTTTGCCGTCAACCCCCTGATGCGCCGCCTCGACACCATCGACGGGCTCATCGCGCACTACCACGCCATCGAGGAACAGCGGGCGAGCCTTGGCTACGACATCGACGGCGTCGTCTACAAGGTCGACGATCTCGCGCTCCAGAAGCGGCTCGGCTTCGTCTCGCGCAGCCCCCGCTGGGCGATCGCCCACAAGTTCGCGGCCGAGCAGGCGACGACCGTCTTGCGCGACATCGAGATCCAAGTTGGCCGTACCGGCGCGCTGACGCCGGTCGCAAAGCTCCAGCCAGTCACCGTCGGCGGCGTCGTCGTCTCCAACGCGACGCTCCACAACGAGGACTACATCAAGGGCATCGGCCCGGACGGTGCGCCTCTCCGGGAAGGCCGCGACATCCGCATCGGCGACACGGTGATCGTCCAGCGCGCCGGCGACGTGATCCCGCAGATCGTCGACATCCTACCGGAGAAGCGCCCGGACGACAGCACCCCGTTCCGCTTCCCGACGCGCTGCCCGAGCTGCGGCAGCCACGCGGTTCGCGCCTTCAACCCGCGCATCGGCCGGCACGATGCGAAGACCCACTGCACCGCCGGCTTGACCTGTCCGGCGCAGGGGCGCGAGCGGCTGAAGCATTTCGTCTCGCGCAATGCCTTCGACATCGAGGGGTTCGGCGACATCTACGTCGAGGCGCTGTTCGACGCCGGGCTGGTCAAGGGACCCGCCGACATCTTCAAGCTGGAGTTCGAGCCGCTGAAGAAGGTGATCGGCGACCGGCGGGCGGAGCTGGCGCAAGCCAAGCGACTTGCCAGCGGCAAGGCCGAGCCGGTGAAGAAGGCGGCCAAGAAGAAGGGCGACGACGAGGACCGGTCGATCAAGAACCTCCTCGCCGCCGTCGACGGCCGCCGCGAGATCGCGCTCGACCGCTTCTTCTTCGCGCTGGGCATCGAGGATGTCGGCGAGACCACGTCGAAGGCGCTGGTGAAGCTCTACGGCACCGTCGAAAAGGTCATCGAGGCCGTGCGGATCGCCGCCAGCGAGCGCCCCGGCGACGACTGGCTGGAGCTCGGCTCGGTGAACTCGGTCGGCACAATCACCCTCGACCGGATGATCGAGGCCGCGCGGATGCACGAAGGCGACGCGGCCTGGGACCCGATCCGCGACAAGACCGCCAAGCTAAACACCCGCCAGCGGCTGGCGCTGAAGGAGCATTACGGCGAAGGCGACGGTCTGCGGGTGGCGCTGCAGAAGGCGGTCAGCCAGGAGCCCGGCCCGGTCTTCCGGACGCTCGCGGAAGGCGCCGATATCGGCGAGGTGGCCGCGCTCTCGCTGATCGACTTCTTCGGCGAGGAGCACAACAGCGTCGCAGTCGCCGAGCTGCTGGAACAGGTGAAGGTCACCTGGAAGACCGCGGATGCGTCGCAGCGGATATTCGACGGGCAGACGATCGTCTTCACCGGCTCGCTGGAGACGATGACGCGGCCGGAGGCGCAAGCGCAGGCCGAAGCGCTTGGCGCGAAAGTGTCCGGCTCGGTCTCGGCCAAGACGCATCTCGTCGTCGCCGGCCCCGGCGCCGGGTCGAAGCTGGCCGATGCCAAGAAGCACGGCGTCAAGGTGATCTCCGAGGACGAGTGGCGCCAGCTGGCGGGGCAAGCATGACGGCTCCGGTTGGCCCATGCGGATGCCGCCGCATGCGGGCGGGCCGGGCATGACCATCATCGCGATCGATTTCGAGACCGCCACCAACCGGCGCGACAGCGCCTGCGCGATCGGCCTCGCCTGGATCGAGGGCGGCACCGTCACGCGGCGGGAATACCGGCTGATCCGCCCGCGCGAGCTGCGCTTCGAGGCGATTAACACCTCGATCCACGGCATCACCGCCCATGACGTACGCAACGCGCCGCAGTTTCCTGACGTCTACCGCGAGTTCGCCGCGGCCTTTGACGGCGCGCTGCTGCTCGCGCACAATGCAAGCTTCGACGTCTCTGTGCTGAATGCTTGCCTCCAGTCCTACGGACTCGGCCGCCCGGCGCTGTCGTCCAGCTGCACGCTCGGCATGGCCCGCCAGCTCTGGCCGTCCGAGCCGAGCCACCGGCTGAACGCGCTCGCCGATCGCTTCGGGGTCCGCTTCCAGCACCACCACGCCGGCGAAGATGCTTTCGCCTGCGCGGCGATCGCGCTGGCCGGCGTGAAGGCGAGGAAGGCCAAGGGCGTCGCCGAACTGGCCCTCGCCATGGGCTTGCGCAAGAACCATCCGGCGCTGCCGTCGCTGGCCAAGGGCGGCATCGCCGCAAGGGCGCTGGAGGCGCTGAACGCGGTGCGCACGCCGCAGCCGCCGGAGGCCGGGCTGTTCGTGGTGAAGGGCTCCAGCGGCACGCCCTACGAGATCCGCCTGAAACTGAAGCCAGGCGCCGCGCCGCAACTCCTCTGCGGCTGCATCGGCGCCCGCTTCCGGCCGGAGTGCCGGCACGTGAAGCTCTTGAAGGCCGGTGATCTCAAGGACCTTCTCTCCGACAACCGGAAGGAAGCCAGAAAGCTCGTGGAGATGTTCCGCGGGTAGAGCGCCGCTCCGCTGAAGGTTGCCGCCAGGGTCCTCCTTTCCGTCGCGCTCCAACCCGCTTTCCCAGGGAAGAGCTGCTCTTGGCAAGATGAACGCGGTGCTGCGCGTTGCCGGTCGCCGGCCGGTCGGCTACGACGCCTTGCGCCGTCGTTGCACCAGCGCACGCCCCTCAACCGGTGAGCTCCGCCCTTGATCCAAGTCTCAGAAGCCCGCGCCGGCCTGCGCCAGGTGCTGCCCGTTCTCGTCGCCGTGCTGCCTTTCGGCATGGTCTACGGCGCGATTGCGGTTGATGCCGGCCTGACCGTGTTCCAGGCCGTCGGCTTCTCCGCCACGGTCTATGGCGGCGCGAGCCAGTTCGTCGCCATCGAGATGATCGGCCTCGGCTCGCCGGTGCTCGTCGTGGCGCTGTCGGTGTTCGCGCTGAACTTCCGCCACGTGCTCTACTCCGCCTCGATCGGCCGGCGGCTGACGCGTTTTTCGCCGGTGCAGAAGGCCGCCGCCTTCTTCCTCCTGACCGACCCGACCTTTGCCGAGGCCGAGGCGCGCGCAGCGCGGGGGCCGCTCACCAAGAGCTTCTACTTCGCCTACAACCTCGCGCTCTATGCCGCCTGGCTTCTGTCGACGCTCATCGGCGCGCTGTTCGGCGGTCTGATCGAGAACCCGAAGGCCTTCGCGCTCGACTTCATCCTGCCGGTCTATTTCCTGACGCTGCTGATGGGTTTTCGCGCCCGGGCCGCCTTCTATCCCGTGGTGATGGCCAGCGCCGCTGCCGCCATCGCGAGCTACCTGACGCTTGGGCCGCCCTGGCATGTGACCGTCGGCGCGCTCGGCGGCATCCTCTACGCCGTGCTGGCGCCGCTGCCTAAAGGGGCCGCCCCGGACGGACGCTCCTCGCGGGAGGTGGGCGCATGAGCGACATCTGGTGGATCATCTGGCTAAGCGCCGGCCTCACCTATGTCACCCGCTTCGCCGGCCATCTCTTGCTGGCCCGCGTCGAGCGGATCCCGCCAAGGCTCGAGGCGGCGCTCAACGCCGTCCCGGCGGCGGTGATCACCACCATCGTCGCGCCGGTCCTTATCACTGGCGACTGGCCGGAGCGCGTCGCCATCCTGCTCGCAGGCGTCCTGTCGCTGAGGCTGCCGGTGATCGCCGTGGTCGCCATCGGCACGGCCTTCGTGGCGCTGGCCCGCGCGGCAGGGTTCTGACAAAGGCCGACAGCAAAACGGGCGCCTCTCGGCGCCCGCAAAGCATTCTTCCAAGACTGTAGATCAATCAGACCGACTGGATCGCCGACAGGAGCCAAGCGCCCCGGCCCTGACGGGTGAAAGTCCAGACCTCGGTGCTCTCGCTCGGCGTTTCGGCATTGCCTTCGATGACCCGGCCTGTCGCCCGCTCGCGCGTCGCGTCGATCGAAGAATAGCGCATGGCGACGGTCGCATACTCCGTCTGCCCCTCGCGCCAGGCTTCCGACACGTCGCCTTGCAGCAGCTTGACGTCCGACACCTCGTTCTTCACGCCGTTCGAAGCGTTGGTGCCGAGTTCCTCGGAGAAGTAGGACATCATCTCCGGCGTCGTCGCAGCCCTCAAGCTAGCGTAATCCTCGCGCCCGTAAGCGCCCTGGATGTCGGCGAGCATGCGTTCGAAGGTCGAGAGGTCCTGCGGGGAGACGCCGATCTCGTCGGGATTGCCGATCGAGGCCTTCTGGCCGCCAAGCTTGGCGCTGAGGCCCGAGAGCCCACCGCCAAGGCCGCCGCCCTGTCCGCCAAGGCCGCCGGCCGCTGGCCGGTTGGACGACTGCGGCTCATATCCGGACCGGTTCATGCCGTTGCCGCCAGCCGGGCCGCCGGCCATGGCCGGGGTGGACGACGAGCGCGAGCGCAGGAAGCGCATCAGGAGATAGATGCCGCCGCCGATCAGCGCGATCTGCAGGATCATGCCGAACAGGCCGGCCATGCCGCCAAAGCCGCCGCCGAACAGCATGCCGATTAGGCCACCGATGGCGAGGCCGCGCAGCAGCGAGCCGCCGAAGCCGTTCAAGAAGCCGGGGCGCTGCTGCCCGGCATTACGTGCAGCATTTGCCGTCTGCGGGCCGGCATTCGGCGTCATCGAGCGCTGGACCGGCGCCGCGGCACTCGGCGCTGTCGCCGTTGGCGGTGCCGACTGATAGGTCCTCGCGCCCCGGCTGCCAAAGCCGCCTCCGCCCATCCGGCGCGCGTCGGCATGGTCGACCGCAACCATGGAGAAGGCCATCGCGGCAACCGCGAACACGCCTGCGAAGCGGAGCTTCCGGGTAGAAAACATAAAGGCGGTTCCTCGGCTGAAAGATCTTGGTGTTCTCGAATGTAAGAAGCGCCGCCGGCAATGTGTAGACGTCGAACGTCATTTTATCGGTGGTTTCGCGAGCGTCACTTCATGTGCCGCCAGACTCGCCATTCCGCTGCAAAAGCCAGGTGGAGCAGGTACCTTCGCACCAGCTGAACAGGACGCACTGCAGCCCGGAGAGGGCTGCAGAAGCGCGGCATCGCGAGGATGGGTGCTCAGTAAGTCCAAACAAAAAACCCTCTATTTGATTCAAAATACTCAGTGAGCCTAGCTTTAATGATACATTCGCGAATTATTATTTATGACTTTAGATAGTCAGGAAAATATATCGAGAGTAAATTACTCGAAATTACTGATTATCGTTTTGATGTGTTAGGCTTATTAGATACTGATAAGGGGCCTGGCGGGGATATCTTTGCTGACGGCAGCGCTGCGAATACGCGCCTCTAAGGAGTTCTCCATGAACATGTCTCTCACGGTCATGCTCGGCATGGCCTGCCTCGTCGGCGTTTCGAGTGCCGCACGAGCCCAGACGGCAAATGCCCCCATGGGGGTCAGCATGGTCGTCGCCGCCGAGTGCACCCTCGCCACAACGGCCATGGCTTTTACCGGTACCGGCCTGATCGACGCGAACCTTGCCGCCACCGCGGAACTGACGGTCCAGTGCACGCCGGGCACGCCCTACGCCATCGCCCTGAGCATCGGCGGCGGCGCCGGCGCAACCGATACGCTGCGTCAGATGACGAGCGGCGCGAACACCATCGACTATATGATCTATCAGGACGCAGCGAACACGCTGCCGTGGAGCCCCACCGCTACCCTTGCTGTCGCGGCAGCAACGGAAGCCGGCGAAGAGTTCACCGCGTATGGCACCGTGCCGGCCGGACAGGTCGTGCCGACAGGAACCTATGCCGACTCGGTCCTCGCCACGATCACCTATTGAGCTTTCGTCTGACGGCTTCCAACAAGGAGAGAGTGAAATGATGATCCAACGGTTGGTGGCCGTCGGCCTTGCCTTGGGGCTTGGTCTTTCGCACGCTGGGGCCGCGTCTCTGCGGGTCTCTCCGACCGGTCTCGATCTGCGGGGCGGCACTGCCGCCTCGACGATCCGGGTGTGGAACGAGGAGAAGGCGCCGGTCAGCGTCCAAGTCCGGATCTTCCGCTGGACGAAGGTCGGCGGGAAGGATCGCTTCGAGGCGACGACCGACGTGGTCGTCAGCCCGCCGCTGACGAAGCTCGCCGGCGGCAGCGAAAACCTCATCCGGGTCGTTCGGGTGACCAAGCGGCCTCTCGGCGAGGAAGAAAACTACCGCCTGATGGTCGACCAGTTGCCGAGCGCGAAGCGCCCGGCGGCCGGGACGGTGAACATCGTCGTTCGCCATTCCATCCCCGTCCGCTTCGCGCCCTGAAGGCGGTCGCGGTCTTGGCGTGCCGGGCAAACCTTCTCGGCACGCTGGCGGCTCTTTTTGTGACCACCGCGGCGCCGGCACAGGATGTGCCGGTGCCGGATCCGGTGGCGGTCGACGAGGCGCTCCAGCCGGAGGCCTTTCTCTACCTCGCGGTCTCGATCAATGGTGTCGAGTCTGGTCTGATCGCCGAAGTGCAGGAGGACGCGGACGGGACGCTGTCGATAGCGAGCGACCAGCTGCGCAATGTCGGGATCATCCCCGTGCCGTCGGCCTTGCGCCCGGACGGGCGGGTCCAGCTCGACCAATTGCCCGCAGTCTCCTTCGTCTACGACGCAGCCCTGCAATCCCTCGACTTCACCGCGTCCGACGCCGGGCGCGCCGCCCGAAAGGTCGACGTGCGGGGCAAGACGCCGGAGGCGGAAGAGGCTCCTCTCGTGACCCCGTCCGGCTACGGCGCGCTGATGAACTATTCGCTGACGTCCAGCGTCGACAACGCCGCCAAGCGTCGCCCCTATGCCTTCCAGGGGGTGTCCGGCGCGTTCGAGGCGCGGACCTACGGGCCTTACGGCGTCTTCTCGCAAGGCTTCATCGCCAGCACGTCGGACGATGCCTATTACGATTCGACCCGACTTCAGAGCACTTGGTCCTATTCGGATCCGGGATCCCTCGTGACCTATCGGGGCGGCGACCTCATCACCGGTGGTCTCGGCTGGACGCGTCCGAGCCGGCTCGGCGGCGCGCAGATCCAGCGCAGTTTCTCGCTGCGGTCCGATCTCGTAACCATCCCGGTGCCCGAGCTGTCGGGCAGCGCCGCCGTCCCGTCGACCGTCGACGTCTATCTCAACAATGCCCGGCGCTATTCCGGCGCGGTGCCGGCGGGACCGTTCGAGATCGTCAACCTGCCGATTTCCACCGGCAATGGAAGGGCGCGCATCGTCGTTCGGGACGCGCAGGGACAGGAGGTGGAGACGGAAAGCGCCTTCTACGCCTCCAGCAAGATGCTGGCGCCCGGCCTCCTCGACTTTTCCGCCGAGGCCGGCTTCGCCCGTAACGATTTTGGCCGGGACTCCAACGATTACGACGGGCGTCCGATGGGCTCGGCCAGCGTCCGCTACGGCATCGCCGACCGCCTGACCGTGGAGGCGCATGCGGAAGGCGGCGAGGACCTCATCAACGCGGGGGCCGGCGCTGTCTTCAGCCTCGGCGCGCTCGGTGTCGGATCGCTCGCCGGCGCCGCCAGCCGCAGCAAGGCGGGCACCGGCTATCTCGCCGATGCGGGCGTGGAAATGGACCTCGTCGGCGTGCGGATGCAGGGGCGGGTGCAGCGGACGTTCGGCGACTACGACGACATCGCTTCGGTCACCGCCGAGCCGGTCTCGCGCCGGGACAACGAAGTCCTCCTGTTGTCCGCCCGGCCGCCACGCGCGCTCGACCAGATCTCCCTCTCGGTGCCCCTGGTGTTCGATGCGTCCTTTCTTAATCTCGGCTACACCCGGCTGGTGACCGTCGAGGGGGAGGAGCAGCGTCTGGCGAGCCTCAGCTACAGCCGCACGCTCTACGCCAACCTCACCGGGTCCGTCTCGGCCTTCACCGATCTCGACGACGACCGTTTCGGCCTCTACGCCACGCTTTCCATGCCGCTCGGCGGCGGCGTCCGCGGCTCCGTCTCGGCCGCGGCCGATCGCGACGGCCTCGGCATCTCGTCGGAGGTCTCGAAGTCGCAAGGGGAGCGGGTCGGCGACTACGGCTGGCGGGTCCGGCGCGACGGGATCGACGATCCCGTCAGCTCGGGCGAAGGAAGCTACCGCGCGCCCTTCGCGCTGCTGACCGCGCGGGTCGATGCCCAGGACGACCAGTACCGGGCGAGCGGCCGCATGGAGGGGGCAGTGGTCGCGGCCGGCGGCGACGTCTTCCTGTCGAACCGCATCGACGACGCCTTTGCCATCGTCGATGTCGGGGCGCCCGATGTCGAGGTCAGCTACGAGAACCGGCCGGCCGGCCGATCGGGCCGCAACGGCAAGCTGCTGCTGCCGCGCCTGAGGGCCTACGAGCCCAACCAGATCTCCATCGACCCGACCCGCCTGTCGCTGGACGCGGTGGTGAACAAGACGCGGGATGAGGTCGTGCCCGCCGATCGGGCCGGCGTCGTCCTGCGCTTCGGGGTGAGCGATGCGGCGGCGGTCGCTTTGGTCACCTTCACCGACCCCGCTGGCACCCCGATCGAGATGGGGGCCCTGGCCCGGCTGGGCGCCGATGGCGAGCCTTTCGTCATCGGCTACGACGGTCAGGCGATGATCGACGGACTGACGGCCCAAAACCGTGTCGCCATCACGCGAACCGATGGCAGCGCGTGCGCCGCCGATTTCGCCTACTCCTCCCGCAAGGGACGACAGGTAAGTATTCCAGATGCGGTCTGTCGCCCTCTCTGATCTCAGGCGGCTTCTCGCCGTAATCCTCTTCAGCGGTACGTTCTGGCTTTTGCCGGGGACGGCGCAGGCTGCCAACTGCAGCGCGACCGTGTCCAGCCTCAGCTTCGGCCCCGTCGACACGCTGAGCGACTTTCCGGATGACAGCAGTGCGACCATTTCCGTCACCTGCACCGAGGTTGCGGCCGGCACCAGCACGGTGTCGGTCTGCGCAAGTCTCGGGCGGGGCAGCGCGCCGAGCACCGGCGGCGCGCGGCAGCTCGCACAGGGGAGTGACGCGCTTCTGTTCGGCCTCTACGCGGATGCCGGCCGCACGATTTCCTGGGGCAGCGTGTCCGAGCCGGCGCTCGGGGATCCGCGGCTGATCCCGCTCTCGGTCAACGGCACAGAGGCCTCGGGCACCGCGACGGTCTACGGCCGCGTCGCGATCGAGCAAGGGGGGGCGCCAAGGGGGACCTATCTCTCGACCTTCGCCGGTGGGGACGCCGCTTTCGTCTACGCGGAGGGCGCGCTCGACTGCGCAGCGCCAGCGGGAGGCACCACCACGCAGGCCTCCTTCACGGCCGATGCAAGTATTGCCGCCAACTGTCGCATTACCACCCGGGACGTCAATTTCGGGACCCATGGGCGGATCACCCGGCCGGTCGATGGCCAAGGGGCTGTCGGGGTTACCTGTACGCCGGGCGTGGACTACGCGATCGCGCTCGGCACTGGCCGCAATGGGTCGGGCGATCCCGAAGCACGGGTGATGCTCTCGGGGGTCAACCGGCTGCTCTACGGCCTCTATTCCGATGTGAGCCGCACGCAGCCTTGGGGAAGCACTGTCGGGGCGGTGGTGACTGATACCGGGGTGGCTGGGACGGTCTCCGTACCCGTCTATGGACGCGTCCAGCCTCAGGACGTTCCATCGGGGAACTATGCCGACATCGTCACCGTCACCATCACCTATCAGTAAGCCGCCTCCGATCGCCACATGGGTGGAGCCTCAGGCGGGCAGATGGATCCTGCCATCGAGGTAGAGCACTGCCGAGCCGGCGACGATCACCGCATCGGCTTCGAGGGTGCAGTAGAGGTCGCCGCCGCGGGCCGAGACCTGGCGGGCGTGAAACGTCCTGCCGCCGAGCCTTTCGGCCCAGAATGGCACCAGAGCGCAGTGCGCCGAGCCGGTGACCGGGTCCTCGTCGATGCCGGCCTTCGGCGCGAACATGCGCGAGACGAAGTCCGAGGACGTGCCCTTGGCGGTGGCGATGACGTTGCGCACGGGGAGGGCGCTGAGCGCCCGCATGTCCGGCTGCAGCGCGCGCACCTCGGCCTCGGTCGCAAACACCGCCAGCGCCGTGTCGTCGCCCGCGGCCGGGACCGTCAGCACTTCGAGCGGCCGTGCGCCGAGCGCTGCGGCGACGGGGTCGATGGCCCGGGGCGAGGCGACCCGCCTTATCGGCAGGCGCATGGCGAAGCGCCCGCCCTCGCGCGTCACCGTCAGATCGCCGGAGGAGCGGGTGGCGAACGTCATCACCGGGCCGGCCATGCCGAGAACCTCGGCCAGCACGAAGGCGCTGGCGAGCGTCGCGTGGCCGCAGAGCGGCACCTCGACCTTCGGGGTGAACCAGCGCAGTTCCCAGCGGCTGTCGCCGGCCGGCACGAGATAGGCGGTCTCCGACAGGTTGTTCTCGGCCGCCATCTGCTGCAGCAGCGCGTCCGGCAGCCAGGCATCCAGCAGCACGACGGCGGCCGGGTTGCCGGCAAAGCGCGTGTCCGTGAAGGCGTCGACCTGGTAGAGGGCAAGGGACATGGCGGGGCTCCACTCGAATGGGCGGGAGAGGTGTCGCGCCTCCCGGCTTTGATGGGCGCCGTGTCGCCCGTCGCTATTGGCTTCCGGGGGCGGCGGCGTCGTCCGGTAGCACCGGCGGCCATCTCTATCGGCTCGGAACGGCCGCGCAAGACTTCGTCAGATCCGGCGTTGTACTCCGGAAAGCCGGCGGGCTGGCGCCCGGTGGGCGGCAGCCTTGCGTCACCGGCGATAGCGGGTCAAGCCGCGTTGTCCTATATCCGCCGGGACATAGCGCCCGCAGCGCCGCTCGAACGGACATGCCATGACCAGCTTTCCCGCCACGCCGCCCGCGGCCCATCCCGGCCTCGGGCCCGGACTCACCTTGTTCTTCGCCCTGGCTTGCGGGGCGCTGGTGGCGAACATCTACTATGCCCAGCCGCTGGTGGCGCTGATCGGTGCCGAGACCGGGCTGGCGCCCTCGGCCGAGAGCTGGCTCGTGACGGCGGCCCAGGTCGGCTACGGCCTGGGCCTGGTGGCGCTCGTGCCGCTCGGCGACGTTTTCGAGAACCGCCGCGTCATCCTGCTGACCATGGCGGCCAACGTCCTCAGCCTGATCGGCCTCGTGGTGCTGCCGGGCCTTTTCGCGTTGTTCGCGCTGACGCTGGTGGTCGGCATGACGTCGACCGCTGCGCAGATGCTGGTGCCGCTGGCCGCGGGCATGGCCCCGCCGGAGAAGCGCGGCAGCGTGGTCGGCAATGTGATGAGCGGCCTCATCGCCGGTATTCTCCTCGCCCGGCCGCTCGCCGGCATCCTCGCCGAGCATATCGGATGGCGCGGCGTTTTCGGCGCCTCGGCGGCGCTGCTGACGGTTTTGCTCGGCGCCGGCATGCTGCTGTTTCCGCAGCGACGCCCGACCGTCACGGAATCCTACGGCGCGCTGATCGCCTCGCTCGGCAAGCTGTTCGTGCGCGAGCGGGTGCTGCGGCGACGCGCTCTGTTCCATGCCGCGATCTTTGCGAGCTTCTCGCTGTTCTGGACCGGCACGCCCCTCGTCCTCTTCGCGGACGGCTACTCGGCGACCGAGGTCGCCCTGTTCTCGCTGTCCGGCGTCCTTGGAATCCTCGCGGCGCCGGTGGCTCGGCGGCTCGCCGACCGCGGCCACGGCCGGGCGGCCACCATTGGCGCCATGCTGACGGTGATGGCGGGCTTTGCGATCGCGGGCCTGGCGACGCTCGCCGGCTTCGTCGCGGCCGGCATTCTGATCGATCTCGGCGTCCAGGCCAATCTCGTCGTCGGCCAGCGCGAGATCTTCTCGCTCGATGCCGAGATCCGCAACCGGCTGAACGCGGTCTACATGACCACCTTCTTCATCGGCGGCGCCGTCGGCTCGGCGTTGACTAGCCCGGTTCTCCAGGCCTTCGGCTGGCCCGGCATCTGCGTGCTCGGCGTCGCCTTCCCGGCGATGGCCCTCGTCTACCTCCTCGTCGGTGAACGCAGGGGCTGATACTTCGTCAGCACGCCGCAGCCGACGCCTCGCCGGCACGCTGACGCTTCTTCAGGGAGCGCCAAGGCGCTGCGGCAAAGCCGCATTGCGTTCGGCAGAGGGGGATCAGCGCGGTCTCACGCCGATCTTCTTTGCGGTCCGGCGGCGGCTGCTGTATCGCCGGGGAAAGGGCGGCCCGAGCCGCGTTTCACGGAGTTCACCATGCGCGGCATCGCTCTCTTCCGAATCGGCCTCTGGGCCTTCGTCGCGCTCTGCGCCGGCGCGGCCATCAGTGTCTATTACTACGGCAGCGAAACAGGCCAGGAAGAGGCGGCTTACGGGTCACCGTTCAGCCTCGTCGACCAGAACGGCGCGGAGATCACCGAGGCAGCGCTGCGCAACGGCAAGCCCTCGGCCGTGTTCTTCGGCTTCACCCATTGCCCCGACGTGTGCCCGACGACGCTCGCCGAGCTCGCGGGATACCAGAAGGCGCTGAAGCAGGACGGCAAGGACCTGCAGGTGGTGTTCGTCAGCGTCGACCCCGAGCGCGATACGCCGGCGGTGCTAAAGAACTACCTCGGCGCCGTCTCACCGGACATCACCGCGATCACCGGCGAACCCACCAAGGTTGCCGCGATGCTGAAGGGCTGGGGGGTCTATGCCAAGAAGGTCGGCGACGGTCCGGAATATGCCATGGACCACACCGCGACCACCTTCCTCCTCGACTCGGCCGGCCGCTTTTCCGGCACCATCGCCTATGGCGAGAACCCGAAGACGGCGAAGGAAAAGCTCGACCGTCTCGCTGCCCTCTGACCTCGGTAGACCTGTGACCCAGACCCGCTATCACACCCGCACCGGCAAGCTGCTGGCCCAGCGCATCTTTGACGCCTTGGATGCGGCCTTCGAGGACGAGGATGCCCCGGTCGGCGTCACCGAGATCGACGAGGCCGCCGATATCCACGAGGTCTCGGTCTATTTCGACGACGAGACCGGCGGCGCCGATCGGCTTGCGGACGTGACGGCAGCGCTGTCCGCGCTCGACACCCCCCCGATCTCGGTAGAGGCGATTCCCGATACCGACTGGATGAAGGCGGTGCTGGCGGAGCTGAAGCCGGTGCGAGCAGGGCGCTTCATCGTGCATGGCGCGCATGACAGGGGGATGATTCGCGCCAATGACCTCGGCATCGAGATCGAGGCCGGCCAGGCCTTCGGCACAGGACATCACGGCACGACCTCAGGTTGCCTGACGATGATCGACCGGCTGGTGCGCCGCCGGCAGTTCACCAACACGCTCGATCTCGGCACCGGCAGCGCGGTCCTGGCGATCGGCCTTGCCAAGCTTGCCCGGGTGCCGGTGCTGGCGACCGACATTGATCCCGTCGCCATCGCCGTGGCGCGCGAGAACATCGTCAACAACGGCGTCGGCAACCTCGTGCGCGCCGTCGTCGCCACCGGCATGGCCTCGCATGACATTCGCGCCTTCGCGCCCTATGACCTCGTCGTTGCCAATATCCTGGCCCAGCCGCTAATCAAGCTGGCCCCGGCGGTCGAGCGTCAGCTGGCCCCGGGAGGCGACGTGATCCTGTCGGGAATCCTCGAAAGACAGCGTCAGGCGGTGCTCGCAGCCTATCGCACGCAAGGCCTGGTGCACCGCGAGACCTTGCGTCGGGGCGAGTGGGTGACCCTGCATCTGTCGCGCTGAGCCGATAGACCGACAAAAATTACGTAAGGTAACATTATCTATTGTTCCGTTTTTTTATTCATCAGCCACCTTCAATCAAATTATTTGAACAAGCTGGGGGCTTTTAGTATCACCCTAAGATGATTTTCTAAGTTTTGGGGTGTCAATGGAAACCGTAGATGCTGAAAGAACCCTGCTGCTCGAGCTGTCGGCGACAATCGTCAATGCCTGTATACAGCAAAGCAAGGTCGCTGCGGCGGATCTGCCGGACCTGATCACCAGCGTCTATACGGCATTAAAGACGGCTGCCAACGGCACGCCGGAAAAAATTGAAAAGATCGTGCTGAAGCCGTTCGTCCCGATCAAGAAATCGGTGACACCCGACTACATTATCTGCCTCGAGGACGGAAAACGCTTCAAGTCGATGAAAGGCCATTTGGCCAATCTCGGCATGACGCCGGATGAGTATCGCCGCAAATGGGGCTTGCCCGACGATTATCCGATCGTGGCGCCAAACTACGCCGCCTCGCGCTCGGCGCTGGCAAAGAAGTTCCGCCTTGGCCGCAAGCCAAGGGGTGACAACGCCAATGCCCACCAGGATGCCGCAGAATAGCCACGGAGCGTTCTCCCGGGCGGTCGTTCAGTGGGGACAGTGGGTCTCACGGCGCCGTGCTTGCAGCGGCGCATCGATCTCGCACCGCAGAGATTGCCCCATCGGCGACCTGTCCCTCTGATCCGGAAGCGGCTGCTGCATGGCGTTAGCTCAGCCCATCGCCGGACGTCTCAGCGGCGCTCGGGAAAGACGATGTCGCAGAGCGATGCTGGCTCTACCTCGAAGCGGCAGGGATGGGCGACACCGAGATAGGCGGCCGCTGCCGAGGTGAGGCGCCGACCTTCGTGCCGCCAGTCGAAAGCGGAAAAAGGGGCATGTTGGGCGCGCGTGGCGGGGCGGGCGGGGAAGTCTGCGCGGGTCGGCATGGCGTCGAACTCCAGCTTTCGAATCAACCCTCCCGCTCGATACGATCATGCTGGCAATGCGGAACGTCTGCCATCCCCGGCGCCGCATAGCACCTCCGCATTTGCTGCATTGCGGCATAGCGGAGTTTGACGTGTGTGCCGGGGGCGGCAGCGGCCGCGCGCCAGGAAAAAGGGCTTTGGGATGGCGGACTGCCCGACCTTTTCGGTGTAGCCTGATTCGGTCCTTCTCCGTCGCGGCGATGCTTCGATCGACCGCCGCGACGGGTGTCGTCAGCCCGTGATCACGGGATGTAGCGGTCGGCGCGCAGTTGCTCGAACAGCGCGAAGAACGCGTCGTCCGTCGCCTGATAGGCGGTGAAGCCGAGACGGCGGCTTTTCGACATGTCGGTGACCACCTCGATCGGGCGACCGAGATCGGCATCGGTGTGCCACGGCGAAGCGAGCCGGGAGAGATTTGTCTCCTGAAGGTTCTCGCGCTCGGCGATCTCGGTCCAGAGCGCCGCGTCCTCGGCCATCTGCACTTCCAGCGGCAGGACGGTGCCGTCGAAAGGGGCGGGCTCAAGGCCGAACCAATGGGCGATGCGCGTCCACAGCCAGCTCCAGCGGAAGACATCGCCGTTGACGATGTTGAACGCCTCGTTGGCGGCGGCCGGCGTCGTCGAAGCCCAGAGCAGCTGCTTGGCCAGCATGCCGGCATCGGTCATGTCGGTGAGGCCGTTCCACTGTGCGGCCGAGCCCGGGAAGCGGAAGGGGCGGCCGGTCTCCTTGCACAGGCTGGCATAGACCGCGAGCGTCTGCCCCATGTTCATCGCATTGCCGACGGCATGGCCGATCACGGTGTGCGGCCGGTGGACGCTCCAGTTGAAGCCGTCCCGCTTGGCGGCGGCGAAGACCTCGTCCTCCTGCGCATAATAGAAGTTGTCGACGTCGAGCCGGCCTTGCTCCTCGCGGAATGGCGTCTGCGGCAGCACGCCCTTGCCGTAGGCCTCGAACGGTCCGAGGTAGTGCTTCAGCCCGGTGACGAGCGCCACGTGCTCGACGCCGCCGGCGGGCCGCAGCGCGTCGAGGAGGTTGCGCACCATCATGCCGTTGACGCGGATGTTCTCCGCCTCGTTTGCCTGGCGCGCCCAGGTCGTGATGAAGACATGCGTCGGCCGCTTGTCCTTCAGCGCCGCGGCGAGCGAGGCCGGATCCTGGAGGTCAGCCGCGATGCCGCCCGGCTGCGGGCTGCGCGACAGGCCAGCGACGTCCCAGCCTTCCTTTTCCAGAAGGGCGATCGTCGCCCGACCGATGATCCCGGTTCCACCCACCACCAGTGCCGTCTTCGTCATGTCGTTCTCCTGTTCGTTTTGTGGCGAACTAGGGTAAGACCAGCCTGTGTATCAAGACGGCACCAAAGGGTATCCATCGGATGGAAAAGGCAGCGCCGGACGAGGACTGGACCGAGGATTGCGCGCCGCGCCGCGTGCTGGAACTCTTCGGTACCAAGTGGACCAGCATGGTGCTGCACACGCTGCACGCCCGCCACGGCGGCAGCTGCCGCTCCAGCGCGCTGTTGCGGAGCCTGCCCGGCATTTCACAGAAGATGCTGACGCAGACGCTGCGGGGCATGGAGACGAACGGTCTGGTCGAGCGCATCGTCCACCCGACGGTCCCACCGGGGGTGGACTACGCCCTGACGCCGCTCGGCCGGCGCTTCGTCGAGCCTGTCGAGATGCTCTACGACTGGGGGCGGCGCAACGACGACGCGCTCGACGCCCTGCAGCCGCGGCCGAGTTCGCGTCGACGCTGACGAACCGTCATCTCGGCGACACCGCGTCCAATTCCGAAAACCAGCACGATGCCTTTTGCTGTTCCGCCCTCATCGCGTCTGGTCGACGCTGTCGGCCGCGACGGCTGCCGGGCGCTTGACGGTATCGGCGACGGCGCCGTGGCCGCTGATTTCCTGGCCGGCATCGGCGGCGAAGCGGCGGTTCCAGACGGTGGCGGTCAGCGAGATCGCCGCGACCAGGATGAAGGCGGCGGAGAAGTCGCCGAGCTGCGGTTGCGCGTGACCGTGCATCTGCATCGCACCGTGCAGCGCCAGCGCCGCCACGCAGATGCCGAGCGAGAGCATCAGCTGCTGGAAGGTCGTGTAGAAGCTCGTCGCCGAGCTCATCTGCCGGGCCGAGATTTGGTCGTAGGCGACCGTGTTGTACCCGGTGAACTGGAACGACATCGAGAAGCCGCAGGCGAGCAGCACGCCGAAGATCGTCCACAGCGGCCAGTCCGGCCGGAAGGCAGCACAGACGCCGTAGCCGAGGCTGGCAAAGATGCCGTTGACGAGAAGCGCGTTGCGGAAGCCGAAGCGGCGCAGGATCCTCGGCGCCACCGCCTTCATCGCCAGCGAGCCGATGGCGGTGGCGATGGTGATGCCGCCGCTGGTGGCGGCCGACAGACCAAAGCCCAACTGCATCATCAGCGGCAGCAGGAAGGGCTGCGCCCCTTGGGTGATCCGCGTCAGCGATCCCGCGATCACCGAGGTCCCGAAGCTTGGCACCCGCATGAGGGACAGGTCGAGGATCGGGGCGGGGTGGCGGCGGGCATGGCGGATGTAAATGAGGCCGAAGGCCAGGCCGACGAGGGAGAGCACCAGCGCGAACAGGCCCTCACCGTCGCGGCTGGCCATCTCGAAGCCGAACAGCAGGGAGCCGAGCGATACGCCGGAAAGGCCCATGCCCAGCCAGTCGAACCGTCCCGCGCGCTCGCCCTTCACGTCCTCGATGAAGAAGGTGACGAGGACCATGCCGAGGATGCCGATCGGCAGGTTGATGTAGAAGATCCATCGCCAGTCGGCATAGGTGACGATCAGGCCGCCGACCGGGGGGCCGAGGATCGGCCCGATCATCGCCGGCACCAGCAGCCAGGACATCGCCGAGACGAGGTCTTTGCGCGCGACGCTGCGCAGGAGCACCAGCCGGCCGACCGGCATCATCATCGCGCCGCCGACGCCTTGGAGCAGCCGGGCGAAGACAAGGAAAGAAAGCGTCGGGGCGAGGGCACAGAGGATCGAGCCGAGGAGAAACACGCCGATCGCGGCCCGGAACACGGTGCGGGAACCGAAGCGATCGGCCATCGCGCCGCTGGCCGGGATGAAGACGGCGAGGCTGATGAGATAGGAGGTGAGCGCAATGCTCATCGCCGGTGCCGAGACGGCGAAGTCGCGCGCCATGGTCGGCAGCGCGGTGGCGAGGATCGTCGCGTCGAGCTGTTCCATGAACATCGCCGAGGCGACGATCATGGCGATGGTCCGGAAATTAGGGGCGGTCTTCGCCGGTGAGGCGGCGGGCACGGCTGCCGCGGCATCGGCACTGGCACTGGCACTGGGAGGCGGAGGGGGAGCCATAAGCGGGGCCTTCGGGCACGACGAGGTCTCTGCCCCGGTTAAATGCAAGGGCTACATACGATTCAACGCTGGCGGGCGCCAGACCAATCCCGGAAGTTTGTCGACCTGCCGGCTTGCCGCCGGTCGCAGCAAAGGCGGATGGGAGAGGGGCGGGACGTGCCGTCCTTGCCCCTCTCCTGAATGTTCGCCGCGCTACTGCAGCGTGTAGGCGATGACGCTGTCGCCCGGCGTCGTGCCGATCGAGCCGTGACCGCCGGCGGCGAGCACGACGTACTGCTTGCCGTCCTTGCCGCGATAGGTCATCGGCGTGGCCTGGCCGCCCGCCGGCAGGCGCGCCTGCCAGACCTTCTCGCCGCTCCTCATGTCGTAGGCGCGCAGATAGTTGTCGAGTGTCGCCGCGGTGAAGGAGACGCCGCCCGCCGTCGTCAGTGTGCCGCCATGCGCGACGATGCCCATCGGCATCGGGATTGGCCAGGTGAGGCCCATGATCTTCTGGTCCTTTACCGTGCCGTTGCGGCGCGTCCAGGCGGTCTTGCCGGTCTTCAGGTCGACGCCGGCCATCAGGCCCCAAGGCGGCGCCTGGCAGGGCAGGCCGAGGCCGGAGCGGAAGTTCTGGATCGAGACCGCATAGGGGCCGCCCATGTTCTCGTTGATCGGCCGCGTGCCCTCCTTCGTCACCAGCCGCTCGTCGGTGTTGCCGGCCGGGCGCGGCAGCACGTTGTAGAGGTAGGAGAGGCGGAGCGGCGTGGCGATCAGCCATTTGTTGACGGGATCGACGGCGATACTGCCCCAGTTGAACACGCCGATATTGCCGGGATAGGTCAGCGATCCCGCGATGGTCGGCGGGGTGAACGGGTTGCCGTCATAGCGCCGCTGGCGGAACTCGGCGCGGCAGAGGATCTGGTCGATCGGCGAGATGCCCCACATGTCGCTCTCGGTGAGCGGCGGCGGGGTGAAGTTCAGCGACGAGATCGGCTGTACCGGCGACGGGTGCTCGTTCGGCACGTCCGTCACCGTCGACACTTGCTGCTCCGAGACCGGAAGGACCGGCTTGCCGTCGCGGCGGTCGAGAACGAAGAGGTTGCCGTTCTTGGTCGGCAGCACCACCGAGGGCACATTCGCGCCGTTCACCGGCAGGTCGATCAGCGTCGGCTGCGACGGGTTATCCCGGTCCCAGAGGTCGTGATAGGACGACCGGAAGGTCCAGCGCAGCTGGCCGGTGGTGATGTCGAGCGCGGTCAGCGCATCGACGAAGCGCTCGTCCTCTGCCGTCCGGGTCTGGCCGAACATGTCCGGCGATTTGTTGCCGAAGGGAACATAGACGAGGCCGAGCGCCTCGTCGGCGCTGAGCGTCGTCCAGGCGACCGGCGAGTTCGCCTCGTAGGTGGCGCCGGGCGCCAGGGGCGCGGTCTCGTCCGGCTTGCCGGCATCGAACTTCCAGACGACCTGGCCGGTCCTGACGTCATAGGCACGGATCACGCCGGACGCGTTGTCCTTGTAGTAGTTGTCGGCAATCGAGCCGCCGAGCACGATCAGGCCCTTGGTCACCAGCGGCGCCGAGGTCTGCATGTAGGTGGCTTCGCGGACGTTCGGCATCTGGTCGAGGAGGTTGACGTAGCCGTTGTCGCCAAAGCCAGCGCAAAGCGCGCCGGTGTCGGCATTGATCGCGAACAGCCGGGCATCGACGGTCGTCGCGATGACCCGGCGCGGGCAGGCGGCGATGGCGGCGGCGGTCTCGGCGGAGGCGGGCTGCGAAGCCGGTGCCGTCGCCTCGTCATGATAGGAGACGCCGCGGCAGGTCTGGTGCTGGTAAACCGCGTTCGGCTTCAGGCCGGGATCGAACTTCCACTTCACCGCGCCGGTCTCGGGCTCGAGCGCCTCGACGATGTTGTGCGGGGTGCAGAGGTAGAGCATCCCGTTGACCTTCAGCGGCGTCGCCTCGAAGGTATATTCTGAGGCGTCGTCGGGCCCTTTCAGGTCGCCGGTATGGTGCTCCCAGGCGATTTTCAGGTTCTTGACCGTATCGAGGTTGATGTCCGACAGCGCCGAATAGCGCTGGCCGAGATTGGTGCCGCCATAGGCCGTCCAGTCGTCTGTTGGATAAGCGGGTGTGCCGACGGCGGCCGGTGGCGCCGCGGCGGCCTCGCGCGGCAGCTCGCCGGCGACGAGCAACGGATCGTAGAACCAGGCGCCGACGGCGAGGACGGCGATGGCAGCGACGGTGCCGCGCAAGAGGCCGGCGGCGGCAGACGGCGACGTGCCGCGGGCGGCATCGGCGCGGCGCAAGGTGCCGGTGACGAAGGGCAGCGCCATCCAGAGGCCGATGAAGGTGATCAGCGCGCCGCGCGGGATCCACTGCCACTTGTCCAGCCCGACTTCCCAGAGCGTCCAGGCGAAGGTGAGGATGAGGACGACGGCAAAGACCGTCAGCGCCGACTGGCGGCGGCGGATCAGCTGGAAAGCCGACAGAAGCAAGCCAAGGCCCATGACGATATAGAAGGGACTGCCGCCCAGCGAGACGAGGTAAACCCCCGCCGCGAGGATCGCCGCGCCCACCAGCGCGACAACCCAGCCTGTTATGACCGCTATCATCGAATTCTCCTTACACACACAGAGTTGGACCGGCTTCGCCGCGCTCATGGCGGCGTTGGTTCCGGCTTGAAAAAGACTGGGAAAAGATCAGGACGAGCGGCTTTTTCGCAGCGTCGTCTCCAGCACGTCGAAGACGCGAAGCGCCGCCTCCAGATCTTCGGCGGTCGCCCCGGCAAACAAAACTTGCCGACGCTCCAGCAAAGTCTCCTGGAAACGTCGATGGAAGGCTTCGCCTTCGGTGGTGAGGTGGACGCGCTTGGCGCGGCGGTCGACCGCATCGTCGATCCGCTCGACGAGCCCGGCTTTCACCAGCTGGTCGAGCACCCGCACGAGGGTCGGCCCCTCGATGCCCATGGCATCGGCAAGTTCCACTTGCCGCAGGCCCTCGCCGAAGCGGGCGAGATAGCGCACCGGCAGGAAGCTCGCCTCGGAGAGGCCGTGCGGTTCCAGCAGCACATCGATCTCCCGCCGCAGGAGCCGCGAGAGAAGGTGGAGCTTGAGGCCGAAATCCTCGAGCGACAACATGGCGGATGTCCAAACTAGTTAGCTAGGCTATCAGTCTGGTAATCCTCTTGCGAGAGGTCGTCAACCCGTTTCGGCGGCGGCGCGGGGCGGGATAGGGGCAAGGGCCGTTCAGGCGTTTGCCGCGGCCCGCCGAAGTTCGGCGTCGAGATCGTCGCGGGTGCTGGCGATGTGGGCGGTGCTGAGCCTTGCGGCTTCGCTTCTCAACCCGGCCGCCCAGGCGTCGAACAGCGTCTCGTGCTCGTCGATGGCCCGCTCGGCGCGGCCGCGGGGCTCGAGATGCTTGACGACGTAGCGTTCGGCGATCACCTGCAGCCGCTCCACCGTCTGCACCGTCACCGGGCGCCCGCCCGGCCGGATCAGCGCCATGTGGAAGGCGCGGTTCAGCGTGCCCGCGCTGGTGCTGTGCTCCCGCGCGGCGCGGTTCAGCCCGTCCAGCGCGGCGCGCGCCTGCGCGATGTCGTCCGGCGTCAGCCTTTGCGACGCGGCGCCGACGGCGTCTGGCTCGATCTTCAGGCGCAGATCGAAGACGTCCTCGGCCTCGATGGCCGAGAGCGGCCGGACGAAGTAGCCGCGGTTCATCTCCGACAGCACCAGCCCGTCCTGCTCGAGCTTGGCGAAGGCCTCGCGCAGCGGGATCTTCGAGACGCCGAGCTCGGTCGCCAGCGCATCCTGGCGGATCGCCGCATGCGCAGGAATGCTGCCGGCGATGATCCGGTCGCGGAGGATGTCGACGATGCGGTCGGCCAGCGCCGTCTTGACGATCAGGCTCATCAGACGACCTGGAAGCCCTGCCAGAAGGGATCCTCGCGGTCGATCCAGATCGTGTTGAAGCCGGTGGCGACAGCCGATCCCTCGATCGACGGCACGATCGCCGTCTCGCCACCGAGCGTGGTCTCGGCTTCCACGGTGCCGACGAAGCGGCTGCCGATATAGCTCTCGTGGACGAAGGTCTGTCCGGGCTGGAGTCGGCCGGTAGCGGCAAGATGGGCGAGGCGGGCGGAGGTGCCGGTGCCGCAAGGCGAGCGGTCGATCGCCTTGTCGCCGTAGAACACCGCATTGCGCCCATCGGCGCCGTCGCCGCGCGGCACGTCCGCCCAGAGCACGTGGCTGACGCCGCGGATGGTCGGGTCGAGCGGATGCACCGGCTCGAATTTCTCCCGGACCAGTGTGCGGACCAGCGTCGACAGCTCGACGATGCGGCTCGCGCCCAGCGCGTCGAGCCCGGTATAGGCGCCCTGCGGCTCGACGATGGCGTAGTAGTTGCCGCCATAGGAGACGTCGACGGTGAGCGGGCCGAAGTCCGGCACGTCGATTTCGATGCCGCGCGCGGCGACGTAGGCGGGAACGTTGGTGATCTTCACCGAGGTCACCTTGGCGCCCTCGGTGGCATAGCCGATGTCGATCACCCCGGCCGGCACCTCGACGCGCAGCCGGCCCGGCGTGCGCGGCTGGATCAGCCCATGCTCGAGGCCGAAAGTGATCATGCCGATGGTGCCGTGGCCGCACATCGGAAGGCAGCCGCTGGTCTCGATGAACAGGATGCCGATGTCGGTGTCCGCTTGCGTCGGCGGGTAGAGGAAGCCGCCCGACATCATGTCGTGGCCCCGTGGCTCGAAGCAGAGGCCGGTGCGGATCCAGTCGAAGCGCGCCAGGAAATCCTGGCGGCGCTCCGACATGGAGCTTCCCTGCAGCAGCGGCGCGCCGCCGACCACCAGCCGAACCGGATTGCCGGCGGTGTGGCCGTCGATGCAGAAAAAGGTGTGGCGCATCAGGCGGCCTTGGACATGGTCAGCGTCGGCCGGGTCGCCGCGGCCTTCTCGACCATGGCGGTGACCTCCGCGCGCCGCTCGCCGGTGAGCGGCATGCGGGGCATACGCACGCGCTCGGAGCCGCGGCCCATGATCTCTTCGGCCAGCTTGATCGACTGCACGAGGTCGTGCTCGGCATCGAGGTGCAGGAGCGGCATGAACCAGCGGTAGATCATGCGCGCGGTCTCCCAGTCGCCGCGGTCGCAGGCGGCGACGAGCTGTACCGACTCGGCCGGGAAGGCGCTGGTGAGGCCGGAGACCCAGCCCTTGGCGCCGAGCATCAGCCCTTCCAGCGCGACGTCGTCGAGGCCGGCGAAGAGGTCGAAGCGATCACCGAAATCGTTGATGAGGTCGGTGAAGCGGCGCGGGTCCGGGGCGCTTTCCTTGACCGCGAGGATGTTCGGCACGTCCTCCAGCGCCCGCAGCACGTCGGCGCCGATGTTGACGCGGTAGGCCGGCGGGTTGTTGTAGAGCATGATCGGCAGGCTGGTCGCTTCGGCAACGGCGCGGAAGTGGGCGACGAGCTCTGCGGGCTTCGGCACGTACACCATGGCCGGCAGCACCATCAGGCCGTCGGCGCCGAGTTTCTCGGCGTCCTTGGCATAGGCGACGGCCCGGCGGGTGTCGAACTCGGAGACGCCTGTCAGCACCGGCACGCGGCCGGCGACGACTTCGACGGCGGCCTTCAGGATCGTCCGCTTCTCCTCGCCGTCGAGCGAGTTGTTCTCGCCGCAGGTGCCCATCAGGATCAGGCCGTTGACGCCGTCGCGCACCAGCGCATCCTGCACGCCCTGCGTCGCCTCGACGTCGACCGACATGTCCTCGCGGAACTGCGTCGTGACTGCGGGAAATACGCCATGCCAACCGGTCTTCGCCATCTCGGGCTCCTCTTGATCTCAAAATCGTATAATATATACGATACTGTGAAGCGGAGGGTGTCAAGTGGGCGACAAGCGGACGGTGGTGGTGGGTGGCGGCATCGTCGGCCTGTGTTCGGCGCTGGCGCTCCAGCGGCAGGGCGTTCCGGTGCTGCTCGTCGATCCCGCGCGCGCCGTGCCGCCGGCATCCTGGGGGAATGCCGGCCATGTCGCGATCGAGCAGGTGGTGCCGCTGGCGTCGATGGCGACACTGACGTCCGCGCCGCGCCGGCTGACCGTGCGCGGCGGGGCGCTGTCGCTGCCGCCGAGCGACGTCCGGCGCTGGCTGCCCTTCGCGCTGCGCCTCGCAAGGGCCTCGACGCCGGCCCGCCTTGCCGAGGGCCATGCGGTGTTGGCGGGGCTGCTGGCCGGGGCAATGCCGGCCTGGCATCGTCTGGCGGGAAGCCTTGGCGCAGAGGGTGTCCTCATCGAGAACGGCCATGCCGTCGTCTGGCATGATCCTCGTGCCGCCGCCGCCGGCGTCGCCGCCTGGCAGCAGACTGATACCGGGACGGCGCGCTTCCATGTGGCGGATGCCGCAGAGCGGGCCGCGCTCGGCCGCGTGATGGCGCAGCCGCCGACGGCCGCGGTCATCTTCGAGAACACCGGCCAGGTCACCGATCCCGGCGCCGTGATGGTGGCGTTGCGACAGGCGTTCGCGGCAGCGGGTGGCACCGTCCTTGCCGGCCTCGTTCGGGGCGTCGGGCTGGAGGACGGCAAGGCGGTGCTGCATCTTGCTTCTGGCGCCAAGCTGTCGCCGGAAGCGCTGCTGATCGCTGCGGGCGTCGAGTCCGGCGAGCTTCTGCGGCCGCTCGGCCTGTCGGTGCCGATCATCGCCGAGCGCGGCTATCACATCCAGGCCGCCGACCACCGCTGGCCGGAAGGCCTGCCGCCGGTGGTGTTCGAGGAGCGGTCTATGATCGTCACGCCGTTCGAGAGCGGCCTCCGGGCGGCCGGCTTCGTCGAGTTCGGCAGCTTCGACAAACCCGGCAATCCGCGCCGGTGGGAGACGCTGGAACGACACGTCGCCGAGCTCGGCTTGCCAGTGGCAGGCCCCTTCAGCCGCTGGGTCGGGGCGCGGCCGACGCTGCCCGATTATCTCCCCGCCATCGGCCGAGCCCCGCAGGCCGCAAACCTGTTCTACGCCTTCGGCCATCAGCATCTCGGCCTGACCCTCGGCCCGCTCACCGGCGAGCGCGTTGCCGGCCTGATGAATGGCTTCGAGCCTGCCCAGCCGGCGCTTTCGCTCGCGCGTTTCGGCTGAACCGGCCGAGGGCTCGGAAGACGGAGCGCCCTTCGGGGGGCCTTCAGGGCGCCCGCCGTTTTAGCTTTTAAGGAAGGCCAGGATGTCGGCGTTGATCACGTCCGCATGGGAGGTGGCCATGCCGTGCGGAAAGTCCTCATAGGTTTTCAACGTGCCTTTCGGCAGCCGTTTTGCGGCAAGCGGGGCCGAGGCGGCGTAGGGGACGATCTGATCGTCGGTGCCGTGCATCACGAGCACCGGCACGTCGATCGACTTCAGGTCTTCGGTGAAGTCGGTCTCGGAGAAGGCCTTGATGCACTCGTAATGGGCGTGGATCGAGCCCATCATGCCTTGCCGCCACCAGTTCTCCTTGACGCCCTCGGAGATTTTCGCGTTGGCGCGGTTGTAGCCGTAGAAGGGACCTGCCGGGAGGTCTCGGTAGAACTGCGCCATGTCGTCGGCCAGTGCCTTTCGCAGGCCGTCGAAGACCGCCATCGGCAAGCCGCCGGGATAGGCTTCCGTCTTCAGCATGATCGGCGGCACGGCGCCGATGAGCACGGCCTTGGCGACGCGGCTGGTGCCGTGCCGGCCGAGATAGCGCGCGACTTCGCCGCCACCGGTGGAATGGCCGATGTGCACGGCGTTCTGGAGGTCAAGCGCCGCTGCGAGCGCGGCGACATCGTCGGCATAGGTGTCCATCTCGTTGCCGGTGGTCGTCTGGCCCGAGCGGCCGTGGCCCCGACGGTCGTGCGCGATGACGCGAAAGCCGTGCTGCACGAAGAACAGCATTTGGCTGTTCCAGTCGTCGGCGGAGAGTGGCCAGCCGT
The DNA here is from genome assembly GCF_055730105.2 of Mesocryomonas lacus. Lineage (NCBI taxonomy): Bacteria > Pseudomonadati > Pseudomonadota > Alphaproteobacteria > Hyphomicrobiales > Aurantimonadaceae > Mesocryomonas > Mesocryomonas lacus. The sequence goes on from NZ_JBUZWF020000003.1 coordinate 495,176, forward strand.
GGTGGAAGACGAGCGGCTGTCCGCTGCCCCAGTCCTTGTAGAAGATTTCGGTGCCGTCCTGCGTATGGATCGTCGGCATGCGGTTCTCCTCAGGGAACTGTCGGGACGGGCCGATAGGCCGGCGCCGGCACTGCTTCGCCTTACTTAAAAACGCCGGGGCGGGAGTGTCCATGCCTGGTTCGGTGGGTGGCAAAGCTTGCCGGGCGGGACGGCCCCGGTACTTTCCATGGCAACGGCGGATATGGTCTAAGGCCGGCGGGCCGGTGCCGGCCGATGCGATGCGAGGATTTCCATGTTCCAGAACTTCGACGACGCCATCGACTTCAGCCAGAGCGCCGGGCGGGTCGCGCGGCTGCGTCAGATCATGGCCGACCAGGGGATCGACGGCTTCGTCATCCCCCGCGCCGACGAGCACCAGGGCGAGTACATCCCGGACTCGGCCGCCCGGCTGGCCTGGCTGACCGGCTTCACCGGCTCGGCCGGCGTCGCGCTGGTGCTGGCAGACCGGGCCGCAATCTTCGTCGACGGGCGCTATACGCTGCAGGTCCGCGATCAGGTCGACCTTCAGGTGTTCGAGCCGTGGAACTCGGTCGAGACCTCGCTGCCGGCCTTCCTCAAGGAGCATGCGGGCGGCCTGAAGATCGGCGTCGATCCCTGGCTGCATACGCTGGCGGAAGTGCGCCAGCTCTCCGGGGCGCTGGAGCCGAAGGGTGGCGCGCTGGTGACGCTCGCCGGCAACCCGGTCGACCGGCTGTGGAACGACCGGCCGGCGCCGCCGAAGGGCGCGGTCAGCCCGCATCCCGAGCGCTATGCCGGGGTGCCCGCGGCCGAAAAGCTTGCGGCGCTATCCACCGTGCTGACACGGGAGGGCGCCGACAGCGTCGTCCTGACCGATCCGTCCTCGATCGCCTGGGTCTTCAACATCCGCGGCACCGACGTCTCGCACACCCCTTTGCCGCTCGCCTTCGCGGTGCTGCGGGCGGCGGGGCGGCCGAGCCTCTTCATCGATCCCGACAAGCTCGATTCGGCCGCGAGGGCCTATCTCAACGGTCTCGCCGATCTTGCCGAACCCGCCGCCTTCGAGCCGGCGCTGCGCAGGCTCGGCGGCACCGTGATGCTCGATCCGCAACTGGCGGCGGCGCGCGTTGCCACGCTGGTGGAGGAGGGCGGGGCGACGGTCCTGAAGGGGACCGACCCGGCGCGGCTGCCGCGGGCGATCAAGAACGCGGTGGAACTGGCGGGCTCCCGCGCCGCCCATCGCCGCGACGGTGCCGCGATCACGCAATTCCTGTGCTGGCTCGACCGCCAGACGCCGGGGACGGTGAGCGAAATCGTCGCCGCCGAAACACTGGAGGCTTTTCGCCGGAAGGCGGGCGACGCCGACGGCATGGCGCTGCGCGACATTTCCTTCGACACCATTTCGGGCTCCGGGCCGAATGGCGCGATCGTCCACTACCGCGTCAACCGCGAGAGCAACCGGATGCTCGGTGCGGGCGAGTTGTTCCTGCTGGACTCCGGGGCGCAGTACCAGGACGGCACCACCGACATCACCCGCACCGTGCCGATCGGCACGCCGACGGAGGAGATGCGCCAAAAATTCACGCTGGTGCTGAAGGGGATGATCGCCATCTCCACCGCCCGCTTCCCGAAGGGCACCCGCGGCGTCGACCTCGACCCGCTGGCCCGCATCGCGCTGTGGAAGGCCGGCTGCGACTATGCGCACGGCACCGGCCATGGCGTCGGCTCCTACTTGGCGGTGCACGAGGGGCCGCAGTCGATCTCGAAGCGCGGCATCGCGGTACTGGAGGCCGGAATGATGCTGTCGAACGAGCCGGGCTACTACCGCGAAGGGGCTTTCGGCATCCGGATCGAGAACCTCATCCACATCGAACCGGCCGAGGTGCCGGAGGGTGGCGACCTGCCGATGCATTCGTTCTCCACCTTGACCTTCGCCCCGATCGACCGGCGGCTGATCGTCCCCGGCCTGCTCGACGCCAGCGAGCGCGCCTGGATCGACGGCTATCATGCGGAGGTCGCGGCCTTGCTGACGCCCGTCGTCGATGCCGAGACAGGGGAATGGCTGGCGACTGCAACGGCGCCACTGGAACGCTGACCGGGCAGCGGGCGGGAAGGCCTAAGTCCCGCCCGCCGGTACGCTTGCGCCGTCGATCAGAGCGTTTGCGCGCGCGGGGGGAGAGCACCGGCTGCCCTCGGGCGTGATGTCCTTCCCGCATACTGCACTTGCGAAATCGGCATGCTGCGGTGCGGAACGGTTCGGACTCGCGGGCCCTTTGGAAGGGATTGGAAAAGCGAGGCCAGCATGGACGAACTTCCGATCGAGATCGACCGCTACCTGTCCTGGGCACCGGATTGGGTCTCCAGCACCATCATCCTCTGCGTGGCGGTGCTTCTGGCCTGGGGACTGCACCGGATCGTCTTCCAGTCGGTCATGCGGATCGTGCAGACCCGCAGCCTGTTCACCCGCTCGCTGGTGTCACGGACCAAGAACCCGACGCGCCTGGCCTTCATGACGCTGGCCGTCGCGGCGGTGGCGCCCGCGGCACCGCTGCCCTACGAGGCCGCCGTCGTGGTCGCGCGCCTGACGACGGTCGCCTTCGTCATCCTCGTCGGCTGGTTCGCGCGGACGGCGCTGCAGATCTGGACGACCATTCACCTCCGCCGGTTCAAGCTGGACTCCGAGGACAATCTTCTCGCCCGCAAGCACGCCACGCAGTCGCGGATCCTGCAGCGGGTCGCCGAGACGCTGATCCTCGTGGTGACGGTCTCGGCCGCTTTGATGACCTTCGACAGCGTTCGCCAGTATGGCGTCAGCCTTCTCGCCTCGGCGGGTGCGGCGGGCCTTGTCGCCGGCCTCGCCCTCCAGCCGATCCTGAAGAACCTCGTCGCCGGCATCCAGCTGGCGATCACCCAGCCGATCCGGATCGACGACGCGCTTCTGGTCGAGGGCGAATGGGGCAATGTCGAGGAGATCACAGCGACCTACGTCGTCGTCCGTCTCTGGGACTGGCGGCGCCTGATCGTCCCGCTCAGCCATTTCATCGAGAAGCCGTTCCAGAACTGGACGCGCGAGGGCTCGGCACTGATCGGCAGCGTCTTCCTCTACACCGACTTCACCGTCCCCGTGGCCGCGCTGCGCACCAAGCTCGAGGAGATCGCCCGCGCTTCGCCGCTCTGGGACGGCAAGGTCGTCAATCTACAGGTGACGGACTTCAAGGAGAGCACGGTGGAAATCCGCATGCTCGTCAGCGCGCACAATTCCGGCAAGGCTTTCGATCTGCGCTGCGAAGTACGCGAGGCGATGATGGGTTTCCTGCAGGAGAATTATCCAGCGTCTCTGCCAAGAACACGCACGGATTTTTCCGCGCCGCGCGATGAGTTTCCCGTCCGGGTTTCTGAGAGGGCCACAGCCCGTCGCCAGTGAAGTACGGCATGGTCGCACCTTCGAGAGCGCAATGAAAAAGGCCCCGCGAAAATCTCGCGGGGCCTTCTGAAGGGTCGACCGTGTCAGTGCCGGTTAGCGGCACATGCGGCGTGGGCCGTTGTTCGGCTGGTAGGTACCGCTGCGCGGGTCGAAGGTGCGGTAGCGGGCGGCGCAGGAATCGTACCATGCCTGGCTGCGGACGGCATAGCTGCCGCCGCGATAGGCGCGTGGCTGGTTCGAGTTGGCGATCGCTGCGCCGACGCCGAGCCCGAGGATCGCGCCGCCGATCAGCGCGCCGCTGTTGTTGCGGTGGTGGCGGCGGTTGTAGTAGCGGCGGTTGTTGCCGTAGTAGCGACCACCGCGGTACGAGCGGCCCCCACGGTAGGAATGGCCACCGCGGTAATGGCGCCCGCCGCCATAGCTTCTGCCGCCGTGATAGCGGCGTCCGCCATGATCACGTGCCTCGGCCTTGCTGATGCCGACCACCGGAACGTTCGACGGAATTGCCGCCGGGACCACCGAGAATGCCAGTGCTACCGCCAAAACCTTGGTCGCCAGCGACCTGAAAATGCGCATGCCTGTTCTCCGATTTTGTCATTGGATGTTCTTCGACTAACCATTCCCCACATGAACGGTTCCTGAAGGGAGCCTGGGATGGACGTTTGCCCTGCCAACCCGCGCGGCAGCGTTAACGTAAGGTCACCGTGCGCAAGCAGCCCGACGCTGGTCCCTGCCGGATGCCCGCATCTTCACGAATTCGCCAGGACGCGCTAATCGGGGCGCGGATGTCGGGTTCTCCTGGAAAACCCCGTCCAGCACAGCGGTGACGAGCGGCGACACCGGAAGAGGGACCTTTTGGCCGACACGTTCCGCATCGCGCATCTCTCCGACCTGCATTTTGGACGTCACGATACGAGGCTTGCCGAAACGCTGCTCGCCGACGTCGAGGAGCAGGCGCCCGATCTCGTGGTGATCAGCGGGGATTTTGCGCAGATCGGCAGCCGGCGCGAATTTGCGGCGGCCCGCGCCTTCCTCGATCGCCTGACCGCGCCCGTCTTCGCGGTGCCCGGCAATCACGACGTGCCGGCGCGCAATGTCTACAAGCGCTTCGCCGACGCCTATGGGCGGTACCGCCAGTTCATCGCCGACGACCTCGAGCCGTTCCGAGAGATCGGTCCTCTCGCCATTGCCGGACTGAACACCGCCCGGCGGGTGCGGCCGGGCTGGAACTGGGCGAACGGCTCGATTGGACGGCGCCAACTCGAGCGGCTCGAGCAGCGCTTCGTGGCCAGCGCGCCGGGCGCTGTGCGCATTGTCGTCGCGCACCATCCGCTGATGCAGCCGGAGGTGCCGGTGTCGATCCGCCTGGTCAAGCGGGCGGATCTCGCGCTCGCGACATTCGCCCGGCTGGGCGTGCGGCTGGTGCTCTCCGGGCATTTCCACATGTCCTACGTCCGCCATCACCCGCCGGGCCTCGTCGTCGTCGGGGAGGGGGGCGCACCGGCGATGATCGTCGCGCAGGCCTCGACCTCGATCTCGACCCGGCTGCGCGGCGAGCCGAACGCCTACAACCTCGTCGCCATCGGCCCGCAGCGGATCGACATCGCCGTGCGCGAATGGAGCGGCGAGGGCTGGATCACCCGCGGTACGGCGCCGGCGCCGGTCGCGATCGGCGCCGTCGCCGGCTGAGAGCCGGGGCGGCGGAGCGAGCCGCGAGGGGCCGCCAGGGCATCGAGGCTGGTCGGACTTTCCTTGCGGCGGGCAAGCGAAGGGTTCCCGCCCTCGCGTTCGAGCCGGGTTTTGCAGGGGTTCCGGCATCCGTCCCGACGCTCCGAAAAGACAGCGGGCGCCGGAGGCGCGGGGTTGGATGAAAGCGAAGCGCCTCCGGCGTTCCGCGCGGCGCCCGGCCGAGCTGTGGGGGCCTTTCCGGCCGCCCGACGCTCCACCCATCCTCCCACTCCGCCGCCGCCGCGCCGTTGCCACGGGCGCGCCGCCACCGGATACCGGCGCCGCCGCCCGTGCCAAAGGCGGCCTCTCCGGGGAGGCCGGCTACCGCTCCCCGGAGAGAGCAACGCCCGGACACCGCCCGCCATCCCCCGAGCGATCCCGGTGATCACTCGCGTCCCTCGCGGGGACAGCGGTGAGGGGAAGATAGCGGGGGAGGGAACATAAAGGAAATTAATCTTATTTAGGCATCTAGGGTCTTAGATATTCACCGGCTTTGATCGCGAGGCGAGGCGATGTTTGCGCCTGTTCAGGTGCCGGTTTTAGCAAATTTTCAGTGCTCTTGGGCAGGGTAGAGACTTCAAATGTGCCCCTCCTGAAAGTTTTCCGCCTCCCCGCTGTACCGGAATAAAATCCGGAAACGCAACGGGAGGGTTTGATGGGGGCAGGAAGGGAATACTTCGAGACACTCCCCGCGCTGCTGGCGCAGCGGATGGAGTGTCGCGGCCTACAGGTGCTGCTCGCGTTCGCCACCCTGCACCGGCTGACGTTGAAGTCCGGATACCGGGAAAGTCAGCCCCGCTGGCCGAAGGGCAGCGGCGACATCAGCGGGCAATGGCGGGACGAGGGAAGGCGGCAGGAAGGAAGCCGGCTGGCCGGGATTGAGGTCAACATCCCGTTGCCGCCGGAGGACCCGAAGACGCCGCCGAAGGGGTCACGGGTGCGGACGCCCGGCTCCGAGGGAGAAGGCGCAGTCGACCTGCCGCCCGACAATCCACTGACCCTTCCCTCCCAAGCACCTGCAACGGTGAAAGCAAGGAACCTGATCGTTAAGAAGGTGGTCAAGTGGATCGCCATGGCGCTGGCCCGCCGAGCGCCGTTGCCAATCCGCATCTTCATCGACGCGATCCGAGTGGTACAATGGTTGGACGAGCACTATCCAGAGATCCAATCATATTTTGATCCACCCAGAACACTGGACGACTTGAAGCGCTTGGCGGTGCCCGGACAGAAGGGGTATGAGATCCACCACATCGTCGAGAAGGAAAGCGCTGCTAAAGACGGTTTTCCGTGGTCACAGATCAATGGTAGGGACAACTTGGTACGGGTTCCGAAATTCAAGCATCATGAGATCAATGCTTGGTTTCAACGTCGAAATCAGCGTTTTGATGAATTGTCGCCAAGAGATTATCTTCGGGGGAGGAGTTGGGACGAGCGCTATAAAGTTGGAATCGAGGAGCTTATCAGCAGGGGAGTTCTGTTGCCATGATGGTTGTGCAGTTAAATTGTTCTGATCTTAAGAAATTGAGCACAAGTGAACTCGTCCAGCGCTTTGCCGATATCGGCACAGCACAAGACGACGCCGAACTTAATGACGAGATTGCGCGCTTCAATCGGCTCTTTGTCATGCGCGAGGCCGTAGAGAAAGAACTGCGTCGGCGGCCAAGCGATGGGCGGCGGGCGTTGATGGCGCTGTTCCACCATCGAAGCGATCGAGCAAGGCTCAATGCCGCCATCGCCTTGCTCGCGGTCGAGCCGGTCGCAGCGCGAAGAATGCTCGAGCGAATTCGCGATTGGAAGATTCCGCCCTGCGCTGCGGATGCCAGCGGTATGCTGCGCTCGCTGGACGAAGGGAGCTATGTTCCGAGCTAGAACGGCAACGAGCATTCGTCTCCGCGATAATCTTTTGGCGGGAACTGGAAGCTTGCGCATCCAACCTTGCGCGGCAAAGGCCTTTAAAAAGCGATGTTGGTTGCAGCGCAAGGAAATTAACGTCGTCAGACCAGTGAACCGAAAGTGGATGCCTTGAGTGCATTCCTGGCATTCGTGCTACGCTAAGCGCATTTACAAGGGGCTTACAAAAGTAAAGCTATTGCGCGTGTGCTCTACGGGATAAGATATTAATTATAATAGCTGCAAATCTAGGCCAGCCGTGTTCATCTTCAATTAGGAATCCATGCTCATCATAATAGTCTTGTACTCTGAAGCCGATCCCAATTCCGTACAACTCTATTTTTGATCCTGCTCCGATCCATTCGATCGTCTTGAGGAGGTGTTGACGAAGTATCTTTTCCGAATTTTCGTTCAGCGTCGAGTCGTCAACGGGTGCCCCGTCGCTAATGACGAGCAGGATTTTGCGCGTTTGTGGCACCACGGAAAGCCGTGAATACGCCCACAGAAGAGCCTCGCCGTCGACGTTTTCTCTCAGAATCGCCGGGGACAGCATCAAGGCAAACGTCCGGTCCGCATCACCGTGTGCCTCGAAGCTCTTGTACACGATGTGTCGAAGATCGTTTAGACGGCCTGGAGAGGGCGGCCTCCCATCGGAAATCCACAGCGCTCGCGAGCGACCACCGATCCACTCTCTGGTCGTGAAGCCGAGGACTTCATGGGCAATGCCAAGACCGGAAAGTACGCTCGATATCTCCGAGATCCAGCAAACGATCTTAGCGATCTTCTCTCCGCGCATGCTGCCGGAGTTGTCGATCAGAAATGAAACGGCGACGCCACCGGCGGCACAACCTTGCAGGCTGGCCGCCAGAAGATGTTTTGCATGTTGAGTTTGAGCGCGGCGATCGACCTTGAGTTTGCTTAGACGGCTGGCCAAGAAATCCGCTTCCGCCTCGTCGAGCATGGACAGGGCATCGATCGTCTCGTCGAATTCTTTGGTATAAGCATAATAATCGAGATGCGTCAGATTGTTGAAACGGGCTTTCTTCGAAGCATAGCGTCGAAGGGAATGGACCTCGGGCGCGAACGCTTCTGTGTCGCGGGGCGATAGTGGCGGGTCATCGTTCTCCGGCTGAGTCTGGTGAGGTCCGGCGCCCTTCGATCCGAGCAGGGGTGCGAGACGCATCAGCGCCCGCCGCAACGTCCTCTTGAGCGCCGCGAAGGGTCGACGCCATTCGGCGGGATCCACGGATCGGAAGTGGTTCATGCGCCAACCCTCCCGACTTGCTGTCAGAATAATGTCTGGCCTGCGCGCCTCCCGCGAAATCGATAGATTGGTCTCTCGATCTCACTCGGATGCCCAAAGCATACATCGTGGCAGCGCCGACGCTAGACCTTGCATGCCCGGCAAACCTTTGACCGTGACCGGGCCCTCACGCCCCCTGCACGTACCCGTCCAGCACGCGCTTCTGGCCGGCGCGGTCGAAGTCGACCGTCAGCTTGTTGCCCTCGACGACCGCGACGGTGCCGTTGCCGAATTTCAGGTGGAAGACGCGGTCGCCGATGGTGAAGCGGCTGGCCTCCTGGATGACGGATTTGGCGACCAGCTCGCCCTGGATCTCGCGCGGGCCGCCGGCGCGCGCGGCGGCGTGGAAGCCTTGGCGCGGCGGCGGCTGGTTGGAGCCGGGCGAGACGCTGCCGCGGGCCGGCGGCTGCATCCGGCCGGCAAAGCCGGTGGCGTCGCTGAAGCCGGGTTGGCCGCCGCTGCCGGCGGCGGTGCGGGCGCCAGCGGCGGAACCGGAAGCGTGGCGCGCACCGGCGGACGGGCCGGACGTGTTGCTGTATCCGTGCGAAGAGCCGCTGCCCCCGCTCGAACCGAACTCGTCGTCGTTGTCGTCGGGCGGAACCTGCGAGAACTCGTGGTCCTCGAAACCGGCCTTCCTGGCGCTTTCGGCGGCGTAGCGGTCGGCCTTGGCGGAGACGTTGCTGCGCGGGTTGGCGCCGGTCGCGCCGCGCTCGCCGTAGCTGATCGCGGTGTCCTTCGGGCCGGAGCGGTTGCCCCAGGCGGTGTCGCGGCCGCCGGCGGCGCCGCCGCCTTGCTGGGCGCGCGCGGCTTGTGCCCGCTTCCAGCCGGGGGTCTGGTAGGAGGTGGTGGAGAAGGCGTCGGCATCCCAGCGCGAGGCGCCGTAGCCGCCCATGCCGCCGGCGCCGTAGCCGCCATAGGAGGTCGAGGGCTCCATCACCTCGACATGCGCCTCCGGCAGCTCGTCGAGGAAGCGCGAGGGGATGGTCGACTGCCAGAGGCCGTGGATGCGCCGGTTGGAGACGAACCAGATCTTCACCCGCTTCTTGCCGCGGGTGATGCCGACATAGGCGAGCCGTCGCTCCTCCTCGAGGCCGGAGCGGCCGCCCTCGTCGAGCGCCCGCTGGTGCGGGAAGAGGCCCTCTTCCCAGCCAGGCAGGAACACCGTCTCGAACTCAAGGCCTTTCGCCGAATGCAGCGTCATGATCGAGACGGCGTCGAGCTCGGCGTTCTGCTCGGCGTCCATCACCAGCGAGACGTGCTCGAGAAAGCCGGGCAAGCTCTCGTAGAGGTCCATGGAGCGGATCAGCTCCTTGAGGTTTTCCAGCCGGCCCGGCGCCTCGGCGGAGCGGTCGTTCTGCCACATCTCGGTATAGCCGCTCTCTTCGAGGATCATCTCGCCGAGGTCGGTGTGCTTCATCGTGGCGAGGAGGCCGGACCAGCGCTGGAAGTTGGCCACCACCTCCTGCAGCGATTTCCGTGGTTTCGGCTTGAATTCCTCGGTGGCGGCAACCTCTTCTGCGGCGGCCATCATCGGGATGCCGCGGGCCCGCGCGTGGTCGTGCAGGAAGCGGATGGCGGCGTCGCCGAGGCCGCGCTTCGGCGTGTTGATGATGCGCTCGAAGGCGAGGTCGTCGGCCGGCTGCACCACGATGCGGAAATAGGCCAGCGCGTCGCGGATCTCCTGCCGCTCGTAGAAGCGCGGGCCACCGATGACGCGATAGTTGAGGCCGAGGGTGACGAAGCGGTCTTCGAACTCGCGCATCTGGAACGAGGCGCGCACCAGGATCGCCATGTCGTTGAGCTTATGGCCCTGGCGCTGAAGCTGCTCGATCTCCTCGCCGACGCCGCGCGCTTCCTCTTCCGAATCCCAGCCGGCATGCACCTCGACCTTGTCGTCGGCGGGGTCGGACTTTTCGGTGAACAGCGTCTTGCCGAGGCGGTCCTCGTTGTGCGCGATGAGTTTGGACGCCGCGCCGAGGATATGGGCGGTGGAGCGGTAGTTGCGCTCGAGGCGGATGACGGTGGCGCCGGGGAAATCCTTGTCGAAACGCAGGATGTTGTCGACCTCCGCGCCGCGCCAGCCGTAGATCGACTGGTCGTCATCGCCGACGCAGCAGATGTTGACGCTGTCGCTCGCGCTGTAGCGGCGGGGCTCGGCTTCCGCAGCCGCTACGGCCGATCGGCCACCGGAGGCTTCGCCCCAGGGGGGAGGGGTGTTGTCGCCGTCGTCAACGAGGTCGTCATACGCTGACGCGCTGATCTCCCCCCTTGAGGGGGAGATGGCCGGCAGGCCAGAGGGGGGCGAGCTGCCGCCCACCTCTGCTGTTGCGCTATTCGCAAGCGCTGCATCTCGCGCGCCCCCCTCTGCCTTGCCAGGCATCTCCCCCTCAAGGGGGGAGATCGACTGTGCCTGATCCCGCCGCTTCGGGCGCTGGGCGAGGAGGCGGAGCCAGAGGTACTGGGAGATGTTGGTGTCCTGGTACTCGTCGACCAGGATGTACTTGAACCGCCGGTGGTAGTCGGCGAGGACGTCGGGATGCGCGCGGAAGATGGCGATCGGGTGCATCAGGAGGTCGCCGAAATCGGTGGCGTTGAGCGCCACGAGACGGTCCTGATAGGCCTGGTAGAGCTCGCGGCCGCGGCCGTTGGCGAAGGCGCGCGCATCCCCCTCGGGAATGTCCTTCGGCGTCAGGCCCTTGTTCTTCCAGCCGTCGACGAGGCCGGCGAAGGCGCGTGCCGGCCAGCGCTTGTCGTCGAGCTTCTCGGCCTGGATCAGCTGCTTCATCAGCCGGATTTGGTCGTCGGTGTCGAGGATGGTGAAGTTCGACTTCAGCCCGACCAGCTCGGCGTGCCGGCGCAGGATCTTGACGCCGATGGAGTGGAAGGTGCCGAGCCAGGGCATGCCCTCGACCGCGCCGCCGCCGACGAGAAGCCCGATGCGCGTCTTCATCTCGCGCGCCGCCTTGTTGGTGAAGGTCACCGCAAGGATCTGGCTGGGGAAGGCCTTGCCGGTGGCGAGGATGTGGGCGATGCGCGTAGTCAGAACGCGTGTCTTGCCGGTGCCGGCACCGGCGAGCACCAGCACGGGCCCCTCGGTCGCCTCGACCGCGGCCCGCTGTTCGGCGTTGAGGCCCTCGAGATAGTCCGGCGCTTTCGGTCCGCCGCGGGCGGCCAGCGCGCGTGCGGCGATGCCGCCGGCGCGGGGGGCCGGGGGCCGGCTCTCGCCGTCGGGCCGGGACGCGCCGTCGGGCCGGCGGGGAATGCTGGAATCGCTCATATTCCCTATCTAATCGGCCGCTCGCCGGAACACTAGGGGAACGCGGTCACACCTCGGTTCCCGCCGTCCTCCGGCGCGGGCGCTGCCATCTGCGGCAATCTTCCAGATATTTGGTCGCGCCGTGGTTGATCCGGCGGGGTCAGCATTTAAGCTGAGGACCAAACCAGGGAGATACGAGATGACCAAGACGCCCGCCATCACCCAGGCGATGATCAACGCCTATGACGAGTACACCCATCTGACGCTCGACCGACGGGGCTTCATGCAGAAGCTGACCGGCCTTGCCGGTTCGGCGGCCGCTGCCGCCGCGATCGCGCCGATGCTGGGGGCCTCCAACGCCGAGGCGGCGATCGTGCCGGAGGGCGATCCCGGCATCGAGACGTCCTGGGTCCTCTTCAGCGCCGGCGAGACCGAGATGAAGGCCTATCTCGCGCGGCCGAAGGATGCGGCGGGTTCGCTTCCCGGCGTCATGGTGATCCACGAGAACCGCGGCCTCAACGGGCATATCCAGGATGTGGCACGGCGGCTCGCCAAGGCCGGCTTCGTGGCGCTGGCGCCGGACTTCCTGTCGGCGAACGGCGGCACCCCGCCGGACGAGGACAAGGCACGCGACCTCATCGGCACGCTCGATCCCTCGGTGACCACGGCGCTCGCCAAGGATTCGGCGGACTGGCTGACGAAGGCCGACGGCGTCAACGGCAAGGTCGGCGCCGTCGGCTTCTGCTGGGGTGGCGGTCTCGTCAACGACCTCGCGGTCGCCGATCCTGCCCTCGCCGCCGGCGTCGCCTATTACGGCCGCCAGCCGAAGGCCGAGGATGTGGTGAAGATCAAGGCTGCGGTCATGCTGCACTATGGCGGCCTCGACGACCGGATCAATGCCGGCATTCCCGCCTACCGCGATGCCCTCGAGAAGGCAGGCGTCGAGCATCAGATCTTCGTCTATGATGGCGTCAACCATGCCTTCAACAACGACACATCAGTCGCCCGCTACGACAAGGCGGCGTCCGATCTCGCCTTCGAGCGCACGACGACATTCCTGAGGACCAAGCTCAGCTGAGGAGGGCCCATGCTGCACTACCTGCATCCCGATCCGCTCGGCGAGATGCCGAACAGCACGCTGCCGCTGATCGTCGCGGCGGGGGCTGTCGGTCCCGATCTGTCGGAGAATGCCGTCCACGATCTCCTGCGCAGCCACGGCTGGCAGGGAACGTGGACCTACACGGTCTACGACTACTGGCATTATCACGCGGCCGGGCACGAGGTTCTCGTCTGCATTGCCGGGCATGCCCGCATCGGTTTCGGCGGCGATACCGGCGAGGAAGTGGAGATGACGCCCGGCGATGCCGTGATCATTCCCGCTGGCGTCGGGCACAAGCGGCTTTCGGCCTCGCCCGACTTCCAGGTGGTCGGCGCCTATCCGCCCGACCAGAATGGCGCCATCACCCGCGCCGGCGCGATGGCGCTGGTGGTCGCTGCGCGGTCGATCGGCCAGCTCGCGCTGCCGGTGATGGACCCGCTGAGCGGCGACGAGCCCGGTCGGCTGGCGGCCTGGCGGTAGCGGCGCAAACGCGCAGCCCAGACCTCTGGCGCGACCCCGCCGCTTTATGGCATGCCCGTCTGAGAAAAGCAGGAGAACGGGCATGACACTGGCCGACATCAGGCGCGAGAGCGTAGAGCCTCGGACGGGAACGGCCACGGCCGTGGCGGCCCTGAAGGAGAAGTTCGGCGAGCGGCTGTCGACCGGCGCGGATGTCCGACGTGCCCATGCGCACACGACGACCTACATCCCCAACCAGATGCCCGACGCCGTGTTCTTCGCCGAAAGCGAGGAGGACGTGCGCGACCTCGTGCTGGTCTGCCATCAGCATTCCTGCCCGATCGTGCCTTTCGGCATCGGCTCGTCGCTCGAAGGCCACGTCAACGCGCCGCAAGGCGGCATCTCCGTCGACCTGTCGCGCATGGACAGGATTCTGCAGCTCAACCCCGAGGATTTCGACGTCACGGTCCAGCCGGGCATCACCCGCGAAGCGCTGAACGCCCAGCTGCGCGACACCGGCCTGTTCTTTCCGATTGATCCCGGCGCGAACGCCACGCTCGGCGGCATGGCCGCGACGCGGGCGAGTGGGACGAGCGCGGTGCGCTACGGCACGATGCGCGACAACGTGATCGGGCTGACGGCGGTGATGGCGGACGGGCGGATCGTGCGCACCGCGCGCCGCGCCAAGAAGACCTCGGCCGGCTACGACCTGACGCGGCTGCTGGTCGGCTCGGAAGGCACGCTCGGCATCATCACCCAGCTGAACCTCAAGCTCTACGGCATTCCCGACACCATCCTCTCCGGCGTCTGCCCGTTTCCCAGCGTTCGGCAGGCCTGCGACGCGGTCATCCAGACGATCCAGGCGGGCATTCCGGTGGCCCGCATCGAGCTTCTGGACGCGCTCGCGGTGCAGGCCTCGATCAACTATTCGCAGATCGACCTGCCGCACTCGCCGTGCCTTTTCGTGGAACTGCACGGCTCGGCCGCATCGGTGGCGGAGCAGGCCGAGTTCTTCGAGGCGATCACCGCCGAGAACGGCGGCGGGACCTTCGCCAGCTCGACGCGCACCGAAGAACGCGCGAAGCTCTGGAAGGCGCGGCACGACTTCTACTGGGCCGGCATGACGCTGCGGCCGGGCGCCGAGGCGATCGCGACCGACGTCTGCGTGCCGGTCTCGTCGCTGTCGGACTGCATCGGCGAGACCCAGGACGACATCGCCGCGATCGGCATGATCGCGCCGATCGTCGGCCATGTCGGCGACGGCAATTTTCACGTGACGCTGCTGCTCGACCGCGAGAACCCGGAGGAGATCGACCGCGCCGAGGCCTTCATTGCCCGGCTGTCGCAGCGCGCGTTGAAGTTCGACGGCACCTGCACCGGCGAGCACGGCGTCGGCCAGGGCAAGCGCGGCTATCTCGAGGATGAGCTCGGCGAAGCGCTGGGAGTGATGCGGCAGATCAAGCAGGCGCTCGATCCGCGCAATATCCTCAATCCCGGCAAGATCTTCATGGCCGACTGAATCGACAAAGCCGCTGCATTCTGGCCTATCGTCACCGGAGCCCGGCGCTAAGCCGCCGGGTTATCGGATGGAGCGTCTGTCGCCGTGCGCCTCAGCGCCGCGATGATGTGTCGGGAAGCAGCGACCTGAGGTCCGGAAGGATGGGGTCGTTCAGCGGAGGAATGGACCCTGGTCAGAGCCTTTGTCGCGATCGGCGGGCTGCTTGTCGTCGCTCTGCTCGGCGTGTTGATTGCGCCGTGGTTCGTCGATTGGACCGCCTACCGCGCCGATTTCGAGCGCGAGGCGAGCCAGATCCTCGGCCAGTCCGTCACGGTGCGCGGCGAGGCGTCCGCCCGGCTGCTGCCGTTTCCGAGCGTGACATTCTCGGATGTCGTCGTCGCCGATCCGGGCGACGGCACCAAGCCGTTGATGAGCATCGCGAAGTTCCGAATGGACGCCGAGCTCGCCCCCTATCTGTCGGGCGAGATCCGGATTTTTTCCATGCGGCTCGACCGCCCAAGGCTGCGGGTTCCGCTGGGCGCGGATGGACGGCTCGCCTTCGTCGGCAGCCGCGCCCGCCTGCCGACCACGGCACAAGTGGTGCTCGAGGACGTTGAGGTCGTCGACGGGGCGGTCACCGTCGAGAACGGGCTGACCGGCCGAAGCTATGATCTCGCCGCCGTGGGGGGACGGTTCTCGGCGAAGTCGCTGAGCGGTCCGTTCAGCGGGACGGGAATGCTCACCGCCGGGGGAAAGCCGCTCTCTTTCGGCATCTCGTCCGGGCCGCTGCAGCCGGAGACCGGACTGCCGTTCAAGCTGACGGTCGACTCGCCGGATCTCGACGCCAGCGTCGTCTTTGACGGCTCAGTCAATCTGGCGGAGCGCCGTCCGACGCTCGCCGGCAAGCTGCAGGTGGCGAGCCCGCTGCCGGTTGCGCTGCCGAAGTCGGTCGAGCCCTTCGCCGCCGCCGAGAAGGCGCCGATCCGCCAGGACGCGCCGGCGGTCAAGCTGCTGCCTCCCTTTGCGCTGACCTCGGCGATCGCCGGCACGCCCGATGCCTTGGCGCTGAGCGATATACGTTTGGCTGCCGGCAGTGGCGAGGTTCCCTATATCCTCACCGGCAGCGGCAGTATCGGCCTGTCGCAGCTGCCGCATTTCGATCTCGACCTCAAGGGCGAGCAGGTCGACGTTGACAAGATCGCGGGCAAGGCCACCGCCCGACCCGACACGGTGACCTTCGACCAGCGGCTGGAAGCGGCGCGCGCGGTGTTTGCCGCCGTGCCTAAACCGAGGATCCCCGGGACGGTCAAGGTGGCGCTGCCGATCGTGGTCGCCGGCGACACGACGATCCGCGACGTCGCCTTCACGGTTTCGCCGACCGACACCGGCTGGTCGGTCGAGCGTTTCGGTGCCGAACTGCCGGGACGGACCCGGATGGAGGCGTCCGGCGTGATGACGCTTGACCGGGCGATCGAGTTCAAAGGCGATCTGCTCGTCGCCTCGCGCCAGCCGTCGGGCTTCGCCGGCTGGCTGACCGGGACGGTCGATCCGGCCATCCGCGCCCTGCCGCAGGCGGGCTTCTCCGGCAAGGTCGAGCTCAGCCGAGAGGCGCAGCAGTTTCGCGATCTGGAAGTCGACGTCGGCGGAGACACGCTGCGCGGCAGCCTGGCGCGAAGCGGACCACGGCAGGACCGCGCGATGACGGCGGACTTCACCGCCGGCAGCATGGACCTCGACGCCTTGCTCGCGCTCTCGCGCCTGTTCACCGGCGAGGACGATACACTGGCGCGAGCCGATCGGCTCAACCTCAGGATCGCCGCCGGACCGGTGCGCTATGCCGGCGCGACCGCCGCCCGGATCGATGCCGACATCGGCTATGACGGCCGCCAGCTGGCGATCCGCAAGCTCGCGCTCGGCGATGTCGACGGTGCCGACCTCGAGGTCTCCGGCGAGCTCGGCGACCTCGCCAGCGATATCGCCGGGCGGTTGACCGTGGCGCTCGATGCGGCCGATCCGGAACGGCTGGTGGAGGCGCTCGTCCAGCGGCTGCCGCGCAGTCCGGCGCTGGAGGCGTTGCGCGTGCGGGCGCCCGCGCTCGGGCCGTTGAGCCTGCGCGGCGAGGTTCGCACGGTTGAGGATGCGCCGGGCGAGAAGCCCTCGCTCGCTGCCGACCTGACGGGCAAGGCCGCCGGAACCGACATTGGCATGCAGCTCTCGCTCGGCAATGGCCTCTATGCCGCAGGGACCAACGGGCGCTTCGGGCTGGAGCTGAAGCTCTCCAACACGGTGCCGGCGACGCTGCTCGGTCAGCTCGGGCTGGAGACGCTGCCGGTGCGCGCGCCGTCGCCGCTGGAGCTCGAGCTGTCCCTCTCGGCGGGAACCGCGGGGCCGGTGGCCGCGAGTGCGGCGCTGCGCGCGCCGGGGACCGATCTCAATGCCGAGGGCACGTTCGACCTTGCCGCCAGCACCATCACCGCGGCCGATTTCGGCCTCACCGCCAAGAGCCAGGATTTGGGGCCTTGGCTGATCACCACGGGCTCCGCCATCGGCCAGTCGCAGCTCGATCCGCTGCCGATCGATCTCGGTGCGCACCTCGCCTTCGACGGCAAGACGCTGGCGCTGCGCAACCTCGCGGGGTCCGCCGGCGGCACCGAGGTTTCGGCCGAACTGGAAAAGGACAGCGACGGACCTCTGACCGGCAACGTCTTCGCGCGGAACCTGTCGCTGCCCTGGCTCGCGACGTTGGCCTACGGCCGCTCGCCGGAAGACGCTGGCGGCGCGGCGGAGAGCTTTCCCGCGCCCTTGCTGCCGCCGATGGAGATGGTGCTGGGGGTGACGGCGGAGCGGCTGCGGCTGGCAGACGGTGTCGCGGCTCGGGATTTCTCGGCGACCCTCGCTGCCTCCGACGGGCAGCTGGCGTTCCGGAACCTGCAGGCATCGGTCGCCGGCGGCTATGTCGCCGGCGAGGCGGTGCTGCGCAACGCCAACGGCATTGGCGGGCTCTCGCTGCAGGCACAGCTGAGCGGCATCGATGCCGGCGCCCTGGCACTTGGGCGTGCGGGGGAAGATGACGACGCGGCGGCGGAAGAGAACGACCCGGACGGGCCCGACGCGGCCGTGGCCGGGGCCATCGACGCGACGGTCAAGCTCGACGGCACCGGGCAGTCCTATCGGGCGCTGGTCTCGTCGCTGACCGGCGCCGGCACGGTGAGCGTCAGCGATGCGTCCTTTGCCGGCGTGCGGCCGGGCATGTTCAGGCCGATCCTCAAGGCGGCGGATGCCGAGGGTTTTGTCCCCGGCGCCGACACCGCGTCGCGGCTCGTGGCGGACCTTGACGAAGGCGCGCGCTACCCGGTGGCGGCGGCGAAGACCGACTTCACCGTGGCGGGCGGGGTCGCCCGGTTCGCGGCGACCACGCTGCCGGGAGACGCCGAGACGCTGACGGGCAGTGCGGCGCTCGATCTGAAAAACCTCAGCGTTTCCGCCGATCTGAGGCTCGACATGCAGGCCGGCGACGATGCGGTGGAGGGCGCGGCGCCTTCCATCCTCTACCGCCTGTCCGGTCCGATCTCCCGGCCAACGCTGACGGCCGACGTCCAGCCGCTGGCGAGTTACCTCTCGGTGCGCGCCTATGAGCGGGAGCAGGCACGGGTCGAGGCCATGCAGGAGGCACTTCAGGAGCGGCTGCGGCTGCGGCGCGAGGCGCGCTACTACCGCTGGCGCGAGACCAGCCGGATTGCGGCACAAGAGGCCGCGGCGGCCGAAGCTGCGCGCGAGGAAGTGCGGCTGAAGGAAGAGCAGGCGCGGGCCGAGGCGACGCGGGTCGAAGCCGAGAAGGCCGCGGCCAAGGCCGAAGAGGAACGCTTGGCGGCAGAAGCGGCGGCCAAGGCGAAGGCGGCGGCGGCCGCAGCTGCGGCTGAAAGAGCCGCGGTGGCAAAAGCCCTGGCCGACCGTGTGGCCGCCGACAAGGCCGCGGCCGAGAAAGCGGCTGCCGAGAAGGCGTTGGCGGACAGGCTGGCGGCGGAGCGGCGGGACGCCGCGCAACAGGCAGCCGAAAGGGCGGCAGCTGCGGAAGCAGAAGCGGCGAGGGCCGATGCGGCTGCAGAGGCAGAACAGGAAGCCGCGGCCGCCAAGGCGATTGCCGAGGCGCGCCTTCGCGAGGCGGCACGCGCGGCAGCCCGGGCAAAGGCTGAGCAAGATGACAGCGGCGCTGCCGGCAATGCGGGTGCGGGCGAGGCCACCACGCCGCCGACGGAGCGGCGCACGCTCGACACCGACCAGATCACCCGGCCGCTCGAACTCGCGCCGCCGACCGAAGCGCCGAGGGATTTTCCTTCGCTACCCGGCGTGAAGAACCCGTTGCAGTTCGGACCGAGATAAGGTGTGCCTCGCTACAGGCTCAGGCTCAGGCTCAGGCTCAGGCTCAGGCTCAGGCGTTGGGTCGGCGAGGCGATGACGTCGCTGCCTCGTTGCCGGTCGAAGGGATGTGGTGCCCTCCGCGTCAGCCTCATGAGAGATGATCGCTTCGGTGAGATGAGGGGAGGGCCTGCGTCGACCTAGGCGCTTCGCGTGTCCTGCAAACAGCGCCGAATGGCCCCGCTGATCGAACTGCGGCACTGCACCCCAAGGCGCGGCGGGAAATAGGCTTTCCGATACGGGCCTGATCTGACCTCCCACAACCGGCGCTGCGCTCGGTTGTACGCCGACGGGACCTGACCGGTGTGGTAGCCGCCTCAATCGCGCGCTGCCACCTCGTGCGCAACAGGCGCAGCCGGGCGAGGTGGTGCAGTCTCGCCTCGGGCGGCCAGGGCTTCGTCGAGCACGAACAGCCGGATGGCGGAGGAAAGGTTGGTGCCGGGTGTTCGGGCGGTGTCGATTCCGGCGACGAGGGCGGCCAGAGCCGTCCGCCGATCGGCGGCAATCGCCTGGAGGCGTGCCCAGAACGCGTCCTCGATGCTGATCGACGTCCGGTGGCCGCGAATGCTGATCGAGCGCTTGACGATCATCGCCGGCTTTCAGTCGGCCGAGCGAGTATCCGCCGGGCCCTCGGTAAGCGTTGAGGGGACAGTGGCGGTGTCGGCAGCCGTATCGGCGAAGCCGTTCGAGCCCGCATCGGTCTGCGGCTTCCCCAGTCTACGCCCGTCGAGGCGTGACGCGAGCGTCTCGCGTTCGGTCTTCGCCGCCTCCCGCAAGCGCTTCGGAAGGCCGAAAGCCGTACGGTTGGCATCGGCTTGATCGGCCGCCGCGGCCCGCGCGAGCCGCTTGCGCGCCTGCCGGAGATTGACGATCTCGGCCATGCGCCGGCTCAGGTCTTCTTGCGAAACGCGTCCAGCGACACGACCTCGGCGTTCTTCTTTTCGGCCGCAGCAGGGGCTGGCTTTTCTTCGGTCGGCGCCTCGCCTTGGTCCTTGGAACGGGCCTTGGCCGGCAGCTTCGCCGGCGCGGCGCGCGGCGTCTTCGGCACTTCCTGCAAGGCGGGCGGCGCGATCGACACCGGCGCGTCGTCGCTCGATCCATTGGCGGCCTCGACCTCGCGCACGTCGAACTCGAGCTCGAAGTTGACGGCCGGATCGTAGAAGCCGCGGATCGCTGCGAACGGGATCAGCAGGCGCTCCGGGATGTCGGAGAAGGACAGGCCGACCTCGAAGGTCGTATCGGTCACCGCAAGGTCCCAATACTGGTGCTGGATGACGATCGTCATCAGCTCCGGGTATTTTTCGCGCAGCCGCGACGAAATCCGCACGCCGGGTGCGGAGGTCAGGAAGGTGATGAAGAAGTGATGCTCGCCCGGCAGTCCGGTCTTGATGACTTCGTTCAAGACCTTCCGGATGACGCCGCGCAGGGCATCCTGCGCGAGAATATCGTAGCGGATTAGATCCTGGCCCATCGTGACGCTCTGACTGCTCTTCTCGGGGGCTTGCCGGGACGGCGGGCCCGTAAATCAGTGGAGGCTTCTGTTGCCAGGTGCCTCCGAACCCCGCCTAGAAGTGCGAACCCCCAGGGCTTGATTTGAAGCTATCGCACAGCCTTAGGCTGCGAGACGTGCTTCCGCATAGTTGTCATTGGCAACTACTATATAGCCCGATGACGGTGGTACCATGCCGAGCAAAAGTTCGATCTTTACACCCTCGTCGATCCTATTTCGCCCCCGCCTCAACCCTTCCCGTGGAAGATTGACCCCCGATGAGGGAGGACTTTTCCACTGCGGAAGGGTTCAGGTGGAGGCGCCGGGTACCGCCCCCGGGTCCGAATGGCTTATTTCATCGTCCGTTTATCGCTATAGCCGGCTTGCACCGGCGAGACGAATATAGGCAGTTCCCTGCCATCTGAAAAGGCCGAAAGCGCCAAGCCATTCTAAGCCGGCGAGATAGTCGCCGACATTTCCTTTCCGAGGTTTCGATGCGTGCCTATCTCGATCTCATGGCCGACGTTCTGGCCGGCGGCGCCGACAAGGGCGACCGGACCGGCACCGGCACCCGTTCGGTGTTCGGCCGTCAGATGCGGTTTGATCTCGCCGCCGGCTTTCCGCTCGTCACCACCAAGAAGCTCCACCTTCGCTCGATCATCCACGAGCTGCTCTGGTTCCTGAAGGGCGACACCAACATCGCCTATCTCAACGCCAACGGCGTGAAGATCTGGGACGAGTGGGCGGATGCGGACGGCGAGCTCGGCCCGGTCTACGGGGCGCAGTGGCGGTCTTGGCCCGACTATCAGGGCGGCCACATCGACCAGATCGCCGGCGTCGTCGAGGCCATCAAGCGGAACCCGAATTCGCGCCGGCTGATCGTCTCGGCCTGGAATCCGGCCCTCGTCGACGAGATGGCGCTGCCGCCCTGCCATTGCCTGTTCCAGTTCTACGTCGCCGACGGCAAACTGTCCTGCCAGCTCTACCAGCGCTCTGCCGACATCTTCCTCGGCGTGCCCTTCAACATCGCCTCCTACGCGCTGCTGACGGCGATGATCGCCCAGGCGACGGGATATCGGCCCGGCGAGTTCATCCACACGCTCGGCGACGCGCATCTCTATGCCAACCATTTCGAGCAGGCGCGGCTGCAGCTGACGCGGGAGCCGCTGCCGCTGCCGCAGCTGCGGCTGAACCCCGCGGTCACCGATCTCTTCGCCTTTGGCTTCGACGACATCACCATCGAGAACTACCAGGCGCACGACAGCATCAAGGCGCCCATCGCCGTCTGAGCAACCGTCAGGGCTGGTTTCACAATCCGTTCTGGCGCAATTTCCGATGTCTGACGCCGGGAGAAACGCGATGCTGACCTTGATTCATTCGCCGCAGTCGCGCTCGACGCGCATTCTCTGGCTGCTGGAGGAGCTCGGCGCGACCTACGACGTCCGCTATGTCGGCATCCGCCGCATGGACGGGTCCGGTGCCCGCGATCCCGCCAACCCGCACCCGGCCGGACAGGTGCCGGCGCTGCTGCACGACGGCGCAGTGATCTCGGAGTCCAGCGCCATCGTGCTGTACCTCACCGATCTCTTCCCCGATTCCGAGATGGGACGGCCGATCGGCCACCCCGAACGCGGCGCCTACCTGACATGGCTCGCCTATTATGCCGGCGTCCTCGAGCCGGCGGTGACCGCGCGGCAGCTGCAGATCGCGACGCCGGGCTCGCTCTTCGCCCGGCAATTCGACGAACTCGGGGAAAGGCTGCAGGCGACCCTCTCACGGCACGACTATCTGCTCGGCGACACCGTGTCGGCTGCCGACATCCTGGTCGCCAGCGTCATGCAGTGGTCGGCCTCACTGATGCCGGACCTCGAAGTGCTCCGGGCGCATGCCGAGCGGATGTCGGTCCGTCCGGCGCTGGCCCGCGGCCTGCAGCGGGACGCGGCATGACCCGACTGGTCGCCGTCGTCGCCATGGCCGAAAACAACGTCATCGGCCGGGACGGCGAAATGCCCTGGCGCCTCGCCACCGACCTCAAGCGCTACCGCCGGCTCACCATGGGCAAGCCGATGATCATGGGACGCAAGACGCTGGTCTCGATCGGGCGGGTGCTCGACGGGCGGGATTCGGTCGTGCTGACTCGGAGCGCAACTTTGCCGATCGCCGGTGCGCACGCCGTCGCGACGCCGGAGGCGGCCCTCGCTCTTGCGGAGGAGCTTGCCGGTCAACGCGGCGCCGACGAGATCGTGATCGCCGGCGGGGCAGAGATCTATACCCTGTTCATGGACCGGCTCGAGCGCCTTTACGTCACCCATGTCGAGGCGAGGCCGGAGGGGGATACGCTGTTTCCGGCCATCGATCCGCTGCGGTGGAAAATCGTGCAGTACGAGGATGTTTCCGCTGGCGAGCGGGACAGCGCAGCCAGCCGTTTCGTCATCTACGACCGGATCTGAGATCACCCTCGAGGGGCCGCCGTTTGCCGCCTGGGCGGCAGGCATCCGGTAACGATGACCGGCGGCGCGACCGGTAAAACCGCGTCCTCGCGTTGAAAGGGCTCAAGCCAGTTCCTATAAGGGTTTTGGACGAATGATCGACGATGCGGGGCAGTTCCCGTGTCCTTCATGTCAATCGAGAGGACATGCATGCCCTGGAGCAATCAGACCGGTGGTGGCGGCGGCTATAAAGGCAGCGGCGGCAACGGCAATGGCAACGGCCCTTGGGGCCAAGGCCCGCGCCCCGGTAACGGCGGGAAATCTCCCGACCTCGAGGAAATCCTGAGGCGCGGCCAGGACCGTCTTCGGCGCGCCATCCCAGGTGGTGGCGGTGGCGGCGGCGGTCGCGGTGGTCCTCCCGGCGGAGCGGCCAGCGGTTTTGCCTTCGGCGGCCTTATTCTCGTCGTCCTCGCGCTGATCTGGGTCTTCAACGCGGTCCATACCGTCCAGCCCGGCGAATACGGCGTGAAGATCTTCCTCGGCAAGCCACGCCAGGAACTCGCCAGCGAGGGCCTGAATTTCACCGCCTGGCCGCTCGAGACGTTCCAGACCGTGCCGGCCGTCGAGAACCAGCTGCGCATCGGCAGTGCCAGCCCGGATGGCTCCGGCGCTCTCGCAGGGCAGATGCTCTCGGGCGACCAGAACATCGTCAACGTCCAGTTCTCCGTGCTCTACCGCATCGACAATCCGCAAGCCTATCTCTTCAACGTCGACGATCCGCAGGGCATGCTGCGGCAAGTCGCCGAGAGCGCGATGCGTGAAGTCGTCGGACGTCGGCCTGTCGACGAGGTGTTCCGCGACAACCGCGCCGGCATTGCCGAGTCGGTCCGCGCGATCATGCAGGATGCCCTCGACCGCTACGGCTCGGGCCTGCGCATCAGCGGCGTCTCCATCGAGGACGCGGCGCCGCCGCAGCAGGTTGCGACCGCCTTCGAGGAAGTGCAGCGCGCCGGCCAGGACCAGACCCGTTTTGTCGAAGAAGCCAACCTCTACCGCAACCAGCAGCTGGGTGAAGCCCGTGGTCAGGCCGTTCAGATCCGCGAAGACGCGGCCGCCGAGCGCAACCGTTTGATCCAGGACGCGCAAGGTGAATCGCAGCGCTTCACTGCCATTCTGGACGAGTACGAGAAGGCGCCTGAAATCACGCGTCGTCGGATCTTCCTCGAGACCATGGAAGGCGTCTACCGCGACGCCAAGAAGGTGATCATTGAGTCCGGCACCAACGGACAGGGTGTCGTGCCCTACCTGCCGCTGAACGATCTGCAGCGGCGCGGCGGGACGACCGTTGCCCCGAACACCCCGAACCAGAACTACGGCTCGACCAGCACCGGCGCGACCGCCAGCCAGGGAGCCAACTGATGAGCAACCGTTTCTATGCCGGCCTGCTCGGCTTCGCCGTCGTCCTGTTCATCATCTGGAGCTCGATCTTCGTCGTCAACGAGCGCGAGCAGGCCGTGGTGATCCGCCTTGGTCAGATCCAGCGGGTGATCACCGAGCCCGGCCTTTACGCCAAGCTGCCCTTCGCCTTCGCCAATGCCGACATCGTCCAGATGCTGCCGGACCGCCTGCTGCGCTCCGACATCACCGACCTCGAGGTTCAGGTGTCCGGCGGCGCGCGTTATGTCGTCGATGCGTTCATGGTCTACCGCATCACCGATGCCCGCAAGTTCCGGGCCGGCGTCCAGGGCGGCCAGTTGGAGATCGCCGAGCAGCGGCTGCTGACGCGCTTCAACTCCGCCATCCGCGCCACCTACGGCAAGCGCAGCTTCGACGCGGCGCTCTCCTCGGCGCGGGCGGAAATGATGGTCGAGATCCGCGACCAGGTTCGGCCGGAGGCCTCGGCGCTCGGCATCAGCCTCGAGGACATCCGCATCAGCCGGACCGACCTCACCAGCGAAGTGTCTGAGAACACCTACCGCCGGATGGCGGCAGAGCGTCTGACTGAGGCCGAGCGGCTGCGCGCCGACGGCCAGGTTTCGGCCCGCGAGATCCGCGCCGCCGCTGAACGTGAATCCTCCGAGCTCCTCGCCGGCGCACGCCGCGAGGCAGCTGTCCTGCAGGGCGGCGGCCAGGCCCAGCGCAACGCGATCTTCGCCGCGGTGTTCGGGCGCAACCCGGAGTTCTTCGAGTTCTACCGCTCGATGCAGGCCTACAAGACCGCGCTCGACGGCAACGGACCCTCGATGGTCCTAAGCCCGGACTCTGAGTTCTTCCGCTACTTCAAGAGCGATGGTGCGGCCGGCGCCACGGCTTCCGTCGCGGTGCCCCCGGGTGTCGCGGCCGCTGCAGCCGAAGCCGCTGCGGAAGCCGCAACGCCGCCGACAGCACCGGCAGCGGACGCACCGGCACCCGCAGGCGCCCCCGCGGCGTTGCAGGCGCCGGCGCTGGATACGCCAGCGCCGGCAGATGCACCGGCTCCCGCGGAAGCACCGGCGCCAGCCGGGACGCCGGCGCCCGCAGAAGCGCCGGCCTCGGCGCCCGCACAGTAAGTCTTTATGCCGGGCGGCTTCCACCGCCCGGCATTTTCATTTTAGGGCTGCCGAGCGGGTCACGTCGGCGGTGCAAAGCCGTGAAGTGGCCGTAATCTTCTTGCTTCGGCCATGTTTTTCCGTTTGCCTCGATCGGGTGCGCAGGGCGCGATCTCCGGGGCCCATGCCGGCGACGGCCCGGGCGCGAGAACCACGGGAACCGCTATGTCCGACCGCCGCCCGCTGCACGCCCTGACGGGTCTTCTTCTCCTCGGTCTCGCAGTGCCCGCCGGCGCGCAAGGGGTGATCGCGCCGCCGCCCCAAGGCCAGACGGTAGCCCCGCAGCCCCCGGTCGCCGACACCGTCAATCCCGCAGCCCCCGGCGTTCCCGCGACGCCGCATCGGTCGAACGGTCCGGAATCCGTTGCCGATGTCGCCGAGCCGCTGCTCGACGCCGTGGTCAACATCTCGACCTCCCAGACCGTCGAGGGTTCCTCGCGCAACGTGCCGCGGCTCGAGGCGCCCGAAGGCTCGCCGCTTCAGGACTTCTTCGACGATCTCCTGAAGGACGGCGACGGCAGTGATTCCCGCAAGGTGCAGTCGCTGGGCTCGGGCTTCGTCATCGACCCCGCCGGCTACATCGTCACCAACAACCACGTCATCGCCGACGCCGACGAGATCACCGCCAATTTCGCCGACGGCTCCAAGCTCGATGCCGAACTCGTCGGTGTCGACACCAAGACGGACATTGCGCTGTTGAAGGTCGTACCGAAGACGCCGCTGAAGGCCGTAAAGTTCGGCAATTCCGAGAAGCTGCGGATCGGCGACTGGGTGATGGCCATCGGCAACCCTTTCGGGCTCGGCGGTTCGGTGACCGTCGGCATCGTCTCGGCCCGAGGCCGCAACATCAATGCTGGCCCCTACGACAACTTCATCCAGACCGATGCGGCGATCAACCGGGGCAATTCCGGTGGCCCGCTGTTCGACATGTATGGCGATGTCGTCGGCATCAACACCGCCATCATCTCGCCGACCGGTGGCTCGATCGGCATCGGCTTCTCCATTCCCTCGGTGATCGCCTCCAACGTCATCGGCCAGCTCCGCCAGTTCGGCGAGACGCGGCGCGGCTGGCTCGGCATTCGTCTGCAGGAGGTGACGGACGACATCGCCGAGGGCCTCGGCCTGCCGGCCGCCAAGGGCGCGCTGGTGATGGGCGTCGTCCCGAAAGGCCCGTCCGACAACGGCTTGCTAAAGGTCGGCGACGTCATCGTCACCTTCGACGGCAAGGACATCCTGACCTCGCGCGACCTGCCGCGCATCGTCGCGGAGACTCCGGTCGGCAAGAAGGTCGTGGTGAAGCTGCTGCGTAAGGAAGCGAAGACCTCCGATCCCGTGCAACAGATCGACGTCGACGTGACGCTCGGCCGGCTCGAGGACGGCGAGAAGCTGATGGGTGACGAGGACAAGGCGGACACCGAGGACAGCCAGCCCGGCGCGAAGGCGCAGGAGGGTGTCGAGGTGCTCGGCTTGGCTCTCGACGAGATCGACGAGGCGGCCCGCACGAAGTTCGGGCTCGGCGCCGACGTGTCAGGCGTCGTGATCACCGCCGTCGCGCCGTCGTCCGGCGCGGCCGAGAAGGGGATCGAGCCCGGCATGGTCATCCGGGAGGTCGCGCAGGAGCAAGTGGCAAAGCCCGCCGACATCGCCAAGAAGATCGCCAGCCTGAAGACCAGCGGCCGCAAAAACGCGCTGCTGCTGCTTGCCACCGCGACGGGCGAACTGCGCTTCGTGGTGGTGCCGATCGATTGACGTCGTGACTCTGGCGCCGGAGGCCGGGGCAAAGCCCGTTCCGGTGCCCCATCCAGTGATCGTCTTCGATACCGACTGCGTGTTGTGCAGCGGGATGGTCGCGTTTGTGCTGCGCTTCGAGCGCGATGCGGCGCTGCATTTCGTTGGCGCCTGGTCGCCGGAGGGCGCGGGGCTCGCTGCGGCCCATGGGCTCACGCCCGAAGACCTCGATGCGACCTTCTTGGTTGTGGTGAGTAAGGGCCTGATGCGATCCGATGCGGCGATCGAGATCAGCCGGTACCTGAAGGCGCCCTGGCGCTGGCTCGGGCTTTTGCGCATCGTCCCGCGCTCCTGGCGTGACAGCGCTTATGATCTCGTCGCACGGCGACGCTATCGCTGGTTCGGTCGGCGCGAGAATTGCACCTTGGTGCCGCCGGACCAGCGCCATCGCTTCACCGGCTTTGACGAGGCGAGGGCGCGTGTCTCGTAAAGCCGTCTAGCTTTGGTGAGTCGCAAGCGCCGACCATTGCCCCCGCGAAAGGCGATAGAGTTTGTGGCGGACGAGATGGGGATGGGTCCTTGGATCGACCTTGGGATGGTCGAAGTCGGCAACCCGCTCCAAGCCAAGGCGCAACATCACCGCTTCCGAGGCAATATTGTCGACGACGCAGAAGCTGACGATCTCGCCGATGTCGAAGCCGGCAAAAGCGAAGTCGCGGCAGGCGCGGCCCGCTTCTGTGGCAAATCCATTGCCGCATTCTTCCGGCAGAAGCCGCCAGCCGATCTCGACCCCCGGGGCACGGGGCATATTGGCATCGAGCCGGGCCGTGCCGGTCATGCCGACGACCCGCCCGTCCTCTTTGGCCTCCAGCGCGAAGAAGGTCATGCCGTCGCGGTCGAGCATGGCGTTGAAGCGGTCGAGGGCGGCATCGGACTCGGCCCGGTCGCGGCGAAAGGGAAAGAAACGCATCACCGTTTCGTCGCTGTTCAGCCGGTGAAACGCCGCGCGGTCGCGGTCCATCCAGCGGCGGACAATCAGCCGCTCGGTCTCGAACGGGATCATCCGACGAAGTCGGTCGCCGCATAGCCCTGGAGGAAGAGCAGGGCGGTGAGGTCGCCATGGTCGATCCGGTGCGGGGCGGCGGCGGCGACCGCGGGCTTGGCGTGGATCGCGACGCCAGTGCCGGCGATGCCGATCATGCCGAGATCGTTGGCGCCGTCGCCGACGGCCAGCGCGTCGGCAGGCGTCAGGCCGCGCATCCCCGCGATCTGCCGGAGCGCCTCGACCTTGGCCTCGCGGCCGAGGATAGGCGCTTCGACGGTGCCGGCGAGATGGCCATCGGTGATGTCGAGCCTGTTGGCGCGGTTCTCGTCGAAACCGAGGCGGGCCGCGATGACCGAGGTGAAGGCGGTGAAGCCACCCGACACCAGCGCAGCATAGGCACCGTTGGCGCGCATCGTGGCGACGAGCGTGGCGCCGCCGGGGGCGAGGGTAATGCGCGAGGCGATGACGTCGGCGATGACGCTTTCTGGGAGCCCCTTCAGCAGCGCGACGCGGGCGATGAGCGCCGGCTCGAAGTCGATCTCGCCGTTCATCGCCCGCGCGGTGATCTCGGCGACCTCGGTCTTCAGCCCGACAAGGGCGGCGAGCTCGTCGATGCACTCTTCCCCGATCATCGTTGAATCCATGTCGGCGATCAGAATCTGCTTGCGCCGACCGGCCGCCTCCTGCACCACGCAGTCGACCTTGGTGGCGGCCGCGAGCGCGCGGACCTCGGCCATCGCCGCCGCCGTCGGCGCTCCGGGCAGATGGATGTCGCAGGCGACGTCCGGCTGCAGCCAGGTCAGCGCACCGCCAAGGCTTTCCGCGACGTCGCGGGCGATGGGCAGGCTGTGCCGGGCGGAGATGAGCGTGACGACGAGCATGGCGCGAATGTCCCAACCAGCCGGACAAATCCGGTCGGTCCTGATAGCCGGGCCGACCGCGAGCGGCAAGTCGGGGCTGGCCGTGCAGCTGGCGAGGGCTTTCGGCGGCGTCGTCGTCAACGCCGACTCCATGCAGGTCTATGACGGCCTGCGGCTCCTAACCGCGCGACCGTCCGACGCCGATCTCGCCGCCGCGCCGCATGCCCTCTACGGCCACGTGCCGCCGGATGCCGATTACAGCGTCGGCGCCTGGGCGCGGGACGTTGCGCCGCTTCTGGCGACGCTTGCTGCCGAGGGCCGGATGCCGATCATCTGCGGCGGCACCGGCCTCTACTTCAAGGCGCTGCTCGGCGGCATCGACGCGATGCCCGCAGTGCCCGATGCCGTCCGGACGGCCTGGCGGGCCCGCATGGCGGACGAGGGGCCGCAAGCCCTCCATGCCGAACTCGCGCGGCGCGATCCCGAGACGGCAGCGCGGCTGCGGCCGGGGGATCCGCAGCGGATCCTGCGGGCGCTGGAGATCTTGGCGGTCACAGGCGAGCCGCTGGCGGCGCTGCAGCGGGGCGCCGGCGCCCCGCTGATCGCGGCGGACTCGGCGCTGACGATCCTCCTCACCCCGCCGCGTCCGGTTTTGCGCGATCAGATCCGCCAGCGGTTCGACGCCATGCTGACGGCCGGCGCTCTGGCCGAGGCGGAAGCCTTTGCTAAAATCCCCGGCGCGCTCGCCGGGACGGCGGGCAAGGCCATCGGCGTTGCCGAGCTTGTCGAGCACCTCGAGGGGCGGCTCGACCTCGATGCGGCGACGGACCGCGCGGTCACCCGCAGTCGGCAATATGCCAAGCGGCAGGAAACCTGGTTCCGGCACCAGTTCGACGGCGGCCGTCTGCAGCCGACCGAACAATTGGATGCCGATCTCGGCAAAGTGCTCCAAAACTTTAAGTTCAGTAAACCTTCAGGCAGCTAAGTCTCATCCACGGACGTCAGGCATGGCATGGGTGAGAATGACATCGAGAAAAGTTGAGATTTCATTCGTCGTGCTGCTGGCGGTCATTTTCGCGGCTGCGGTCCTCGTTTCGGAGATGGCGGGCGAGTTCGGCCGCCAGCTGGCGGTTTCCGGCGGGGTTCCGAACGGGGACTATATACGGTTCCTTTACCTCTCCATCGAGGGCCTGCTGATCACGGCCGCTATTGTCGCCCTTGTCTTCGTGCTGCCCTTCCTGCGGGCGCAGTCGCGCGAGCACGGCAAGCTCTCCATGCTGACCAGTGTCCTTCGGCGCCGCACCAAGGAGATGGAGCAGGCGGCTCTGACCGACGGTCTGACGGGACTGGCGAACCGTCGGCATTTCGACGATGCCCTGGACCAGCAACTCAGCGCCTTCGACAGGAGTGCCGAGCCGCTGGGCCTGATGATCCTTGATCTCGATCACTTCAAGGGCATCAACGACACCCACGGCCACGATGTCGGTGACGAGGTACTGCGCAAGGTCTCGAAGTGCCTGATGGACTACACGCGCCATCACGACACCGTCGCGAGACTGGGCGGCGAGGAATTCGCGGTGGTCGTCCCGAACATGAGCCCGCGCGATCTCGGTGACTTCGCCGACCGGTTGCGGCTCGCCGTCGAGCGGCTGCGGATCCAGTCGGGCAACGTGCGGCTGCGCATCACCATGTCCATCGGCCTCGCCGAGGCCCGGCCGGGCGAGAACGCGGCATCGCTTTACAAGCGCGCCGACATCAATCTCTACAACGCCAAGCAATCCGGCCGAAACCGCATCTGCGCCTGACGATATCAGCCGGCGCCGGAACCGATCCGCCGACAAGCGGTTTCGGCCGACCATTGTCGAAACGCTGTCGGTCATCCCGGCGGCAGCCTGGAAGCTTTCATGTCCGCCACCGACGTTCTTCACCAGCACCGGCGTCCGATCGAGAAGGCGGCCCGCGCCGGCTATGTCGCACGCGGCGCGGTCTATCTGATCATCGGCTACTTCGCCTTCAAGGCTGCCTATTCCACCGGACGGGCGATGGGCTCGAAGGAAGCGATCGGTACGGTTTTTGGCTCGGTCGGCGGCGTCGTACTTCTCTCCGTTCTCGTCGTGGCCTTGCTGGCGTTCTCGCTCTGGCGCTTCTTGCAGGCCGGTCTCGATCCGGACCGACATGGTACGGGGGCGAAGGGCCTCTTCGTGCGGACCGGTCTTCTGGCGAGCGGCGTGTCCTACGGCGCGCTGGCGCTGTTTGCCGCGACCCTCGCCATCGGCGCCGGTTCCGGCGGCGGCGGGATGATGCATGACGGCATCTCCATGGCTTATGCCGCGGGCTTTGGCCGGGCCCTGACGCTGGCTGCCGCCGCGATCATGCTGGTGGCGGGCTTGGCTCACATCTTCAAGGGCGCCACCGCGGGGTTTGAGAAATACATGCGGTTTCCGGCCGACCGCAGCTGGCTGAAGCCGGTCTGCCAGGTTGGCCTCATGGCCCGTGGCGCTACGTTTCTGCTGCTCGGCTTCCTGATCTTCACCGGGGCGGTGTCCTATGCCGACAGCGAGACGCCGGGCCTTGGCACCGCGCTCGACGCTATGGCGGACTGGCGCTACGGCTGGGCCTTCCTGGCCGCGACTGGCCTCGGACTGATGGCCTTCGGCGTCTACGCGCTGGCCCAGGCGCGCTATCGTCGCATCGAGGTGTCCGCCGGCTGATCGGTGGATGTTTGATCGCGTGACGGAGGGGCGTTGACGCGCCTCTCCGTTGCGATTAACGTCTTCACCATGAGCAAGATTCTAATCGTAGTACGAGGGCGCACACGCGAGACGGTCTAGGGACCGTCCGGCGAAAGCCACGTGTGCGCTGCCCAAGGCCCTTCAGGGGCCTTTTTTATTGCTCGCATTTTCCGCCTTTTCAGCCACTTCGACGATCTCTCAGCGAAAACCCGGACTACGGGATGCAGCGGATCGATCGACCAGGAAACGGACCGAAACGATGACTGCCGGACAACGTAAAATGACGGGCGCCCAGATGGTCGTGCAGGCGATGGTCGACCACGGCGTCGAGCATCTCTTCGGCTATCCCGGCGGAGCGGTGCTGCCGATCTACGACGTTCTGTTCCAGCAGGATGCGATCAAGCACATCCTCGTCCGGCACGAGCAAGGCGCGGGACACGCGGCCGAGGGCTATGCCCGCTCGACCGGCAAGCCCGGCATGGTCCTCGTCACCTCCGGTCCCGGCGCCACCAACATGGTGACGCCGTTGCAGGATGCGCTGTCCGATTCAATTCCGATGGTCTGCATCACCGGCCAGGCGCCGACCATGCTGATCGGCTCCGACGCCTTCCAGGAATGCGATACCGTCGGCATCACCCGGCCGTGCACCAAGCACAATTGGCTGGTGAAGGACGTCGAGGATCTCAGCCGCGTCCTGCACGAGGCGTTCCACGTGGCCACCACCGGCCGGCCCGGCCCGGTCGTCGTCGATATCCCGAAAGACGTCCAGTTCGCGACCGGCACTTACACGCCGCCGCAGCCGATCCACCGGCACGAGAGCTATCGGCCGCAGCTCGAGGGCGACCACGAGCGCATCCGTGCGGCGATCGAGATGCTGGCGAATGCCAAGAAGCCGATCATCTATTCCGGCGGCGGCGTCATCAATTCGGGGCCTGAGGCGAGCCGTCTGTTGCGCGAGCTCGTCGCGGTCACCGGTTTCCCCATCACCTCGACGCTGATGGGGCTTGGCGCCTATCCGGCGTCCGGCGAGAACTGGCTCGGCATGCTCGGCATGCACGGCACCTACGAGGCGAACCTTGCCATGCATGACTGCGACGTCATGCTGTGCATCGGCGCGCGCTTCGACGACCGCATCACCGGCCGCCTCGACGCCTTCTCGCCGAACTCGAAGAAGATCCACATCGACATCGACCCGTCCTCGATCAACAAGATCGTCCGCGTCGAGCTGCCGATCATCGGCGATGTCGCGCATGTCCTCGCCGACATGGTCTCGACCTGGAAGGCCGAGAGCCGGCGCGCAGACCCTGAGGTGGCCGACTGGTGGGCGCGGATCAACGCCTGGCGCGGCCGCAACTGCCTGGCCTACAAGCCGAACGACCAGCTGATCATGCCGCAATACGCGATCCAGCGGCTCTACGAGCTGACCAAGGATCGCGACACCTACATCACCACCGAGGTCGGCCAGCATCAGATGTGGGCCGCGCAGTTCTATGGTTTCGAGGAGCCGAACCGCTGGATGACCTCCGGCGGCTTGGGGACGATGGGCTACGGCCTGCCGGCGGCTTTGGGCGTGCAGATCGCCCATCCCGACGCGCTGGTGATCGACATCGCCGGCGACGCCTCGGTGCAGATGACGATTCAGGAAATGTCGGCGGCGGTGCAGCACGACGCGCCGATCAAGATCTTCATCCTCAACAACCAGTACATGGGCATGGTCCGGCAGTGGCAGCAGCTGCTGCATGGCAACCGTCTGTCGCATTCCTACTCCGATGCGCTGCCGGACTTCGTGAAGCTCGCGGAAGCCTATGGCGGCGTCGGCATCCGCTGCGACAAGCCGGGAGACCTCGACGCGGCGATCCAGGAGATGATCGACGTGCGCCGGCCGGTGATCTTCGACTGCCATGTCGAGAACCTTGCCAACTGCTTCCCGATGATCCCGTCGGGCAAGGCGCATAACGAGATCCTGCTGCCCGACGAGGCGACGGACGACGCGGTCGCCAATGCCATCGACGCCAAGGGCGCTGCTCTCGTTTGAGGTATCGGGCACGCGCCGCCGAAAGGTGGCGCGTGCCTTTGCCGCCCGTCTCACGCCGCGCCGACCCGCGCCGCCAACGCCAGAGAACCCCATGAACCGCCCGATCCAGCCGCCGGCCTCTGCCTATTTCATCACCCAGGAGAAGGAGGCGGTCGAGACGCGCACCCTCGCGCTTCTCGTCGACAACGAGCCGGGGGTTCTGGCCCGCGTCATCGGTCTATTTTCCGGCCGCGGCTACAACATCGAGAGCCTCACCGTCTCCGAGACCGAGCACGCCAAGCACCTATCGCGCATCACCATCGTCACCCGCGGCACGCCACACCTCCTGGAACAGCTGAAGAGCCAGCTCGACCGCGTCGTGCCGGTGCACCGGGTGGTCGACCTGACGCTGCACGGCCGCGACGGCACGATGGACAGCCCGATCGAGCGCGAACTCGCGATCGTCAAGGTGGCCTGTTCCGGCGAGAACCGCGCCGAGGCCCTGCGCCTCAGCGATGCGCTGGGCGCCAGCATCATCGACGCCTCGGTGGAGCATTTCATCTTCGAGATCACCGGCCGGGTCTGGGAAGTCGACCAGTTCATCGCCCTGATGGCGCCGCTCGGCCTCGTCGAGCTCTGCCGCACCGGCGTCGCTGCCCTCTCGCGCGGCCGGCACGGGATGTAGGTTTCACCGGGAGGCGTGGCGGCCTCTCCTTCACCGGGGTGCGCGGGCGACCGCGGTCGGCCCCGAAGGAAAAACGATGTCCCTCGACGTCTTTCTCGCGCTGGTCACCTTCGCCTTCGTCTCGTCGGTGACGCCGGGGCCGAACAACATGATGCTGCTGGCGTCCGGCGTGAATTTCGGCTTCCTGCGCACGATCCCGCACATGCTGGGCATCGCGGTCGGTTTCGTCGCCTTGCTGCTTGCCGTTGGTTTCGGCCTCGGCGCCCTGTTAGCCGCTCTTCCGGTCCTCGAGACGGCTCTGAAATGGCTGAGTGCCGCCTATCTCATCTGGCTTGCGTGGAAGATCGGCAACTCGAGGGGCCTCGGCGAGGGCAGGGCGGGCGCCGTGCCGATGACCTTCCTGCAGGCGGCGGCCTTCCAGTGGGTCAACCCGAAAGCCTGGGCGATGGCGCTGGTCGCGATGGGTGCCTACACCAGCGCCGACCATCCGGTGACGTCCGTCTTCGTCGTCGGCTTCGCCTTCGGGCTCGTCAATTTTCCGAGCGTCTCGGTCTGGGCGGGCTTCGGCGTCGCGCTGCGGGGTTTCCTGTCCAATCCCGTTCGGCTGAAGTGGTTCAACATCGCGATGGGGGTGCTGCTCGCCCTGACGGTGGTCCCGATCCTTCTTTAGGCCCTGCGGCCGGCAAGCCGTGTTGCATCCGGCACCGACAGGCGTCGCATCCGGCCATGATCTGTGGCTAGATCGGGCTGCGGGGCCAGCGCGGTCAGGGGGAGAGCGGACATGAACCATGCCGGAGCGACAGCGACCGAAGCCTGCGTCGTCGCCGATAGCGGCCACTGTCCCGAAGGGTGGAACGAACCGGAGGGACGCGGCGTCATCGGCTGGCAGACGCTGATCTCGGCAGGACTGACGCCGACGGCGGGACTGACGGCGGGTATTGCGACGCTCGAGCCGGAAGGTTTCCTGGCGCCGCACCGGCACGCGCCGGACGAGATCTACTTCGTCCTGGAAGGACAGGTGCGGGTGACGATCGATGGTGTCGACCGCGAGATTGCCAAAGGCGACTGCCTTTTCATCCCAGGAATGGCCGAGCACGGCTCGCGGAACGTCTCGGCCGCGCGAGCGCGCGTCCTCTACGTCTTCCCGGTCGACGGCTTCGGCGATGTTACCTACCTCTTCTCCGGATCTGCGGCCGGCAACCCGCCGCAGGGGGCCGACCGGGGATGAAAACGGAAACGGCTGGTTCGTCCGGGTCTATCGCGTCCGATCGCTGCCGGCCGGGTGCCCCGAAGGGCGGGATAAGGGGTAAACCCGCGGTCTCCGACTTGCCCTCATCTCGGGAATCCTGTCTGTCGGCAGAATGAAATTCTCGCCCCAGCAAGATCAGGCCCTCCAGGCCGTCGCCACGTGGCTGCAGGATGGCGGCCAGCCGATCTTCCGGCTTTTCGGCTATGCCGGGACCGGCAAGACGACGCTCGCAAAACACTTTGCCGAGGGCATCGACGGCAGCGTGCAGTTCGCCGCCTTCACCGGCAAGGCGGCGCAGGTGCTGCGTTCAAAGGGCGCGAAGAGCGCGCGGACGCTGCATTCGCTGATCTACCGCCCGCGCGGGGAGGACGTGATCGCCGACGACACCGCCGGCACCGCCCGCGTCTCGCCGACGTTCTCCTTGAACCGCCAGAGCCCGGTCGCCAAGGCCAAGCTTATCATCGTCGACGAGTGCTCGATGGTCGACGAGGCACTCGGTCGCGACCTTCTGTCGTTCGGAACGCCGGTGCTGGTCCTCGGCGATCCCGGCCAGCTGCCGCCGGTCACCGGGGGCGGCTTCTTCACCGAGGCGCCGCCGGATTTCCTGCTGACTGAGATCCACCGCCAAGCGCGCGACAACCCGATCATCGCGCTCGCCATGGACGTGCGCGAGGGCAAGCCGCTGATGCTCGGCGACTATGGCGCAGCGCAGATCATCTCGAAGCAGGACGTCGACCGCGACCGGGTGCTCGCCGCCGACCAGGTGCTGGTCGGCACCAACCGCACCCGCCGGCGCTACAATGCGCGGCTGCGCGAGCTCAAAGGGTTCAAGGGCTTTCTCCCCTATGCCGGCGACAAGCTGGTGTGCCTGCGCAACGACCCGGCTAAGGGGCTGCTCAACGGCTCGCTCTGGCAGGTGATGACGGCATCGCCCGAGACGGTGAAGCCCGGCATCAACCTGATCGTGCGGCCGGACGACGACGACGTCGACCAGGGCGCGGCGAAGATCAAGCTGCTGAAGTCGGCCTTCGAGGCGCCGGACGAGGAAGTCGCCTGGGCGACCAAGAAGCGTTACGACGATTTCGATTACGGCTACGCGCTGACCGTCCACAAGGCGCAGGGCTCGCAGTGGAACGACGTGATGCTGTTCGACGAGAGCTGGGCCTTCAAGGACAGCCGCGAGCGCTGGCTCTATACCGCGATCACGCGGGCGGCGGAAAAACTCACCATCGTCAAATAGCTGCGACGCGAGCGATCCGGACACAGAAAAGCGGCGGTGGAGAGATCCACCGCCGCTTTTCTGTAAGGTGACTGGAGAAGGTTCAGCAGCCCGACGGGGTGAAATTCGCTGTCTTGTCGCTGATGCCGTCGAACTTGGCGGTGCAGCCGCCGCCAAGGTCGAGCGCCGCGCCGACAGCCACTTCCTTGTTGCCACTGCCGACGACCACGACGAAGGCCTTCTCCGGCGTCAGGCGGGAGAGGAACATGCGCTGCGTGCCGAAGGTCGCCGTCTGTCCGATCGTCAGGGCGGCGGGGCCTCCGGCGGTGGCCTGTGTCGGGGCGGGTGCCTCGCCAGCCGGAGCCTCGGCGCCTGCAGGTGCTGCCGCAGCCGCCGGGGCCGGCGCTGCCGGAGCCGGTGCGGCCGCTGCAGGCTCTGGCGCCGGAGCAGCCGGTGCGGGCGCAGGGGCAGCTTCCGGTGCCGGTGCCGGTGCGGCGGGGGCTGCCGGAGCCGGTGCTGCGGGGGCAGAAGCAGGAGCGGGGGCGCCTGGAGCCGCAGCCGCCTCGCCACCGCAGCCGGTAGCCTTGAAGGTGGCGGTACGGCCGTCGATCTTCACCAGCGTGACGCTGCAGCCATCGCCGAGATCAGCGGCGGCGCCGGTGGCGACGGGGATCTGTCCCTTGCCCTGGCTGCCGGCGAGGAACAGGAAGGCCTTGCCGTCGGGCGAGAGCCGGGTCAGGAAAACGCCCTTGCTGCCGAACATCGCGGTCTGGCCCACCATGATCGAGGTTCCGTCGGGCGACGGAGCGGCGGCAGGCGCCGCGGCAGCAGCCGGTGCGGGAGCAGCCGGAGCAGCGGGGGCGGGCGCGGCAGCAGCGGGTGCGGGTGCCGCCGGTGCAGCTTCCGCAGCCGGAGCAGGGGCGGCTGGTGCCGCCGGCGCTGCAGGCGCGCCTGCATTGCTGCAGTCGGTCGGGGCGAGGTAGGCCGCGGTGCCCGACACGCCGGCGAGCGTCACGTTGCAGCCGCCGCCGAGGTCGATCTTTCCGCCTGTGGCGGTTTCAGCGGGAGCTGCGCCCTCGGCGCCGAGCGAGGCACCCGTGTCGCTGACAGCCGCGACGGTCAGTCGCTTGTTGCCGAAGATCGCCGTCTGGCCGGCGAGAAGCACGGCGCCCGTATTGCCGATTTCAGCGGCGAGCGCGTCGGCCTTTCCGCCGCCGGCGGGCGCGGCTGCCGGAGGTGCCGGCGGCGGCGCTGCCGCGAGCGCATCGAGCTTGGCCTGCAGGGCGGCGATGCTCTGGGTAATCGTCTCGCCGGAGGCCTGACCGGCCGTTGCGGCCGCTGCTGCGGCATCGACCTTGGCGCCGAGCGCGGCGATCGCCTCGGCGGGGCCGGCGCTGGCGGCGGCTTGTGCGTTAATCGTTGTCTGAAGGCCGGCGAGCGGTGATTCGATCGCGGCGACCCGTGCGTCCAGCTGATCGAAGCGCGCGGTCTGTGCGTCCTCGATGTCGTCGACATCAGGGCCGAACAGCCATCCGACGAACAGTCCGATCAGGCCGGCGATCACCAGCGGCAGGAATCTCGAGCTACCCATTTCATTCTCCCAAACGGCCCTCCCAGGCCCATGCGGTCAGGGAACAAGTCTCGGCAGCGCCTGTCAACCACGCAAACCGGACGATGTGGCAAGCCGCCGCGGAGAAGCCGTCACCACGTGGGATGCGCCGAGGCGATGGCCGGACGCCCGCAGCAACTCTGACGCCGGCTGAGCTACTTTCCGCGCCGGCAGGACGGGACATCGGTCCCCAGAACGCTGGCTCTCTCCGGGCGACGGGTCTATGGATCGGCGGCGATTCGAGGAGGCCCGCATGCCGACGCAACTCTCCGTCAACATCAATGCCATCGCCATGCTGCGCAACCGGCGAGACCTGCCCTGGCCGAGCCTGACGCATCTCAGCCGCATCGCCCTCGCCAGCGGGGCGCATGGCCTGACGGTTCATCCACGGCCGGACCAGCGGCACATCCGCTTCGCCGACCTGCCGGACATCCGGGCGCTGATCGACGCCGAGTTTCCCGGCGCGGAGTTCAACATCGAGGGCTATCCGACGGAAGAGTTCCTGGTGCTGGCCGAGAGCGTTCGGCCCGAACAGGTCACGCTGGTGCCGGACGACCCCTCGCAGCCGACCTCCGATCACGGCTGGGACTTCGTCCGCGACGCCGCGCTGCTCGCGGACGTGGTGGCCCGGCTGAAGGCCGGCGGCGCCCGCGTCTCGCTGTTCGCCGACGCGGTGCCCTCCGCGATGGCGGATGCGGCGAAGACCGGCTGCGACCGCGTGGAACTCTATACCGGGCCCTATGGCGGCACGTTCGATGACGCAGCGGCGGCGGAAGCTGAAATCGAAAGGCTGGGCGCCACCGCCGATGCCGCGCTGGACAACGGGCTCGGCGTCAACGCCGGTCACGACCTGACGGTCGCGAACCTGCCGGCCCTCGTCCATCGCATCCCGGCCCTTGCGGAGGTCTCGATCGGCCACGGCCTCACCGCAGACGCGCTAGAATATGGCATGGCCGAAACGGTGCGGCGCTTCCGCCGTGCCTGCGGCCAGGCGATCTGATCCCCGCATCAGCGGATGCCAACGCTGCGTCAGGCTCCAATTTCCTGACGCGGCCGACAGGGTCAAAGCGCGATCGCTGGTCCGCAATGGCTCGCGAAGGCAAATCGTACGCGGTTCCGCGACGGCGTCTTGCCAGGCCAAACGCGATCCTGTAGGCAGTACCGTAACGTACGGTACGCGTGTGGTCGCCTTCGACCTCGGGGGCCGTCATCCGGAGCTGGAATGCAGCAGCAGGCTGAGATCGACGACACGCCCCTGACCGACCGCCAGCGCGAAGTGCTGGACGCGGCGCTGGGACTCCTCGTCGACTCTCGGGAGTCGCTGACCATGGGCGCCGTCGCCCAGCGTGCCAGCTGCTCCAAGGAAACGCTCTACAAATGGTTCGGCGGCCGCGACGGCTTGTTGACCGCGACCGTGCAGTTCCAAGCGTCCAAGGTGCGCTCCGTGCCGCTATCGCCGGACGGCCTGGACCGCGAGGCCCTGTTCTCCAACCTCGAGGGCTTCGCGCGCGACTGGCTGGCGGTGCTGTCGAGCGATACCTCTGTCGCGCTCAACCGTCTGGCGGTAGGGCAGGGCGGCTCGGACAAGCACGACCTCGGCGCCATTGTCCTCGAGAACGGGCCCTTCGCCATGCGGCGAAGGCTCGGCCCGGTGCTCGAGGCCGGACAGGCGGCGGGTCTCCTCGCCTTCGACAGCGTCGATGCTGCCTACCGGACCTTCTTCGGCCTCGTCGTGCGCGACATGCAGATCCGTCTCCTCCTCGGCGAGCGGCTGACGCTCGGTCCGGACGACATCGGCCGCGAGGCCGCCCGTGCAACGCAGCAGTTCTTCACGCTGCACGGCTCACCTTCGGCGGGCGACCCCCGCCGCTGACTGTTCTACCAAGCGGGGAGGCCGAACGGTTCCCCGACGATCAAAGGGAAGGAAACCCCATGCGTGTCTATTACGATCGTGACGCCGATCTCAACCTCATCAAGTCCAAGAAGGTCGCGATCATCGGCTATGGCAGCCAGGGTCGCGCCCATGCGCTGAACCTCAAGGATTCCGGCTGCACCGAGATCGCCGTGGCGCTCCGAGCGGGTTCCGCGACCGCCAAGAAGGCCGAGGCCGATGGCCTCAAGGTCATGTCCGTCGCCGAGGCCGCCGCCTGGGCGGACCTGATGATGATGGCGACCCCGGACGAACTCCAGGCCGAGATCTGGAAGGAAAGCATTGCCGACAACATCCGCGACGGTGCCGCCATCGCGTTTGCGCACGGCCTCAACGTCCACTTCAACCTGATCGAGCCGAAGAAGACCGTCGACGTCGTGATGATCGCGCCGAAGGGCCCGGGCCACACCGTGCGCGGCGAATACCAGAAGGGCGGCGGCGTGCCGTGCCTCGTCGCCATCGACCACGACGCCTCGGGCAACGCGCTCGACTTGGCTCTGTCCTACGCCTGTGGCGTTGGCGGCGGCCGTTCGGGCATCATCGAGACGACCTTCAAGGAAGAGTGCGAGACCGATCTCTTCGGCGAGCAGGCCGTGCTCTGCGGTGGCCTGGTCGAACTCATTCGCGCTGGCTTCGAGACCCTCGTCGAGGGCGGCTACGCCCCGGAGATGGCCTATTTCGAGTGCCTGCACGAGGTGAAGCTGATCGTCGACCTGATCTATGAAGGCGGCATCGCCAACATGAACTACTCGATCTCGAACACCGCCGAGTGGGGCGAGTACGTCACCGGCCCGCGCATCATCACCGCCGAGACCAAGGCCGAAATGAAGCGCGTCCTGCACGACATCCAGTCGGGCAAGTTCACCTCGGACTGGATGATGGAGAACAAGGCCGGCCAGGCACGCTTTAAGGGCATCCGCCGGATGAACGACCGTCACCAGATCGAGGAAGTCGGCGAGAAGCTTCGCGGCATGATGCCGTGGATTAAGTCGAACGCCTTGGTCGACAAGACCCGCAACTAACAGAAGCTTCGATGGGGT
This sequence comes from Mesocryomonas lacus, assembly GCF_055730105.2. Classification (NCBI taxonomy): domain Bacteria; kingdom Pseudomonadati; phylum Pseudomonadota; class Alphaproteobacteria; order Hyphomicrobiales; family Aurantimonadaceae; genus Mesocryomonas; species Mesocryomonas lacus. Next base: position 536,884 of record NZ_JBUZWF020000003.1, read on the forward strand.
GTCGCGCCCCGTCAAAGAGCTGCCGCAGAACCAAAGAATGCGGCCCCTCCGGGCGTTTTAAAGATACCGGGTGAGGGCCCTTCCGACGAAATGCAGAGGCCGGTGGAGAATCCATCGGCCTTTTTCGTTCAGGTCTTGCCGGATATCAGGAAGGCCATGGCTTGTCCGTGCCGGCTTTATAGCTGATCTTGATCGTTCGTTAGCCTTTCATGCGGATAATGAGTGGGTGAACGAAACAGGAGGCAGACCATGACCAACCTGCCCGAACGGGAAGCCGACGGATCGGAACGCCGCGTTGCGCCGCGAGTCCGCACGCTGAAGCGCGCGAAAATCCTGTTCAACAACCACTACTCGACCTTCGATTGCATCGTTCGCAACATTTCATCGACCGGCGCGCTGCTGACCATCGACGAGGCGGCGCATCTGCCGAAGGTCTTCGATATCATCATCGGCGAAGAAAAGGTCGAGCGGCCGGCGCGTCTCGTCTACCGCCGGGGCATGCTGGCGGGCATTCGTTTTCTCGACGTCGTGTCCGAAGACGACGAGCAGGCCGCGCATTTTCCCTTGGTGCCGGCCGTGGCGGCATCGCCGCTGGCCGACAGCGCCAGTCCGGGGCACGTCCACCGCATTGTCCCCGAGACTCTCCCCAGGGCCATCGTCTGGAACATGCCCTGGGCTGGCCGGCAGGGCTGACGCCCACTCGCCTTTATTGAAGCTTCTCGTCGCCTTTTCTGGGCCACCCGTCGACGCACGTAGGCTGGCCCTTCGGCGTTTTCCGCACCCCGTTTCGTGATCGTATCGGCCGGCCGAATTGATCACTCTGCCTTGCATTCACCAGAGGAATGGTCATGTTGCCCTGCAGCATGAAGCCATCGAACGGTTCGTCGTGGACCGTACGTCGAGCGGCATACCGGACCAGCGGAGGCGCCTTATGCAGGCGGCGGTCCCCATCTGCTTCGGAGCGCGGTGTGTCCAGGCGGACGCAATGGCGGCCCGTATTTTTCAATTCCGGGGGCTTCTCTGACGGGCCGGTTCGCCCGATCGCAGGAGGCCCGGAGACGGCAATGAGAAAGGCGGAGCGATGCTTCTACGCGTCCTGTCCCGCATCGGTCTGTTCGCGGCCGTCCTGATCGCGGGCGGGTGCGCCGCCCGCTACAGCTTCAACGCGGTCGAGGTGGCCAAGACCGCGCTTCTCGGCATGGACCAGAAGGACATCCGGATGTGCGCCGGGTTTCCGAACCGCAGCTTCACCGAAGACGGCGTGACGATCTGGAGCTATGACGGGCCGTCGCGCTCCGGCGGCATCAACGTGTCGGCGCCGGTGCTGTTCGGCGCCGCCAATACCAATGTTTCCTTGCCGGGCGGCGGCAATTGCCGGGTGCAGATGCGGTTCATCGACGGCCGTCTCGACCGCCTGGCTTATTCCGGCGACAATGACGGTCCGCGGGGGCGTAATACGGTGTGCACGCCGGTCGTCGAAGGTTGCCTCGACTATGCCCAGAACTACCGCAAGGGCCGCCTCTATGGTCGCCCGTCGTCAGCGACCGCGCCGATGACCCCCCTGCCGACGGCCCCGGATCAGATCAAGACCGGCAGCATCCCGACAACGGTAACCGGAAGCTCCGAAGCAGCAACGCCTGCAACGGCAGTGAAAGAGCCCGCACCGGTCGACCCCGCCGTCGCCCGTGCCTTGCGCGACGAACAGGACGTCCGCGGCAACTGACGGCGGCATCAGAGAGGCAGGCGGTGTCCTCCCGAGCCGATCGTGCCGTTCCGCAAGGTCTGGTCGGTCAATGCTGAGGTCAACGACGGCGTTAAAGCAGCAAACCTTCCATGACAAATTAGCAACAACTGTTCCGCGTCAGTGCAAGACGCGGCCTCTCCGGTCTTGATTAAAACAAGACTGCTATTGTCACCTTCATCGTCAGGTCTGCCCTCGTCGAAGCCACTGAACGCATCCACAGTGCTGCGGCACAAGGGTTTGGCGTTCCCCGGTCAGAAAGAACGGGGGTCGATCTCTTACGCGCCGATCATCAGCCATGCAGTCCGCGCATTGGAGAGCTTGGCTGCCTGCATGTCCCCGGCGCTTGTCCTTGTCGTTGATTTATTTTATTTAATTTTCATCTGCAGACAAAGACAAAGACAAAGACAAACGCCGACGGCGAACCGCTGCTGATTTGCAATTTTCAGGCAGAATTCTCGATGCGCGCCACCGAAACGGTTGCGCGTAGCGTTGTGATCTTGCCTGCAAGTGTGCGAGTCATGTCGTTTGATCTTTGCTGCCGATCTTACTGATATACTGGGGGGAAAGATCAATGCTGAGCCTTGTATCGCAGACGATGGTAGGGCGGCGTATTTTGATTATCGAGGATGAAGTCGAGCCCGCGGCGGCGTTGCGGCGATCGATTATGGCTGAATCGGGCGTGGCGCTCGGGCCGGTCCCCGATATTGAAGAAGCACTTCGCTACATTCATTCGACCGGTCAGGTCGATTGCGTCATGCTCGATACGCGTCTTGCCGTTACGGTCGTCGGCACCGTCAACGACGTCTTTCTTTGTTACGGCATCGAGACCATCTTCGTGACGGGTCATGACGACTGGTTCGACGGAGATGCGGACGACTTTTACGCGCCGGCGCAGGAGCGATCGAGTGCCTATTAGGGCATGCTCGATGGGATGGATTTACCCAACCGAGGAAATCTGTTTCAGCTTCAGCAAGAGATTTCCCTCAGCATCTTTTCCGATGCAAGGCGCTCTCGGGCACGCAGACTCCGCCGGCCCCGAGACCATTGGCGCGAACTGACGGACAGGGCAGGGCGTCGGCGTGAAGCCTGAACGCACCCTTCCAGCGCGAGACGAGCCGCAAAAGGCTCTACGGCGTTAAAGAGCCGACGGCGAGGGCATCCTGAGCCGGACGCTGGGGCGTCAGCAAGGTGAACAGGCGGGCGTTCAGCAAGGCGACTTCCGAATGCATGGCGTCAACGAGCGAGCCGTCGAGCGCCGAATGCAGTTCACGGTCGATCGACTCCAGCATGATCCGCAGGCGGACCTGCATTTCCGCCCCGGATGCCGTGATCACTACCACCATCGCATTGGGATCGGTCGTATCCTCGACCCGCATCGCCAGATGCTGCTGGACCAGACGGGAGAGCAGCTTGGCGGCGGTGTCCGGCCGTATGTTGAGCTTGGCAGCCAACTGGTCGGGCGACATGGGCCGTGACCGCTCGAACGCCAGCAGAACTTCTTCCTGGCCGATCTGCAGTCCAAGCGCGGACAAGTTGATCGCCATCATCGAGCGGATCATCTTGGCTGTCGTCAGCAAAGCCGGAATGATCGTGTCGTGGAGATCGTTGGCGCGGTTTGCTGGAGCGATCATCGCTTACGTCCTTGCCCGGCGCAGTTAACGATAGCTAAATAATGACACGAATCCTTGCGCGGTCAAGATGCACTGAGTTCGTCGATATGCCCGTTATCAAGGCAAACCCGACTTGAACCCTGCAATCGTTGCTGTCATTCCCACCGACAGACTTGTGGGACGGCGGTTGCAGGGAACGACGCTGCCTTGATGCGATCGGCATTGAATGGTTGAAGCACGCGTCGCAGAATGCGGAATGCCCGATGAAACTGCCTGATCCCGACCAGAACGAACTCTTCGCCCTCGACCAGATCGCCGGCGCCCGCCGACCGGCCCTGCGCGCGGAAAAGGTCCAGGTAAAAGTCGCCGGACGAGCGGCGCTCCCGCGAATCGACGCCGACGAGGCGATGGCAGAGAGGCTCGCCAAGACCGGGCGCTACCGCATCCTCCGGCAATTGCTGCCGCGTCCGGCCATGGCGGCCTGGCCGCAACCTGGCGACGGGACACGGGTCGGCATCATCCTCGATACCGAGACGACCGGGCTCGATCACGGCAAGGACGAGATCATCGAACTCGGCATGGTCGCCTTCCTGTACGACGAGGCCGGTATCGGCGGGGTGATCGACGTCTTCAGCGCCTTGCACCAGCCGAGCCAGCCGATCTCGGCGGAGATCACCCGCATCACCGGCATCACCGACGAGATGGTGGCGGGTCAGGCGCTTGACCTCGAAGCGGTCGCCGCTTTCGTTGCACCTGCCGACCTCGTGATCGCGCACAATGCCCGCTTCGACCGGCCGTTCTGCGAGCGCTTCCTGCCGGGTCTCGATGCCAAGCCGTGGGCATGCTCGGTGGCGGAAATCGGCTGGGCGGGTTTCGGCTTCGAGGGAACCAAGCTCGGCTATCTCGTCTCCCAGGGCGGCTGGTTCCACAACGGTCACCGCGCCGTTGACGACTGCCATGCCCTGCTCGAGGTCTTGGCGGCGCAGCTGCCCGGCCGCGACGACACCGCGTTCGCCCATCTCCTCGCCTCGTCGCAGCGCCGCCGCGCGCGGATCTGGGCGGAAAACAGCCCGTTCCACACCAAGGACCTTTTGAAGGGACGCGGCTATCGCTGGAGCGACGGCAGCAACGGACAGCTGAAGAGCTGGTGGACCGAAGTGGACGAGGATTTGCACGCGGCCGAGATCCTGTTTCTGCAGCAGGAAATCTACCAGGGCCGCGCCGAGCCCTTCGTGCAATGGCTGACGGCGACGGAGCGCTTCAAGCGCTGATGCCGGAAGACGACGCCGGCAACGGTGGCAGAGCGGCGACCGTCTGTCGCAAAACCATGGTTCCCACCCGCATCGCCTTGCCGTCCTCGGCCGCTTGGCGGTAGAAGCGGCGACATTCGTCCTTTGAAATTCCGAAGCGGGATGCGCTCGGCATCCCGGCTCTTCGACATGCCCGCGAGGTTTCCGATGCCCGTCTATCGTTCCCGCACCACCACCCATGGCCGCAACATGGCCGGCGCCCGCGGCCTGTGGCGCGCCACCGGCATGAAGGACGGCGATTTCGGCAAGCCGATCATCGCGGTCGTCAACTCGTTCACGCAGTTCGTGCCCGGCCACGTCCACCTGAAGGACCTCGGCCAGCTCGTCGCCCGCGAGATCGAGGCGGCCGGCGGTGTCGCCAAGGAGTTCAACACCATCGCCGTCGACGACGGCATCGCGATGGGCCATGACGGCATGCTCTACTCGCTGCCCTCGCGCGAGCTGATCGCAGACAGCGTCGAGTACATGGTCAACGCGCACTGCGCCGACGCCATGGTCTGCATCTCCAACTGCGACAAGATCACGCCGGGCATGCTGATGGCGGCGCTGCGCCTCAACATTCCCGTCGTCTTCGTCTCGGGCGGCCCGATGGAGGCCGGCAAGGTGATCTGGCCGGACAATACCGAGAAGAAGCTCGACCTCGTCGACGCCATGGTCGCCGCCGCCGACGAGCGGATCTCGGACGAGGACGTAGCGACCATCGAGCGCTCGGCCTGCCCGACCTGCGGCTCGTGCTCGGGCATGTTCACCGCCAACTCCATGAACTGCCTGACCGAGGCGCTCGGCCTGTCGCTGCCGGGCAATGGCTCTACGCTGGCGACGCACGGCGACCGCCGCCGCCTCTTCGTCGAGGCCGGCCACCTCATCGTCGATCTCGCCAAGCGCCATTACGAGCAGGACGACATGAGCGTGCTGCCGCGGGCGATCGCGAGCTTCGAGGCCTTCGAGAACGCCATGACGCTCGACATCGCCATGGGCGGCTCGACCAATACGGTGCTGCATCTCCTCGCCGCCGCGCACGAGGGCGAGGTCGACTTCACCATGGCCGACATCGACCGCCTGTCGCGCCGCGTGCCGGTCTTGTGCAAGGTCGCGCCGGCGGTGGCCAATGTCCACATGGAGGACGTCCACCGCGCCGGCGGCGTGCTCGCTATCCTCGGCGAGCTCGACCGGGCCGGGCTGATCCACACCGATGTCGGCTCGGTGCATGCCGAGAGCCTCGGCGCCGCGCTGGACCGCTGGGACGTGATGCGCACCGACAGCCGGACGGTGCACGACTTCTTCCGCGCGGCGCCCGGCGGCGTGCCGACGCAGGTCGCCTTCAGCCAGGAGCGGCGGTTCGATGCGGTCGACAGCGACCGCGCCACCGGCGTCATCCGCGATCTCGCCCACGCCTATTCCACCGATGGCGGCCTTGCCGTGCTCTACGGCAATCTCGCGGAGGACGGCTGCATCGTGAAGACAGCCGGCGTCGACGCCTCGATCCTGACCTTCAAGGGGCCGGCGCGCATCTTCGAGAGCCAGGACTCCTCGGTGCAGGCGATTCTCGGCAACAAGATCAAGGCCGGCGACATCGTGCTCATCCGGTATGAGGGGCCGCGTGGTGGGCCGGGCATGCAGGAAATGCTCTATCCCACGAGCTATCTGAAGTCGAAGGGCCTCGGCAAGGACTGCGCCCTCATCACCGACGGACGGTTCTCCGGCGGCTCGTCGGGCCTCTCGATCGGCCACGTCTCGCCGGAAGCGGCCGAAGGCGGAATGATCGGCATCGTGGAAGAGGGCGACATCATCGAGATCGACATCCCGAACCGCCGGATCCACCTCGCCGTCGACGACAGCGTGCTGGCCGAGCGCCGGCTGGCGCAGGCGGAGAAGGGCTATGTGCCGGCCGAGGTGCGCAAGCGCAAGGTCACGACGGCGCTGAAGGCCTATGCGAAGTTTGCGACCAGCGCCGCCCGTGGCGCGGTGCGTCAGCTCGACTGACGCCACCAACGAACCGACTGCACATTATAAAAATGGCCGGCAGAGCATTTCGCTCTCCGGCCATTCTAGTTTGAGAGGAGGGGCGAGGCGCCCGCGCTATTTCGCGCGAACGCTCGCCTCGAGCACCGGCGCGCCCGGCAGCGTGGCCGAGCCGGTCGCGGCATCCGTCGGCAAGGTCGCGGGTGCGGCCGAGAGGCGGCGGGCATAGCGCTGGGCGATGGTCGCGCAAGCGAACAGCTGGATCTGATGGAACAGCATCAGCGGCAGCACGATGATCGACATCGCCTGGCCGGGGAAGAGGATGCCGGCCATCGGGATGCCGGTCGCCATGCTTTTCTTTGAGCCGCAGAAGACGATGGCGATCTCGTCTTCCTTGGAAAAGCCGAGCTTGCGGGCAGAGACGGTCGTCGCCACCAGCACGATGGCGAGGAGCACGACGTCGATGCCGGCGATGATCGCGAGTTCCTGCCAGCCGAGCAGCCCCCAGACGCCGGCGACCATGCCCTCGCTGAACGCGGCATAGACGACGATCAGCACCGAACCGCGGTCGACGACCGAGGTCAGCGTCTTGTGGCGCAGCAGCCAGGCGCCGATCAGCGGCCGCACGAGCTGTCCGGCCACGAACGGCGCGAGCAGTTGCAGTGCGATCTTCTCGAGCGCGTCGAGGCTGAGCACGTTCTGCTGGCTGCGGGCGAGGAGGACGATCAGGATCGGCGTGACGATCATGCCGAGGAGGTTGCTGACCGAGGCGCTGGTGAGCGCGGCCGGCACGTTGCCGCCGGCCATCGAGGTGAAGGCGATCGACGACTGCACGGTCGAGGGCAGCACGGAAAGGAAGATGATGCCGAGCAGCAGCTCCTGCGGCAGGAACGGCGCGGCGAGGGCGGCGGCGCCAAGTCCGAGCAGCGGGAACAGGATAAACGTCGAGGAGAAGACGAGCCCCTGGAGGCGCCAGTGCAGCAAGCCTGCCCAGACCGCCTTCGGCGACAGCCTGGCACCGTAGAGGAAGAACAGGAAGGCGATCGCGCCGTAGGTGATCCAATCCAGCGCTTCCGCCGCCTGGCCGCGGGCCGGAATGACGGCGGCAAGGACCACTGTCAGGATGAGCAGCAGCAGGAAGCGGTCGAGGGGAATGCGGTCGAGAAGGGATTTAAGGCGCATGGGTCCGTTCGTCTCATTGCATAACCGCAGGAGCGATACGCCTCGGGGCACACCGGGGCAATGCCGCCCCGCGCGTTTGCCGCTTACCCTTTGTTACGATTCCGCTATGCGCCTCTCGTCTTCGGATTATATTCGCCCTGAGAAGGATCATCCTTCGGGAGGGCTGACGTGAATTTCAGGGCAACAGTGCTGTCTCTTGGGCTGGCGGTCGTGGCGCTCGCCGGGTGCGAGACGGTGAGCGACGGATATTACGAGGGGCCGCGGGGCTATGATCGCCCCAATGTCTACCGGGTCGAGCCGGACTACCGCTACTCCGATCGCCGCATCCCGCCACCCTACTATCGCGATGGCTCTTACCGCGATGGCTATGGGCGTCCTGGCCGGGATCGCTACGACCGCTACGACCGGCGCGACGATCGCCGCGACAGGGATGACCGCCGCGACCGTGACCGGGGCGACGGGCGCGATCGGGGAGACCGCGCGGACCGCAACCCGCCCGGCCGATCGTCGCCGGCGACTGTCCGGATCCAGGAACCGCCGCCGCGCCAAGCCGCCAGTGCCCCGCAGCGTCCTCCGCGCGGCTACACGCCGCCGGTGCGCAATTCCGAGGGCAGGGAGGATCGGCAAGGTGGTAGCCGGACTTGCCGGATCATTGAGGGCCAGCCGGTGGGCGCGGGCTGCCAGTAAGGCGCCATCCGTCGACAATGGTGCGGGAGGGCGCTCTGCCCTTCTGCCCGTCAAAGTCTATCTTCGATGGGGTGCATGCACCCCATCGATGATGCTCCGGCAGACCTGATCCGAAGGTGCTGGGCGAGGCGGGGCGGGCGCTATCCCGCCTTTGGCCAGACCGTCCATCCCTTGCAGGAGGCCGCGGCCGCGCAAGTGGCTCCTGGTTATTCCGTCGTCGCGTCGCCGATGGCGTGAGCATTGCCCCGATGATCGCGAGAAATCGACCAGCAGCCTGGTCACCGACACAACATTGGAAAGCGTTCTGGTGCATCCTGTCGCCAGCAGGGTACCTTGAGACCTGCAGCACGATCGGAGCGACCGGTGTATGACATCTTCAAGATGCTCCACGTGCTGGGCGTCGTCGTCCTCCTCGGCAACGTGACCATCACCGCCTTTTGGAAGGTCCTGGCCGACATGAGCCGCAACCCCGTCGTGATCGCGCACGCGCAGCGCGGCGTCGCCGTTGCGGACTGGCTTTTTACCTTGGTGGGAATTCTTCTCATCCTCGGAGGCGGGATCGGAGCGGCCCGTGTCGCCGAGATGCCGCTTCTCGGCGCCGATTGGCTGATCGCCGGCGAGGCATTGTTCGGGCTGTCCGGTCTTATCTGGCTTCTGGTGCTCGTGCCCCTGCAGATCCGCCAGGGGCGGATGGCGCGCAGCTTTGCCGGCGGCGGCGATATCCCGGAGCGCTACTTCAGGGACTCTCGGGCATGGCTGATCTGGGGCATCATCGCCACGGTCCCGCTGGTGGCGGCGCTCTACGTCATGATCGCCAAGCCCTGACATTTTGCTGCGACGGAGAGTTGGTCACGATTGCAGGCTGGCGGCTGGAAAACGGCGGCGAAGGGCGTAAGTGTTGGGTCTTAACGACCTCGCGAGCGCGTATGACCCTGTCATCCTTCCTGGCCCTTTGCTTCTTCATTCTCCTGTCGCTTGCCGTCGCGAGCTCCGGCGCGATCTTCCGGCCGGGCGAATGGTATGCGCGCCTGGCCAAGCCCGACTGGACGCCGCCGAACTGGGCGTTTCCCGTGGTCTGGAGCATCCTTTTCCTGCTGATGGCCGTCTCCGGCTGGCTGGTCTGGCGGCAGGTTGGCGCCGACGTCGCGGTGTTCACGCCCTTTGCGGTACAGATGGTGTTGAACGCCATGTGGTCCTGGCTGTTCTTCGGTCGGCGCCGGCCCGATCTGGCCCTCGTCGACCTTGCGGCTCTCTGGCTCGGCATTGCCGCGACGATCGCAAGCTTTGCTTCCGTCAGCGCCATGGCGGCGTGGATGCTCGCGCCGTATCTCGTGTGGGTCAGCATTGCCGGCTGCCTCAACTGGTCGGTCTGGCGCCGCAATCCAGGCGCCTTCGGCGCCGCCTGAGCCTCAGGGCCGAAGCCTTGCAATGACGTCGGCGACGTGGGCAAGCCCGCCGAGCGACAGCCAGAGCGCCACGGACGGCAAGCCGCCGCCCGAGAGCGAGGCGTTGAGGGCGAGGATCAGGAACAGGCCCGACAGACCGTTGGCGATCACGGTCACGGCGGGTCGCCGGGCGATGAGGACGAGGCAGAGCGCCTCCACGAGAAGAATGCCGCTCGCGATGAAGGCGATGTTGCCGTCCCGGAAAAGCGCCTCGAGGTCGGACGGGCTCATTCGGCGATCAATCGGAAGACGTGCCCCATGTCCTTGAGGAACACGCGCAGATAGGCCATCGGCTCAGCGCGGACGAGAGTCTTGTCGAGATAGGATGTCCAGACCAGGCGCTGGATGTCGGCATCGCCACACAAGGCGGCAAAGCGTTCGCGCCGCCGGTCGCTGTGGTACCAGAAGGCCTGCATAAGGCCGAGGACCAGGAACACCTTCCCATGCTCGCGCATGAACCGGCGGCGGGCCTGCGCCAGGGCACCGGCTTTCGCGGTCGACAGAAAGGCGTGCGCCGCCTCTCCTGCGAGCTGGCCACCCCGCATGGCGTAGTAGATGCCCTCGCCTGAAGCGGGGGCGACGACGCCGGCGGCATCGCCGGCGAGCAGCGCGTCGCGGCCATTGTCCCAGCGCCTCAAAGGCTTCAGGGGCAAGGGTGCTCCCTCCCGGCGAAGGGTCGGCTGTCCCGCAAGGCCTGCCGCTTCGCGCAACGCACGCGTTGCTTGCCGAAGGTCGAAGCCCTTGACGGCGCTGCCGACGCCGACGCTCGTCGTTTCGCCATGCGGGAAAACCCAGCCATAGAAGTCCGGCGAGAGGCGCGAGGGGTAGTGGATGTCGCAGCGCTGGGGATCGAACCCTGTGGTGGCAGAGGCGGCGGCCAGCGGCGAGCGGACGATCTCGTGATAGGCGAAGACGAAGGGCGGCTTCTTCTCCTCGTTGAACAAAGCGCGCCGCACGCGGGAGCCTGCCCCGTCCGCGCCGATGACGAGGCGGGCCGAGACACGGACCGGTGTGCCGTCCTGCCGCGTTAGCGACAGGTCCAGCCCGCCCCCGGCGGCGCGCTCGGCCGACCGGAACGTCGCGGTCAGTCGCTCGGCACCGGCCGCGGCGGCGCGGTTGCGCAGGAACGGGTCGAAGGCCTCGCGGTCGACCATGCCGACGAAACCGCTGTCGATCCGCATGTCGATGGCGGCGGCGGAAGGGGCGATGATGCGGGCCGACCGGATGCGCGCCGTCAGCAGCGCGGGCGGAATGGCGAAGTCGCGGATCAGGCGGGTGGGAATGGCGCCGCCGCAGGGCTTGATCCGGCCGGCGCGGTCGACGAGCAGCACCCGCCGGCCGTCGCGTGCCAGCGTTTCGGCCGCCGTTGCGCCGGCTGGCCCGCCCCCGACGACGACGACGTCGTAGGCCGGGCTCACGGAATGGCCATGGCACGCAGCGCGAAGGCCGACACCATCATCCCGAGGACGAAGAGCGTCGTGCCGGTGGCATTGTACCAGGCGGCATGGCGCAGCGGATTGCCGAGGAGGCGCGGCATCAAGAAGGTCTGCCCGGCGAGGAGGAAAGTGACGATCAGGGCGGCAACATCGAACTGCCAGCGCAGGAGGAGGACGATCACCACCAGCTGGGGCACCGCCATGACCGCACAGGCGAGCCGTGCCGCCGCGTCGACCCCGAGGCGTGCCGGCAGGCTGGCCAGCCCCATCTGCCGGTCTCCCTCGACGGATTTGAAGTCGTTCAGCGTCATGATGCCATGGGCGCCGAGGCTGTAGAGCGCGGCGATCGCCACCGTCGGCCAGCCGGGAAATCCGCCGGATGCTGCGGCGGCCGCGGTGAACCAGGGCAGCCCCTCGTAGCAGAGCCCGACGGCGCCCGGTCCCACCCAGCCGCTGCGCTTCAACCGCAAGGGTGGGGCGCTGTAGATCCAGGCGAGCACTAGACCGAGCACGGCGGCGCCGAGCACAAACGGACCGAGGAGGGCGCCCACCACCAGCGAGAGGGCGGTGTTGGCGATGGCGACCCAGAGGCCCCACTGGCCCGGCATGCGGCCGGAGGGAATGACGCGGCCGGGTTCGTTGATCGCGTCGACCTCGCGGTCGAACCAGTCGTTCACCGCCTGGCTGGTGCCGCACACTAGCGGGCCAGCCAGGAGAATGCCGCCGGCCACATAGACCCAGCGCTCGCTGAGCTCCGCGCCGGAGGAGACAGTGCCGCAGGCATAAGCCCACATCGGCGCGAACCAGGTGATCGGCTTCAGCAATTCGAGCACGGCCGCAGCCTTGGGCAGGCCTTGCCGGTGACCCAAAGCGAAGGGCTCGAACATTCGCAGGCTCCCAGTCGGTTCAAGATACGACGTCATTCAAGGTTGACATCATCACGTCGTCGATTCGAGAAATTCCTAAGTACCGTCTGGCGGCTCGCCATCGGAAATGCCGAAGCGCTTAAGCTTGAGGTAGAGGCTTTGGCGGCTGAGCCCGAGCATGTCCGCGGCCGAGGCGCGGTTGTTCTCGGTCAGCCGCAGGGCTGCTTCGATGCACAGCTTTTCGATGATGTCGGCGGTATCGCGCACGAGGCTCTTCAGCGGCACGCGCCCGACGAGTTCGGTGAGGTGCGTCGTCGTGCCGACCGGGTGTCCGATCCCCGCCCGGCGTCCTTCCGGAATTTCGCGGATGGAGAAGCCGTAGAGCGGGCCGTCGCGGGCGGCGATCGTTGCTGCCGAGACCTCGACGGGCTGGCTGGTGCCGAGCGCGTCGCGCACGACGGAGGAGAAGCGGCGGATCGTGCCGTGCTCGCGCAGGTTCGCCATCAGCACCTGCAGATCCACCCTAGAGCCGCCCAGCCAGGTATCGAGCGGCTTGCCTTCGATCCGGTCGGTGCTGATGACCCGGACAAGGTCAAGAAAGGCGGGGTTCGCCTGTACGATATTGCCGTGCTGGTCGACGATGACGACGCCCTCCGGCAGTTTCTCAGCGACCGAGCCCATGTGGTTGTCCGCGACAGGGCGGGCATCGTCGTCGCCGAAATCCTCGCTGCTAAGGCGGACGAGCAGGATGGTGCGCCCGAGTTCGCGGAACGGCGTGACCGCCGCGCTCATCTCCCGGCCGCCGGCCGCGAGCCGGGCGCGAAACATCTCGGCGTGACCGCTGGCCCCGCGCAACGCTTCGGTTGCCCGGGCCTGGTCCTCGCGGTTAAAGACGGAGGCGGCGGAGAGGCCGACGATCGCGTCGGCCGGCCTGCCGAGAAGTCTGGCCGCGCCCTCATTGGCATCGAGAATTTTCAGGCTCTGCGCGTCGACCACGACCAGCGGCTCGACGGCCAGATGGAAGAGTACGCGGTAGCGCGTCTCGATGTCGCGCAGTTTGCGATAGTCCTTCTCCATTGCGGCGTAGGCGGCCGCCAGCCGCTGCTGCATCTCGGCCATCGCCCTGAGGTCGCTGCCGAAAGCGATGCGGTAGGGCGAGCCGGCGAAGGACACGACGCGATAGCCGACCGGAAGATCCGCACCGGTCCTGCCGGGGTGATTGACTTGGCGCGAGCGGGTCGGCGACGCCCCGACGGCATCGGACAGCAGTTCCTCGATCTTGTCGCGGCTCTCGGGCGTCACCGTCTCGCGCCAGGGCAAGCCGACCCAGTCGTCGATACCCCATTCGGCGAGTTCAGGGTCGCGATAGGCGACATCGAGAACGTCGCCTTCCCAGGACAGGATGACGGAAACGTCCGAATTGACCGTCGTCAATGCCGCAAGGGCGTCGGCGCTCAGGCCGGCAAAGACACGGTCATGGGATCGGAAGGAGCGGGACACCGCACAGGACACACGCTGGTCGTCGATGATGGCCGGGTCCTTTCGCTAGCAGTGCAACACAGCGCGTCCGTCCGCAATCGCGGCGGCTTGCCGGGTTGCCATGGCGACATCGGTGGGGACGAGATCGAAGCCCGCGGCGAAGATTGCGGCGGGGTGGCTGGCGGCAAGGCACCCACCGGCCATCAGCGCGACCGAGGGGTTGCGCGAGCGCTGCTTCAGGGCGGTGACGAAGTTCCTCAACCCTGCAATATCGTGCTCGGTGCCGATGGAGAGGCCGATGATCCGGTAGGGGTGTCGGGCCACAAGGTCCAGCACCTCCGACGCGGTATCGCCGCCCTCCACCAGCCAGCCGTCACGGCGAAAGGCGTCCTCCGCCACGCAAAGGCCGAAACCGTGCTGGTTGCCGGGCGCCGGGGCGAGGAGCATCCGGCGCCGGGGATCATAGCGACCGGAGGGCGGCGCCGAGAGGCAAGCCTCGCGGAAAAGGCAGGTCAGCTTTGATACCGCCATGGTCACCCGCAGGAAATCCGTCAGGTCCGCCGACCAGTGTTCGCCCGTCAGGCGGGCGGCGGGGCCAAGCAGCATGCGCGCGAGATCCTGTGGGCTGCCGCTGTCGCCAGCCGCCCACGCGACCAGTCGATGGCAGGTTTCGTCCTCGGCGCGATAGAGGGCCTGGACGAGATCGGCGATGCGCCGGGCCTCCCGCGACCGGAGCCGCTCGAGCGAGGTCGGCGTTGGCTGATGGGACACGGGCCCGTGAATATCCCGCCATTTCGCAGCGAGGCTCTTGATCCCAGCGCTTGCCGGCGCCCATGCCTCGGACGACAGCGCCGTTCGGTCCGATGCCGCCTCGCCGCTGCCGGCGGCAGGCGGCGCGGGGCGGCGGGGCGGGGTCGCCGGACCGTCGCCTCCGGTGCCCAGTCGACGCCGCGGTCGATGCGGATCGTCCCCCGGCTGGCCGGAAGCTTCCGCCGAAATCCTCGTCGCGTACCCCATGCCTGGCGTCTCCCCGACCTTTGCCCGTCCCGATGTCCGCACCGCCGTCGCGCCTTTCGAAAACGCCCGAAGGGATCTCCGCAGTGCCGGCTCCCCTTTCCAAGGAACCGCCGAGCCAGTGATTCATACGATGCACGCGACCGCGACACCAGCCCGTCGGCACCCAAAAGTGTAAATATTGTTTTACGTCATTTTGGATTGACAACAACATTTTTGCGGCGATAGGCTCGGGGTAATGCAGGTGGAAGTGGTAGGGATGGGAGGTGGTTGACGATGACGTTGCACAACCAGACGCCCCGCCGTGACGCCCAGCAGCCCGCTAAGCCTCTTCGGCCGCAGCCGGGGCGCGTCAGTCCTGTGAGGCCGGCAAAGCCGTTCAAGCCCCTTTACACACCGGAGCAAAGGCTTCGCCGCGATGCATCACGCTGGACCCTCGTCCAGGGCGTTCTCGCACCGCTGCAGTTCCTCGTCTGCCTCGTCAGCGTCGGGCTGATCCTACGGTACCTCGCGACCGGCGAGGGGCTGGCGCTTGCGGCATCCTCGGTCGTCCTCAAGACCATCCTGCTCTACGCCATCATGATCACCGGCTCGATCTGGGAGAAGGAGGTCTTCGGCCGCTATCTCTTCGCCGAGGCTTTCTACTGGGAAGACATGGTCAGCATGCTGGTGCTGGCCCTCCACACCGCCTACCTCGCCGCTTGGTTCGGCGGCTGGCTCGCGCACCGTCCGCTGATGATGCTCGCGCTCTGCTCCTACGCCAGCTACGCCGTCAATGCCGCGCAGTTCGTGCTGAAGCTGAGGGCGGCCCGGCTGTCGGCAGCGTCACCCCACGTTTCCAAGCTGGAGCCGGCGCTGTGAGCGGCGACGGCGTCGCCTCGGGCCTCGCGCCGACTGGCGCCGTCCAGGTCAGGCCATTGCGCGAGCGCGGCCAGCACGAGGTGTTCTGCGGACTGACCTCGATCATGTGGCTGCACCGCAAGATGCAGGATGCCTTCTTCCTGGTGGTCGGCTCGCGTACCTGCGCCCACCTGCTGCAGTCGGCCGCCGGGGTGATGATTTTCGCCGAGCCGCGCTTCGCCACCGCCATCATCGAGGAGCGGGATCTCGCGGGCATGGCCGACATGCATGCCGAGCTCGACACGGTGGTCGCCCGGTTGCTGGCGCGCCGGCCCGAAATCCGGATGCTCGTCCTCGTCGGCTCCTGTCCGTCCGAGGTGATCAAGCTGGATCTCGCCAAGGCGGCCGAGCGGCTCAGCGCGCGGCACGGGCCGGCGGTCCGCTTCCTCAACTATTCAGGCAGCGGCATCGAGACGACCTTCACGCAGGGCGAGGACAATTTTCTGGCGGCGCTGACCCGGGACCTTCCCGCCGAGCCCGCCGGCGCGAGGCCGTCGCTGCTGATCGCGGGGGCGCTCGCCGATGTCGTCGAGGACCAGTTCCGCCGCATCTTCGACGCCCTGGGAATCGGGCCCGTCGCCTTCCTGCCGTCGCGCTCGTCCACCACCTTGCCGCCGATCGGCCCCGAAACACGGCTCCTTCTGGCGCAGCCTTTCCTTGGCGCTGCCGCTCTCGCGCTGGAGGCGCGCGGTGCGCAGCTGCTGCCGGCGCCGTTTCCGCTCGGCGGGGAAGGCACCACGGCCTGGCTGCGTGCGGCGGCTGACGCTTTCGGTGTCGACCCCGGCCGCTTCGAGGCGATTACCGGACCCGGCCGCGACAGGGCCGCGCAGGCGGTGTCGCGCCATCGGGCTGTTCTCGAAGGCAAGCGCCTCTTCTTCTTCCCGGACTCTCAGACCGAGCCGGCGCTGGCGCGGTTTCTGTACCGCGAGCTCGGCTGCGAGATCGTCGAGATCGGCACGCCGTTCCTCCACCGCCGGCATCTGGCCGCCGAGTTCGCGCTGCTGCCCGACAACGTCTTCGTCAGCGAGGGGCAGGATGTCGACCGGCAACTGGAGCGCTGCCGCGCCGCGCGACCGGATCTCGTCGTCTGTGGTCTCGGCCTTGCCAACCCGCTGGAGGCCGAAGGTTTTGCGACGAAGTGGTCGATCGAGCTGAGCTTCACGCCGATCCAGGGCTACGAGCAGGCGGGAGACCTTGCCGAACTGTTCTGCCGGCCTTTCGCGCGGCGCGAAAGATTGAAGGTGAGGGTCTGATGCAGCTCACCGTCTGGACCTATGAAGGGCCTCCCCATGTCGGCGCGATGCGGATCGCCGCCTCGATGCGCGGGGTGCACTACGTGCTGCACGCGCCGCAGGGCGATACCTATGCCGACCTGCTGTTCACGATGATCGAGCGGCGGGACACCCGGCCGCCGGTGACCTACACCACTTTCCAGGCGCGTGATCTCGGCAGCGACACCGCCGAGATCTTCAAAACCTGCTGCCGCGAGGCGGTCGAGCGGTTCCGGCCTGACGTCGTTCTGGTCGGTGCCTCCTGCACCGCTGAACTGATCCAGGACAATCCCGGGGGTCTCGCCGCGGCGCTGGCGCTGGACATTCCGGTCATCGCGCTGGAGCTGCCCTCCTATCAGAAGAAGGAGAATTGGGGCGCCTCCGAGACCTTCTACCGCCTGGTCCGGAGTTTTGCGCCGGCTCCATCTGGCTTGGTCGCGCCACGGCCGCCCGGCCGCGTCTGCAACATCCTCGGCCCGACGGCGCTCGGCTTCCGGCACCGCGACGACATCGTCGAGGTGCGCAGGCTGGTCGAACGCATGGGGATCACCGTCAACGTCGTCGCGCCGCTCGGCGCCAGCGTCGACGATCTGGCGCGGCTGCTTGCGGCGGACTTCAACATCGTCCTCTATCCCGAGATCGCCGCGGTCGCTGCCGGCTGGCTAGAGCGTGCGCACGGCCAGCGGGCGGTGACGCTTCCGCCGATCGGCACGCTCGCCACCGAGGATTTTCTCACCGCCGTCGCCGACGCCGCGGGGCTCGATGCGTCGGCGCGCCCGGCGCCGGTCTCGCGCCTGCCCTGGTACAGCCGGTCGGTAGATTCGACCTATCTTACGGGCAAGCGGGTTTTCATCTTCGGCGACGCGACGCACGCGATCGCTGCCGCACGCATCGCCGTCGACGAGCTCGGCTTCACCGTCTGCGGCCTCGGCAGCTACTCCCGCGAGTTCGCGCGGGAGGTGCGCGCCACTGCCGCAAGCCATGGCCTCGAGGCTCTGGTGACCGACGACCATCTGGCCGTCGAGGATGCGATCGTCGCCGCGCAGCCGGAACTGGTGCTGGGCACGCAGATGGAACGCCATGTCGCCAAGCGGCTGAGAATTCCCTGCGCGGTGATCTCGGCGCCGGTGCACGTGCAGGACTTTCCGGCCCGCTACTCGCCGCAGATGGGGGAGGAAGGCGCCAACGTCATCTTCGACGCCTTCGTCCATCCGCTGATGATGGGGCTGGAGGAGCATCTCCTGCAGATGTTCCGCGAGGATTTTGAGTTCAACGACAGCGTCGCTCCCTCGCACCTGCTGGCGACGGACAGCCTGGCGCCGCCGGTAGGCGAGACCACCACCACCCCGCCGCGAGAAGGACCGGACGGACCGCAGCTATGGGCTGACGAGGCCGAGCGGGAATTGAGGAAGATCCCCTTCTTCGTCAGGGGGAAGGCACGGCGCAACACCGAGCGCTTTGCCGCCGAAAAGGGACTGGCGACCATTACCGTCGAGGCTTTGTACGATGCGAAAGCTTACTACAGTCGCTGAGGCGACCCCGCTGCGCGTCGTCGTCGTGACGATGGACACGCACCTCGCCAGCGCAACAGACCGCGCGCGGTCCGAACTCGTTCGGGAGATGCCGGGGCTTTCCCTCGCACTGCACGCGGCGACGGAATGGGCCGGCGATGCGACGGCGCTGGCGCGCTGCCGGGCAGACATCGCCCGCGCCGACGTCATCCTCTGCGCCATGCTGTTCATGGAAGCGCACTACGCCGAGATCCTGCCCGACCTGACGGCGCGGGCGGCCGACTGCGACGCCATCGTCAGCATCATGTCCGACGGCCCGGTGATGCGGCTGACCCGGCTTGGGCGCTTCCGCATGGACTCACCGCAGGGCGGGGCGCTGTCCTTCCTGAAGCGCCTGAAGGGCAGCGGCAAGGATCGGACCGCCAGCGCCGGCGCCAAGCAGATGAAGATGCTGAAGCGCATCCCGCAGATCCTGCGCTTCATTCCTGGTACCGCGCAGGACGTGCGGGCCTATTTCCTGACGCTGCAATACTGGCTCGCCGGCTCCGACGAGAACATGGCCAATCTCGTCCGGGCGCTGGTGGACCGCTATGCCGCAGGCCCGCGCCTCGCGCTGCGCGGCGCGCTCGCCGTCGGGGCGCCGGTGACCTATCCCGAGGTCGGCGTCTACCATCCCCGCATGCCCGGCCGGATCGCCGCCCGGGCGGAAGCGCTGCCGGCGGAGGGGCGCAAGGGCACTGTCGGGATTCTCGGCCTGCGCTCCTACATGCTGGCCGGCAATGCCGATCACTATGACGGCGTGATCCGGGCGCTGGAGGCGCGGGGCCTTTCCGTCATTCCGGCCTTCTCCAGCGGCCTCGATGCGCGGCCGGCGATCGAGGCTTTCTTTCTGAAGGACGGGCGCCCGGCGATCGACGCGCTGGTCTCGCTCACCGGGTTCTCGCTGGTGGGGGGGCCTGCCTACAACGATGCCCGGGCGGCCGAGGACGTGCTGGCCCGCCTCGACGTGCCCTATCTGGCGGCGCATCCAGCGGAACTGCAGACACTTGAGCAATGGGGCGCTTCCGAGCGCGGGCTGATGCCGGTGGAGTCCACGATCATGGTGGCGATCCCCGAACTCGACGGGGCCACCGGGCCGATCGTCTTCGGCGGCCGCTCGGATCATGCGGGACGGCCTTGCACCGGCTGCCAGCGCGGCTGCCGGTTCCAGCCAGGCGAGGCCAGCCGCGACATGCATGCCTGCCCCGAGCGCGCGGACATGCTGGCGGCGCGGATTGAGAAGCTCGTCGCGCTCCGGCGGACGGAGCGGGCAAACCGCCGCGTCGCCATCGTCCTGTTCAACTTCCCGCCAAATGCCGGCAATGCCGGGACCGCGGCCTATCTCTCGGTCTTCGCCTCCCTGCATGCCACGCTGACGGCCATGCGGCGCGCCGGCTATACGGTCGAGGTGCCGGCGAGCGTCGATGCGCTGCGCATCAAGATCGTCGATGGCAACCGCGAACGTTTCGGAGCCCCGGCCAACGTGCACCTGCGCATGCCGGTCGACACGCATGTCCGGCGCGAGCGCTGGTTGTCCGAGATCGAGGCGCAATGGGGGCCGGCGCCGGGTCGCCAGCAGAGCGACGGGTCCTCGATCTTCGTGCTCGGCGCCGAGTTCGGCAATGTCTTCGTCGGCATCCAGCCGGCGTTCGGCTACGAGGGCGATCCGATGCGCCTTCTGTTCGAGAAGGGCTTTGCGCCGACGCACGCCTTCTCGGCCTTCTACCGCTATCTCCGCGAGGATTTTGCGGCGCATGCCGTTCTGCATTTCGGCACCCATGGGGCGCTGGAGTTCATGCCGGGCAAGCAGTCCGGGCTTTCCGCCCGCGACTGGCCGGACCGGCTGATCGGCGACCTGCCGAACCTCTATCTCTACGCCGCCAACAATCCTTCCGAGGGCGCCATCGCCAAGCGGCGCGCGGGCGCGACGCTGATCAGCTACCTGACGCCGCCGATCGCCCATGCCGGGCTCTACCGCGGGCTTGTCGACCTGAAGGCCTCGTTGGAGCGGTGGCGGAGCGTGGCACCGGACGCCGTGCACGAGCGCGCCGACCTCGCCGTTTTGATCCAGGCGCAAGCGGCCGCGCTCGACCTCGCCGAGGCGGAACCGGCCTTTGCCGATGCGGCGGAGGAGCGGGTGCAGCGGCTCGGCCGGGCCATTCTCGATCTCGAATACACGCTGATCCCGCACGGCCTGCATGTTGTCGGCACGGCATCCTCCGCGACCGAAAGGGCGGAGATGATGCTGGCGGCGGCCGATGCTGGACATGGCCTGGTGCTGGAGCGATCGATCGCCGACGCGATCGTCGCTGGTGCGACGCCGGAAGCCGCGCTTGGTCAGGCCGGCCGGACCGCGGATGAGGCGCTGCTGACGGCCCTGCGCGCGCTTGCGGCGACCGACCGACTGCTCGCCGCCGACCACGAGATCCCGGCGCTGCTGCACGCCCTCGACGGCGGCTTCATCCGCCCGGTCACCGGCGGCGACGTTCTGCGCACGCCGTCGATCCTGCCGACCGGGCGCAACCTCCACGGCTTCGATCCCTTCCGCATTCCCAGCGCCTTCGCCATGGCCGACGGCGCGCGGCAAGCGCAGCGGCTCCTCGACCGGCATGTCGAGGACAGCGGCGCGCTGCCGGAAACGGTCGCCGTGGTGCTCTGGGGCACCGACAACCTGAAAAGCGAGGGCGGCCCCATCGCCCAGGCGCTGGCGCTGATCGGCGCGCGGCCGCGGTTCGACAGCTATGGCCGCATCGCCGGCGCGACGCTGGTGCCGCTCGTGGAACTCGGCCGGCCGCGTATCGACGTCATCGCCACTCTGTCCGGCATTTTCCGCGACCTCCTGCCGCTGCAGATTAAGCTGCTGGCCGAGGCGGCCTTCATGGCCGCCGCGGCCGACGAGCCGGAGGAGATGAACTTCATCCGCCGGCATGCGCTCGCCCACATGGCCGAGGCCGGCTGCGATCTCGAGACCGCAGCGCTGCGGGTCTTCGGCAATGCCGAGGGCGCCTATGGCTCCAACGTCAACCACCTCATCGAGAACGGCGGTTGGTACGACGAGGACGAACTGGCCGAGACCTATTCGCGCCGCAAGGGCTTCGCCTACGGACGGACGGGCATCGCCTCGCAACAGGGGCGGCTCCTGAACAGCGTGCTGGCGGGTGTCGACCTTGCCTATCAGAATCTCGACTCGGTCGAGCTCGGGGTCACCACCGTCGACCATTACTTCGATACGCTCGGCGGCATCAGCCGGCTGGTGCGGCGCGCCAAGGGCGAGGCGGCGCCGGTCTATATCGGCGACCAGACACGCGGCGAGGGCGTCGTGCGCTCGCTGTCTGAGCAGGTGGCGATCGAGACACGCACCCGCATGCTCAACCCTAAATGGTACGAGGGCATGCTCGGCCATGGCTATGAGGGCGTGCGGCAGATCGAAGAGCACGTGCGCAACACCATGGGCTGGTCGGCGACGACCGGCGCGGTGCAGCCCTGGGTCTACCGCCAGCTGACCGAGACCTTCGTGCTCGATCCCGCGATGCGGGAGCGGCTGTCGGCGCTCAACCCGACGGCCTCGGCGAAGATGGCGAACCGGCTGATCGAGGCGCACGAGCGCCACTACTGGACGCCCGATCCCGCCATGCTGGAGGCGCTGCGCCTTGCCGGGG
Source organism: Mesocryomonas lacus (assembly GCF_055730105.2). Lineage (NCBI taxonomy): Bacteria > Pseudomonadati > Pseudomonadota > Alphaproteobacteria > Hyphomicrobiales > Aurantimonadaceae > Mesocryomonas > Mesocryomonas lacus. The sequence goes on from NZ_JBUZWF020000003.1 coordinate 558,999, forward strand.
AAGAACTGGAAGACCGGGTCGAAGGCATAGGGGTCGCCGCATGAACGTGTTCACCCATCCCCGCGTCGCCCGCGACGCAGCCGTTGCCGCAGAACATCTGGACGGGGAGGGCAGCGTCCAGGTGTTGCTCGACCCTTCCGTCGAGATCGGCGCCGCGAAAGTTTTCGCGATCTACGGCAAGGGCGGCATCGGCAAGTCGACGACCTCCTCGAACCTTTCGGTCGCCTTCTCCAAGCTCGGCAAGCGGGTGCTCCAGATCGGCTGCGACCCCAAGCACGACAGCACCTTCACCCTCACCAAGTCGCTGATCCCGACGGTCATCGACATTCTCGAAGGCGTCGACTTCCACACCGAGGAGCTGCGCGCCGAGGATTTCGTCTTCGAGGGCTATAACGGCGTGCGCTGCGTCGAGGCGGGCGGGCCGCCGGCGGGCACGGGCTGCGGCGGCTACGTCGTCGGCCAGACGGTGAAGCTCCTCAAGGAGCATCACCTTCTTGAGGATACCGACGTCGTCATCTTCGACGTCCTTGGCGACGTCGTCTGCGGCGGGTTCGCGGCACCGCTGCAGCATGCCGAAAGGGCGCTGGTGGTGGCCGCCAACGATTTCGACTCGATCTTCGCCATGAACCGCATCGTCGCGGCGATTCGCGCCAAGTCGAAGAACTACAATGTCCGGCTCGCCGGCGTCATCGCCAACCGCTCGCGCGAGACCGACCAGATCGACCGCTACAACGCGGCGATTGGCCTGAAGCGGCTGGCGCATTTCGGCGACGTCGACGCCGTCCGCCGCAGCCGGCTGAAGAAATCCACGCTGTTCGAGATGGAGGCGACGCCGGAAGTCGCCGCCGTCTGCGCCGAATACATGCAGCTGGCGGAACACCTCTGGAGCGGCACGGAGGAACTCGACGCGCAGCCGATGAAGGACCGCGAAATCTTCGATTTTCTGGGGTTCGACTAATGGAAACCACGTACGAACGCCGCCGCGGCGAGATCCAGACCTATTTCGACCGCACCGCGCTCGATGCGTGGAAGCGGTTTGCCACCGGCGCCCCGCTCGGCCGCATCCGCGCGACGGTGCGGGAAGGACGCGCGCGGATGCGGGCGCAGATGCTTGCGGTGCTGCCGTCCGACCTGACGGGCTGGCGCATCCTCGATGCCGGTTGCGGCGCCGGCGCGATGTCGGCGGCGCTGGCCGGTCGCGGTGCCGATGTGCTGGGCGTCGACCTCTCGCCCGAGCTCATTCGATTTGCCGCAGAGACCTTGCCAGCCGATCTCGGCGCTGGCCGCGTGCGGTTTGTCGCAGGCGACATGCTGTCGCCCGAGCATGGCGAATTCGACGCCGTGATGGCGATGGACTCGCTGATCCACTACCAGGAGGAGGACGCCGCGATCGCCATCGCCGCTTTGGCTTTGCGGACGCGGCGCCAGCTCGTCGTCACCTTCGCGCCGCGCACCCCGGCGCTGGCGGCGATGCACGCCGTCGGCACGCTGTTTCCCCGCGCCAACAAGGCGCCGGCCATCGTCCCGGTTCGGCCGGAAGGGTTGCGGCAAAGGCTCGGCAGCATGCCGGCGTTTGAGGGCTGGACGATCGGCGCGTCGCAGCGGATCTCGCATGGCTTCTACACCTCGCAGTCCCTGGAGCTGTCGCGATGACGGGGCGCCTGACCAGCCTGTCGGCGGGGTGGCGGAAGGTCGGCACTCGGTTCTTGCCGTTCGCCGACGCTGCCAGCGCGGAACTGCCGCTCGGCCGGCTGGTGCGCCTGTCGCTGTTCCAGGTCTCGGCGGGCATGGCCATGGTGCTGCTGACGGGAACCCTCAACCGGGTGATGATCGTGGAACTCGGCGTTCCGGCCTCGGTCGTCTCGCTGATGATCGCGCTGCCGATCGTCTTCGCGCCAGCCCGGGCGCTGATCGGCCACCGGTCCGACACCTATCGCTCGTTCCTTGGCTGGCGGCGGGTGCCGTTCATCTGGTTCGGGACCATGCTGCAGTTCGGCGGCTTCGCGATCATGCCCTTCGCGCTGCTGGTGCTGACCGGGGAGGGGCAGCTGCACGTGCCGTACGCCGGCGAAGCGGGGGCGGCTCTCGCTTTCCTGCTGGTCGGGGCGGGCCTCCACACCATGCAGACCGCCGGCCTGGCGCTCGCCTGCGATCTGGCGCCGCCCGAAACCCGTCCGCGCGTGGTGGCGCTCCTTTACCTCATGCTGCTGGTCGGCATGCTCGTCAGCGCACTGATTTTCTCCGAGATCTTGTCAAACTTCAGCCATCTCCGGCTCATTCAGGTGATCCAGGGCGCGGCGGTCGCGACTATGGCGCTGAACCTTGTGGCCCTGTGGAAGCAGGAAGGCCGCAACACCGCCCGCACCGCGCCCGATCGGCCGCGGCCGAGCTTTCGCGAGGCGTGGACGCTGTTCTCCGGCGTCGCGCGCACCCGCCGGCTGCTGGTTGCGGCCGGGCTTGGCACCGCCGGGTTTGCCATGCAGGACGTGCTGCTCGAGCCCTATGGTGGGCAGGTGCTGCATCTCGGCGTCGGGGCGACGACCGCGCTGACAGCTCTTCTCGCCTGGGGAACGATCGTCGGCCTCGGCCTCTCCGCCAAGGCGCTCGGCGCCGGCTTCGACGCCTGCCGTATGGCCGCGACCGGCGTGCTGATCGGCATTCCGGCCTTCGCCTGCATCCTGTTCTCCGGCCCGCTGGAATCGGTCGCGACCTTCCGGCTCGGCACGGTGCTGATCGGCTTTGGCGGCGGCCTCTACGCCGTCGGCATGCTGACGGCGGTGATGGAACTAGCCGCCGGCAGCGGGGCCGAGAACGGCATCGCCCTCGGCGCCTGGGGCGCGGTCCAGGCGACCGCCATGGGGCTCGCCGTGGGAACCGGCGGCGCAGTGCGCGATCTCGTCTCGCACCTGTCGGCGAATGGCCATCTCGGTCCGCTCTTCGCCGACCAGAGCGTCGCCTATGGCATCGTCTATCAGATTGAAATTGTTCTGCTCTTCGCAACGCTGATCGTGATCGGGCCGCTTGTCCGCTACGTCAGGAACGAAGAGCGCCATGGCGGTTTTGGCCTCGCCGAAATGCCGGTTTAGGGATCAAGGGAGGGACCCATGCAGAACGGTGCGCTCACGGCCTATCTCGATGTGCCGCAGGTGATGCTTTACGTCTTCTGGGGCTTCTTCTTCGCCCTGGTGTTCTGGCTGCGCAAGGAGGACCGGCGGGAGGGTTATCCGCTGGAAAGCGATCCCGCCGGCCGCGTCGGGCCCGTCGGCCTGCTAATGGCTGCGCCGAAGACGTTTCGCGTCCGCAACGGCGACGTCTTCACCGCGCCGAACCTCAAACGCGATGGCCGGCCGATCGCGGCACGGCGCGTCGGGCGCTGGCCTGGCGCCCCGATGGTGCCGACCGGCAATCCACTGGTCGACGGGGTGGGTCCCGCGGCCTGGGCGGAACGGGCGGACCGCCCCGACCAGACTTTCGACAACCGCAACAAGATCGTGCCGACCCGCGTCGAGGCGCATTACACCGTCGCCGCCGGGGATCCGGACCCGCGGGGCATGCCCGTCGTCGGCGCAGACGGCAAGGTGGCGGGCACCGTCGCCGACATCTGGGTCGACCGCTCGGAGCACGTCGTCCGCTACCTCGAATTGGCGGCATCGGGGCCAGCAGCGGGGCCGCTGCTGGTGCCGATGAACCTCGCGAAGTTCTCGCCGCGGCATATCAAGGTCAAGGCGCTCCTCGCCCATCAGTTTGCCGATGCGCCGCGGATCAAGTCGCCGAACAGCGTCACCTTCCTCGAGGAAGATCGCATCTGCGCCTATTTCGCCGGCGGGCATCTCTATGCCACGCCGGCCCGCTCGGAGCCGCTGCTGTGACCCGCCCCGAGCAAGACGACGACTTCGCCTTCGAGCCTATCCCCGGGCTGCCGGAGCCCTTGCCGGCGGGCGAGGCCATGCTGTGGCAAGGCTCGCCCGCCTGGTGGACGCTCGCGCTCACGGCCTTCCACGTGCGCAAGGTCTGGGCCTATGTCGCCCTTCTCCTGGCTTTCCGCCTCGCGACGGCCGAGGGAGAGGCTGCCACCGCGGCGGCGCTGCTGACCGAAACGATGCGCCTCGGCCTGGTGGCGGCGCTTGCCACGGCGATCCTGTCTGGCCTTGCTTTTCTCTATGCGCGGGGCACGATCTACACGCTGACGACGAAGCGGGTGGTCATCCGCTCCGGCCTGGCGCTGCCGGTGACGCTGAATCTTCCGTTGGCGCTGATCGGAACGGCGGCCGTCCAGCATGGTCCCGGCCAAGGCGGCAGCATCGCCCTCGACGTGCTCCGGCCGAACCGCATCGCCTATGCCGCGCTGTGGCCGAACGTGCGTCCGTGGCGGATCAACCATCCGCAGCCCATGCTGCGGGCTCTCGCCGACGTCGAGACCCCCTCACGCCTTCTGGCACGGTCGCTGTTCGAGAGTCTGGATGCCGGCGCTTCGCTAGCATCCGCCAAACCCGCCAGACTTGGCGGCGCCACGCCCATCGGTGCCGCGTCCGCCGGCGACGGGCTTCCCGCCGGCCACCAGATGGCAGTCTAGGGGGGATCGATGAGCCTGGTCTTCCCCACCCGCGATCCGCTGCGCCGTCAGGCGATCTTCTGTGGCGCCTTGATCCTCGCGGCGTTGGTGCTTGTCGCGCTTGGTCGCCATGCCCCAAGCCATGCGCCGATCGATCCGGCCTTGGCGGTGCAGTCGGTCTCGCTGCGTTTCCATGATTTTCCCGATGGCAGCATTGCGGCCCTCGATGCGGCGACCGGCAGCGAACTGGCGCGTATCCTGCCGGGCGTCGGCGGCTTCATCCGCGTCACCATGCGCAGCTTCGCCGCCGAGCGTATCCGCAAGGGCCTCGACGACCGGGAGCCGTTCCTCCTGGCGCGGATGATCGACGGCGCCCTCCGGCTGGAGGATCCGCTGACCGGACGAACCATGCTGCTCAACGCTTTCGGTCCATCGAACGAGGCGGTCTTTGCCGAACTCTTGGAGAAGAGGAGATTGCCATGAAGACGGACACGATGGCGTCTGGACGGAAGCTGTGGCGCGAGACCATCGACGTGCCCTGCACGATCGAAATCGTCCACACCTGGGAAAGCCTCCGGGCGCATGTCGACCTCGACGGCATCGAGGTCGGCCCCGGCGACGCGGTGCATGTGCACGGCGCGGAAATCGCGGTTCCCTATGGCGAGAGCGTGACGCTGCACCGCATGGCGACGGTGACGAAGGCCAGCGCACCGGAGCGTCTCTGGGTGAAGATGACCGGCGATTTCGAATTCATGGAGCTTCTCGAATTCAGCTTTTCCTCGGGAGAGAGAGTATGACCATCAACCGGATGTCGCTGACCGCGCCCGATACCGACGGCATGGCCCTGGAAAGCACGCTGCTGTCGCCGCGCTTCTACACCACCGACTTTGCCGCGCTCGACGCGCTGGACGTCTCGCGCGTGCGGCGCGAGTGGGACGAGCTGCTCGCCGAGATGGAGAGCGATCCGAACCAGGGCCATTTCAAGCGCGACGAGAACTGGGACAGGATCGATTTCGCCGCGCTGCCCGAGGGCCTGCGCAACGAGTTCACCGATTTCCTGGTCTCCTCGCTCACGGCCGAGTTCTCCGGCTGCGTGCTCTACAAGGAAATGAAGAAGCGCGGCACCAATCCAGAGATCGTCCGCCTGTTTTCCTACATGAGTCGGGACGAGGCGCGGCATGCGGGCTTCATCAACGATGCGCTGAAGGAGTTCGGCATTGGGGTGAACCTCGGCTTCCTCACCAAGACGAAGAAATACACGTATTTCCGGCCGAAGTTCATCTTCTACGCGACCTATCTGTCCGAGAAGATCGGCTATTCCCGCTACATCACGATCTTCCGCCACCTGGAGCGCCACCCGGAACTGCGCTTCCACCCGATTTTCAAATGGTTCGAGAAGTGGTGCAATGACGAGTTCCGCCACGGCGAGGCCTTCGCGCTGCTGATGCGGGCGAACCCCAGCTATCTCGAAGGGCTGAACCGGCTCTGGGTGCGGTTCTTCCTGATCGCCGTCTACGCCACCATGTACGTGCGCGACCACGCCCGGCCGGAATTCCACAAGGCGCTGCAGCTCGACCCGACGGAATACGACTACAAGGTCTTCCACCTCACCAACGAGATCTCCCGCCAGGTGTTTCCGCTGGTCATCGACATCGAGCATCCGGTCTTCCGCAAGGGGTTGGAGCGGCTGCGGGTGATCAACGAGAAAGTCGGGGCGCTAGGAAACGGGCGTGGTCTGGGCACGCGCCTGCGCAAGTTCGGCTATGGGCTGGCGGCAGCCGGGGTGTTCGCGCGGCTCTACCTCGTCCGGCCGAAAGCGAATGCCTTGCCTGACACCAGCCGCATGCAGCCGGTCTGGTAGGCGCCGCAATGACCGCCCTCCTGCCACCGATCTTCTTCGCATTGTTCGTCTGGTGGTTCTCTACCGGGGCGATCCTCTACCTTGATGGCTTGCCGGTACGCACCTTCAAGTGGAGCATGCTGGCGGCGACGCTTCTCCTCGGCCTTTCGTTCTACGGGCTTTGGGAGAGCGGCGACGATGCGACGGTGACCGGCGCCTATCTCGCCTTCGCCTCGGCGCTCGGCTGCTGGGCCTGGCACGAGATCAGCTTCTACATGGGCTATGTCACCGGGCCGCGGCAGCATGCCTGCGAGGAGGGGTGCGCGGGGGCGGGGCATTTCGGCCATGCGGTCCAGGTCAGTCTGTGGCACGAACTGGCGATCCTGATCTCCTTCGCGCTGGTCGCGGCGCTGACCTGGGGCGGCGCGAACGAGGTCGGGCTCTGGACCTTTTTGATCCTCTGGTGGATGCACGAGAGCGCCCGGTTCAACGTCCTGCTCGGGGTGCGCAACGTCAATGCGCAGTTCCTCCCCGCGCATCTCGCCTATCTCCGGAGCTTCCTGCGGGTCCGGCCGATGAACCTTCTGTTTCCGGTCTCCGTGACGGTGTCGACGATCCTCTGTTCGGTGCTGGCGACGGAGGCGGCGATCGCGGTCGATCCGTTTCGCCAGGCGGGCTTCACGTTTCTCGCGACCATGATGGCCCTGGCGATCCTCGAGCACTGGTTCCTGATGCTGCCGGTGCCAGCCGAAGCCATGTGGAACTGGAGCCTGCGGTCGCGCGACGAGCCGCCGCTCACTGCCGCCAGCCCGGTCTTGCCGCATCACCACGAGCCGACACGCTCCTATGCGGCGGCGGGTCTGCTGCCGGTCCACCCGGACTAGAAACTGCGTCGTCGGCGTGACGCTACGCGTTCGGAAGGGACGTACCGGAGCAACATGGCACAGCGACCTTCGTGCGTCCGGCGGGGCGTAATGACGCCTCTCCTGAGGGGTTCGGGTCTGAGATTCCGGCCGGCAAACCACCGGCAAACAGGGCGGAGAGAGGCATGGATTTCGAGGGTTTCGTAGCGGGCCGGCTCGACGGCTTGCGGCACGAGGGACGGTACCGGGTGTTTGCCGAGCTCGAGCGCCAGGCCGGCGTGTTTCCGCAGGCCACGCGCCACGCCAGCGGGGAGGCCAGCGCGGTCACCGTCTGGTGCTCCAACGACTATCTCGGCATGGGCCAGCATCCCAAAGTGCTGGCCGCCATGCACGAGGCGCTCGATCGTTGCGGGGCGGGCGCCGGCGGCACGCGCAACATCGCCGGCACCAGCCGCTATCACGTCCTCCTGGAGGCGGAACTGGCGGACCTGCACGGCAAGCAGGCGGCGCTTCTGTTCACCTCCGGCTATGTCTCCAACTTCGCAACGCTGTCGACGCTGGGTTCCGGGATCCCCGGCTGCGTGATCTTTTCCGACGAGGGCAACCACGCGTCGATGATCGAGGGCATCCGTCATTCCCGTGCCGAGAAGCGGCTGTGGCGGCACAACGATCCCGCCGATCTCGACCGGCTGCTGTCCGAATACGGGCCGGGGGTGCCGAAGCTCGTCGCGTTCGAGTCCGTCTATTCGATGGATGGCGACATCGCGCCGATCGCCGAGATCTGCGCGGTCGCCGAAAAGCATGGGGCGATGACCTATCTCGACGAGGTGCACGCCGTCGGTCTCTACGGCCCGCGCGGCGGCGGAATTGCCGAGCGCGAGGGGCTGATGGACCGGCTGACGATCATCGAGGGGACGCTCGGCAAGGCGTTCGGCGTGCTCGGCGGTTATATCGCGGCGTCGGCGGCGATGTGCGACTTCATCCGCAGCTTTGCTTCCGGCTTCATCTTCACGACGGCGCTGCCGCCGGCGGTGGCCGCGGGGGCGCGGGCCTCTGTGATGCATTTGAAGGCCAGCGGCGCCGAACGCGCCTTGCATCAGGACAGGGTCGCCCGGGTACGTGCCCGGATGGAGCGGCTGGGCATTCCGACGATGCGCAATGCCAGCCACATCGTCCCGGTGATGGTCGGCGACCCCGTCAAATGCAAGTGGATCAGCGACGCGCTGCTCGACCAGTACCGGATCTACCTGCAGCCGATCAATTATCCGACCGTGCCGCGCCAGACCGAGCGGCTGCGCATCACGCCGTCGCCGCTGCATTCCGATGAAGACATCGACCACCTCATCGAGGCCCTGTCGGATCTCTGGTCGCAATGCGCCATGGCGCGCGCCGTCGCGTGAGCGGATTGGCTGTCTTGGCTGCGGATCGGACGGTGGAGACCGACCGATCCGCGGGACTATTCGCCGCCGTCATCGATGCCGAAGCGGCGCATCTTGAGATAGAGCGCCTGCCGGCTGAGCCCGAGCACACGGGCGGTGAGGGCGCGGTTGTTTAGGCTGAGCTTCAGCGCCGCCTCGATGCACATGCGCTCGATCACGTCGGTGGTGTCGCGCACCATGTCCTTCATCGGCACGCGGCCGATCATTTCGACGAGGTTTTCGGCCGTCCGGGTCAGGTCGTTGGCGCTCCGGTTCGGGCGGGCGTCGTCCGATCCGCGGGCGCGCATGACGAAGGCAAAGCCGTCGCCGTCCCGCTGTGCGACGGCGGACAGCTCGACCTCCGTCGCCTGGCCGTTGGCGCCGCGCACCACGCCCTGGAACAGCGGCAGCCGTCCATGCGTGTGCACATTCGCAAGCAACCCCTCTTGCTCGATGCCTTGCCACTCGAAAAACGCGTCGAGCGGCCGGCCGATGGCCTGGGCGGCGACGGGCAGGCTGGCTAGGGCGAGAAACGCCTCGTTGACCCAAGCGATGCGGCCGTCGCCATCGGCCAGGAGCACGGCCTCGGTGGCATGGCGAACGAGATCGCCGAGGTGAATGTCTTCGGCAGCGGCGGCGGGCGCTGTGCCGGCGGAGAGCCGGATCAACACCAGCTTCAGGTCTCCGGCGCGGAACAACTCAGCCGCGAGCGTCAGTCCGACGTCCTCGGGCGATCGGTCGAGGAAGAGCGTGGCAGGCATTCCGTTGGAGAGAAGGCCGGAAAGCAGCGCTTGCACCTCGGTTTGGCGGGTCTTCGCGAACAGCGATGCCAGCTTCTTGCCGGCGAGGGAGGGTGCCGATCCGGCGGGCCGGCCGAGGAGGGAGGCGGCCCGCGGATTGACCTCGCGGATCTTGCCGCTCTCGGGCTCGACGATCAGGATCGCCTCGGCCGTCGTTTCGAACAGCAGACGGTAATGCGCTTCCGCTTGCCTCTGGCGCTTGCTGCTGTCCTCCAAGGACTGACGGCTGGCCAGCAGCCGCGCCTGCAGTTCGGTGGTGGGTCCGAGGTCGCGGCCGACGAGCACCAGCTCGCCATCCTCCCCCGCGCAAACCGCCATGTACTGGATGGTCAGCTCCCGTCCCCCAACCAGCGGGTGTACGATCTCGAAACGGCGGGACGGTTTTCCCCGGCGCGCAGACATCAGCATGTCCTTCAGCGCCGAAAGGCTCTCGCGCCTGACCGTCTCGCCGATCGGCCTGCCTTGCCAGCTCTCCGTCGCCGCCCCCAGCCCCCGCAGGCTGTGTGAGACGCTGCTGACGGTGTCGTCGCTTTGGACCAGGAGCGTCAGGTCGGCGCTGGTGGCGAGGATAGCGGCTGTCGTGCGGGCATCGACGCGTGGCAAAGGGGTTTCGGGTTGCTGCGGCGTCAGAAGCATGTCGGTATGAGCCTCATATGGAGATCGCACTGCCTTCTGGGGGAAAAGCTGGTGGGCAAGACCGCCGCTATCACTGCCGAAACACCGATGCGCAGAGCCAATAATGCCTCCGGCGGGCGCACTGACTTCGAACAACGCCATGGTTTCGCTAGGCGACCGGCGCTGCATCGCGGTCTGCAAATTTTGCGGCGCCGCATTCTTGTCGCCCGTCCAGCCAACTTTGTCCAGCTTTGTGCTCTCGCGGGTGTCGCTGCGTCGTTACGTCTCAAGCTGTTTCATAAGCAAGACATGGGAGGCATGGCGGGAGCGGCTTTTGCGTCACCACGGCTTGGCCGATGCTGAACCGTCCCGTCGATCTCGTCACGTGCGACCATGAGCCGATCCATGTCATCGGCGCCATCCAGCCAGGGGGCGCGTTGCTGGCGCTGGACGACGCTGCGGGGCGGATCGCTTTCGTCAGCGCCAATGTGGAGGCGGTGCTCGGCTGGCAGCCGGCCTCGCTGTTCGGCCAGCCGCTGGCAGTGCTGCTCGGCGGGGCGGCGAGCGAAGCGCTGCTTGCGCAGGATCTGACGCCTCTGCTGCCGGAACTGCTGCGGCCGCTGTTCCTGAGCGTTCTCCAGCCGGATGGTTCCGTCGGCGGCGAATGCGAGTGTTTTGCGCATCGGCATGACGGACGTCTCATTCTAGAATTTGTGCCAGCCGCACCGCGTCCCGCCGACTTCTGGGAGGAGGATCTCCTGCGTCAGCGCATCATCTCGGACCTGATCCGGCCGGAGACGCAGAAGGCGCTGGCCGGCGCCAGCGCCGACATCATCCGCCAGGTCACCGGCTTCGATCGCGTGATGATCTACCGCTTTGCGCCGGACCGGCACGGCGAGGTCATCGCCGAAAGCACGGTGCGGCCGGACAGTTTCCTCGGGCTGCACTACCCGGCCTCCGACATTCCGGATCCGGCCTGGCGGCATTTCCGGCTGAACCTCATCCGCAGCATTCCCGACCTTCACGCCCTTCCCGTGCCGATCTTGGGGGCCGACGGCATGGTCGCGGATGCCGGATCCCGGCAGCCGCTGGACCTTACCTATTCGAAGCTGCGGGCGGTGGCGCCCGTCCATGTTGAATATCTCGGCAATATGGGGGTCGGCGCGAGCCTTTCGATATCGCTGATCTCCAACGACCGGCTCTGGGGTCTTGTCGCTTGCCATCATTACGGGCCGCTGCACCAGTCCTGGAGCCGGCTGCGCTTCTGCGAACTGATCGGCGGCACGGTGTCGACACTCTTGCAGAACCTCGAAAACACCGTTCTGCTGCGCCACAGCATCGACGCTGAGAAACTGGCTTTCGACATCGAGCGGGCTGCGCGAGCCGGCGCGCCGCTGGTCGAGGTCGTGCTCGAGCGTGCCGAGCTGCTGATGCGGCAAAGCCGCGCAAAGGGCCTCGCTTTGAAACTGGGCACGGCTTTCGTCACCATGGGGGACGTGCCGGAATGCGAGCTCGACGCCGGCAAGCTGCGCGGCATCCTGCGCGAAGGCATCGCGACATCGGACAATCTCGCTGCCCTCTGCTGCCGGAATGGCGTGGGCCTCGGCGAGCTCGCGGGGGCGGCGATGATGGAGCTGTCGGACGATGGCGAGGACTGGCTGATCCTGTTCCGGCCGGAGTTCGAGTGCACGATTTCCTGGGCTGGCAAGCCGGAGAAGCGGCAGACGAGAGGCGAGGACGGCTCGTTGCGGCTGTCGCCCCGCGGCTCCTTCGCCTTGTGGCGGGAGGAGCGGCTGGGCTGCAGCGAGCCGTTCACCGAGATCGACCTCGAAATCCTGCGCATCACCCGCCGTGCGCTGTTTGCCATCAACAGTCTTGATCGGGAGCGTGCGGCGCTGGCGGCGCGGGCCAGCGCCGAGGCGGAGGAGTCGCGGCTGCGGCTGCTGCTGCTTGAAGACGCCCGCCAGCGCTCGCTCGGCGAACTTGCCTCGGCGCTGGCGCACGAGCTGAGCCAGCCACTCTCGGCGGTGACCAATTACGTCAATGCCTGCCGGCAGGAGCTGCGCAATTTTGGGGTCGACATTCCGCCTGGCGTGATCCGGTTGATGCAGAATGCGGTGACCGAGTCCTCGCGGGCGGCGGATTTGGTGCGGCGGCTGCGTGACCTCATCGGGCAAGGCACGGTCGCCTTCGAGCAGGCGAGCCTCCATGCGGCGATCCGGCAAGGGGTCGATCTCGCGCTGGCGGCGTCCAGCGAGGCGCGGCCGGTCATCCACTACATGTTGCATCCGGACATGCCGCCGATCTCAATCGATCCGATCCAGATCGCGCAGGTGGTGCTCAACCTCGTGCGCAACAGTCTGACGGCGATGGACGGAACGGCTGCGCCCGTGCTGACGATCGCAACCGTCCTGAGGGCGGAGATGGTGGAGGTGTCGGTGTCCGATACGGGGCGCGGTATCGCCGTGCCGCTTCGATCGGCGCTGTTCGAGCCCTTTCACAACTCGACGACCGGCGGCATGGGCATTGGCCTTGCGCTCTGCCGGTCCATCGTCGAGGCGCATGGCGGCAAAATCTGGGCCCATTCGCTGCCGGTGGGGGCCCGGCTGTCCTTCACGCTACAGACAGGGGAGGGGGCGGCATGACTGAGCCGGCAGATCCTCGCCCGATCTATGTTGTCGATGATGACCTGTCGGCCCGCGAGTCGCTCTGCGCGCTTCTGTCGGCGCACGGCTTTGCAGCGGTGCCCTTCGCCTCGGCGGAGGAATTTGCGGAATTTGACGATATCGGTGGCGGCCTCTGCGCCTTTGTCGACTTGCGGATGCCCGGGATGAGCGGCCTCGATCTGCAGAACCTTCTGATCGACCGCGGCGAGCGCCTGCCGGTGGTGATCCTCACCGGTCATGGCGACGTGCCGCTGGCGGTCAAGGCGATCAAGCGGGGCGCCGTCGACTTCATGGAGAAGCCGAGATCGGAGGAGCATATTCTCAGCGCCATCGCCGCCGCCTCGGCCATCGGCGCCAACCGTCCGAGAAGAATAGTGTCCGCCAGCGTCGCAGCGGAACGGCTGGCGCGCTTGACCCAGCGCGAAAGACAGGTCCTCGACCATCTGGTGCTTGGATTGACCAGCAAACACATCGCCGAGGAGCTGGAAATCAGCCAGCGCACCGTCGAGATCCACCGCTCCCGCATTCGCGAGAAGATGGAGGCCCGCGGACTGTCCGACCTCATCGCGATGATGCAATAGTCTGTATGTTGCGGCGCAATAGAATGCGCGGCAAAGGCTTGCGTAGAACGCACGTAGGTGTAAATCCGAGATAGATCGCAGCTTGCCTTATTCCTAGATTTATATTTTATTCATGCAGCGGATGCCAGAGCGGGGCGAAGACCTTGCAGCATCGAGTGGGAGTGATGCGGCATGTCGGCTTGCTACACATCCAGCCTTGCTCCGGTGGCGAAAGACCTGCCGGACAATCCCGAAGCCAGCCATCACATTCTCGTCGCCCTCGGCGACGAGCTTCTCGCTGCGGTCGAGGGATGGCGGCAGGTGCACGGGGTGGAGCAGTCCGATGCCATCGGCACGCTGGTGCGGCTCGGCCTTCTCAGCGAAATCGCCAAAATCTACCGTTTTGTCGCCAGCCCCCGGCCCGCGTCATCGACGGGTACGGCATCGGCCAGACGCAAGCGCCAGGCTGCGGTCTAGTCTGCTGCGGTTTGGTCGCGGCGATAGAGAGGGCGCAGCGCTTCTCAGACGTAAGAAGATAACCTTGTTGAGCGGGTCTCGGATCAATGCGCCTGCTAGTTCGAGAGGTCGGTGCGTTTGCGTTCGATGACCGCACTTCGATTCCGCAGCAGAGATCCACAAACTTACCCCCGCGTCCTGGACTGTGTCTTTATTCTTTGTAGTAAAACAAAGTTGACAGTTGGTGCCTGGCTTGCGACGCTCGCGTTCGGGTACTCGTGCTGGGAGCATCGCGTGGGCATTCCCTATCCGTTTTCCGCCATCGTCGGTCAGGAGGAGATGAAGCGGGCCTTGCTTCTGGCCGCGGTTGATCCGCGCATTGGCGGGATCCTCGTCTTCGGCGATCGGGGCACGGGAAAGACCACGGCGGTCCGCGGGCTCGCGGGCTTGCTGCCGCCCATGCTGGTCGTCGGAAACTGCCGCTACAATTGCGCCCCGGGTGACGAGGGCGCCGGCTGCCCGGATTGCGTGTCAAGACCTGCCGGCGTCACGTTGATGCCACGACGGGTTCCGGTCCCCGTCATCGACCTGCCGCTCGGCGCCACCGAGGACCGGGTTGCCGGCGCGCTCGACCTCGAGAAGGCGCTGGTCTCCGGCGAGAAGGCGTTCGAGCCGGGTCTGCTGGCGCTCGCCCACCGCGGTTTCCTCTACATCGACGAGGTCAATCTCCTCGAGGACCATCTCGTCGACCTGTTGCTGGACGTCGCCGCGTCCGGCGTCAACGTCGTCGAGCGCGATGGCCTCAGCATCCGCCACGCCGCCCGGTTCGTCCTCGTCGGCAGCGGCAATCCGGAGGAGGGGGAGTTGCGGCCGCAATTGCTCGATCGCTTCGGACTGTCGGTCGAGGTCGCCTCGCCGCGCGATGTCGCGACACGGGTCGAGGTGGTCAAGCGGCGCGACGCCTTCGACCGTGACCCGCAGGGCTTTTCCGCCGCCTGGAAACGCAAGGATTCGGCACTGCGGGCCCGCATCGTCCGGGCGCGTGCGGCACTGTCGGTCACCGAGACGCCGGACCCGGTGCTGGAGCTGGCCTCGGCGCTCTGCCTGAAACTTGGCGTCGACGGTCTGCGCGGCGAACTGACGCTGATGCGCGCGGCCCGGGCGGCAGCCGCGCTCGACGGCGAGGCGCAGGTGACGCGCGAGACCTTGCTGGCCGTTGCACCGTCCGCCCTTCGCCACCGCCTGCGACGGAACCCGCTCGACGAAGCCGGGTCCGGGGCGCGGGTCGAGCGGGCCCTGACGGAGATGGCGGCGTGACCATTGCGGGGGCGATGGCGTGGCCGACGGACAGTCCCGTTCCGGGCAAGGCGGATGTCTCTTCATCTCCGCCTTCCGCCGCCTGGACGCTGGCGCTCCTTGCCGCAAGCGTCCTCGCCGTCGATCCCATCGGGATGGGCGGCGTGCGCCTGAGGGCCCGGCCTGGGCCGGTGCGCGACCGCTGGCTGGCGGAGTTCACCGGACTGTTCGGGCCGGCGGTGCCGATGTGCCGGGTCTCTTCGACCGCGCCGGACGCAGCCTTCATCGGCGGCCTCGACGTCGGACGGACCTTGGCGCTCGGCCGGCGGGTCGCCGAGCAAGGGGTTCTCGCGCGCGTTCATGGCGGCGTTCTGGTGCTCGGCATGGCCGAAAGGGCCACGGCCAGTCTGGCCGCGACCCTCGGGGCGGCCCTCGACCGCGGCGAGGTGCGGGTCGAGCGGGACGGTCTTTCCGACTGCCAGCCCGCTTGTTTCACGCTCATTGCCCTCGACGAGGGGATCGACGAGGAGGGCATTCCGGCAAACCTTGCCGACCGTCTCGGCCTGCTGCTCGATCTCGACACGATTGGCTGGCGCGAGACCGCCGCAACCTGTCCGCCCGGTGCCGTCGATGCGGCCCGGCTGCTGCTGCCGGCGGTGACGGTGGCGCCGTCGATGACCGAGGCTCTGTCTTCGCTGGCGCTTGCCTATGGCGGGGCCTCGCTGCGTCTGCCCCTGCAACTCCTGCGCGCCGCCCGCGCCTGCGCGGCCTTGCGGGGCGCTGTTGAGGTGAAGCCGGAGGATGCAGCGAGCGCTCTGCGGCTGGTGTTCGGATTGCCGCCGCCGGCGGATGTCGATGGGGAGGAACCGGGTCCGGAAAGCGAGATGCCGGGGGACTTGCCGAGAGCGCAGGCGGAGCGCCGGGCCGAGGGGGCGGTGCCTTCGGCCGAGACACTGCGTCCACCGTCGCCGCCGGCGCCGACCCGCGGCAAGCCGCCGGGGGTACCCGGCGCCTTGCCGGAGAAGGCGGCAGCAGCGGATAACGCGCGTGCCGACCCGTCATCGCCAGAGGCGCTCGAGGACATGCTGGTCGCCGCCGTCGGTGCGGCGCTTCCGGCCGATCTCCTCGCCCGGCAGAACGCGGCGCCCCGCGGAGCGCAGCGTTCGGGTGCTGCGGGGAAGGCCGGGCAGGACCGTGTCTCCGGCCGGCGCGGGCGCGTCATCGGCGTCATGGCGACGCCGCCGACGCCCGGCGCCCGACCGGACGTGCTGGCGACGTTGCGACAAGCGGCGCCCTGGCAGAGACTGCGCTCGGCGGGCCTCGCCGCTGGCACCGGCCCGGCCGGCGGCCGGCCGCTTCAGATCCGCGCGCAGGACTTTCGCTATCTCCGCCGTTGCGAGCGGACCGGCAGCACGGCGATCTTCGCCGTCGACGCCTCAGGCTCGGCGGCGGTCGAGCGGCTCGCGGAAACCAAGGGCGCGATCGAACTTCTGCTCGCCGATTGCTATGTCCGGCGCGACAGCGTCGGGCTCATCGCGTTTCGCGGCCCGGACGCTTCGACCTTGCTGGAGCCGACCCGCTCCTTGACACGGGCCCGGCGAAGCCTTGCCGACCTGCCCGGCGGCGGCGGAACCCCGCTCGCCAGCGGCATCATCGCCGCGCTCCACATGGCGACGGCCGCGGGGCGGAAAGGCCAGAGCGTCATCACTGTCTTTCTCACCGACGGCCGCGGCAACGTCGCGCTGGACGGCGGCACTCTGCGCGAACAGGTTGCAGCCGACACGGCGCAAGCCGCTCGGCTGTTCAGGCGACTTGGACTGCGGGCGATCGTCATCGACATTGCGCGGCGCGAACAGCCGAGGGCTCAGGAACTCTCCCTTGCCCTCGGCGCCGAATACCTGGCGCTGCCGCGGGGCGGTGCAGGAGCGATGGCCCGGGTCGTCGGCGCGCGGATGGAAGGCTGATGTTTTCCGATCCGGCGCGGCCGTCCTGGGCGATCGACGGGCGAGGCTGGCCGAACCGGAGCCACAGTCGCTTCGTGCGCGCCGGGGCCATGATGTGGCATGTCCAGGAGATGGGAGCCGGGCCGCGGCTGCTCCTCTTGCACGGCACGGGGGCTGCGACGCATTCCTTCAGGGACCTCGCCCCGGCCCTCGCCCGGCATTTCACCGTGCTCTGTCCCGATCTGCCGGGGCACGGGTTTAGCGACATGCCGAAAGGTCGCGTCCTCTCCTTGCCGCGCATGGCGCAGCTGACCGCCGAACTCCTGTCGACGGTCGGTTTCCGGCCGGACCTCGTGGTCGGCCATTCCGCCGGCGCGGCGATTCTCGTCGCCATGACCTTGCAGCGGCAGATCAGTCCGGACGTGGTGATCTCCCTCAACGGCGCGCTGCGCCAGATCCGCGGGGCGGCGCTGTTCTCGCCGCTCGCGCGGCTCCTGTCGCTGAACCCGCTGGTGCCTCTCCTGTTCGCCCGCCGTGCGATGGGCACCGCGGCGACGCAGCGGTTGCTCGAGGGCACCGGCTCGCACATCGACGCGCACGGCATCGAGCTCTATGCCCGGCTGTTCCAGAAGCCAGCCCATGTGGCGGCGACGCTCGGCATGATGGCGCATTGGGACCTCGACTGGCTCGATCGCCGGTGGGCCTCTCTCGCAGTACCGCTCAAGCTGGTGACGTCCGCCGGCGACCGCGCGATCGCCCCGGCCGATGCCGTCACGCTATCGCGCCGCCTCACCACTGCCGAGGTCGTGCCGCTGCGCGCGGGGGGGCACCTCGTGCACGAGGAACGCCCCTCGGAGGTCGCAGACCTCATCTTCCGCCTTGCCGCCGGCACACTGTCCCGCGCGGCAGCGGAACCTGTGCTCAACCGGCTCGGCGCGGCATCTTGAACGGCAGCATGGCCTGGATCAAAGGCGAGCGGAATCGGTCGAGATCGACGGTCTCATGGATGGCCCTGCACCCACCGGCATCGTCCTTTCCCGCGCTTCCCGCTGGAAAGTCCAGGATCGAGCGGCTGTAGAACGGCGTGTCCTCGAGCGTCCGGGCGACGTGCGGCCGGTGTCCCCCCGCTGCGTGAGCCGCTCGCTCGACCCGCCATCCGGTCTTCGGCAGGACGTGCAGGGGCGAGGGTGTCAACACCGCCGACGTGCCGTCGCCGCCATAGGCCAGTGCGAGACCGCGGCCGGGGCCGTCGCGCTCGGTGACGTCGTAGTGGATGCGCGTTTGGCCCACCGCATCTTCCCGCGACCAGTTCCAGCGGGTGAAGCCGGCCTCGATCGGCTCGGCGCCGGTGTTCATGTCGACATAGGCGCGGCCTTGCCAGCCAAGGCCTGGCCGGTCGAACGCGACGTCGACCCGGGCGCACGGGGCGATCGGCCGCCAGGCATGCCGCCCGTTCTGGTGCAGCGGCAGGCGGCTGTCGAAGATCGGGCCGGGATCGACGGTGATGCGCCCGCGTAGCCGTTTCGGGATCGGCACGGTCCATTCGTCGATGTCGATCGTCAGCCGCCCGCCCGCCCATTGCCAGGCGCTCGGGCCGACGGCGATCTGGTCCGCGTCGCGCGTCAGGGCGGAGCGCCCCCGTTCCGTCATCGCCCAGTACTTGCCCTTCGGGGTGTAGAGGATGGCGTTGATGCCGACATGCTGCTCGGGGTCGGCCTCGCCGCGCCGTCGCGCCAGGGCATAATAGGGCGAGAAGACGCTGCCGACGAAGACGATGACCGTCAGGGCGTTGTGTCCGTCATCGCTGATCGCGTCGAGATACCACCAGGCATAGCCGCCGGCCTCCACCCGTTCGTCGAACCCAAATCCGCCATCACGGCATCGGCCGCATGGCGTCCCGAGAGCGCCGCCATCGGGATGCCGGGGCCGGGATGGGCGCTCCCACCGGCGAGATAGAGGCCCCGGATCCGCGTCCGCGCGCCCGGGCGCTGGAACGAGGAGGCCCAGCCGTGGGAGGATCGCCCGTAAAGCGCGCCCCCCGATCCCGGAAACAGCGCCGCGAACGCTTCCGGTCCCGTCCTGACCCGATTCCCCGGCAAGGCCGAGATCGTGAGGCCGGACCGTGCCAGCCGTGCCATCACCCGCGTCTCGCATGCTGCCACCTCCGCTTCGCGCAAGGGATTTCGGTCCGCCCGCGCCGGGGCGTTCACCAGCAGGAAAAGCCGCTCGGGGCCGTCTGGCGCCGGGGTCCCCGCGGCGTTGCGGTCCTGGGCGCAGATGTAGATGGTCGGGTCTTCCGGCAGTTGCTCGCGGCGGAAGATCTCGTCGAACTCCCGGGCGTAGTCGCGCGAGAAGAAAACGGTGTGGTGGGCAAGGGGGAAGCCGCGGGCCTCGCCGTGGATCGACCAGGTCAACGCCGACAGCGAGCGGTTCCGGACCCCGTAGGCCGGCACCGCTTTGGTTGCGTCCTGTCCAAGCAGGCCCGCCGGCAGCGCCGCGGCATCGCCGTTGAACACCACGGCGTCGGCCGCCAAGGTCCGGCCGTCCTCGAGCCGGACGCCGACGGCCCGGCCGTCCTCGACCAGCAGCGAGGCGACCGGCGCTTCCGTGGCGAGGGTGACGCCATTCCGGCGCCCGAGATCGGCCAAGGCTTCGGCGATCCTGATCAGCCCGCCCTCGACCAGCCAGACGCCGAGCTGCTCGACATGGGCGATCAGCATCAGCGGCCCCGGCGCGGCGAAGGGCGAGGCTCCGCAATAGGTGGCATAGCGTCCGAACAACTGCCGCAACCGTGGATCTTTGAAATAGCGGGCGACGACGCTCGCGAGCGGCGTGAACGGTTCGATCCGGGCGAGCGCGGCCAGGCCCCCAATGCCCATGGCGCGCGTCAGGCGCATCGGGCTCGGCGCGGGATGCTCGACGAAGGCGGCGTTGAGGGTTTCGAACACCTCCTTCGCCCGATGTCGGAAGGCATGGAACCCTTCCGCCTCCCGCCGGCCGGCCAAACGGGCTATGGCCTCCTGCGTCCGCAGCGGATCGGCGTGGAGATCGAGGCGGGATCCGTCCTGCCAGGCATGCCGCGCCAAGATATCGGCGGCGGTCAGCGTCACCTGGTCTTCCAGCCGGGCGCCGACGGCGGCGAAGATCGCCTCGAACACCCAGCGCATGGTGAGAACGGTCGGGCCGGAATCGATGCCATGGCCATCCACCACGACCTCCCGCAGCTTGCCGCCCGGCTGCGCGGCCCGCTCGAGCACGGTTACGGCGCAGCCGGCGGCTCCCAGCACCAGTGCCGAGACAAGCCCGCCGACTCCCGCTCCGACGACGATGACGCGGCGGCCTGGGTTCGCGGGGGATGAGAGCGAGGCGTCAGGATGGGTTAACATGATCTTGTGTCAAATATCATTTACATGCATGCTGGTCCAGCCGAATTGACGGGGAGGTCGGGAATGTCGGAAAAGCTTCAGCGGATCGAAGACGCGCTGCGTCTCAGTCTTCGGCGCGCCACCGCCGGATCGGCGCCGCCACGCATCGGCAAGGCGATGCTGCATGCAGTTTTCCCCGGGGGGCAGCGCATCAGGCCGCGGCTGACGCTGGCGGTTGCCAAGGCCTGCGGCGACGACCGGCCGGCGCTTTCATCCGCCGCCGCCGCCGCCGTGGAGTTGCTGCATTGCGCTTCGCTCGTGCACGACGACATGCCTTGCTTCGACGACGCCGCGACGCGGCGCGGCCGCCCGTCCGTGCAGGCGGCCTTCGGCGAGCCGCTCGCCCTTCTGGCCGGCGACGCCCTGATCGTGCTCGCTTTCGAGACGGCGGCGCTGGCAGCGGCGATCGATCCCCAGCGGGGGCTCGGTGTGATCTCGATCCTGTCGCGGGCGGTCGGTATGCCGGCCGGCATCGTCGCCGGCCAGGCGTTCGAAAGCGAGCCGACGCCGAACCTTGCGGACTACCAGCGGGCGAAGACTGGGGCGCTGTTTGCCGGGGCCACCAGCGCCGGCGCTGCGAGCGCCGGGCATGATCCGGCGCCGTGGTCGGCCCTCGGCTTCCGGCTGGGCGAGGCCTATCAGCTGGCTGACGATCTCCGCGATGTCGTCGGCAGTTCGGAGGAAATCGGCAAGCCGACCGGGCAGGATCGCGCGCTCGGGCGACCGAATGCCGTGACGGCTTTCGGGCTGGACGGGGCTGTGCGCCGGCTGATTGGTTCGGTCGAAGAGGCTGCCGCTGCCGTCCCCGACTGCGCCGGTGCCGCGGCGCTTCGTGCCGACATCTGCGCCATGTCGCGCCGCTTCCTGCCGAAGCAAGCCGCGCAGCGGGCCGCCTGAGCGAGAGGCGACGGTGGTGGACCTCGGCGGACGCCAGGAAGACGGAACGACCCGCAGAGCCTCGGCTGATCCGCGGCCTGCACCCGGCGGGGCGCGTTTTGGGTTTGCGGCCGCACTGGTCGATCGGTTGCGCGACTTGCGCAACCGCAAGGTTTCCGATCCGAAATTTCGCCGCTGGGCGACACGCTTCTTTCTGACGAGGCGCTTCGCGCGACGGCAGGCGGGCGCCCTGTTCGATCTCACGGCAGGCTTTGTCTATTCGCAGGTGCTGTCGGCGGCCGTCCGGGTTCGGCTGTTCGACCTTCTGGCGCCCGGGCCGCTCGATCTGCGGGCGATCGCCTTGGCGGTGGATCTGCCGGAGGAGGGTGCCTTGCGCCTGCTGCGTGCTGCGGTGGCGCTGCGGCTGGCGGAGCGGCGCTCGGATGGTCGCTATGCGCTGGGGGCGCTTGGCGCGGCGCTGGTTGCCAATCCCGGCGTGATCGCCATGATCGAGCATCACAGCCTGCTCTACCGGGACCTCGCCGATCCGCTGCCGCTGCTGGCCGGCGGCGGCGATGCCGAGCTCGGCCGCTACTGGACCTATGCCGGGGGCGCGCCGCGTGTCCGCTTCGGTCTTCGACCCGCGCAGGATGCCGCCGACTATACCGCCCTGATGGCGGCATCGCAGGCGCTGGTGGCATCGGAGGTCGTCGATGCCTATCCCTTCCGGCGACACCGCCGCCTGCTCGACGTCGGGGGCGGCGACGGGTCGTTCCTCGTCGCCGTGGCAAGGGCCGCGCCCGGTCTGCAACTCGGCCTGTTCGATCTCCCCGACGTCGCGGCCAGCGCCCGGGAGAAGATTCTGGCCGCAGGTCTCTCCGCGCGGACGACGATCTCCGGCGGCGACTTTCGCGAAGACCCGCTGCCGGCGGCGGCCGATCTCGTGACGCTGAACCGGATCCTGCACGACCACGACGAGGCGACGGTGATGACGCTGTTGAGGGCGATTCGCCGAGCCATCGCGCCCGCGGGCACGCTCCTGGTGATCGAGCCGATGGCCGAGACCCCCGGCGCCGAGGCCTCCGGCGATGCCTATTTCGGCTTCTATCTAATGGCGATGGGGCAGGGGCGGCCCCGGCCCCCCGCCGAGATTATGGGTCTCCTGAACCGGGCCGGGTTTTGCGACGCGCGCCTCGTCTCAACCCGCACCCCTTTGATCGCGCGCATGATCGCGGCGACGGCCACTCCGTGAACCCAAAAGGTCCGATCAGAACGTCCATTTTTATTTACTCAAAAAGTGTAAATCATAATTGACAACTGAGGGCGCCGGTTTAGTCTGAATGGGAGAAGAGGCCAGTAGGGGGAGGGTTCGGTGGAGGCATTGGCGATCGTTCTCGAAGCACCCGGGCGTCTCGCTCTTATGCCGCTTGCACTGAACGAGCCGACGGCCGCGGATGCCGTCGTCGCGATCGAATGGTCGGGCATTTCTACCGGGACGGAGAAGCTGCTGTGGTCCGGCCGGATGCCGGCTTTTCCCGGCATGGGCTATCCGCTGGTGCCTGGATACGAGTCCGTCGGCCGGGTCGTCGCGGCCGGTTCTGATTCCGGCCGGCGGGTCGGCGAGCAGGTCTTCGTTCCCGGCGCCAATTGCTATCAAGCCGCGCGGGGCCTGTTCGGCGGCGCTGCGTCGCGTGTCGTCATTCCCGGCGCCAAGGCCTTGCCCGTACAGGCCGGGCTCGGTGCGCGCGGCGTCCTCTTGGCACTGGCGGCCACGGCCCACCACGCCGTCTGTCCCGATACCCGCAAGCCGCCCCAGCTGATTGTCGGCCATGGCGTCCTCGGCAGGCTGATTGCCCGCATCGTCGTGGCGCATGGTGGGCGGCCGACGGTCTGGGAAACCAACCCGGCGCGGCAATCCGGCGCCGAAGGCTACGACGTCGTCCATCCCGATGACGACGACCGCCGCGACTATCAGCGGATCTGCGACGTCAGCGGCGATTCCGAGATCCTCGACGGTCTGGTGTCCCGCCTTGCCCGCGGCGGCGAGATCGTCCTTGCCGGCTTCTACGACCAGCGCCTGTCCTTTGCTTTCCCGATGGCTTTCCTCCGCGAGGCGCGGTTCCGGGTGGCGGCGGAATGGCGGCGCAACGACCTCGTCGCCGTCGACGATCTCATCGCGACGGGCCGCCTGTCGCTCGACGGTTTCATCACCCACACCGAGGCGCCGAGCGGTTTCGAGAAAGCCTACACCACCGCTTTCACCGATCCGTCCTGCCTGAAAATGGTGCTCGATTGGAGACTGGCCGCATGAACGCGTTGTCCCAGCCGCAAGGCCTCATGGCTCTCGTCGAAAGCGTTCGGGCTGAAGCGGCGCTCGAGCCGGATCCGGTGACGATCGGCGAGGTCCGCAAGGAGACGCAGATCATCGCGATCTACGGAAAGGGCGGCATCGGAAAGAGCTTCACCCTCGCCAACCTCTCGCACATGATGGCGCAGCAGGGAAAGCGCGTGCTGCTGATCGGCTGCGATCCCAAGAGCGATACGACCTCGCTGCTGTTCGGCGGAAGAGCCTGCCCGACGATCATCGAGACCTCGGCGCGCAAGAAGGCCGCGGGAGAAGACGTCGAGATCGGCGACGTCTGTTTCAAGCGCGGCGGGGTGTTCGCGATGGAGCTCGGCGGCCCGGAGGTGGGCCGCGGCTGCGGCGGTCGCGGCATCATCCATGGCTTCGAACTTCTCGAAAAGTTGGGCTTCCACGACTGGGGCTTCGACTACGTCCTGCTCGACTTCCTCGGCGATGTCGTCTGCGGCGGCTTCGGCCTGCCGATCGCCCGCGACATGTGCCAGAAGGTCATCGTCGTCGGCTCCAATGACCTGCAATCGCTCTACGTCGCCAACAATGTCTGTTCGGCGGTGGACTATTTCCGCCGGCTCGGCGGCAATGTCGGGGTCGCCGGCATGGTGATCAACAAGGACGACGGCACCGGCGAAGCGGCGGCCTTTGCTGCGGCCGTGGGCATTCCGGTGCTCGCCGCCATTCCTGCCGACGACGACATCCGGCGCAAGAGCGCGAACTACCAGATCATCGGCGAGCCCGGCACCCGCTGGGGGCCGCTGTTCGAGGAACTGGCCGAGAACGTCGCGGCGTCCGCACCCCAGCGTCCGACGCCGCTGACCCAGGACGGGCTGCTGGCGCTGTTCTCCTGCGACCAGACCGGCGGCAACGTCGTGCTGGAGCCGGCAAGCCAGGCCGACATGCGCGGCGGCATCGTGATCGCCAAGCCATCCCTCGAAATCATCTACGACGCGGTCTGAAGCGATGAACGTCCGCCCGTCCTCCTCCCTGTCCGATGCCGCCGGCGTTGCCCCGGTGCCAGCCGAAACCGTCTACGACGCGGCGGCGAGCGCGCCGCTCGACAATCCGGTTGAGACGTCGATGCCGCAGGAGGGCCAGGCCGGGCTCGTCGCGCCGATCGCGGAAGGCGGCGGCTGCCATGGCGGCAAGGCTGAACTCAGCCGCGCCGCCGAGGCCGCCGGCAACGTTCCGCTGCTGCAGCAGCTGCGCAAGGACTATCCGCAAGGGCCGCACGACCAGCCGCAATCGATGTGCCCGGCCTTCGGCTCGCTCCGCGTCGGCCTGCGCATGCGGCGGACCGCGACCGTGCTGTCCGGCTCGGCCTGCTGCGTCTACGGCCTGACCTTCACCTCGCATTTCTACGGCGCGAAACGGACGGTCGGCTACGTGCCCTTCAATTCCGAGACACTGGTCACGGGAAAACTCTACGAGGATATCCGCGAGGCGGTGCAGGGGCTGGCCGACCCAGCGCTCTACGACACCATCATCGTCATCAATCTCTGCGTCCCCACCGCTTCAGGCGTGCCCTTGCGCGCGCTGCCGAAGGCGATCGACGGGGTGCGCGTGATCGGCATCGACGTTCCCGGTTTCGGCGTGCCGACGCATGCCGAGGCGAAGGACGTGCTGGCGGGCGCGATGCTGAACTATGCCCGGCTGGAGGCCGAGGCCGGTCCCGTGGCGGCGCCGCGCGTTGCGCCGTCGGGCAAGCCGACCATCACCCTTCTCGGCGAGATGTTCCCTGCCGACCCCATCACCATCGGCCGCATGCTGGAGCCGCTCGGCTTTGCCGCCGGACCGGTGGTGCCGACGCGCGAATGGCGCGAGCTCTATGCCGCACTCGACTGCGCGGCGGTGGCGGCCATCCATCCCTTCTACACCGCGAGCCTTCGAGAGTTCAGCGCTGCCGGCCGCCCGGTCGTCGCCTCCGCGCCGGTGGGGGTCGAGGGCACTGCCGCCTGGCTCGACGCGATCGGCGAAGCTTGCGGCATTGCGGCCCGCACGGTCGACGCCGCCAAGGCGCCCATCCTCGCGGCGACGCGGGCTGCGCTCGAGGGCGCGCCGATCTCGGCCCGCATCACTCTGTCCGGCTACGAGGGCTCGGAGCTGATTGTCGGACGGCTTTTGAAGGAGTCCGGTGCGGACCTGCGCTATGTCGGCACCGCCTGCCCGAAGACGCGCTGGAACGAGGGCGATGCGGACTGGCTGGCAGCGCACGGCGTGCATGTCGAATTCCGCGCCTCGCTCGAGACCGACATTGCCGCCGTCGACAGTTTCGCGCCGCAGCTCGCCATCGGCACGACGCCGGTGGTGCAGCACGCCAAGCAGCGCCGCATCCCGGCGCTCTATTTCACCAATCTGATCTCGGCGCGGCCGCTGATGGGCGCGGCCGGCGCGGGTTCGCTCGCCACGGTGATCAATGCCGCCGCCGGCAACCAGTCCCGCTTCGATGCGATGAGCACCTTCTTCGAGGGCGTCGGCGAGGGCCGCACCGCGGGGATCTGGCACGATCCGGCAAGGCTTCCCTCGGCGCAGGTGCCAGCTTCGCCATCCCTCGTCGCCGCCAAGACCTCTGTCGTGATGGAGGACTTCTGATGCTGGTTCTCGATCACGACCGCGCCGGCGGCTACTGGGGGGCGGTCTACGCCTTCACCGCCCTCAAAGGGCTGCAGGTGATCATCGATGGACCGGTCGGCTGCGAGAACCTGCCGGTGACCTCGGTGCTGCACTATACCGACGCCCTGCCGCCGCACGAGCTGCCGATCGTCGTCACCGGGCTCGGCGAGGAGGAACTCGGCCAGACCGGCACCGAGCAGGCGATGAAGCGGGCGCACGCGACGCTCGATCCGTCGAAGCCGAGCGTCGTCGTCACCGGCTCCATCGCCGAGATGATCGGCGGCGGCGTCACGCCGGAAGGCACCCGCATGCTGCGCTTCCTGCCGCGCACCATCGACGAGGACCAGTGGCAGAGCACCGACCGGGCGCTTGCCTGGCTCTGGAAGGAGTTCGGGCCCAAGGGCAAGAAGGCAAAGCCCGCGAAGGCCTTCGCTGCGAAGGTTGCCGGGCCCAACCCCGGCGGCCCGACGTCCGAGACGACAAGGCCGCGCGTCAACATCATCGGCCCGATCTACGGCACCTTCAACATGCCCTCAGACCTTGCGGAGATCCGCCGGCTAGTGGAGGGCATCGGCTGCACCGTCAACCTCGTCTTCCCGCTGGGCACCGACATTGCCGACGTGCCGAGGCTCGCCGATGCAGACGTCAACATCTGCCTTTACCGCGAGTTCGGCCGCAAGCTCTGCGAAGCGCTGGACAAGCCCTTCCTGCAGGCGCCGATCGGGCTGCATTCGACCACTGCCTTCCTGCGCAAGCTCGGCGAACTGACGGGCCTCGATCCCGAGCCGTTCATCGCCGGCGAGAAGATGACGACGATCAAGCCGCTTTGGGACCTCTGGCGGTCGGTGACGCAGGACTTCTTCGCCACCGCAAGCTTCGGCATCGTCGCCAGCGAGACCTATGCGCGGGGTGTGCGGCATTTTCTCGAGAGCGACATGGGCTTTCCCTGCGCCTTCGCCTTCGCGCGTCGGGCTGGGGAGAAGACCGGCAATGATGCGGTGCGCAAGGCGATCCATGCGACGCCGCCGCTGGTGTTGTTCGGCTCGTTCAACGAGCGGATGTATTCGGCCGAGGGGGGCGGGCGCTCCTCCTACATTCCCGCCTCCTTTCCGGGGGCGATCATTCGCCGGCACACCGGCACACCGTTCATGGGCTATGCCGGCGCCACCTACATCGTCCAGGAGGTCTGCAATGCGCTGTTCGACGCGCTGTTCCGGATCCTGCCGCTCGGCACCGAGCTCGACAAGGTCGAGCCGACGGCAGCGCGCCTGCACCGCGAACTGCCTTGGGATGCCGATGCGCTGGCGATGATGGATGCGGCGGTCGAGGCGCAGCCGGTGCTGGTGCGCATTTCTGCGGCCAAGCGGCTGCGCGACCGGACGGAGGCAGCAGCCCGGCAGGCCGGCGACGGCCGGGTCACGGCGCGGCGGGTCGCCGATCTCCTGGCGCGCGCGCCGGAGCCGGCATGAGCCGGCGGAACCAATCGCCCGGACTGCGGGCCCAACGGGGAGAAGAGGCATGTCGACGGATCGCGTTCACGGGCTGGAGTATCGCCGTCATCTCGCCGAGCGCCGCGAATACCGGCTGATGTTCTGGCTGGTCTATCCGCTGAGCCTGGCGGCGGTGACGCTGAAGCGCCTGATCCATCTCGGGCGGCCCGTTGCGGCGGAACCGAAGCGTTCGATTTTCGGCGAAGCGCGGGTCGCGGTCGCCTCCTGCATCCCGTTCGCCTTCATGTGAGCGGGGCATCGCTCCGGCGCCATCGACGCCGGAAATGGCTGCAGTCAGCACTGCAGCGACGGCCGCATGCATCCATGCGGCCTCTCGCCGAAAGGCAAACGCAAGGAGGTAGAAATGTCCCTGCATTCTCCGAACGACCTGAACAGCTCGGGCCTGTCGGACCAGGAAGCCAAGGAATTCCACAAGGTGTTCATGACCAGTTTCCTGGTCTTCGTGGGCGTCGCGGTGTTCGCCCATATCCTCGCCTGGATCTGGCGTCCCTGGCTGCCCGGCCCGAACGGCTATGCCTCCCTCGAATCCGGCACGACCGCGGCGGCGCATGCCGTCCTGTCGATGCTGAGCTGAGGGGGACGCGACGATGTGGAAAGTATGGCTTCTGTTCGACCCAAGGCGGACGCTGATCGCGCTGTTCGTCTTCCTGTTCGTGCTGGCGCTGGTGATTCACTTCATCCTGCTCAGCACCAACCGGTTCAACTGGCTCGAGGGCCCGAGCACCGCTGTCCCGGCGGCATCGCTGGTCATCGAAGAGACCCATGCCGTCGGCTGATGCCGGCGAAGGGTCCTGCGAACGGTGCGGGCGGCCTGCCGCCCGCACCCGCCATCATTCCCGTACCCGTTCCGCGTAAGGCGCGGGCCGGGCGGCGCGGTTGAGTTTCGGCCTGCCGGCGGGTTTCGACGGCGCGGCAGCGAGACGAAGGAAGACGGGGCTGGGAGCGGTCCTGCCGCGTCCGGTCGGACGCGGTGCGACCCGAGGTCGGTTTGCAAAGGGCGCTGGGCCGCCCAAGCGAGGAGATGCGGTCATGGCCATGCTGAGTTTCGAGCGGAAATACCGGGTGCGGGGCGGCACGCTGATCGGCGGCGACCTCTTCGACTTCTGGATCGGCCCGTTCTGGGTCGGCTTCTTCGGCGTCACCACCATTCTCTTCGCCAGCCTCGGCACGCTGCTGATCGTCTATGGCGCGGCGATCGGGCCGACCTGGAACCTCTGGCAGATCAGCATCAACCCGCCGGCGGAATCTTACGGCCTTGGCTTCGCCCCGCTGAAGCAAGGCGGGCTGTGGCAAGTGATCACCATCTGCGCCATCGCCGCCTTCGTGTCCTGGGCGCTACGGCAGGCGGAGATCGCCCGCAAGCTCGGCATGGGCCTGCATGTACCCTTCGCCTACGCCTTCGCGATCCTCGCCTATGTCACGCTGGTGGTGTTCCGCCCGGTGCTGCTCGGCGCCTGGAGCAACGGCTTCCCTTACGGGATCATCACCCATCTCGATTGGGTGTCGAACACCGGCTACCAGTACGGAAACTTCCACTACAACCCCGCGCACATGATCGCGATCACCTTCTTCTTCACCAATTGCCTCGCGCTCGCGCTGCATGGCGCGCTGGTGCTGTCGGCGACCAATCCGCCGAAAGGCCAGGCGGTAAAGACCGCCGAGCACGAGAACAGCTATTTCCGCGACACCATCGGCTATTCCATCGGCACGCTCGGCATCCACCGGCTCGGCGTCTTCCTGGCGGTCTCCGCAGCGTTCTGGAGCGCGGTCTGCATCATCATTTCCGGCACGCTGTGGACCGAGGGCTGGCCGGAATGGTGGAGCTGGTGGCAGCGCATTCCGATCTGGAGCTAGTGCCGGCGGCACGCGCGGACCCCGCATCGGTGCGGCAGGCATCATCACAATCACGATCAGTCAGTAGCGCAGGCAGAGGCATATCCCAGGCACGGGCCTATCCAGAGACAGAGCTGAGGGGGAGGCAGACATGGCCGAGTACCAGAACATCTTCACCCGGGTGCAATTGCGCGGGCCGCCGGATCTCGGCGTGCCGCTGGCGCCCGGCATCTGGCAGCGGCAAGGCAAGCCGGCCTTCTCCTACTGGTTGGGCAAGTTCGGCGATGCGCAGATCGGGCCGCTCTACCTCGGCACGCTGGGGCTGGCCTCGCTGATCTGCGGCTTCGTCGCCATCGAGATCATCGGGCTCAACATGCTGGCCAAGGTGAACTGGAGCCCGCAGGAGTTCATCCGGCAGTTCTTCTGGCTGTCGCTCGATCCGCCGCTGCCGGAATACGGGCTGAAGGTCCTGCCGCCGCTGAAGCAAGGCGGCTGGTGGCTGATTGCCGGTTTCTTCCTCACCACCTCGATCCTGCTCTGGTGGGCGCGAATGTACCGGCGGGCCCGGGCGCTCGGCCTCGGCACGCATGTGCCTTGGGCTTTTGCCGCAGCGATCTGGCTCTATCTCGTGCTTGGCTTCATCCGGCCGCTGATGATGGGATCGTGGAGCGAGGCGGTGCCTTTCGGCGTGTTCCCGCATCTCGACTGGACCAACAACTTCTCGCTGAACTACGGCAACCTCTTCTACAACCCCTTCCACATGCTCTCGATCGTCTTCCTTTACGGCTCGGCGGTGCTGTTCGCGATGCACGGCGCGACCATCCTCGCGGTCAGCCGTCTCGGCGGCGAGCGCGAGATCGAGCAGATCGTCGACCGCGGCACGGCGTCCGAGCGGGCCGCCTTGTTCTGGCGCTGGACCATGGGCTTCAACGCCACGATGGAATCCATTCACCGTTGGGCCTGGTGGTTCGCCGTGCTCTGCCCGCTCACCGGTGGCATCGGCATCCTCCTCACCGGCACCGTCGTCGACAACTGGTTCGAATGGGGCCAGAAGCACGGCCTCGCGCCGATGTGAGCCGCCAGCCGCCGAGGGGCCGTGGCGGGTGATTTCCGGCCGCGCCCCACCAAGGTTGCCGGAAGCCGCGAAGGGCAAAGGATCAGGAAAGCGCAGGAGCGCAGGACGGTGCAGCAATGCCCGTCCTGCGCTCCTGCCGTTTCATCCTTCCTGCGGACGGGGTGATATACATGGGACTAGCAGGGTGCTTTTCGGGCGGAAACAGGGGTTTCGCATCGCCTTACGTCGTCAGGATTGGCAGGGAGCAGGCCGGGTCAGCAGCCCGATCGCCCCCGTTGGACAGGCCGTCGTTCCCCGCCATAGTCCAGTATCCGATCCTCGTGCTGAGAATTCATGACAGCAGAAGCCCCCGAAAGCGCGTCAAAGCACCGCCTTAAATGGCTTATCCTCGCGGTTGTCTGCCTGATTGCCGTAGCGACGCTTCTGTCGATAGAGCCTATGCGGCTTCGGTTGCCGTATCGGTACCTCATTGCGCCACTCGATGTGCAGCGGACAGGCCTCGTCGATTTTGAGATGTGCATGCGCGTGGAACTGTCTGAGGCCGAGGCTCTGGCGTTCGTTTCCAGCATGTTCGATCCAACGTCCAGCGTCGAAAGCGCCGAGGTGGACATGGCCGACACGCACTGCGACGCCGCGTTCTGGCCGGTCCGGTTCGATGCGAGGGCAATGGCCTACGAGATCGATCGGACGGGGCCTCCCTATTGGATAAAGGAAGGCACGAGCGGTGCCGTCTACCAGGACGGATATTTCTACTTCTGGTCGAACGCGACGTAGAGCGGCGCGAGCATCCGGCGGTCGGGTGAATCCGCCCCTCAAAGAAGATGCCCTCGCTGCAAGACGATGGCGTGCCGTCTATTCTTCCGGATGCACGGCACGCCATGAGGCGATCCCCGTCAAGCCGGTCAGCGGCCGGCGGGACGCCTGTTGGCGGGGACGACGGCCTTGCGATAGAGGTGCCAGGTGGCGTGGCCGAGCACCGGCATGACGATGGCGAGGCCGGCGAACAGCGGCAAGGCGCCGAGCACCAGCAGGCCGGCGACGATGGCGCCCCAGCCGGCCATCACGAGCGGGTTCGCGGCGACGACCCGCGCCGAGGTCTCGATCGCCGCAATGGCGCCGACGTCGCGGTCGAGCAGCAGCGGGAAGGCGACCGCGGTGGTCGAGAGCACCAGCACGGCGAAGGCGAAGCCCGCGGCATTGCCGAGGAGGATCAGCCGCCAGCCGCGTTCGGTGGTCAGGATCTCGTCGAGAAAGCCCCCGAGCCTGAAGACGCCGATGGCCTCGAGCCCGCCGGACCCGAGCCCGACCGCGCCCAGCCCGTCTGTCCCCCGCGCGCTGGCGCCGAGACTACTTGCTAGCCCGGTTGTGCCCAGCCCGGTGGTGCCCAGCTCGCTGCTGCCAAAAGTGCTGGCGAAGATCGCTTGGGCGGTGCCGAGCCAGGCGAGGAAGATTACTGCCAGCAGCGCGCCCACCGCCAGCATCGCGGGGAGGGCGGGCGAGTGACGGGTGGCGAGGGCATGCTGCCAGGAAGCATCGAGCCCCGCCTCGCGCCGCCGGCTGATCTCGTAGAGGCCGATGGCGGCAAACGGGCCGATCAGCGCGAAGCCCGACATCAGCGGATAGATCATCTGCAGCGCGCCGCTGCCGGCGCTCCAACGCGCGAGCACCAGGCCCATCACCGGATAGATCAGCCCAAGAAACAGAAGGTGCGAGGGTTTTGCGCCGAAATCGTCGAGCCCTTTCGCAAGCGCATCGCTGAGGTCCGCAAAGCGGAGGCGGCGAACCTCGGGGTGGCAGACAAGGCCGTCCGCTCCCGCCATGACATGAAAATCGGTCATTCCCATTCCTCCCTGAAAGAGGATCGGAGCGGTCCTGCCGCACGGCAGTCACCGGCGATCTCACGGCAGGGAGCCTACACCTGCGGGCGCCCGCTGTCTCGTGCCGTCACCGTGACCCCGGCGTCCGCCGCGGCGCCTTCTCCCACTGCCGCCACCGTCTTTCCGAAGGGGCGAGGGGAGTGATCGACGAGCGAGATGGCGGCGTCAGGCGGCCGGCTTTTCGGCGCGGGCCCAGATGTCGAAGCACTGGCCCTTTGAGACGCGGACCGGGCCGAAGCCGGCCTGGACGAGTTTCTGGCCGAGCGTCTGGTTGGTGTAGCCGGTCTTGTGCGCCATGAAATGATTGCCGCGGGCGACGGCGGTGCGCAGGCCGTAGAGGATGTCGAGCGGCGTGATCGGGCCGGCCGGCGAGACATAGGCCTGGTCCTCGAGCTGGCCCTCGGCCAGCAGCTGCCCGAGCGATTGCAGATCGGGGCAAGTGACCACGGCAAAGCCGCCCGGCTTCAGCACGCGGAAGAATTCGGCAAAGGCGAGCGGCACCTCGTGCGCGTAGAGATGCTCGACATTGTGCGATGAATAAAGCGCGTCCATCGAGCCATCGGCGACCTCGGCCATGTCCGTCATCGTGCCCAGAATGTCGGGCGAGACAGCGGGATCGATGTCCAGCCGGATTTCCTGCCAGTCCGTCCCGCGAAAATGCTGCGGAAGTTTTTCCGGGTTGGCGGGGCCGCAGCCGACGTGGAGGACGCGGTAAAGGTCGGGTTTCTCGGGCATATTTCTGTCCTTAGTGCAGGGATAACTCAAAAAAAAGGGCGGCCCAAAAGCCGCCCCTTTCTAGCTTCGATTTGAATTAGACAGTGACAGTGAAAGCGTCACCGTTGGTGTTGTTTTCGGTCAGCGTCGCGCCGTTAAAGCCAATCAACTGTACAACATTAGCTACGATAGTATCGCCAGCACCGGCGTCGTTCTGCACAACGTAGGTGTTGCCGCCGTAACGAAATGCACCGACCTCAGTTGCAGCCAACGATGCTTCAGCAAGCAATACAGCCGCTCCGAGAGAGGTCGCTGCAGCTATGCCTGTTGCCAGGGTACCCTGTGCGAACCCACCTGCATTGAAAGTATTCAAGCCGGTTGCAGCAAGCTGAACGTCATCGCCCACAGTGCTGCTGAAGCTGATCAGATCACTATTGCTCTCAAATGCAACGACCGAGTCCAGCGTGGCGCTCGTTACGTTCGTCGTTGTCACCGCGACTGTTGGTGTGCCGCTGTTACCAGCGACTGCATAGACGAAGGTGTCCGCACCAGTCCCGCCGTTGAGGATATCAACACCGATACCGCCGGTGATAGCATCGGCACCAGCACCGCCGGTGATGCTGTCATTGCCTGCACCGCCAACCAGAACATCGTCGGCAGCGCCGCCAGTGATCGTATCGTTCAGAAGGCCACCGGTGATGTTGTTGATTAGAGCGCCGCCAGTGATGTTGAATGTGCCGTTGCTCTCGTTACCGCCGGCAAAAGTGAAAGTGCTGCCCGCCGTTATCAAGGCGGAAGCGTTGACGGTCAAGGTTGCGCCAGCGTCGACCAGCGTGTCGAGGGTCGTCACGGAAGTAGCGGCATCGCCGAGAACAATGGTCTCGAAGCCCGTTACGTTGTCGAGGTCGGTCGTTGCGCCATTTGCATCAGTAAACGTCAAGACGTCGGCACCAGCACCGCCGCCAACAGTATCATTGGCGTCCAAGGTAGCACCAAAAGCAACGGTATCGTTGCCTTCGCCCGCCGTGATCGAAACGTTGCCGGCTGCTGCCGAAACGTTGATCGAGTCGTTGCCCGCACCACCGAAGATGGTGTCGTTGCCGCCGCTGCCGATCAGCGTATCGTTCGCCGCACCGGAGTAGATGACGTCGGCACCGGCAAGGCCGGTAAGCGTCGTCGCGGTCGAGCCGAAGTTGGCGAGGAGAAGGCTGGCTGCGGTCGGAATTGCGGTCACGAAGCTTGCTTCGTCGGCGGCACCGGCAATGAAGCCTGCATTGACGATCGTGTTGACAGCGCCATCGAAGGTGATGGTGCGGCCCTCGCCCGTAAGCACGACGCTACCGCCGCTGACCGAGGCGGTGTAGGCACCAGCGACGACGCCGCCAGCCGCTTCGATGAAGACCTGCTCACCGTTCTCGTTACCGCCAATGACCTTATTTCCAACGCCGTTGAGCAAAATGCGGTCGATGCCGGTACCGCCGAAGATCGTGTCGTTACCGGCATTGCTGGTGATGACGTCGACGCCGCCATTGCCGTAGATCAGGTCATTGCCGACGCCGGCGCGGACAATATCTGCCGCGTCCGTGGTGTCTGTGATCGCGTTACCACCGAGTATGGTGGTGTTGCCGAGGAAGTTCTGGGTATTGACTGAGTCCGAGCCAGTGCCGGCCTGGATGAACATGGTCGACCCGACGGGGAGGGCGCCGTTCAGGCCGGCAGCCTGACCACCGTTGACCGTCACGACGTCGTCGCCGACGCCGCCATACACCGAGTTCTGGCCGAGACCGCCGCCGGCGCCGACGTTCACGGTGTCGTTGCCGCCATTGCCGTAAAGGGCGTTGTTGCCGGTGCCAACGAGTGTGACAGTGTCAGCCAGATCGGTGGCGCTATTCTCGCCGGCGCCACCGTAAACGGTGTTGTTGCCATTGCCGGTGACAACGATGGTGTCGGTGTCGTTTGTACCGCCGAAGACCTGGTTGTTGCCGCCGCCGGTGACGGTCAGGTTGTCATTGCCGAGGCCACCATAGACGGAGTTGTTGCCGGTGCCGATGGCCGAGATCGTGTCGTTGCCGCCATTGCCATAGAGGGCATTGTTGCCGTTGCCGGTCAGGGTGATGGTGTCCGCGAGGTCGGTAGTGTCAGTGAGGCCGGTGCCGCCGAAAACCGTGTTGTTGCCGTCGCCGGTGATGGTGATGCTGTCAGTATCGCTGGTACCGCCGGCAACGAGGTTGTTGCCGCCGCCAAACACCGAAACCGTGTCGTTGCCGATGCCGCCGTACACAGAGTTGTTGCCGCTGGAATAAACGGTCAGGATGTCGTTGCCGGCATTGCCGTAGATCGCGGCAGCCCCAGTCACCGTGCTGCCGCTCGAGCCGACCGAAATCGTGTCCGCACTAGCGTCCAGCGTGTCGATCGCAGCGCCGCCGCCATAGACGGTCGCGGTTTGGCCCTGGTTCGGGATCACGTTGATGACGTCGACACCCAGACCGCCATAGATCACGTCAATGCCGGCGCCGCTATTGATCGTGTCGTTGCCACCATTGCCATAGATAGTGTCGTTGCCGGTGCCCGACGTGATGCTGTCGCCCGCGTCGACCGGGTCGCTGAAGCCCGAGCCGCCGACGATGAGGTTGTTGCCGAGTCCGGCGTCGATCGTGTCGGGGCCGCCAAGGCCGAGAAGGATATCGGCGAGCGCCGTGCCGGTGAGCGTGTTGCCGCTATCATCGTTCACAATCGCCGCCAGGCCGTCGCCGAAGGTGACCGAGCCGCCGCCCTGCAGGACGAAATTGGTGGTGGCCAGCGCGGCCAGCGTCACGCCCGTGATGGTGAGCGAGGTTGCGCCGGTGGTGATCACGACGTTCGCGCCGGACTGAGCGATATTGGTAATCGCGGCCGGCGAGAGGTTGAGCGTGTAGACGTCGGACGGGTTATACGCCGTCGTGGCGGACGCTGCGCCGGTATAGGTCGTGCTAGCCATGGTATCTCCTAGAGCTCTGTAGATCAGGACAAGGTGCGGGCGTGCACACCGCGCACCCCTCCCCCCCGAATACATGCCGGTCACGCCGATCACAGCGGACCCTGCGAAGCCAGCTATGCACAGTTAACCCTAGGGAAGCAAGCAGTAGAGAAGTCGATTTATCAATGATTTTCGTTGTGGGGTTTTTAGGTTGCTGTGTTCGTCAGTATGAAGGTTTGCATACCCATGTCATAAGGATTGATTGCATGACAAAATCTATTCGATTTCAATAGTTATAAATCAGCTGGGAGATCGCTGTGCTTCGTTCAAAAGGGTAATCTATTCCTTATGTTCGACTGGCAATCCCGATGCCGGCGACGTCGGTACTGCACGGGAACGGTTGGGTCGCCATGGTCATGAGACGTGGCGGAGGGAAGCTGCTGAGCAAGCTCGGTCTTTGCGCGCGAAAATCCCACCTCGCGACCGTCGGGGAATGATCGATCGGCAGCCTTCCGCGGGCGGCGACCGTACGCGGCCGGAAGGGGGAGGGAGCCCAGCCGGCGCGAACCGGGAGAGGGAAGAGGCAGAAGGAAAAGAGGGGCGCGTCTCAGCTGTCGGCAGGGGTCATTCCGGGGATGGCGGCGTCGGAGATGAGGGCGCGGCAATGGGTCTCGAAGGCCTCGACGCAGCGGGTCTTGCGGCAGGCCTTCAGCGTGGCGAGGCCGAGCTGCATCGGCCGGTGCGCGCCGCCGAGCGGGACGCGGACGATTCGCCTTCCATCGAGCGCGAGGTCGGAGCGCGGCCGCACATTGGCGAGTGTGTAGCCGTAGCCGTTGGCGACCATGGTGCGGACCACTTCGAGCTGGGTCGAGCGGCTGGCGATCTGCGGGCGCACGCCGGCCTCGCGGAAGAGCGCGAGGAAATAGTCGCGGCTGTAGGGGAGGTCGAGGAGGATCAGCGGCAGGTCGGCAAGTTCCGCGAGCGTCACCGACTGGCGCTGGGCCAGCGGGTCCGCTGCGCCGACCCAGACGTGCGGGGCAAGGCTTGCTAGCGGCTCGAAGGCGATCTCCGCGGGGATTTCGAGATCATAGGTCACGGCGATGTCGATCTCGGTCCGGCCGAGCGCTGCGAAGAGCTGTTCCTGGGTCGCCTCGACCTGGCGGATTTCGGACGCCGGGAAGGCCGCGGTGAAGGCGTGCGCGAGTTCGGGCATGACCAGCGGCGCGAGCGTCGACAGGCAGCCGACGCCGAGCCGCCCGCGCACCTCGCCGGCCGCCTCCGCGGCGACGGCGTGGAGCCCCTCGGCCTGGCGCAACAGCTGCCGCGCCTCGTCCAGCACGATGCGGCCGGTCGGCGTCAAGGTCAGCCGCCGCGCGTGCTGGCGCAGGAACAGCTGGACGCCGAGCGCCCGCTCGAGCTGGGCGATCGCCGTCGAGATCGAGGGCTGGGAGATGTGCAGCCGCTCGCCTGCCAGCGTGATCGAGCCGACCTCGCCGACCGCGACGAAGTATTCCAGCTGCCGAAAGGAAAAGCGCATGGGGCTGACTTGCGGTTCGGCCGCGTCGGCACGGGGATGGCGCGCGGGGCAAAGGCGGGAAGCTGCGGCGGGCTGCTGGAGGGTCAAACTACAGCATCGGGGCGGAAATCCGGAGTGGATTTTCGGACAGGGCGGTGCCCCGATCGAAAGCGTGGGGACGCCTTCGTGTCGGCGGCGGAAACCCGCCGCCCCGGCCCGGTCGGCTGAGCTTCGCCTTGCGCGCGGAAAGCGCCGCGGCCAGCCGTTCAGTCGTTGCCGCCGATGACGGCGATGACGTCGACCTCGACCCGCCATTCCGGCCGGGCGAGGGCGGAGACGACGAGGCCCGTGGAGACGGGATAGACGCCCTTCAGCCAGCGCCCGACGACACGGTAGACGGCCTCGCGGTCGGCGGGATCGACGAGGTAGATGGTGATCTTGCAGATGTCGGCCAGCGAAGCGCCGGCCTCCCTCAGCAGCATGTCGATATTGGCCATCGCCTTCTCGGCCTGCCCGCCGACATCGCCGATGGCGACGCTTTCCGACGTGTCGAGGTCCTGCCCGATCTGCCCGCGCACGAAGACCATGCTGCCGCGGGCGACGACGGTCTGGCAGAGGTCGTTGTCGAGTCTCTGCTCGGGATAGGTATCGCGGGTATTGAATTTTCGCAGGCGGATGTGCGCCGTGACGGTCCTTTCGGGGGCTACGGGGTCGCGGTATGGCCGGAGAGACCCGGGTTCAGGCCGACAGGCCAGAAGCGGGGCGGTAGCGGAGATAGTGACGCCGCGTGCCGATGTGGTCGGCGAGGTAGCGCGCATCGTGCCAGACACCCCAGATGAAGCTCGATCCCCGGCCGGACAGCCAGGGCAAGCCGAGGAAGTAGAGCCCGCTCTCGGCCGAGACGCCGCGCTGGTGCCTTGGCCGTCCCTCGGCGTCGAAGGCGTCGACCTCCAGCCAGCTGTAATCGCTGGAAAAGCCGGTCGCCCAGACGATGGTCGAGATGCCCTCGGCGGCCATGTCGAGCGTGGCGAGCGGCGCCGTGACGCAAGGCGGATCCTCGGCAAACACGCGCGCGCCCGGTTCTTCCGGCAGGTCGAGGCCATTGCGGATGACGAAGGCATCGGCCTCGTCGAGAAGGGCGGTGTAATAGGCATCGCCGCGCGCGATCGTCTCGGCGAGCCCCGGCGCGAAGCGCAGCACGCCGTCCGCGTACGCCTCGGTGCGACCGACGAGGGTCATGCCGGCGGCGGCGAGGCAGCGGAAGTCCATGGTCTTGCCGCCCTCGGCGCCGCTCACCGCGATCGTCACGTGCTCGGTGCCCGGCGCGCTCGCCTGGATGTCCCATTTGCCAAGCACCCCCAGCCACCAGACGAAGTCGCGGCCACGATAGGCGCGCGGCGGCCGCTCGTGCGGGCCGACGGAGAGGAAGACGCGCCGTCCGGCCCGCAGCAATTCGTCGGCGATCTGCGTGCCCGAGGACCCCGCGCCGACGACGAGGATTGCGCCTTCCGGCAGCGCGCCGGGGTTGCGGTAGAGGCTGGAATGCAACTGCCGCACCGGTGCGTCCGCCGGCACAATCGCGGGGATCTCCGGGTTCTGGAACGGCCCGGTGGCAACCACCACCGTGGCCGCCTCGATCTCCCCCTCAGAGGTCTCGACGTGGAAGCCGAGCCGCCCGTCCAGCCGCCGGACCCGCGTCACGGCGACGCCGCAGCGCACCGGCGCACCGAACTTTTGGGCATAGTCGGCGAAATAGTCGGCGACGGCCTCTTTCGGCGCGAAGGCGTCGGGATCGATGCCGGCAAGATCGAGGCCGGGAAAACGGTCGTGCCAGGCCGGGCCGTTGGCGACAAGCGAATCCCACCGCGCCGATCGCCAGCGCTCGGCAATGCGGGCGCGTTCGAGGACGAGGTGCGGTATGCCGCCCGCCGTCAGGTGCTCGCTCATCGCGATGCCGGCCTGCCCGGCGCCGATCACCAGCGTCTCGGTCTTCTCCAGCGCCATCGACAGCTCACTTCCTGCATCGCCCCGCCGGCGTCACCGCCCGGCGCGCCCGAGCTTAGAACAGCCCGGCGCCGGCCGATATTAGGATTACCCGCGGCCCGGCTTAGGCGATCGCGAGGCGGCTGCTTCCCGACCGATCCGTCAGGCGTAGAAGTCGGGCGCGCGGCGGGCGTTCTCGACGAAATCGGGATCGTGCAGC
Organism: Mesocryomonas lacus; assembly: GCF_055730105.2. Taxonomy (NCBI): domain Bacteria; kingdom Pseudomonadati; phylum Pseudomonadota; class Alphaproteobacteria; order Hyphomicrobiales; family Aurantimonadaceae; genus Mesocryomonas; species Mesocryomonas lacus. The sequence continues at coordinate 598,963 of NZ_JBUZWF020000003.1, forward strand.
AGCACCAGTTCGCCCGCGGTCTCCGCAACGATCCGTTTCAGTCTGCGGATGCTGGCGAGCGCGGCGTCATCGTCCATGCTGACGCCCAGCACCTCGCGTTCGAAATTCTCCGCGAGATCGGCGACGTCCCCGGTCAGCACCTTCACGCCGCCCTCCGGCAGAGTGACCACCACAGACTGATGGCCGGCGGTATGGCCGCGGGTGAGGATCAGCTCCAGCCCCGGCATCATCTGCCAGTCGCCGTCGATGAGGTGCCAGTCGATCGCGGGATCGGCGATCTCGGCAAACGAGCGCGCCGCGCGGCGCTCGCCCTCGAACGCAGCCTCGTATTCCCCGCGCTGCATCGTCACGCGGGCATGGCGAAAATGCCGAAGATTGCCGGTGTGGTCGTTATGCGCATGCGTCAGCACGACCTCGCCGACATCCTGCGGCGCGACGCCGATGAGGGCGAGCTGCGCCAGGAGCTCGTGCTCCGGCAGCACCAGCGGCGGCGCGGGGAACAGCGGTTTGACGTAGGCGGCCCGGCTGTCGACGGGGTCGGCGAGCGTCGCGCTGTCGAGTCCGGCATCGATCAGCACGTAGCCGCGCCGGGTCTCAAGGAGATAGGCCGAGATCGGCACGGTCAGCACGATGCTGGGATCCGCCCCGCGCACGCAGCCGGACTTGCGGATGATCTCGTAGCCGCAGAGGAGGATGTACATCTTGGTGACGTCGGTCATGCCTGGCTCCTTCGGGAATGGACGGGGGCTGTGCCGGCGTCAGCGGGAGGAGAGCGCCAGCACCGTCTCCAGGAGCACCGCGGCGCCGGCTGCGCAGTCCTCGGGCGCGGTGTACTCGGCCTCGTTGTGGCTGAGCCCGTCGCGGCTCGGCACGAACAGCATGGCGCTCGGCGCCCGCCGCGCGATGAACAGCGCATCGTGGAACGCGCCGGAAAGGATGCGGCGGCAGAGATGATGCGTCCGGGCCGCCGCCTCCTCGATGGCGACCAGCAACTCCTCGTCGAAGGCGACGGGCGGCATGTCGAGCGTCTGCCTCACCTCGGCCGTGCAGCCTTGCGTCGCGGCAAAGCCCATGGCGAGCGTCCGCACATGCGCCTCCAGCTCCGCCAGCCGCGCCGCGCGGGGATGGCGGAGATCGAGGCTGAACGTCACGCTGCCGGGAATGGCGTTGACCGAGCCGGGCTGCGCTGTAATGCGGCCGACGGTCAGGCGCACGTCCTCGTCCTCGGGCATGACGGAGTCCTGCAGCACCTTCAGCAGCGAGACGGCGGCGACCAGGGGATCCCGGCGGAAGCCGAGCGGCGTCGTGCCGGCATGTGCCGCGCGGCCGGTCATCGTCACTTCCAGCCAGCGGGTGCCCTGGACGCCGGTGACGACGCCGATCGGTATCCGCTCACGCTCGAGCACCGGCCCTTGCTCGATGTGCAGCTCGACATAGGCCGACAGCGGCGTGCCGAGCGGCCGCATGTGCACCGGGAGCGCAGCGAGCGTCGCCTGCAGTTCGCCGGCGAAGGCGGCACCGTCGGCGCCGGAAAGTTCTGCCCAGGCGGCGGGGATCGCGCCCTCGGCAAACGCCCGCGAGCCCATGGCGCCGGGCGCGAAGCGGCTGCCTTCCTCGTTCGTCCACGACACCAGCTCGATCGGCCGAGCGGTCTCATGCCCGGCATCCTCGATCGCCTCCAGCGCCTCGAAAGCGGTGAGCACGCCGAGCGCGCCGTCGAAGCGTCCGCCCGTCGGCTGGGTGTCGAGATGGCTGCCGATCATCAGCGGCGGCAGCTGCGGGTCGCGGCCTTCGCGGCGGACGAAGAGGTTCGCCATCGGATCCTGGCTCACGGTGAAGCCGCGGGCGGAAGCGAGTTCGGCCAGCAGCGCGCGGGCCTGTCGGTCACCCGGCGTCAGTGCCTGGCGGTCGACGCCGCCCGCTGGGGTGCCGCCGATGCCGGCGAACTGGTCGAGGCGGCGGGCGAGGCGCGCGGGATCGATGGCCGCCCTTGCGGTCACCGCCGGATGCCGTTGATGAATGCCGTCACCCGCGCCGGCTCGACCTGGTTCCACCAGACGCCGTCGTACTTCAGCGAACTCGCGACGATGACGCCGTCGACGACGCCGAGGATGTCGTTGACGTTGTCAGGCGTCACGCCGCTGCCGACGAGTGTTGGCAGGCCGGCAGCCTCCTTGATCATCTGGATGTAGCCGAGGTCGGCGGCGTGGCCGGTGCGCTGGCCGGTGGCGATGATGACGTCGGCGTCGAAGAAGACGAGGTCCTTCACTTGCTCCTCCACCGGCCGGTCGGCGACGATGGCATGCGCCCCGTGCTTCACGTGCGCGTCGGCGAAGATCTTGACGCCCTTGGCGCGGAGGTGGGCGCGGTAGCGCATCGCCCGCGCCGCCTCGCCCTCGATGAAGCCCTCGTTCGCGACATAGGCGTTGGCCCACTGGTTGACACGCACGAAGCTCGCGCCGCTGGCGCTGGCGATGGCGAGCGCCGGAATGGCGGCATTGGCGAGCACGTTGATGCCGATCGGTTTGCCGAGCTCGCGGCGGATGCGGTCGGCCACCACGGCCATGTGGGCCGCGGTTTCCGGGCCGATGTCGTCGGGCTTGGCGAAGGGCACGTCGCCGTGGTTCTCGACGATCACCCCGTCGCAGCCGCCCGCGAGGTAGGCGCGGGCGTCGTCGAGGCCGCGCTGGTAGATCGCCTCGACCGTTTCGCCGTCATGCCGCGGCGCGCCGGGAAGGGCGGCGAGATGGACGACGCCGATCACCGCCTTGGGGCGGCCGAAAATCTGCTGGATGGCGTCGCCGCCGGCTTGGCCGATGGGCTTATGGGTGTTCATCGAGATTCCGCTTCAGTTCGTTGCTTGATAGGCGGCAGGTCTGCCGCCGGAAGTTCTGTTGCACCAGCCCGTAGCGCGGCGATCTCGGCAGCGCTCGGGCAGGAGGAAAGTGTTCCCGGCCGCGTCACCGCCAGCGACGCCGCCTGGACCGCCAGCCTCGCTGCCGGCTCGACGCCGATGCCGAGCGCGACGAGGCCGGAGACGACCCCGCAAAACACGTCGCCGGCGCCCGACGTGTCGACCACCGCCACCGCGGGAACGGCGATGCGGACGAGGTCCTGCGACCCGGCGAGGCCAAGTACCGCCCCGGCCGAGCCGAGCGTCAGAAGCACGCAACCGGGGCCGTGCTTCAGCAGCGCCAGGGCGCCGGCCTCGGGCACGTCGCAGCCGGACAGGATCGCTGCCTCGACCGCGTTGACGATCAGGATGTCGACGTCGGCGATGGCCATGCCGCCGTCCGGCGGGAGGGGGCTGGCATTGAGGATCGTGGTCGCGCCGCGGGCCTTGGCGCGAGCCAGGCAGCCTTCAGTCGCGGCCGGACCGAGATTGCCTTGCAGGACGACGACGTCGCCGGGGAGGAGGGTGGATCCGAAGGCGGTTTCCGCCAGCGGATCGAAGGCCGTCGCAGCGGGGACGGCGCTGACAATCATGTTCTCGCCGGCGGCGTCGACGAAGATCGACGAGCGGTCGCTTGGCCCGGCAAGAACGGCAAGGCCCATGGTGTCCAAGCCTTCCGCCGCCAGCAAGGCGCGGATGTGCAAGCCGGTCTCGTCGTGGCCGATGGCGGACCAAAAGCGCACATCGGCGCCGGTCCGGCTGGCGGCGACGGCCTGGTTGGCGCCCTTGCCGCCGAGGCCGTCGGAGACGGCGGCGGCGTTGAGCGTCTCGCCCGCCTTGGGAAAGCGTTGCAGGCGGAAGGTCGTGTCGATGCAGACATTGCCGACGACATGGACGGTCATGCCGCGAAGACCGACCGCGGATTGTCGGTCATCATCCGGTCGATCACCGCCTGCTCGACGCCGTGGCGCAGCAGCCGCGGCACGAAGTGGCGGAGGATGTAGGCGTAGCCGAAGCCGCCGAAGCGGGTCAGCATCATCTTCAGGAACACGTCCTGCGACAGGAGGATGCGGTCCTCGAAGCCCATGTCGACCAGCGAGCGAATGGCCCGCGCGTTCTGCTCGTCGGACGGCGACTGTGAGTCCGCGTCGGCATAGTAATAGTCCATGCCGATCATGTCGTATTCGAGAAACGCACCGCGTTCGGCGAGGGCCTTCTGGTAGGGCAGGTCCTCGTGGCTCGGGTTCATGTGGCAGAGCACGGTGTGCCGGAGATCGGCGCCCTCGGCCTCAACGACATCCAGCACCTCGTGCGCCAGCCGCTCCCAGCCGGGCAGGTGGATCGACAGCGGCACGCCGGTGAGGGCCGAGGCCCGCGCCGAGGCGCGCAGCGATTTCCTCTCCTCGGCGGTGAAGTCCTTGCTGACGCCGACCTCGCCGATGATGCCGGCGATCACCGCCGGCTTTTCGGGGCCGCCGCCGACATCGTTCACCAGGAACGCGGTGACGTCGTCGACGTCCATCGCCTTCAGCCAGTCCGGATGCGTGTGCTCGAGGTAGAAGCCCGAGCCCATGACGATCTTGAGGCCGGACATGCGGGAGATGCGGGCGAGCTTGGTAGGATCCCGGCCGATGCCGATGTTCGTCGGGTCGACCACCGTGTGGCCACCGAGCTTCTGGAACATCTTGAGTTCGGTGAGGGCGAGGTCGCTGTCGTCGAGGCTGACATTGTCGCGGTTGATGTAGGGGTTCATCCGGAGCTCGCCGATGATCTCGATCGAGACGGGCTGCTCGGCGATCGCGGCGAGATCGGGATGGCAAGGGCAGGACCAGGATTTGGCGCCGTCGATCAAGATGTGCTCGTGCATCAGCGTCACCCCCATCTCGGCGACGGGGATTGGGCCTTGCACGGTCATCACCTGGCCGGTGGCGATGCCTATGGCGCTGGGCGCGGCGTTCCGCTCGCTAAAGTCGAGGGCCATCAACGCCGCCTCACCGCGCCACGGAACAGGCGGAAGTTCAGCCAGATCGCGACGAGGATGATGCAGCCGGTGACGATGGGCGTCAGGAACGGCGACATGTGGGAGAGGATCAGGCCGTTGGCGATGACGGCGACCGTCAGCGCGCCGAGGACGGTGCCGACGATCGTGCCGCGTCCGCCGAATAGGCTTGTGCCGCCGAGCACCACGGCGGCGATCACCTCGAGCTCGAAACCCTGGCCGGAGTTCGACGAGCCGGAGCCGAGGCGTCCGGCAAGGATGATGCCGGCGAGCGCCGCGGCGCTCGACGAGATGACATAGACCATCAGCGTGGTGCGCCGCGTGTCGACGCCGGCCCGCCTGACCGCTTCGGCATTGGCGCCGATGCCGGTGATGTAGCGGCCGAAGCGGGTCTCGTTGAAGGTGATGTAGGCGACGGCGAGGACGACCAGCGCGATGATCGCCGGGAAGGGCACGCCGAACAGCCAGGCGCGGCCGATATAGACGAAGGCGCTCGTCGGTTCGATCGGGATGGAATAGCCATTGGTGATGAGCAGCGCTATGCCGCGGATCACCGACAGGCCGGCCAGCGTGACGATGAAGGAGGGAATGCCCTCATAGGCGACAAAGAAGCCTTGGATCGCGCCGATCAGGGCGCCGAGCGCCAGCATGGCGAGGATCACCACCGGCCAGGGCAGCCCAAGCTGCAGGAGCGTGGCTGAGAGGGCGCTGACGAGGGCGAGCACCGAGCCGACGGAAAGGTCGATGCCGCCGGTGGTGATCACCAGCGTCATCGCGGCGGCGACGATCAGCAGCGGGGCCGATTGCCGGATCACGTTGAGGAGGTTCGGCGCGGTCAGGAAGGCGCCGGTCGTGAAGGTGAAGAGCAAGCAGACGACGATGAAGAAGATGGCGATCGAGGCGACGCTGCCATTCGCCATGAACCAGTCGTGCCAGGTCGCCTGGCGCACCCGCGCGGGGCCGGCATGGGCATGCAGCGCGGTGTTTCCGCCGGAAGGCTCGGTCGTCGTGGTCATAGCGGTGCTCCCGCGCTGTCGGCCCGGCCGGCGGAGCGCGCGGCGAATTTGCGGCCGACGATGAGGTTCACCACCTCCTCGATGCTCGTCTCGCCGATCAGCCGCTCGGCGACGGCGCGGCCCTCGTACATCACCTGGATGCGGTCGCAGACGAGGAAGAGGTCCTGCAGGCGGTGAGTGATGAGGATGACGCTGACGCCGCGGGCGCTGACCGTGCGGATGAGGTCCAGCACCGCCTCGACCTCGGCGACGGCGAGCGCTGCCGTCGGCTCGTCCATGATCAGCACGGCGGGGTCGAACGAGGCGGCGCGGCCGATGGCGATCGACTGGCGCTGGCCGCCGGAGAGGTTCTCGACCTTCAGCCGCGTGTCGGCGATGTCGATGCCGAGCTTTTCCAGCATGGCGCGGGAATCGGTGTGCATGCGCGGCTTGTCGAGCAGCGGCAGGCCGAGGAACCGGCGCCTGGGCTCCCGGCCGAGGAAGATGTTGCCGGCGACGTCCACCGTGTCGCAGAGCGAGAGGTCCTGGTAGACCATCTCGACGTGCTTCTGGCGCGCATCGGCTGGCGAGGCGAAGGAGACAACCTCGCCGTCGATCTCGATCGTGCCGGCATCGGGCACCACGGCGCCCGAGAGAACCTTCGACAAGGTCGACTTGCCGGCGCCGTTGTCGCCTACGAGGCCGAGTACTTCACCGGCCTTGAGGTTCAGCGAGACGTTGTCGAGCGTCTGGATCGGCCCGTAGCGCTTCGAGATGCCGGTCATCCGGACCCGGTATCGGTCTTCCATTCAGCTGTTTCCCGTCATGGCATGGGTCATCCGGGCGACGCGCCCGGATGCTGGTCGGCGTGGGCTCGCGGGTGTCAGCTCTATTTGAACATGCCGCGGAACTGGTCGACATTCGCCTTGGTGACGATGGTGATGGGCACGTTGATGATCGGTTCGATCTTCTCGCCCTTGCCGAGCTTCTCCATCGCCTCGACCGCGGCCTTGCCCTCGCCGGCCGGGTCCTGCTGAACGACGGCGGCGACCCAGCCCTCGTCGATGCCCTTCACCGCCTGGGCGGTGAGGTCCCAGCCGAACACTTTTACGTCGCTCTGGCGGCCCTGGCTCTCGACGGCGGAGACGGCGCCGATCAGTTGCGGCTCGCCGGTCGCGTAGATCGTCGTCATGTCGGGATTGGCAGTCATCAGGTTCTCGGCGGCCCCCAGCGCCACGTCCTGAACGTTCTGCCCGTCGACGGTGTCGGTGACGGTGACGGCGAGGCCGCTGGCGGTGACCGCCTTCTTGAAGCCGTCAAGCCGCTGGTTCTGGATGAAGGAGTTCAGCGCGCCGACGATGCCGACCTTGGCGGTGCCGCCCATCTCGGCCTTGACGTAGTCGGCATAGTGCTTGCCGATGTCCTGGCCGGCCTTGGCGTTGTCGACTCCGATGAAGGAAATGTTGTCGCCATCGGGTATCTGGGCATCGATGGCGATCACCGGAATGCCGGCGGCCTTGGCGGCGGTGATCGCCGGCTTCACGCCGTTGACGTCGATGGCGACGAGGATGATGCCGTCCACCTTCTGGGTAATGTAGGTCTCGATGGCGTCGTTCTGCGCGGCCGGCACGTTGTTGGCGTTGAAGATCACAAGCTCGGCGCCCGCGGCATCCGCCGCCTTCTTGGCGCCGTCGTTGATCTGGTTGAAGAACAGCGCCTGCTGGTTGATGGTGACGAGGGCATAGGTCGCGGCATTGGCCGCGCTGCCGATGGCGACGAGGATGGCGGCGGTGGCGATGCTGCGGGAGAGCATTCGGGTCAGGCGCATGTCAGTACCCCCTCTGTCTGGTCGCGGACCCTTCCTGTCGCCCCTGCGATCAGCGATCGGCCGCCGGATCAGACTTCAAAATCCTTGAACGCCTGTCAAGCTCCTTGAATAGAGATTTGTCACCGAACGAACTGCCTTCAAAAGAGGCAACCTGTCCATGCAGATGGAAAGGTTGCGGGCTTGCCCCGAAGCCGGCGGATCTGCCGGCAGGCGCATGCCGCCCGACTGCCGCGATTGACAGGGGAAACCGCTGAAGGCCAGTCTCCGCTGCTGGCGGAACGGCGCTGCAGATGCGGCGGCGTTCCCCGACACCCAGCACGGAGCGACAATGGTTCCCTTGCCCTTCGACTTCGACGACTATGCCGAGCGCCTTGCCCGCGTCCGGCTGGAAATGCAGCGCAAGGGTTTCGATCTCCTCGTCGTCAACGACATCGCCAACCAGCACTATCTCACCGGTTATGACGGCTGGTCGTTCTACACGCCGCAATGCGTGGTCGTGCCGCTCGAGGGCGAGCCGGTCTGGCTCGGCCGGGCGATGGATGCGGTCGGCGGCCAGCTGACCGCCTGGATGAGCCCGGAGAACGTCGTCGGCTTCCCCGAGGCCTATGTCCACCAGAGCGACCGCCATCCGATGGACTGGATCGCCCGCTGGCTGGCCGACAAGGGCTGGGGCAAGGGCCGGATCGCCGTCGAGCTCGACGCCTACTACTACACCGCCAAGGCGCATGCGTGCCTCGTCGCCGGCTTGCCGAACGCGGAGATCGTCGATTCCGGGCTTCTGGTCAGCTGGGTCCGCTCGGTGAAGTCGGCCGGCGAGATCGCGTACATGCGGCAAGCGGCAAGGCTCGTCGAAGGCGCCATGCGCGCCGCCTACGACGTCATCGAGCCGGGCGTGCGCGAATGCGACGCCATCGCGAAGATCCAGGCAGCGCAGGTTGCGGGCGAGCCCGGCTATGCCGGGGACGTCACTGCGCTGCCGCCGACGATCCTTGGCGGGGAGAACGCCTCGGCGCCGCATCTGATGTGGAGCGACCGGCGCTTCGGCGCGAACGAGACGGTGGCGCTGGAGCTTGCCGGCGCAAGGCGGCACTACACCGCGGGCCTGGCCCGGACGATGCAGCTCGGCCCGATGCCGCCTGCCGTTGCCGAGACCGCCAAGGCGGTGCTCGAGGGCATGGAGGCGGTGCTGGCGGCGGTAAAACCCGGCGAAACGGCGGAATCGGTCGAGGCGGCCTGGCGCCGGGTGATCGCCCGCTATGGCCTCACCAAGGAGTCGCGCATCGGCTATTCCATCGGCATCGCCTATCCGCCGGACTGGGGCGAGCACACGATCAGCCTGCGCGCCGGCGACCGATCGATCCTGCAGCCCGGCAACACGCTGCATGCCATTCTCGGCATGTGGATGGACGGCTGGGGCATGGAGGTCAGCGAGACCATCCTCGTCACCGACTCCGGCGCGGAGACGATCACAAGGTTTCCGCGCGACGTCTTCTGCAAATGACGGCGGCGACCGTTCTGCCGGCGGCCGGCGATCTGGAAATCGCGGCCATCCCCGCCGATCTCCTGGCGCGCATGATCGAGGTGCGCCGGCACCTTCATGCGCATCCCGAGCTGTCGAATGCCGAGGTCGAAACCCAGCGCTATCTCCGGGACTGCCTGGCCGGGGAGGGGATGGAGGCCAAGCCGGCAGCGGGAACGGGCCTCGTCGTCGACGTGGAGGGGCTGGCGCCGACGTCGAACCGCCGGCTGGCGGTGCGCGCCGACATCGACGCCTTGCCGATCCACGAGGAGACCGGGCTGCCCTTCGCCTCCGTCCACCCGGGCGTCATGCATGCCTGCGGCCACGACGCGCATGCCGCCATGGTGTTCGCCGCCGCGGCGACGCTGCACCGGCAGCGCGCGCATTTCGGCGGCACGGTGCGCTTCATCTTCCAGCCGGCGGAGGAGGCCGAGCCGCTGGGCGGGCGGCGGATCGTCGCCGAGGGGCACCTTCGGGATATCGATGCGGCGATCGGCCTGCACGTCGATCCGTTTCTCGCGACCGGGCGGGTGGCGTTGGGGGCCGGCCCCTATACGCTGGCGTCCGACATCTTCGACATCGTGATCACCGGGCGCTCGGCGCATGCCGCCGAGAGTTTTCGCGGTGTCGACGCCATCGCCATCGGCTGTGCGGTGGTCGGCGAACTGCAGAAGATCGTGGCGCGGGAGACGGCGGCTTTCGACCCGCTGATCGTCTCGGTCACCGGCTTTGCCGGCGGCGGGGCCTACAACATCATTGCCGATCGCGTGACCTTGCGCGGCACCTTGCGCTCCGGCCGCGCGGAGACGCGGCTTCTGGCGCAGCGGCGGCTGCGCGAAATCGCCAGCGGCATCGCCGCCGCGCATGGCGGGGAAGCGCGCGTCGAGATCGTCAGCGGCGAGCCGGCGGTGGTCAACGATGCCGGGATGGTGGCTGTGGTCGGGGCGGCAACCGGGGCAGCGCTTGGCGAAGGCGCGCTCCTGGCGGCGCCCGGCTGGACGGCGGCCGATGATTTCGGCTTCTACAGCGAGGCGGTGCCTTCGGTCTATTTCCGGCTGGGCGTCGCGGACCCCGCCGGCAGTGAGGCTTTTGCCCTGCACCACCCGCGTCTCCATGTCGATGAAGCCGCGCTTCCTTTGGGGGCAAAGGTGCTGGTCGGCAGCATCCTTGGCTTTCTCGGCGGACGCGACGAAGGCTGCTGCGAAGGTCTGTCGCGTCCGGCGTGAAGGTCGCCGAGACCGCACCGTCGAACGGTCTGCCGCATAATTCGCCGATCTTAGGGTCGTGTGCACGAATTAAGCGCTTTACTAAGACGCCGGATCACGGCAGCATTGGGGCATGGAAAAGCCCGTCACAAAGCGCATCACGCTCGACCAAGTCGCCAAGGCGGCGAAGCTGTCGCCCGCGGCGGTCTCGCGCTACCTCAACGGCCTCCTGGTGCTGCCGGTCGACACCGGACGGCGCATCGACGACGCCGTGAAGGAGCTCGGCTATCGGCCGAACCACCACGCCCGCAGCCTCAGCCGCGGCCGGTCGGATGCGATCGGGCTGGTCATTCCGGAGATCGACAATCCGTTCTTCGCGGGCCTGGCCGCCGCGGTAGAGCGGGCCGCCGATGCGCGCGGCGTGGCGGTGATGCTGTGCTCGACGTCGAACAAGCCGAGCCGGGAGCTGAAATACATCTCGACGCTCGGCGTCGGCGTCGTCGACGGCCTGCTGTTTGCCACCAACCACAATGATGCCGACGGGACGCTCGCCACGGCGATCAACGACGCGGCGCGCATCGTCCTCGTCGACGAGGACGTCGCCGGCACCGCCGTCTCGAAGATCTTTTCCGACAACCACCAGGGCGGCTACCTCGCCGGCCGCCATTTGATCGAGGCCGGGCACCGGCGCCTCGCCCATGTCGGCGGCCCCGGCGACCTGATGAGCGCCCGGGAGCGCGCCGCCGGTTTTCACGCGGCGGTGCAGGAGGCGGGGCCCGGCGTCGAGGTCGTCGCGGAGCATTTTGGCGAGTACGCCACCGCCTTCGGCAGCGCGGCGGGCGAAGCGCTGATCGACGGCAAGGCGGGCGCCACGGCGGTGTTTGCCGGCAGCGACCCGATCCTCATCGGCATCCTCCGGGTGATGGCGTCGCGGCAGGTCGCCGTGGCTGGTGATCTCTCGATCGTCACCTTCGACGATGCGAGCCCGCTGGAGCTGATGGCGACGCCCGTGACGGCGGTCCGCCAGCCCATCCAGGCGATGGGCGAGCGCGCCCTCGACCTGCTGCTGGCCGCCATCGGCGGCGACACCGCACCGACGGTCGAACGGCTCGCCGTCGACCTCGTGATCCGCCAATCGGTCCGGCGGATTGCCTGACCCAGCGCCCGGCCGAAAGGCCGGCCGATACGAAAGAGAAAGCGACATGGCCCAGAAGAAAGTCCTCCTCGTCGGCGAAAGCTGGACGAGTTCCGCCATCCACTACAAGGGTTTCGACCAGTTCGGCAGCGTCACCTTCCACCTCGGCGCCGAGCCGCTGGTGGCGGCCCTGAAAGGCAGCGAGTTCGAGCTGACCTACATGACGGCGCACGCCGCCGCGGCCGAGTTTCCCTACGACATGGCCGGCCTTGCCGCCTATGACGCGATCATCCTCTCCGACATCGGCACCAACACCTTCCTCCTGCCGCAGGAGGTGTGGATGCACGGCAAGCCGGTGCCGAACCGGTTGAAGCTGATCCGCGAATGGACGCGCGCCGGCGGCGGCTTGCTGATGATGGGCGGCTACTTCTCGTTCCAGGGCATCGACGGCAAGGCGCGCTGGCGGGCGACGGCGGTCGAGGAGGCGCTGCCGGTCGCGTGCCTTCCCTATGACGACCGCCTGGAAATCCCGGAAGGCTTTGTCCCCGCCGTTACCGGGAACCCCGCGCACCCGATCCTCCAAGGCCTCGACGGCCCCTGGCCGATGCTCCTCGGCGCCAACGAAGTCGTGCTGAAGGACGGCGCCGAGGTGCTGGCGACGCTGCCGGCAGAGGAAGGCGGCCACCCGCTGCTCGTCACCGGCGAGTTCGGCAAGGGACGCACGCTCGCCTGGACCTCCGACATCGGCCCGCACTGGCTGCCGAACAGTTTCGTCGAATGGGAGGGGTACGCGAAGCTCTGGAAGAACGCGCTGGGTTGGGTGACGCGGCTGACGTGAGAGAAGCAGCCGAAGGTGCGAAATACCTGACCAAAACAGCGCCTGCCTATGGTGGCGCAGGCGCATTCTCGACGTGTGCGAGAAGGCTGGAGGACCCTCGTAAAGGTTCTCGGTTCGGACCGGTATGAGCGGTCGGTTTCGGCCGTACCCTTTGTGTTTGACATGGTAGATTGTCGGGCGCGCTGCAATCTTTGGGACGATGTAGGTGTCCGGTTAGTGCGGCTGGAGAGGGAAGGTTCTTGCGAGGCCGACCGGAAATCTAAGCCAGGCAGCAGGATGGCCGTTTGCACGAACCAGCATTAGCTTGGCACGCACCAGCATCGGCTAATGCTTGGCTTCGGACAGGACGAACGCGGCGGCGTCGGAATTGCTGCAATAAGAAAAAAGGGGCGACCGAAGCCGCCCCTTTCGCATCTGTCTGTTTCAGACGAGGTCGGTCGCGTCCAGCACACCGGTAACGCCAGTGACCTTGATGACAAGGTCGTCACCCGCCGCAAATGTAGCGCTATTGGCGCCTGCGCCGTCAAATACAAAGAAGGTGTCTGCGCCGATTGTAAATAGACCAGCCTGGTTCTGGTTCAGTGTAGCAAAGGCTGCATCCAAAGTGGCAGCTGCCGTTGCGACGCCGCCGCTCGCGATTGACGCGGGTAGGTTAGTAAGATCCAGTGTATCGACTTGACCACCGACGCCGTTGGTCCCCAAGTTAAGATCTGTGATCGTGTCCGCGGTTGCCGCAGTGCCGCCGGAGTCGGCGAGTACTGTAAACACGAACCTATCGTTTCCAGCGCCGCCGGTGAGAACGTCAACACCTGCACCGCCGGTGATCGTATCGGCACCGCCTGCGCCGTTAAGGGTATCGGCACCGGCGCCACCGATGATGGTGTCACCCACGCCGCCGCCGATGACCACGAACTTGCCGTCGGCCTCAGCACCACCGTTGAAGTTCAAAGTACCGGTGGTGAGGTTGGCTGCATTGATGGTCAACGTCTCGCCCGAGGCAACGAGGGTATTCGCGGTTGTAATGACCGCGGGTACCGTTGTGTTGAGAATGTTGATCGTCTCGATGCCAGTTACATTGGTCAGATCGGTGGCATTCTGTGAGTTGTAGTTCAGGACATCAATGCCCGCTCCGCCATCGACCGTATCCAAGTTGCCGAGAAAGGTAGCCATCGAGATTGTGTCGTTGCCGTCGCCACCAAGGATCGAAACGGTGCCCGAAACTGCGGCGTTGATCGAGTCATTGCCACCCCCGGCGAAAATTCGATCATCGCCGCCCGCGCCGAGGATCGTGTCAGCACCGGCACCGCCGTAGATCGTATCGCTGCCCGCCAAGTTGCTGAGGCCGGTCAGCGTAGCGCCGGTCGCACTGAAGTTGGCAAGGAAGAGGCTGGTCGGCAAGACGCCGGTGTTGGTGACGAAGTTGTCGTCCGACAGTCCACCCTGAACACCGATGTTGACGATGCTGTTCTGCGCGCCAATGAAGGTGATGGTGCGCGTGGTGCCGTCGGTGACGACGACGTCCGTGCCGTTAAGGGCAGCTGTGAAGGTGGTGGCGGTGTTAACGATGATCTGCTCGCCCGTCTCGTTGCCGCCGATGACCTTGTTGCCGAGGCTGCCATTGATCAGAATACGGTCGAGGCCTGTGCCGCCATTGACGCTGTCGGCGCCATTGCCCGTGGTGATGACGTCGGCCCCGCCATTGCCGTAGATCAGGTCGGCGCTGGCACCGGCCCGGATGATGTCGCCGCCGTCGGTGGTGTCGTTGACGCCGTTGCCGCCGTAGATCGTGGTCTTGCCGAAGTTGAAGCCGGTGGTGTTAACGGAGTCTTCGCCCGAGCCCGCCTGGATCAGCAGCGAGGGAGCGAGGGGCGCCGCGCCGTTGAGGCCGGGTGCGACGCCGCCCAGGACGCTGATCGAGTCCGCGCCCATGCCGCCGTAGATGCTGTTCTGTCCGAGGACCGTGGGGGCGAAGCCGAGGAGGACGGTGTCGTCACCGCCATTGCCGTAGATGACGTTGTTGCCGGTGCCGTCGACATCGATGAAGTCGGCGAGATCGGCGGTGTCGTTGAGGCTGGCGCCGCCGTAGATGGTGTTGTTGCCGTTGCCCCGGACCTCGATCCTGTCGGTGTCGGCGGTGCCGCCGAAGATCAGGTTGTTGCCGTTGCCGCCGAGGGTCACGCTGTCGTTGCCGAGGCCGCCGTAGACCGAGTTGTTGCCGTCGCCGAGCGCGGAGACCGTGTCGTTGCCGGCATTGCCGTAGAGCGCGTTGTTGCCGTTGCCGGTGACGGTGATGCGGTCCGCGAGGTCGGTGGTGTCGGTCGAGCCGGTGCCGCCGTAGACGGTGTTGTTCCCGTTGCCGAAGATGCTGATCGTGTCGGTGTCGTTGGTGCCGCCGGCGACGAAGTTGTTGCCGCTGGCGAGCGTGCCGACCGCGCCGAGGGTGATGCTATCGTTGCCGAGGCCGCCATAGACCGAGTTGTTGCCGGTCGAGAAGACGTTGACGATGTCATTGCCGCCGTTGGCGTAGATCAAGGCCGCGCCCGCGACGGCCGCGCCGCTGGCACCGACCGTGATGGTGTCGATGCCGGTTTCGACGGCGTCGCTGACGGCGCCGCCGCCGTAGATGGTCGCGGTCTGGCCGAGGTTCGGCGTGACGCTGATCACGTCATTGCCGAGGCCGCCATAGATGACGTCGGTGCCGGTGCCCGAGGTGATCGTGTCGTTGCCGGCATTGCCGTAGATGGTGTCGTTGCCGCTGCCCGCGGTGATGCTGTCGCCCGCGTCGACCGTGTCGCTGAAGCCGGCGCCGCCGAAGATCAGGTTGTTGCCGAAGCCGCCGTCGATCGTGTCCGAGCCGCCGAGGCCGAGCAGGACGTCGGCGAAGGCCGTGCCGGTGATGGTGTTGCCGTTGTCGTCGTTCGCCGTGGCCGCCAGGCCGTCGCCGAGGGTGACCGAACCGCCGCCCTGCAGGACGAAATTGGTGGTGGCCAGCGCCGCCAGCGTCACGCCCGTGATGGTGAGCGCGGTCGCGCCCGTCTGGATGACGACGTTCGCGCCGGACTGCGAGACGTTCGTGATCGAGGCGGGCGAGAGGTTCAGCGTGTAGACGTCGGACGGGTTATACGCCGTCGAGGCGGACGCTGCGCCGGTATAGATGGTGCTAGCCATGGTTTATCTCTCCTGGAGCCATTCGTTACATGAGGTACGGGCGTGCACACCGCGCACCGTTCACCTTCGGATCTTGCTAACCAATGACATCCAAGGGTGACGCAGCGGCACCTATGCACGCGCATGCTTATCTAATCAAGGAGCACTTAGGTATATTTTAACGTATACATTTAGTTGCCGCCTATATGTTTGCTGGCTACTTTGCCACGACTACAAGAATCCGAAAGGCAAGGATTGAAAACCAATGTGGATGCTTCCAAACTCCCTGTTTTAGAAGGCTTGCCTTACTATCGACTTGCAAAGCTAAGCTTATGAATAGTTGGAGCGGGGAGGATGAGGGATGACCATCGGCGGCTTCTTTGCGGTGCTTCGGACGGCCGGATGCACCTTCGACGCCAAGCTGCCGCTGAACGATCACCTGGTGATCCGCTACGGGCAGCGGAAAACCATCTGGCCGGGCCATGACCAGAACATCGAGGTCGGGCACCTCTTCGTGGAAAAGGTGAAGGCGGACCTCGGGATAACCGCCTGATGCGCTATTACGACGTGGTCGGCCGGCGCGACACGAACGGCACCTGGCTGCTGACCATCCCGGCCTTTCCGGAGGCGGCGTCCTTCGGCAGCATCCGCGCGAAAGCGTTCAAGAATGCCGCCAAGGCGCTGCAGACGACGATCGCGGCGCGGATCAAGGACAATGAACCCTTGCCGATTCCCCTCAGCGGCACTCCGACCGACAATTTCCTGGAGGTCCCGCCGCTGCTGTACCTGAAGGGCGCCCTCTACATCGGCATGCGGGAGAAGGGGATCTCGCGCGAGCGGCTGGCGCAGATGCTGTATGCGCCCGAGGACCGGGTCGACCGGCTGCTCGCCGTCGACCGGAACTCCGAGCTCGGCCTCCTGCAGGCAGCCCTGCGCCATGTCGGCATCGGCATGGAGGTGAAGGTAACCGGCGGCACGTTCTGACGGCGCGCGCGGGGGGGGGCCGGCCGCGCCGCTGTCGGCCCGCCGGGTTTCGCGCGGCGGCGGCAAGCGATCCGCGTGCGGAAGGGCAGGGCGGCTTGGTGCTGTCGGTACCGTCTGACCCGCGAAGGCTTCGACGCATGACGAGTGTCAGTGCATAACGGTCGTCAGTGGATTCGACCGACACGGGCTCGGTCTGGGAGCCTCACCGTAGTGTGCGAGCCCAGCGAACGGCGGATTCTCATGCGTCCGCCCCTTTCGGGTTCGCCACGGACGGCGGCGCTCTGGCCGCCGCCACCCACCATGGGCACGTGCCGCTGCTCGCCTGCGACCTGATCCAGCGACGGTCCATGCCGAGCACACTGTCCTTGTCGACGGTGATGCCAGCCTCATCACGATAGGCTAAGAGTTCATGACATCGGGGGTGCTGCCCTTGCTTCGATCGCGTGCTGTTTCGGCGCAGGCGGCGGCAGGCCTTCGTCCTCGTCTTTGTCCAGGGTTCGAGAATGCCAGTCGATCATCCGATGCGCCGCCAGCTTCACGACGAGCTGCACGCGCGCCCGTCACTGTACTTCGAGGCCCCGTCGCTGGTCTGGCACGCCGCCTTCCACGTCGGCGGCCCCTCGTCCTGGGTGCCGCACACGCTTTACGGTGACGCCGAACTGACCCGCGACGGGAAGAGCGGCATCGCGGTCTGCGGGAACGGTCAGATCAAATGGGAAGTGCACAACGAGTTCATCTCGCTGACGCACGTCATGCCATGGAGCGGCAGCGTCGACCAAATGCCGGAGCCAGACCCCGCATGGGCCGAGGTGCTCGGCACTGTCCAGGGGCAGCTGCTCGTCTCGGTCGAGGTCCTGGTGACCACCGGGCTCGACGATCCCAGGATTTGGCTCCCGGGAGACGGGGAGGCGATTGCCTCGACCGTCGGGGGCGGCGAGGCCGAGGCATGGTCGACCTATCGGCTCGATGAGAACGGCTCGATCCGCATCGTACTGATGAACAAGAAGCTGAACCCCTATCGAACCGGGCGAATAGTCCGGCGCCTGCTGGAAATCGAGAACTACCGGATGATGGCGCTGCTCAGTCATCCGCTGTCGCAGGAGGCGTTCGCGCGATGCGCCGACTTCGAGAAGCGCCTCCAGCTGATCGTGAGCGCTCTTGGCGGTGCCGAGAGGAAGGCGGAGGCTTTGCTGGCGGAGATCGCCAAGCTTTCGGCCGACATCCTCGAGTTCTCCACCAAGACCCGCGTCCGCTTCGCGGCGACGGCTGCCTATGCGGACCTCGTCTTCGCCCGGCTGGAAGAGTTGCGTGAAACAAGGGTAGAGGGTCACCAGCGCATCGGCGTCTTCATCGACCGTCGGTTCCGCCCCGCCGTCCGCTCCTGCGAACAGGCGGACATGCGCATCGAGAGCTCGGCGGTCCGCGTGGCGCGGGCAAGCGAACTGCTGCGAACATCCGTCCAGGTCGAGTTGGAGCAGCAGAACGCCATGATGCTCAACTCGGTCGCGCAGAGAGTGGCGTTGCAGACCAAGCTTCAGGAGGCGGTCGAGGGCTTCTCCATCATCGCCATCAGCTACTACCTCCTGGGGATCATCAAGGTGGTGCTCGACGGGATGGGTGGCTTCGGCGAGGATTTCCACGCCCCGAAATGGATCGTGGTCGCCGCCGCGCCGGCGGTCATTTTCGCGGTCTGGTTCACCGTCCGACGCGTCAAGAACTCACTGACAGGCGGTCATTGACCGCGAGGGGCGGGCAAAGCACACCTCCCGATCGCCTTCATCCCAAAACGCGCGCGCCTTGAGTCATGGCGACATCAAGATTTCGCGCTCCCAAGCCTTCCGTAGGCCCTCTGCATCATTCTTGATGCTCTGCGCCATTCCTGTGACTCCTGTCCTTTAATGCGAACAAAACAGGAACAAATGCTTCACGTCTCGCGTCTATCGTGTCACGATCATACGGAGAATCAGGAGACTGAGATGCGCCAGGCAGAGCAGAAGATCGTCGTAGACGCTATCGAGGAAGACGTTCAGGAGGCCATTCGCATGTGTGATGGCGACCTGCGTCGCGCCATACGGGAGCTGATTCTGGGCCAGCGTGACATCGACCGGACGGTGTCTGCTGGCTATGTCCGTCGAGGGCTCCGGTCGTGAGTTGCGAGATCCATGCAGGATTCCTCACCGATATCGACGAACTCCGCCGAGACGCCAGACGTGACCGGATGGCTGTTCGGAAGGAGGCTTTGAATGAATTGATTGAGGCTGCAAGGTTGGTGGTGGACGCGGCCCTGCGCCACACCCTAGCGAACTCGGTCCGCTATCGGTTGAGGCGGGTGGTATCGGCATCATGAGCCAGCGCTCGAATTACATCGCCCCGATCCTGCGCTTCGATGGCAGCCACACTCGGCCGCAGCACACTGCTCGCTCAGCGCTGCTGCTGGCCTTACGTGAGCTGCCAGCCTCGACGTTCACGATGATCGCTGAAACCCCACGCAAGCGCTACTCGCCTGTGCACGACGAAGCAGCGAGAATTCTCGCTGAACATTTAGTCCTCAGCATGTGCCGGCATGTTGAGATGATCGAGCGGGAGGGTAAGCCCGGACATCGGTAAGTAGGAGGTATCGTCGGGAAGGTGCTGTAATCGGGACTACGAGAAAATTATATAAAGAACCACTGTCCAGAATACAGCACAGATGGCGAAGCCAATGATGAAGCCTCGAGCCGGAGAAAGGCCGACGTGGTTTATTGCTTCCTTTGCAGCCTTGAACGGTAGCCAGCCGACTGAAAGATACATTGCATGCCTTCCGTAGCGTCATCTCAATCCTTGATTGCATCTGCACGGAAAGAGATCAAGTAGGCGCTGGCGGTTACGTCCATTATCCTGACGACGCATGGACGATCAGGGAAGTCGATGGTGGCGAGGCAGACATATTCCGCGAAGCCGTCACGGCGACTGCCATCGTCGATGACGCCGACCTGCATCGCGTCAGAGAGACCGGTGTTCCCGCGCACGTCTTTGACGGTCTTCGGACGTCTTCGGGTCGTCCCATGCTGTGCCCGGCTCGCCGCGCGTGGCGGGGCGGTCCTTGGTTCCCACTGCGATTCTCTCTTGCAATTCGTTGCTCGCTGCCGGCATTGCCGGCGGTGGCGTTCAATACGGAGCAGCTTAGGGGATCAATTGGCCGAGCGCGATGCGCGCCGTTGTTGCCAAATTGCTATAAGGGATCAGCGGTGGGGAAATCGTTCGGCCCGTAAGCCTTTGATTTTGATGGTGGGTGTGCACAGGTTCGAACTGTGGACCCGCTGATTAAGAGTCAGCTGCTCTACCAACTGAGCTACACACCCATCAACGCGCGAGGCGCTGCCGGCATCTCGATGCCGACGAGGGGCTCTATAGCCAAGCTGTTTGCCTCTGTCCACCCGCATGGCGGAGATAAGCGGATGTTTTTCGCCCTGGCGTCGGTTTTTGCCGGCGGATGCTCTGCGCGGCCGTCCTGGCGTTGACGCTGGCGGTGACGGCAGATAGCCGTCGATGGGCGGGTGGCATCCGGCAAGGCAGCGGGGGAGACGGGCATGGCGACCAGTGAGACGGGGCCCGTCGGGGCGTTGGCGGGCTTGCGGGTCCTCGACATGTCGCGGATTCTCGCCGGCCCCTGGGTCGGCCAGACGCTCGGCGATCTCGGCGCCGAGGTGATCAAGATCGAGCGGCCGGGCGTCGGCGACGATACCCGCAGCTGGGGCCCGCCTTATGTTCGCAACGCCGCGGGCGAGGAGACCGGGGTCGCCGCCTATTATCTCTGCGCCAACCGCAACAAGAAATCCGTCACCGTCGACATCGCCGCCCCCGAGGGCCAGGCGCTGATTCGACGGCTCGCGGCCGAGGCGGACATCCTGATCGAGAACTTCAAGGTCGGCGGCCTCCGGCAGTACGGGCTCGACTATGCGGCTCTGCGCGCCCTCAATCCACGGCTGATCTACTGTTCGATCACCGGTTTCGGCCAGACCGGCCCCTATGCCGAGCGGGCGGGCTACGATTTCCTGATCCAGGCGATGGGCGGGTTGATGAGCATTACCGGCGCGCCGGACGGCAGCCCCGGCGGCGAGCCGCAGAAGGTCGGCGTCGCCATCACCGACATCGTCACCGGCCTCTACGCCTCGATCGGGATTCTGGCCGCCGTCAACGCCCGGCACCGGACGGGCGAGGGCCAGCACCTCGACATCTCGCTGCTCGACGCGCAGGTCGCGAGCCTTGCCAACCAGACGATGAACTATCTCGCCACCGGCGTCTCGCCGGTCCGGCTCGGCAATGCCCATCCCAACATTGTACCCTATCAGAGCTTTCCGACCGAGGACGGGGCGATGATCGTCGCTGTCGGCAATGACGGCCAGTTCGCAAGGCTTGCCGCTGTCCTCGGCCATCCCGAGTGGGCGAGCGACTCGCGCTTTGGCAGCAACCGCGAGCGGGTGGGGCACCGCGCCGTGCTGGTGCCGATGGTCGCCGCGGTGACGGCGACCGGCCCGACCCGCCGCTGGGTCGCCGCCTGCGAAGCGGTCGGCGTGCCTTGCGGCCCGGTCAACGCGATCGGCGACGTCTTCGCCGACCCGCACGTCGTCGAGCGGGGATTGCGGGTGGACATGCCGCACGCCGAGGCCGGCAGCGTGTCGCTGGTCGCGAGCCCGCTGCGCCTGTCAGAAACGCCGGTGCGCTACGACACGGCGCCGCCGGCGCTGGGCGCCGATACGCAAGCTGTCCTATCCGACTGGCTGGGGCTCGACGCCGGAGAGCTGGCCGATCTAGCCGCCCGCGGCGTAATTTGAGCCAAGCGACGGCGCTTTGCTGCTGCTTCTGGCCGGCAATACCTCGGGCGGCGGGGCGCCGTGCCCTCAGCGGGCAGTCCGCCGTTCGTCCGAGGGACTTATGACTTCCTTCACCATCCCTCTGTATTAACGAGGCTTTCGGCCGGCCTTCATCTCGGTTCAACCGGTGCGGGTGCAGGCTGCGCGGCGTCGATCCGGGTTCGCCCGCCGGCCTGTTGGGGGAAGCACTGGGATGGACGCGCGCCTGATGACACGTCGGTCGATCTACGTCGATCTCGATGGCACGCTGATCAAAAGCGACCTGTTATGGGAGACCCTCTTCACGCTGGCGCGCCAGCAGCCGGCAGCGCTGCTGCAGCTGCCGTTCTGGCTCCTGAAGGGCAAGGCCTTCCTGAAAGCCGAGATCGCCCGGCGCATCGACTTCGACGCCAGCCAGCTGCCCTATCGTCCCGAAGTTCTCGCCGCGATCACGGAGGCCCGGGATGCCGGCCACCGGGTGGTGCTGGCGACCGCCGCCAATGAGCGGCTGGCCGAGGCGGTGGCGGCGCACCTCGGGATCTTCGACGCGGTGCTGTCGAGCGACGGGGCGGTCAACCTGTCCGCCGAGCGCAAGCTCGCGCGCATCCGCGCCGAGAATGACACCGACGGTTTCGGCTATATCGGCAATTCGCGCGACGACATCTGCCTGCTCGAAGCCGCCGACGAGCCGGTGGTGGTGGCGCCCGACCGGGCGGCGGCGGCCTGGCAGAAGAACACCGGCGCAAGGCTCATCGCCGGCGACGGAGCAAGCCTTGCCGGCCACTGCCTGAAGGCGATGCGCCCGCACCAGTGGACCAAGAACCTCTTGGTTTTCGTGCCGCTGGTGCTGACGCACGAATATTTCGACCTGACGATGATGATCGAGGGCATCACTGCCTTCTTCAGCTTCTCGTTTGCGGCGTCCGCCGTCTACATCCTTAACGACCTCCT
Organism: Mesocryomonas lacus; assembly: GCF_055730105.2. NCBI lineage: Bacteria > Pseudomonadati > Pseudomonadota > Alphaproteobacteria > Hyphomicrobiales > Aurantimonadaceae > Mesocryomonas > Mesocryomonas lacus. The sequence goes on from NZ_JBUZWF020000003.1 coordinate 621,289, forward strand.
CGACCTCGCCTCCGACCGGCGGCACAAGACCAAGCGGAACCGGCCATTCGCCGCCGGCGCGGTGCCGATCCCGGCCGGACTGCTGCTGGGGCTCGGCCTGATGGCGGCGTCGGTGCTGCTTGCCCTGACGCTCAATCCCTTGTTCCAGCTGGTGCTGTTCGCCTACGTCGTCCTCACCACGCTCTACTCCTTCGCCCTGAAGCGCATGCTCCTGATCGACGTGATCACGCTCGCCTCGCTCTATACCGTGCGGATCGTCGCCGGCTCGACGGCGGCCAATGTCGACGGCTCGTTCTGGCTGATGGCGTTCTCGGTGTTCTTCTTCCTGTCGCTGGCCCTGGTGAAGAGGTTTACGGAATTGCTGGCTTTCGGGGCGGGCGCCGACCGTGCCACGACCGGCCGCGGCTATCGCGACGTCGATCTCGACACGCTGGCGCAGGCCGGCATGGCCTCGGGCTTCGCCTCGGTCATGGTGCTCGCGCTCTACATCGACTCGGTCGAGATTCGCGAGCTCTACGCGCTGCCCTGGATGCTCTGGCCGCTTTGCCCGCTGGTGCTCTACATCATCGTCCGCATCTGGATTCTGGCGCGGCGCAACGAGATGCACGAGGATCCCGTCGTCTTCATCCTGCGCGACTGGCGCAGCCAGATCATGATCGCCGCGGGCGCGGTGATGTTCGTCGTCGCCGCCTATGTCTGATTTTTCCAGCTGGGGCAGGGTCTTCGCCGATCGTGGCCGCGCCGCTATCACGGCGGAGGAGGGCGCCGCGCTGCGCGGCGCGGCCGGCAGCCTTCTGCCCTACGGCAATGGCCGGTCCTATGGCGACAGCTGCTTCAACGATGCCGGCACGCTGATCGACAGCCGCCGGCGCCACGCGGTGCTGGCCTTCGATCCAGAGAGCGGGCTGATCGAGGCCGAGGCCGGCATTCTCCTGGCGGAGATCACGCGCCATGCCGCGCCGCACGGCTGGTTCCTGCCGGTAACGCCCGGCACCCAGTTCGTGACCCTCGGCGGCGCCATCGCCAACGACGTGCACGGCAAGAACCACCATCGTCGCGTCACTTTCGGGCGCTGGGTGCGGCGGCTGGAGTTGCAGCGCTCGGACCGCGGACCGCTCGGCTGTAGCGCCGAGAACGAGCCCGCTCTGTTCGCTGCGACGATCGGCGGCATGGGGCTGACCGGGCTGATCAGCACCGCGACGATCCAGTTGATGCGGGTGCCGTCGCTGACCATCGCGCAGACGACCACGCGGTTCAGCGGCCTCAGCGATTATTTCGAAATCGCCGAGGCCGCGGACGAGCGGCACGAATATGCCGTCGCCTGGATCGACACGATGAGCCGCGGCGCAGCTTTCGGCCGCGGCCATCTTCTCGCTGGCGACCATGCGGCGACGGGCGACCGCGAAGGCGTTGCGCGCCCGCCGGTCGCCACGGTACCGCTGACGCCGCCGGTCAGTCCCTTGCGCGGTCTGGCGCTGAAGGCTTTCAACGAACTCGTCTATCGCAAGGCGCCGGCCGGGACGAGCCGAAGCGAAGTCCGGTTCGACAGCTTCTTCTACCCGCTCGACCGGGTCGGCCGCTGGAACCGGCTCTACGGTCCGAAAGGGCTCTTCCAGCACCAGAGCGTCGTCCCCTATGGCGATGCCGAGGCGGTGGTCCGCTCCTTGCTCTCCTGCGCCCGTGCGCACGGTCAGGGCTCGTTTCTGACGGTGCTGAAGCGTTTCGGGGATCTGCCGAGTCCGGGTCTCCTGTCTTTCCCGATGCCCGGCTACACGCTGACGCTCGATTTCCCCCACCTCGGCGACAGGACGCTGAGACTGATGGCCGACCTCGACCGGTTAACCATCGCGGCCGGCGGGCGCGTCAATCCCTACAAGGATGCCCGCATGTCGGCGGAAACCTTCGCCGCCTCCTTTCCGGACTGGCGCGCCCTCGAAGCGCAGCGCGATCCGGCGATCATGTCGGACTTCTGGCGGCGGACGGCGGGACGTCTCGGCGCCTCGGGGTAGTCGGTACGACATGCTGGCGTCGGTAGGAGTTTCTTCACCGTGCCGAGGGATTGCCGTTCTTCCGCGGGCAAGGGAGGCAGCGGGTTTAACCTCCCGGACTCCCGGGCCTGCTAAGCCGAAGGGAGCAAATAGTCCCGACGGAGGCATTGATATTCCGATGGGACGTCACCGGTCCTCCCGGAAGGGGCCGACACCGCCGGCGCGACCGCCAGGATGCGACCGCCAAGACGAGGGCCGAATGACGAAGTACATCCCCTTCATCCTCTTCACGGTGCTGACCAACGCCGCCGCGCAGGTCTCGCTGAAATACGGCATGATGCAGCTGGGCACGCTGAGCTTTGCCGGCACGAACCCGGTGCTGAAGCTCCTGCAGATCGTGTTCAGCCCGTTCGTCTTCATCGGTCTCTGCATCTTCGTCATCTCGATGGCCTCGCACCTCTTCGTCCTGTCGAAGGTCGAGCTCTCCTTCGCCTATCCCTTCCTGTCGCTGGCCTATGTCGTTGTTGCCGTCATCGCCTATTTCCTCTTCCATGAGGATCTCAACGCCCTGCGCATTGGCGGGATCGCGCTGATCTGCGTTGGCACCGTGCTGATCGCGCAAGGCGGCACTACGGTGCATGGCGAGACCGACGCGACCAGCATGTCGAACCCGGAGGTGAAACCATGAAGCATGTGATCTTCGGCGGCGACGGATTCGTCGGCCGCCATCTTGCGGAAAAGCTGGTCGCCGACGGCGAGGAGGTGGTGGTCGCCGACATCGTGCGCAGCGACCTACCGCATTACGCGGAGGTGCGCTACATCCAGGCGGATGTGACCGATCCCGCCGCGGTGCGCGGCGTGCCGATGCAGCCCGGCGACCAGGTCTACAACCTGTCGGCCAAGATGCTGTCGCCGATCCAGGTGCGGGCAAAACGCCACGATTTCTTCTTTCCGGTGAACTACACCGGCACGCACCACATCATGGAGGCGATGGCGGCGGCCGGGGCGACCAAGCTCGTCCACTTCACCACCGACATGATCTACGGCCACACCAAGGTCTTCCCGATGACCGAGGAGCATCCGGTCGAGCCGCTCGGCGAATACGGGCTGTCGAAGTGGCGGACCGAGGAACTTGCCGTCGAATGGCGCCAGCGCGGCCTCGACATCGCGCTGTTCCGGCCGCGGCTGATAATCGGCCCCGGCCGCCTCGGCATTCTCGAAAAACTGTTCAAGCTGATCGACGCCAACCTTCCGGTGCCGATGATCGGCTCGGGCAAGAACCCCTATCAGTTCATCTCGGTGTTCGACTGCGCAGAGGCCGCCCGGCTCGCTTGGAAGGCGGGAACGCCGAACGAGGCGTACAACCTCGGCTCGCTCAACCCGCCGCCGGTTAGGAAGCTGCTCGGCGACCTCGTGCGGCATGCCGGTTCGAAGTCGATCCTCCTGCCGACGCCGGCCTGGGCGGTGAAGAAGACGCTCGACTTCCTCGACCTTCTGAACATGCCGCTGATGGACCCCGAGCAGTACCTGATCGCCGACGAGAACTGCGTGCTCGACGTCGGCAAGGGGGCCCGGCAGCTCGGCTGGGTTCCACAGTACCGCGACGAGGACATGCTGATCGCCGCCTACAGCGAATACCGGGCGAAGAAGGAGGGCAGATCCGCCCCTGCCTTCGCCGAAGCCGCCGAATAAGGAGAGTGACCATGCTCGATCGTCTTTCGGTGCCTGCCCCGACCCTCATGCCCTCGGGCCTCGCCACGGCCGCGGAAGCGCCCTTGCACCGCGGCCCCGTCAAGCCGCCAATGCTCACCGTCGCCGATGCCAAGGCACTCGACGTCGGCACCATGGCCGACCTCTTCAAGGACCACATCAACCCCGGCCAGTTCCACTTCATGAAGCTGCTGGGCTTCCACAAGGTGAAGGTCGAGCGTGCCGAGGGCATGTTCTACATCGACCAGAATGGCCGGAAGATCCTCGACTTCTTCGGCGGCTTTGGCTCGCTCGCCTTCGGCCATAACCATCCGCGCATTCTCGAAGCGCGCAAACAGTTTCAGGACGAGAAGCGGCACGAGATCGCCATCGCCTTCCTGTCGCAGTATGCCGCGGCGTTGTCGAAAAACCTTGCCTCGGTCAGCCCCGGCGATCTCGACATGGTCTTCCTCGGCTCATCCGGTTCGGAGGCCATGGAGGCGGCGATCAAGGTCGCCGAGCGCGCCTCGGGCCGCAAGAACTGCAAGATCGTCCACGCCGAGAATTCCTTCCACGGCAAGACCAAGGGCGTCCTGTCGATCACCGACAGCCCGCTCTACCAAGGCGAGTTCAAGCTGGTCGACAACCGCTACAAGGTGCCTTTCGGCGATCTCGAGGCGCTGACCGCCTGTGTCGCCAGCGATCCCGAGATCGGCGTCGTGGTGCTGGAGACCGTGCAGGGCGGTGGCGGCATCATCGAGGCGACCACCGACTACTGGCACGGCGTGCGCGCGCTCTGCGACAAGCACAAGGTGATGTGGGTCGCCGACGAGGTCCAGTGCGGCTACGGGCGTACCGGGCGCTTCTACGCCTTTGAGCACCACGGCGTCATCCCTGACGTCACCGCGCTCGCCAAGAGTTTTGGCGGCGGCAAGGCAGCGATGGCGGCGATGATCGCTCGGCGCGAGGTCTACATGAGGGCCTATGGCACGCCGAAGACCGCGATGATCCACGCCGCCGCGACCTTCGGCGGCATCGGCGAGGGCTGCGTCACCGCCATCGAGGCGCTGAACACGCTCTACGACGAGGATCTGATCGGTAATTCCGCGGAGGTCGGCGACTACCTCATCAAGCGCCTGCAGGTCATTCGCCAGCGCTATCCGAGCCTCATCAAGGAGGTCCGCGGCCGCGGCCTGATGGTCGGCATCGAGTTCCACGATTTTTCACGCACGCTCCCCTTGGCGCTGCGCCCCGTCGTGGCGATTCTCGACGACAAGCTGAAGGGCTCGCTGTCCGGCTTCATCGGCGCGCTGATGCTGCGCGACTACGACGTCCTCGTCGCCTTCACCGAGTACAACCGCAACGTCATCCGGCTCGAGCCGCCGCTGATCTGCACGACGGAGAACGTCGACCAGTTCTGCGATGCGCTCGACGATCTCCTCGACCGCGGCATCGTCTCGATCGTAAAGGACTTCATCAAGGCGCAGATGAGCTGAGCCCACCACTGCAAACGCAGAAGGCCGGACACGTCGTCCGGCCTTCTGCGTTTCAGGGCCTTGATAGGGTGAGCGTCAGCGCGGCGGAAGCAGTCCGCCGCGGACATAAGCGTCCCAACAAGGAGACAGCCGGATCTGGCGATGGCCCGTCAGCCCCGGCGCATAGAGCTTCAGGAGCAGTTGGTTGGCGTTCGTCACCGGGCAGAGCGGATAGAGTACGAGGTCCGTCGCGGCGACCGAGGCGAGCACGGCGCCATCGGGGTCCGGCACCGCGCGGAATGGGTCGGCGCCGATGGCGATGTGCCGCGGGGCGGTCCGGTCGAGCAGCCAGGGGAAGGGATTGACGAAGTTGAGGCTCATCACGGTCTCGAAGCGGACGCCGTTCGCAGCCTCATAAGCCTTCACCGCGCCGACCGCCTCGTCGACCGCCTTCAGCCAGGTGATCTGGAAGTCCGGCTCGGTGTAGAGCGCGAAGCCCGGCAGTTCGCCCGCGTTGGCGATGAAGTTCCAGGTCTCGGGGAAGCGCCGGTAGGCCTCGAGCATTGTCGACGAGCGCTGCAGCATTTCCGGTCGTTGTGAAACGGCGCCGAGCGTTCCGAGGTACTGGTGTTGGAGGACCTCGTACTTCGCCTGCCCAATGAAGGCGCGGGCGCTGCGCTGCAGGATGTCGAGCGCCGTCGGCAGCGTGGAGGCGGCGATAAGGCCGAGCACCAGCATGCTGTAGCCTGCCTTCGAACGATCTGCGCGCAAGAGAAGGGCAAGCAGCATCGGCCAGACGAAGATGAAGGCTTGCCCCCCGGTGTTCTGCGTCTCGACGAACAGGCCAGCCAGCACCGCGACGCCCAGCCAGGCGGCGTCGTGGTCGAGGAGGGTGGCGAGCGTGGCGGGACGTGGTCGCGCGCTCAGCGCGCGGGTTGCGGCGAGCACGGCTTTGCGATCGCGCCAGGCCAGCACCGCGGTCAGCGCGACCAGCGGCGCGAACGCGATGAAATGGATCGAGGCGGCCTGCAGGAAGCGCGGCAGCAGGCTGCCCTCGTTCTTGTCGAGGAGCTGCAGGATGTCGCCGACATAGGCGGAGACGAGCCCGAAACCGAGTTCCAGCGCTGCCAGACCGGCAAGGCAGATGAGCGCTGAGATGACCGCTGTGCGCAGCGCGATCCGGCCCGCGGCGAGGGCGAAGGCGCAGAGGGCGAGCGCGGCGATGACGCCGGTCACCTTCACCAGAAACAGCGCCAGCACCGTGCCCGCCATCACCATGGCCAAAGGTGCCTGCCGCTTGGTGAAAATGAGCGCGGCGGCGAGCACATAGAGCAGCTGGCAGACCTGGCGGTTGTAGATGCCAAAGCCGTCGACGCCGGGATAGGCGTAATATTCCTCGACGTTGAACGGGAGGGTCGAGAAAGCGAGGAAAGGGACCAGCAAAGCAAGGGCCGTTTTCCGTGAGCGCCGGTCGACGTCGGCGAGCACCAGCGCCATCAGCGGCGCCGAGACCAGCAGCAGCGACCATTGCGCTAGCAGTAGCGGTTGCGCCTCGGGAAACAGCTTGATGAGGCCGGCGAACAGGTAGTAGCCGAGCGGCCCGACCGGCGTGAAAAAATCGATCGCCGGGATCTGACCGGAGAAGATCCGGTTCGCCGCGTCGAAGTAGATGAACAGGTCCCAGTAGAACGGACCGATCGGCAGCGTCAGGGGGAGCGTCAGAAGGGCGGATAGGAAAAGGCAGGCGAGGCCGAGCCAGAGCAGCGGCGAGCCGAGGCGCGATCGTGGCGAGGGGAGTTCGGCGGTAGAGAACTGCGCCAACGGATCTATCCTGCGGTGGGTGCGTCCGATCGACAATGCTTACGGAGGGTTAAGGAAGTCGTGTCTGCGGGGCCTGATCTCGGTAGCAAGGTGTCGTTCCGCCGATTGTAGCCCACCGTTCCGGTTGTTTCTTGAGAAACCCGTATACCGAGACGAAGCCACTGCACGTAAAGGACTTGCTCCGCGCAGGGTTGACGGAGTTGTGAGTTGTCGGCGCAGCGCATCGCGGCGACGCTCACACCATGCGCGAACGTGCCGGCCCAGGGCTTTGCAGGTTTAGCCTCGCCATCGTGCTGGGCGGGTGGTGCGCAGTGCCGGCCACGGCGGCCGATGCCCCCGGCGAAATTCCCGTCGATGTCGAACTGGTGCTCGCTGTCGATGTGTCCTGGTCGATGGACCTCCACGAGCAGCGCATCCAGCGCGACGGCTATGTCGCCGCCTTCCGCAGCCCGGAGGTGCAGCGCGCCATCCTCGAGGGCGGCCATGGCAAGGTCGCGGTCACCTATGTCGAATGGGCTGGCGCGTTCTCGCAAGCCGTCGTCGTGCCGTGGATGCTGGTCGATTCCAAGGCTGCTGCCGACGGCTTCGCCTATCGCCTTGCCAATGACGAGCCGATGCGCGAGCGGCGGACCTCGATCGCCGCGGCGATCGACTTCTCCGCGAGCCTATTCGACGGCAACGGTTATGCCGGCATTCGCCGGGTGATCGACATTTCCGGTGACGGCCCGAACAACCAGGGCCGCGCCGTCACCGCCTCGCGCGATGCCGCGGCCGCCCAGGGGATCACCATCAACGGCCTGCCGCTAATGACGCAAGGGGATGGTGCGGGGTCCTGGGGATCGATCCCCGATCTCGACCGCTACTACGCCGACTGCGTCATCGGCGGTCCCGGCGGCTTCGTCATCCCCGTCAACGACTGGTCGCAGTTTCCCGACGCCCTCCGCCGAAAGCTGGTGCTGGAACTCGCCGGGGGCTGGCCACCGCCGCCGGCGGTTCCTGAACGTTTCGTCGTCCCAGTGCAGGACCGGACGGGCGCCGATTGTCTCGCCGGCGAACGGCAATGGGACATGCGGCAGCAGCGCAGTTTTGACGACCGCTGATCGGCCTGTCGGCATTGGGAAGGCGGAACGGTGATGAAACGCCCGCCGGTAAGCGTCATGCGTTCACTGGCACGGCCGAATTGACCGCCGCTCGGGCGGCACGCTCCTGCTGGGGCGATCGGCCGTAGAGCTCGCGGTAGCATTTCGAGAAATGCGACGCCGAGACGAAGCCAGAGGCGACGGCGATCTCGACTATCGGAAGTGCTGATTGCAGCAGCAGGTGCCGCGCCCGGTCGAGCCGGATCTCGAGGTAATAGCGTGCGGGGGATCGGCCCATCTCCTTGTCGAACAGCCGTTCGACCTGACGGCGCGACAGCGAGATGCGACGGGAGATCTCGACCAGCGACAGCGGCTCGCCGAGGTTGGCCTCCATGATCTCGATGATCGCCAGCACCTTCGAGTGCTGCACGCCGAGGCGGGCCCGCAGCGGCAGCCGCTGCCGGTCGTGGCTGGCCCGCACCCGATCGGTCAGTGCTTGCTCGCAGACCCGGTTGACGAGATCGTCGCCGTGATCCTCGCCAATCAGCGCCAGCATCATGTCGAGCGCTGCCGTGCCGCCGGCGCAGGTGAAGATGTTGTGGTCGATCTCGAACAGGTCGGCATGCACGTCGGCCCGCGGAAACGCTTCCGAGAACCCTGGAAGATTCTCCCAGTGAATGGCGCAACGGCGTTCGGCGAGCAGGCCGGCTCGGGCGAGGATCCAGGCACCGGTGCAGAGGCCGCCGACGGAAATGCCTCGCTGATGGGTCTCGCGGAGATAGGCGAAGCTCGCCTTGTCGCAAAAATCCTCGACGAACACGCCGGAGCAGACGAAGACCATCGACGGCTTGCGGTCGTTCAGGAGCGCTCGCCGTTCTTCTTCCACCGAGCCGCCGACGGAGATTTCCACCCCGTTCGAGGCGAAGATCGCCTTGCCCGTCGGCGAGGCCAGCCGCCATCGATAGGCCTCGTGACCGAGCAGGCGATTGGCGATCCGCAAGGGCTCAATCGCCGTGGCGAAGGCAATCATCGAAAAGTTGGGAACCAGCAGGAAAACCAGGCTGCGTTTCAGCTGTTTCTCTGGAGGAATGCGCACGGGAACCTGGAGCATTTTGTCTCGACAGGCGGCCAAGTGCCGCGGCGTCAAACTGCGCGTTTCCGGCGTCGCTTTCAAGTCAATTACGAAGGTTTCTAAACTGCTACGCTTTGCTGCAGCGCACGCTAAATCATTGATCATTCTGCCGTTTGGGTGAGCAGTCCGTAGCCTAAGTCTCAGCGCTTCGGCATACGGCTGAGGCGCGCGTGATTGGCCTTTGCGCGCTTGGCATACGGCTTTAGTCCTTCAGAAAGGACGGTGTCGGCATCGTCCTGGTTCTGGCGTACGACGCCGGTCATCGCCGATGTCGCGGTCTCCAGAACGATGGTCGCCATCGCCATCTGCATGGCCAGCGCGCTCTCACCCATCGCCACGAATTTCTCGGTGACCATCTGGGTCGCCTCGCGGTTGGACTTTGCTGTCGGACGGCCCGCCGACCACCACATGTCTGTCAGCCGGGTGGCGATGACGAAGGGCGATGCTGCGACCAGCGTCGCGATCTCGGCGTTTGTTTTGGTGATGCTATGGGTCATGCCGCTGTGTCCTCAGACTGGCTTCCTTCGGTGTCAACGTGCCGATGACAGCCGCGTTCTATAGGTCGAAAAGTTTATTTCGACCGACGAACGATAGAGAATGACAGTTTAGCCAACAAATCGTAACGCTGGAGGAACCAAGCCGTGAGCTTGCCGTTTTTCTGCCGCATCGTTTCAATGGAGAGCGTCCCCATGTCCAACCGTCTTGCCGCCGTCGCCGTCATTCTCGCCGCCGCGCTCACCATGTCCGCTTGCGCGAACACCGTCCGCGGTGTCGGTCGCGACGTCGGAAACACGGTCGACGCGACTGGCGCAGCAGCGAACGACATCGCGCGCTAAATCTCGATCTAAGTTAAATAAAAAAGGCCCGACGACAGTCGGGCCTTTTTTATTTGTGGGCTACAGGTAGCATGCCCAACGGTGGATGGCGTTAGTTACTGTGGACGCCAGTGATGGTGGAACGGCAGTGGATCCGCCGTCGCAGAATGCACGGAAGACGTCAGGCGTCTTAGTGCGGGTGATGGGGACCGGGCGAAGACGGGTTGACCATCGCGGCCATGATCCCGCGGATGGTCAGGGCGCCCAGCGGGCTGCCCTTCGCGCAGACGACATGGGCCGTGTCGCTGCCGCTGTCGTTCATCAGCCGTGCGGCCTCCTCGATGATCGTGCCTTCGCGCACAGCCGGTCCCGTTGGCGCCGCACCGTTGCTGGCCTGCATGATGGTCTGCACCTCGATGACCCGACCGCGGTTCACCTCGCGGACGAAGGAGGTGATGTAGTCGTCGGCCGGATGCAGCACGATGTCCTCGCCGGTGCCTTGCTGGACGATCTCGCCGTCGCGCAAGATGGCGATGCGGTCGCCCAGCCGAAGCGCTTCGTCGAGGTCATGGGTGATGAAGACGATGGTCTTCTGCAGTTCTTCCTGCAGGCCGAGCAGCACCGACTGCATGTCGCCGCGGATCAGCGGGTCGAGTGCGGAAAAGGCCTCGTCCATCAGAAGGATGTCGGCGTCCGTCGCCAGCGCGCGGGCGAGGCCGACGCGCTGCTGCATGCCGCCGGACAGGGCGGCGGGGTAGCGGCTCTCATAGCCCGAAAGGCCGACACGATCGATCCAGCGGGCCGCCGCGGCCTTCTGCTTGGCCGCCGAGACGCCCTGGATGGCGAGGCCATAAGTGACGTTGTCGAGGATCGTCTTGTGCGGGAGCAAGGCGAAGCGCTGGAACACCATCGAGATCTTGTGCCGACGGAAATCCTGCAGCCGCTTGGGCGGCATCGCCAGAACGTCTTCGCCACCGATGACGATCTCGCCCGAAGTCGGCTCGATCAGCCGGTTGATGTGGCGGATCAGCGTCGACTTGCCCGAACCCGACAGGCCCATGACCACCTGGATCCCGCCTTTCGGCATGTCGATGTTGATGTCCTTGAGGCCAAGCACATGCTGGTGCTTCTGCATCAGCTCGGCCTTGGTCATGCCGGCCTTCACCTCTTCGACCAGACGCTTGTCGTCGGCGCCGAAGAGCTTGTAGAGCGAGCGGATGCGGATGGCGATGTCATCCATGGGCGATCTCCCGGTGGCGCTGCAGCCGCTTTCCATAGGCTTGGCTGGCGCGGTCGAAAATGATGGCGATGGCGACGATCGCGAGGCCGTTCATCACCCCTTGCGCGAAATACTGGTTGGTGATGGCCTGCAGCACGGGCTGGCCCAGGCCGCGCACGCCGATCAGCGAGGCGACGACGACCATCGCCAGCGCCATCATGATGGTCTGGTTGATGCCAGCCATAATCGTCGGCAGCGACAGCGGCAGCTGTACCCCGACAAGCCGCTGCCAACTGGACGAGCCGAAGGCATCGGCGGCTTCCATCACCTCCTTGTCGACGAGGCGGATGCCCAGATTGGTCAGCCGGATGATCGGCGGCATCGCGTAGATCACCACGACGATGAGGCCAGGGATGAGGCCGATGCCGAGCAGCATGACGATCGGGATAAGGTAGACGAAGGACGGCATCGTCTGCATCACGTCGAGGATCGGCGAGAGAATGGCCTGCACGCGGTCGGAGCGCGACATCGCGATGCCGATCGGCAGTCCGATGACGATCGACAGCAGCGTGCAGACGATGATGATCGACAGGGTCCGCATCGTGTCCTCCCACATGCCGAACAGGCCGATGAGGAACATCGCGACCACGGTACCGATGGTGATCGCAGTGGAGCGGCTGGCAAGCCAGACGATGGCGGTGAGGACGGCGAGGACGATCCACCAGGGCGTCGACAGCAGCAGGCTTTCGAACCAGAGCAGGAAGTCCAGCAGCGGCCGGAAGAGGGCTTCGATCGAGTCCCCCCAGGTGCGCGAGAAGGCTTTGTAGCCGAGATCGATGCTTCGCGTCGCCTCGCGCAGCACGCTGCGCTTGATCTCGGGGAACTCGACGAGCCAGTTGGGTAGAAACTCCGTCAACGGCTTACCTCTGTCTTCGGAGGGAAAGGGGGCCGCGCGGCAGGCCGCAGGGCCAAAGCAGGGCGCCGGGTCACAGCGGGGCGCAAGTGGCGATCTGCGAGACCTCGTGCGTACTGTCCTCGCTACAGGTTCGGATCCGCGGAGCGTAAGTTCGACTGCACCAGGTCCGAAGGCCGTGCTTCACAGGCACTAGGTCTCACAGCGCACGGCGTGCATTCGTACGCCTAGAATTGCGTCGACCCAGCCCACCATTTCCAATTTTCGGGGCGAGGCCGATGTGAGCCCTCCGACCACGTGACCTCATCCCGTCAGGAGAGGCACCCGGGCCGGAGGGGCGTCCCGTCTGCGCTGCATCAAACCTAGTGAGCGCTAGAGAGCAGCCTTCACCTTCTCAGCGACGTCAGCCGGGACCCACTTCGTCCAGATCTCGGGCTGCGTCTCCAGGAAGTGCGCGGCGGTGTCCTCGCCGTTCGCCTGATTTTCTTCCTTCCAGGCCAACAGCTTGTTGACGACGTCGTTGCTCCAGCCGCGCGTCTTCAGGTATTCGGCGGCGCCCGTCGATTGCTTGGCGACGGCCGGCGTCAGCATGGTGAAGACCTCGCTCTTCGTCCACGCGTTGACCTTCGGGTCCGGGCAGTCGGCGACGGAGGTGCAGCGCTTCCATTCGGCCTCGTCGAACTTAGTGTCGAAGCCGAGCTGAGTCATGTCGTACTTGCCAAGGATGGCGGTCGGGGCCCAGTAGTAGCCGAGCCAGGGCTTCTGGCCCTCGTAGGCCTTGGCGATCGAGCCGTCGAGACCGGCGCCCGAGCCGGTGTCGACCAGCGTGAAGCCCTTCTTGTCGCCCTCATAGGCCTTGTAGAACTGGGTCGTGGTCACCTGGCAGCCCCAGCCCGACGGGCAGTTGATGACGGCGCCCTTGGACGGGTCCTCGGCCGAGGGGAACAGTTCGGGATGAGCCATCGCGTCCTGGATCGTCTTGATCTCGGGGTGTGCCTTAGCGAAATAGGTCGGGACCCACCAGCCCTCGACGCCGCCATCGGTCAGCGCTTCGGCGCCGTAGACGACCCGGCCTTCCTTCACCGCGGCGTCGATCTGGTCGCGGAACTGGTTGACCCACATTTCCGGCGCGACGTCGGGTTGGCCCTTTTCGGTCATCGACGAGAAGGTCGGCATGGTGTCGCCCGGAACCTGCTCGGCATCGCAGCCATAGCCTTTTTCGAGGATGAACTGGTCGATCGCGGCGAGAACCTCGGCAGAGGCCCAGTTCATCAGCGAAATCGTGATCTTGCCGCAGCTCTCCTGCGCGGAGGCGGTGCCGGCGCCGCCGAAGAGGGCGGCAGCCAGAATGGTCGAGGCGAGCAGCTTTTTCATATCGTACCCTTTGCAAGTCGTGAAACAGTAATCGATGCACAGCGAAGGTCATCGAAACCCCATCTACAAATAGACGGTGGCTTCCGAAGGAGGGCGAAACGCGCAGAGACTGCCGCAATTTAGCTGCATTCAAGGCTAGCGCGTTGTTGAAACGATTCCAAACGCTTTTTTCGGTCGGCGGCGAGGGGCTCAACCTATGGCGCGATCGCCATCCGGCAACCATTACGGATCACGACTGTACGCCATCTGGCCGGATGGCGTCAGGATTGTCCTCCTCATCCACAGAAGATGGGCTTTTTAGCCGAGCAGGCGGTCAGGCCGCGCCGTCCTGCGGCGCAAATCGGCCACTGGAAAGCCATCATCGGCATCCGGCCGTTAGCGCCACGGTAACGAGTGCAGGCCCATAAGGAGAGCGCGACGGCGTCGCCCAAGCCCCGGAACTGGTACCGCGTACCGGGGCGGACGATGCCGATGACCTCCAGTCGTGTCGCCCGATAGAAAAGCCGCGTCGCGCTCAGAGCGACGCGGCTTTTCCGTTTGGAGCGACCGCCATGGCGTCCGATGCGCGGGGTGGCGGCGGAGCGCAGCACCATGCCCCGCGTCACTCGACAAGCGCTGCGTTCTGCGGGTCGGCGCGGCCTGCCCCCGTGCTCAGAGCCCGGCCGTCAGCGACGGCGCCGGGGCACCAGGACGCACGGCAGCGATGTCCTCGACGGCGCGCGTCTTGTACTGGCTGAGGAGTTCTGCCGCGACGCGATCGGCCGGCATCGGCTTGCCGTAGTAGTAGCCCTGGATCTGGTCGCAGCCGAGTTCGTCGAGCAGCGCGACCTGGGCTTCGGTCTCCACGCCCTCGGCGGTGACCTTCATCTGCATGTGATGGGCCAGCGAGACGATGGTGCCGAGGATGGCGCGCACGTTGAGCTCGCCGGACTCGAAGGCGACCATGAAGGACTGGTCGATCTTCAGCTTGTCGAAGGGGAAGCGCCAGAGATAGCCGAGCGAGGAGTAGCCGGTTCCAAAATCGTCCATGTCGATGGAGATGCCGAGCGCCTTCAGTTCCATCAACTGCTTCAGGATGTCGTCCGAACGCTCGAGCAGCAAGGATTCAACCACCTCGATCTCCATCCGACGGCCATCGACGCCGGCTGCCTTCAGCGCGTCGCCGATGATGCCGACGAGGTCGCCGTCGCGGAATTGCACGGCGGAGAGGTTGACCGAGACGAAGAGGTGCTCCGGCCAGAGCGCGATCTGCTGAGCCGCCTTGCGGATCACCCAGGTGCCGATTTCCTTAATGAAGCCGCGGCTTTCGGCGATCGGCACGAAGACCGACGGTGAAATGTAGCCTCCGGCGGGATCCGGCATGCGCAGCAGGGCCTCGAACCCCAGCAGCGCGGCCCCGCGTCCGCTGACGATCGGCTGGTAAAAGAGCTCGAAACCGTCGTTCGCCACGGCCGCGCGGACCATCGCCTCGATCTGCCGGCGGCGGTGCACGTCCTCGTCCATGTGCGGCTCGAACAGCGTGAAGTCACCCGTCTGCGCAGTCTTATGATGCAGAAGGGCGAGCTCGGCGTGCTTGGTCAGGTCGCCGAAATTGCGCCCGTCGGCGGGCATCATCGCCACGCCGATCGAGATGCTCGGACGGATGATCTGACCTTTCAGCTCGATTGGCTCGGCCACCGCTAGCTTAATCTTGTGGGCCAGCGCGGCGACGTCCTCGGCGCTGACGATCCGACGCCGCAATAGGACGAAGTCGTCGGCGCCAATTCTCGCGAGAAGGTCGATCCGGTCGACGACGGTCTTCAGCCGGTTGGCGACGACCCTCAGCAACTCGTCGCCCTGCGCCTGTCCGAGTCCGTCATTGATATCGGCGAGCCCGTCTATGTCGATGAACAGGAACGCCATGTGCTCGCGCGTCGCCCGCGCCGTTGACAGCACCCGCTCCGTCTCTTCCTGCATCCGCGTGCGGTTGAAGAGATGCGTCAGCGGGTCGTGGTTGGCCAGAAAGGCGATGCGGTCGTCGGCCTGGATGATCTTGCGGTGGCGGCGGAGGTAGATGAGCGTGGGGATGCCGGTTGCGATCAGGAGCAGAAGCAGCAAGGCCAGCGATGCGTCGGTGAGCGTCGTCGTGTAGTTGGAGCGGTCGTCGATCATGTCTGCGACGACCGAGAGATAGCCAATGGTCGCCCCGCCGCGCTGCAGCGGCGTCAGGACGGATGGATTGGTCTGCCCGTCATCGTAGACGATCTGCCAGTCGCCGGTGCGCTGCAGGACAGGATCGGACAGACGGTCGCCGGTGCTGATGCCGCCCGCACGATCCCGCATCAACCATTTGTAGCGTTCGGACCGGGTCCGGAAGATCTCCGCCCCTGACCGGTCGAAGATCGCGAAGCTATCGATGTCCGCAAGGTTGGCCACCGTGCGTATTTTTGTCTCGGCGTCCGGATCGCGCGAGATGCCGGTGAGGAAGGCGTTGAGATTGCCCTGATCGGACATCAGAAGTTCGGCGAACCTTTGTCCCTTCGCCTTCATCTCCAATTCGACGAGGCTGCCGATCGTGCCGCCGCCAATAGACAGCACGCCGAAGACCACGACGCCGGCAAAAATCATGCCGCCCGCTATCGTCGCCCAGTATCGTCTTACGGTGATCAGCATCATATGTTCGATCGTTGCATCGGCGGGCAATCTATAAGCCGAAGGTAAAGAATTAGGCAGATGGCTCGCGCACTTTCTCAGCTTCTTTCATGCCGGGCTGGCGTGCAGCCTTCGCCGGTAAAAGAGTTCGGTGGACAGCGATGAACCGGATGGTTGACTAACGCCGTCATTAAAGATGCAATGAGCTATCCGCGTCTTTTGATCGCTGCAACGCCAGGCTGTCCCGGCGGCACGGGAGAATGCGACCGAGCTCTCTGGGAGGCACGATGAAACGTCTGAGGGCATGCATCCTGGCGGCATTCACGCTTCTGGCGCCGGGATCGATGGCGGCGGCTCGCCCTCTCATCGTCGCCAAAATCGACATTTCGGCGCAGACGATGACGGTCACGCGCAACGGCGCGGTTGTCGACCGGTGGCAGGTCTCGACGGCGGGGAATGGCTACACGACGCCGACGGGCAGCTACCGCCCGACCCGGCTTCACCGGATGTGGTACTCGAAGAAATACCACAACTCGCCGATGCCGTTTTCTATCTTCTTCCGCGGCGGCTATGCCATCCATGGCACCGGCTCGGTCAGGCGGCTTGGCAGCCCGGCCTCGCACGGGTGCATCCGGCTGCATCCGCGCAATGCCGCCAAGCTCTATGCGATGGTGCAGCAGGCAGGGGTGCGCAACACCTCGATCGTCATCAGCCGGTAGAGTGTCGTTCTTCGGAGAGGAGGCACGCGTGCCCTGTCTCGGCGCGGCATCGGCCTTCCCCTAAGCAACCCTGGCTCGATCGCGGGCTGCGGGCCAGAGAGGAATGCAGACTGTCAGCGACACGCTGAAGGTTGCAGGCTGCGGGCAGCCGTGCCGTTCCTGTCCTTGGGAAAGCTGCGCTCGTCAGCCCCAGCGGCGGTGGAACCACATCCACTGTTCGGGATGCTCGCGCACCCAGCCCTCGACGATATCGTTCAGCGTCTGGCAGCTGGCCGGGATGTCGATTGCGCCCTCGGCATTGCGCGGTAGGTCGAGCCGCGGCTTCAGCTCCAGCCGGTAGCGCCCGCCGGGCAAGCGGATGACGCGGGCCGGATAGACCTCGCAGTCGAACTGCCGGACGAGTTTCGGCACCAGCGGATTGGTCTTGCAGGCCCTGCCGAAGAACGTCGTCGGGGCGCCCTTGGTAAACTTCTGGTCGACCAGCATGCCGACCGATCCCTGGCGGTCGAGCGTGCCGGCCAGCGCCCAGGCCGCGCCCGCCTTGGAGGGCACGAGATGGCCGCCGCGGGTGCGCCGGGCCGAGAGGATTTCGCGGGCAATGTAACGGTTGTTCGGCTGACGGAAGAGGGCGGTGACCTCGAGGCCGAAAGTTGCGGCACAGATCGGCAGGAGCTCGAAGCAGCCGAGATGGCCGGTGAAGAACACGAAGGGACCGCCACGCTTCTGCAACTCTTCGAATATCTCGGCGCCCTCGACCTCGATCAGCCCTTCGCCTGGCTTGGCGGGGTCGAAGTCGAAGATCTCATCGAGGAAGACGTATTCCGCCGCCAGCCGCGCCATGTGCTCCCAGTTGGCGCGGGCGGTCGCGTCGATCCAGGCCGCATCCTTTTCGGGATAGGCGAGGCGGAGGTTCTCCTTGGCCAGCCGGTGGCGCGGGGTGAGGGGGCCCACCCACCGGCCGAGCGCGGCGGCGGTGGCGAGCCCCGCGCGCGGCGGCAGCTGACGCAGGATCCATAGCAGCGAGAAGATCAGCCGGGCCGATGTCCAGTCGCGCGTGATCCGCCAGCGCTTCCAGGCCTTCTTAGCAAACAGGCTGCTCATGCCGCGGGCAGGCGCTCGAGGTTGAGGATGATCTTGCCGAACACCTGGCGCCCGGCCATGCGCTGCAGCGCGACGTCGATCTCGTCGAGGCCGATCTCGGTGTCGATCACCGGCTTCACCAGCCCGCGCGCCATCTTCTGCATGGCGTCGGCCATGTTCTCCATCCGGCAGCCGAACGAGCCGATGAGCCTCAGCTGCTGCTGGAACAGCATCATCAGGTTGGTCGGCGCCGAGACGCCGGAAGTCGAGCCGCAGGTGACGAGCCGTCCGCCGCGCTTCAGGCACAGCATCGAGCCGGCCCAGGTGTCGACGCCGACATGCTCGAAGACGACGTCGACGCCCTTCTTTTTCGTCAGCTTGCGCACCACGCCCTCGAAGCGGTCCGAGCGGTAGTTGATCACATGGTCGGCGCCGAGCGCCTTCGCGCCCTCGATCTTCTCGTCGGAGCCGACGGTGGTGATCACTGTCGCGCCGTGTTTCTTGGCGAGCTGGATCGCCGCCGTGCCGATGCCGGAGCCGCCGGCATGGATAAGGATCGTTTCGCCCGGCTCGAGCTTGGCATTGTCGAAGAGCATGTGCTCGACCGTGCCGAAGGTCACCGGCGCCAGCGCCGCGCCGATGGCGTCGCAGCCGGGCGGGGCGGCGACGAGCAGCCGCACCGGCAGGTTCACCACCTCCTGCGCGAAACCGTCGAGGTGGAAGCCGTGCACGCCCGAGACGTGTTCGCAGAGGTTGTCGCGCTTCTCGCGGCAGGCCTTGCAGAGCCCGCAGGTGCGCGCGCCGTAGATCGAGACCAGCTGCCCCGGCAGCACGCCGGCGGCGCCCGGCCCCAGCGCCTCGACGACGCCCGAAGCCTCCGCGCCGATCACCAGGGGCAGGTTGCGCTTGGCGAAAGCCATGCCGCGCCAGCCCCAGACGTCGATGTGGTTCAGCGCCACGGCGGAGATCCGCACCCGCGCCTCGCCGGGACCCGGCGCAACCGGTTCGGGAATGTCAGTGACCCGGAGATCCTTGTCGCCGAAAAGCTGCAATGCACGCATGGAAATCCTCGAAACTACCGGGCGCCGGGCGTCCAGAGGGACGCGCCGCGGCGCCTCATATCATTGTGCGGGCGCGCCCGTCAGCCGCGGGGTTCGCGGCCGAGGACGAGGCTGACATTCTGGCCGCCGAAGCCGAACGAGTTCGACAGCACCGCCGAGACGTCCGCCGATCGTTTCACGTTGGGCACCACGTCGAGCGCGATCGCCGGATCGGGAATGTCGTAGTTGATCGTCGGCGGCAGCACGCCGTGGCGCATGGTCAGGATCGAGAACACCGCCTCGATCGCGCCGGCGGCGGTGAGCGTATGGCCGATCATCGACTTGTTCGACGACAGCGGCACCTCGGCGATCCGCTCGCCGAAGACAGCCGCAAGGCCGCCGGCCTCCATGCGGTCGTTCTCCGGCGTCGAGGTGCCGTGCGCGTTGATGTAGCCGATGTCCTCCGGCGTCAGGCCGGCATCGGCAAGGCCGTCGCGGATGGTGGCGATGATTGGCGAGCCGTCGGGCTTGGAGCGGGTGCGGTGGAAGTCGTCGGCCTTTTCGCCGCAGCCATGCACCACGCCGAGGATTTTCGCCCCGCGGGCCTTCGCCGATTCCAGCGATTCCAGCACCAGGGCGCCGGCGCCCTCGGCCATGACGAAGCCGTCGCGGTCCTTCGAGAAGGGCTTCGACGCGCGTGCGGGCACGGCATTGTTGGTCGAGAGCGCGGAGAGCAGCGAGAAGCGGATCAGCGCCTCCGCGCCGACCGAGCCGTCGGTGCCGATCGAGATCGCGCGGTCGGTCTCGCCGCGGCGGATCGCCTCGACGCCGAGCTGGATCGCCGAGGCGCCCGAGGCGCAGGCCGTGGACAGCGTTACCGGCAGGCCGCGTGTGCCGAGGATGTCGGCGAGGCGTTCGGAAATGCCGGAGAACAGCGTCTGCCGGTACATCGCCGGGTCGCGGTTCTGTCGCACCAGCTCCATCAGCCGGTCGTAGCCGGCCTCCTCGCGCGCCTCGCCCGGCAAGGCGTCGAGCAGGAAGCGGTGCTGCCATTCCAGCTCGATCGGCGGCGCAGCGAGAAACAGCGGGCCGGCGAAGGCGCCGTCATAGCCAGCCATCCGCACCGCCTCGAGCCCAGCCGAGCGGGCGAGCGCGAAGGAGAGGTCGATGCCGGTGACCGGGGAGACGTCCATGAAGTCGACGGTGCCGGCGATCGTCGTGCGCAGGTGGTCGGTCGGAAACCGCGTGATCGTGTGGATGCCCGAGCGGCCTTCCGTCAGCGCCGTCCAGTTGGCGTCGACGCCTTCGCCGAGCGAGGAGACGACGCCGATACCGGTGACGACGACGACGGGACGACCGCGGGAATCGAGAGTGCTGTTCATCGCCAGGCTCCGCTCAATGGCCGTTGAGGGCATGCAGGACGCAGACGCCTTCGGCCTGCACATGGCCGATCGTCGTCACCAGCGCCTGCGCCGGGTTAAAGAGGACCTGGTTTTCCACCCGTCCGTCGAAGGGCGGCAGGCCGGTGCGCCGGGCGAGCGCGGCAGCCGCCAGGGCAATGCCGGCCGAGAACTGCGCTTCGAAGGATTGACCGAGCAGCGTGCCGTAGCTGCGCAGCGCCGCCTGCGGGAAGCGGGCGCGGAGCGCGGCGCGCTCGGGCTGCGACAAAGCGGCGATGCCGGTGGCGCCGGAGAGGATCAGGAGCTCGTCGTCGGAAAGGCCGGTCTGCTCCAGGAGGCCATCGAAACGCTGCGTCAGCGACGCTTCGTCGCGCGGTCCGCGGTCGGCGAAGATCTTCTCGATCCGCGCATAACCGGTGCCGCCGCGCGACGCCGCATGTTCGGCCGATTCCAGCACCAGGAAGGCGCCGACGCTGCCGATGGTCAGGCCATCATGGCCTGGGGTCCGGCCGAAGACCGGGCTCCATTCATCCTTCAGGAGATAGCCGCCCATCTCGTAATTGGTGAGGAGGTCCTTGCGCTCGGCCGAGAAGGCGCCGCCGACAAGGCAGATGCGGCTCTGGCCGGATGCGATGCGGGCCGCGGCGACCGAGATCGCGGAAATGCCCGCGCCTTCCTCGCCCATGAAGGTGCGCGAGGATCCTGTGACCTTATGGACGATCGAGATGTTGCCGGCGAGGAGGTTCGACAGCTGGGCGAGGAACAGCGTCGGCCGCAGCTCCGAGGACAGGACCTCGTTTGCCCGCGCCTGCTTGTCTTCGGCGCCGCGCGCCCGCTCCATCACCAGCGCGTCGACGGCGACGTCCCGCTCGCCGCCACCAGCCGCCACGATCATGTCGATGCGCGAGCGCACGTCCTCGTCGGCTGGGATGCCAGCGTCGGCCAGCGCAATGCCGGCGGCATAGGTGCCGAGCTTCTGCCAGGTCTCCATCTGCCGCTGGTCCCCCTTCTTGGGGATTTGCTGCGTCCAGTCGATCGGCGGCAAAGGGTGGACGAAATACGGCGCGTAGCGCTCGGTCTCGATCTCGGGATGCGGCGCCGCGTCGGCGGTGAGCCGGTCGAGATGCGCCTCGATGCCTTCGCCGAGCGAGGAGACGAGGCCAATGCCGGTGATCAGGACGTCCTGGTGGGTCATACAGCTTCCATCTGTTGCGCGCCGGCCCGATGAGGCTGGCGACCGGCGTTCCCCCCACCGGCGGGCGCTAAGCGCCCAAAGCATGCCGGCATCGCCACCAAAGCCCTGATGGGCTGGTCGCGATGCCACTGGTCAAATCGGCGAGGCGCCGCAGACGTCCCGCAGTACGCGCCTAGGCGACGGACGTCTCCGTCGGCGGCGCGACGGTCTCAGGCGGTCTTGGCGGCGCGAAGCTCGTCGATCTTGGCGCAGAGGTTCTTCAGGACGAAGTACTCCTCGGTCGCCGCCTCGCCTTCGTTCACCCGCTGGGTCCACTGTTCCAGCGGTATCTTGATGCCGAATTCCTTGTCGATGGCGAAGACGATGTCGAGGAAATCCAGCGAATCAATGCCGAGATCGTCGATCGTATGGCTCTCCGGCGTGATCTGCGCGCGGTCGATCTCGCTGGTCTCGGCGATGATGTCGGCGACCCGGTCGAAGGTTGAGGACAAAGGACTACCCCGTGTTTTCGTCGCGGTCATCGGACCGCGGTTTTCAGTGCACTGCGAATTCGCGAGCTATAGGCTGTCGCGTGGAAAAAGCAAAGTTGCGGCTTCAGCCCGGCCTCGACTGGTCCGGCAGTCGACTTGACCGCAAGCTGATGGACGGCCCATCAGTCACCGCAACGATCGAGAGTGATAAAGCCTGCTGCCGGCTTACGGTGGTGGGCAGGAGCGATGAGATGGCACGGAAAATTCGGGATGCGAGCTGGCTGGTGGACGAGACAGCGGCAGACGCGCCGGCGGAAGAGTGCTGGCTCTGCGGGCGACTGGTCGGCACGAGAGTGGATCGCTTCCACCCAATCCCGAAGAGCCGGGGCGGCCGCGACTCGGTGCCGGTCCATCCTATCTGCCGCGAAGCCATCGACGCTAACTTCTCCGCGAGTGAACTCGTCCGCCACGCGGAAGGCGGCATACCCCTCAGCGACAACGAGACTGTCGCCCGCTTCATCCGCTGGGTTGGCAACAAGCCTGCAGATTTTCACTCGGTGACGAAGGGTGGACGCTAGCGGAGCAGAACGCTCGAGGACGGCCGGCGCCGTCTGACGACCGACGATTTGGAATTGATCCCGGATCAAGCCCGGGATGACAAAGCGGGCCTGTCGCGGGCAGCGCGCTACCTGTGGTCAGGAGAACTGATCCGGCTCGGGCCGTTCTCCTACCCCCGAAGCCTTCTGCCAACGACTGATTCAGCTCCGCGGCTTGAGGTTCTCCGGATCGTACAGCGGCTTGTAGCCGACGGCCGCCACCTCCACGGGATAGGTCTCCGCGAAATACTCGACGCTGAGCTTGCGCCCGACCTGGCAGTGCGACCAGGGGAGGTAGGCGAGGGCGATGTTCTTGCCGACGGTCGGGCCGTAGGCGATCGAGGTTGTGTAGGAGCGCCGGCCGAGTTCGTCGACCAGCACCGCGCCGGTGGCCGGATCGATCACCGGCAGCGAGCCGACGGGGTAGCGTGCGACGCCCGCGGCATCGACATTGTCGGTTATCACCAACGTGCAGAGCATCGCAGGCTGGTGGTCGCGCGCCTTGTATTCGAGGTGTTTGGCCTTGCCACGGAAGTCGGCCTCCTTGACCTTGGGGCGCGCCAGGTCCGCTTCGATCAGATTGTACTGGGTGTGGAGGTCGGCGTTCTGCAGGCGCAGGCTCTTCTCCATGCGGCGGGAATTGGCGTAGGTCTCGATGCCGAAGGCCATGACGCCGGTGGCACGCAGCGCATCCCAGACGGCGAGGCCGTCCTCGTAGGCCATGTGCAGCTCCCAGCCTTGCTCGCCGACATAGGAGATGCGGAAGGCCGAGACCGCCTTGCCCGCGATCTCGATCGGGCGGATGGCCGCGAACGGAAAGCTTGCGGCGTCCAGCGCATTCGGCTCAGCGACGACTTTCTTCAACGTCTCGCGGGCGTTCGAGCCCCAGATGCCGATGGTGACGTTGGCTTCCGAGACGTCGGTGATCACGACGTCGAAGCCTTTGTCCTCGGCGATGCGCCGGAGATAGAGGAGGTCGCGCGGGCCGGCGTCGGCGCCGTCGACGATGCGGCAGCGGTCGGCCATGCGCAGGATCGTGAAGTCGGCTCGGACCATGCCCTCGTCGTCGAGGAAGTGGGTGTAGATGCCCTTGCCGATATTGCCGTCGCCGCCGATCTTGGCCGCCGACACCCATTCGAGCAGCGCGACATGGTCGGGCCCCTCGACGTCGATCATGTAGAAATGGCTGAGGTTGACGATGCCGCAATCGTCGGACATCGCCAGCTGCTCGGCGTTTGAGACCCGCCAGAAATGCCGGTTGTCCCACTCGTTCTCGCGCAACGGCACCTGGTTGCCGTACTTCTCCAGGAGATGATCGTTCGCGGCATAGCCGTGCGCGCGCTCCCAACCGCCGAGCTCCATGAAATGCCCGCCGAGCTCGACCTCGCGCGCGTAGAAGGGCGAGCGCTTGGCGCCGCGCCCCGTCGCATAGGGCTCGCGCGGGTGGATCGCCGGGAAATAGATCTTCTGCGCCGCCTCATAGGTGCGGCCCTCGATAAATTCCTCGGTCAGCTGGTGGCCGTAGAAGCGGGCGTAGTCGACCGAGTTGTGGTCGATCTCGGTGCGCCCGTCGGTCATCCAGTCGGCGATCAGCTTGCCGTAGGCGGGGCCGTCCTTCACCCAGATGGCGATACAGTACCAGAGGCCGCGCACCTTCTGGCTTTCGCCGCAGGAGGCACCGCCGCCGGCCGAGACCTGCAGGAGCCCGTTGAAGGAATGGCCCTCGTTGTAGCCGAGCTCGCCAAGGATCGGCGTCAGCTCCATCGCGCGCTCGAGCGGCTCGAGGATCTGCTCCATGTCGAGGTCGCGCTGCGAGGGCGAGAGCCGGGCCTGGTGCTTTTCCAGAATGTCGCGGGGATGGCAGAGGCGCGGGTTCGTCGCCTCGTAATAACCCCACTCGATCTGCCCACCCTCGGTGGTCTTCGGGTCGCCGGTATCGCGCATGTAGGCCGAGTTGCCCTGGTCGCGCAGCAGGGGATAGCCGATCTCCTTGCCGGTGCCTTCGAACTCGGTGTACGGGCCGAAGAAGGTGAGGGGGTGGTCGACCGGCATCACCGGCAGGTCCTCGCCCGCCATCTCGGCGATCAGCCGTCCCCAGATGCCGGCGGAGACGACGACATGGTCGGCCATGATCGTGCCGCGGTGGGTGACGACGCCCTTGATCCGGCCGTTCTCGATGATCAGCGACTGCGCGGCGGTGTTGGCGAAAGCCTTGAGCTTGCCCGTCTTCTCGGCGGCATCGACGAGCTTGCCGGCGACGGTCTGCGAGCGCGGGATGACGAGGCCGGCATCGGGATCGAACAGGCCGCCTTGCACTTGATCCTCTTCGATCAGCGGGAACATCGCCTTGATCTCGGCCGGGCTCACATAATGGGCGCGGGTGCCGAAGGCTTTCGCCGAGGTCAGCTTGCGCTTGATCTCCTCCATCCAGGCGTCGTCGCCGGTGCGCGCCACTTCCAGGCCGCCGATTCGGGCGTAGTGTCCCATCTTCTCGAAGAAATCGATCGAGTACTGGGTCGTCCAGACCGAGAGATAGTCGTGGCTGGTGGTGTAGCAGAAGTCCGACGCATGGGCCGTCGAGCCGATGTCGGTCGGGATGCCGGACTTGTCGATGCCGACGATATCGTCCCAGCCGCGCTCGATCAAATGATGCGCGATCGAGGCGCCGACGATGCCGCCGAGCCCGATGATGACGACCTTCGCCTTATTCGGAAATTCTGCCATGTCATGCCCCGTCCAACCGATATGGCGCGATGTTAGGCGCAGTCCCCGGCAAGGCCGCTTCCAAAAGCGACACGCAGGATTGCCGCCGCGCCACGCCGCGGCGTGGTCCGGCCGGCGTGGGCTTGCCCGGGCGTCAGGCAAAGCTACGCGGCGTTGGGCGTGCGCGGGCTCTTGTCGGACGGTGCCGTTTGCCTGGTTTCGCAAACCACCGTAGCGGGTGGGCAGTTTCTGGCGACCGGCCGCCTCGAGGGCCTCCACGGCCGCCCCCGTCGAGCTCTTAGGAAAATCTTCATCGAGCATTTACCCCACCGCGGAATGTTTCGGGGGGAGGGCGCTGCGGGCTTTGGGAATGTTCAGACTCTTCGCCGACGGTGTCGGCGCGGAGAATCCCATGCATGCCATTCTGACTTGCCTCAGGGTCGAGCACGACCCGACACTGCTTCTTCTGGCCGCCCTTGTCTGTGTCATCGGTGTCTACGGCTCTTTCTCGGTCGCGCGTCATGCCGGCCGCTCCGAGGGCGAGGCGCGCCGCCGGTGGGGCGCGATCGCCATTCTTGCCGCCGGCTCGACCGCCTGGGCCACCCATATGGTGGCCTTGCTGGCGTTTCGCCCGGGAATGCCGTCCGGCTTCGAGCCTTTCCTCACCGCGTTGTCGTTGCTTCTGGCGGTCGCGGGCATCGCTGCCGGCGTCGGCATGGCGCTCGGCAGCCGAAGCCGCCGCCGGCGGTTCCTCGGCGGTCTTGTCATCGGCGCCGGCGTCGCCGCCCTGCATTATGTCGGCCAGGCCGCCTACTTCGTCCGCGGCGAAGCCCGCTGGGATTACGCGCTGGTGGCCTTCTCGATCCTCGCAGGCCTGCCGCTCTTCGGCCTTTCGCTGATGGTCTCCGGCGAGCGCAACAAAACCGTCCGGCTCCTCGGCGCGCCGTTCCTCGTCCTGTCGATCGCCGTCCTGCACCTTGGCGGCATGACCGCGCTGCAGCTGCAATATGATCCGCGCATCCAGCTGCCGCGCCTCGCCATCGCGCCCGAGACGCTTGCCCCCATCGTGGCGGCGGTGTGCTTGGCGCTTCTGACCGTCGCGGTCGTTGGCCTTCGTCTGACGCTCAGCGCCAAGGCGGCCCTCCTGCGGGAACGCAAGCAGCTGGGAGAACTTGCCAATCTAGCGCTCGAGGGTCTGGCGATCTGCGAGGACGACAGAGTTGTCACCGCCAATGACAGTCTGGCGCGCCTCTGCGGTGTCCCGCGCGGCGCACTCACGGGCCGGACGGTGGCGTCCTTGGTGCGCGGGGTCGACGTGCTCGCGCTGTCCCAGTCGGAGGAAGCGGAAGCCGATCTCCCGACGTCTTCGGGCGGGACCTTGCCGGTGCGGGTCATCCGCAGCGACGTCAGGCTGGGCGGGCGCCCGCAAATGGTCATCGCCTTCCGCGACCAGCGCGAACGGCTGAAGAGCGAGGAGCGGATCCGCAAGCTCGCCTTCTCCGACCCGCTGACCGGGCTTGCCAACCGGACCCGCTTCCACGACGCGCTTGCCGAGCAGGTGGCCCGGCAGGCGGAGACCGACCTCCCGTTCACCTTGCTGATGCTCGATCTCGACGGCTTCAAGGCGGTGAACGATTCGCTCGGCCATTCCGGCGGCGACGATGTCCTGCGGATCGCCGCCGACCGGTTGCGCGCCGCGGTGGACGAGCGTCATCTGGTCGCACGGCTCGGCGGCGACGAGTTCGCCATCCTGATGCGCGACAGTGCCGATCCGCTGCAGGCCGGAGAGATCGGCCGCCGGGTGATCGCCTCGCTGGAAATGCCGATCCGCGTGCAGCAGCAGATGGTGCATGTTTCGGCCAGCATCGGCGTCATGCCGTCGCAATGGCCGCCGCTCTCGGCCGGCGACATGCTCACCGCCGCCGATCTCGCCCTCTACGACGCCAAGGCCAACGGCCGTGCGACGGTCCGGCTGTTCACGCCCGAGCTGCGCCGCGTCTCGATGGCGCGGAGCGGCCTTGCCAATGACCTCCAGGCGGCGTGGACCGAGAACCAATTCGAACTCTACTATCAGCCGCAGGTTGATCTGGTCAGCGGCGAAGTCCTCGGTGCGGAGGCGCTGATCCGATGGAACCATGCCAAGACCGGGCTGGTCGCCCCGGGAGCGTTTCTGCCGGTTCTGGAGAGCAGTCATCTGGCCGTGCCGGTCGGCGACTGGATCCTGCAGACGGCGTGCCGGCAGGCGCGCAGTTTCTGCGCCGCGGGTCTCGGCGACGTCCGGATCGGCATCAATCTCTTCGCCGCCCAGCTGCGATCTCCCGATTTCGTCGAACGGGTCGAAGAGGCGCTGCGCGCGAGCGGGCTCGCCGCGTCGCAGCTGGAGCTCGAGATCACCGAGAACATCGTCCTCCTCAACGAGCGCCTGATCGCCGATCACCTCAGGCGCATTCGGGCGATGGGCATCGGCATCGCCTTCGACGATTTCGGCACCGGCTACGCCTCCCTGACGATGCTGAAGAAACTCGACATCACCCGGCTGAAGATCGACCGCTCCTTCGTCAGCGAGATCGAGACCTCCCGCAAGGATCAGGGCATCGTCGATGCCGTCATCCGGATGGCCGAGGGCTGCGACCTCTCGGTCATCGCCGAAGGCATCGAGAAACAGTCTCAGGCGGATTTCCTGAGAGGCAAGGTCGGGGAGGGGCAAGGCTACCTCTTCGGCAAGCCGAAGCCAGCCGACCGCTTCGTCCAGACCTTCGGCCATGCGCCCCTTTCGCCCAAGCGGGCTATGACGCCGGAACAGGGCGTGCGAAAACGGGCGGGATAGACGGCCCGGACGGGGCCGGAATAAGACAGTACCGGATTGCCGACGTGACGACGACCAACGCCCTGACCCCAGATTACCGCCGCTTCCGCTTCGCCACCGCGCCGATGATCGACTGGACGGACCGCCATTGCCGGTTCTTCTTCCGCCAGCTTTCGAAGCAAGCGCTGCTCTACACCGAGATGGTCGTCGCCGACGCGGTGATCCACGGCGATCTCGAGCGGCTGCTCGGTTTCGATGCGGCGGAGCATCCGGTTGCGCTGCAGCTCGGCGGGTCCGATCCGGAGAAGCTGGCGAAGGCTGCGGGGATCGCCGAGGGCTTTGGCTATGACGAGCTGAACCTCAATGTCGGCTGCCCCTCCGACCGCGTCCAGTCCGGGGCTTTCGGCGCCTGCCTGATGCGCGAGCCGCAGCTCGTCGGCGAATGCCTGCAGGCGATGCGCGAGGCCGTGAGGATCCCGGTCACCGTGAAATGCCGGCTGGGCGTCGACGACCAGGACACCGAGCCGGCGCTCGACGCGCTGGCCGATGCCGCGGTGGCCGCCGGCGTCTCCGCCATCTGGGTGCACGCGCGAAAAGCCTGGCTGCAGGGGCTGAGCCCAAAGGAGAACCGCGACGTCCCGCCGCTCGACTACGCCCGCGTCCACCGGCTGAAGCAGCGGCTGCCCGATATGTTCGTCGGCATCAACGGCGGCCTGTCGACGCTGGAACTGGCGGAGGCGGAGCTGGCGCATGTCGACGGCGTGATGATGGGCCGCGGCGCCTATCAGGATCCCGGCCAGCTCGCCGAGGTCGATGCCCTGTTCTTCGGGGCGACGCCTGCGCCGGTCGACTATGTCGCGGTGGTCGCCGAGATGGCCGACTATGCCGCCCGGCACATCGCCGCCGGCGGCCGGCTGGTGCATGTCACCCGGCACATGACGGGGCTCTTCACGGGTCTCCCCGGCGCCCGCCGCTGGCGCCAGACGCTGTCCGATGCCGGCGCCCGCCGGGATGCCGGGCCGGAACTCTTCGCCGAGGCGTTAGGCTATGTCGACCTCGACGCCCCCGCTCGCGCCGCGGCCTGAAGCGGCCGCCTTGGCGCGCAGGTGTCCGCGGGCGCTCAGTCCGTCAGCGTCAGCCGCTCGCCGCGAAAGTCGAACGAGGAGAGCGTGCCGAGAAAGCTCATGCCGAGGAGGCTGAGCCCGTCGCCGTCGCGGTCCATCACTGCCGCCTCGACGTTTTCGCGGACGATGCCGCCGATCTTGACGTAGCTGAGGCGCACCGGCGCGGCGCGGGCCGGGCCGTTCGCGGTCATCACGCGGCTGGTGTAGCCGAGCCCGGCGACGTCGATGCCGATGGCGGCCGCCGTGCCGCGGTCGAGCGCCACCAGCGAGGCACCGGTGTCGACGAGGAAGTTGACCTTCTGGCCGTTCACGACCGCGTCGACGTGGAAATGCGCATCATCCGCCCGCAGCACCCGCACTTGGGTACCGTCTCCAGCGACGGTGATGACATGGCCGGGCATCAGCTCGGCCAGCATCCGGTCGCCGACTTCGCGCAGTTCCAGGCGATAGCTGTAGAGGCCGATCAGCAGCACGAAGGCGAGAGCCCAGGCAAGCAGGCTCTTTGCGGCCCCTGCCAGATTGGTCCTGAGGACGCCGAAGAGGCTGGCCGCGATCACCAGGGCCCAGATGCCGGCATAGGCGCTCTGGCCGAAGTCGTCGTCGCTGAGCCCGCCGATGCGGCCGCCATCGTTCAGCACGAGAAGGAGGACGACGCCGGCGATGAGGGCGAGGACGAGGATCAGGAAGCCGTTACCGCGCACGCCTCAGCCCTCGCAGGGCAGTCGGGCGGGCGGGATGGGCGTCTTTGACGAGGACAGCGCCGACAGCCGCGCCGGGAGTGCCGCCATTACCGCGCGCCGCTCGGCCGCAGACGCCGCCGACCAACCGCCGATCTCGCTGTCGCTGCGGCCGCAGCCGACGCAGAACCCGCTGCCGGGGTCGAGCACGCAGACCCGGGTGCAGGGGCTTTCGATGGTCATTGGGTTCCGTTCGCAAGTGGGGCGGGCAGTGCGGCGGCTGCCATGTAGGCATATCCGCGCCAGTCGCCAAGCCTCAGGCCATGTCCTGGAACGCCGGCATGACCTCCAGCACCCGCGCATGCGGGAAGATGGCGATCGCCTCGGTACCGACGCGCAGCTGCGATTTCAGCACGAACTCGCCATCGTGCATGTGGCAGAGCGCCTGGACGATGGGCAGGCCGAGGCCGGTGCCTTGCTCGGCGTTCTTGATCGCGCCGGAGCCCTGGCCGAAGGAGGAGAGCACGACCGGGATCTCGTCCTCGGGAATGCCCGGCCCGTCGTCGCGCACCGAGACATACTGGCCGCCGCCTGCTGTCCAGCCGACGCGCACGGTGATGAGCCCGCCGCGCGGGGTGAACTTCACCGCGTTGGACAGGAGGTTGATGATGATCTGGCGCAGCGAGCGCTCGTCGGCCCAGAGCTGCGGCAGCTCAGGCTCGAACTGCACCTCGACGGCGATTCCCTTGGACTGCGCCTTCAGCTGCACGAAGGCGAGCGAGTCGCGGGCGATCTGCGTCAGCTCCACCGCCTCCTCGTTCAGCGCGTAGCGCCCCGCCTCGACGCGCGACAGGTCGAGGATCTCGTTGATGAGGTCGAGGAGGTGCTGGCCGGAGACGTGGATGTCCTTGACGTAGTCCTTGTAGGTCTCGTTGCCGAGCGGGCCGAGGATCTCCTTGGAGATGACCTCGGAGAAGCCGAGGATGGCGTTGAGCGGCGTGCGCAGCTCGTGGCTCATGGTGGCGAGGAAGCGCGATTTGGCAAGGTTTGCCTCCTCCGCGCGCCGCCGGGCCTCGTCGGAATTGATCCTCGCGGTCTCGAGCTCGGCGATCAGCTCGTCCTTCTCCGCCTGGTGCTTCATCCGCTCGATGGTGTTGCGGCGCAGGTGCTCGGCGACGACGGTGAACATCGGCACGGCGCCAATGACCATGGCGTGCATGGCCAACGCCACCGGCTCGGTCTCGGTCACCAGCTTGACGACCAGCGTCAGGATCAGCGGAGCGAAGGCGACGGTGACGACGGAGCGCAGCGTGGAGGAGACCATGGCGGTCAGCGCCACCGCCAGCAGCAGGATCGCGAACTGGAAGATGTCGAAGCGCAGCGGGGCGCAGGTGTTGCAGTCGAGGCTGGCGAGATAGGCCCAGCCACAGCCGGCGGCGGCATGGCCGGCGAGCAGCAGCCGGCCCCAGCGGACCGCATCGAGGCTCTCCGGGCTTTGTCGTGCGAACCGCCGGGTAATGGCGTAGAGGACGAGGTATCCTGCCAGCGCCACCAAGCCCCAGACCATGGCACCTACGGCGCCGATGAACACCGACAGGCCGAAGCCGGTCAGAAGGATCGGCAGCGGCATCGCCACCGCGGCGGTTTTGAGCGTGTGCGCGTGATGCTGCAGCAGCTCGCGGTCGAAACCCGGCGTCAGCCGTCCGGCCAGCCGCGCACGCGCTGCCCGCAGCGTCTTGGACAGGTCCGCCTCGGACGCGCCGCGGCGGCGGCGGCCAAGACTTTTGCCATAACTGGGAGGGGCTGCGACAGACATGGGTGGGGGTTCGAAGGCTCCGCGTCGTACGATTCGTCGCGGCCCATCATCTTTCCCAAAGCTTAAAAAACTGCCTTAAGCAAATGCGAAACTTTGTGTCGACTGACGCTTTCAGCGGCTTTTCCAAGGCCGTGGCGTTCCACTCGATGCCCTGCCGACATGGCAGCGGAACTCCTGCTATAACGGTCGGGACACTGACATGAGGCAGCGACGATGGACCGGCTCGACAAGAAGATTCTGAAGCTCCTGCAGGAGGACGCGACGCTTGCAGTGGCCGACGTTGCCAAGCGGGTCGGCCTGTCGACGACGCCGTGCTGGCGCCGGATTCAGAAGCTTGAGGAAGAGGGGATCATCCGCCGCCGCGTCGCCGTGGTCGATCCAGCCAAGGTGAACCTTCGCGTCACCGTCTTCGTCTCGATCCGCACCAACTCGCATTCCAACGAATGGCTGAAGCGGTTTTCCGAAGTGGTCGGGGATTTCCCCGAAGTGGTCGAGTTCTACCGCATGAGCGGCGACGTCGACTACCTCCTGCGCGTCGTCGTTCCCGACATCGCCGCCTACGACGCCTTCTACAAACGCCTGATCGCCCGCATCGAAATCCGCGACGTCTCCTCGTCCTTCGCGATGGAGCAGATCAAGTACACGACGGAAATGCCGCTGGATTACATCCAACTGGAGAAGGAGCCGAAGGAGGCGTGAGGGAGCCCGACTGAGGGCTGCGGCGTGCATCTACTCGTCAGCTTCGTCATCCCGGACTTGATCCGGTGACCGTATCGGGAAAATCGCAAACCCTTCAGCGTGGCTATCCCTAGACCCGCGCCGGCACCGGAGTTGAGAGCCGCAACCCTTTCCGTTTCGTCACCCCGGACTTGATCCGGACCGTATCGAAAAAATTGCAAACCCTTCAGCGTGGCTATCCCTGGACCCGCGCCGGCAACGGAATTGAGAGCCGCGACCCTTTCCGTTTCGTCATCCCGGACTTGATCCGGGATCCATTCCAAACCGCTGAACGAGGTCAGTCCGGCCGACCGTGCCCTCACTTTGTACCGGACCGAAAGCTTACGCTTCGAGGAATGGATCCCGGCTCAAGGCCGGGATGACGAAGCTCAAAGGTTTGCGGCCCGTCGATTTCGACTGGCGGCTCAAGGCCGGAATGACGAACGCTGGACGTTTGAACCTCGGCAAGAAAAGTTGAATCCTCTGAATCGCTTGGTGTCAGTCTCTGAAGCGGTGATTCACTTTCTTCATCTGACGAATCAACGCCTTCACACGCCGATTCATTACCTTCGCCTGACGTCTCAGCGCTGCAGCCGCGCGAGCAACGAGGACGTATCCCAGCGCTTGCCGCCCATGCTCTCGACCTCGGCGTAGAACTGGTCGATCAGCGCGGTCGCCGGCAGCTTCGCCCCATTGCGCTTGGCCTCCGTAAGGCAGATGCCGAGGTCCTTGCGCATCCACTCCACCGCGAAGCCGAAATCGTACTTGCCGGCGTCCATGGTTTTGTGACGGTTCTCCATCTGCCAGGAACCGGCGGCGCCCTTGGAGATCACGTCGACGACCGTCTCGATGTCGAGCCCGGCCTGCTTGCCGAAATGGATGGCTTCCGAGAGGCCCTGGACGAGGCCGGCGATGCAGATCTGGTTCATCATCTTGGCGAGCTGGCCGGAACCGGCGGGGCCCATCAGGCCGACCATCTTCGCATAGGCGGTGATGACGGGCTTTGCCGCCTCGAAGTCGGCTGCGTCGCCGCCGACCATCACCGTCAGCGCGCCGTTCTCGGCGCCGGCCTGGCCGCCGGAGACCGGCGCGTCGAGGAACTTAAGACCCTTGTCGCGCGCGGCGGCGTCGAGCTCGCGGGCGAGTTCCGCCGAGGCCGTGGTGTTGTCGACGAGGATGGCGCCCGGCTTCATCCCGGCGAAGGCGCCGTCTTCGCCCAGCACCACCGAGCGCACGTCGTCGTCATTTCCGACGCAGACGAACACCACGTCCGCGCCCTCGGCTGCCTGTCGGGGCGTTGCCGCCGCGTGGCCGCCGAACTTTTCCGCCCAGGCTTTCGCCTTTTCCGGCGAGCGGTTGAAGACGGTGACGTCGTGGCCGCCCTTGGTCTTGAGGTGGCCGGCCATGGGAAAGCCCATGACGCCCAATCCGATGAAGCTTACCTTGGCCATGCCAGCTGTTTCCCGCGAGAGACGATGCCCCAACGGGGTAGCAGACGGCGGCGTCGGGTCAACCCGGCAAGGGCTGTCGCTCTTCGCCTGCCGTGCGTTCCGGGTGGATTTCAAACCGGATCGTCCGGCCGACGGCAGTCGCGTATTTGGCGATCGACGTCATCGACGGGGCATGCCGTCCGCTTTCCATGCGCGCGACGGCAGATTGCGTCGTCTTCATTCTGTCGGCGACGTCCTGCTGGGACAGCTTGGCTTCGGCCCGCGCCGTCGTCAGGGCTCGGGCGAGAGCGAACTCGTTTTCGAGGGCGTCGAACGCTGCCTTGACCGCTGGATCGGCCAGGAGCTCGGCGCGAAACTCTGCGTAGGGGACCGTTTTTGTCATCGAAAGCCTCTCATCCGCTTCAGTGCCATATCGATCTCTCGCCTCGGAGCCTTCTCGGTTTTCTTTACGAAGGCACGGACGACAACCAGTCGTTGCCGGGAAGCGGCGAAGTACAGCGCCTGGGCAATGCCGTCCTTGCCCTTAAGCCGCATTTCCCAGAGACCGCTTTCGAGCGGCCGGACATAGGGCATGCCGATCTCGGCCGGGCCTTTCTCGATCAGCATATCGACGATCCATGCGAAATGCGCGCGCACGTCAGACGGAAGAGCGAGGATTTCCCTACGCGCTTCGTAGATCAGTTCCAGCGTCCAGGCAATAATATCTCATTCCTGATATATGTCCAACCAACGCCAACTGAGTTTCCAGCTCTACCGCTTCAAATGCCGGATCAGCCGCTTCTCGACCGCCGCCGTCGCGTGCCGGAGCGCCTCGACGATGGCGAGGTAGAACAGCGCCGCCCAGATGTAGGTCTGGAAGTCGAAGGTCCTGGAATAGGCGCGCCGCGTCTCGCCAAAGAGGTCGTAGACGGTGATAATGGCGACGATCGCCGAGGCCTTGATCATTAGAATGATCTCGTTGGCATAGGGCCGCAACGCGACGATCATCGCCTGCGGCAGCACGATCTTCCAAAAGATCAGGATCGGCGACAGGCCGAGCGAGCGCGCGCCTTCCCACTGGCCGCGCGGCACGCTCTCGATCGCCCCGCGCAGGATCTCCGCCTGGTAGGCGGCGGTGTTCAGCGAGATCGCGAAGATCGCGCAGTACCAGGCGTCGCGGAAGAACCACCAGAGCCCGAGGCTTTCGAACGTGCCGCGGAACTCGCCGAAGCCGTAATAGACGAGAAAGATCTGCGCGATCAGCGGCGTGCCGCGGAAGAAGTAGACGAAGACGAAGGCCAGGCCGCGCGCGACAGGGTTCTTCGCCATTCGACCGAAAGCGATGGGAATCGAGACGAGCGCGCCGACGACGAAGCAGATCAGCACCAGCGAGATCGTCGTCCACAGCCCCTGGAGATAGAGCGGACCGTAGCGCGCCATCAGCTCGGGGTCGTAGGCCGAGACGAGGTAGTAGACGATGCCAAGGCCTGCGAGACAGATGAGGCCGAGGATGATCTTGCCGGCAAGGCCGCTGCGTTTCTGGATCACGGGGGGCGCCGAGACGGTCATCGCGACGCTCCGCTGCGCTTGGTCCAGTGGTCGATCCGGCCGATCACCACCGAGGACAGCATGGTGAGGACGAGGAAGTTCGCGCAGGCGATGCCGAAGAACAGGAAGGGCTCGCGCGTGACGCGGGAGGCGATGCCGGCCTGGCGCATGGTGTCGGCCAGGCCGACCACCGAGACCAGCGCGGTGTCCTTCAGGAGGTTCATCCAGAGATTGGCAAGGCCGGGTAGGGCGATCTTGATCAGCTGCGGCAGGATGACGGAGATCATGATCCGCATGCGGGACAGGCCGAGCGCCTTGGCGCCTTCCGTCTGCCCGATCGGGATCGCCCGGAAGGCCGAGAGGAAGACCTCGCTGGCGAAAGCGGAGAAGACGAGGCCGAGCGCGATCATGCCGGCGAGGAAGGACGAGACGGTCAGCGCCGGCAGGCCGGTGGCACCGGTCAGCGCGTTGATCGCGCTCTGTCCGCCAAAATAGACCAGGAACAGCGTCAGCAATTCCGGCAGGCCGCGGAAGACCGTGGTGTAGATGTCGGCGGACAGGCGCATCGCTCTGTCCTCGGACTGCTTGCCGAGCGCCAGGGCGAAGCCCGCGCCGAGCCCGAGCGGCAGCGTCGCCAGCGCCAGCGTGACGGTGACGACGACGCCCGCGAGGATGTCGTCGCCCCAGCCCTCGGGGCCAAAGCCGATCATCGCCCAGTCAGTCTGCATGCGCGCTCCGCGATCGTCGTGGTTCTGGTGTACCGGGTGGGGAGCCGACGCCTGGGGGATGCCGGCCGTCGGTCGGCACGTTGCAGCGCGGCAGCAGGCCGCCGCGCCGCGGTCTCATGCGGGGCCTACTTGGTCTCGGCGCCGTAGACGTCGAACTTGAAGTACTTGTCCTGGACGGTCTTGTAGGTGCCGTCCTTGCGGATCGCGACGATCGCGTCGTTGAACATCTTCTTCAGCTTCTCGTCGCCCTTGCGCAGGCCGATGCCGGCGCCGACGCCGTAGATCTTCGGATCGGCCGGCAGCGTGCCGAGGATCTTGCAGCAGCTGCCTTCCGGGCTGTCGATCCACTGTGACAGGACGACGACGTCGTCCATCACCGCGTCGAGGCGGCCATTGCCGATGTCGAGCTTGTACTCTTCCGAGGTCGGGTAGACCTTGATGTCGCTGTCGGGGAACAGCGCCTCGGCGGCCTGGCTGTGGGTGGTCGAGCCTTGCGCGCCAATCGCCTTGCCGGAAAGCGCTGCGGCCGTCGCCTCGGTGATCGGGCTGTCCTTTGCCACGGCGATCGCCGGCGGGGTGTTGTAGTACTTGTTGGTGAAGTCGATCTGCTTCTGGCGCTCCGGCGTGATCGACATGGAGGCGATGATCGCGTCGAACTTGTTGTTCTGCAGCGCCGGGATCATGCCGTCCCAATCCTGCGCGACGAACTCGCACTCGGCTTTCATCTGGGTGCAAAGGGCTTTCGCGATGTCGATGTCGAAGCCGGTCAGCTCGCCGCCGGCGGTGAGGAAGTTGAACGGCGGATAGGCGCCCTCGGTGCCGATCTTGATCGTCTTGTAATCCTTCGCCGAATCGTCTGCCTGCGCGGCGTTGAAGCTTGCGGCCAAAGCGAGCACCGCGACGGCGGCGGTGAGGGTACGGGCAAAACGCATGGACTTCTCCGGTGGTGAGCAGGCGTCACGGGCCTCGACATTGGGCATGCCTGTTATAGCGGCGATACTTCCATGGCTGTCGTAAAAAGTGCAACAGCTGTCATCGTAGCCTCACGCCTTTTCAACGGCTGGCTTCGAAGGATCTTGCCGCCGCAAGATCTTGCGGCGTGTTGACGTTGAAGAACGGGTCGCCGCCGGGTGCGCCGTCATCATCGGGGAAGTCGATCGCCGCAAAACCAATGAGGTCAAGGAACCCGCGGATGGCATGCTTGCCCGGCGCTCTCAGGAAGCCCGGCAAAGCGTCGAGCGAGGCTGTCGGCCAGAGTGCCACCGTCGGCTGCAGGGCGCCGGCACGGCGGGCAACGCAGGCAAAGTTGGCTGGTCCGGCCATCAGGCGGGAAACGAGGTCTCCCGGCAGGAACGGCGTGTCGCCCGGTACGGTCAGGAGATGCGTCACGCCCGGATGGTGCGCTCCGAGATAGGCAGCGGCTGCGTCCAGCCCCGCCAGCGGGCCTGCGAAACCGCCGATCCGGTCGGGGATCAGCGCCAGCCCGGTCCCGGCGAAGGCATCGGCATCGTTGGCGCTGAGCAGCACGGGCGCGGTCTCGGCGCCAAGCCTCGCCAGCACATGATCGAGGAGGGTCAGCCGGCCGAGACGCAGCAGGGGCTTCGGCACCGCGGCACCCATGCGCGCGCCCCGCCCGCCGACCAAGATCAGCGCGGCGACCATTACTGGCGCAGAAGCGGGGGCAGCGATCATACGACTTCGGTCTCCGGCAGCGGCGCAATCCCTTTCACCCGCTCGCGATAGAAGGTGTAGGCGCCGCTGAGCATGATGATGAGGGTGCCGAGCAGCACCCAGCGATCCGGTATTTCCTCGAACCAGAACACGCCGATGAGCAGCGCGAACAGCAGCACCGAATAACGAAACGGCGCGACGAAGCCCATGTCGCCGATCCGCATGGCGGAGACGATGAAGATGTAGCCGACGCCGATCATCACCGCTGCGACCGCCAGCATGGCCATGTGCGTCCCGGTCAGCGGCACCCAGCCGGTGGCCGGGATCATCAGGCCGCCGACCAGCGTCACCACGAGGGCGGTGACCACCGAAACCTGCAGCGAGGGCACGGTCTCGGGCAGGCGCCGTGTCGCGAGGTCCCGGACCGCGGCCGAGACCACCGAGGCAAGGACGTAAAGCGAGGAGGCGGTAAAACCCTCGAGCCCCGGCCGCACGATGATCAGCACGCCGACGAAGCCGGCGCCGATGGCGCTCCACCGCCGCCAGCCGACCGGCTCGCGCAGAAACAGCGCAGCGCCGAGCGTCACAGTCAGCGGCAGTGCCTGAAAGATCACGGTGGCGTTGGCGAGGGGCAGGTGGCCGAGCGCGGTGATATAGAACAGCGTACAGCCGACGTCGCCGGCGGTGCACAGCATCACCAAGGGCTGGCGCAGGATCCTGAGCGAGAACGGCACCTTTCGCGTCCAGGCGATAGCGATCAGCAGCAGAGTCGCCATCATCCCGCGCACGGCGATCAGCTGCGGTACGGCAAGGTCCGCGGTCAAAAGCTTGACCAGGCTGTCGTTGATCACGAAGGCCGCCATCGCGAGAAGCATGAAGAAGCTCGCGCGGACGTTGTCGGAGAAGGCGAGGCGCGGCAGGAGGGACACGGCGGACTGCTGGCGAGAGGGCGATGGCCTGCTTTACGCGAGCCTTGCCTTGTTGGCGACGGTCTTCGGCGGGTCTCGCGACGCCCCGGTGCTTCATCTCCGATTGTCCGATACGGGCTTGCCGCCGGGGCCGCTGCGGGCGTTCAGTCGGCGGTTCCAGTGGCTGGGAGGTCGGCCAGAACGTTGTTTCCAGTCTGACGACTGAAAATTTATCTTCTGTCCTTAGAATTGGCTCGACCGGCGCCTCCCGATGCGTCGCACGCTCCTCTGACGGCGCCAGATGATCTCCATGCACGAGACACCGTTTCCATCGCCGTCCGAAGAGCCTGAAACGGCCGGGGGGGCTGTCTCGCGCCCGACCGACGTCACCGGTTCTCTCTCCAGCCTCGACATGACCGAGGGGGCGCTGCTCCGCCAGATGATCGACCAGGCGCCCGACATGATCTTCGTCAAGGATCAGGACAGTCGCTTTGTCCTCGTCAACTCGGCGGTGCTCGACGTCACCGGCCATACGGATGCGGCGAGCCTGATCGGCCGCACCGACTTCGACTTGACCGAACCCGGCTCTGCCGAGCGCACGCGCGCGCTGGAGCAGCACATTATGGCCTCGGGTGAGGCGGTCCTCAACCTCGAGGAGCCGGTGGTCAATACGGGCGGCGTCCAGACGACGCTCTCGACCTCGCGCGTGCCGCTCCGCAACGGCGAGGGTGAGATCGTCGGGCTGATCGGCGTGGCGCGCGACATCACGGAGTGGAAGGCCGCCGAGGAGCAGCTCCGCCACCTCACGCAATACGACCTCCTGACAGGGCTTCCCAACCGGGCGCTGATGAAGGACCGCCTCGCTCAGAACCTGATCCTGGCCGAAATCCACCGCTCTAAGCTGATGGTCGTGGCGCTGAATGTCGATCAGTTCAAGCGGGTGAACGACAGTCTCGGCTATGAGAAGGCTAACGGGCTGCTGATCATGATTGCCGAGCGGCTCGGCGGCCTCCTGCATTCGGCCGACACCGTCGCCCGCATCGGCGGCGACGAGTTCGTGCTGCTGCTTGGCGAGCATCCCGCCACCGACATGCCCATCCTCGAGGCGCTGGCGAAGCTGAGGACGCTGATCGCCGAGCCGTTTTTATGCGCGGGGCAGCCGCTGCACATGACGTGCAGCATGGGCATCGCCGCGTTTCCGGACGACGGGACCGATGCGGAGACCTTGCTGCGCAATGCCGACGCGGCGATGTACCGCGCCAAGCAGTCCGGGCGCGACACCTTCCGCTTCTATGCCGCGGAGATGAACAGCGCGGTGGTGGAGAAGCTGTCGCTCCAGGAGGACATGCGGGCGGGCCTTTCGCGCGGCGAATTTCACCTTCTCTACCAGCCTCAGGTTGATCTCGCTTCCGGCCGCATCTTCGGCGTCGAGGCGTTGCTGCGCTGGCATCATCCGAAGCGCGGCCCGATTGCGCCGACGGTCTTCATTCCGATCGCCGAGGAGTCCGGCATGATCGCCGACCTCGGAGAATGGGTCCTGCGCCAGGCCTGCCGGCAGAACCGCGCCTGGCAGGAGGCCGGCCTCCCGAACGTTACCGTCGCGGTCAACGTCTCGCCGCGCCAGATCCGCGAGAAGGATTTTCTCGCCAAGATCGGCAGCGCCCTGGAGAGCAGCAGGCTAGACAGCTGCTGGCTCGAGCTGGAGATCACCGAGGGCGTCATCATCGAGGATATCGAACGGGCGATCGCCACCTTGTCCGAGATCAAGGCCATGGGCGTGCAATTGTCGATCGACGATTTCGGCACCGGTTATTCGAGCCTCAGCGTCCTCAAACGTCTGCCGCTGTCGCGGCTGAAGATCGATCGCTCCTTCGTCAGCAATCTCGAACACGACGGCAGCGACCGCGCCATCGCCACCGCGGTGATCTCGCTCGGACGCGAGTTGCAGCTGAAGGTGATCGCCGAGGGCGTCGAGACGGAGGAGCAGATGCGCATCCTCAAGGAGAACCGCTGCGACGAGATGCAAGGCTATTATTTCAGCCGTCCCGTCGATGCGTCGGCGATTGCCGCCCTTCTCGCACAGGAGAACCGTCCCGCCTGACCGGCAGTCCAACGCGGCTGCAAAACTTGCCAACTTCTTTCCAAGAAACTGCCGCGTTCAGACAATCCTAACGTTTGCGGTAACGGGACATCCTCGTTCGGGTGGATAATGGGGCTCGATCTTTTTTCGAGGATGAACACCCATGTCCGACTCCGTCTCGCTCGTGTCGCCGCCGGTGCTTCGGCCGGAGCTCGACAAGGCGATCCTCCAGCCTGCCGAACTCGCGCAGTTCTACAATCTGCAGGAACAGCGGATGATCCTGCCGATCCACTACCGCGACGACTGGACCCGCCACACGGCCGAGGAGGCGGCGCTATCCTTTCCGCTTGCGCCGGTAGTCGCTTACGGCGCACCGCCGGTGTCGGTACGTGTGGATCGGCCGGTGGCCGCCGATGGTCCGGTTGCGCCTGCCACCTACCCTGCGCTTCGCATGCCCTCCGCACCAGAGCTGCCAAGCGCCGGCGAGCGGGCGACGGTGCCGGGGACGGAGGCGTGCAACCGCCCGGGTACAGCTTCGCCCGCCGCCGAGCCACTGGCTTATGGCGGCGACGTCGCGAGGGTGCGTCAGCTCACAGCTGAAATCCTGGCCAACGGCGAATTCGTCCCACTCGTCTTCCAGTATCGCCAGGCCGGCGACCTTCTGCCGGTCACCGACACGGTTCAGGCAACGACCGTCGCTGCGCGGCGCGTGGCATCGGTCTACAAGGCGTTTTGAACGGGCCCGAAGCGGATCGGACGGCGGAGCGGCACGCTCTTCAACCGCCGGTCACGCTCATATGGCGCGACACGGCCGGGCGGCGCGTCGTCCGGTCGATGATGAAGTCGTGGCCTTTCGGCTTGCGGCCGATAGCCTCGTCGATCGCCTGCGATAGCAGCTCGTCGCCTTCGGAGGCGCGGAGCGGGGCCCGCAAGTCCGCCGCGTCGTCCTGGCCAAGGCACATAAAGAGCGTGCCTGTGCAGGTGATCCGCACGCGGTTGCAGCTTTCGCAAAAGTTGTGCGTCATCGGCGTGATGAAGCCGAGCCGGCCGCCGGTCTCGGCGACATCGACGTAGCGGGCCGGTCCGCCCGTGGCATAGCCGCTTTCCCGCAGCGTAAAGCGGCTTTCGAGATCGGCCCGGACTTCGCTCAGCGGCAGGTACTGGTCGGTGCGGTCTTCGTCGATCTCGCCCATCGGCATGGTCTCGATCAGCGTCAGGTCCATGCCTTCGCCATGCGCCCAGCGCAGCATGTCGGGAATTTCGAGGTCGTTGAAACCCTTCAGCGCCACGGCGTTGAGCTTGACCTTGATGCCGGCCGCCTGAGCCGCCTTGATGCCGTCCAGCACCCGATCGAGCGCGCCCCAGCGGGTGATCGCCTTGAACTTGTCGGGATCGAGCGTGTCGAGCGAGACGTTCAGCCGCTTCACGCCGCAGTCGGCAAGCTCAGCCGAGAAGCGCTGCAACTGCGAGCCGTTCGTCGTGAGCGTCAGCTCGTCGAGCGACCCTGTCTCCAGGTGCCGCGACAGGCCGCGGATGAGGTGCATGACATTTTTGCGCACCAGCGGCTCGCCGCCGGTCAGCCGCAGACGCTTCACGCCCTTGGCGACGAAGGCGCTCGCCAGCCGGTCGAGTTCCTCGAGCGTCAGGAGATCGCGCTTCGGCAGAAAGGTCATGTCCTCCGCCATGCAATAGACGCAGCGGAAGTCGCAGCGGTCGGTCACGGAGATACGGAGATAGCTGATCGCGCGACCGAAAGGGTCGATCATCTCGGTTCCGGTCGCGCGGGCCGGCGCGCTGCTGGATGGCGACGGGCTATCGTTGGGGAACGCGATGGTGCTGTTCAGCCCGAGAAGATTGCGGAGGGGAGGGGCTTGGTTCATAGCATTGCTCATCCGACCTATGTGGAAGCTGGCTGCAGGGAGGTCAACCCGACTGAAAGCCGGAGCGGCAGAAAGGCAGACACATGTCCGAGACGACCATCGCACCCGAGGAAATCCGGGTTTCAAAAGACCGCCGTACCTTGACCGTCCAGCTCGCCGGCGGCGGCACAGACGCCTTCTCGGCCGAGATGCTGCGGGTGCTCTCGCCCTCGGCGGAGGTGCAAGGCCATTCCAAGGCGCAGCGGATCACCGTCGGCGGCAAGCGCGAGGTGGGGATCCGTGACATCGTTCCGATCGGCCACTATGCCATCCGGATCGTTTTCGACGACGGGCACGACACCGGGATCTTCACCTGGTCCTACCTGTCCGAACTCGGCCGAGACCGCGATGCGCGCTGGAACGCCTATCTCGCGGAACTCAGCGAAAAGGGCCTGCGGCGGGAGCGATAGGAAGGTTGGCCGGCCTCAAGCTAATGCTGCGGTCAGCGGGAACGAGTTCCTGAATTCGGTGAATTCGACGCGGTTCCGGCCGTTCGCCTTCGCCTCGTAGAGCTTTGCGTCAGTCCGGCGGAACAGCGTTTCGAAGCTGATGGAATTGCGGAAGAACAGGCCGCCGACGCTGATGGACAAGGCGACGGGCTCGCCATTGCGGCCCATCAGCGGCATGGTCTCTGTGGCATGCCGGAGCCGCTCGGCCGTCGCCTCCGCGGACAGCATGCCGGCGCCCGGCAGGAACAGCCCGAACTCTTCGCCGCCGAGCCGTCCGATCACATCGCCGGCCCGTGTGACGCTGCGCAGATGCTCGGCGATGCGACAGAGGGCCTGGTCACCCATCGCGTGGCCATAACGGTCGTTGACCTGCTTGAAGTGGTCGGCGTCTATGATGAGGAGGGCGCCGCGCCCGCCCTCGGACGCCGCGATCTCGTCGAGCTCAGCCCGGACCCGGTTCGTGAACGCACCGCGGTTGAGGAGCCGTGTGAGGCCGTCATGGCTGGCCGCGTGGCGCAACTCGGCATTGCGCTGCGCCATTTCGCGCAGGCGGAGGCGGATGTAGCCGATCAGCGGGGCGCCGAGCATGACCGGCAGCACGACCGCCGACAGCACCGCGCGGCCAATATCAGTCGGCT
This sequence comes from Mesocryomonas lacus, assembly GCF_055730105.2. Lineage (NCBI taxonomy): Bacteria > Pseudomonadati > Pseudomonadota > Alphaproteobacteria > Hyphomicrobiales > Aurantimonadaceae > Mesocryomonas > Mesocryomonas lacus. Next base: position 665,139 of record NZ_JBUZWF020000003.1, read on the forward strand.
CGATCCAGAGGGAAAGCGCGAGGTTGAACACCAGCGCCGCGGCCATCCAGATGGCGATGCCGATCGCGGTCGGCAGCGCCGCGGCGCCGGAGCGGCGTCTGGGAAAAAAGCTCAGCATTCTGCAAGTGCCGTGATCGGAGGGTATGGGCCGGAGTAGCTTTGTCCGCGTCGAACGAGGAACGCTCGCGCGGGTGGTTGCTTCTTGCGCTTGCGAAAGTCCGCCGTTGGCGGCGCTCGCTGAGCGGTCAACCGGTGGAGGTGGTCTCGGCGACGAAGGGCGGCAACTGGTCGAAGGCCGTCTTCAGCGCGTCCGACCAGCCCTCGGAAATCTTCTGGTAATAGGGGTCGCGCTGATCGAAGCGGCGGCGGTAGCCGGTCGCCAGGCTATCGGACTCGTAGAACTGCATGTCGATCGGCAGGCCGACGGACAGGTTCGACTTGATCGTGGAGTCGAACGAGACGAGCAGCAGCTTCGCAACATCCTCGAGCGCCATGCCCGGCTCGTAGGTGCGGATGATGATTGGCCGGCCGTATTTGTGCTCGCCGATCTGGAAGAACGGATTGTCGGCACCGGCCTCGATGAAGTTGCCCTCGGGATAGATCATGAACAGCCGCGGACGCCCGCCCTTGATCTGGCCGCCGAGCAGGAAGGACGCGCCGAACCGGCTGTCGGCCCGCTGACCGGACGGGCTGGTATAGCTGATCACCTCGCGCAGCGTGTCGCCGACGAGCTTGGCCGTCTGGAACATCGAGGGCTGGTTGAGGATCGCCGGCTCGCGGTCCACGGGGGCAAGACTGCGCTCTTCCAGCAGCGACACCGTCGACTGCGTGGTGGCGAGGTTGCCGGCGCTCAAAAGGCACAGGAAGCGCTCGCCCGGCACACACCAGGTCTTCATCTTGGAGACGACCGAGATGTTGTCGATGCCCGCATTGGTGCGGGTATCCGACATGAACACCAAGCCGCGATCGACAAGAAGGCCGACGCAATATGTCATTGCTTGCACATCCCCTAGAGCGTCCAGCGTCCTGTCGGACGCCCGTGGGACGCTCTTTTCCGTTGACCCCAGCACAACTTATGCCGATCGGACGAGTCCACCCGAATGCCGCTTAAACCAGCTGGTCGACCCGCCGCCCTGCCGCTGCCGAACGCAGCGGCCGATCCGGTCCGGTAGAGCGCAGTACAGTCGAACTACCGTCGTCTGCAAGCGCCGAGCGGCACTCGTTCCCTCGTCGATCCCGATTAGTATGGTTCCCAAAGGAACCGAAAGCCCTTCTCAGTCGCCACTCCAGGGGCAAATGAGCGCCGCTCCCGAAAGTTCATCGATTCTCGCGTCCGTATCCGAAGCATTGTGGAAAGGTGTGGATGTTAGCCTGCTACCTTCCCCTTGCGTCAGACTGCCCTGCCGCTGCCTCAAGCGTAAAAGCGATAGGTCTGCGCGATCTCCACAGCCAGGCGGTTGTGGTCGATCATGAAGCCGGTCAGGAACTCGTGCAGGCCACCGTTGATGACCTGGTTCACGTCGCAGGTGCGGAAGTGGCCGTAGGTCTTGACCGCCGTTGTCTGACAGTCGTTCGGCGCATCGAGATTGCGGGCGAGCGAGCCAAGGCTCTCCTTGATCGAGTTGTAGCAGTGCGCCAGCGAGCGCGGCATCCGCTCGTTGAAGATCAGGAAATCGATGATGTCGGAGGCGCGGTAGTCGGTATCGTATTCCCAGGTGTAGGAGCGGTGCGCCGAGACCGAGCGTAGGATCGAGCCCCACTGGAAGTTATCCAGCGATGAGCCGACCGAGGAGTGCGTCGGCAACAGCACCCAGTATTTGACGTCGAGGATGCGCGCGGTGTTATCGGCGCGCTCCACGAAGGTGCCGAGGTTGCAGAAGTCGAAGATCTCGTTGCGCAGCATGGTGCCGTAGAAGGCGCCGCGCATGTAGGCGCACTGCTTCTTGACCATGTCGAGGACGGCCGGCAGCTGCCCGTCGCGCAGCGGCATCTGCAGCCGGCGCTTGAGAAGGATCCAGCTCTCGTTCAGCGCCTCCCAGCTCTCGCGGGTGAGGGCCGTGCGCACCATGCGTCCGTTCATCCGCGCCGTCTCGATCGAGGAGAGGACGCTCGACGGGTTGTCGTAGTCGCTGAGCAGGAAGTCGACCATCTGCCGTGGCTCGAAGTCGGGATATTTCGCCTTATAGGCGACCTCGACGCCGGCGGTGACCAGTACGGAGTGCCACTCGTCCTGCTCGGAGGAGAGGTTGGTGAGCGAGAGCCTGAGGCCCGCATCGATCAACCGCGCCATGTTCTCGGCACGTTCGATATAGCGGTGCATCCAGAAGAGGCCTTGGGCGGTGCGTCCGAGAAGCGCCATGCGGGATCAGTCCTCCAGAACCCAGGTGTCTTTGGTGCCGCCGCCCTGGCTGGAATTGACGACCAGCGAGCCCTCCTTCAGCGCCACGCGCGTCAGCCCGCCCGGAATGATCTTGATCTTGTCGGAGACGAGGACGAACGGCCTGAGATCGACATGGCGGGAGGCGAGGCCCTGTTCGAGCAGGATTGGCACGGTCGACAACGCGAGGGTCGGCTGGGCGATGTAGTTGCTGGGCCTTGCCCGCAGCTTGGCGGCGAAAAGCTCCCGCTCCTCAGCCGTCGAGGTCGGGCCGACCAGCATGCCGTAGCCGCCGGAACCGTGCACTTCCTTGACCACCAGTTCGGCGAGATGGTCGAGCACATAGGCCAGGCTATCGGCCTCCGCACAGCGCCAGGTCGGCACGTTCTCGAGCAGCGCCGGCTGGCCCGTGTAGAACTCAACAATCTCCGGCATGTAGGAATAGATCGCCTTGTCGTCGGAGATGCCGGTGCCCGGGGCGTTGGCGATGGTGATGCCGCCGGCCTTGTAGACCTCCATGATGCCGGCGACGCCCAGCACCGATTCCTTGTTGAACACCAGCGGGTCGAGATAGTCGTCGTCGACGCGGCGGTAGAGGATGTCGATGATCTTGTAGCCCTCGGTGGTGCGCATCTGGATGCGCCCGTCGACGAGCTTCAGATCCGCGCCCTCGACCAGCTCGACGCCCATCTGGTCGGCAAGGAAGGCGTGCTCGTAATAGGCGGAGTTGTGGATGCCGGGCGTCAGCACGGCAATCGTCGGTGCGCCCTTGCAGGCCGGCGGCGCGACCGCGGCGAGCGAACGGCGGAGGTGATGGGGATAGGTCTCGACCGGCCGCACGCGGTTCTGCACGAACAGCTCCGGGAACATCTGCATCATCGTCTCGCGGTTCTCGATCATGTACGAGACGCCGGACGGGGTGCGGGCATTGTCCTCAAGAACGTAAAACTGGTCCTCGCCGACGCGCACGATGTCGGTGCCGATGATGTGGGTGTAGACGCCGCCGGGCGGCGTGAAGCCGATCATCTCCGGCAGGAAGGCCGCATTGCCCTCGATCAGCCGGGCCGGAATCTTGCCGGCCTTCACGATTTCCTGGTCGTGGTAGATGTCGTGCAGGAACATGTTCAGCGCGCGGACGCGCTGCTCGATGCCCTCGGCGAGGCGCTGCCATTCGCGGTTGTTGATGATCCGCGGCACGAGATCGAACGGAATGAGGCGCTCGGCCGCCTCGGCCTCACCGTAGACGGCGAAGGTGATGCCGGTGCGGCGGAAGAAGTTCTCCGCCTCGCTGGCCTTCTCGACCAGCAGTTCCGGATCCTGCTGGCGATACCAGGCATGGAACCGCTCATATGGCTGCCGAACCCCGGTTTCGCCCTTCAGCATCTCGTCAAACGGCGTCACGGCGTCCCTCCAAATCAACCGTGCTTAAAAGAGAAGCCAAAAGCCGGAAAATCAAGGCGTCCGGCAAGAATTAGGGAAACTGCCGATAGTTTGATCGAACTGCTGCGTTTCTCACCCGATGCCGCCCATCGAATGGGCGTCGGGAGCCGCATTGGGTGGCAATTTGCTGTGCGTGGCGGCGTCGGGGCCTGCGGCGCATTCACTGTGGCGGTCGAGCGGACCGGCTTGCATCGGCGGCGCGCGCGGCCCTACACAGGGCAAGAGGATCGGCACGCCGTGCTCTCGGACGCAACGTCCGGGGCGCCGCAGAGCCGGCAGAGGAGGGGACGTGGCCAAGACGCGGGAGGATGATGCGACGCGACTGGACGACGCCGCCCGCGCCGGCTGGCTCTATTACGTCGCCGGCAACACGCAGGAGGAGATCGCCGCCAAGCTCGGCACGTCCCGCCAGTCGGCGCAGCGTCTCGTCTCGCTCTCGGTCTCCTCCGGCCTCGTCAAGGTCCGCATCGACCATCCCATCGCCGCTTGCCTTGAGCATTCGCGCGCGCTGACCGGAAAGTACGGTCTATCGTTCTGCGAGGTGGTGCCGTCCGATCCCGGCTCGGCGTCGACGACCCTTGGCATTGCGGAAGCCTGTGCGGCCGAGATGCAGCGCAGGCTTTCCCAGGTTAAGCCGCTGGTGATGGCGATCGGCACGGGGCGCACGCTGAAAGCGGCGGTAGAGCGGTTGCCGGCGATGACTTGCCCGCAGCACCGGATAGTCTCGCTCACCGGCAACATCGCGCTCGACGGCTCGGCCTCGATCTACAACGTCATCTTCACCATGGCCGATGCCGTGCAGGCCCGGCACTATCCGATGCCGCTGCCGGTGGTGGTGTCGAGCCCCGAGGAGAGGGCGCTGCTGCACGAGCAGAAGGTAGTCCAGAGCACGTTGGCGCTGGCCGCGATTGCCAGCGTCACTTTCCTCGGCGTTGGCGAGCTCGGCGCCCAGGCGCCGCTCGTGGTCGACGGCTTCATCACCGCGGAAGACCGCGACCAGCTCGCCGCCCTCGACGCGGTCGGCGAGATCGTGGGCTGGGCCTTCGACGCCCAGGGAAGGATCATCGACTGTCCCTTCAACGACCGTGTCGCCAGCGCGCCGATCCCCGCGACGACCACTGGCGACGTGATCGTCGTCGCGATGGGCAGCGCCAAGACCGCGCCGGTCCACGCGGCGCTCTGCGGGGCCATCGCCAACGGCCTGATCACCGACGAGACGACCGCCCGTGCCCTGCTTGAGCGGTGATGGAGGTCCGCCCGAAACCGCGGTGCCGGCATCGCCGGTCGATGCCTTGCGAAACTCCTGTGTACTAAGCGCTCACGCGATCGAATTGCTGCGCTGCCGCAGCAGATTGATTTGACACCCGACGCATCTAGTGGGAATTTGCCCGTCCATTGGTCAATTGCTCATGAAGCTGGGAGGCTCTTAATGACCCTGATGAAAATTCTCGCGGGCGCCGTGTCGCTGATGGCCTTCACGGCCGGGGCAAATGCCCAGACCACGCTGACCATCGGCACGGTCAACAATTCGGACATGGTCCGCATGCAGGGCCTCACCGAGGACTTCACCAAGAAGCATCCGGACATCGCCCTCAACTGGGTGACGCTGGAAGAGAACATCCTGCGCCAGCGCGTCACCACCGACATCGCCACCAAGGGTGGCCAGTTCGACGTGATGACCATCGGCACCTACGAGGTTCCGATCTGGTCCAAGCAGCAGTGGCTCGCACCTCTCGACAAGCTCGGCGCCGATTACGACGCCGACGACCTGATCCCGGCGATCCGCAATGCCCTTTCGACCGACGGCACGCTCTACGCCGCGCCGTTCTATGCCGAGAGCACGCTGACGCTCTACCGCAAGGACCTGTTCGAAGCTGCCGGCCTCACGATGCCGGAAAAGCCGACCTGGAACTTCATCGCGGAAGCCGCTGAGAAGATCACCAACAAGGACACTGGCGTTTACGGCATCTGCCTGCGTGGCAAGCCGGGCTGGGGCGAGAACATGGCCTTCCTCGGCAACATGGCCCGCGACTTCGGCGCCAACTACTTCGACGCCAACTGGAAGCCGCAGTTCGAAAGCGAAGGCTGGAAGAAGGCCGTCACCCTCTACGTCGACCTGATGACCAAGTACGGCCCTCCAGGTGCCGCTGCCAACGGCTTCAACGAGAACCTCTCGCTGTTCGGCCAGGGCAAGTGCGGCATGTGGATGGATGCGAGCGTCGCGGCGTCCTTCGTGACCGATCCGAAGCAGAGCCAGGTTGCCGACAAGGTCGGTTTCGCGCCGGGTCCTTGCGGCATCGAGAACTGCCCGAACGAGGGTGCGAACTGGCTCTGGGCCTGGTCGCTGGCCGTCCCGGCAAGCTCCGAGAAGAAGGAGGCCGCGCAGACCTTCATCTCCTGGGCAACGTCCAAGGCCTATCTCGACCTCGTCGCCTCCAAGGAAGGCTGGGCGAACGTTCCTCCGGGCACGCGTACCTCGCTCTACAAGAACCCGGAATACGTGAAGGCCGCCCCGTTCGCCGAGGCGACGCTCGCCGCGATCAACAAGGCTGATCCGTCGATGGGCGAGGGCAAGCCCTATGTCGGCCTGCAGTTCGCCGCAATCCCTGAGTTCCAGGGTCTGGGCACCGCAATCGGCCAGCAGATGGCGGCCGCACTCTCGGGCTCGACCACGGTGGATGCGGCGCTCGCCGCTGCCCAGGCCCAGGCGACCCGCGAACTGACCCGCGGCGGCTACATCAAGTAGATCGGCGGTCGAGGGCCGGTTCGCGCCGGCCCTCAGATTGTCCGAGCTTTCGATGCCCGCTGGCGCCACGGCGACGGGCATCTGACTGCAGAACCATCCTTCGTCCGCACGCCAGTCTCCGGCCATCGCTGGCCGGAGACCTTTTGCCCCTCAGACGGGTTTCGGCCGCCCTCATCGCTCGTGCGCGGCCCCTTGTCGGAACCGGATCATGGCGACAACCCAAACCAAGTCGGTCGCACGCCTGATGATGGCGCCTTCCGTCATCGTTCTCTTTCTCTGGATGCTGGTCCCGCTCGGGCTGACGCTCTGGTTCTCGACGCTGCGCTACGGGTTCTACAACCCGGAGACGCCGTTCGTCTGGTTCGAGAACTATTCCTATTTCCTCTCCGACCCGCGCTTCATCAGCGCCTTCCAGAACACGCTGCTCCTGGTGTTCGGCGTCCTCTGCGTCACCATCCTCGGCGGCATCCTGATCGCCCTTCTGCTGGACCAGGAGTTCTACGGCCAGACCGTCGTCCGTCTTCTCGTGATCGCGCCCTTCTTCGTCATGCCGACGGTGGCCGCGCTGGTCTGGAAGAACATGATGATGAACCCGGTCTACGGCGTGATCGGGCAATTATTGAACGCCGTCGGCATCGGGTCGATCGACTGGCTGACCAATTGGCCGCTGACGTCGATCATCATCATCGTCGCCTGGCAGTGGCTGCCCTTCTCCGTGCTTATCCTTCTGACCGCGCTGCAGTCGCTGTCGCAGGACCAGAAGGAAGCCGCCGAGATGGACGGCGCCGGGGCGCTCTCGATCTTCTGGTACATCACGCTGCCGCACATGAAGCGGGCGATCACCGTGGTGATCCTCATCCAGACGATCTTCCTTCTCTCCGTCTACGCCGAGATCGCGGTGACGACGGGTGGCGGCGAGGCGTCGTCGAACCTCCCATTCTTGATCGCCTCGATCATCTCGCTGGAAGGTGATGTCGGAACGGCCTCGGCCGGCGGTATCGTCGCCGTCATCGTCGCCAACATTGTCGCGTTCTTCCTCGTCCGCATCGTCGGCAAGAACCTGGAGGCCTGAGCCATGGCCCGCGCCATCACCACGCGCCGCAAGATCGGCATGACGGTCCTCGCCTGGATCGTCGGGTTCCTGATCTTCTTCCCGATCCTCTGGACGATCCTGACCTCGTTCAAGTCGGAACTCGACGCGATCTCGATCCCGCCGAAATTCTTGTTCTTCAACTGGACGACCGAGAACTACGTCGCGATCCAGGAGCAGCGGAACTACTTCGCCTTCCTGTGGAACTCAGTGATCCTGGCGCTTGGCTCCACAGCGCTCGGCCTCTGCTTCGCCATTCCCGCCGCCTGGGCGATGGCCTTCTCGCCGACCAAGCGCACCAAGGACGTGCTGCTCTGGATGCTGTCGACCAAGATGATGCCGGCGGTCGGCGCCTTGGTGCCGATCACCATCCTGTTTCGCTATTTCGGCCTGCTCGACAGCCGCATCGGCCTGATCGTCATCCTGTTCCTGATCAACCTGCCGATCATCGTCTGGATGCTCTACACCTACTTCAAGGAAATTCCGGTCGACATCCTGGAGGCTGCGCGCATGGACGGCGCGAACCTTCGCAAGGAGTTGACGCAGGTGCTGGCGCCGATGGCGATCCCCGGCATCGCCTCGACCGTTCTCCTCAACGTCATTCTCGCCTGGAACGAGGCGTTCTGGACGCTGCTGCTGACCACCACGAACGCGGCACCGCTCAGCGCCTTCATCGCCTCGTTTTCCAGCCCGCAGGGTAATTTCTACGCCAAGCTCTCCGCCGCCTCGACGCTCTCGATAGCCCCCATCCTCATCATCGGTTGGTTGGCGCAGAAGCAGTTGGTGCGCGGTCTGACCTTCGGCGCCGTCAAGTAACGGAAGGGATCGGCATGGCTTCCATCACTCTCAAGCAGGTCTCCAAGCGCTTCGGCGATGCGGTGATCATTCCTGGTCTCGACCTCGACATCCAGCATGGTGAGTTCGTGGTCTTCGTCGGGCCGTCCGGCTGCGGCAAGTCCACGCTGCTGCGCCTGATCGCCGGGCTCGAGGACGTCTCTGGCGGCGTCATCTCGATCGACGGCAAGGACGTGACCAACGTCTCGCCCGCGGGCCGCCAACTCGCCATGGTGTTCCAGTCCTACGCGCTCTACCCGCACATGACGGTCGGCCAGAACATCGGCTTCCCGCTGAAGATGGCCGGCGAGAGCAAGGACGCGATCCAGGCGAAGGTCCGCACCGCCGCCGCCACGCTGAACCTTACCGACTACCTCGAGCGCAAGCCGAAGGACCTCTCCGGCGGCCAGCGCCAGCGCGTCGCCATCGGCCGCGCCATCGTGCGCTCGCCGAAGGGCTTTCTGTTCGACGAGCCGCTGTCGAACCTCGACGCGGCGCTGCGCGTGAACATGCGGCTCGAGATCTCCGAGCTGCACCAGGAACTGAAGACGACGATGATCTACGTCACCCACGACCAGGTCGAAGCGATGACCATGGCGGACAAGATCGTCGTCCTCAACCGCGGCAATATCGAGCAGGTCGGCTCGCCCCTCGACCTCTACGAGAACCCGAAGAACCTCTTCGTCGCCGGCTTCATCGGCTCGCCGAAGATGAACTTCTTCACCGGCGAATACGCCAAGGCCCGCGGCGCTCCGACCGTCGGTGTCCGCCCCGAGCACCTGAAGATCTCGAAGGATTCCGGCGACCTTCGGGGCATTGCCGGCGTCTCCGAGCATCTGGGATCCGACACGTTCATCCACATCAAGATGGACAATGGCGACCAGGTGACCGCGCGGGGCCTCGGCGACTACCGCGTCAGCCACGGCGACCCGGTCTGGCTGACGCCAGAGCCGAACCGCACCCACCGCTTCGATGCCGCCGGCCTGACGCTCGGCAAGGCCTGAACCGTCCTTGCCGCTGGCCCGGGTCCGAGCCAGGCGGCGACAGCATGGGAGGGGCCCGGCGGCCTCTCCGCGACGAATGACAACCCATCCACCTGACCGCCGCCTGGCCGATCCATGCCGCGCGGCCGCGATGCCATTTCAGGAGCCCAAACCATGAGCGTCAGGCTGTCCTCCGCGACCCTTCCGGCCATCGCCGCCACCGCTTCCGTGCCAAGCTACGACCGCGCGACGCTGTCGGCCGGCATCCTGCATTTCGGCATCGGCAATTTCCACCGGGCCCATCAGGCGGTCTACCTCGACGATCTGTTCAATACGGGCGAGGGCCACGACTTCGCCATCGTCGGGGCCGGCATGCTCTCCTTCGAGACGGCGATGCGCGACAAGCTCGGTGCGCAGGACTATCTCACCACCGTCGTCGAGCAGGACAACAACCGCACCGCCGCTCGCGTGACCGGCCCGATGATCGACTACCTGCCGATCGGCGATGGCGCGGCGATCGTCGCCCGGCTTGCCGATCCCGCGATCCGCATCGTGTCGATGACCATCACCGAGGGTGGCTATTTCGTCGACGCATCCGGCCATTTCGATCCCGCCCATCCGGCGATCGTCGCGGACGGCGCGAATCCCACCTCACCGAAGACCGTCTTCGGCTTGATCGCCGCCGGCCTGAAAGCCCGCCGCGAGGCCGGCACCGCGCCGTTCACGGTGATGTCCTGCGACAACATTCCGCACAACGGCGTCGTCGCGAAGGACGCCGTCGCCGGCACCGCGGCGCTCTCGGACACAGCGCTCGCCGACTGGATCCGCGCCAACGTCGCCTTCCCGAACTCGATGGTCGATCGCATCACCCCGGCCACCAGCCCGCGCGAGATCGAGAACCTCACCGCCGAGTTCGGCATCGACGACAACTGGCCGGTCTACTGCGAGGAGTTCAAGCAGTGGGTGATGGAGGATAATTTTCCGGCCGGGCGCCCGGCGCTGGAGAAGGTCGGCGTCACCTTCGTTGACGACGTCGCCCCATGGGAACTGATGAAGATCCGCATCCTCAACGGCGGCCATGCGGCGATCGCCTATCCCGGCATCCTCCTCGACATCCAGTTCGTGCACGAGGCGATGCAGCATCCCTTGATCGCGGCCTTCCTCGAGAAGCTCACCAAGGACGAGATCATCCCGGTCGTGCCGCCGGTGCCCGACACCTCGCTCGAAGACTACCGCAAGCTCATCGAGCACCGTTTCCTCAACCCGAAGATCGCCGACACCGTCGCGCGCCTCGCGCTCGACGGCTCGAACCGTCAGCCGAAGTTCATCGTGCCGACGATCCGCGACCGGCTCGCCGCCGGGCAGGGGATCGAAGGCCTCGCCCTCGTCTCCGCGCTCTGGTGCCGGGCGCTGGGCGGCCCGTCGGAGGCCGGCAAGGACATGCCGCTGGTCGACCCGAACATCGACCGTATCCGCGCCGCCGCCGTCGCCGCCAAGACCGATCCCGACGCCTTCCTCGCCTTGAAGGATGTCTACGGCGACCTCGCCGGCAACGCCGTCTTCCGCGAACGCTTCGCCTTCATGCTGCGCTCGCTGTGGGACAAGGGTGTCGTCGAGACGCTGACGGCCTACCTCCGCTAGGGCGCAGTCACGGTCTCGCCTCTAAAGCGCAGCGCCGACGCCAAAACCTTATCTTCCCGGCCTTGATCCCAGCGAAACCGACGGTTTCGCTGGGATTCATTCCTCTCCGCCGGAGAGGTGGCTGGCGATGAAGCAAGGCCGTGGCAGTAAACTGGCATGGGCTGGCAAAAATCCTGATGGTAACGCCACGGGCCGTGGCGCAGCCGATCCGATCGGCGAGGGCCCCTCGATTTCTGTCGCCAGCGCAATCCCCAAATCGCGTGGCACGGTCCGTGCCTCCAGCCTCGCGCCAGCATGGACCCCGACAACTGTATCCCAAGTACTGGCCCCGAAAGGATACGATATGTCCGCGACTGTTTTTGAAGAAAGCCTGACGGAAGACGCCGAGAAGGAACGCCTGGCGACGTCGATGATCGAGGTCTCCAAGCTGACGCGTGATCTCCTGGCGCTGCATCTCGCCACGATCGCACTGTCCCCCGGCGAAGACGACTACATGCTCGCGCTGAGCCCCCGTGCGCCGACCGACCTCGCCGAGGCGGCGGAGGAACTCGGTGTTCATCCGACCGCTGTGACCGCTGCATATGACCGGTTGCGCGTCCGCAATCTCGTCGACGTCGACGGCAACGTGATCACGCTGACGGAGTCCGGCAAGGAAACCCGGTCGTATATCTCCACCATCTACCGGATGGTCGGCGAAGACATTGCCAGCCGGCTCAGCGTCGATCGGCTCGATGTGGTCAGAAGCGTGCTCGACGACGTCAAGAAGAACATGAAGCAGGCGCTCCGGAAAGCGCGCTAACCCGGGCTACCGGTTGTTTGACCTGGCCCGCGCAGCGCTTCGGAAGCGCTTTCCGGGCCAGGCCGGGAAGACCGTTCTCAGAAGCGGGGCCATTCAAAGTCGTGGCGGAGGCCGCTTCCGATTTCCCGCTCGATGTTCTAACCCGTTTCCCGAAAGACTTCGGGAGCGACCATGCAGAATCTCTTCATCGGCGTTGATGTAGGCACCGGCAGCGCACGCGCCGGCGTTTTCGATGAGACCGGCCGGCTGCTCGGCGCGGCCAAGCGGCCGATCCGGATCTGGACGGAGGAGGGCGGGCTGGTCGAGCAGTCCTCCGCCGACATCTGGGCCGCCGTGGTCGCATCCGTCCGAGAGGCCATGGAGCGCGCCGGCGCCGATCCCGCCGCCGTGCGCGGCCTTGGCTTCGACGCGACCTGCTCGCTCGTGGTGCTGGACGGCGAGGGTCACTCGCTGCCGGTCGGACCGTCCGAGGATCCGCAGCGCGACATCATCGTCTGGATGGACCACCGCGCGATGGACCAGACCCGGCGCATCAACGAGACCCACCATGCGGTGCTGACCTATGTCGGCGGCGTCATCTCGCCGGAGATGGAAACGCCGAAACTGCTGTGGCTGAAGGAGAACCGTCCGGCGGTCTTCGCCCGCGCGGGGCACTTCTTCGACCTCGCGGATTTCCTCTCCTTTCGCGCTACCGGCAGTCTGGCGCGGTCGGTCTGCACGGTCACCTGCAAATGGACCTATCTCGCGCATGAGTCGCGCTGGGATGCCGACTATTTTCACGCCATCGGCCTCGGCGAACTCGCCGACGAGGGCTTTCGGCGTATCGGCACGGAGATCGTCGACATCGCCTCGCCGCTCGGCCAGGGCCTCACCGCCGCCGCCGCCGCTGAGCTTGGCCTCGTCGCCGGTACCCCCGTCGGCGCACCGCTGATCGACGCGCATGCCGGCGGCGTCGGCACGCTCGGCGGCAAGAATGGCGACAAGGGTAGCGTCGGTGCCGAGCCGGCCGACCCTTCGGCGCAGATGGCGATGATCATGGGAACGTCGTCCTGCGCGATGATGCTCACCACCCAGCCGGCCTTCGTCGACGGTGTCTGGGGGCCTTATTACGGCGCGCTGCTGCCGGGCTACTGGCTGCTGGAGGGCGGCCAGTCGGCCTATGGCGCCGGGCTCGACTACCTCGTCGGCCTGCATCCGGCGACGCCGGCAGCCCGGGAAGCCGCGGCACTGAAGGGGATCGGCCTGCTCGACTTCCTGGAGCAGCGGGCGATCGCGCTGGCCGGCTCGATCGAGGCGGTAGCGCGGCTGGCGAATGGGATCCATGTCGTGCCGGAATTCCTCGGCAACCGGTCGCCGGAAGCCGATCCGAAGGCGACGGCGGTGATCGCCGGCCTCGGCCTCGACACCAGCCTCGACAGCCTCGTCCGCCTGTTCGTCGCGGGCCTCTGCGGTCTCTGCTACGGAACCCGCCAGATCGTCGAGGCGACGCGCGCCCGCAAGGTCGACATCGGCACCATCGTCGCCAGCGGCGGCGCGGCCCGCAGCCCGCTGCTGCGCCGCATTCTTGCGGATGCCGCCGATCTGAAGGTCGCGCTTCCGGAGACTGCAGAGCCGGTTCTGCTGGGGTCGGCGATGCTCGGCGCCGTGGCCGCCGGCACCTATCCCGATCTCCGGCAGGCGGCGGCCGCCATGTGCCGGACGGGCGACGAGATCACGCCCGCAGGCGGCGACATCGCCGCCTTCCACCAGGCGAAGTTCGCGGTCTACGGCATTCTCCAGACGGCCGAGCGCGCCTCACGCCGGCACATGCTGGGCGTCTGAAGAGGGTGCCCGAGCTTCCTTTTCCCTGTACCCTCTGGCTGCCGGCAAGAACCAGGTTCTAGGACTGGCAGTCTTGCATTCGGCATTCGGGGGTCGCTGGCGACCTCCCGCTATTCCGCCTGAGACACCACGAAATCCTGGTCGAAACTCGAGACTTCGTCGCTCGACGTGTCGTGCAGCGTGTAGGTGACGGTGTAGTTGCCGGGCGGGGCGCTTTCGAGGGTCAGCGTCATGTCGATGGAGTATTCCTGGTTCTGCTCGTGGCTCTCCTGCTTGACTGACATGAAGCCCTTCTGGTCGCTGACGAGGGTGCCGTCCGAGGTCTTCAAAGCGAGGTCGATGACGAAGCCGATCTCGTACTTGCCGCCATCCACCGGCTTCCAGCCGAAGCCGATCGGCTCGACATAGGAGATGATCGGCTCGCCGGGCTTGAAGATGTTGTTGTCGCGCGCGTCGTACATGCCGTAGCCGGTCGAGCTCGCCTTGACGAAGGTCACCTTCTTCTCGGTCAGCGGCAGCTGTTCCCAGGCCGCCTTGCTGGCGGTTTCCGCCGTCTGCAGCGCCTCGATCGTCTGCGCCGACGCCATCGTCGCCAAGGCCGGCAATGCCAGACCCGCCGTCACAAGGGCCAGCATGGTCGCCGCAGCCCGTCCCGAAACCAGTGTCATCTCATTCTCCTGAGAAACGGGCTCCTCCCGCCCCGAATTAAGCCGTAGCACGGCCCTTGCCGCGGCGTCACGACGCCCTGCGCTCTCCGCCGCGTGCCCACGCGGAAATGATCGCGGCGGGCAGCGTCACGCGGGCGCAGGTCGCATCCGCACTGCGCTGCTGCCGTGTCCGGGTCGCGCCGAGCCCTTGATGATCAGTGAAATTCTTCCGCGGACATTTACCAAGTCTTTAGGATGAATGTGGGACCAATAGGGATCGAAAACGGGCCGGGCTCGCACTCTCAGGCGGGCTGCTGGCGCGAGCGGGGGTCGAGCCCGTCCGCGCCGGCTTGCGACAGGATATCTCCATGCGTCTTCCCAAGCTTCCGGCCCTTCCGATCCGCCTTCCGAAGGTCGCCGCCGCGCCCGGTCCGACGGCGGACGGCTGGACCGTCCAGCCGCGCAATGCCCGCCGCAGCAAGAGCCGTTTTCTGCTGGCCGTCGGGCTGTTCTGCAGCGTCTACGGCGTGATCGGTGGCCGGCTGGCGATGATCGGCATTGCCGGCGATCCGACCGGTGCCTACCAGGCCGGGGCGCAGCGCGGCCCGATCACCCGCCCGGACCTCCTCGACCGCAATGGCGAGGTGCTGGCGACCGACATCAAGATGGCGTCGCTGTTCGCCGAGCCGAAGCGCATCGTCGATGTCGACGAGGCAACCGAAGCGCTGCTCAGCGTGCTCCCGGACCTCGACCCGAAGAGCCTGCATGCGAAACTGTCCTCCGAGCAGGGCTTTGCCTGGCTGCGGCGCGAGTTGACCCCGCGCCAGCAGCAGCAGGTTTTTGCCCTAGGCCTGCCCGGCATCGGCTTCCGCACCGAGAAGCGCCGCTTCTATCCCGGTGGCAACACCGCAGCCCATGTCCTCGGCCTCACCAACATCGACAACCAGGGCATCTCCGGCATGGAGAAGTATGTCGACGACAGCGGCTTCCGCGACCTGCAGGCCAGCGGCTTTGCCGGCAACGGCAAGCTCGAGCCGGTCAAGCTCGCGCTCGACCTGCGCGTCCAGCACGTGCTGCGCGACGAGTTGACGACGGCGATGAAGAAGTACCGCGCGATCGCCGCCGGCGGCCTGGTGATGGACGTCGAGACCGGCGAGATCGTCGCCATGGGCTCGGTGCCCGACTACGACCCGAACAACCCGGTCGACGCGCAGAAGAAGGAGAACCTCAACCGCATCTCCGCCGGCGTGTTCGAAATGGGCTCGACCTTCAAGATCTTCACCACCGGCATGGCGCTGGACTCGGGCAAGGTGAACATTAACAGCTCTATCGACACGACGCCGTTCCGCGTCTCCGGCCACACGATCAAGGAGTTCCACAACAAGGGCTCCTCGCTGACCGTGCCGGAGATCTTCAAGTACTCCTCGAACGTCGGCTCGGCGCGCGAAGCGGACATGGTGGGCATCGAGGGGCACCAGGCCTTCCTCACCCGCCTTGGCCTCCTCAGCCGCATCAAGACCGAGCTGCCGGAGGTCGCGACGCCGACCCAGCCGAAGGTCTGGAAGAAGATCAACTCGATGACCATTGCTTTCGGCCACGGCGTGTCGACGACGCCGCTGAACACGGCGGTCGCCGCCGCGGCGCTGGTCAATGGCGGTTTCTACATCCCGCCGACCTTCCTGCCGCGGACCAAGGCCGAGGCCGATGCGATCAAGGTGCGGGTCGTCGAGGACCGGACCTCGAAGGACATGCGCACGATCTTCCGCATCAACGGCGAGGAAGGCTCGGGACGCAATGCCAACATTCCCGGCTACCACGTCGGCGGCAAGACCGGCACGGCCGAGAAGGTCGAGCATGGCAAGTACAACCACAACAAGATCTTCAACGCTTTCGTTGGCGCCTTCCCGATCGAGAAGCCGCGCTATCTCGTCCTCGCCATCATCGACGAGCCGAAGACCGAGCCGGGCAAGCCCAACGCCCAGGCCGGCTGGAACGCCGCCCCCATGGTCGGCGAGATCGTCCGCCGCTCCGCCACCTTCCTCGGCGTGAAGCCCGACTTCGGCGATATCGGCCGCACGCTGATGGTGAAGTACTGAGCTAACGCCACCGGGCGGAACGCCCTTCGCAGCTAGCTTCGTGACAGCTCGGGAAGAGGGAAACGCCGCCCGCATCGGCGACTCTCAGGATGTCACGCCCGCCTGAATGACCCGTCACCGGCCGTCCGCAGCGATGCCTGGCCCGGCTGTCAGGGCGCCAGCAGGGCGGCGTAGAGCGACTTGACGCGGTCCATCACCTGACGCTCGGTATGACCAGCCAGCACCCTGGCGCGGGCCGCATGGCCCATGGCGGCAACGGTCTGCGGCTCTCTAGCAAGGCGCACGAGGGCCGCCGCCAGGGCTGGCGCATCGCCGGGCGGCACCACGATCCCGCTGATGCCGTCCTCAACGAAACTGCGGCAGCCCGGCACGTCGGTTGTGACCATCGCCCGCCCGCAGGCCGCCGCCTCCAGCAGCGTCCGCGGCAGGCCCTCGCCGCCGCGTGAGGGCAGGCAAGCGACGTGATGCGCCCGCCATACAGCGGCGACGTCGCCCGCATGGCCGTGCCAGCCGATGCCGTCCTCACGCGCCCAGGCCTCGAGCGTCGCTTGCGGCACCGCCTTGGGGTTCGACGGATCCGGCGCGCCGTAGAGTGATAGCTCGACGTCGGCGCCCGCTTGCCGCGCCAGCCGCACCGCCTCGACGGCGATGTCGGCGCCCTTCGACCACAGCATCCGGGCGACCAGCGCCACCCGGAGCGCTGGCTGGCCGGGCAGCGGCAGCTCGGGAAGAGCGACGGGGTCGACGCCGGCGCCGCCGACGATCGTCACGTTTGGCGCGCCGGGATGGAGCCCGAGAAGCGCGGGATCGTCGGCATTCTCGAACAGATAGCGGGTGCGCGGCGTCGACAGCGGCCCGCGGATCGCCGCCTTCACCACCGCGCGAGCGCTCTTGCCGACGCGGTCCTGCTTGGCGCCAATCAGGCCGAGACCGGTCAGCGCGAAGATCCGCCGGTCGATCCCGGCAAGGCGGGCGGCCATGCCCCCGAGGAGGATCGGCTTCAGCGCGATGCAGTGGACGATGTCCGGCCGCTCCGCCCGCATCACCTGCGCCAGACGGCGGACAACGCCGACCGCCGCCAGCGGATTGAGGCTCCGCCGCTCGGCCTCGAGCGCGATCGGCACGGCCCCGGTCGCCGCGATCGCCCCGGCATGCCCGCGGATCCGGCAGACGACGCGCACCTCCAGCCCCAACTCCCGCGCCGCCCGCGCCATCGGCAGGAAATGCGAGGCGAAGAACCAGTCCTCGGTGACGACGAACAGGATCTTTTGGGCGGTGGAAACTGGCATGAGCGGTCCGGGATCGAGGCCCCGAAAGGGGGATGTAGCTCCCATAGCGCATTGCAAAGTTCCCGCAAAATGGCGCTTTCTGCGGGAACTATTGAACTTGGTAACAGGAGAAGAGGGCCCGCTGCTCTGACGGCCTCGGCGTCACAGCAAATGCATCCGGCGCACGCTCCCGGAGACGCTCGGCGCGGGGGCTTGACCGGCCGCGGCGGCGGTGGTGGATGCTCGCGGGCGTCCGGCGCGAGTGCGGACGAGAGACCGAGGCCGCAGGAGCGCACCGATGACCTACGCCACCTATCCCAGCCTCGAGGGCGTTGCCGTCATCGTCACCGGCGGCGCTTCCGGCATCGGCGCCGAGACCGTGCGCGCCTTTGTGGGTCAAGGCGCGCGGGTCGGCTTCATCGACATCGACGCGGCCCGCGGCGCGGCGCTTGCCGCCGAGCTCTCGGCATCCGGCGGCCGGGTCCGCTTCGAGGCTTGCGACCTCCGCGACATCGATGCGCTGCGCACCGTGATGGCGTCGCTAGAGGCCGCGCACGGGCCTTGCGGCGTCCTTGTCAACAATGCCGCCCGCGACGACCGGCATGGGTTTGCCGAGGTGACCCCGGACTATTACGACGAGCGCATGGCGACGAACCTTCGCCACCAGTTCTTTGCGATTCAGGCCGTCGCGCCGGGCATGATCGCCGCGAACAAGGGCTCGATCATCAATCTCGGCTCGGTTTCCTGGATGCAGACCATGGGCGGCATGCCGGTCTACGCCTCGGCCAAGGCTGCGGTGCACGGGCTCACGCGCTCGTTTGCCCGCGACCTCGGCGCGCACCGCATTCGCGTCAACACCGTGGTGCCGGGCTGGGTGATGACCGAGCGACAGAAGGAGCTCTGGGCAACGCCTGAGGGGGTCGCCGCGCACCTGCAGCGCCAGTGCATTCCGGTGGAGATCGAGCCGGTCTACCTCGCCCGGATGATCCTATTCCTCGCCTCCGACGATGCTGCCATGTGCACCGGGCAGGACTTCTTCGTCGACGCCGGCTCGACCTGACCAATGTGAGCTCGGTCGCCTAGGTCGGGCGTCTTACTCGGTCCGGCGTCGCGGGGCGTCGGGGCCGATGTCGAGCTCGTAGACCACGTGCCGCTCGGCAAAGCCGGCGAGCTGGTAGAGCGAGCGCATCGCGGCATTGCTGGTGGCGGTGCGCCCGACGATGCGGGTAAAACCCTTGGCCTTGGCATGCGCCATCACCGCACGCAGGAGCGCTACCGCCGCCGCCGGCCCGGCGCGGGCGCCGTCGACATAGAGGCTGCGGAAGTCGGCATAGCTGTCGCCGGTGATGAAGTTCTGCCGCGCCGCGACCCAGGCCCAGCCGATCACGGCACCGTCCGCGCCGACCAGGACCTTCGTCCAGTCGTCGCCGTATTTCAGCAGCTTGCCGAGCTTCTTGCGGTAATGGTCGAGGTCGGTCACCGCCTCGTCGGCGAAGGAGCGCACGGCGATCTCGGCCTCGAAGCCGGCGACCGCGTCGATGTCCGCGGGGCGGAAGTCGCGCAAGGTGAAGCGGGGGGTATCGGCCGGCATCGCGCCCTTTCCAAGGAGAAGCGGGCCTCGAAAAGTCCGCTGTGCTTGCCGCTCGGCGGCGCAATCATTATAGAACCGGCTTCATAGAACCGGCCAAGGCGAGCGATCGCCGCCGCCCGTCCTGACGCCGTTTCCCGGCGCGGCCTGAATACAGCTTGCAGAATGGTGACGCCATGAGAATCCGGCAGGTCCTTGCGGACATGCGCAATTGCAACGCGCTCATGGAAGACGAGACCGCCCTGCGCGAGGCGGCCGTCGCCGCCGCGACCGCCGCGGGCGCCACGGTGATCGGCGAGCACGCCCAGCGCTACGTGCCGCACGGCGTGACCTTCGTGCTGTTCCTGGCCGAAAGCCACATCATGCTGACGACATGGCCGGAATACCGGCTGGTGATGGCCGACATCCTCCTCTGCAATCCCGACATGTCGGAGGATGCGGCCATCGACGAGATCGCCCGGCGTATCTGCCCGGACGGTGTCGTCGAGCGCAGCTACGTCACCCGCCACATCGAGTCGCTCGGAACCGCTTGATGCGCCCCGCCGGCTGGCATTTCCTGCCCTCCGGCGGCGAACGGCCGAGCCGCGACAGCCTTCTCGCCGCCGCCGAGACCGGGCCGGCCGCGCTGGCGCGGGAGCTGCGCGCGGCACGGGCCATCCTCGGCGCTGCCCGGGCGGCCGCCCTCCTGCAGGCGGCCGAGGCCGAGGCCGGGCACCGTTTCGGCCGGCCGATGCCGGTTCTCCTCGCCACCACCCAGCAGCCGCGCTCGCTCGCCGACGCGCTGACCCTTGGCTTTGCCATCGCCGGCTTCGCGCTGACGCTGCGCAGCGTCGAGGGTATTCTTGCCGCGCGCGCCTTGCTGGCGGAGGGGACGGACGCGCCGGCCGATCCGCAGGAAAAGCTTGCCGCCGACGTCGATCCGGCTGCGGGCGTGCGGATGACCTTGCTGTCCATGCCGGATGACGGCGCTTTGCCCGAGAGTGCCGGCGCGCTGGGCGATCTTGCGGCACAGCTGGCAATGCGGACCATGGCGCCGGTTGGACTGGCAAGGTTCCGCTTGCCTGGCCTTCCGGCGGAGGGCATCGCCGCGGAGGGCGCCGATGTCGTGCCGCTCGATATTCCGGTTACCGCGGTGTTCGACCAGCGTTTTGCCGCCACTTTTGGCGCGATCCTGACCAGCGAGGCTGCTGATCGCCTGGCCGACGCTGCCGCCGGCCTTGCCGCCCGGCTTGAGGGCACGGCGCCGAAACTGGTGATCTCCGATCTCGACGGGACGCTCTGGAAGGGGGTTCTCGGCGAGGGCGCCCAAAGCGAAACGGGTGAGGGCGTGCCACCTGTTCACCGCGCCTATGCCGAAGCGCTGGCTGGCCTCGCCGACCGCGGCCTGGTGCTCGCCATCGCCAGCCGGAACGATCCCGCCGACGTCGAGACCGCGCTGCGGACCGCCGCGCCGCTTGGGCCCGACGCCTTTGCCGCCCGCGCCGTCGGCTGGGCCGACAAGGCCTCGCTCGTCGCCGACATCCTCGACCGGCTCGGCCTTGCGCCCGAGCATGCGATGTTCATCGACGACGACCCGGTGAACTGCGCCGCCGTCGCCGCGCGCTTTCCGGCGATGGATGTTCGCCTCTTCGCCGGGGACCCGGATGCGTTTGCTGCAGCGCTCCTCGCCGATCCGCTGCTGGCGGGTGGCGCTGCCGGGCCTGAACGCGCGGCGCAGTACCGGCGCCGGGCGGCGGTCGAGCGCCTGCGCGATACGGCGGCGGACGAGGCGGCCTTCCTGCGGAGGCTCAACACCCGCGTCACGCTCTTGCCGCTCGACGCGTCGCTGCGCCCGCGCGCCGCCGAGCTGGCGAGCCGGGTCAACCAGTTCCTGTTCACCGCCTACCGGCCGAACGGACCGCAGCTCGCCGCCCGCCCGGACGGCCTCGACACCATGGCGCGCCTCGACGACGCTTTCGGCGCGCACGGGCTGGTCGGGCTGGTTCTGGCGCACCGGGAGGGCGAGGAGGCCGTCATCGACAACCTCTTCCTCAGTTGCCGCGCGCTGCAGCGGGGCGTCGAAGGCGCGCTGCTGCACGGTCTCGCCCGTCAGGCGAAGGCCGCCGGGCTCCAACGCATCCGCGCCGGGATCGAGCATCTGCCGCGCAACGAACCGGCCCGCGAAGCGCTTGCTGGTCTCGGCTTCGTCGCGGCGGACGGGGTGTGGATCTACGATCTCGGCCTTGCGGGCGGGCCGCTCGAGGGCGTACCCGAGGGGATCGATCTCATCCTCACGCCGGGAGCGCCGACTTGACCACCCTTGCCAAGGCGATCATCGCCACCGCCGCCGACGTGCTCGATCTCTCGCCCGACCAACTCTCGCCCGATACCAAGGCCGCCGATGTCGGCGCCTGGGACAGCTTTGGCCATGTCCGCATCGTTCTGGCCCTTGAGGCCGAGTTCGGCGTCGAGCTGACCATGGCCGAAATCGAGCGCTCGGACAGCGTGGCCGGCCTCGTCGCCGCGGTCGAGGCGGCGCAGAAGCGGGCGGCCTGAGCCAGGCGCGCCTGCTTGCTCACAGGCTCTGCCATCTTCGACTGAGCCTACCGCGCGGGGCGCAAGTGAGCTCGATCGGCGGGTAGCGCTGGTTTTTGCGCGTCGAACGTAGAGGCCTCCCGAGTAAGGAGGCCTTGGGCAGCGTCAGTACGCGGTCTTGGCGTGCAGCCGTTTGAACACCGTCGCGCCGCAATGCGGACAGCCGGCCGCTTTCAGCGCCTCGACGGTGGTGAAAATCTCCTTCGGGCCGACCGGCGTTATGGTGCTGCAGGCGCGGCACTGGTAGCGGCGGTCGCGCGGGCGGACCTCGGCCGTGTAGATCGGCGCGGTGAAGGAACCGTCAGCCGCTGTCAGCGGCCGAGTCCGGCTGGTGGTCCGCAGATCGATCAGCTGGCCGACGGAGCCGAGGATCGAGGCCCCCTGATAGGCGTTGAACGAGGGCCGGATGCGGGTGGCGACGAGACCCATCTCGGTCAGCCGCGCCTGCAGGTCCAGGAGATCGTCGGGCGCGAGGTCGCCATAGGATAGGAAGCCGGGCAGGCCGGGCTCCTCGCGCAGCCCCTCGAGCCCACGGGAGACGAACAGCGCCATGCCGTCGACGGTATAGGGCGGGTCGGTCTCGAACACGTCGAACTGGCGGCGCAGCACCTCGGGCAGCGGCTCCCGCAGGTCCTGGGCGACGATCTCGATGGCGAGGCCGTGCTGTTCGGAGGCCTCTGTGATGTGGGCGATGCGGGCGGCATCGAGTTCCAGCACGGTCAGGCGGCGCGGCCGGGCGCCGATTGCGCGGGCGAGCAGCAGCAAGGCGACCGACATCGAATCGTCGTCGCCGAGAATGAGGATCGAGCGCCCATCGAGCGCGCCGGCCTCGTGCATCGCGAGCGCCCGCCGCACCGCCGTCTCCGGAGTGCAAGGCGCCTGGTCGAGCGTCACGTCCACCGCCGGTCCCCGGGCGACGTGCTCTTCCATCAGCCGGACGAGATCGGCGAGATCGGGCGCCACCACGACGCCATGCCCATGGCAGCAGGAGCAGCGCGCATCGTGCCGCGTGGAGATGCCGAGGATCTCCGTGCAGAAGGCCTTGCCGGCTTCGCTGAGTTCGACGCCCTGGCCCCGGTCGAGCAGGCCGGCGAGTTCCAGTTCCCGCCGCACTGCGCCGACCACGGGCAAGGGCATCCGCACTTGCCGCGCCAGATCGCGCAGCAGCAGCGGACCGTCGCGAAAGGCGGTCCGCAGGATCAGCGCGACCCCCTCGGCGCCTTCGCGCAGGGAGGTCGACGCGGCGATGGTGGCGAGAAGCTGGGCGTCGGTCATCGCCGGATTAAGCGCGATGGCGGCCGGATGTCCACTCTGACGGGGCGCACAGGGTCAGTCGACGGTCGCCAGCGACCGGCGATCGGCGTGGCAAGGCGGCTGGATCAGGCGTTCGTATTCGGCTTCGGGGATCCCATAGCTGCCGGCGGTAATGGCGATCAGCCTGCTGCGGTCGAGGATGCGGACATTGCCGCGCATGGCCCGAACCGCGCCGAGGCCTTCGAGCATCTGGATCTCCTGCGTCACGCTGGCGCGCCGGACGCTCAGCATTCGTGCGAGGATGTCGTGCGTCAGCGGCAGGTCGTTGCTGTCGACGCGGTCGTGGCACATCAGCAACCAGCGCGCCAGGCGCTGGTGGACGTTGAAGCGCGTCACCGCGAGCATGGAGTGGGCCAGTTGGATGTCGACACTTTGGAGGTAGCGCAGCAGCAGTCCGCGCAGGCTGGCGCTCCGATCGAGGGCGCGGGTCAGCGGCGCGGCGTCGATCCGCAGCGCCGACCCGGGAACCTGGACCATCATCTGGCTCGAGGGCAGGGGTGCGCAATGGAGGATGTGGCGGCCGGACATGCCCTCCCGGCCAATATGGCCGACCTCCGACAGATCGCCTTCCTGACCGACGACGACCGACGAGCAGATGCCGCTTTCGAAGAACATCGCGCCGTCGTTCGGGCTGTCGGGGCCCTCGACGATGCTGCGAAGGGGCAAGGGACGGTATGTCAGATGCGGCGCCAGCAGCGAGAAATCCGCCGGTGCAAGCGCCTGCAGCAGGCGGTTGCGAACGTTGGACTGCAGGATTGGCACGGACATCTACGACCCTTACGCCCTCGCTCTCGGGCCAGTTGGACAGTATGCGGCATCAGCGAACTGCCGTCTAAGTGTTCATTGCATATTTAGTTCCTGAACGGCATCCGCTAGGCGCCTACTGTTTGTCAACAGCGTTAAGGTCGCTCGGTTGTCCTGCCGATCCGCCCCGAGAGTTCTGGCGGATGCCAGCCTCCCGCCGATAGATTTGCCAAGAGATAGGCGGTACGATCGCTGACGCTCGGGTGCTGTATTGCAGTGCAAGAAAAGCCACGCACAGCAACATCCGAGTTTAGGCATCCGCCTATCGCTGCGGGGCTATTGTATTCCGCTTCACTCACCATGCCTAAATGAATAGCGAGGTTACCCGCATGGACATCGTTCCTGAAAATTCCGAAGATACGGGCATGATGGAGCCAGGTGGATTGCATTCGACATAGGAAGTCGGGATATGCCGCACTACTATTTCCACCTGCGGGATGGAAACGACGTCATCGAGGATCCGGAGGGCAGCGCCTTTCTCAACCTTCAGGCGGCACGGCAAGAAGCGCTGGCCACCGCACGGGAGATCCTCGCCGAGCGGGTCCGGACCGGCCAGATGGTCGGCGGACAACAGATCGACATCTGCGATTCGCAAGGGCACAGGCTCTCGACCGTGCCATTTTGCGAGGCGTTTCGGCTCTGGACTCACTGATGTGGCCGCGGCCGGCGACAGAAGGTGGAGAGAAGCGTCTGCCGTAAAGGCCCCAGGCGTCGCCAGACGGGGTACCTCTTCCGCCGCGAGTGCGGTCATCTTTTCCACGCAGCAGCGCTAAAGCTCTGATGCAATGCCGCTGTGGCCCTCCGAGGCCCGAGAGATACTCCTACTCCTCGGACCAGGCCTTTCAGGCGCGACGCTTACGCCGGTGCGGTCAACTGGATGTCGTCGGCACGGAATTTCTCGAGGACGGAGAAGAGCAGCGCGCTGCGGGTGGAGTAGACCTGGCGAGGGCCGGCGACGAAGGCGAGCGCGTTGAAACTGATCTTGCCGTCGGAGATCGCGTCGATGAAGACGTTGGGCTTGGGGTCGTCGAGCACGGCGGGGTGCTTGTCAAAGATCTGCAGCAACGTCTCGCGCACCGCGATGGCGTCGATCGTGATCGGCGCGGTGAACATGATCTGGACGCGGCCGATGGGGTCGGCGAGGGTCATGTTGCGGATCGACTTGGTGATCAGCTCCGAGTTCGGCACGATCAGCGTCGAGCGGTCGGCGATCTGAATCTCGGTCGAGCGCACGTTGATGCGCCTGACGTCGCCCTCGTCGGTGCCGATGCGCACGATGTCGCCGATCTTGACCGGCCGCTCAGCCAGCAGGATCAGCCCTGAGATGAAGTTCTGGGTGATCGCCTGGAGGCCGAAACCGATGCCGACCGACAATGCGGAGACGACGAGGGCGATGCGCTCGACGCCTATGCCGAGCGAGGTCAGCGCCCAGAAGCTGGCGAAGATGATGCCGGCATAGCTGACGATCATGCTGGCGGAGTTGCGCGCGCCGGCGTCGAGCTCGGTCGTCGGCAGGTAGGTCTCGTCGAGCCAGCGCCGGACGAGGCGCATCGCGGAAAGGCCGAGGGCGAGTGCCAGGAGCGCCTTCAGGATGGCGCCCGGTGCCAGCGTGAAGCCGCCGAGATTGATCGAGGAGAGGTCGCCGAACTGCGAGAACAGCGCGCCGGTGCCCGGCCCGAAAGGCGCGAAGATCAGCGCGACGGCGAGGAGGACGATGGCGATCCGCAGGAAGGCGGAGACGACGACACCGGCCTGGCTGACCCGGCTCTTGCGGATGCCGAGGCCGGCATTGGCGGCGCGCCCGAGCCAGCCATCGCCGGACAGGAGCATGGTGGCGAAGTCGTCGGTGACAGTCAGGAGCAGGTAGGCGGCCGCCACGATAATCGCCACCCAGAAGGTCTGCCGGCCGATGAAGAGCGAGAAGTTGATGTAGCCTTGCAGCGCTGCGACGAGGCTGACGGCGAGCGCGACCCAGGCCAGCATCGAGGCAAGCGTCACCAGCGAGCGCGTCGCCGAGGGCTGCGCGGCTTCCTCCGCATCGGGATCCTGCCGGCGCAGCTTGCGGACGGTGAGGAGGGTGGCAAGGGTCAGGCCGGCATAGCCAAGCGCGATGACGAGATTGGCGACCGCGGTGGAAGGCGGGCTGGCGGCGATGGTGCTGTTCAGCTGGATCAGGCCGATGCCAAAGGCGCCGATTAAAGCGGTGACCAGCGGATAGGGTCGCAGCTTTTGCGCCGCCGCATCGCCGATCGGCAGCAGCCGCCACGACGCCTGGTCGACCAGCAGAAGGCCTGCGCCGAGCGAGACGATAAAGGCGCCGATCGAGCCGCTGAGCACCATGCTGGACAGCACCGCGTCGACGTCCGGCGTGAGTGCATTCGCCCAGCGCAGGCCCTGGATGATGATGAACAGGGCGATGATGGCACTGAGCGTGCCGACGAGAACGAACCAGAGGGCGAGACCCGAACGCCGGGCCCGCGAGCCAGGGGCATGGTCGATTGCGAACTGCCGGCCGATCCTGCGCAGGCGGCGGCGCACCGGCAGCCAGACCACGCTGGCCAGAAGGACGGACAGTCCGATGATGATCGGGTTGGAACCGCTGAGCCCCTCCCAGAACCCGTCGACGAGGTGGTAGCCGAAGGTTTTCAACCGGACGACGTCGGCCGGCCAGGCGACGAGGATAGGCTTCCAGAAGTTGGCGCTGAGCGGCGACGCCGTCTTCTCGAAAGTGTTGCGGTTGAACTCCTCGGCCAGCGACCGGTTGATCGTGTCGACCGCATCATTGGCGTCGGTGGAGAGGAGACGGCCGCGCTTGATGGCGGAATCGATGTCGCTGCGCTCCTGTCCGAGCTGCTCGCGCAAGGTCTTGATGTCCGCAGATTCCGCTTCGGCCGGTTCGCCGAGCTCCTTCAGGCGCGAGTCGAGGCTTTCGAGCTGCGGCACCAGCGCCGTGGCGGCGGCCGCGGCGCGCGACTGCACGGCACTTGCCCGGTCGCGCAGCGAGATGCGCTGCGCCGAGGCCATATCGTTGCCGAGCGCCTTGCTGATGTTGTCGAACTCGGCGCTCTGGGCGTCGATCACCTGCACCGGGTTCGGCTCGCCTTGCGCCGATGCCGTCGGGGCGAAGGCACCTGCGGCGGCGATGAAGAGGAGGGTCGCGATGGCGAGGAGACGAAGGAATTTGATCATTATGGTCGGGGCCGCGGCGGCCGCAGGTCCTTGCTGAAGGGGAGAAGGCGAGAGCCACCTGAGTTCTCGCATGCTTTGTCCCGCGGAGCATCCCGCAGGCGTGGCGCCGGTCGATGGGGCGGGCGGCTGCTTGCCGGTCCCGGTGGTGTGATGAATGGAGCGCGGTGCGAGCCTGCACGCGCCTAAAAGACGTCCTCACTGTGTGAATCGACGCGGTCGAACCACCGTCGACCAGTTCCGATTTCCGCGTCGATGTTGTAGGCCGGAATGCTGCCGGCGCGGTGGTGCCTAGAACCAGAATGGAGCAAGACTTGGACCGCTTCCAGCCGATCAATGCCGCCCTCGTTCCGCGATTCGCCGGGATCGCGAGTTTCATGCGCCTGCCGGTCGTTGCGAGCGCCGAAGGTCTCGACATCGCCCTTTACGGCATTCCTTGGGACGGCGGCACCACCAACCGTACCGGTGCCCGGCACGGCCCGCGCGAAATCCGCAACCAGTCGAGCCTGATGCGGCGAGTGCACCATGTTTCGGGTATCGAGCCATTCAGCCTCGCCAATGTCGCCGATATAGGGGACTTAGCGGTCAATCCTGTCGACCTGCAGACCAATCTCGAGATCATTCGGGCCGGCGTCGCGGCGATCGTCGCCGCCGGCGCCCGGCCGCTTGGCGCCGGGGGGGACCACCTGACCACGCTGCCGGTGTTGCGCGCGGTCGCGGCCGATCGTCCGGTCGGGATGATCCAGTTTGATGCCCATTCCGACACCAACGACCGCTATTTCGGTGACAACCTCTACACCCACGGTACGCCCTTCCGGCGCGCGGTCGAGGAGGGGCTGCTCGACCCGCGACGGGTAGTGCAGATCGGCATTCGCGGCTCCGTCTACGAGGTCGGCGAGCACGACTGGGCTCGGGCGGAGGGCATGCGGGTGATCTATATGGAGGAAGTCGTGCGGCGCGGCGTCGTGGACGTGATGGCCGAGGCGCAGGCGATCGTCGGCACGGGCCCGACCTACGTCACCTTCGACATCGACTGCATCGACCCGTCGATGGCGCCCGGCACGGGGACGCCGGAGGTCGGCGGCTTCACGACGCGCGAGGCGCAGCAGATGCTGCGTCTGCTCGAAGGGGTCGACATCGTCGGCGCTGATGTGGTGGAGGTTTCGCCCCCCTTCGATCTCGGCGGGATGACGGCGCTGGCCGGCGCGACCATGCTGTTCGAGCTGCTCTGCGTCATGGCGCGGGCGAAGCAGCAGAGCCGCGGCTGAAAGGATCTGCCCGGTAGCGACGCTAGCGAATGGAATAAGAGTTCGTAACCTCGAATTCGGGCGAGAGTTGATTTCGGACCCTTGCATCGTATAGCTGGCTTCAGTGGCGATTAATGCCGCTCGGATTTTTTGCGTGATCACCTCTCCCATCCTGACCCCCGCAGAGCTTGCCGATCCTGCCTTCCTCGCCCGGATTCTCGCTTCTTCGAATGATTGCATCAAGGTGATGGATCTCGACGCGCGGCTGGTCTTCATGAGCGTCGGCGGGCAGCGGGTGATGGAGGTCGACGACTTCGAGGCGATCCGCGGCTGTTTCTGGCCAGATTTCTGGATCGAGCAAGGCAACATCGAAGCGCTGGCCGCCGTGGAGGCGGCGCGGGCCGGACGTGTGGGTCATTTCCAGGGGATGGCGGACACGCTGAAGGGGCGCGCCCGGTACTGGGACGTCAAGGTGACGCCGATCCTCGGGGACGACGGCAAGCCAGAGGCCTTGCTGTCGGTCTCGCGCGACATCACCAACACGCGGATCGCGCGCAGCGAGGAGCGGCTGAACCTTGCCCTCGGGGCGTCCGGGATGGTCGGCGTCTGGGACTGGGACCTGCAGACCGACCTGATCTATTCAGACCCGAACTTCGCCCGCATCTACACCGTCGATCCCGCTTGGGCGAATGCCGGGGCGCCGCTCAGCGAGTACATCAAGAACTTCCACCCCGACGACATGCCCGAATTCCAAGCCGAGCTCGGACGGCTGTTCGACGGTGCTCCCGAGTTTTCGTGCGAGTACCGGGTGGTCCAGCCGGATGGTTCGGTGCGCTGGGTGCTGGCGCGCGGCAAGCTGGTGCGCGATGGCGACGGCGTGCCGCTGCGGTTCCCTGGCGCGTCCGTGGATATCACCGAGCGCAAGCTTGCCGAGGAGCGCCGCAACGACCTTGCGCACGAGATGGCGCACCGGGTGAAGAACATTCTCGCCATGGTGCAGGCGATTGCGTCGCAAACCTTCCAGCAGGTGAAGACGGTCGAGGAGGGACGCACGGCGATCAATGCGCGACTGAACGCGCTTGCCCGCGCGCAGGACATCCTGATCCAGCCCGACCGGCCGGATGCAGGCATTCTCAGCATCGTCGAGGGGGCGCTGGAGGCGCACCGGACCGGCCAGCGCATCAGCATTGCCGGGCCGGACCTGCCGCTGCGATCGCAGCAGGGCCTCGGCCTGTCGCTCGCCTTGCACGAACTGGCGACGAATGCGGCCAAGTATGGCGCTCTCTCGACCGAGCACGGGCGTGTTGACGTGTCCTGGAGGGTGACGCCGGAAGATGAGTTCGTCTTCGACTGGGTGGAAAGCGAAGGGCCGCGCGTGGTGTTGCCGGAGCGGACAGGGTTCGGAACCAAGCTCGTGGAACGAGTCGTTGCGCCGTACTTCAACGGTAAGGCGGCACTCGATTTCGACCCATCCGGAGTGCGTTTTCGGCTCGTCAGCGGCATCAGCGAACTCGCTGGCAAAACAAAATCATGATTTTGTTTCAACGTATTGCAGGAACTCTTTCGTCCGGGATGAAGTTCTGGCTGCATGGGTGAATCGCTAAACTACCGGCAGTATGCCGTTCTCGTGGTCGAAGATGACCCCATTCTTCTGATGGATGCGATGGAGCTGGTCGAGGATGCCGGCCTCACGGCCTACGGCGCCCGCGACGCCGATGCGGCGATCGGTCTTCTGGAGCGCCACCCCGATATCCGCATCCTGTTCAGCGACGTCGAGATGCCGGGCTCGATGGACGGGTTGAAGCTCGCCCGCGCTGTCCGCGATCGCTGGCCACCGGTGACGATCATCATGACCTCCGGGCGGGTCAAGGTCGGCGCCGAGGACATGCCGGAGAACGGAATGTTCTTCGCCAAGCCCTATCCGCCAGCCGAGATCGTCAGCACGCTTAACCGCATCGCCGGCGAAATCCTCAATTAACGATTACGCTGCATTCCGGTTATGGCGCTGTTGGGCGGGGCGGCTCGCAGATTCATGTCCGAGTCCAGCGTTTGCTGGCGATTGCCGCAGAGCCGACCTGTAGGCGATACCATGCGCCGCTGGGTCGTACGACGCCCCTTCAGCGCCGCGCGACCGCGGCTTGCTGCTCCAGCGCTTTGGCGTAGCGGGTGAGCGGAAAGCACATCGCGAAGTAGATCAGCGCGACGAGCCCGTAGACGGTGAACGGGGCGAAGGTCGCGTTGTTGATGGCGTTGGAGGTCTTGACCAGCTCGTCGAAGCCAATGATCGAGGTCAGCGCCGTGCTCTTCACCAGCTGAACCAGGAAGCCCACCGTGGGCGCACGGGTGATGGCGAAGGCCTGCGGCAGGATAATCAGCCGGAGCTGGGTCACCGTGTGCAAGCCGAGGCTCCGCGCGGCATCCCACTGCCCCTCCGGGATCGCCTCGACGCCGCTGCGCCAGATCTCTGCGAGATAGGCGCTGGCAAACAGCGTCAGCGCGAGTACGGCGGCTGTCCACGCCTCGATCCGAAGTCCGAGCAGCGGCAGTCCAAAGAACACCAGGAACAGCTGCATCAGCAAGGGCGTGCCCTGGAACAGCGCGATGTAGCCTTGCGCGGTACGGCGCAGGAGTTTCCCTCGGCTGGTCCGCGCGAGCAGCACGAGAAGGCCGACGGTGCCGCCGCAGACGAAGGCGGCGACCGAGAGGAGAACGGTCCAGCGCGCCGCCAGGAGCAGGTTTCGCAGGATGTCCCAGAGGGTGAACTCGATCATGCGCCGCCCCTCGGCGTCGGCGCCAGCGCGGTCGCGGCCTGGGCGGCACGGGAGGTCTTCCCTTCGGGCGCGGGGCCGCGGGCGATGAAGCGGGTGCCGATCAGGTTCATCAACCGCCGCAAGGCCATCGACAGGCCGAGATAGACGGCGGTGACGACGAGATAGGTCTCGAAGGCGCGGAAGGTGCGGGCCTGCAGGAGGTCAGCCTCGTAGGTGAGGTCGCGAACCGCGATCTGCGAGACGACGGCCGATTCCAACATCATGATGACGAGCTGGCTGGTGAGGGCAGGGAATATCACCTTCAGCGCCTGCGGCAGCACGATGGTGACGAAGACGCGGTAGCGCTTGAGGCCGAGCGCCATTGCCGCCTCGCTTTGCCCCTCCGGAACGGCATCTAGCCCGGCGCCAACGATTTCCGTGCCGTAGGCGCCGAGATTGATGGTCATGGCGAGGATCGCCGCGGTCATGCCGTCGAGCCGGAGGCCGATCGCGGGGAGGCCGAAGAAGATGAAGAACAGCTGCACCAGGAACGGCGTGTTGCGGATCAGCTCGACATAGAAGCTGACCAGCCAGCGCACCGGCTTCAGCCGGCTGCGGCGGCCGCTGGCGCCGAGGATGCTGATGAGGATGCCGAGCGGCGCGGCCACGGCGATCAGGAGGATCGTCGTGACGGCGCCGTTCGCCAGAATCGTGGCAGCCTCGGCCAGCCAGCTGAAGTCGAGGCTGTAATGCATGCGATTCAGAGGTCCTTGGGATCCAGCGGCTTGCCCAGCCACTTCACCGAGATCTCGTTCAGCGTGCCGTCGGCCAGAAGCTTGTCGATCGTCTCCTCGAGCATCGCCTTCAGCTTCGGCTCACCCTTGGCCAGCGCGATGTGATCGGGAGAGCTCATTAGCTGGAACTTCTGCTCCGGTGCGAGGTCGGTCTGCTTGGCCAGCACCTGCGCGCCGACGTCGTTGCCGACTGCCATCATGTCGGCCTGGCCGGACAGGAAGGCCTGGATCACCGAGTTGTAGTTGTCGAAACGCTTGATCTCGGCATCCTTCGGCGCCGCCTCGGTCAGCGAGGTGTCTTCCAGCGTGCCGCGGTTGACCGCGATGGAGTGGCCGGAAAGGCCGGCCTTGTCGGTCACGGCAAGCGCCTTCGGGCCGATGACGCCGATGTAGTAGGGCGCATAGGCCTTGGTGAAGTCGATAACCTTCTCGCGCTCGGCGCTGTGGCCGACGCTGAGGAGGATGTCGACGCGCTTCTCGGTGAGGAACGGGATGCGGTTCTGGCCGGTGACGCTGACGAGGTTCAGCTTGACGCCCATGGTCTTGGCGAGGATCTCGGCGACGTCGATGTCGTAGCCCTTGAGGCTCATGTCGGAGGACACCGAGGAAAAGGGCGGGAAGTCGGAGAAGACACCGACATTAAGGACACCGGCCGACTTGATGGTGTCGACGCCATCCGCACGGGCGGCCGTTGCCCCGAGGCTGAAGCCAAGGACGACCGCGGCACAGGCGGCACGGAGCGCCAGGGCGCGGCGGGTGAGGTTCGGCATGGGCGTGTCCTTATCGAGGGGCAGGAACTGGATCGAGGGAACAGAACCGACGCGGATGCGGCGGATTCGCGAAGGCCGGGCGTCGCGCCCGGTGAGAGGGGGGCCCGAACCGTTTGGGCTCGCAGGCGCGTCACCTTGCCGCAGCGTCGGGGTGAGCCAGCGTTGCTTTGATTGCGCCGGGCTATACTTCAGGTTTCAGCCCGGCTGCCGTTCGTCCGAGGGCGGCATGGTTATGATTTGTCGAATATGACGATATCGGGAAGCCTCACGTGAATCCACGCTGAAACGGCGGCACGAGCGGATTTCCAAGACGAAGTTTTGAGCAGTGCGCCTCATAAGGCGGCAACCTTTGAAAGGGCTTCTGCAAAGGCTCTGCGGCGCGGCACTCCCGCCGGGCGCGGCCTGTCACCACGCTCCCGTCCCGGTGCATTACCGGCCATCTGTCCGGGCAGGCAGTTTGTCCCGCGATTCATTCTTGCAGAAGCACCGCTCAATGTTTCCCGTCTAAGGTGCAGCTTGTCGACTTTGCCAAGGCGGTATAAGCGACAGTTTTCTTAGCCCCGACTGAGAAAGACAAGCTTACGTGAATATGAGCTGGCTATCCCACTGCCGGCTAGCAACTATCCGCAGTAAATTAATAATCGTGTGCTAGCTTTCAGGCAGTGTTCGAGTGGGGCAAGCATGATCGGCAGTATTATCCGTCGGGTCCGGGGCGACGACGTAGACGGCCGGGTCTTCGGCGAGATGCTGGACCAGATGTATGCCTCCGCCAAGGCGATCTGCTTCAGTACGGCCATGCTGATGGTCGCGGCGGTTTACTGTTCGCTGCGGACCGGAGATGGCGTCTTCATCGCCCTCAGCGTGGCGGCGGCCATAGCGGGCACGCTGCGGATCGCCAACAGCGTGGCCTATCTGTCGCGTCGGCGCCGTGGCGAGACTCGCGCCGAGCTGCAGGCCTGGCAGTTGCGGTATGCGCTCGCCGCCTTTCTCTACTCCGCCGCCTTCGGCGGGATGATGTTCCGCTCCGCTGTCCTCGGCGACGTACCGACCTTTGCCTGGTGCTACGGTCTCGGCTGCGGCTATGCGGCCGGGCTGGTCGGGTATGTCGCGATGCGCCCGGCGATCGCCAGCGTGCAGAGCTTCATCGTCATGGCGCTCGGCATCCTCGGCTGCCTGACGACGGGCGACCCCATGTACCAGATGATGGCCCTGACGCTGCTGCTCGGCTGGGTGGCGATCCTCAGCAACATCCAGGTCCAGTACGACAGCGTGCGCGAGATGCTGGAGAGCCGCCGGGAGCTCGACCGGATCGCCCGGACCGATCTCCTGACAGGTCTCTGGAACCGCCGGCACTTCGAAGAGAAGTTCATGCCGCTCGTTGCCGAGGCTGAGGGGCATGCGACGCTGCTGGCCATCGACCTCGACCATTTCAAGCCGATCAACGACACGCATGGGCACGAGACCGGCGACGAGGTGCTGCGTGAGGTAAGCCGGCGGCTGGTGGACGGCGCGCCGGCGGGGCAGCTGATGGCGCGGACAGGCGGCGATGAGTTCTCGATGCTCTTGACCGGCACCGCCGCGGGCTGCGCCGCTGCCGTGGCAGACGCGCTGGTCGCCGCGCTCGCCCAGCCGATCGTGATCTCCCGCGGCAGCGTCAGTCTCGGCGGCAGCGTCGGTCTGGCGCGGGTGCAGGACGGCGACAGCTACGAGGCGGTGGCGCGGCGCGCGGACATCGCGCTTTATGCGGCGAAGATCGCCGGGCGCAACGCGGTGCGCATCTTCGACCAGCCGACGTCAGCCACTTTGGTCGCTTGAAACCGGCCCGTGCCGGCGGTCTGTTGTCCCTGACGACAAATGCTCGCGCTATCGGCGCGATGCATGCCTCCCAAACAAAGATGGCCCCGGCAAACGCCGGGGCCATCTTTGTCGGTTGATGAAGGCTGAAGGGCTATTCGCGCTCGCCCGTGAAGTTCAGCAAGAGCTGGAAGATGTTGACGAAGTTGAGGAACAGCGAGAAGGCGCCGAACACCGCCATCTTCTGCCGGGACTCCTCGGAGAAGTTCTCGGCATACTGCTCCTTGATGTTCTGGGTGTCCCAGGCGGTCAGGCCGGTGAAGACGATGATGCCGATCACCGAAACGGCGAACTGCAGCGCCGACGAGCCGATGAAGATGTTGACGACGCTGGCGATGACGACGCCGATGAGGCCCATCATCAGGAGCGAGCCCATCTTCGTCAGGTCGCGCTTGGTGGTGTAGCCGTAGAGGCTGGTCGCGCCGAACATCGCCGCGGCGATGAAGAAGGTGTTGGCGATGCTGGCGCCGGTAAAGACCAGGAACACCGAGGCGAGCGACAGGCCCATGACGGCACAGAAGGCCCAGAAGGCGAACTGGGCGGTAGCGGCCGACATGGTCTGGATCTTGAACGAGAAGACCAGGACGAAGGCGAGCGGCGCCAGCATCACTACCCACTTCAGCGGCGAGGAGAAGATCGGCACGTAAAGCGCCGGGGTCGTGCCGACGACGTAGGCCACCAAGCCGGTGACCACGAGGCCGAGGCCCATATAGTTGAAGACGCGCAGCATATGCTGCCGCAGGCCCTCGTCGAAGATGACGCCGGACTGCTGGGCGGTTTGTGCGCCCCAGCCGGATTGAGTGGGTGTGTTCATCAGGAAGCTCCTTGGTGGGTGGGGGAGATCGACCGAAAGCTTGGCCCGAGGGCCGCGGCCTTCAGTAGAGGGTACGGGCGAGCGCTACGGCGGCGCGGCCGAGGGCTTCGCGCGGGGCGGCGTCGGCGACCAGCGCGTAGCCGACCTCGCCGACTTGCCAGTAGGCCGCCGTGACGCCGTCATCGGTGGTGGTGCGGGGTTCCACAACGTCGAACCGTCCGGGCCGCACGGCGAAGACCGATAGCGATCCGAGCTCGGTCTCGACCGCCATCTCGACGCTCGGGCCGAAAGGCGAGGGGAAGAGCTGCACGTCCGTCACGGTCCAGTCGGCCGGCAGCTTCGGCATGGCGATGGCGGTGGCGGCGAGGATTTCGGCCGGCGCGTAGCGGCTGGTGCCGCCGTGCGACGGCATTTTCGCGCTGACGGCGGCGGTGCGGTGGGCGAGAACGGCGTCACCGACGAAGCCCGGCGGCTGCGCCGACGCGGAAACCTCGCGCACGCCGAGCGGGCCCATCTCGGCGTGCGCCAGCCAGCCGACGGCGATGAAGAGGCCGACGGCCGCAACGCGGCGCAGGCTGGCGCCGACCCGGCGGCGGCCGAGCGTGCGCTCCAGCCGGCGGGCGGCCTCGACAGTGGCAAGACTTCCCGGCAGCGGCGGCTCGGCCAGCGCCAGCTTCAGTTCGTGCCGGCCACGCAGGTCCGCCATGATCCGGGCGGCAAGCGCGGGTTGGCTCGCCAGATGCGCCTCGACCGCGATCTGCCGTTCTGGCGACAGCTGGCCGTCGACATAGGAAACGAGGTCGGTCTCGATAATCGGGTCAGGCGTTGTCATCGACACCTCCAAGGGCAAGCGGGGTTTGCCGCGGCGACACTCGCGCGGACGATTCTCGCGGGGACTCGGGGGCACGCAGCGGAATGACGTTGGCTCCCGCGGCGGTGCCGTCTTCGATCGCCCGCAGCCGGGCGCGGGCGCGCGAGATGCGCGAAACGACGGTGCCGACGGGCACGCCGAGCGCTGCTGCAGCGTCCTCGTAGGATAGCCCGTCGATCGAAACGAGGTGCAACGCGGCGCGCTGGTCGTCCGGCAGCGACAGGAAGGCGTCGCGCACGTCGGCAAGGCGGGCCGAATGCTCCTGGCCTGCGGGAGCGGCCGTCTCGGTGCTGCGACCGAACTCGGCACTGCGCAGCGTTTCCGCGCGGCGCGCCCGCTTCTGGTCGACGAAGGCGTTGTGCAAAATGGACAGGAGCCAGGTCCGGAGGTTGTGGCCCCGCCGGAACTGCGCCTGCCGCTCGATCGCCTTGACCAGCGTGTCGTGCACCAGATCCTCGGCATCGGCGGAATGCCGCGTCAGCGACAGCGCATAGCGCCGCAGCGGTCCGAGCTGTCCTGTGACGTCGAGGTTTTCGTCCTTCATGACCGGGTATACGGCGCCCGCCGGATTCCCATCCACCGGCGGCCAGATTTTTTTACCGTGTCGTCGAGGAGGGCTGCATTCACCCCGTGGCGGGTCTCTCGGGCATGGGTCTGGATTCTGCGGAGATGAACAGTTTCGGCCTTTCCTTCAAATGCAGCGAGGAGTATTTCGCTAGACGAAACGACGTTCTATTTCTGGCGCGTTCGGCAACGGGTGATGGCATGCACACGGACGGACTGGAATCGCCACGGCGGCAATGGGCGCTGGCGACGGTGATCATCGGCATCAGCCTGGCCGTCATCGACAGCTCGGTGGCGAACGTCGCGCTGCCGGCGATCGCGGCGGACTTCGGCGTCACGCCGGCGAGCTCGATCTGGATCGTCAACGGCTACCAGATGGCGCTGGTGATCTCGCTGCTGCCCTTCGCCGCCCTCGGCGAGATCTACGGCTATCGCCGGGTCTACAGCGCCGGGCTCGCCGTGTTCACTCTGGCCTCGCTCGCCTGCGCGCTGTCGCCGTCGCTGCCGGTGCTGACGCTCTCGCGGATCGCGCAAGGGTTCGGCGCGGCCGGTCTGATGAGCATCAACACTGCGGTGATCCGCTACATCGTCCCCAAGGCGCGGCTCGGCACGGCGATCGGCATGAACGCGATGGTGGTGGCCGTCGCCTCGACGATCGGGCCAACCCTGGCCGGCTTCGTGCTGCACTGGGCGTCCTGGCCCTGGCTGTTCGCCATCAACGTGCCTTTCGGCGCGCTGGCCGCCGTGCTGGCAGTGCGGGCGCTGCCGGACAGCGACCTGTCGCCACGCCGCTTCGACGTCACGGCGGCGCTCCTCAGCGCGGCGATGTTCGGCCTCTTGATCACCAGCGTCGACAGCATCGGTCATGGCGTCGACCTCACGCTCGTCGCCTTGCAGATCGGCGTCGGCCTCGTGGCCGCGGTCCTCCTGGTGCGGCGCGAACTGCCGAACCCGCTGCCGCTGCTCCCGCTGGATCTCCTGGCCAAGCCGATCTTCGCCCTCTCAATCGGCACCTCGATCGCTTCCTTTGCCGCGCATATGATGGCGCAGGTAGCGCTGCCTTTCCTCCTGTTCAGCCGCTATGGCTTCCCGCCGGTGACCGTCGGGCTGCTGATGGCGCCTTGGCCAATCGCGGTGGCAATCGCGGCGCCGATCGCCGGACGGCTGTCCGACCGACACGCCCCCGGCCTTCTCGGCGGCATTGGGCTTGTCCTCCTGGCGGGGGGCCTTGTTGCGCTCGGCCTGTTGCCGGCACAGCCGGGGATCGCCGACATCGTCTGGCGGATGGCGCTCTGCGGCGTGGGTTTCGGCCTGTTCCAGTCGCCCAACAACCGCACGATGATCGGCGCCGCGCCGAAATCGCGCAGCGGCGCGGCCAGCGGCATGCTCAGCACCGCCCGGCTGTCCGGCCAGGCGACCGGGACGGCGATCGTCGGCCTTCTCCTCGCGCGCTACGGCATGGACGGGGCTGAGATCTCGCTTTTCGTCGCCGCCGGGACGGCGATGCTGGGGGCATGTGTCAGCCTCTTGCGGCTCGGCCATGTCGGCCCCAATCTCTCGCGCAATGCCGCGTCGGACGAGGATCTGGCTGCCGTTCCGGCGCCGGGAGGGGGGCTTTCACGGTGAGCGACACGGGCAAGCCCGAGAGCCCCGAGGGCGGCGTCCAGGCGGTGGAGCGGGCGCTCGGCCTGCTCGAAGCCTTCTCTATGGATGACGGCCCGCTGACGCTGGCGACGCTCGCCGACCGAACCGGCCTGCACAAGAGCACCCTGCTGCGGCTGGCGGAGACGCTGCTGCGGCGGCGCTACCTCGAGCGACTGCCGGATGGCCGCTACCGCATGGGCGCTTCGGCCTTCCGGCTGGGCGCCGTCTACCGCAACACCCAGGTGCCCGGCGACGTGCTGCTTCCGGAGATGCGGGCGCTGACGGCGATCGTCAACGAGAGCGCCGGGTTCTACGTCGCCGACGGCGACCAGCGGGTCTGCCTCTACCGGGTCAATGTCGACCGCTCGCTCGGCTACCGCGTGCGGGTGGGCGATACGCATCCCTTGCCGGGCGGCGCCACGGGGCGGGTGCTCGCCGCCTTCCTCGGCACTGAGGGCGAAGACTATCCGGCTATCCGCGCCCGCGGCAGCTGGTCGACGGCGGGCGAGCGCGATCCCGACCTCGCCAGCGTTTCGGCGCCGGTATTCGGCGTCGGCCAGGTGCTGATCGGCGCGCTCACCGTCGGCGGGCCACGCCGCCGGATCGAGGAAGCACGGGCATCGATCGAGGAAGCGCTGCGCGCGGCGGCGGCGCGCTGCAGCGTGCTGCTCGGCGGCGACGCGGCGCTGCTGATCGCAACGGTCGCGCCACTCAGCGGCTTGCCCGAGGCCTGAAGCCTCAGGCGCCGGCCTCGCGCACCAGAACACGCAGGATCTGTTGGACGGCACGGCTCGCCATGCTCTGCGGAGCGGCGTCGAGAATTAGGATGCCGCTGACCGTCTGGGTTTCCGGCAGGATCGGGCCGCGAACGCGGGCGGCGACGTCGTAGGCGGGATCGACGGGGGTCAGGCGGCCGCCGGCGAGTTCGTGCACGGCGAACTTGCCGCCATGCTTCGAG
This sequence comes from Mesocryomonas lacus, assembly GCF_055730105.2. Lineage (NCBI taxonomy): Bacteria > Pseudomonadati > Pseudomonadota > Alphaproteobacteria > Hyphomicrobiales > Aurantimonadaceae > Mesocryomonas > Mesocryomonas lacus. Next base: position 704,613 of record NZ_JBUZWF020000003.1, read on the forward strand.
GCGAGCTGGGCGATGCCGACGTCCGCGAGGCCCGCAATGCCGAGGTTCTCGACCGCGACGTCGACAGCCGGCCGGCTGACGTCGTCCGGGACGAAGCGTCCGGCCCCCCCGATGTCGAGGCGCGCCCGCGCACCCGCCGCCACGTAGCCGCGGACCATGAAGCCGTCCTGATCGGCCGAGAGATAGCCGAGCTGTTCCTTGCGCGAGACCCAGCGGCCGGGAGCGATGTCCGGGTTGATCTCCCTGACGACGCCGTCGAACGGCGCGCGCACCGTCAGATCCGCGGTCCGCTCGGCGATGCCGACGGCCTTCGCCGAAAGGCTGGCAAGGCGACTGTCGTTCAGCGCCTTCTCCGACAGGTCCTCGGCGCTCGCCCCAATGCGCGCCAGCCGCCGCTCGGCGAGCGCTGTGCCGATCTCGGTCAGCCAGCGCTCCTGGTCGAGGGCGGGCGCGGCGAGCGTGAACAGGACGTCGCCCTGGCGGACCGCCTGACCCTCGCGCACCGCGACACGCTCGACCCGGCCGGGCTCGGCGGGATAGAGCCGGACGAAGCGGGCGGGTTCCAGGAGGGCGGGGGCGGTGACGCTTGCCGACAGCGGCAGCATGAACAGGAGCAGCGCGGCGGCGGCAAGGCCTGCGGAAAGGCGGGCCCGTGGGCTCGTCACGATATCGGCGCGCATCGCCCACCACTCCTTCAGTTCGGCATAGACGGGACGGGCGAGGAAAAACCAGACCTCGACCGCGAACATCGCGACGCCGAGGAGCTTGATGGTGAAGTGATAGACCAGCAGCGCGATGCCGACATAGAGGATCACGCGGTAGACGGTCGTCGCCACGGCATAGGCGAGGAGGATGGCGTCGAGCCGCGGCGGGAAGCTTTCGGCAGCCCCGCGATCGACGCCGAGCACGAACTTCCGCAGCCGCCAGCGCATGTGCTGGAAGGCCCGCGGCTGCAGGTTCTCGACACCGAGGAGGTCGGCGAACATGTAGTAGCCGTCGAAGCGCATGAACGGATTGACGTTGACGAGAAGGCTGAGGATCCAGCCCGTCGCCGCCAGCACGAACAGGGCGCTGCGCACCGCGCCGTCCGGCACGAACACCCAGAGGAAGAGCGCGATCGCCGCGACCGCCATCTCGACGGCGACGCCCGCGGCATCGATGCAGAAGCGCTGGGCCCGCGAGCGCAGCCGCCATGCCTCGGTGACGTCGGTATAGAGAAGCGGCATCATCAGCATCATCGCGACGCCGATGGTCGGAACGCGGCAGCCGAAACGATGCGCGGAATAGGCATGTCCGAGCTCGTGCAGGGCCTTGATCAGCACCACGGCGAGGAGCGAGGTGGCTGCGCCCTCGAGCGTGAAGACGTGCGGAATGGAGCCGACGAAGGCATCCCATTGGCGCGAGACGAGGTAGAGGCCGGCGAGACCGATGAGGGCGACGGCGGTAAGGAACCAGCGCGTGCAGAACACCGCGACAGAGGGCCAGGTCGCCCGCAGGAAGCGCTCCGGCCGGACCAGCGGGATCTTGAAGAAGAGGTAGTTGTGGACGACGCTCATCGTCAGCGAATGGCGCTGGGTGGCGGCGGCATGCAGCGTCTTCCAGCCGGAGACCGGCTGCGCCAGGAGGTGCCGCGCATCAAGCAGTCGCAGGACGGCCGCGACCTCGTCGGCCTCGATGCTGCGCCCGAAGCGTGTCTCGACCGCGGCGCGGAGTCCTTGCAGCGTGCGGCTGGCGTTCCACAGCGACAAGAGCTGGAAGATCTCGAAGGTGACGCGGAAGAACTTGCCGCGCAGCGGATCCTGGACGATCCAGACCGGCGCGCCGGAATAGCCGACGCCGCCCCGCTGGATCGAGAGGTCCTCGCGCAGCGCCGGCAGCGGCACGTCCGCCGGGGCATTTGGCGTCGCATATGGCGGCGCATTCGGCGCCGCGAGGGCTGCCGTTGTCACAGCCCGATCCACTGCCGGATCGCGGCGATCGGCCGGCGGAACAGATAATAGGCGAGCGGCACCGTCTGGCCGGCGACCTGGGCGGTCCCGTGCACGCCGAGGCGCATCGCGGGGCTGTCGCCCTCGACCGCGGCATAGCTGCGGTAGGCCAGCGTATTGTCCTCGATCCGACGGGCCTCGAACGAGACCGAGCGCAGCTGGGCCGCGACCGGGCGGAGGGGATCGGAATCGAGGAAGGCGCGCACCCTGGCGCCGACGCCGAGCGCGATGGCATCGGCGACCGGCACGTCGATCCTCAGCTCCAGCCGGTTCGGGTCGGCGATTTCCATGATGCGCTCGCCGGTCGAGACCGGCCGCCCGATCCAGTCGCGCTTTTCGGTGTAGACGGCGATCCCTGCGGCGGGCGCGCGCACGGTGCTGCGCTCGAAGAGGTCGCGGGCGTAGTCGCGCTTGGCGGTGGCGAGCTCCAGCTCGGTGCGGGCGACGGCAAGGTCGGCCCGCATCTTGGCGTCGCCGATCGCGGCCTGACTGATCCGCTTGAAGCCGGCCAGCGCCACGCCGACGTCGCGCTCGGCCACCGCCAGCTCGTTGCGCAGCACCGTGTCGGCCATGGTGAGGAGGATGTCGCCTTCCGCGACCGCCTGGTTCGGCTCGACGCGGATCTCGCGGATCACGCCGTCGAGCGGGGCAGCGACGATGCGCGGCCCGATCGCGGCGACTTCGGCGGGCGCAAGCACTGTCAGCGAGACCGGGAAAATCGCGAGGATCGCAAGGCCGAAAGCGGCGGCGGCGAGCGTTGGCCGCATGGCGATGCGCTGCTTCAGGCGACGCGGCCCGGCGAGCGAGGACCAGGCATGCGCATAGGTCTCGGCGAGGCGCGCGGTTACCAGATCATCCGCCTCGTTCCAGGGGATCTCGCGGGCGAGCAGCATGCCGGCGAAGACGTGGCCGTCGCGCAAGCGGAACGGCAGCCAGCGCAGATAGCGGAAGGGATAGCTGCCGGCTTCAACTGGATCCGCGTCGCCATAGGCCGGCAAGGTGAACTCGCGCGGCTGGTCGAGCCCGACATCGGCGGCGAGCGCGTCGACGACGCTCTCGATCCAAAGGATGCGCAAGGCGTTGCGGTCGACCTGGCCGATCGAGGACACCGAGGCGATGCGAAAACCCGGACCCCTCGCGGCGAGAACGAAGATCTGACGCGCGCGGGAGAGGCGCAGCGTCTCGTTGGCTGCGAGGAAGGCGAGTTCGGCGACCGTCGGGGCGCGCCGCGCCTCCGCCTCGATCTGCAGCAGCATCTCCAGCGGCTGGCGTCTTTCCGGCGCCGGGACAGCAGTGGGCTGCCGCGCTGGAACGGCCGCGGTGATCCGGACCGGCTCAACCATGCGGCACGACGAAGCCCGCAGGGCCGCTCATGCCGGGCAGCACGCCCTCGGTGCCGCCGGTGAAGCGGCCGATGACCTTGACGGTCTGGCTGACGGGATCGACGACCGCGGCGATGCGCGCGACCTCTGCCTCGACCGGCGCCCCGGTCTCGTCGATCGCGAGCGTGAACCGCGTGCCTGGCGCCAGCCAGCGCAGCCAGGCCGCCGGCAGCAGCATGTCGATCTCGAGTTCCTCGACGCCGACGATCTGCATCATCGGCTCGGTGCGCACGGGAATCTCGTGCGCATGGGCGCGCAGCTGGCCGATGCGGCCGGCATAAGGCGCGCGGACCTCGCACTGTCCGTACTTGGCGCGGTAGGCCTCGACGTCGGCCGCGGCCTGGGCGGCCTTCACCTCGGACAGCTGCACCTCGACGCGGCCCGCCGCCCGCGACTTGGCGAGGCGGAGGTTGTTCTCGAAGGTGATCTGTTCGCCCCGAAGCTTCGCCTCGGCCGACTTCAGCTCGGCGGCAAGACCCGCGCAGTCGAACCCGGCAAGGAGATCGCCCTTAACGAAGGCCTCGCCCTCGCGCAGCGGCAGCACGGCGATCGGTGCGCCGAGATCGCTCGAGATCCACGCCTCGTTCACCGCCCGGACAATGCCGCGAAGGCTGGCATCATCGGCCCATGCGGGCGCGGCAGCGGACAGCGCGAGCGTCGCGGCTCCGGCAAGACAGATCAGCCGCTTCGGCAGGCGCATGGGAAATTCCAGTCTCGACAGTTCAGGCCCTTCTCCGAGGATCGGGGCGGTCTCGAACATCAGCGTGCAGGTGATGCGTCGCCGTCTGGGGTTGCCGCAGCGACAAGCACCGCCAAGGCCGGGCCATCCGGATCCTCCGCTGCCGCGGAGACGGCACCGCGCAGCGCGGGCGCTTCGGATCCGGGTCCGAGCAGCGGTGGGGAAGCGGGCGGCGCCGCAGCTTCCGGCGGGCGCGACGGGGCGCGAGGTCGGCGTGCGACGGCGCGCGGGGCAGGGCCCTCGGGCGGCGGTGCCGCGGCGGTGTCCGATACGGCCTCGGCCGCCGACGCTGACGCGGCCCTGGCGGCCGGGGGCGCCAGGGTGGCAGGCGCGATGGAAGCGGTGATCGTCGGGTCCGGCACTTCCGGCAGCGGCGATGGTGATCCTGCCTCGCGCTTTTGCGCCGGCGCACTTCTGTCCGGAACCGAGCCGGTGATCGTCACGCTGCGTCCGGCGGCGGCGCGGACCTTGGGATCGCCGAGCTTCTCGCCGCGCTCGAACCACATCGCCTGCAGCGCGGAAGAGATTTCCGCCACGCTCTGCGACGTGCTCATGCCGGGCGGGAAGGGATCGATGCCAAGCGAGGCATAGACGTTGGCATAGGCGTTCTGGAGATCGGCATAGACCATGTCCATCTCGGCGTCCGCCACCAGCGTGTTCATCTCCTCGCGGATCAGGATTTGATCCGAGGTCCGCTGCGCCTCGGTCTCGGAGCGGACCTGGCGAACGATCTTGTGCTGGACGGCGGCAAGGCCGCGGGCGGTGTCGTAGGATTTCTGCAGATGGTCGTGGCGGATCAGGCTGACCTGGATCTGCGTCATGATCGCCATCGCCACCGAAAGCGATCGCTGCTGCAGGAGGTCCTCCTGCGCCGCGATCTTCTGCTTGGTGGACGGCATGGCCAGCAGCTTCATCAGGTTCCAGCTGACCTTGGCGCCGTAGGAGACCCAGTCATTGGTCTGGATGTAGCGGTTCGAATCGTAGTTCGGACCGGCATAGAGGTTGAAGCTCGGCAGCAGTTCGAGGATCGCAGCGTCGGCCTCGCGGTCGTTGACCCGAAGCTCGTAGGCGATCTCGCGCATTTCCGGGCGGTTGGTCGCAGCGATCGCGTAGAGTTTCGCGGTATCGCGCGGCAGACCGAGCGCCACCGGCCGCTGCGCGGGAACGTCGAGGCGAAACTCCGAGCCCGGCCGGATGTTGGCGAGGGCGGCGAGCTGGCTCTTGGCGACCTTTAGCTCGCCCTCGAGCTTCTCGATCTGCCGCTGCACCTGGATCAGCTCGCGCTCATAGGTGAGGGCGACCAGCGGCGAGGTTTCGTCGCCGCTGGCCAGCTTGCGGGTGTCGCGCAGGGCGCCCTGGACGCGGCCCTCGAGCGCGCGGAGGCGGTCGACCAGACGCTCGTAGCTGGCAGCGCGCCAGTAGGCGGTGCGCACGTCCTCGATGATCCGGTTGACCACCTTGCGCTTCTTTTCCTCCTGGATCAGCACGTCGTCCGCTGCTTGCTGGGCGCGGACGTAGGACAGGCCGAAGTCGAGGATGTTCCAGGTGAAGCCGAGATCGGCGCTGGCGATGCTGGGATCGCGCAGCGCAGCCGTCGAGGCGTCGGGCGTGTTGCGGCCGGCATAGCCTGAGCCGGCGACGAGGCCCGGCAGCATGCTGTAGCCCGACAGCCGCAGCTCGCGCATCTTCAGCGCCGAGGCCATGATCTCGACCTTCGCGTCCAGATTGTACTTCAGCGCACGGGCCATGGCGTCATAGAGGCCGAGGCGGCCCGAGACGGGTTCCTGTAGCGCCGTAACATCGGCCAGCCGTGCTGTGGCGAAGGCATAGTGCTGGGCACTGCCGAACGGCTTTGGCTGGGTCGTGCAGCCGGCCAGCAGGCTGGCCAGCGAGATCAGGACGAGATGGCGCTGCACGAAATACCCCGTTGGTGTGCGGAAGCTCCTGACGAATGCTTGCCGCCGGAAACGCATCGTCCAGACCGCCGTATCCGGTCCATCCTATGCTTGGAGTGAAAGTATTCATCGATTTAACGACCGAAACTTAACTCAGGCTGACGGTAAGTTAGCCGATTACTAAAACCCCCTTTTCGCCTTGCGCTACTTATGGTTTCTGCTCGCATGGGATGCGTTCTGCGGTCAGCTCGATAGGCGGCGGGTGAGCATCGAACCGAAAGGCGGTCCTTGCGACCGACAGCGGAGAGTGTCCGATGGCAATCCGTCAATCCAAGCCAGCCCGTGCCACGCCGGAGCAGGCCAAGCCGACCCGTGCGACGCCGGAGCAAGCCGCAGCCACGCCTTCCACGGGGGCTCGCTACGCCGCGATGTTCATGGAACTGGAGGCGCGGATCGCGTTCGACGGCGCCGGCGCGGAGACGGTGGAGAAGTCCCAGCAAGGCGCGCACGAGGGTGGCGCCCCGGCATCCGCCGACGCTGCGTCCGGCCACCACGACATAGCGGCGCTGTCGGCGGCGCTGGCGCTCGCCCATCCCGCTCCCGCCGTCGAGAGCGTGCACCGCGAAGCCTTGGCGGAGCGCACGCCGCAGGCGGCGGACACGGCGCCCGCCCGCGGCCCGGTAGAGATCGTCTTCGTCGATCCGACGGTCGAGGGAACCGACCAGCTCGTCGCGGGCATTAGTGGGAATTTCGAGGTGGTCGTGCTCGATGCCGGCCGGGACGGCGTCGCGCAGATCGCCGCGGCGCTCTCCGGACGCCGGGACGTTTCGGCTCTCCACATCATCTCGCACGGCAATGCCGGCACGCTCTCCCTCGGCACGGCGACGCTGGATTCGCTGTCGATGGCGGGCGAGCACGCGCAGGCGCTGAAGGAGATCGGCGAGAGCCTCTCCGCCGATGCCGACATCCTCGTCTACGGCTGCAATTTCGGCGAAGGCGCGCGCGGCGCGGTCGCCACCGACCTGCTGGGCCGGCTGACCGGCGCCGATATCGCCGCCTCGACCGATTTGACGGGCGCTGCCGACCGACAGGGCAATTGGGTGCTGGAGCGCCAGACCGGACAGATCGAGAGCCGCGTGGCCATCGACGCGGCGACCCAGGCCGCCTTCGAGGCGACGCTCAACGCGTCCGCCAGCACCGGCAAGGGCGCCTTCGTCGTGGTGGTGGGCCGCACCTTCTACAGCGTCGACGCCACCACCGGAAAGGCGACCGCGATCTCGACGGCGCCGGGGACGATCGGCAGCATCGACGTCAGCAACACCCTGAACTCGCTCGGCTCCGACCAGGCGAACGGCCTGATCTATTTCACCGATAGCGCCTCGCAGAACGCCAACCGCGGTCTTTTCGCCTACGACTACGTCAACAACAGCTACCTCCTGATCGACAGCGATCTCACCGACAACGGTGCCGGCAGAAGCCTTGTGGTGGGCAGCAGCGGTCTGGGCGGCGGGGCGGCTGCCTTCGCCAACAACGCGCTCTTTCTCGGCGTCGAGAACGTCTCCGGCAATGACGACCAGATCTACCGCCTGACCTTCAACGACAACGGCCGCACGCTCGCCGCGATCTCGACTTTTGGGGCGCTCGTCGGCGGCGGCAACAACTGGGGCGATTTCGCACTCGATCCCGCCAAGAACGTGCTGCTGAGCATCAGTGGGGGCGACGCCACGATTACCCGCTATGACCTTGCCTCAGGGGAAATCCTTAGTACCGTCACCGGCAGCAGCACGACCTTCCAGGGCGGCGGCGACGCGGAAGGCAACGCCTATCTCGTCGGGGCGTCCTTCCAGCAGATCGACCCGGTGACGGGGGCGCTGATCGGCTCGGCGATTACCATCACCACCAATGGCGCCAATCCGCTCGGGGCGCCGTCCGACGCCACGACCTTCACGCCGCAGACCGGCATGATCGGCGACCGGGTGTTCGACGACAACAACCTCGACGGCGTGTTCGGCGCAGGGGATACCGGACTGTCCGGCGTCACGGTCCAACTGATCGACGACGTCAACGGCAATGGCACGGCGGATGCCGGGGAGCGGGTGCTGGCCACCGACACCACCGACGCCGCCGGACGCTACCTGTTCACCAGCGTCCTGCCGGGCGCCTACGTCGTCCGCATTTCCGATGCCGGCGGTGTCCTCGGCACCGCTCCGGCGACGACGGGCACCACGAAAGCCGTCACGATATCACGCGTCGGCGGCAGCGATCTCAGCGCCGACTTCGGCTACAACGCGCGCCCGCCGCTGATCGATCTCGACGGCGGCACCCCGACCGCGATCGCGCTCACTGGGTCATCGAGCTCCCGCGACGTCGTTTCCGGCGGGACCTTCTCCGGCGCCTCGCCGAACATTGCGCTGTTCGGCAGCGCCGACAACGCCTTCTCCTGGAACTTTGCGGTCGCTTCGCCCCTCGATGTCGCGGGCACGCGGGCCGTGCTGAACCTTTCGACCATCGAGCGCTCGTTCAAGATCGCGGTCAACGGCAGCGCGATCCATTCTGCCACCGACTTCCAGCTGGTTGCCGACTCGCGCTCCACCGGCGAGGTCCTGTTGCGCTTCGCCGACGGCGCGGAGGTCGCCAGTCCGCAACTCGCCAACACGAACCGGCTGCCGCGCGTCCAGGTGATCCTGACGCCACAGGGCATCGAGTTCTGGGGCACCCGGACGACCAGTTCGACCGTGCTCGAGCGCCTGGTGCCGGACAGCGGCACCGTGACGCTGCCGGTCTTCGTGCAGGGCGGCAATACGATCGACTTCACCAATACTGGCGGAAATTACGCGAGCAGCGTGTCGGGGACACTGACGGTCACCGCGCCTGACTTCGACTATGCGACGTCCTATTCCGAAAACGGCGCCAGCGTTTCGGTGGGTGGTCCCCAACTCAGCGTGTTCGATCCCGACAGCACCACGCTGGCCGCGGCGGTGGTGACGCTGACGAATGCGCAGGCCGGCGATCTCCTGGTCATCGACGGCGCGCTGCCATCCGGCATCCGCGTCGCGACCGATACCAACGTCGCCGGCCGCATTACCGTGACGCTCAGCGGCACGGCGAGCCGCGCCAGCTACGAGGCGGCGATCCGTCAGGTGCACTATCTCTCGACCTCGGACGCCCCGCCGACCGTCGCGCGAACCGTTACCGTCAATGTCAGCGACGGGGGCCTCCTCTCGAACACGGCGACGACGACGATCGCCGTTATGGCCGTGAACGATGCACCGGTAAACGGCCTCCCGGCGGGCTTCACCACCGGCGAAAACACCCGCCTGACGCTGAGTGGCCTGTCGATCTCGGATGCCGACGCGGCCTCGGGCGCCTTGACGGTGACCCTCGGCGTCGGGTCGGGGACACTGACGGCGGCGAGCGGCGGCGGCGTGACGGTCTCGGGTTCGGGTTCGGCGACGCTGACGCTTACGGGCACGCTTTCCGGGCTCAACGCTTTTCTTGCGGGCGCATCGGCGCCGGTCTTCGTGCCGGTGGCGAACGCGTCGGGCCCGGTCACGCTGACGATGACGACGCGCGACAACGGCAATACCGGCGTCGGCGGATCGCTCTCCGACACCGACACGACGACGATCACCGTCGCTGAGGTGAACGACGCCCCGGTGAACACGCTGCCGGCGGGCTATTCCGGCACCGAGGACAACAGACTGACGCTGACCGGCCTGTCGATCGCCGACAGCGATGCGGGATCGGGCATGATGACGGTGACGCTCGCGGTCGCCTCGGGCAGCCTCGGCGCCGTCTCGGGCGGCGGTGTGGTGGTCTCTGGATCGGGGACAGGGACCCTCACGCTGTCGGGGACGCTCGCAAACCTCAACGCCTACCTCGCCAGCGCAGCGGCCCCGGTCTACGTGCCGGCGACCGACGTTAACGGCCCGGTCACGCTGACGATGACGACGAACGACGGCGGCAATACCGGTCCGGGCGGGCCGATGAGCGACGTCGACAGCGTGGCGATCACGCTGGCGGCGGTGAACGACGCGCCGGTGATCGACCTCGACGCGAGGGCGTCGGGCACCGGCACGGCGGTGGCCTATGCCGAGAATGGCGCCGGCGTCGCGGTGGTCAGCGCCAACCTGTCGGTCTCGGACGTCGACAACGCCAACTTGACCTCAGCCACGATCGTCATCGCCAACGCACAGGCGGGCGATCTCTTGGCGATCAGCGGCACGCTGCCGTCCGGCATCAGCGCCAGCTATGACGGCGCGACCGCGACGCTGACCCTGTCGGGATCAGCGTCGAAGGCGGCCTATGCCGCGGCGCTCGGCCAGGTGCGCTTTCTCTCGACCTCGGAGAACCCGTCGACGGTGTCGCGCAGCATCAACATCGCCGTCAGCGACGGCGCACTCGGCTCGAACGTTGCGGTGGCGACGGTCAGCGTCACCGCGGTGAACGACGCGCCGGTGGCCGGCGCCGACAGCTTCAGCACCGACGACAAGACCGCGGTGACCCTCGACGTCCTCGCCAACGACCGGGATGTCGACGGCGGCAGCTTGCAGGTAACCGAGGTCGACGGCACCACGATCTCCGCGGGCGGTCCGGCGGTGTCGGTCACCGGCGGGCGCGTCGCGCTCAACGCCGACGGCACGCTGACCTTCACGCCGACGACGCCCTATAGCGGCAATCCGAGCTTCCGCTACACCGTGTCGGACGGGCAAGGCGGCACGGCGACGGGCACGGTCTCCGGCACGGTGTCGTCCGTCGAGACCGCGCCGGTTGCCGCCGACGACCGCATTGCCGCGACCGAGGACACGCCGGTGACCTTCGACGTGCGCCTCAACGACAGCGATCGCGACAACGATCCGCTCGCCGTCACGGCGATCGACGGGCAGAGCATCGTCGCCGGCGGATCGGTGGCGGTGTCCGGCGGCAGCATCCGGCTGAACGCCGACGGGACGCTGACCTTCACGCCGACCGCCGACGTCAACGGTCCCGTGCGTTTCGGCTACACCATCTCGGACGGCCGCAGCGGCACGGCGAGCGCGACTGCGTTGATCGAGGTGGCGGCGGTGCAGGATGCGCCGCGTCTCGGCGCCGACAGCTTCTCGGCCAGCGAGGACGGAACGGCCACGATCGCGGTCCTTGCCAACGACAGCGATCCCGACGGGGACGCGCTGACGATCACGGCGATAGACGGCACCGCCATCGCGGTGGGCGGGACAGTGGCAACGGTCGGCGGGACCGTCACCCTCAATGCCGACGGAACGCTTCGCTTCGTGCCGGCGGCCGACTTCAACGGACCGGTCTCGTTTTCCTACACCGTGTCCGACGGGCAGGGGAACGTCTCGACGGCGACGGTGTCCGGCACGATCGTCGCGGTTAATGACGCGCCCGTGGCGCGTGCCGACAGCTTCGTCACGGCCGAGGACACCGCTGTCGTGATTGACGTCCTCGGCAATGACAGCGACGTCGATCGCGACGAGATCAGCGTGATCGAGATCAACGGCACCAGCATTGTGGCCGGCAACACGCTGGCGGTCGCCGGCGGCCGGGTGACGCTGAACGCCGATGGGACACTGACCTTCACGCCGGACGCTGACGTCAACGGGCCCGTCGGCTTCAGCTACACGGTCTCCGACGGCAAGGGCGGCAGCGCGACGGCGAGCGTTTCGGGTTCGGTGACCGCGGTGAACGATGCGCCGGTGGTGCAGGCCGACAGCTTCACCACCGCGGAAGACACCGCGATTATCCTCACCCCTTTACAGAACGACGCCGATCCCGAGGGCGACGCCCTGGCCATCACCGCGATCGACGGCCAGTCGATCGGTGTCGGCGGCACCGTCGCCGTCAGCAACGGCCACGGCACCGTCACGCTGAACGCCGACGGCAGCCTTACCTTCCGCCCGGCCGCGGATTACAACGGGCCGATCCGCTTCGACTACACGGTGTCCGACGGCAGCTTGAGCACCAGTGCGACGGTCAGCGGCACGGTGACGGCGGTCAACGACGCGCCGACCGCCGGCGATACGAGCCTCTCGACCGCCGAGGACACCGCCGTCAGCGGCCAGTTGCCGACGGCCATCGACGCCGATGGCGACACGCCGACCTATGCTCTCGGCACCACCGCGCCCGCCTCGGGCACGGTAACGATCTCGCCCGGCGGCGCCTATACCTACACGCCGAAAGCCAACTTTAACGGCACCGACCGCTTCAGCTACAGCGTCAGCGACGGGCAGGGCGGCAGCCGCGAATACACCGTCGCCGTCACCGTCACCGCCGTGAACGACACGCCGACCAGCACGGCGATGCCCAACCGCCTGCGGCTGGACGGTGAAGCCGAGAGCTTCGACGCGTCGCAGTACTTCACCGATGCAGATGGCGACCGGCTGACCTTTTCGCAGACCGGCTTGCCGGCCGGCCTTACGATCAGCGCCGGCGGACAGGTGAGCGGCACCATCGACCGCAGCGCCAGCCGCGGTGGTCCGAACGGCGATGGCGTCTACACCGTGACGATCACCGCGACAGACCCGAGCGGCGCCACGGTGACAGGCACCTACACGGCCGTGGTCACCAACCCGGCGCCGGTCGCCGTCGACGACGCGGCGGTGACGAGCGAAGACGTCCCCGTCTCGTTCAACGTCCTCGATGGGACCGCCAGCGGCGGCAGTGCCGACCGCGACCCGGATGGCGACCCGATCCGCCTGGTGTCGGCAAGTGCGGCGCACGGGACCGTGGCCTTCACGCCCGATGGCGCGATCACCTACACGCCGAACGCCAACTATACCGGCCGGGACACCATCACCTACGTCATCGCCGACGTGGATGGCGGCACGGCAACCGCGACGGTCGCCGTCACGGTCGTTTCGGTCAATGACCAGCCGATCGGCACCGGCATTCCCGATCGGACCCGCACCGATGGGCAGCCGGAATATCTGGACGCGTCCGCCTTCTTCTCCGATCCCGACGGCGACAGCTTGACCTACACCGCGAGCGGCCTGCCGGCCGGCCTCGCCATCGACCAGCAGACCGGCCTCATCTCCGGCACCATCAATGCCGGCGCGTCCGGCGTGTCCGGCGTTCAGGACTATGCCATCACCGTCACCGCCCGGGATGGCCTGACCAATAGCGACGGCAGCCCTTCGCAAGCGTCGGTCACCTTCAACTACACCGTCGTCAACATCCCGCCGGACGCGCGCGACGATAGCGCGACGACCGCCGAGGAGACCGCTGTCGACATCGACGTCCGCGACAACGATCGCGACGCTGACAACGACACGCTGACGATCGTCCGGGTCAACGGTACCGCGCTGACCCTCGGCGGGCCGGCGGTCGCTACCCCGAACGGCACCGTGACGCTGGTGACGGATGCCAACGGTCGCGCCGTACTGCGCTTCGTGCCGAAACTCGACTTCACCGGCACGGAATCGTTCGACTACATACTTGCAGACCCGAACGGCGGCGAGGATTCCGCGGCCGTGACGGTGACGGTGAACGGTACCAACGACGCGCCGCGGACCACCGGTCCGGCGCCTGCGCTGACGGCGGTGGATGGCGAGAGCATCGACCGCAACCTCGCCCCGCTGTTTACCGACGTCGACGGTGACGTGCTGACGTTCACCGCGTCAAACCTTCCGGTGGGCCTCTCGCTGGATGCCGCCGGGCGCCTCACCGGGACGATCGATCACGCGGCGAGCCAGGTGAATGGCGGGCTCTACCAGGTGGTGATCACCGCCACGGACCCCTCCGGGGCCTCCCAGACGCAGTCCTTCCAGTGGACGGTCGCGAACCCGCCGCCGTTAGCCGTCAACGATGTGGCGACGACGGCCGAGGACAACGCGGTCGACATTGACGTCCTCGACAACGATAGCGATCCCGACCTCGACCCGCTGACCGTGGTTGAGCCCTCTGCCGCGCATGGCACCGTGACCTTCCAGAACGGCGTGATCAGCTACAGGCCGAACCCCAACTTCAACGGCACCGACACGATTTTCTACACCGTCTCGGACGATAATGGCGGGACCGCATCGGCCAGCGTGACGGTGACCGTCACGGCGGTCAATGACGCCCCGAGCGCCCGGCCGTTGCTCGATCGGACCGACAGCACCAATGAGACGATCGCTTTCGAAGCCGGCAGCTTTTTCAGCGACGTTGACGGCGACGCGCTGACCTTCGCGGCGACCGGCCTGCCGCCGGGCCTTGCGTTTGACTCGGCTACCGGCAGGATCTCCGGGGTGCTCGATGTCACGGGGACGGTCGGCAACACTTACCGGACCAGCATCACCGCCGACGACGGGCGAGGCGGAACCGTGACCCGAAGCTTCGACTGGACGGTCGCTGCCACGACGCCCGAGGCGGTCGACGACAACAACACGGCCGGTGAAAACCAGCGGGCCTCGGGCAACGTCCTCACCAACGATCTCGCCAACGGCGGCGCGACGCTGAGCGTCACGGCCGTCGAGGGCGTTGGCAACCAGGTCGGTGCTGAAATCAGGGGATCGCACGGCGGCCGCTTCACTATCCAAAGCGATGGCAGCTACAGTTTCGATTCCGGCGCCGACTTCGACGACCTGAAGGCGGGCGAGAGCCGGACGACGGTGGTGAGCTACGAGATCACGGATACCAACGGCACTAAAGATACCGCAACGCTGACCGTCACCGTTGGCGGCGCCAACGACACGCCGACGGCTTCCACGATCCCCGACCATCGCGGCCTCGACGGACAGTCGCTGACCGACAAGCCGGTGGACGTCTCCGTCTTCTTCCGCGATCCCGATGGCGACAGCCTGACCTTCGCCGCGACGGGCCTCCCGGATGGCCTGACGCTCGATGCCGCCGGCCGGATCACCGGCACGATCAGCGCCGATGCCAGCCTCGGGGGCCCGGCCCGTGACGGCGTCTACAGCATCACGATCACCGCCACCGACCCGGACGGACAGACGACGAGCGCCGTCCTGCGCTATAGCGTGACGAACCCGGCACCCGTGGCCGTCGACGACGCCGCCACGACCGCCGAGGACACGGCCGTCGTCATCAACGTTCTCGACGGCACAGCCGGCGGTAACGCTCGCGACAGCGATCCGGACGGCGACACGCTGACCCTCGTCTCCGCCTCCGCCGCCAACGGTACCGTGGACATCGGGACGGGCGGCAGCCTGACCTACAGGCCGAACGCTAATTTCAACGGCTCCGACACCATCACCTACCGTATCTCCGACGGGCAGGGCGGCTTTGCCACCGGGACCGTCGCCGTCACGGTGACAGCGGTCAACGATGCCCCAGTAGGCACCCCACTGCCAAGGCTCGTGCGCAGTGATGGCGCGCCGGTCTCCTTTGACCTCTCCGGCTCGTTCCGCGACGTCGATGGCGACAAGCTGACCTATGACGTCACGGGCTTGCCGCCGGGCCTCAGCTTCGATCCCGCGACCGGTATGATTTCCGGCACCATCGCCGCCAATGCGTCCGGCGCGACCGGGTCGAAGAACTATGTCCTTGCGGTCACCGCGACCGACGGGCGAGGGGGCAGCGCGTCTTTCTCGAGCACCCTGACCGTCACCAACATCGCCCCGGTGGCCGCGTTCGACACCCGGACGACCGCCGAGGATACCCCGCTCGACATCGACGTCCTCGCCAATGACAGCGATCCCGACGGCGATCCGATCGGCATCGTCAGCGTCAACGGCACGGCGATCACCCGGGGCGGCGGCCCGGTCGCGACCGCCCACGGCCAGGTCGAACTCGTCGACACGGCCGTTGGCGGGGTCCTGCGCACCGTCCTGCGCTATACGCCGAACGCCGACTTCAACGGCACCGACTCCTTCTCTTACGGCATCGCCGACGACAATGGCGGCACGGCCTCGGCCAGCATTACCGTCACCGTCGCGGCCGGCAACGACGCGCCGACCGCTGCCACCATCCCGGCGCGCAGCGGTGTCGACGGCGGCCTCGTCCGGTTTGAGCTCGCCAACGCCTTCAGCGATCCGGACGGCGACACGCTGACCTATTCGGCGACGGGTCTGCCAGACGGGCTGACGATCGATGCGGCAACCGGCGTCGTCTCGGGCCGTCTCAAGGCGGACGCGAGCCAGGTCGGGGGCGGTGTCTACCGCGTGACCGTGACGGCCAGCGACGGCCAGCTCGGCGTCGATAGGACCTTCGCCTACACGATCGCGAACCCCGCGCCGACCGCCGGCAACGACCGGGTGACGACGACGGAGGATACGCCCGTCAGCTTCGATCCGATCACCGGTACGAACACCGTCGACGGCGTCGCGGATGTCGACCCCGATGGGGATCCGCTGACGATCACGGCGATCAACGGCGTGGCGATTGCGGACGGCGGCAGCGTGGTGTTGGCGCAAGGCACGATCACGCGGAACGGCGCGAGCCAGTTGACGTTCACGCCCAATCCCAACGCCAACGGCACCCAGTCCTTCGTCTACCAGATCTCCGACGGCCAGGGCGGGACCGCCGATGCGGTGGTGACGATCGCGATCGCAGCCGTTGGTGATGCCGCCTCGGTCGACCTCAACGGCCCGGCGGCCGGCGTCGACTATGCCGCCGTCTTCAACGAGGGCGACGCCCCGGTGCGCCTTGCGGATGCGGCTGCCGCCATTATCGACGCCGAGGACGACATCGTCGCGCTTCAGCTGATGGTGACCGGTGCCGGACGTGACGGCGCCGCCGAGATCATCCGCCTCGGCGGTTCCGTCGCGTTCGTCAGCGGCACCGCGGCCAGCGGCACCATCGTCGTCGGCGGCACCAACTTCGCCTTCCGCTACGACGGCGCGGGCAAGCTCGCCATCGCCAGCGCGGCGGGCGACGGCACCGCCATGCCCGCGGCCGACCTGCAGGCGCTGATCGGCAGCCTGCGCTACGAGAACACCAGCGACAACCCGACAGCCGGCGTGCGCAGCTTTGCCTTCACCGCCACCGACAGCGCCGGCCTCGCCTCGCCGACGGCGACGACCAGCATCACCGTCGCGGGCGCCAACGACGCGCCCATCGCCCGCCCCGACACCGCCACGACCGACGCCAATACGCGGCTCGGCTTCGGCGGATCGCCGAGCCTCCTCGTCAACGACAGCGATCCCGAGGGCGACGTCCTGACAGTCAGTGCCGTCGGCGGGGCGTCCGCTGGGGTGGGTGCCGGGGTAACCGGCTCCAGCGGCGGCCAGTTCGTCATCCGCGCCGACGGCCGCTACAGCTTCGATCCCGGCGCCGACTTCAAGGATCTCCGCGGCGGCGAGACACGGACGACGTCGGTGGTCTACACCGTCTCGGACGGCATCGGCGGCACGGCCGAGGCGGTTCTCAGCGTCACCGTGACCGGCCTGAACGACGCGCCGGTCGGCGCCGACCTCGCCATCTCTCTCCAGGAGGACGGCTCCGCCTCCGGCACGCTGCCGCTCGCCAGCGACGTCGATGGCGACGCGCTGCGCTATGCTGTGGCGGCCGCGCCGGCGCATGGCACCGTGTCGATATCGCTGAACGGCGACTATACCTACGTGCCGTTCGCCGACTTCAACGGCGCCGACAGCTTCACCTACACGGTCAGTGACGGGTCCACGGCCGTCCTCTACACCGTCAACGTCACGGTCGCGGCCGTCAATGACGGGCCTACCGGCCCTACGACCGTGCCTGATCTCGCGCTGCAGGATGCGGCGCGAACGACGGTATCGCTCGCCGGCTATTTCAGCGACGCTGATGGCGACACGCTCGTCTACACCGCGTCAAACCTCCCGGCTGGGCTGACGCTCGACCGCATGACGGGCGTCCTCTCCGGGACGGTCGATGCGGACGCCAGCCAGCTTGGCGGCGGCCGCTATGCGGTCGTCATCCAGGCCACCGACGCTGCCGGGGCCTTCACCACGGCGCGCTTCACGATCGTCGTCACCAATCCCCCGCCGATCGCCATCGATGACCGGGTGACCACGAGCCAGGACAGCACCGTCTCGGGTTCGGTCCTCGCCGACAACGGCAGTGGCGCAGACCGCGATCCCGACGGCGATGCCTTGATGGTGTCGTCGGTCGCCGGCAGTGCCGCCGGTGTGGGCGCCGCGGTCGCCGGGTCGGCCGGCGGCTCCTTCACGCTGAATGACGACGGCACCTATCGCTTCGCGCCCGGCACCGACTTCATCGGCCTCGGTGCGGGAGAGACCCGCGCCACCAGCGTTCGCTACGCCATCAGCGACGGACAGGGCGGCACGGCTGAGGCAGTGTTGACGGTGACGGTGACCGGCACCGACGAGCCCCCGGTCGGGTCGGCGAGCGGCTTCACGGCGACCGAGGATACGGCCTATTCCGGGACGCTGCCCGCGGCGAGCGATCCCGACGGTGACCCCGTCGTCTACGGGATCGGCACCCCACCGGCGCATGGCGACCTGCAGGTCCGCGCCGACGGCACCTTCCGCTATACGCCGGCGGCCGACTATCACGGCCCGGACAGCTTCACCTACACCGTCACGTCCGGAGGGGTGACGGTGCCTTATACCGTCACGGTCGACGTCACCGCGGTGAACGACGTGCCGGTGGCGGCCCCCGATGACTTTACGGTCGCCGAGAACGGCACCGCCATTCTCGCGGTGCTCGGCAACGACAGGGATGCCGACGGCGATCCGCTGGCGGTGACCGAGATCGACGGCATTACCATTGTCGCCGGCCAGTCGCGCACGGTGACCGGCGGCAGCGTCACGCTTGAACCGGACGGCAGGCTGACCTTTACCGCAACGCCCGGCTATAGCGGGCCAGTGCGCTTCAGCTACACGGTTTCGGACGGCCCCAGCCGCGCGATCGGCACCGTCTCGGGCGCCGTCACGGCAGTGAACGACGCCCCGGTGAACACGCTGCCGGCGACGTTCAATGCCGTCGAGGACACCCCGCTGCGGCTAACGGGCCTGTCCGTCGCGGATGCCGACGCCGGCAGCAACCCGATCAGCGTCACGCTCGACGTCAGCCTAGGTACGCTCATCGCGACGGGCGCTGGCGGCGTCCGGGTCGGCGGATCGGGAACGGCGCACCTGACGCTGACCGGCACGCTCGCGTCGATCAACGGCTTCCTCGCCGGAGTGAACGCGCCGGTCTATCAGCCGGCGCAAGACGCGACGGGAACGGTGCGGCTGACGATGACGACGAACGATGGCGGCAATGCCGGCGCCGGCGGTGCGCAATCGGCAAGTTCCGTCGCCGACATTCTGCTCGACGCCCGCAACGACCTGCCGACGGCGAGCGATGTCAGCCTGACGACCAAGGTCGGGCAACCGGTGTCTGGCGCGATCCTTGGCCGGGACGTCGACGGCGATGGGCTGACCTACAGGCTGGTCGCCCAGCCGCCCGGCGGAACCGTCCGTCTCGACCCCGACGGGCGCTTCAGCTTTACCCCGGCGCCGAACTTTTCCGGACAGGCTCGCTTCGAGGTCGCCCTAGACGACGGCCAAGGGGGCACCGCGACCGTGCGGGTCGTCGTCGATGTCACCCGGCCGAACGAGGCGCCGGTGGGCAGCGACGTCTCGGCGGCGACCCGCGAGGACGAGCCGCTGACCGGCCGGCTGCCGGTGGCCGTGGACGCCGAAGGCGCGCCGCTGACCTATGCGCTCGCGGCCGATGCGGCGAACGGCCGTGCGGTGGTGCGCGCCGATGGTAGCTACACCTATACGCCGAACGCCGACTTCGACGGCTCCGACAGCTTCACCTATTCGGTCAGCGACGGGACGACGGCCGTCGTCTACACCGTCACCGTATCGGTCGCGGCGGTAAACGATGCACCGGTCGTGACCTCGCCGACCCGCCTGTCGGCGATCGAGGACCGGCCGCTGAGCGGTGCCATCCTGGCACGCGACGTTGATGGCGATCCGGTGACGTTCACCCTTGCCGCGGCGCCGGCGCACGGCAGCGTCGTCGTCAACGCCGACGGGACCTTCACCTACACGCCGGCGGCCGACTTCAACGGCGGCGACAGCTTTGCCGTCGCGGTCTCCGACGGGCGGGGCGGGACGCGGATCGAGACGTTCAGCGTCTCGGTCGCCGACGTGCCGGACCTGCCGGTGACCGGCGCCGACAGCTTCACCGTGCCGGAGGACGGCACCGTGACGCTTGACGTGACCGGCAACGACCGCGACCCCGACGGTACCGGGCTGACGGTCACCGAGATCGACGGCCGGCCGATTGCGGTCGGCGCGCCGGTCCGGATCGCGTCGGGCATGGTCGCCCTGAACCCGGACGGAACGCTGAGCTTCACACCGTCGCCGAACTACAACGGTCCCGCGGGCTTCAGCTATACCGTCCGCAACGCAGCCGGCCTTGCCAGCACCGGCAGCGTCGGCGGGGCAGTGGCCGCTATCAACGATGCGCCAATGCTGCCGCCGCTGCGCATCGACGCGGTGGCGGGCGGCCCGACTACCGGAACGCTCGGCGGGTTCGATCCCGATGGCGATCCGCTCGTCTACACCGTCACGCAGGCGCCGCGGAACGGCACGCTGACGCTTTCGCCGGACGGCCGCTACAGCTACGTGCCGACGCCTGCCTATACCGGTTCCGACAGTTTCAGCTTCTCGGTCAGCGATGGCACGGCGACGGTCACCGGCAGCGCGACCATCGGCGTTCGCCCTGGCCGCACCGAACCGGTGACGGTCGATATCGACGTCCCCGCGCCCGGACCGGACGCGAACGCTTCATTGAGGACGATCGGTCGGCCGGTTCGCTCGGTCGATGCCGACGGCGAGGTGCTGGTGGCGGTCGGCAGCCTTGGCAGCATCGATGCGGGGCCTGTCGGGCAGCGCTCGCTCGACAACGCGATCGACGCGATGCAGGACCTCAACGGCCTTGCCGGGATGCCGGCGGACGAGCTGATCGCCCGCACGGTGCGGGCCCAGACGGACTGGAGCGAGACAGGAGGCCGCCTCGACAGCTTCAGCGCAGCGCCTTTTCTCGGCGGGTCCGATATCGGGCAGCTGCTGTCGCAACGGGACGGCACCTCCTTCGTCGTCGACACCACGATCAACGAGGGCGTCCTCTACGTGATGGTGGCCGCAAGCGAGACGCGCGAAGGCGCGCGGATCGGACATGAAACGCGGGTGACGCTGGCGGACGGGCGCGCGCTGCCGGCCTGGCTGTCGTCTGAGAACGGGGGCGTCGTCTTCGGCTACCCACCGGCGGGCCTCGAGACGATCGCGTTGAAAGTCCAGGCGGTGGACGAGAACGGGGCCGTGTCGCAGAGCGTCATCACCATCGACGTGCGCAGCGGGGCGGTGACGGAGAACCTCCGGGGCGATGAGGCTACGACGGCGGGCGCCGCCCTGTTCTCGCAGCAGCTGAGAGCCGAGCTTGCCGATATCGGCGAGGGCATTGTCGACCTCTACAACGCGCTCCGCTTCTAGAGCATCCCGCAAGTGGTTGGACTTACCCAATTAAGGAAAAATGCTGTCAGTACAAAAAAGACAGAGCACCGTGTGTCCCTCAGGGACGCACGGTGCTCTGTCGGACCGCATTCGACGGATTGCCGCGCCCCAAAGTGCGGCAGTCCAAGATGGAAAGCGCCTTGCCGGCGCCCTCAGTCCTCGCCGCGCAGATAGACCTCGACCGGGCCCTTCAGCTTCAGCGTCATCGGATTGCCGCGGCGGTCCTTCGCATTGCCGGCGGGAACGCGGATCCAGCCTTCGCTGACGCAGTATTCCTCGACATTGGTCTTCTCGACGCCCTTGAACCGGACGCCGATCCCCATCGCCAGCAGTTCAGGATTGTGGAACGGGCTCGACGGATCGGCCGCAAGGCGGTCGGGCAAGGCGATGTCGGCCATCGGTGCCGCCTGCTCGGCCGTCTCGGTGGCTGGCGTCTCGGAGGTCTCGGCCTTGGGTGTGTCGGTCATGTCCAGCGTCTCATCTTTTGATGCGTTGCGCCGGAGATACAAGCTTGGCGGGGTTTCGCCAACACTTGTTGCAATACGCCTCGGCGCTCCATGCCCTGGCGCGCTCCCGGCAGCCGCTCACGCAGTCGTGCTTGACGGGAGAGTGTCCGCCTGCCTGAAGACCCTGCAGCGCCGAGCCGGAGGCACGGAAAGCCGGATCTTTCGACGCTTCCAATGCTTGTGCTGCAACGCGCAAGCGCTCAGGATTGGGAAAATTTGGACATGGAGCCGCCCATGAAACGGATCGTCGGATTGCTCTGCGCCTTGGCACTGGCGATGAGCGTGGGTGGGGTCCAGACAGCCGAAGCGCGGCTGAAGCTCGTCAAACCACGCGATTCAGGCTTTGCGCATGTCGACGGCATCTCGATGTTCTACCAGATCTACGGCAAGGGGCCGCCGATCCTGCTGATCCCCGGAGGCCTTGCCAGCGGAGACGTCTGGCGGCAGCAGATCGCGACGCTCTCGGCGCATCACCTCGTTATCGTCGCCGACAGCCGCGGGCAGGGCCGCTCGACGCGCGACAAGAAGCCGATCACCTATCACCTGATGGCGCGCGACTACCTAAAGCTCCTCGATCTCCTGAAGCTGCCGAAAGTATCGCTGGTCGGCTGGAGCGATGGCGGCATCATCGGCCTCGACATCGCCATCCACCACCCCGACCGGCTGTCGGGGATGTTCATCCAGGCCGCCAACGTGACGCCCGACGGCGCCCTCGCCAACCGCAAGGCGATCGCGGAAGGCAAGGCGCTGCCGGCGCTCGGCCATTACGACAACATCGACGACGAAATCTTCGCGCTCTGGGCGAACGAGCCGAACTTCACGCTGGCGCAGCTGGCCTCGATCACCGTGCCGACGATGATCGTCATCGGCGACCACGACGAGGCGATCAGCCGAGAGCATACCGAGATGATCGCCAATGCCATTCCCGGCGCGCACTTCCTGCTGCTCCCGAATGTTGGACACTCCGCCCCGCTGGAGGACCCGGTCGGCTACGCCGAGGCAGTGCTCGCCTTCGTCGACGCCCCCGGCAGCGCCGCGAGCCTGCAGGCCGACGAGGCCGGCACGGTCCTGCAGGATTTCAAGGACCCGTCACCGGGCAAGGCTGGTCCGGCGGTTCGCGGCGGAGGGTGAGCGGAGCTGCGTTCCCTAAAACTGCGGCGTCAGCCCTCGCTTGCCTGACGCTCGGCCAGCGCCATCTTGCCCTCGTCGTCGGCGCTACGCTGCAACGTCGGCACCACGGCGGCGAAATGCTCGTCGAAGGAGTAGCCGGCGCCGCGGACGGTGCGGACGGGGTCGCGCTGGCGGCCGCGGTTGATGGCCTTGCGCAGGCGGCCGATGTGGACGTCGACGGTGCGCTCGTCGACATAGATGTCGCGGCCCCAGACGCCGTCGAGCAGCTGCTCGCGCGAGAACACCCGGCCGGGCGAGATCATGAAGAACTGCAGCAGCTTGAACTCGGTCGGTCCGAGCTTCAGCTCGCGGCCGTTGCGGTAGGCGCGATGGTTGGCGCGGTCGAGCTTGATGTCGCCGGCGGTCAGATGGTCGGACAGCTTCTGCGGGTTGGAGCGCCAGAGCAGGCTCCGCACCCGGGCCATCAGCTCGGCCATCGAGAAGGGCTTGACGAGGTAGTCGTCGGCGCCCGTCGTCAGTCCCTGGATCCGCTGCTTCTCCTCGCCGCGGGCGGTGAGCATCAGGATCGGCAGCCGTTCCGTCGCCGGCCGGCCGCGTACCCGACGGCAGATCTCGACGCCGGAAATGCCAGGCAGCATCCAATCGAGGATGATGAGGTCGGGCGTCTGCTCCTTCAGCCGAAGATCGGCCTCGTCTCCATTGTCGATGACCTCGACGGTGTAGCCCTCGGCTTCGAGATTGTAGCGGAGGAGGACGCCCAGGGCCTCCTCGTCCTCGACGACGACGATGCGCGCGTTCATCTGCCTGTTCCTACATGTTTCCGGTCGACGGGCCGGAATCCTTCACGCCGACGGTCATCGACGGGGTGGTGTCACTCTTCGGTCGCTCGGATTCCATCTGCTCACCGGTCTTGATGTAGTAGATGGTCTCGGCAATGTTGGTGGCGTGGTCGCCGATGCGCTCGATGTTCTTGGCGCTGAAGAGGAGATGCGTGCAGGCGGTGATGTTGCGCGGATCTTCCATCATGTAGGTCAGCAACTCGCGGAAGATCGACGTGTACATCGCGTCGATCTCTTCATCCGCCTCGCGGATAGCCTGCGCGCGCACGTGGTCGCGGCTGGCATAGGCGTCAAGCACTTCCTTCAGCTGCTCGATGGCGAGCTCGGAGAGATGCTCGATGCCACGCACCAGCTTGATCGGCTGCTGGTGCTCGTGCACGGCGATGACGCGCTTGGCGATGTTCTTGCCGAGGTCGCCGATGCGCTCGAGGTCGCTGGAGATGCGGATCGCGCCGACGATCTCGCGCAGGTCC
This sequence comes from Mesocryomonas lacus, assembly GCF_055730105.2. Lineage (NCBI taxonomy): Bacteria > Pseudomonadati > Pseudomonadota > Alphaproteobacteria > Hyphomicrobiales > Aurantimonadaceae > Mesocryomonas > Mesocryomonas lacus. The sequence goes on from NZ_JBUZWF020000003.1 coordinate 728,952, forward strand.
TGCGCCATTGGCTGACGCTTGGCGATGGTCATGATGGCGCGTTCGTCGAGCTCGCGCTGGGCGGCGTCGAGCATCAGGTCATCCGCGACAACCGACTGGGCCAGGCCCCAGTCGCTGTTGATGAGCGCGGCGACCGAGCGCTCGACCATGCGTTCCGCCTGGCCGCCCATCTCGGAAATGCGCCGGACGATGAACTTCAGTTCCTCGTCGTAGGACGTGACGATGTGCTCGTCCATGGTTCGTCTCCCTGTTCTCGTTGGGCGCAGCCGCCGTCGCGGGACTCTCGGGTCGCGGCCGGCGATGCGGATCATTGGATACGCCGGCCGCGCCCGTCTTGGGGCGCGGCCGGCTGGTTCAGCCGAAGCGGCCGGTGATGTAGTCCTGCGTGCGCTTGTCGTCCGGGTTCTGGAACATCTTCTCGGTCGGGCCGACCTCGGCGATGTTGCCGAGATGGAACATGGCGGTGACCTGGCTGACGCGGGCCGCCTGCTGCATCGAATGGGTGACGATGACGATCGTGTAGTTCTGCTTCAGCTCGTCGATCAGCTCCTCCACCTTGGCGGTGGCGATCGGGTCGAGGGCCGAGCAGGGCTCGTCCATCAGGATGACCTCGGGCGACACGGCGATCGCGCGGGCGATGCAGAGGCGCTGCTGCTGGCCGCCGGAGAGGCCGGTGCCGGCCTCGTCGAGCCGGTCCTTGACCTCTTCATAGAGGCCGGCGCGGCGCAGGCTGGTGACGACGATCTCTTCCAGATCGGTCTTCGACTTGGCGAGGCCATGGATGCGCGGGCCGTAGGAGACGTTCTCGAAGATCGACTTCGGGAACGGGTTAGGCTTCTGGAACACCATGCCGACGCGGGCCCGGAGCTCGACGACGTCGATGGCGGGGTTGTAGACGTTCTCGCCGTCGAGGGTGATGAGACCGCCGACCTTGCAGTGGTCGATGGTGTCGTTCATCCGGTTGAGGCAGCGCAGGAAGGTCGACTTGCCGCAGCCCGACGGGCCGATCAGCGCGGTGACCTGGCGATCCTGGACGTCGAGGCTGACGCCATGCAGCGCCTGCTTGCCACCGTAATGGACGGTGACGTTCTCGCCCTTCATCTTGATCGGACGGTTTGAATGCACGGCGGGACCTTTATTGAGTGTCGCTTGGATATTTTCCATCATTTCTGTCCACCGTTCTACCAGCGACGCTCGAAGCGCCGCCGAAGGATGACGGCTGCAAGGTTCATTGCAGCCAGGAAAAGAAGCAGGATCATGATGGCGCCGGACGTGCGTTCCACGAAAGCACGTTCCGCCTCGTTCGCCCACATGTAGATTTGCACGGGCAAGGCGGTCGAGGCTGCCAGCGGCGAGGACGGCACATCGGCGACGAAGGCCACCATGCCGATGAGGAGCAGCGGCGCGGTCTCGCCGAGGGCGTGCGCCAGGCCGATGATCGTGCCGGTCAGGATGCCGGGAGCGGCCAGCGGCAGGACGTGCTGGAACACCATCTGCATCTTGGAGGCGCCAAGGCCGAGGGCCGCGGCGCGGATCGAGGGCGGCACCGCCTTGAGGGCTGCCCGCGTGGCGATGATGATCGTCGGCAAGGTCATCAGGCTGAGCACGAGGCCGCCGACCAGCGCGGCCGAGCGGGGCATGCCGAAATAGTTGATGAAGACCGCAAGACCGAGCAGACCGTAGACGATCGAGGGCACCGCCGCGAGGTTGTTGATGTTGACCTCGATAAGGTCGGTCAGGCGGTTCTTCGGGGCGAATTCCTCGAGATAGATCGAGGCGGCGACGCCGATCGGCAGCGCCAGAGCGAGAACGATCAGCATCATGTAGGCCGAGCCGATCAGCGCGACGCCGACGCCCGAGGTTTCAGCGCGGCTCGAGCCGCCGAAGGTGAACAGGCCCCAGTTGAAGCGCTGCTCCAGCTGGCCGGCTTCCTCGAGCTGCTTGATCCAGCCGAGCTGGCGGTCGTTGATCGGCCGCCGGCTTTCCTCGACGGTGTTGTCGAACTGGCCCTTGACCGAGCTGTCGACCTTCGAGTCCGCGAACACCCAGAGATCGCGGGTCTGGCCGATGATCGTGAGGTCGTTCATCACCTCGTTGCGCAGCTGGATGCGCACGCCCTGCGACACGAGGGCGGAGGCTTCCTTGACGGCGGCCTTGTCGTTCGGATCGATCTTCAGCGCCGCGACGATGGCGTTCTGCGCCAGCCGCGGATAGTTGGCCATCATCAGCGCCTTGTCGTCCTTGCCGCCGGTGTTCTTCGGGTCGACGATCGACTGTTCGAAGGTGATGGGCAGCCGGATCTCGGTCTGGAAGAAGGCGGTATAGCCTTTCGACACGACGCTCCAGAGCAGCAGTACCAGGAAGGCGAGGCCGATCAGGATGGCGATGATGCCATAGGTCTTGAAGCGGCGCTCGGCGGCGTAGCGCTTCTTGATTCCGATGTCGCGACGGGGGGCGGCATGGCTTGGCGCGCGGGCGCCGTCGACGGTCGCGTCGGTCATTCGTACTGCTCCCGGTACTTACGGACGATGTAGAGGGCAAAGATGTTGAGGCAGAGCGTCACCGCGAAGAGGGTGAGGCCGAGCGCGAAGGCCACCAGCGTCTGCGGCGAGTTGAAGACGAGATCGCCGGTCAGCTGGTTGACGATCTTGACGGTGACCGTGGTCATCGCCTCGAAAGGGTTGATGGTGAGGTTGGCGGCGACGCCCGCGGCCAGCACGACAATCATCGTCTCGCCGATGGCGCGGGAGGCGGTGAGCAGCAGCGCCGAGACGATGCCGGGGAGCGCCGCCGGCAGGATGACGCGCTTCACCGTCTCCGAGCGGGTGGCGCCGAGGCCGAGCGAGCCGTCGCGCAAGGATCCGGGGACCGCCGTGATGATGTCGTCCGACAGCGATGACACGAAGGGGATCAGCATGATGCCCATTACGAGGCCCGCGGTGAGAATGCTCTGCGCCTGGATGAAGCTCGTATAGTCGCCGGTGACGAGACCGTGCAGCTGGCTCGACATGTCACGCAGGAACGGTCCGACCGTGACGAGGGCGAAGAAGCCGTAGACGATGGTCGGGATGCCCGCGAGCACTTCGAGCAGCGGCTTGACCACCGAGCGGACGCTGGAGCTCGCATATTCCGCCATGTAGATCGCGGCGAACAGGCCGATCGGCACGGCGAAGAGCATGGCGACGAAGGCGATGTAGAGCGTGCCGGCAAAGAGCGGGATCAGGCCGAACTGGCCTTCCTGGCCGCTGCCGCCGGCAAAGCGCGGGTCCCAGGTGGTGCCGAAGAAGAAGCTCTGCGGGCTGACGCGGGAGAAGAAGTCGGCCGCCTCGGAGAACATCGAGACGATGATGCCGACCGTGGTGAGGATGGCGATCGAGGAGCAGAGGATCAGGATCGAGCGGACGACGGTCTCGACCTGGTTGCGGGCGCGCAGGCGGACCGCGATCTTCGACAGGCCGTAGGCGGCACCCGCCAGCGCCATCGCCAGGACGAGGATGGTCGTCGCCAGCCGGGAATAGTCCTCGAGTTTGTTCTTCTCGACCGCTAGGGCGACCATGTAGTCCTCGGTCGAGGACGCGACGGCGATGCCGCGGCGCTGCAGCAGCGGGCGCAGCTCGGACACCGGCAGGCTCGAGGCAGCGGCTTGCTCGTCGGAGGGCAGCAGGCGCAGTCCGTTGCCGATGGCGCCGATCATCTCGTAGGCGAGATCCACGTTCGCGGGCGCGGCGCCGTCGGCGGCAGCGGTCGGCATGTGCGCGGAAAGATTACGGTTGATCGCGACGGGGGCGGCGATCAGGCAGATCAGGAGCGCGATGAGCGCCGGCACGACCGCCCAGCAGAACACGAACGAGCCGTGGTAGGCCGGCCGCGAGTGCATCTTCTGGCCGGGCTCGATCTGGAGCCCGCGGCTCTTCTTCTGCGCCAGAAAAGCGCCGATCGCCCCGATCAGGAAGACGATTACGACAATCGCAAAAATTGACACCGAATATCCCTATCTTCGCAAGGTTCAGGCGGGGCGATCGCCCTGAAGCGGCGGCAGCAAAAGGTGCGGGCACCCGGCGAGGCCGGGTACCCGCGGTCACTGCTTACATGGTCTTCCCGGCATCGAAGTCGGTGCGGTACGACTCGCGCTCGGCATCCGGCGCCGGCACCAGGCCGTACTGGGCCAGCGGGCCGTCGGCACCGATCATCTGCTCGGAGAGGAAGAAGTCGGCATATTCCTTCAGGCCCGGGACGACGCCGATGTGCGCCTTCTTGACGTAGAAGAAGAGCGGGCGCGACACGGGGTACTTGCCGGTCGAGATGGTCTCGACGGAGGGCACGATGTCGTTGACGGTCGCGACCTTCAGCTTGTCCTGGTTCTGCTCGTAGAAGGCGAGGCCGAAGACGCCGACGCCCTGCTTGTTGGCGGCGATGCGGGCGAGGGTCTCGCTGTAGTCACCGTCGATGTCGATGGCAGCGCCGTCCTTGCGGACCGAGTGGCACTGTTCGCCAACGGCCTTCTCGTCCATGCCGGCAGCCTTGTAGGCCTCGGCGGCACCGGTCGACTTGCAGCCGGCGGCGAGCAGCTTCTCTTCGAAGACTTCGCGCGTGCCGTGCTTCTCGCCGGGGATGTAGGCTTCGATCTTCCAGGCCGGGAGCGAGGCATCGACGTCGGCCCAGGTCTTGGCGGCGTTATCGACGACCTTGCCGTCGACGACGGTCTTGGCGGTCAGCGCCTTGAAGACCATGTCCGGGGTCAGCTTGAAGTCCGGGCCGGCCGCATCGGTCGCGAAGACGATGCCGTCATAGCCGAACTTGACTTCCTGGATGTCGGTCACGCCGTTCTTGACGCAGGTCTCCTTCTCGGAGTCCTTGATCGGACGCGAGGAGTTGGCGATGTCGATGGTGTCCGGGCCGACGCCCGAGCAGAACTGCTTCAGGCCAGCGCCCGAACCGCCGGACTCGACGACCGGGGTGCCGAAGTCGGGGAAGGTCTCGCCGAAGTTCTCGGCGACGATCTGGGCGTAGGGGAGAACGGTCGAGGAGCCGGCGATCTGGATCGGATCGGCGTTCTGGGCCATCGCAGGCAGCGCGAAGGCGAAGGAGGCGCTGAGCGCGAGGCTGGCGATCGTGCGAGAGGTCACGGGTGTGCTCCTTGAGGAGTTTCAACGACGAACCGGATGCGCAGCCGTTCTGGCGCTGCGGCTGCGGTTCGGCTCTCCTCTACAGGCGGGCGATGAAGCTAATGTGACAGTCGAATAATGCTGAAATGACTGTCCAAGGCTCTGACGGAATTGGGTTATTTCCCTCTGCATCCGCTTTTGTGTCAGTTCGAAGTCGGGGCCTTGTAGCGGACTCAGGCCGCGATTCCGATGGGGCGTGCTGACTCTTCGGCTTCCCCTGCGGAATCGTGCCCGCGCTGGCCTGGTCGCTCGGGGGGACGATCTTGCGTCACCGGCGTGCGGCGGCAAGAACGTGAGACGGCGTGGCGGTGGTCAGTTGACCTGCCGCTTCTCCAGTTTCCGCGCGAGCGTGCGGCGGTGCATGCCGAGGCGCCGCGCGGTCTCGGAGATGTTGAAGTCGGTCTCGGCCAGCACCTCGTGGATCCGCTCCCATTCCAGCGTCTTGATCGAGGTGGGCCGGCCGGTCAGCGGGACGGCGGTATCGCCGGCGCCACGGCCGAAAGCGGCCTCGATGTCGTCGGTGTTCGAGGGCTTGGCGAGGTAGTGGCAGGCGCCGAGCTTGATCGCCTCGACGGCAGTCGCGATGCTGGCAAAACCGGTGAGCACGACGATCAGCATGTCGGGTTCGTGCTCGTGCAGCGCCTCGACGCAGGCGAGGCCCGAGGCGCCGGCGAGCTTCAGGTCGACCACCGCATAGCCGGGGGTCGCTTCCTCCAACACGGCCCGCAAGGCCGCAAGGTCGGGCGCGACGCGAACCGTGTAGCCGCGCCGCTCGAACGAGCGCTTCAGCGTCTTGGCGAAGGCTTCGTCGTCGTCGACGACGACCAGCAGCTTTTCCGTCGTATCACCGTCCATCGATCGCCAAGGCCTCCAAGGGTAGCGCCAGGGAGACGATGGCGCCGCCCTCCGGCCGGTTGCGCGCATCGACGCTGCCGCCGAGCTTGCGCACGACATTGACCAGCAGGAACAGGCCGAGCCCGCCGCCGAGCCGGCCCTTGCTCGATTGGTAGGGTTTTCCGACCGTCGCCAGCATCTCGGCCGGGAAACCGGGACCGTCGTCCTCGACGGCCAGAAGCAGCGTGTCGTCCTGCAGCGAGGCGGTCAGGCGCAGCCAACCCTCGCCGGCCTCGAAGGCGTTGTCGAGGATGTTGAACAGACCCTGGCGCAGCGTCGATTCCGCGACGATGGCGATGTCGTCGTCGATGCCGTTCTCGTAGGCCAGGCGGGCCAGCGGCTTGGTCGCCCGCCAGTCGTCGACGAGACCGTCGAGGAAGTCGAGAAGCGTCGTCGCCCCCGCCGACTCGCCGCGCGTCTCGCCGGCCGAGAGCAGGATGCTGGTGACGATCGTCTTGCAGCGCTGCACCTCGGCCTGCATGGCCGCGATTTCCTCGGAAAGCTCGGGGTCGTTGCCGAGCGCCGGCATGCGGCGCCAGTCGCCGAGGATGATGGAGAGCGTTGCCAGCGGCGTGCCGAGTTCATGCGCGGCCCCGGAGGCTAGAAGTCCCATCCGGACGATGTGGTCTTCCTCGGCGGCGCGCTGGCGCATGCCGGCAAGCCGGGCCTCGCGCTCGCTAAGATTGCGGTTGATCCGGGTGACGAAGACCGCGAGCAAGGCCGCATTGATCGCAAAGCAGATGAGCATGCCGGTGATCTGCAGGCTCTCGACGCCGAGGCCCGGATGCGCGCCGAACTCCAGCGGCACGTAGAACAGCGTCAGGCCGGCAAAGCAGAGGATCGACAGCGCGACCAGCACCACCGTCGACCAGGCCTCGAGGAGCACCGCGCCGAGCGTGACCTGGAGGAGGTAGAGGAAGACGAAGGGATTGGATGCACCACCGCTGAGCGCCAGCTGCGCCGTCAGCGCCGCGAGGTCGAAGAGCAGCGCGCCGAAGAGCTCGCCATTGCTGACGCTGCTCTGTCGCCGCAGCCGGAGGTGGCTCGCGAAGTTCAGCGCGACCAGCAGCCCGATGACGAGGCCCATCGGCCCGAGCGGCAGCGGGATCTCGAGCGCGATGGCGACGACCATCATGCTGAACACCTGTCCAGCGACCGCGAGCCAGCGCAGCTGGATCAGCAGCAGGAAATTCTTGCGGCCGGTGAGGTCGTCGTTCGGCAGTGGATCCTCACCGGTCCATTGCGGCCGGAAGACGTCGCCGAAGAGGGTCTGCTCGGTCGTCGCCACCGTCTCTGGGGTGAGTTGGATCATGGGGCAGGGGACCCGGGTGCCGACAGGCCGTCTTCGCCTATTTGCGATGCCGCAGGGCGGCGCCGCGCGCGCCATGCCCAGACGCCGACGGCCGCGAGCATCGCGGCGAGGGTGAACCAGGTGGTGGCATAGACGAGATGATGGTTGGTGAAGGCGATGACCGTGAGCCCGCCGACCGGCCAGCCGCCGATGTTGGGCGCCGCGTCGGCATCGATGAAGTAGGGCGCCGTGTCCGTCAGCCCGCGCGCCGAGGTAATAGCGGCGACGTCGCGCGAGTACCAGCGCCCGCCGACCGGGTCGTTCGCGCGCAGAAAGCCGCCGCCCGGCTCGGAGAGGCGCAGAAGGCCGGTCACCGTTGTCGGCCCCTCGATCTGGCCGGCAATGCGGGTGGCGGGATCGCGGCGGTCCGGCGGCACGAAGCCGCGGTTGACGAGGATCGTCTCGCCGTTTGCGCGCTGCAACGGCGTCAGCACCCAGAAGCCGGGGCCGAGCGCGGTAACGGCCTGGACCAGTGTCTCGCGGTCGTTGCGGAAGGTGCCGTCGAGGCGGAGACGCCGGTACTCCTCGTCGGCTATCGCCGGCCAGGCGGACGCGGCGGGCGGTGGCGCGGGTTCGGCGTGGACACGGGTATCGACCCGGGCGATCAGGTCGAGCTTCCAGCCGAGGCGCTGAACCTGCCAGGCGCCGAGGGCGATCAGCGAGACGAAGACGATGAGGCCAGCGAGCGCAACCGCCATACGGCCCGCCCGGGCAGGGCGGGTATCGCGGACGTCTGACCGGCCTCCCGTCGTCACGGCATGTTCTTCATTTCATGCTGCGACATCGGCATCATGTTGTTGTTGAGGTGGAACATCACCCAGAGTGATCCGGCGAGCGTGATGACGACGATCACCACGGTGAAGATCAGCGCCAGCATGTTCCAGCCCTGCTCGGACTTGGTGTTCATGTGCAGGAAGTAGACCATGTGCACGACGATCTGGATCGCCGCCAGCACCATGATCGCAATGCCCGCCACCCGCGAGCTGGTGATGATGTCGGCCATCACCAGCCAGAACGGGATCGCCGTGAGGACCACCGACAGCGCGAAGCCGATGAGGTAGCTCTGGCGGGTACCGTGCTTGCCCTCGTGCCCATGATCGGTGGCGTTCGGGGCAGCGTGAACCAGGTTGTTCTCGCTCATGGCAGGACACCCATCAGGTAGACAAAGGAGAAGACGCCGATCCAGATCACGTCGAGGAAGTGCCAGAACATCGACAGGCACATCAGACGGCGACGGTTGGCCTCGATCAGGCCGTGGCGGGCGACCTGGGTCATTAGCACCACCAGCCAGATAATGCCGAAGGTGACGTGCAGTCCGTGCGTTCCGACGAGGGTGAAGAACGACGACAGGAAGGCGCTGCGCTGCGGGCCGGCGCCGATGTGGATGAGGTGAGCGAACTCGTAGAGCTCGAGCGCAAGGAAGACGAGGCCGAGGAGGCCGGTCAGCGCCAGCCAGCCGAGCGTCGCTCGCTGCCGTCCCTTCTCCATCGCCAGCATCGCCATGCCGTAGGTGATCGAGGAGAACAGCAGCATGGCGGTGTTGACCGCCACCAGCGGCAGGTCGAAGAGGTCCGCGCCCGAGGGACCGGCGGCATAGCTGCGGCCGTAGACGCCGTAGCAGGCAAACAGGACCGCGAAGATGAGACAGTCGCTCATCAGGTAGATCCAGAAGCCCAGCATCGTGCCGTTCTCCGGATGGGGTTCCTCACCCTCGACGTAGAAGCGGTTGATGTCTTCGCCGGGCTCGACCGTCATGGCGCCCGGGGTCATTGCAGTCGTCGAAACCATGGTCTCAGACCCCCTGTGCCAGCAGGCGGCTGCGCTGGTCTTCCTCGCGCACCACGTCGCTTTCGGGGATGTGGAAGTCGCGCTTGTAGTTGAAGCTGTGGACGATCGCGACGGCGATGATGCCGATGAAGGACAGCGCCGCCAGCCACCAGATGTACCAGATCATGCCGAAGCCGAGGGCGGTGGAGAGTCCGGCAATGATCACGCCGGCGCCGGTGCCGCTCGGCATGTGGATCGAACGGAAACCCTTCAGCGGACGGACATAGCCGCGCTGCTTCATGTCCCACCACGCATCATGGTCGTGCACCACGGGCGTGAAGGCGAAGTTGTAGGACGGCGGCGGGGAGGCGGTGGACCATTCCAGCGTCCGTCCACCCCAGGGGTCGCCGGTGAGGTCGGCGAGCGCCACGCGGTTGCGGTAGCTGACGACCAGCTGGATCAGGAAGGAGCCGATGCCGAGCGCGATGAGCACGGCACCGAAGGCCGCGACGATGAACCAGATCTGCAGAGACGGGTCCTCGAAGTGGCTGAGGCGGCGCGTCACGCCCATAAGGCCGAGGACGTATAGCGGCATGAAGGCGAAGTAGAAGCCGGTCAGCCAGAACCAGAAGCTCATCTTGCCCCAGAAGGCGTCGAGCTTGTAGCCGAAGGCCTTCGGGTACCAGTAGTTGATGCCCGCCATCAGACCGAACACCACGCCGCCGATGATGACGTTGTGGAAGTGGGCGATGAGGAAGAGCGAGTTGTGGAGGACGAAGTCGGCCGGGGGCACGGCGAGCAGCACGCCGGTCATGCCGCCGATGACGAAGGTCACCATGAAGCCGAGCGTCCAGAGCATCGGCACCTCGAAGCGGATGCGCCCGCGGTACATCGTGAACAGCCAGTTGAAGATCTTCGCGCCCGTCGGGATCGAGATGATCATCGTGGTGATGCCGAAGAACGAGTTGACGCTGGCGCCCGAGCCCATGGTGAAGAAGTGGTGCAGCCAGACGAGGTAGGAGAGGATGGTGATGACGACGGTCGCGTAGACCATCGAGGCATAGCCGAACAGGCGCTTGCCGCAGAAGGTCGCGACGATCTCGGAGAAGATGCCGAAGGCCGGCAGGATGAGAATGTAGACCTCCGGATGGCCCCAGATCCAGATGAGGTTGACGTACATCATCGGGTTGCCGCCGAGGTCGTTCGAAAAGAAGTTCGTTCCGACGTAGCGATCAAGCGACAGGAGGGCGAGCACTGCCGTCAGCACCGGGAAGGCGGCGACGATCAGGACGTTGGTGCAGAGCGAGGTCCAGGTGAAGATCGGCATCCGCATCATGGTCATGCCGGGCGCGCGCATCTTCACGATGGTGACGAGGAGGTTGATGCCGGACAGCAGCGTGCCGACGCCGGCGATCTGCAGGCCCCAGATGTAATAGTCGACGCCGACGCCCGGACTGAAGGTCGCCCCCGACAGCGGCGGATAGGCCAGCCAGCCGGTGCGCGCGAACTCGCCGACGAACAGCGAGAGCATGATCGTCACGGCGCCGCCGACGGTCATCCAGAAGCTGAAATTGTTGAGGAAGGGGAAGGCGACGTCGCGCGCGCCGATCTGCAGCGGCACGACGAAGTTCATGATGCCGGTGACGAGCGGCATGGCGAAGAAGAAGATCATGATCACCCCGTGCGCCGTGAACACCTGATCATAGTGGTGCGGCGGCAGGAAGCCCTGGGCATCGCCGAACGCCATGGCCTGCTGGGCGCGCATCATGATGGCGTCCGAGAAACCGCGCAGCAGCATCACGATCGACAGGATGATGTACATGATGCCGATCTTCTTGTGATCGACGGACGTGAACCACTCGGTCCAGAGGTAACCCCAGAGGCGGAAATAGGTCAGCGCCGCGACGATCGCGATGCCGCCCAGCGCCACCGCGGCGAACGTGCCGACGAGGATCGGCTCGTGATAGGGGATCGCCTCGAGCGTCAGCCGCCCGAAGATCAGTTGCTGAAGATTCATATCGTTGAACATCGGATGCTGCTCGTTCTGGTCTGTGGGTCCGGCGCGAAGTGCCTGACGGCCTTACTGATCCAACTGGGTCGGGGCAGGGTTCTGGCCCCCTTCCGTGTGCGGCATGTCCATTCCTGGCATCGACTGGTCCGGACCGGTCGGGGCCTCGGCACCCGGCTCGCCGGCCGGCGGAGTGGCGTTCGGCCGGTCCTGCATGCCTTCGGGCTGCTCGCTCGATTTCGACGAGCGGTTCGTTGCCGGGAAGGTGGCGCCGATCGCCTCTTCGCCTTGCGAGAAGCTGTGGCCGAAACTGTCGAAGTCGTGGGTGCCTTGCATCAGCCGCTCGCGCACCGCGGTGCTGTCCTCGCCGCCGCCGCCCTGGGCGTCGATCTTCATCATCTCGTCCATGCACATCTTGCCGGGGGCGGCGCACATGTTGAGGATCGCCTGGTAGAGATCCTGCTCGACGGTGGCGAAGTAGCGCGGCGGAACCTTCTCGCTCGGCTTTTCGAGGACGAGGTAGGCATTCCGGTTGAGCGCGGTGCCTTGCGTCTTCACCTTCTCGACCCAGGTGTCGAAGTCCCCTTGCGCCAGGCCGTGGAACTTGAAGTTCATGCCCGAGAAGCCGGCGCCCGAGTAGTTGGCCGAGATGCCGGTGTAGACGCCGGGCTTGTTGATCACCGCATGCATCTTCGTCTCCATGCCGGCCATGGCATAGATCTGGCCCGCCAGAGCTGGGATGTAGAAGGAGTTCATGATCGCCGAAGAAGTGATCTTGAAGTTGATGGGCACGTCGATCGGCGCCGCCAGTTCGTTGACCGTGGCGATGCCGAGCTCGGGATAGATGAACATCCACTTCCATGGCAGCGCCACGACCTCGACGGTGATCGGCTTGATGTCGCCGACGGGGCGGTTGGCGTCGATCCGGTTCAGCGGCCGATAGGGATCGAGGAGATGGGTGCTGATCCAGGTCACGGCGCCGAGCGCGATGATGATCATCAGAGGGGCCGTCCAGATCAGGACTTCGAGGCGGGTCGAATGGTGCCAGTCGGGATCGTAGACCGCGTCCTTGTTCGAGGCGCGATAGCGCCAGGCGAAAAGGCCCGTCGCGACGAGCACCGGCACGATGATCAGCAGCATCAGGATCGTCGAGACGATGATCAGATCCTTCTGCTGCATTGCCACGTCGCCCGACGGGCTCATGACCACCATGTTGCAGCCGCCCAGGAGGGCGATGAGGGGGAGCATCGCCAGGATGCGAAGGTATCTTGCGGACAAAGGGGTCATCTCAGCCTTGATGCGATGGGGCATCATCTATGGTAGAGGGTGAAGTGAGGGGATTGGACGTTTTGTCCATGGCGCCAGACGCCAATCTCGTTTGACGAGCGCCGGCTCCGCGCCCTATCGGTACGCCAACAGGCTTCATGTTCACAGGATATGCGGCACACCGCAAGGCGGCAGGAGAATGATATGTCCACGGCGCCCCTGGCCCCTCCCAAGGAACTCGTGAGCGACGCGCAAGCCGTCTCGCCGGAGTCCTCCCACGTCTCGCCGGGCGAGATCGCTCTCGGCGTGGTCATCGGCCGCGCCTCGGAATCCTTCGACTTCTTCGTCTACGGCATCGCCTCGGTGCTGGTGTTTCCGGCGCTGCTGTTTCCCTTCGTCGACCAGTTGACCGGCACCCTCTACGCTTTCGCGATCTTCGGCCTTGCCTTTATCGCGCGGCCGATCGGTTCCGTGGTGTTCATGGCGATCGACCGGCGGCACGGCCGCGGCGTCAAGCTGACCATCGCGCTCTTCCTGCTCGGCGGCTCCACCGCCTCGATCGCCTTCCTGCCGGGCTATGAGACGCTCGGCAACGTCTCGATCGCGGCGCTCATCCTCTTCCGCCTCGGTCAGGGCTTCGCGCTCGGCGGCGCCTGGGATGGCCTTGCCTCGCTGCTGGCGCTCAACGCCCCGGAGAAGCACCGCGGCTGGTATGCCATGATGCCGCAGCTCGGCGCGCCGATCGGCTTCATCGTGGCGAGCGGCCTGTTCGCCTTCTTCCTCCTGAACCTTTCGACCGAGGACTTCCTCGGCTGGGGCTGGCGCTACCCCTTCTTCGTCGCCTTCACCATCAACGTCGTCGCGCTCTTCGCCCGGCTTCGCCTGATCGCGACCGAGGAGTTCGCTCAGGCCTACACGACCCGCGACCTCGCACCGGTCAGCGTTTCTGAGCTCCTGACGGTGCAGGGAAGGGCGGTGCTGATCGGCGCCTTCGTGCCGCTGGCAAGCTTCGCACTCTTCCACCTCGTGACGATCTTTCCGATCTCCTACATCGACATCTTCTCCGACCGCTCGCCCGGCGAGTTCCTCCTGATACAGCTTTACGGTGCGGTGCTCTGCCTCATCGGCATCGTCCTGTCCGGGGTCATCGCCGACCGGATCGGCCGTCGCTTCCTCCTCGCGATCTGCGCGGTCGGCATCGCCATCTTCAGCCTGGTGACGCCTTTCCTTCTCGGCGGCAGCGCTTCCGGCCAGACGGCGTTCATCCTCATCGGCTTTTCCCTGCTCGGTCTGTCGCATGGCCAGGCCGCGGGTGCCGTCGCCTCGAGCTTCGCTAACGAGAATCGCTACACCGGGTCGGCGCTGACCTCGGATCTCGCCTGGCTGATCGGTGCCGGCTTTGCGCCGCTGGTGGCGCTTGGCTTCTCCAGCCGCTTCGGCCTCGGGGCGGTCGGCGTCTATCTGATGTCCGGCGCGATCTGCACGCTCGTCGCGCTCTACATCAACAAGCGGATGCGGCTGCGCGACATCTGAGCGCCCCGCCGGCGGGCGCCCGTTTGGCTCCTTGAGGTAAATGCAACGCCTCCCTTATTATTTATGCGACCGGCCCGGAAATCGTTTTCGATTTTCGGGCCGATGCTATAGGCGCAAGCCATGCATCGTCGCCGTCGTGGCCGCGTCTTGATGCCGAAAGCCTGATCCATGTCCGATGCTACCCTTCGCCAGAACCAGTCGGTTCCGGCTGTTTTGCCGCATGCCGGCATGGGCTTTCGCGAGTTCGTCGCGCTGATTGCGGCGATGATGGCGGTCAACGCGCTGGCGATCGATTCCATGCTGCCGGCGCTGCCGGAGATCGGCGCCGCCCTGAACGTCGTCTCCGAGAACCAGCGCCAGCTCATCGTCACCTCCTATCTCCTCGGATTTGGCGCCGCACAGCTGTTTTACGGCCCGCTGTCCGACCGTTTCGGTCGCAAGCCCGTGCTGATCTTCGGCCTCATCCTCTACGCCGCCGCAAGCGGGCTCGCGGTGCTAGCGACCTCGCTCGATCAGATGGTGGTCGCGCGGGTCGTGCAGGGCATCGGCTCGGCGGCGACCCGGGTGCTGGCGATCTCGATCGTGCGGGACTGCTATTCCGGCCGGCACATGGCGCGCGTCATGTCCTTCGCCTTCATCGTCTTCATCGCCGTGCCGGTGATCGCGCCGAGCGTCGGGCAAGGGATCGTGCTGGTGGCGCCGTGGGAGTGGATCTTCCTGCTGCTCGGCCTGTTCGCGCTCGGCGTCGCCGTCTGGACCGCCCGCCGCCTGCCGGAGACGCTGCCGAAGAGCCTACGCCTGCCGATCTCGGTCGGTTCAATCCTCGGGGCCTTCCGGACGGTGGCGACGAACCGGATGTCGCTCGGCTACACGCTGGCGGCGGCGGCCATCCTCGGCTCGCTGTTCGGCTTCATCAATTCGGCACAGCAGATCTTCGTCGGCATCTTCCAGACCGGCACGGCCTTTCCGCTGATCTTCGCCGGCATCGCCTTCTTCATCGCGGTCTCCTCGCTGGTCAATTCGCGCATCGTCGAGCGGCTCGGGATGCGGCTCGTCTCGCACGTCGCGCTGATCGGCTTCACGGCAGCGGCGACGCTGCACGCGGTGATCGCCTCGGCCGGGCACGAGTCGCTGACGGTGTTCATCGTCCTGCAGTCGGCGATGATGTTCTGCTTCGGGCTGATCGTCTCCAACTTCAGTTCGATGGCAATGGAGCCGGTCGGCGCGATCGCCGGGACCGCCGCCTCGTTCCAGGGCTTCGTCACCACCGTCGTCGGCGCGCTGATCGGGTTCTACATCGGCCAGCATTTCGACGGCACGGTGGTGCCGTTGACGGTCGGCTACGCCGTGCTCGGCTTCGTCGCGATCCTCATCGTCTTCATTACCGAAAAGGGCCGCCTGTTCACCCCGACGCAGCCGCGGCCGCGCTGACGCGCAAGCCGCCTTCGGCCCGGCGCTGGGTGACCGTTCTTATGGTATAGCCCCGTCCGGATGATGCTCTTGGCGCAGGTTGCCGCTATCAAAGCAACGCTTTGCCGCCGGTCGCGACAAGCGTTAAGGCCGGCGCTGAAGTGGCCCTGCCAGACCGGTTCGGCAGAGGTGAACGGCGTTCGTGCAGACGGGCAGTCGCGCGACGAGGAGACGGCATGACGAGTTTCGACCGACGCGCCTTGCGCGATGCCTTCGGTGCCTTCAGCACCGGCGTCACCGTGGTGACCGCGCGCAATGGCGAGGGACGGCCGATCGGCTTCACCGCCAATTCCTTCGCCTCGGTTTCGCTCGATCCGCCGCTTCTGCTCGTGTGCATTGCCAAGACCTCCCGCAATCTCGAGGCCATGATCAAGACCGAGCGGTTCGCCGTGAACGTCCTATCCGAAGCGCAGGAGGAGGTGTCGAACACCTTTGCCCGGCCGGTCGATGATCGCTTCGCCGCGGTCGAGTGGCATGATGGACCCGCGGGATCACCGGTCTTTCCCGCCGCCGCCGCCTGGTTCGACTGCACCATGGAGCAGACGGTGGAGGCGGGCGACCACGTGATCCTGATCGGCCGGGTTCTCGCCTTCGAGGGCAGCGACCGTAACGGTCTCGGCTATGCCCGCGGGCGCTATTTTTCGCCGGCGCCGGCGGCGGGAAACGAGCCGGCGTCGGTAGACATCGAGGCGGCGGTCGACGCGGCGTTGAAGGACGCATCACCGGCGAGGTGATGACGGGGCGAAAACGGCTTGAATGTCGCGCGCCGATGTCGTGCCGACGCGCGCGCTGTGGCAAGAGAGCCACCACAGGAACCGGCGGCGCAGACGATCGACGGCCGCGCAGATCGGGAGCAACCCCATGAAGAATATCGTGCTCATCACCACCGGCGGCACCATTGCCTCGCGCGCAACGACCGAGGGCGGCGATGTCGTCGCCGGCGTGTCGGGCGACCGGCTGCGCGCATCGCTCCACGATCCGCTGGACGGCATCGGGCTGACCGTCGACGACTTCTGCAGCGTCGGCAGCTTCGCCATCGACCTGCCGCTCGCCTTCTCCCTCGCCCAGCGCATTCGCACCCATCTCGCGGGCGACGACTGCGATGGCGTGGTGGTGGCGCACGGCACCGACACGATGGAGGAGAGCGCCTATCTCGCGGACCTCTTGGTGAAAAGCGACAAGCCGGTGGTCTTCACCGGCGCCCAGCGCAATGCCGGCATGCCGGACACCGACGGCCCGAGGAACCTTGCCAGCGCCATCCGCGTCGCCGCCTCCGATGCCGCCCGGGGCCTCGGGGTGGTGATCTCGTTCGAGGAAGAGTTCCATGCCGCGCGGGACGTTACCAAGACGCACACCTCGCGGGTCGACACCTTCCGCTCGGGCGAGCACGGCAAGCTGGGCGAGACCGACGACGGCACCGTGATCGTCCACCGCCGTCCGGCGCAGCGTTTCCATTACGCGCCCGAGCGGATCGAGACCGAGGTCGAGCTGGTCAAGATGGTGATGGGCGCTGGCGACCGCTTCGTCCGCTTCGCCGCCGGCGACGGGGCGAAGGCGATCGTGCTGGAGGGGTTTGGCATCGGCAACACGACGCCGGCGATCACCGCGGCGGTAGCCGACATCATCGCCGCCGGCCTTCCGGTGATCATCACCTCGCGCTGCCCGGAAGGGCGGGTGCGGCCGGTCTACGGCGCCGGCGGCGGCAAGGATCTGGCGCGCGCCGGCGCGATCTTCGCCGGCGACCTCAGCGGCCCGAAGGCCCGGATCGCCGTGGCGGTGCTGCTGGGCGCAGGGTTCGAAGGAAAGGCGCTGGCGGCCGAGATCGAGCGGCTGGGAATGTAGGCGCCTGGCCGGACCGGCGCTGGAGGCCGGCGTTCGCCGGCGCCTCTTCGCTCAACCCTTCGCCGCCCGCGCGGCCGCGTAGCGGTTGACGGGCACGGAAAGGCCGAGCTGGTCGCGGAGCGTCGGGCCCTCGTACTCCTCGCGGAACATGCCGCGGCGGCGCAGTTCCGGCAGCACCAGTTCGGTGAAGTCGGTGAGGCTCGCGGGCAGGGTCGGGAACATCAGGATGAAGCCGTCGGCGGCCTTGGTCTCGAACCATTCCTGCATGAAGTCGGCGATCTCGGTCGGCGTGCCGGTGATGCCGTTTCCGGTGTGCTTCTCGGCGTAGTGGCGGATCAGTTCGCCGACCGTGTGGCCCTTCGTCACGAAGTCGACGAGCTCGTCGAACAGCGCGCGCGAGCCGCGCGGCTTCTCCGGCAGGCGGTCCATCGGGAAGGGTTGGTCGAGCGGCACGCCGTGAAGGTCCGCCTCTAGGAATTCGGCAAGCATCGCCCGGCCGACGTCGGGGTGCAGTTTGTCGAGCATGAAGTCGACCTTCGCCTGCGCCTCTTCGCGCGTGGCGCCGACATTGATGACGACGCCCGGCATGATCTTGAGGTCGTCGGGGTCGCGGCCATAGGCAGCCATGCGGCCCTTGACGTTGGCGTAGAAGGCTCTGCTTCGGTCGATGTTGGAGGCGAGGCTGAAGACGATCTCGGCCGTGCGCGCGGCGAGCTCCATGCCGGCCTCCGAGCCGCCGGCCTGGGCGATCACCGGCCGGCCTTGCGGCGAGGCGGCGATGTTCAGCGGTCCGCGCACCTGGAAATGCGGGCCCTTGTGGTTCAGCGTGTGGTGCTTGTCCTTGTCGTAGTAGACGCCGGACTCGCGGTCGAGCAGCAGCGCGTCCTTCTCGAAGCTGTCCCAGAGGCCGAACACCACGTCGACGAACTCGACCGCCCGCTCGTAGCGCTGAGCATGCGGGTCGAGACCCTCGCGGTTGAAGTTATAGCCGGTCTCGTTGTGGTCGGACGTGACGACGTTCCAGCAGACGCGGCCTTGGCTCAGATGGTCGATCGAGGCGAACAGCCGGGCGACGTTGTAGGGCTCGTAATAGCTGGTCGAGACGGTGCCGACGAGGCCGAGCCTCTCGGTGCTGACGGCGAGCGCCGAGAGCAGCGTCATCGGCTCGAAGCGGTTCATCTTGGTCGGCTGGCGGGCGAGGGCGTCGGGATCGCCGACCGCTGCCGCCGCCGAGTCGGCGAGGAACATGAAGTCGAACTTCGCCGCCTCAGAGAGTTTGGCGACGTTGAGGAGATGCGAGAACGCGTTGGCGCCGTGGACGTCACTGTCCGGATGCAGCCAGCCGGCGGGATGGAAGCCGAAAGTGTAGACGAAGGTGCCGAGTTTCAGCTGATCGGTTCTGGCCAATTTTATTCCTTGCGCAGGCTGTCGGTGCCGCCGGTCGTTCGGGAGGAAGCAAGCGAAACCGGTGTGTCGGTCGCAGTATCGACCGAAGCCGCGCCGTCGCAAGCCTTGCATGGCAAAATATCGTGTAGAGGACGAGCGGCTCGCGCAGCAGCCGGAAAGGCGGAACCGCGTGGCCGGTAAAGCAATGGCTTTCGAAGCGGTTGCCGCCACCGGTCGGTTGCTCAAACGCAGGGGCGCAGCAGGTTTTTGTCGCGGGGGCCCGGCATCGGCATGTATCGCCGGCTTGACACTATCTCGTCCAAACCGCGGAACGGTTAGGGCCGGTCTCGACTTGGTTCGTCATCGAGTTGACCGAAGGAGACCGCCGTGTCCCGCATCCGCCTTTCCCTTTTTGCCAGCGCCGTTCTGGCGCTCCCGCTGCCGGCGCTTGCCCAGTCCGGTGCGGGCTCTGCGACGCCGACCGTGCCGCAGAGCCAGCTCGCGCCGGTGCCAGCCTTTTCGCCCTACGCCTTTCTCGCCACCGCGGCCGCGCTCAACGAGTTCGAGATCGCCGCCGCCAAGATCGCCGTGGTGCGCGCCAGCGATGCTGAGGTCCGCTCGTTCGCCGAGGGCATGGTCGCCGACCACAGCGCCGCGCAGACGGCGATGATCGCGGCAGCCAAGGCTGACAAGGTGGAGATCGCCAAGCCCAGCATGGACGGCGAGCAGGATGGAATGCTGGAGAAGCTGCGGCCGGCGGAGGGTCCCGCGTTCGATCGCCTCTACGTGGAAACCCAGGTCGTCGCGCACCAGCGGGCGGTGGCGCTGTTCGAGGGCTACCAGGACGGCGACACAAAATTACACGGTTTCACGCAGCAGACGCTGCCGGTGCTGAAGCAGCATCTGGAGAAGATCATCGCGCTGGCGAACCGGCTCAAGGTGCCGGTGCAAGGCTAGTCCTGGGATTGGGCCGCTCGTAGGCGAGCCGATCGACTGCGCACAAACGAAAAGGCCGTCCGGTTGCGCGGACGGCCTTACTTTGCTGTGGCTCTGCGCCGACAGCCGGAGCTTAGAAGACGGCGATATATTTCAGCAGCGAGATGATGCCGATGACGATGACGACTAGCTGAATGATCTGACGGATACGGCCTTCGATCGGGAGGCGCTGCACCAGCCAAAGGATGAGGACGATCACCAGGAAGGTGATCAGGATGCTCACGAGGATGTTCATGGTCGTCTCCGTACTAACAATAACCGGTACCAATGCAAATGCATTGGTTTCCTAACAGTCTCGTCGGCTTGCCGTTCCCGAAATATGGCAATTTCGTGAAACACGCTGCGCGGGTGCCGGTCATGGGGAGGCCTGTGTCTGTCGTCTTCCGCTCGCCATAACGGCAAAGGACGACCGATCTCACGCCGATGGGGGCAAGGATGCGGCGACGGCATCGCGAAACGCCCGCACTTCCTCCTTGAAGCCGAGCAGTTGCTCGAACGACAGGCCGGAAGCGACAAGAAGCGTTTCGCCGAGGCAGCTGCAGCGTTGGCGAAGCGCGCGTCCGACTTCGGTCAGGCTGACCACAACCTGGCGTTCGTTGCGCGGATTGCGCTGGCGCACGATCAGACCCGCTGCCTCCATTCGCTTGGCCAGAGGCGTGATCGTGCTGGGCTCCAGTGCCAGCCGGTCGGCAATCTCGCCGATCGCCTGGCCGTCGCGGTCCCACAGCGCTGCCAGCACGAGGTATTGCGGGTAGGTGATGCCGAGCTGATCGAGCAGGGGTTTGTAGGCGCGGTTCACCGCCATGGCGGCGCCGTAGAGGGCGAAGCAGAGGTGATCGTCGAGCTGGAGGTCAGGTGGAAGCTTGGCCATGTCGTCTTTCCCGGAATACCCGGAAATTCTAGCACGTCCAAAAAATTATCGCGATAACTATTATATACGCGAGGTATGGCTGGACAGGACCGTCAGATCGTCGTAGACATCATTTATCGCATCAAATGTTTCCGCGATAAATGTGCTGCCGCCGACGGGAACGCTCCGGCGCGCCGCAGCCCCAACGAGGAGATGACCATGTCCGTTAACGTGATCTACAAGACCACTGCGACGTCCACCGGCGGCCGCGACGGCTCCGCCAAGTCCGACGACGGTTCGGTCGACGTCAAGCTGGTCGTGCCGAAGGAGATGGGCGGCCCGGGCGGCGAGGGTGCCAATCCCGAGAAGCTGTTCGCTGCGGGCTATTCCGCTTGCTTCCTCGGCGCCATGAAGGCCGTTTCCGGCAAGGTCGGCGTCAAGGTTCCGAACGACGCAACCGTCACCGCCGAAGTCGGTTTCGGCCCGCGCTCGGAAGGCGGCTTCGGCATCACCGCGGCGCTGACGGCGACCTTGCCGGGCGTCGAGCGCGAGGCCGGCGAGCGCCTGATGCAGGCGGCCCACGAGGTCTGCCCCTATTCGAACGCCACCCGCGGCAATGTCGACGTCGGCCTGACGCTCGCCTGATCGCTGCCGTTCCGGCCTCCGGAACCTGTTCGGCCATGCTGGTCCCTTCGGGGTCGGCATGGCCGTTTTCGTTTGCCCGCCTTTCGGAGACGCGTCAAAACGAACTGACCGTTATTGAGCGCCGGCCGGTGAGGCAGTCCGCCCTGTCCATTGCCCCGCTGCGGCGGCGGTTTCCGGTCCGGCCGTCAGGTAGGTGAAGTCGAACCCGTGCCGGGTGTCTGAGCCGAGCACGTACTGCCGGTGAACCCGCAGGAAATTGCCGCGCATCTTCCGGTAGCGCTCGGGCGAGACCATCTTCCGGATCCGCATGAAGACGATGCGCGCCGGCCGCGCGCCGGGATGGCCCGCCGCCCGCACGACGTCACTGCGGTAAAAGCTGACGGGGTCGACGAGGCACTGGACATCGATCCAGTCGAGGTTCTCTTGCCGGGCGATGGTGCCCACCCGCGCGCGCATCTGGTCGGCGCCGCCGACGAGCGCGCATTGCAGCACGGCGCCGCCCATGGTCACGAAGACGACGCGCTTGCCGTCGAAGAGCCCCGGCTCCTCTTCCAGCAGTGAGCCGATCACCTGCACGGCGATGTTGGCACCCATGCTGTGGGCGGTGATGACGTACTCGTCCGCTTCGCCGTCGAAGGCGGCCCGCGCCGTCCGCACGAGACCTTGCAGCCAGTCCTGCGATACCCGGTCCAGCGGGCCGGCCATCATCAGCGCGAACTTCCAGTTGGCCAGGAGCAGCGGCACGTGCACGCGCCGCAGCAGCGGCCGCCAGACCTGGAACAGGGCGATGACCGCTACAAGCGCAACGATCGCTCCAGCGAGGTGGCCGAAACGTGTGGCGACGAAAATGGCGGCGAGGCTGACACCGGCTACCGCCGCGATCAGCACGAACGGAAACAGGAAGAACAGTCCGAAACGCCAGGCACAGAGGAAGTAGCGGTGCGTACCGCCGCGCATAGTGACGGTTGCCGCGCTCGCAAGGCCCGACGCAAGGCGGCGCCACACCGGCCGTCTCGAGAGAAGGCTTACCATGGCGTGGTGATCGAAGAGATGGATGCGGCTGGTAACGGTTCCCGCCTCTGTCGCGCAGTCGACACCGAAGACCGCGCCGGCGTTCTGCCGTTCGAGCGGGTGCACCGTTAGGTCCAGTCGCCAGGGTTTTGCGCTCAGCGCGGCAGCGCGGCGGTAGCGCTCGTGGTGCTGCGCGGCGGTGAGCGGCTCGAAGCCGGGGAAGTGCAGCACCACCCGCGACCGGATCTGTCCGGCGGCGTCGGCCGCGACCCGGCCGTCGTCAACCGCAACGCCGGTCGCCGAAGGTGCAGCGGGGCGAACGGCAGCGGATACGGGATGCGGAACGAGGGGGGGACGCGGGAACAAAAGGCAGGGCCTTAACAGGATCAACGGCGCTGCCGGCGGTACGCGCTGGCAGGCGGGGGAGGCAGGTCAAGAGGCCGGCAGCTGCGCGGTCACCGCCGGCGGCGAAAGGATCGTGCCTTTGACGGCGCCTTGTGGGCTTTCTCAAGACCGAGCCCGGAACATCGACCCCGAGGTCTGCCCGACAGGCCCCCGATCAAGGCTGCGCGGTGAGTTCGGCGGCGCCGGTCTTCGCGGCTGCGACGACGGCCTGGACGGGGTTGTCGGCCGTGACCGGGGCCCCGACGGTCGGCTCCAGGAGGCGGCCATAGGGGGCGCCGTCGGCGGTATAGCTGTCGCGAACGACATCGGCTGAAAGGGTTGGGCCGGGATCGGGGAAGCGGTGCAGCCAGATGTCGACATCGCCTTTGGGCTGGGAGGCCAAGGTCAACACGATCTGGCCGGCATCGGCGCGGACGGCCGAGATTTCCAGCGGTGTCGACGTCTTGCCGGCGGGATAGGCGGTGAAGCGCGAGACCGGATTGCCGGTCAGCCGCAGCTTGCCGCTGCCCGGCGGCATGTCGACGGCGAGGATGATCGCCGCGCCCGCCATCGTGGCCGAGCGGATGACCGGGCCGGCCGACAGGGAATTGCGGGTCCGCAGCGCCGTGAACGCGCGGCTCAGGCCGAAGCCGTAGGCCGGATTGCCGGTGGCGGCATGGTGGACGGTGTCGTTCGCCATCATGTCGATGTCCCAGCCCTCGTAATAGGCGCCGCCGAGCTCTGCGGCCAGCCGTCGCTCGGCCGCCTGCTGCGCCTCGACGGCGCTGGCGCCATGCCGGTCATTGGCCCGGCGGACGGTCGTCGCGGTCATCACCAGCTCGGTGTTGCGCCCCCAGATCGGGTTGAACCGGTCCTGCAGGTCGCGGATGATCGTGCGCTTCATCTTGATGAAGGCTTCCGGATCGGTGGCGGCGCCGAGGTCCGAACCGCCGATGTACTGGTCCATCGCCTCGAAGCCGCCGGCGAGCTCGACCTGGTCGATCAGGCCGGGATAGTTGGTGCCGGTCGCCGGCAGCCAGGAGGCGACGACCGAGTTGTCCACGGCATGCGCGACCACGCCGACGGCGACGCGGTTGGCGAGCCCCTCCATGTAGAGGAAAGGGTTGAGGCCGAGCGCGTTCTTCGGAATTTCCGCCCATTTGCCGTGGCGCAGATAAGCCGAGGTCGCGGGCGCCAGAACCGGCGGCGTGCCGGCCGCGGTCATGAACTGGTTCGCCTGGCTCTGCCCCCAGTGGACGATGAGGCGGCCCATCATCACCGGGCTGCGGCCGAGCTGCACGTGCTTGTCGTCGCGGTTGCAGCGGAGATCGACGAGATACTGCTTCTGGTCGGCCGGAACGCCCTGGCAGGACACGAAGGCGCCCGAGGACGCGACCTGGATCGGCGCGGCCGTCCATCCCGTCAGCACCGGGTTTCCCTCGGCCATTGCATCGCGCAGCCGGCATTCGACGAGACGCGCGTCGGCGGTCAGCGTGACGGGGATGGCGATCGTTCCCTCGCCCTTGCCGGCGGCACCGCCTGTCTTGGTGCTGCGCTGGTAGACGCGGTACGGCGTCAGCTGCGTCATCGTCAGCACGGGTTCTGCCGGCCGGCGCGTGGCACCGTCGCGGGTCCACGGGATCGTCGTCATGGAGATGACTCCGGTGGCCGGCGCTGCCGGCGCGGGGGCGATCGGGAATGCGAGCGCAAGGGCGGCGGAGAGGCAGGCGATCAGAGACCGGGGACGGGTTGGCATCGACATCGTTCCCTTGGTGAACCGGGGGCGGCATCGCATTGTGCCGTGATAGTCAGGCCCGCGAACTTGCGTCGTTCTGGGTTAACAATCACCTAAAATGCTGCATCGCATAAGGATGGAGGCGGGCCTGTTGCCGAGCGGGCACGGAGGGTGCAGTGAAGCGGCTGCTCCGCCATCGGGTCGACGTCTTCGTACCGCACCCCTCCCGGCGCCCGTTTTCAGCCGATCCCGCAACCAACGCAGTCTTGTCCATGGCCCGTCACCCCTCCCGCCGCGACGTCCTGCAAGGTACCGCCGCTTTGGCGGGCTTATCGCTGCTGGCCGTGCCGGGGCGCGCTGCGCCAGCGCCCTCCGACCGCATCGCTGCGCTGCTGGACGAGATGACGCTGAAGGAAAAGGCCGGCCAGCTCTCCTGCTTCTCCGACCAGATTCGGCCGAGCGGCGTCGCCTTCAACCCGGACCTGCCGGTGGGCGGCGCCGCCGAGCAGCTCGCCCGGATCCGCCGCGGCGAGATCGGCATGCTGTTCAACGGCGTTGGCGCCGCGGGCGCTCGCGTCGCGCAACGGGCGGCCGCCGAGGAGTCGCGGCTGAAGATCCCGCTGATCTTTGCCGCCGACGTCATCCACGGCCTCCGGACGATCTACCCGCTGCCGCTGGCCGAGGCCTGCGCCTTCGATCCCGCGCTTGCCGAGCGGACGGCGCGCGCCGCGGCAGAAGAGGCGACGGCGCTCGGCATCCACTGGACCTTCGCGCCGATGGTCGATGTCGCGCGGGATCAGCGCTGGGGACGGGTGGCGGAAGGCTCGGGCGAGGACGTTTACCTCGGCGCCCGGCTCGCGGTCGCACGTGTCCGGGGTTTTCAGGGATCGCGCCTTTCCAGCCCGGACAGCCTTGCCGCCTGTGCCAAGCACTTTGCTGCCTATGGCGCGGTATCCGGCGGCATGGAGTACAACTTCACGGAAATCTCGCCGGGCACGTTGCACGAGGTGCATCTGCCGCCGTTCGAGGCCGCGGTCGATGCGGGGGTGGCGACCATCATGTCCGCGTTGAACGACGTCGACGGCATCCCGTCCTCCGGCAATGCCCGGCTGTTGACCGGTCTTCTGCGCGGCGAATGGGGCTTTGGCGGCCTGGTGGTCGGCGACTACGGGGCCGACGAGGACCTGATGGGGCACGGCTATGCCGCCGACGGGCGCGATGCCGCCGCCAAGGCGTTCCTCGCCGGCATGGACATGTCGATGCAGTCGGACCTCTTCAACCGCTGGCTTCCGGACCTGGTCGAGACCGGGGTGGTGCCGATGGCGCGTCTCGACGAGGCGGTGCGCCGGGTGCTCGCGCTGAAGGAGGCGGTCGGCCTGTTCGACGATCCCTACCGCTCAATCGACGACGAGGCCGAGCGCAGCCGCGTGGCGACGCCGGCCCACCGCCGTCTCAGCCGCGAGGCCGCCGGACGCTCCGTCGTCCTGTTGAAGAACGAAGGGGACCTCCTGCCGCTCGGCCCGCAGCCGGGGCGCATCGCGCTGATCGGGCCTTTCGCCGAGGACCGCGACAATGTCGTCGGCACCTGGGCTTTCATGGCGGACCGCAACCTCAATGCTTCGATCGCCGACGGCCTCCGCGCCCGGGGGCTGGAGATCGACGTCGTCCGCGGCTCCGGCGTCGAGGAGCCGGTCGATGGCGGCATCGCCGAAGCCGTCGCGGCGGCCCGCTCCGCGGACCTGGTGCTGCTGGCGATCGGCGAGAGCCAGTGGATGTCCGGCGAGGCGCAGTCGCGGACCGACATCGCCATCCCGGCAGCGCAGATGGCGCTGGTGGAGGCGGTTGCCGCCGTCAACCCGCGGCTCGTCGTCCTCCTGCGGCATGGACGGGCGCTCGTCCTTTCGGGCGCGGTGCAGGCGGCGCCGGCGATCCTGGCGACGTGGTTCCTCGGCTCGGAGAGCGGACACGCCATCGCCGACGTGCTGTTCGGCACCGTCAACCCTTCCGGCAAGCTGTCCGTCAGCTTCCCCCAGGAGATCGGCCAGCAGCCCTTCTTCTACGACCACAAGACGACGGGCCGCCCCGCCAACCCGGCCGGCCCGCAGGAATACCGGGCGCGCTACCGGGAGACTCGCAACGAGCCGCTTTACCCTTTCGGACACGGTCTCACCTATTCCCGCTTCGTGATCGGCGACATCGCCGTCCCCGACCGGATGGGCGACAGCCTCGAGGTGACGGCGGTCGTCACCAACCACGGGTCGCGGGCAGGGGCGGAGGTCGTACAGCTCTACATCCGCGACCGCGTCGCCAGCCGCACGCGCCCGGTGCGGCAGCTGAAGGGCTTTCAGCGGATCGCCCTCGAGCCCGGACAGTCCGCCCCGGTCCGTTTTGTGCTGACGCGCGATGATCTGCGTTTCTGGGGCGGGGACGGCTGGGTCGTCGAGCCCGGTGACTTCGATCTGTGGGTCGCCTCCAGTTCCGTGAATGGCGAACTCAGAAGCTTTACCCTCGACTGAAAAGAGGACGCTCGATGAGGGCGGCATGAAGCGCTTCAATGCTGGATGCCTGAGTCCATGCCGCCCTCGTCAGCTCCTCAGTTCGCCAAAGCACCCGCCAGGCGCTCGAACAGGCGGGCGATCGCCTCGGCGCCGGGATCGGCCGTGCCGATGAGGTTCTGCGACGGAACGTAGGCGGAGCGTCCAGCCTTCGCCTTGCCGAGCGCTGCCGTACCGTCGGCGCCTGTCCGCGCAGCCGCCGCTGCGTCGGCGAGCGTTCCGCCCGACGTCAGCACGGCGAGGGCCGGCGCCAGCGCGTCGATCATCGTGCGATCGCCGACGCTGGCGCCGCCATAGTCCTGCATCCGCTGCAGCCCTGCCGCGAAAGCGCTGGGCCAATCGGGCTGGACGGCAAACGCGCTGCCGGCGGCGGTGAAGAAGGTCGCGAGCAGCACGCCGCTGCTGCCGCCGGCCGCGCGCGCCAGGAGATCGCCGATCGCGCCGAGGAGGGACGCGCCGTCCGCCAGCGGCAGCGCGTCGATCTGCTGGGCTACGGCGGCCGCCGCGGCGGCGAATGTCGTGCCGGTGTCTCCGTCGCCGACCTTGGCGTCGAGCGCATCGATCTCGCCTGCGATCTCCTGGAAGAGGGACGCCGACAGCGTGATCGCCTGGCGTGCCAGCGGATCGTCCGATGCGGCGACCGCCTGCGGGCTGCCGATCGACGGGGCCGCGATGACG
This sequence comes from Mesocryomonas lacus, assembly GCF_055730105.2. Lineage (NCBI taxonomy): Bacteria > Pseudomonadati > Pseudomonadota > Alphaproteobacteria > Hyphomicrobiales > Aurantimonadaceae > Mesocryomonas > Mesocryomonas lacus. The sequence goes on from NZ_JBUZWF020000003.1 coordinate 756,488, forward strand.
CTCGGCCGCGTGAAAGGCCGCGCCGCCAGCCAGCCGGCGCTGTTAGAGGGCGCGAGCAGGCCTTCCAGCCTGGCATTGTCGAGGATAAGGGCGGAAAGCGAGAAGCCGTGCATGTCGAGCGCCGTCATCAGCGGGCCGGGTCCGACGACGTAGTCGGTCACGCCGGCCAGCGGCGAGCGGGACACGGCTTGCATCACCACCGCCATTTCGAGCGGCGGCACCGTGCCGAGTGCGTTGACCATCAACGCGATGCGCGCGTCCTTCGGCAGGGTTGCGAGGATCCGGTCGGCGACGTCGGCCACCAGCACGTCGGCGGTGGCGAAATCGATCGTCTGGCTGCCGGGCTCTCCGTGGATGCCGAGGCCGAGCTCGGCCTTGCCCGCGGCGATGCGCTCGGCCGGCCCGGCGCCGGGCATGCTGCAACTCGTCAGCGAGAGCCCGAGCGAGCGGACGTGGTCGGCCGCATCCCGTGCCCGCGCCGCGACCTCGGCGAGCGGCAGGCCGCTGGCCGCCGCCGCACCCGCGAGCTTGTGCACGAAGAGCGTGCCGGCAATGCCGCGCGGCTGCGGCGCATCTGGCAAGGCGATGTCGTCGCCGACGATCACCATCTCGACGGCGAGGCCCATGGCCCGCGCCTTTTCGGCCGCGAGACCGAAATTCAGCCGGTCGCCGGTGTAGTTTTTGACGATCAGCAGGCAGCCCGGCGCGCCGGTGACGGCGGTGATCGCCGACAGCACGGCATCGACGCTCGGCGAGGCGAAGAGTTCGCCGCAGACCGCGGCGGTGAGGAGACCTTCGCCGACGAAGCCCGCATGCGCCGGCTCATGGCCCGAGCCGCCGCCCGAGACGAGGGCGACGCGGCTTTTGTTCCAGCCCTCGCGCAGCACCACCTTGATGTCGGGGAAGGCGTCGAGGCGGCAAAGACCGCTCGCTGCCGACGACATCAGGAAGCCGTCGATCGCGTCGGTGACGATGGTCTGGCGGCTGTTGAGGAAGCTCTTCAGGGGCATTGAAACGGCCTTCACAGGAGGGGCACCCGCCGGGGCCGCCGCGCCCGCCCGCCGGGCGGGCCGCACCGGCCTGGCATTCATCGGCCGTGATCAAGCCCGAGCGACCGGCATTGCGCAAGATGCCCGGTCAAGAGCCAGCGAAGCGCTCCACCGTCAGGGACGGCGGACGGTCTCCCGGCGGCGTTCGGCCTCCACGCGGCGGATGTCGATGAACGCTTTGGCGTGACGGGCGAGCGCCCTGTCGTCCGTCCAGGTGTTGCGCCAGACCGCGCAGGCGATCGCCATGGCGGGATCGACGACCGCGTTGGAGAAGGACTCGAAGGTGATGTCGCCGGCATAGCCGATGTCGAGCAGCGCATCGAAGATCCCGTCGAAATCGACGACGCCGTCGCCGAGATGGCCGCGGTTGCTCTCGCCGATGTGGAGGTAGCCGAGCCTGTCGCCCGCAAGGCGAATGGCCGCGGCCGGATTGGCCTCCTCGATGTTCATGTGGAAGGTGTCAAGATGCAGCCGCAGCGTGTCGGAGCCGGTGGCGGCGATGAAGGCGAGGCCTTGCGCGGCGGTGTTAAGGAGGTTCGTCTCGAACCGGTTGGCGACTTCCAGCACCAGGCCCACGCCGGCCGCGTCGGCGAGGTCCGCCGTTCTCGCGATGGCGGCGATGGCGTTCCGGCGGCCGGCTGCGCTCGGCTGAGAGGCGTATTTCCGGTGCGCGGAATAGAGGATGCCACCGAGCGTCGTGCCGCCGAGGTCGCGCGTTGCCGCCACGACGTCGGCAAGGAGAGCCTCGCCCCGCTGCACCGCGTCCGGATCCTCGCTCGAGACGTCGCATTGTTCCGGCAGGCCGAGGGAGACGGCAATGCCGAGGTCCAGCGAAGCGGCCCTCCGGGCAAGGCGGTCGAGGTCGAACCGATCCGCCGGGAGATAGGCCAGCTCGATCAGCCGGAAGCCGCATTCGGTCGAAGCCTCCATCGCCTTCTCGACATCTTCCTGGGTGGATCCGGCTGTCCAGCAGCACGAATGGATTCCGAGGCGACGCATGCACCCTCCGAAAAATCATTAAGATTGATAAATCGGACAGAGGCCGGCGGGGACTCAAAGTCAAGATGCCGGCAGCGGCAGCCAGCGGCACCGTTCGGCCACCGGCGCCTCTGCTGCTTCAGGCGGCGCCGTCTAAACTGCGATGGCGACGCCGCTCGCCAAAGCCGGCGGGACGAGCGCTGCGAAAGCCACGAGCGATGCGCGAATGGCGCTCTCCTCCAGGCCGTCGACGATGAAGACGAGCCGCGAGCTGCGGTCCTCGCTCGGCCAGGCCGCCATGTGCACGGGGGGATGGACGAGGTGCTGGACGCCGTGCACGGCCACCGGCCTGTCCTCGCCGACTAGGTTGAGGATCGCCTTCACCCGCAGCACCGACTTGCCGTGGCGGTTCAGCAGCATGGTCAGCCAGATGCCGAAGCTCGTCCAGTCGAGCGGCTCCGCGACGGTCAGCGCGAAGGCGTAAATGCTGTCGCCGTGGCGGTTCGCATCATGGCTGCCGTGACGCGCATGGTGCGCGTGGTCCGCGGCGTCCTGCGCGGGGTCCGCTCCGCCGTGCGCGTGATCCGCTTCGTCCTGTATGGCTGCAGGGCGAGGGTGGGCGGCGAGATGATCGACATGCCCATGGCTGGCGTGAAGTGGGGCCTCTCTTGGCGCCGGCGACGCGGTGTCCTCGACCATCAGGAAGGCGGCGGTCCAGTCGGGCGCGTGCGCGTCGAGGAGCACGGCGGCCGGGTTCATCGCTGTGAGACGCGCTGCGAGGCGATGGCTGTCGGCGGACAAGACGAGGTCGGTCTTGCTGATCACCAGACGGTCGGCGCTGGCGATCTGGCGGGCGCATTCGGGGTAGCGAGCGAGTTGGCTCTCGGCGTTCACCGCGTCGACCAGCGTCACGACATTGCCGAGGGTGAAGTGGTGGCTGAGGACGGGATCGGCGCGGACGGTGGAGAGGATCGGGAACGGGTCGGCAAGGCCAGTGCTCTCGATCACCAGCCGGTCGAAGGCGGGGACAATCCCTTGCTCGCGCTTGGAGAAGAGGTCGCGGATCGCCGCCGAAAGCTCTCCGCGGATGGTGCAGCAGACGCAGCCGGACTGCAGCAGGACCGTGGTCTCGTCGATCCGCTCGATCAGGTGATGGTCGAGCCCGACCTCGCCGAACTCGTTGATCAGCAGGGCGGCGCCGGCGAGCGAGGGGTCCTGCAGCAGCCGGCGCAGGAGCGTCGTCTTGCCGGCGCCAAGGAAGCCGGTGACGAGGTTGACCGGAATCATGCGGCCGGCCTCAGGCGAGCGAGAAAATCGGGGTCGAGCGGGTCGAAGCTGCGACCGGAGAGGCGCTCGGCCGCCGGCCAGAGATGCGCCAGCGTCTCGATCACCTCGGTCTTGCCCGTAGCGGTCGAGAGCAGGTAGGCGCGGCCCTGCCAGTCCGTGAGGCTAAGCCGATAGGCGGCGAGCACCGCGTTGGCGACGCGGATGCGTCGCGCCCGCTCGAGCCGGCGGGTGCGCTGCGCGTCGTTGCGCGAGAACACGCCGGGGCGCACGACCGCGTCGCTCCAGTGGTTCTCGACACCGAGGACACCGCAGAGAGAACACATGAGAGAGCCTTTCGCCGGTGGCATCGGGAGGGCGGGCAGCGCAGGTCGGCCCGGGACGCCAATCCTCAGCGCGGGAAGCGCCGCGCGTAGTCGTCGGCCATCTCGTCCATGGTGACGAAGCGCACGCCCTCGTGGCCCTTGATGTAGTCGAACAGCCGCTCCAGCATCAACAGCACCTGCGGACGACCGGAAACGTCGGGATGGATGGTGATCGGGAACACCGCATAGTCCATCTCGCGGTAGACCCAGTCGAACTGGTCCTTCCAGATCTGCTCGATGTCGCGCGGGTTGACGAAGCCGTGGCTGTTCGGCGCCTTCTTGATGAACATCATCGGCGGCAGGTCGTCGAGATACCAGTTGGCGGGGATCTCGATGAGGTCGGTCTCGTGCCCGCGCTGCAGCGGCACCATCCAGTCCGACGGCTTGCCGGCATAGTCGATCTTGGTCCAGCTATCGCCGACGCGTACCCGGTAGGGCGTGAAGTCGTCGTGCATCAGCGAGTGGTCGTACTTGATGCCGCGCTCGAGCAGGAGCTCGTTGGTGACGGTCGAGAACTCCCACCAAGGCGCGACATAGCCGGTCGGCCGCTTGCCCGAGAGCTTGGTGACGAGCTCGATGCACTTGTCGAGCACCTCGATCTCCTGCTCGCGGGTCATCGCGATCGGGTTTTCGTGGGTGTAGCCGTGGATGCCGATCTCGTGGCCGGCATCGGCGACGGCCTGCATCTGTTTCGGGAAAGTCTCGATGGAGTGGCCAGGGATGAACCAGGTGGTCTTGATGCCAAAGCGCTCGAACAGCTTCAGGAGGCGCATCGAGCCGACCTCGCCGGCGAACAGACCGCGCGAGATGTCGTCTGGCGAATCCTCGCCGCCATAGGAACCGAGCCAGCCTGCGACCGCGTCGACGTCGACCCCGAAGCCGCAGAGAATCTCTTTTGCCATGACGGTCTCCTTCTGATGCCCTGCTATGCGCCTGTATTCGCAGGCAACGATAACCGAGCATCGTCTGGGCGCAAGGGCGACGGAGCCGCGATCACCAATTGCGCCCTCGCTTCACGCCGAGGCGAGCCAGGCGGACACCTTCTCCTGTGTGTGTGCGAAGGACTGGACCCCGGCATCCGAGCCGAGGCCGCCGGCGACGAGGGCGGCGACGCCCTGCGCGAAGCGGACGCCGTCCTCAGGGTTCATCTGGTGGTGCAAGGCGGTGATGAAGCCGGCATCGAAGGCGTCGCCGCAGCCCGTGGTGTCGACCACGTCGATCTTGTAGGCCGGTACCTTCAGCCGCGTGCCATCGGCGCTGGCGTAGTAGGCGCCGTCGCCCCCGAGCGTGAAGACGCAAGTTTGCGCGCCCTTCTCGAGGTAGAAGGCGGCGCAGTCCTCCGGGCCCGTCTGGCCGGACATGTCCTGCGCCTCCTCGATCGAGGGCATGAAGTAGTCGATGTAGGGCAGCAGCGGCAGGACGAGGCCGGCCGTCTCGGCGCTGGCGGCGATGAGGTCGAAGGTCACCGTGCAGCCGCGGCGCTTGGCTTCCTGCAGGAGCGTCACGCTCCGCGCGCCGTCGAGGGTGCGCAACAGACCGGTGCCGCCGAGATGGACGATCGGCGCGTCGAAGACCTGGTCATAGGCTGTTGTCGCGAGGTCGAAATGGTCGGAGGCGCCGCGCTGGTGGAGGGCCGGCCTGTCGCCGTTCGGGCGCACGTTGAGGATCGTCGCCGAGGTCGGCACGCCGTCGAGGCGCTGCATGGCCGAGGTGTCGATGCCGAGCCTTGCCATCGCGCCGAGGACGAAGTCCGCCTTCTCGTCATTGCCGACCGCGCCGACGGCAAGGCTGTTCAGCCCGAGCTTGGCGGTGTTGACGACGACGCCACCGGCGGTGCCGGCGACGGTCAGCCGGATCTCCTCGATGAACTCGACATTGCCGCGGTCGGGGATGCGGGTGACCGGGCGGCCGAGCACGTCGAGGATGTAGAGGCCGATGACGGAGACGTCGTAGCGCATGGGTGATCTCTCAAGCGGGAAAGCGTCGGCCGTCGGCGAACAGCATCAGCCGATCGCGAGGGACCGAGAGGTGGACGGTACCGCCGAGCTCGGCCGGCGGGCGGCGCTCGGTGTTCACCTTGATCTCCGTCGAAGTGCCGGCGCTGTCGCCGGCGCCGATGCGGGCCTTGGTGAGGTAGCGGCCGGCAATGCCGATCGCCTGGTCGACGAGCGTCGCCGGCACGCTGCCGGGCGAGGCCGCGCCGTCCATGCGCACGAGCTCCGGCCGGATGCCGACGGTGATCTTCGCCGCCCGCGGCAGGTTGCCGGGCGCCGTCAGCGGCTGGCCGAGGATCGGCGCGTGGACCTCGCCGTTCCGCACGGTCGCGGCGATGAAGTTCATGCCGGGATTGCCGAGGAACCAGCCGCCGAACTCCGAGGTCGGCTCGTTGTAGAGCACCTGCGGCCGGTCGTATTGCAGGATGCGGCCGTCCTTCATCAGCGCAATGCGGTCGGCGAGCGTCATCGCCTCGGTCTGGTCGTGGGTGACGTAGACGATGGTCTGCCGCAGCCGCTGGGTCACCAGCTTGAAGGCGCGGATCAACTGCAGTTTCGCGTTGACCTCGACGTTCGTCGTCGGCTCGTCGAACAGCACGATCTGCGACTGCCGGGCGACGGCACGGCCGACGGCGACCTTCTGCCGCGAGCCGGCATCGAGATCCTCGATGAAGGCGCCGGCAAGCGGGCGGATGTCGAGGACATCCAGCACCTCGTCGACCCGGCGCTGGCGCTCGGTGGCGGAAACGCCGCGGTCGTAGAGCATGGGCAGGCCGATGTTCTCGGCAACCGAGAGTGTCGGGTACATCACGGGGTACTGGAACACCATGCCGACATCGCGCTTGCGCGGCGGCAGCCGGGTGACGTCGCGGCCGCCGAACAGGATGCGGCCGCTCGTCGGCCTCTCCAGCCCGGCCAGCATGCGCATCAAGGTGGTCTTGCCGCAGCCGGAGGGGCCGAGCAGGCAGGCGACCTCGCCATCGGCAAAGCGCATGTCGATATCATTGACGGCCGTGAAGGCGCCGAAGCGCTTGGTGACGTGCTCGATGACGATCTCGGCCATGTCAGGCAATCCTCTCGTCGCGGCGGCGGCCGGTGGCGCCGTCGAAGAGCATGATGTCGGCGGGATCGACCTGCAGCGTCACGGCATCCCCGAGCTGCGGCGGCACGGCGCCGGACAGCGGCAGCGTCGCGGTCAGCGGGAAGCCGCCGGCATCGAGATAGACCACCGCCTCGCCGCCGAGGTTTTCGACCAGCGTGACGCGGGCCTCGACATCGAGCGCCCCGCCGGACCCGCTGGGGCGAGGGACGAGGCGCACCGCTTCCGGCCGAAGACCGGCGATCACCGCGCCGTCGGCAGTGGCGGCGGGAAAGCGCAAGGGGCCGGCCTCGACCGTCCCGGCGGCGGCCTTTCCGGGGATGAGGTTGGCGTGCGGAAAGCCGATGAGGTCAAGCGAGCGGGCGTGCGCCGGCCGGTCGTAGACGGCGATCGCCGTATCGTGCTGGACGACGCGGCCTTCGTCGATCACGACGAGCCGCTGCGCCATGGTCAGCGCCTCCAGGCTGTCCGACGTCGCATAGAGGAAGGTCGCCTTCAGCTCCTGGCGCAGGCTCTTCAACTCTTCCATCAGCCGCTCGCGCAACTTGTAGTCGAGGCCGACCAGCGGATCGTCGAGGACGAAGATCTCGGCGTTCTTCAGAAGGCCGCGGGCGACGGCGACGCGCTGCTTCTCGCCGCCCGACAGCTGGTCCGGCGTCTTCTTCAGAAGATGGGTGATCGACAGGATGCCGGCGGTGCGGTCGACCCGAACGGCGATCTCGTCTTTGGCGACCTTCGCCAGTGTGAGGGGATAGGCCATGTTCTCGGCCACCGTCTGGTGCGGGTAGAGCGCAAAACTCTGCGGCACGTAGCCGATCGGCCGCTGCGCCGGCGGCGCGTCGGTGATGTCGCGGCCGCCGAGCAGGATGCGGCCGCTGTCGGGCTTGTCGAGGCCGACGAGGATGCGGAAGAGCACCGACTTGCCGGCATGTGGCGGGCCGCAGATGACGGTGAAGCTCTCCGGCTCGACGGCGAGGGTGAAGGCATCGAGCGCCTTCTTGGCGCCGAAGCTGCGGGTGACGGACTGGAAGGTGAGCGACATCGCGGTTACCGGCCCATCACGGAGAAGTACGGCACCAGAAGGATGCCGACGCCGAAGACGACCGCGACGACCACGAGCACCTTGGCGATGAAATAGAGGCTGCGGCCGGTGGAGGCGTCCTTCTTCAGGTTGCCGACGGCGATCTGCAGGAGGGTCGAGACGACGAGGATGCTGAGGCCGACCTTGTAGAGGGTGAGGTTGTAGCGCTGGGCGATCAGCAGGATGCCGATCACGAGGCCGAGGATCAGCGTCGTCTCCAGCCGCTCGGGAAAGCTTCTTGCATGCTTCATGGCCTCAGACCTCGCCACGAACCGTGCCGAAGGTCATGCCGACGAGCAGGTATTTCTGGAAGATGTAGATGAAGAGGATCGGCGGGATAATGTAGATCGAGGTCATCGCCGAGATGAAGGTCCAGTTGACGCCGCCGTCGGCATAGGTGCCGACCGCCAGCGCATAGGGAATATTCTGCGTCGTCACGCCGCCAATGATGAAGTTGAACAGGAACTCGTTCCACACGAAGATCAGGTTGAAGATGAAGGCGGCGATGAGGCCGGGCCGGACCTGCGGCAGCACGACCTTGAAGATGACGTGGAACCAGGAGCCGCCATTGACGATGCCGGTCTCGTCGAAGCGCGTCGACACGCCGTCGAGGAAACCCTTCAGGATCCAGACCGAGAAGGGGATCGAGAACATCGCGTAGAACAGCATCAGCCAGAGGTGCGAATCCTTCCAGCCGAAGGCGACGTACATCAGGAACACCGGCAGGATCACCGCCGGGCCCGGCAGCATGCGGATCGACAGTAGCAGGAACATCAGGAAGTCGGTACCCTTCGGCTTGAAGCGCGAGAAGCAGAAGGCAGCGAGGAACGAGACGAAGACGGCGATGATCACCGCGCCGAGCGACAGGACAATGGAATTGCCGATCTGCAGGAACAGCGAGTCGCGCTGAAACAAAGCGACGTAGTTCTCGAGCGTCGGCGAGAAGATCAGTTTCGGCGGCATGGCCAGGATGTCGGTGCGCGTCTTGAACGACGCCAGCACGATCCAGGCGATCGGCGCGAAGAAGAACAGCGAGATCGCCCAGAGGCCGGCATAATAGGCCCATTCGCGGATGCGGCTCATCGGCTCAGCCCTCCCGCCGGCGTCGAAGATTGAGAACGAAGATGAAGACGCTGGTCATGGCGATGGAGATCAAGAGCAGCAGCACCGAATAGGCCGAGGACCAGCCCATGTTGAAGCTCTCGAAGGCCTGCTTGTTGAGCTCCAGCGCGACGAGGCGGGTTTGCTGGCCCGGCCCGCCCTTGGTCATCGGGATGATCAGGTCGAGCGTCTTGAAGCTGTCGATGGTCCTGAGAAGAATGCCGAGCATGAGGATGAACTTGCCGTGGTGCCAGATCACCAGGCTCAGCCGCCGGAAGAACGGGACGCGGTCGATCTCGGCGGCCTCCAGCTCGGCTTTCGGCACCGAGCCGAGGGCGGCCAGCGTCATCAGCGTCATGAACGGCGTCCACATCCAGCAGTCGACCGCCAGCACCGCCCAGAAGGCGATCCTCGGATTGCCGAGGAAGTCGATCGGGCCGATGTCGAACAGGCCGCTCGCCATGGCGTTGAGGACGCCGAAGGTCGGATCGTAGATGAAGCGGAAGAAGGTGCCGGTGGCGACCGGCGTCAGCACCATCGGCGCGAACAGGAGCGTCAGCGCCAGCCGGCGCCCGGGCATCTGCTTCGATCCCCAGAACAGGAAGCCGAGCGCCGCCCCGAGGAGCGTCTGGATGGTGACGCCGAAGAGCACGAAGGTGAAGGTGCGCGACAGGTCGTACCAGATGGCGTTCTTAGAATTGAAGATCTGGATAAAGTTGCGGAAGCCGACGAATTCGGGCGGCACCCCGCCGGTCAGCGAGAAGTTGTAGAAGGAAAGACCGAGCAGCCACAGCGTCGGAATGGTGTTGAAGACGATGAAGAAGATCAGCACCGGTGCGAGCAGCGTCGCCACCAGCGTCTTGCGGTCGTCGAACAGGCGGGCGAGGCGGGGCATGGGCTTCTCCGTGGACCGGCTGCGGCGGCGGGGGTGAGGCGGCGGTGGTGAGGCGCCGACCGCTTTGGCGGTCCTGCGTAGGCTTTGGTGTGGGCCTCGCGGCCGGATGGCGGCGAGGTTTATGTCTCGTGGTGCTGCCGGAGTGGCAGCAGATCGTGGCGCCGGGTTTTCAATTTCGTCATCCCGGGCTTGACCCGGGATCCATGCCAACCACGGCGACCGCCGTAGTCCGGGTCAGGTGAGCCGCAGCAAGGCGCCGACCTGGCAGTTCAGGCGATTTGGAATGGATCCCGGGTCAAGCCCGGGATGACGAAACTGAGAGGTGGCTGCCATGCTTCCGGAGGCCGGAGGCCAGAGGCCAGAGGCCCGGGGCAAGCGGGGGCACCAGGCCCCGCCCGCCCTCTATGTCGCGGCTGTCGATGCCGCGCTTACAGCGACGTCATCGCGCATGAATCCCCCGGTGCCGTCTTCGACGTGCCGGAGTCGTAGAGAATCTGCTGCTGGGCGCAGGCGATGTAGTCGAGCACGGCTTGCGGGTCGCTCGACTGTCCCGTCACGAAGGAGGAGTAGCCCTCCTGCTGCACCGCCAGCATTTCCGAGTATTTCGGGTCGTGCCAGAAATCGCGCGAGCGGCCGTCTTCCAGCATGAACTTGTAGGTGCGGTTCCACGGGTTGATGTCGTTGAAGTCGGCGCGCGACAGCGTCGTCTTGTCGGCGGGGTTGCCGCCGCGCTTGGCGAACTCCAGCGCGGTGTCGGGCTGGTACCACCAGTTCATGAAGTCGATCGCGACCCGCATCTTGGTCTCGTCGTTGAACTTGTTGATCACCCAGGGCTGGCCGCCCATGGAGTAGATCCGCTTGGCGGCCTCGCCGGTGCCGTGCTTGGGCGGCGGCACGACGAGGACCTTGCCCTTCAGCTCCTCGGTGATCATCGCCGGGCCGACGGCGGCCCACTGGATGGTCGAGAACACCTTGCCTTGCACGAAGACGTCGATGCCCTCGGCAATGCCGATATTGGTGGCGCCGGGCGGGGCGTATTTCAGCCAGTCCTTGAAGGCCTGCAGCGAGGCGGCGTTGGTCGGGGTGTTGAGAACGCCCTCGATCTGGCCGGTTGCCGGGTCCCAGAGCTCGCCGCCGCGGCTCCAGAGGAAGTTGTTGAACGCGCAGGTCGCGAAGTCGTAGACGCGGCTGTACTGCTGGGCAAAGCCCCAGCGCTGCTCGTCCGGCCGGGTGAAGAACTCGGCCACCTTCTCGAACTCGTCCATGGTGAGGGCTTCGAAGTCCTCGAAGGTCTGCGGCAGCGGCTTGCCGTACTTGGCCTGGAAGGCTTCCTTCTCCTTCGGGTCCTCCAGCCAGTCCTTGCGCACGAACAGTGCCTCGACATCGCCCTCCTGCGGCAGGCCCCAGATGTCCTTGCTGCCGTCGGGATAGGTCATGTAGGTGTCGACGACGGTCTTGGAGTACCAGTCGAGCTGCAGGCCCTTGTTGGCCGCAATGACATCGTTCAGCTGCAGGATCCAGCCGGGCTGGGCGAGCGCGCCGAGCCACTGCGAATCCGAGATGATGATGTTGAATTCCTGGCTCTTGGTGACGAGCGAGGTCGCTGCCTTCTGGAACAGGTCGGAGAACGGCGCCTCCTGGAAGGCGAAGGAGACGGTGTAGCCGTATTTCTCCTTCACGTAGTCGGCGAACAGCGGCGACATCTTCACGCCGAGCGAGGAGGGCACCCAGCCGGCAATGCCGAGGATGTTCATCTCGATCGACTGGCCCTTCAAGGGATGCGCTTCCTGCGCGCTCAGCCTGTTGATGAACGGTGCACTCAGCGCGCCGGACAGTCCGAACGCGGCTGCACCCTTTAATATTGTGCGGCGCGGCAAGATGATGCCGTGCCCAGAATTTGGGACATTCTTCATGAGACCCTCCCAGTGCAACCGCAGTTGCTAACGTTTCCGTACGACTTCTTGACGAAGTTCATTTCCACGATTCACCCCGTGCTCAACCTTTGACAGTTGCTGCAGTGCGGCGACGCGAATAGTTATTGGCGACAATATTCAAATCGGTTACAACAAATGTCAAGATGGCTCGGCGCAATGGTTTTCCCTCACGACAGAACGACAGCGGAAAGGCTCCCGGCGGGGCCGCTCCGGCGGTGAGCGCATTTCTGCCGGCGCCCCGGGAGCGCCGCGCCGCCGAGGTGATCCCGCTGCATTTCCAGGACGATCCGCTGCTCTGGGCCGGCTGGCTCTACGCCCAGGATGGCATGACCCAGAACGACATCGCCGCGGTCATGGGCGTGTCGCGCGCGACGGTGAACAACTATCTCGCCGAGGCCCGCAGCCGCGGCATCGTCACGCTGACAATGGATCCCGCGCGCCTCGGCGAGTTCTCGATCGCCGAGGCGCTGAAGCAGCATTTCCGGCTCGACGCCTGCATCGTCATCCCCGCCGCCGGTGCCGGCCGGCCGCTGATCGAGCGGCTCGGCGTCGCCGGCGCGCGGGTGCTGCGGGGCCTCGTCAAGCCCGGCGACAGCATCGGCGTCGCCTGGGGGCGGACGGTGATGGCCGTGGCGAGGTCGATGGCGCCGGTCGAGGTGCCGGACGTCTCGGTGATCCAGGTCACCGGGGGCCTCACCGCGACGTTCGACTTCTCGCCGGAGCTCTGCGTCTCGCGCCTCGCCCAGGCCTTCGGGGCCCGGTCGATCAACATCACCGCGCCGGCCATGGTCTCGAGCCCCGAGGTGCGCGAGATCCTGATGGCGGAAACGATCCTCGCCGAGCAGTTCGCACTGGTGCGCGGCGTCGACAGGCTGCTTTTCGGCGTCTGCACGACCCGGCCGGACAGCCTGATCTACGCGAGCGGGCTGATCACGCCGGAGGACATCGCCGACCCCGTCGCCAGCCGGGCGACGGCGGTGCTGGCCGGGCGGCTGATCGACGACCGCGGTAGGCCGATCGCCGGCAAGCTCGACGACCGGACGATCGGGCTCGGCCTGCCCGACATGCTGAAGATCAGGACCCGCATCGCGGTGGCCGGCGGCGCGGACAAGGTTCCGGCGATTCTGGCCGTGCTGCGCGGGCGCTACGCCAACATCCTGATCACCGATGCGCTGACCGGGCACGGCATCCTCCAGGCGGAGGGCGTGCCGGAGGCGCTCGGCCAATTGAGGGGAACGCGGAAACTGCAGGCGCTGGGAGGCAATGGCGTGAAGACCAAGAAACTGATCAACGACCCGAAGGACATCATCGAGGAAATGCTGGAGGGCATCGTCACGGCGCATCCAAAGCTCGTGCGGCAATTGCCGGACGCGCCGCGGGCGCTGGTCGCGGTCGAGGGGCCGCGCCAGGGCAAGGTCGGGATCGTCGTCGGTGGCGGTTCGGGGCACGAGCCGACCTTTCTCGGCTTCGTCGGCAAGGGTCTCGCCGATGCCTGCGCCGTCGGCAACGTCTTCGCCTCGCCGCCGCCGGACCCGATCCTCGCCTGCACCAAGGCGGCCGACGGTGGGGCCGGGGTCCTGCACCTCTTCGGCAACTATGCCGGCGACGTCATGAACTTCGAGATGGCCGCCGAACTGGCCGCGATGGAGGACATCGAGGTGCGCACGGTGGTGACCACCGACGACGTCGCCTCGGCACCGCGCGACCAGCGAGACCAGCGGCGCGGCGTCGCCGGCAACTTCTTCATCTTCAAGGTGGCGGGCGCCGCCGCGGACAGGATGTCGTCGCTCGACGAGGTCGAGCGGGTCGCCCGCAAGGCCAACGACCTGACCTTCACCGTCGGCGTCGCGCTGTCGCCCTGCTCGCTGCCGCAGACTCTGCGCCATAATTTCGAGATCGGTGACGGCGAGATGGAGATCGGCATGGGCATCCATGGTGAGCCCGGCATCCGCCGCGAGCCGCTCGGCACCGCCGACGCCGTGACCGACGCCATGCTCGAGCGGATCTTCGCCGAGTTGCCGACCGAGAAGGGCGGCAAGGTCGCGGTGCTCGTCAACTCGCTGGGGTCGACGCCGTTGATGGAGCTCTACGTCGTCAACCGCCGCGTCCAGCAGCGGCTGGCCAAACGCGGCATTGCCGTGCACGCGACTTTTGTCGGTCCCTATTGCACCTCGCTGGAAATGGCGGGCATGTCGGTGACGCTGATCCATCTCGACGACGAGCTGACTGCGCTTCTCGACCACCCTTGCGACTGTGCGATGTTCCGTGCGGGGTGAGGCCGAGCCTGCGCGGCCCGGGGCCGGAAGCCCGTTCGCCGTGACCTCTGGGAGAATTGACGTGACCGACATCGCCGCCCGCGACCTGATCGCCCTTTTCAAGGCGATCGCCGACATGATCGAGGAGCATAAGGACCATCTCAGCCAGCTCGACGGCGTGATCGGCGACGCCGACCACGGCGTGACCATGGGCATCGGCTTTGCCGCCGTCACCGAGGCGCTGGCGGGGCTCGACCCCGACGCCGAGCCGACGGCGGTGTTCAACACCGCGGCGAAATCCTTCCTCAACGCCGTCGGCGCCTCGTCCGGGCCGCTCTATGCCACCGCCTTCCTGCGGGCGGGCGCGGCGGTGAAGGGCAGAGCGGTGCTCGACCGCGACGCCATGGTCGATGCGGTCGCCGCGATGGCGCGCGGCATCCAGGAACGCGGCAAGGTCGTTCGCGGCGAGAAGACCATGGCCGATGCCTGGCTGCCGGGTGCCGAGGCGGCGCAGGCCGCCCGCGACGCCGGCCAGCCGCTCGCAGCATGCCTTAGCGCGGCCGCCGCAGCGGCCTCGGAAGGCGCCGAGGCGACCAAGGCGATGACGGCCTCCAAGGGCCGCGCCGCGCGCCTCGGCGAGCGGGCGCTCGGCCACATGGACCCCGGCGCGCGGTCGGCGGCGCTGATTATCGCCGTCATGGCCGAGCATTTCGCCGCGGCCTGATCCGCGTATCACCCGGCGGCAGCGCGGAAGGCCGTCGCGCCAAGCTACATCCCGGAAAGGACGAGAGTGCCGACGACCGAGACAGAATTGCGCCAGCATATCATCGACTGCTGCCGTGAGATGAACCGCAACGGGCTGAACCATGGGACCTCCGGCAACATCTCGGTCCGCCATGAGGGCCGCATGCTGATCACCCCGACCGCGACGTCCTATGAGGCGATGCGGCCGGACATGCTGGCCTCGATGCCGATCGACGACAGCGCGGTGGCGGTGTTCGACGGGCCGCTCCGGCCGTCTTCGGAATGGCGTTTCCACCGCGACATCCTGCGCGAGCGGCCGGAGATCCACGCTGTCGTGCACGCGCACCCGACCTTCGCAACGACGCTGTCGATCGGCCGCCTCGCCATCCCGGCCTGCCACTACATGATCGCCGCTTTCGGCGGCAACGACGTGCGCTGCTCGGATTTCGCCGTCTACGGCACGGCCGCGCTTTCCACCCATGCGCTGAAGGCCCTGGAGGGCCGTACGGCCTGCCTCCTCGCCAACCATGGCAGCATTGCCCTCGGCACCGATCTCGACAAGGCGATGTGGCGCGCCGTGGAGCTCGAGACCATCGCCCGCCAGTATTTCTACAGCCTGCAGCTGAAGGACGGTCCGGTCATTCTGGGCGACGCGGAGATCGAGGAGACTCTCAGGAGCTTCGGGGCCTACGGCCTGCAGGCGAAGCCGACGGCGTAGCCGTTGATCCCAATCCGGAACGCTCGGCAAGGGCGTTAGGGCGTTCTGCGACCGCGGAACTGGTCGCCGTCCGCTTGCGGCGCGCCGACGGCATGGCGTACCTCAGGCGATGCCGGGCAGCGGTCGAAGGCTGCGCCCATCTCCGGCGAGGCGCCTTTGGCCTTGCCGAGAAACAGGAAGGTCAATGCGCGTGTCCCACGATATTCTGGTCCTCGATGGCGGCATGAGCCGCGAACTGGTGGCGTTCGGCGCCACGCTGCGCCAGCCCGAATGGTCGGGGCTTGCTCTGATCGAGCAGCCGGAGATCGTCGAGAAGGTGCACCGCGTCTTCATCGAGGCCGGCGCCGACATCGTCACCACCAACAGCTATGCGCTGGTGCCGTTTCACATCGGGCAGGAGCGGTTCGACCGGGATGCGACGATGCTCGCCGACCGCGCCGGTCGGCTGGCGCGCGCCGCCGCCGATGCCTTTCCGGAGCGGCGGGTCCAGGTCGCCGGCTCGCTGCCGCCGCTGTTCGGCTCGTACGAGCCGGAAAACTTCGATGCAGCGCTCGCGCCCAGCTATCTCAGCCGGCTCGTTCCCGGCCTTGCCCCGCATGTCGACCTCTGGCTCGGCGAGACGCTGAGCCTGATCGCCGAGGGCCAGGCGGTCTGCGATGCGGTGGCGGCGAGCGGCAAGCCGGTCTGGATCTCTTTCACCCTCGACGAGGAGTCCGCCGGCCACGGCACGCCGAAGCTGCGCTCGGGCGAGACGGTGAAGGCTGCGGCCGAGTGGCTCGCGCAGTCGCCGGCGGTGGCGATGCTGTTCAACTGCAGCCAGCCGGAAATCATGGCGGAAGCCGTCAGGGTCGCCGCCGCGGTGCTGGGTTCCGCCCGCCCGGACGTCCGGATCGGCGTCTATGCCAACGCCTTCGAGGTCAAGGCGGACGACGAGGTTGCCAACGAGACGCTGACCGAGCTGCGCGGCGATCTCGAGCCCCGGCGCTATGCCGGCATGGCGGCGGAGTGGGTCGAGAAGGGCGCCTCGATCGTCGGCGGCTGCTGCGGCATCGGCCACGAGCACATCCACTGCGTCCGCGAGGCCTTTCCGGGCTGAAAGCCGGGCAAGAGCGAGGAGGCCGGCAATGCCGGCCTACTGAAGGTCAGGCCGTGGGACGCAGCAGGTCGAAGGCGGCGAGCGACAGGCCGACGACGCCGTAGCCGATGCAGCGCTCGTCCGGCTGGTAGTCCGAATTGTGCAGCCTGTCGTCGCGGCCCGGCGTCTGCGCGCCGACGCCGAGCTGGAAGGCCGGCACCTTGGCGCCGACGAGGGCGAAATCCTCCGCGCCGAGCGAGGCCGGCCGGGCGTGGACGACGTCGCCATAATGCTCGGTGATGCTCTTTACCGTCGCGCGCAGCAGCGTCTCGTCGCTGACGAGCGAGGGCACGCCGCGCACCATGTCGAGCCGGCAGTCGACCCGCATCGACGCCGAGACGCCGGCGCAGATCCTGAGGATCGCCTGCTCGATCAGGTCGCGGTTTTTCGGGTGCTGCGTGCGCACCGTGCCGATCAGCCGGCAGCTGTCGGGAATGATGTTGTGGGCGAGCCCGCCCTCGATCCCGCCGATGGTCAGCACAGCCGGGTGCATCGGGTCGACCTCGCGGGCGACGACCGTCTGCAGCTGCAGGATCAGCGTCGCCGCCGCCACAATGGGGTCGCAGGCATGCTGCGGCCGCGCGGCGTGGCCGGACGTGCCGGTGACGAGAATGCTGAACTCGTCTGAGGATCCGTTGGAAATGCCGGGCGTGTAGCTGAAGCTGCCGACCGCCTCGTCGGGGTGGTTGTGGAAGCCAAGCGCCATGTCGACGCCATCGAGCGCACCATCGGCGATCATCGCCGCCGCACCGCTGTCCGACGTCTCCTCGGCCGGCTGGAACATGAAGCTGATGCGCCCGGACAACTCGTCCTTCAGCCGTTCCATGACCTCGGCGACACCGAGGAGGGTCGCCACGTGCAGGTCGTGCCCGCAGGCGTGCATCTTGCCCTCGATCGTGCTGGCGAAGCCAAGCCCCGTCTGCTCGTGGATCGGCAGCGCGTCCATGTCGGCGCGGATCAGGAGGTGGGGGCCGGGCCGGCCGGTGTCGATCTGCCCGAGGACGCCGGTGCGGCCGATGCCGGAGCGCGCCGAAATGCCGAGCGCCGCCAGCTTGTCCGCAACGATGCCTGCGGTCCGCACCTCTTCGAACCCGACCTCCGGATGGGCGTGGATGTCCCGGCGGATGGCGACGAGGTCGGGGGCGATCGACGCGGTGATTTCCTCGATCTTCGAGCTCAGGCTGTTGGCAAGCATGGTGATTCCTTCGGCGGCAAGTGGCGGGGAGGGACCGCAAGATCCCTCGCACCAGACAGCGCCTACCGTTTTTCAAGCGCCACCGCGAGAGCGTCTGCCGCACCTGTCGGCTTCACGAGACCTTCATGCCGTGTCCTTTGCGGCTTTCTGTTTTTTCGCCATGTTGGCGTCTGTCGGCCCAAAACCACACGGAATTGAGTATTTCTTCCCTTTCGGCCGGGCCGGGCGAACGCTATCCCTGCCGGATATCTCAGACGCAGGAGCACCACGGCATGACGGACAGATTCGAGAGCGGTCCATTCTTCACGGGCATGAGCCGGCGTAGCCTCCTGAAAGCTTCCGCCATGCTCGGCGCCGGCGCGCTCCTGTCCGGCAGTGCGCTCTCGGCCGCTTTGGCGCAGGAGGCTTCGACGCCGAAGCGGGGCGGCCATCTGATCCTCGGCCTCGACACCGCCTCCAGCTCCGACAGCCTGGACCCCGCCTTCTACACCGAAGCCTACATGTACACGGTCGGTTTCCAGCTGTTCAACACGCTGGTCGAGATCGACGACACCGGCGCGCTGGTGCCCTCGCTCGCGGAAAGCTGGGAGCCGGTGCGGCCGGACGGCTCGGCCTGGCGCTTCAAGATCCGCAAGGGCGTGCAGTTCCACAACGGCAAGGAGCTGACGGCCGCCGACGTCATCTACTCCATCAACCACCACCGCGGTGAGAAGAGCGGCTCGGGTGCCAAGGGCCAGCTCCTGACCATCACCGAGCTGGCCTCGCCGGCGCCAGGCGAGGTTGTCTTCACCCTCGATTCCGGCAATGTCGACTTTCCGGCGACGCTGACCGACTACCATCTCGGCATCGGCCCGGACGGCGGCGACTTCGCCAAGGGCATCGGCACTGGCGCGTTCAAGCTCGAAAGCTTCCAGCCGGGCGTGCGCGCCTTGACCTCGCGCTTCGACAGCCACTGGAACCCGGCCCGCGGCCATGTCGACAGCTGCGAGACGATCGCGATGAACGACGCGACCGCACGGCTTGCCGCGGTCATGAGCGGGCAGGTGCACGCGATCAACCGCGTCGAGCCGCGGATGATCTCGCGGATCCAGTCGCTGCCTTCGATCGCGCTGACGACGTCGCCGGCAAACACGATGTTCACCTTTCCAATGCGGATGAACGCCGCGCCGTTCGACAATGACGACGTCCGCAAGGCGCTGAAATACGCCATCGACCGCGAGGCGATGGTCGCGACCGTCATGGGCGGCATCGGCACCGTCGGCAACGACAACCCGATCGCGCCCTGGAACAAGTATTATTCCGACGATCTGCCGAAGAATGCCTACGACCCGGACAAGGCCCGCTTCCACATGAAGAAGTCGGGCTTTGCCGGCGCCTTCGAGCTGTCGGCCTCCGACAACGGCTTCCCCGGCGCGGTCGATGCGGCCCAGCTCTTCCAGGTTTCGGCCAAGGCCGCCGACATCGACATTCAGGTCAACCGGGTGCCGAGCGACGGCTACTGGGACGAGGTCTGGATGAAGAAGCCGTTTTGCGCGTCGAACTGGTCGATGCGGCCGACGGCCGACGCGATGCTGTCGCTGGTGTTCAAGTCCGACGCGCCGTGGAACGAGACCGTCTGGAAGCGGCCCGACTTCGACGCCAAGCTGATCGCCGCGCGGTCGGAGTTCGATGAGACCAAGCGCAAGCAGATCTACCACGACCTGCAGCTGATGCTGGTCGAGGACGGCGGCGAGATCATCCCGGCCTTCTCCGACCTGAAGGTGGCGTCGTCGACCAAGCTGTCGGGCGTCACCAGCGTGCCCGGCGGCGGCGACCTCTGCGGCTACCGCCTGCCGGAGAAGGTCTGGTTCAACGCCTGATCGGACGGGAATGCGGCGACGGCTTTTGGGCCTTCGCCGCTCCCTTTCTTCGCGCAAGGCCCGGTGCTGGTGACGGCGGCGGGCCTTGCCGCGCAGATCTCACGCCTGTCTCCCCGAAAGGCTCCATGGCTCCGAAAATCCTGAGCGTCGAGACCGACGCCGCGCTTCCCGGGCGCGCCGATGTTGTTATCGTCGGCGGCGGCATCATCGGCCTGACAACGGCGATGCACCTCGCCGAGGCCGGGATTTCCTGCGTCGTCTGCGAGAAGGGTGTCCTGGCCGGCGAGCAGTCGAGCCGCAATGCCGGCTGGGTGCGCCAGCAAGGGCGGGACGTCCGCGAGGTCGAGCTGTCGATCAAGAGCCTTGCCGCCTGGAACAGCCTTGACGCCCGCATCTCGGGCGATACCGGTTTCCGCCAATGTGGCAGCGTCTATGCCTTCCGCGACGAGAGCGAGCTTGCTCCTTATCAGGCCTGGATCGACCGCGCGCGGGAGTGCGGGCTGCAGACGAGAGTGATCGGCCGGCGGGAGATCGCCGAAAAGGCCCCCGGCTTCGAGCACAGCTACCCCGTCGGGCTGTTCACCCCGAGCGACGGCCGGGCGGAGCCGCAGCGCGCGGCCCCGATGATCGCCCGGCATGCGCGCTCGCTCGGCGTCACCGTCCTCGACCACTGCGCTGTGGAGGGGATCGAGACCGCGGCGGGCGCGGTTTCCGCCGTGGTGACGGAAAAGGGCCGCGTCGCGACCTCGACCGTGGTCGTTGCGGCCGGTGCTTGGTCCTCGATGTTCGTCCGCCCGCTCGGCGTCCGCCTGCCGCAGCTGAAGGCGCGCGTCTCGATGGCCAAGTCCGACGTGGCTTTGGGTGGACCCGATGCGGCGCTCTGGATACCCGGCCTCTGCATCCGCCGCTGCGACGATGGCCGCTATTCGATCGAGCAAGGCGGGCAGTACATCGCCGACATCGTGCCCGATAATCTGAGGTTCTTTCGCGACTTCCTGCCCTCATTGCTGCAGCAGCGCGGTGACGTAAAACTGCGCCTCGGCCGGCGGTTCTTTCGCGAACTCGGCTACGAGAACTGGTGGAAGAAGAAGGGGCCGTCGCCGTTCCGCCGGGAGCGCACGCTCGATCCCATCCCCTCGCAGGCGATCGTCGACGGAGTGAAGGCGATGATGAACCAACACCTCTCGGCGCTCGGCAAGGCCGAGGTGTCCGAGACCTGGGGCGGCTATGCCCACGTGACACCGGACGCCATTCCTGTCATTTCCCGGGTGGGACAGGTGCCGGGACTGGTGCTTTCGACCGGCTACTCCGGTCATGGTTTCGGGTTGAGCCAAGGGGCCGCGCGGCTCACAGCCGACATCGTGCTCGATCGGGCACTGCCGTCCGAGGCCCGCCATTTCGATTTTCAGCGCTTTTCGGCGAGAGCCTGAGCGAGCAGAGAGGCCACAAGTGATCGACATCGACAGCCAGAGCGTCGCACTGGCCGCCGCGCCAGACGCCCGGCGGCGCGACCGCTCGACGGGGATCGCCGGGCTGATCATTCGCCGCGTCGGCCTCGGCCTGTTGACCTTGCTGGCGGTGTCCCTGCTGATCTTCGCGGGCACGCAGATCCTGCCGGGGGATGTCGCCACCGCCATGCTCGGCCAGCAGGCGACGCCCGAGGCCGTGGCCGCCATCCGCGCGACGCTCGGCCTCGATCAGCCGGCGCTGCTGCGCTATGCGCACTGGCTCAGCGGCATCGTCCAGGGCGATCTCGGCATCAGCACCAGCAACCGCCAGGAGATCGCCGCCAGCCTCTGGCCGCGGCTGCAGAACACGCTGTTTCTCGCCGGCTTTGCCGCGATCGTCGCAACGCCACTGGCGCTGGTGCTGGGCGGCGTGTCCGTCCTCTACCGCGACCGCTTCCTCGACCGCTTCATCAACATCGTGACGCTCGCGGCGATCTCGCTGCCGGAGTTCTTCGTCGGCTACCTCCTGATCGCCTATGTCGCGGTGCAGTGGAACTGGCTGCCAACCAATTCCCTCGTGTTCGACGGCATGCCGCTGGTCGACCGGCTGGAAGCGGTGCTGCTGCCGTGCCTGACGCTCGTCCTCGCCGTCCTCGGCCACATGATGCGGATGACCCGCGCGGCGCTGATCAACGTGATGTCGGCGCCCTACATCGAGACCGCGAAGCTCAAGGGCCTGCCGCCCTGGCGAATCGTCTTGCGGCACGCGCTGCCGAACGTGCTCGGCCCCATCATCAATGTCGTGATGCTGAACTTCGCCTACCTCGTCGTCGGCGTCGTCGTGGTCGAGATCATCTTCGTCTACCCCGGCATGGGCCAGTACATGGTGGACCACGTCACCAAGCGGGACGTCCCGGTGGTGCAGGCTTGCGGCCTGGTGTTCGCGGCGATCTACATCGGCCTGAACCTTGTGGCGGACATCCTGACGATCCTCGTCAATCCCCGCCTGCGCCTGAAGCGGTGAGCCGATGCCCCGTCTGACCCTTTCCGCCGCGCTCGCGCTGATCGTCCTTGGCCTTTTCGTCCTCGTCGCCGTCTTGGCGCCGCTGATCGCCCCGCATCCCGGTTACCAGCCGATCGGCGGCGTCTGGGAGCCCGCTTCCGCCGCCGCCCCGCTCGGCACCGACACGCTCGGCCGCGATCTCCTGTCGCGGCTGATCTTCGGGGCGCAGATCACCCTCGTCATCGCCGCCGCGGCTACGGTCCTCGCCTTCGTCGGCGGCACGGTCTTCGGCTTTCTCGCGGCCGCCATGGGCGGCTGGGTCGACCAGCTGCTGTCACGGCTGAACGACGTCCTGATGTCGATCCCGACGCTGATCTTCGCGCTGGTGGTGTTGTCGATCTTGCCGAAGACGACGACTGTGCTGATCGCGGTGATGGCGGTGCTGGAGGCGACGCGGGTGTTCCGGGTGAGCCGGTCGATCGCTGGCGACCTCGTCGTCGCCGACTATGTCGAGGTGGCGCGGATGCGCGGCGAGGGCTGGGCCTGGATCGTCTTTCGCGAGATCCTGCCGAACGCTCTGTCGCCACTGCTGG
This sequence comes from Mesocryomonas lacus, assembly GCF_055730105.2. Classification (NCBI taxonomy): domain Bacteria; kingdom Pseudomonadati; phylum Pseudomonadota; class Alphaproteobacteria; order Hyphomicrobiales; family Aurantimonadaceae; genus Mesocryomonas; species Mesocryomonas lacus. Next base: position 779,218 of record NZ_JBUZWF020000003.1, read on the forward strand.
CCGAACTAGGCTTGCGTTTCGCCTATGCCGTCCTTTTCCTTTCGACGCTTTCCTTCATCGGGCTCGGCATCCAGCCGCCGGCGGCCGACTGGGGCGCCCTGGTGCGCGAGAACAAGGACGGCCTCCTGTTCGGCATCACCTCGGCGCTGATCCCGGGCTTTGCCATTGCCATCCTCGCTGTCGCCGTCAATCTCGTCGTCGACTGGCTGATCAACCGCAGCAGCAGCACCAAGGGAGGACGCTGAGATGAGCTTGCTCAGCGTTCGCGACCTCGAAATCCGTGCCGTCTCCGGCAAGGCGCAGGACGGCACGGTCATCGTCGACCGGGTCTCGTTCGACCTGGCGCCGGGCAAGGTGCTCGGCCTCATCGGCGAGAGCGGCGCCGGCAAGTCGACCATCGGCCTCGCCGCCATCGGCCACCAGCGCGAAGGGCTGGCGATCACCGGCGGCAGCATCGCCTTTAAGGGTGCCGAGCTCGGCCGCATGTCGCCGGCAGCGCTCCGCGACTTCCAGGGCAACGCCGTCGCCTACGTCGCGCAGTCGGCCGCGGCCGCGTTCAACCCAGCGCAGACGCTGATGGCGCAGATCATCGAGGCCTCGCTCTGGCACGGCCAGCTCAGCCGGCGGGAGGCCGTGGCGCGCGCGACCGAGCTCTTCCGCTTGCTCGCGCTGCAGGACCCCGCGACCTTCGGCGACCGCTACCCGCACCAGGCCTCCGGCGGCCAGCTGCAACGGGCGATGACGGCGCTGGCGCTCTGCCGCAAGCCGGCGCTGATCGTCTTCGACGAGCCGACGACGGCGCTTGACGTCACCACCCAGATCGAGGTGCTGGTGGCGATGAAGCAGGCGGTGAAGGAGACAGGAACTGCGGCGCTCTACATCTCGCACGATCTCGCCGTCGTCGCGCAGATCGCCGACGACATCCTCGTCCTGCGCAAGGGGAAGACCGTCGAGCTCGGCAGCGCCGACCAGATCGTCAACCGCCCCGCAGAACCCTACACCCGCGACCTCGTCGCCGTCCGGCAGGCCGCGCGTCCCGGCGCGACCGAGACCGCCTTGGATCTTCTCCTGGTCGAGCAGCTCGACGCCGCCTATGGTTCCTCGAAGGTCCTCCATGGCGTCAGCCTTGCCGTCGGGCGTGGCCGCACGCTGGCGGTCGTCGGCGAGTCCGGCTCGGGCAAGTCGACGCTGGCGCGGGTGATCATGGGGCTTCTCCCGCCGTCGAGCGGCTCCTTGCGCTATGATGGCGCCGTGCTCGATCCGGCGTTGCGAAGGCGCAGCAAGGAGGCGCTGCGCAAGATCCAGATCGTCAACCAGATCCCCGACACCTCGCTCAATCCACGCCAGAGCATCGGCGAGATCATCGGCCGGCCGCTGACCTTCTATTCCGGTCTGCGGGGCGCTGCGCGCCGGGCAAAAGTCCTGTCTCTGCTGGCGGAGATGGAACTGCCGGCAAGCCTTGCCGAACGCTATCCGGCCGAGCTCTCCGGCGGGCAGAAGCAGCGCGTCTGCATCGCCCGCGCGCTGGCCGCCGAGCCCGAACTGATCGTCTGCGACGAGCCGACTTCGGCGCTCGATCCGCTGGTCGCGGCCGGCGTCCTCGGCCTTCTAGCCCGGCTGCAGGCCGAGCGCTCGGTCTCCTACCTCTTCATCACCCACGACATCGCCATCGTCGAGGCGATCGCCGACAGTGTCGCCGTCATGCACCAAGGCAAGATCGTCCGGTCAGGCCCGAAGCAGACGGTGCTGTCGCCGCCCTTCGACGACTATACCGACCGGCTGCTCAAAGCGGTGCCGCGGATGGAGATCGGCTGGCTGGAGCGCTACCGCGCGGCGCTGTAGCGCTTAATCTGACGCACACGAGGCAGCGCCACCGTGGCTGCGCGCCGCAGCGGCCCCTGTCGCAGCGAAAGGGCTACTGACGGTTGGCTTGTCGCCCCACGACGTAGGACCGGCTGAAAGCCGTCTCGTTCTATTCCCGTCATGGCACCGTGAAATCCCCCTCAGACGACGCGAACCACCCGCTTGACTTATCAACCTGACAGACGTCAGATGTCAGACAACTTTTGGGGCTGGGGAGGGGTGCCGTGCTGAACAATCTCTCCCGTCTGCCGCGGTCCGACCGGGTCAAGGACGTCGTTTCGGCCTTTGCCGACTTTATTGCGAAGTCCGGGCTCGGGGCGGGCGACCGGTTGCCGACCGAGCGCGAGATCATGGAGGCGCTCGGCATCGGCCGCTCCACCGCCCGCGAGGCGATGCGCTATCTCCAGGCGCTCGGCATCGCCGAGACGCGCAAGGGAAGCGGCTCCTTCCTGCTGCGGGTTGTCTCCCCGTCGACCATCCACATGCCGTTGTCCTTCGACGCCCTGCACCAGCGGGATGCGCTGCTGCAGACGCTGGACGTTCGCCGCGGGCTGGAGGTGGAGGCCAGCATGCTGGCAGCCAAGCGCGCCGATGCGGACGACATCGCCGATCTCGGCGCGAAGCTTGAGGAAATGGAGCGGGTGCATCTGGAGAAGGGGACGGCCGGCCGCGAGGATCTCGCCTTCCATCTCTCGATCTACGACGCCACGCACAATCCGATGTTCCGCCAATTGCTGGAACAGATGCGCGAGGCCTTCGAGCACTTCTTCGCAAAACCCTTCGACCGGCCGGATTTCGCGCGCCGGTCCTTTCCCTTCCACCGCGAGCTGTTCGAGGCGATCGCCGGCGGCAACCCCGCGCTCGCGCGCGAGAAGACGCTCGCGATCCTCGACATCGTCGAGGAGGATATCAAGGACATGTCCCTATGAACGATGGCGCCTTTTCCGCCGCCGACGCCGCCTTCATTGTGGCGCATGACGAGCCGAACCCCTATGAGGCGGTCGTCCCGCCGATCGTCCAGACCTCGCTCTTCACCTTCTCGTCCTACCAGGACATGGAGGAAACCTACCGCGGCCTGAAGGTCCGGCCGACCTATTCGCGTGGTCTTAACCCAACGGTGCGGATCTTCGAGGAAAAGATCGCCGCGCTCGAGGGCGCCGAGGATGCGCTGGGCTTTGCCAGCGGCATGGCGGCGATCTCCTCGACCGTCCTGACCTTCGTCGAGCCGGGCGAGCGCATCGTCTGCGTCCGCCACGTCTATCCCGATGCCTACCGTCTGTTCGAGACGCTGCTGAAGCGCCTACGGATCGAGGTGACCTATGTCGACGGCCGCGACGAGGCAGCGGTGGCCGCCGCGATGCCCGGTGCGAAACTCTTCTACATGGAGAGCCCGACCAGCTGGGTGATGGACGTGCACGACGTCGGCGCTCTGGCCGGGATCGCCCGCGCCCACGGCGTGATGACGGTCATCGACAATTCCTGGGCCTCGCCGATCTTCCAGAACCCGCTCGCGCTCGGCGTCGACATCGTGCTGCATTCGGCCTCGAAATATCTCGGCGGCCATTCCGACGTGGTGGCCGGCGTCGTCGCGGGTTCGGCGGCGCATATCGGTGAGATCCGCTCGGCGACGCTGCCCTATCTCGGCGGCAAGCTGTCGCCCTTCGACGCCTGGCTGCTGATCCGCGGCCTGCGCACTCTGCCGATCCGGATGAAGGCGCACGAGAGCGCGGCGCTGGATCTCGCGCAGCGGCTGCTGGAGCACCCCGCGGTGGAATCGGTGCAGCATCCGGGCCTCGCCAACAGCCTGCCGGCGGGACTTACCGGCACGTCAGGCCTGTTCTCCTTCATCTTCAAGGACGGGATCGACATCCCGGCCTTCAGCGACCGGCTTTCGGTGTTCAGCCTCGGCGTCAGCTGGGGCGGGCACGAAAGCCTGGTCGTGCCGGGGAGGGTGGTTCGGGCCCAGGCGGCCGCGCCGAACTCCGCCGTCGCCTTCGGCATCCACGAGAATTCCGTGCGGCTGCATGTCGGGCTGGAGGGCGCGGACACGCTCTGGCGCGACCTTGCCGCCGCCATCGACCACGCGACGCTCTGAGGGACGTCGCCGCTTTCTGCCTGAGACCAGATCAACCCGTGCCCGGCATGAGACCGGCCAGACAAGAAGGATGACGCGATGCTCAAGATACTCCTGACGGCGACTTTCCTCTCCACTTGCCTCATCGGCGCGGGCCAGGCGCAGACGGTGCTGAAACTCACCGAGGTCATCACCAGCCCCGAGCGCACTGAGACCTTGCAGACTCTGGTGAAGACCTTCGAGGCCGCCAATCCCGGCACCACCGTCGAGATCACCTCGCTGCCCTGGGGCGAGGCTTTCGAGAAGTTCGCGACCATGGTCTCCGCCGGGGAGACGCCGGATGTCGTCGAGATGCCCGACACCTGGCTGGCGCTCTACGCCAAGAACGGCGCGCTGGAGAATCTCGAGCCCTACCTCAAGGACTGGCAGTACACCGCCGGCCTCAACGACCGCGCGCTGCAGTTCGGCCGCGCCGTCGACAACACCGCCTACACGCTGCCCTACGGCTTCTATCTCCGCGCCATGTTCTACAACAAGAAGCTGTTCAAGGAGGCCGGCGTCGAGGCGCCGCCGGCGACGCTAGACGAGTTCACCGCGGCCGCCGAGAAGATCTCGAAGCTGCCGGGGAAATCGGCCTATTGCCTGCGCGGCGGCCCCGGCGGGCTGAACGGCTGGGTGATGTTCGGCGCCATCGCCAATGGCGACAACACCTTCTTCAAGGAAGACGGCACCTCGACCTTCGCCGAGCCCGGCTGGGTCAAGGGGCTCGCCTACCTCACCGACTTCTACAAGAAGGGCTATGCCCCGAAGGATTCGATCAACTGGGGCTTCAACGAGATCGTCGCGGGCTTCTATTCCGGCACCTGCGCCATGCTCGACCAGGATCCCGACGCGCTGATCTCGATCGACGAGCACCTGTCGGCCGAGGAGTATGGCGTCGCGCCGATGCCGAAAGGCCCATCCGGCAAGACCTTCCCGACGATTGGATATGCAGGGTGGTCGATGTTCTCGGCCAGCGCCAACAAGGATCTCGCCTGGAAGCTGATCGAGACGCTGGAAGGACCGGAGGGCAACATCGCCTGGAACAAGCGCACCGGGGCGCTGCCGGTGCATAAGGCGGCGGAGCAGGATCCGTTCTACGCGCAGGAGAAGTTCAAGGGCTGGTTCGAGGAACTGTCGGATCCGAACGTCGTGCCGACGATGATGCCGACCGATCTCGAGGAGTTCGCCTTCTTCAAGGACTCGCTGGTGATCAAGACCAGCCAGGAGGCGCTGCTCGGCGCGACGACGCCCGAGGATCTCGCCAAGACCTGGGCGGACTACCTCACCGCCGCCAAGCAGAAGCAGATGGCGCAGTAGTTCGACCGGCGCGCGGCGCGAGCCGCCGCGTGCCGCCTTCGCGGGAGCCTCCATTGGTGGGGGCTCCGCCCGTGCCAACTGAAGAGACGAGATGACCGCCATCGGCCAATCCCCCGGCGCGAGCCCCGACAGACCGACCGGCCGCCGCCTCGGCGCCCGGCTGGAGCCCTATCTCTACACCGCGCCGGCGGTGATCCTGATCGTCACGGTGATGCTGGTGCCGCTGGTGATCGGCATCACCTACGCCTTCCGCGATATCCGCTTGCTCAACCCGTTCGGTGGCGGCTTCGTCGGCCTGCAGCATTTCGCCAAGCTCTGGAACGACGAGGATTTCTTCCTCGCCCTCGAGAACACGGTGTTCTGGACGGCGACCTCGGTCTTCTTCCAGTTCACGCTGGGCCTCATCCTCGCGCTTCTCCTCAACGTGCCGTTTGCCGGGCGGGGTGTCGCGCAGGCGCTGGTCTTCCTGCCCTGGGCGGTGCCGAGCTTCCTGTCCGGCCTCGACTGGGCCTGGCTGTTCAACCCGGTGGTCGGCCCGATACCGCATTGGCTGACGGCGCTCGGCCTGATGGACCAGCCGGTGAACATTCTTGCCGATCCCGACCATGCGATGTGGGGGCCGATCATCGCCAATGTCTGGTGGGGCATCCCCTTCTTCGCCATCACGCTGCTCGCCGCCCTCCAGTCGATCCCGAAGGATATCTACGAGGCTGCGGCGATCGACGGCGCCGGCCCGCTCGAGCGCTTTCGGGCGATCACCTTGCCGTTCCTCGCGCCGACCATCGCCATCGCCGTGCTCCTGCGCACGGTCTGGGTCGCGAACTTCGCCGACCTCATCGTGGTCATGACCAATGGCGGCCCGGCCGACCGCACCCAGATCGTCGCGAGCTACATCTTCACCACCGCCTTCCGCCGGCTCGATTTCGGCTATGCCTCGGCGATCGCGCTGGTGCTGCTGGTGCTCCTGATGATCTATTCGCTGCTGCTGGTCGTCCTGCGGCAGACGCTGCTGGCGAGGTCCTGACCATGGCTTCCCGCACGAAACGCATCGCCGGTATGCTCGCCCACCGCACCGCGATCCTCGCCTTCATCGCCTTCGCGCTGTTCCCGCTTTACTGGCTCCTGAAGGTCTCGCTGACGCCGAACAAGCTGCTCTACAGCGAGGGCGTGCGGCTCTGGCCCTCGGCGACGAGCTTCGAGCACTACAGCTTCGTCCTGCAGCATTCGAGCTTCCCGCTGTTCTTCCGCAACAGCCTGATCGTCTCGCTGTCGACCGCCGTGCTGGTGACGCTGATCGCGGCAGGCGCCGGCTACGCCATGTCGCGCTTCCTCTTTCGGGGCAAATTCTTCCTGATCGCCTTGATGCTGGTGACGCAGATGTTTCCGCTGGTGATGCTGATCGCGCCAATCTTCAAGATGCTGACGCCCTTCGGCCTGACCAACAGCCTGACCGGCCTCGTCGTGGTCTACACCGCCTTCAACGTCCCCTTCGCAGTGTTCCTGATGCAGTCCTTCTTTGACGCGATCCCGAAGGAGCTGGAGGAGGCGGCGCAGATGGACGGCGCCAGCCGCTTCACCGCGTTTCGCCAGATCATCGTGCCGCTGACGCTGCCCGGCATGGCGGCGACGCTCGGCTTCGTCTTCACCGCCGCGTGGAGCGAACTCTTGTTCGCGCTGATGCTGATCTCGAAGACCGATGCCAGCACGTTTCCGGTGGGGCTCCTGTCCTTCGTCTCGAAGTTCGGCGTCAATTTCGGGCAGATGATGGCTGCCGGCGTCCTCGCGCTGATCCCCGCCGTCCTCTTCTTCCTCATGATCCAGCGCTTCCTCGTGCAGGGCCTGACGGCCGGCGCGGTCAAGGGCTGAGGAGAACCAACATGGCTGCCATCGACATCCGCGCCGTCCAGAAATCCTTCGGGACCGTCGCCGTGCTGCATTCGGTCGACCTGTCGATCGAGAAGGGCGAGTTCGTCGTCCTCGTCGGCCCGTCCGGCTGCGGCAAGTCCACGCTGCTGCGGATGATCGCCGGGCTCGACGAGGTCTCTTCCGGCGACATCCTGATCGGCGGAAAACGCGTCAACGACCTCGAGCCGAAGGACCGGAACCTCGCCATGGTGTTCCAATCCTACGCGCTCTATCCGCACATGACCGTCGCCGGCAATATGAGCTACAGCATGCGGCTGCGCAAAGCCGCCAAGGAGAAGATCGCAAGCGCGGTCTCCAACGCCGCCGACATCCTCGGCCTGACGCCGCTGATCGAGCGGCGGCCGAAAGCGTTGTCGGGCGGCCAGCGCCAGCGCGTGGCGATGGGCCGGGCGATCGTGCGCGAGCCGCAGGCCTTCCTGTTCGACGAGCCGCTGTCCAACCTCGACGCGCGCTTGCGCGAACAGATGCGCGCCGAGATCAAGAAGCTGCACCAGCGCCTCGGCGCGACCTCGATCTACGTCACCCACGACCAGATCGAGGCGATGACGCTGGCCGACCGGATCGTCGCGATGGATGGCGGCTATATCCAGCAGATCGGCACGCCGCTCGACCTCTACGAACGGCCGGCCAACCGCTTCGTCGCCGGCTTCATCGGCTCGCCGGCGATGAACTTCTTCCACGGCCGCTACCGCAGCGATGCTGCGGGCGGCGCCGCCCTCGATGTGGCCCCCGGCATCCGCATCGCCTTGCTGCGGCCGCTGGCGGTGGCCGAGGGCCTGGAGCTCACCATCGGCATCCGGCCCGAACATGTCCTCGTCGGCGAGGTCGCCGGCGGTGGGGCACCGGGCGGCATGGTCTGCCCGGTGGAACTGGTGGAGCCGACCGGCATGGGGGCCATCGTCCACGCCCATTTCGGGGATACCTCGCTGAAGGCTTTCCATCTTGGCCGCATTGGCCTCCGGACCGGCGACACGGTGAAGATGACCTTGCCGGCCGACAAGCTCCATCTGTTCGACTCCAAGTCCGGACACCGGCTCAACTGACCGTCGCCAGGCACCATGCCGGCTGTCGGGGCAGGGTATCTGCCGCGCGGAGAGAATGCCGGCATTCGAACAGGACAAAATCGCGGTACACATTGAGGGGGATCAGGGGATGGGGAACAACGGGAGCGAAACGTCGCCAGGTGGCGATCGGCTGGGGCCAGACGACGCCGGCACCGCCTGGCGGCAGGACGAGACGCACCGCGCCTGGCTGATCGCCGATGCCCGCCGCCAGCTCGAGTTCTTCGAGCGCTCGCTTCGGACCGATGGCGGGTTCGACGTGCTCGGCATCGACGGCAGCCCGATCCCCGGCGGCCCGCAGGAACTCCACACGACGACCCGGCTGGTGCATTCCTATGCGCTCGGAAAGGCCGCGGGCTGGACGGGGGGCGAGGCGATCATCGATGCCGGCCTCGACCGTCTCTGGCACGGACACCGCGACACCCTCCACGGCGGCTATGCCGCGGCGATCCGCGGGCGCGAGATCGAGGACGGCACCAAGCTCGCCTACGGCCACGTCTTCGTCCTCTTGGCGGCGGCCAGCGCCAAGCTGGCCGGCCATCCCGATGCCGACCGGCTTCTTGAGGACGTGTCCGGCATCATTGACCGGCACTACTGGGACGAGGCGCACGGCCTTCTTCGCGACGAGTTCACCCGCGACTGGACCCCGTTCTCGACCTATCGCGGCATGAACGCCAACATGCATGGTACCGAAGCCTTCCTCGCCGCTTTCGAGGCGACGGGCGAGCGCCGCTTCCTCGACCGCGCTGGCCGCATCCTCGACACCTTCGTCGGCCGAATCGCGCCGGCCAACGCCTACCGGCTGCCCGAGCACTATACCGAGGCCTGGACGCCCGATCCCGACTACCGCGGCAATCCGATGTTCCGCCCGGCCGGCACGACGCCCGGCCACTCCTTCGAGCTGTCGCGCCTCGTCCTCCAGCACTGGGACCTCGCAGGTCGGCTGGACGCCGATGCCCCCGTGCGCGCCCGCGCTTTGTTCGAGCGGGCCTTCGCCGATGCGTGGCGCGGGGATGGCGGGTTCGTCTACACGGTCTCGGCCGACGGCAAGCCGCTCGTGTCCGATCGCTACTGGTGGCCAGTGACCGAGGCCATCGGCGCCGCCGCCGCCCTGATGAAGGTAGCGCCGGCGCCGGATAACGAGGCGCGCTACCGCAAGGCCTGGCGCTTCGCGGACCGCCACTTCATCGACCACGACCGTGGCGGCTGGTATCCCGAGATCGACGATGCCGGAGAGCCCGTCGGGCGCCAGTTCATCGGCAAGCCGGACATCTACCACTCCGTCCAGGCGACGCTCCTGCCGCTCGCCCCAGGCGTCTCCCGCCTGTACGAGGAGATCAGCGCCCTCGCGCTGTAGGCATTCGTTGGGCCCGTGGTTAAGGAGGATGGCGCCACTGGCCGGCGAAGCGCCGTGGCCAGAAGCGGAAAAGCCGCGTGACGGGCCGGATGTTCTAGCGCGACTGGTCGAGAAGCTCGCGGTATTCCGCCTGCGTCGGGATGCGCGGATTGGTCCCGTGGCAATGGTCCTTCAGCGCCTCGCCGGAGACGCGCTCGCGCATCGCCTCGGTGACGCCGAGCGCGTCGAGGCCCGACGGCAAGCCGATGTCGCGCGACAGCCCGGCCATCATCTGGTCCGGCTCGCCGCCAAGGATCTCGGTCAGCACGTCCCATTTGTCGCCGATCGCGGGGCGGTTGAATCGGAGCACGGCGGGCGTCAGCACCGCGTTCAGCGTGCCGTGGTGGAGGTTCAGTTTGCGGATCGCGCCGAGCGGATGGGTCAGCGCGTGTACCGCGCCGAGGCCCTTCTGGAAGGCCATCGCGCCTTCCAGAGCCGACATCATCATCTCCCAGCGCGCCTTGCGGTCGCTGCCGTCCTTGACCGCCTGGCGGATGGCCTTGATGCCGCGCTTGAGCCCGTCGATGGCGATCGCGTCCGCGGGCGGGTTAATTGCCGGCGCCATATAGGTTTCGAGGCAGTGAGAGAGCGCGTCCATGCCAGTTGCCGCGGTGAGGAAGGGCGGCAGGCCGTAGGTCAGTTCCGGATCGCACAGCGCGACCGAGGGCAGCATATGCGGGCTGATAATGCCGAGCTTGCGCCCGTCGGCGGTGATGATCACCGCGGCGCGGCCGACTTCCGAGCCGGTGCCCGATGTGGTGGGCACCGCGACGAAAGGGCAGATCCGGCCGTGGATCCTGCCGAGGCCGCCCTCGACCAGCGTGTACTGGGCGAGCGGACCCGCATGGCCGGTCAACAGCCGCACCGCCTTGGCCAGATCGAGCGACGAGCCGCCACCGAAGCCGACGATCCCGTCGCAGCCTTCGGCGCCATAGAGGGCATAGGCGGCATCGACGGCCGCCTCGGTCGGGTTGGCCGGCGTTTCCGAGAAGACCGTCGGCCGCTCGGCGAAAAGGCCGGCGACTCGCTCGACCATTCCGCTTGCCAGGAGGCCGCGGTCGGTGACGAGCAGCGGCCGCTTTACCCCGAGACCCTCGAGGATCGCCGGCAGCTTGGCGACCGCGCCTTCGTCGAACTCCATGCGGGTGAGATAGGTGATGAGGGCCATGGACGCGCGCTTTCGAATGTCTGTTTCGACAGGCCGGAAGTGGGCTGCGGCACCGCAGACGCCGCGTTGCAGCGATCTAAGCTGTGGATCGCTGAGGTGCCGCACACCGGCAGGCCGCAATCCTCGTCGCACCATTCGTTGCGACCGGTCGGGTGGTCTCTCGTGCTCTCCCCAGCGGTCCGAGCCTGTGCCGCCGGGCCATGTCGCTGGCCGGAAACCTCATGCGCTCGGGGCGTGCATTTCGTACCGGTTTGTGTCTCGCACGGTCAATCGCTGTATGGGGCAGCCGAGCCTTGGCAGCATGGACGTGGTCATTCCCCATTCCCAATCGGCGGAATATCTACGCATGCTGATAGGGCCACGCGATAAGCCGGCTCGCACCTGTGAGAGATCAGTACCAAAAAAACCGAGCATACATAAACATCGAAATGCCGGAACATCGAAATGCCGGGCAAAAGGGAAGCGGGAGGGAACATGAACAAGCTAGGGGTCCATGCACTCGTCTGGGAGGCCGGCTGGAGCCACGCCGAATGCGCGCGCGCTATCCAACGCACCGCCGAGGTCGGCTACGATTTCATCGAGGCGCCCTCGCTCGATCCGAGTTCGATCGATGTCGACTTCACCCGCCGCCAGTTGGAGGCCGCCGGCATCGGCATCAACTTCTCGATGGGCCTCGACGCGGACACCGACATTTCCAGCGGCGATGCTGGCAAGGTAGCGCGCGGCAAGGCGCGGCTCCTGGAGGCGGTGTCGATCGCCCGCGACCTCAACGCCACCCACCTCTGCGGCATCCTGCATTCGGCGTTTCAGAAATACGCCGTCCCGACGACCGCCGCAGGCGTCGCGCAGTCCGTAGAGGTGCTGGCGGAAGTCGCCGAGGTCGCGGCGAAAAGCGGCGTGACGCTCGGGCTTGAGGTGGTCAATCGCTACGAATCCAACGTGCTGAACACGGCGGCGCAAGCAGTGGAGATGTGCAAGCGCACTGGCGCCGACAACGTCAAGGTGCATCTCGACGTCTACCACATGAACATCGAGGAGTCGGACGTGCCGACCGCGATCGCCGAGACCGGGAAATACCTGGGCTACTTCCACACGGGCGATTCCCACCGCGGCTACATGGGGTCGGGCACCATCGACCTCGCCGGCGTTTTCCGGGCTCTGGTGCGGTTGGACTACCAAGGCCCGATCACCTTTGAATCGTTTTCCTCGCGCGTGGTCGGCCAGCCGCTTGAGGGCATCCTCGGCATCTGGCGCAATCTTTGGGAGGACAGCGGCGATCTGGCGTCGCATGCCCTTGCCTATACCCGCGTCCAGCTGAAATCGGCCGAGGAGGCGGCGAAACAAGCCAGCCGGAGCCGGCTTCCCTGAAACGCGCCGCCGATCTGTAGAGCACCAGAGTGAAAGTGCGAGCACGGAAGGCCCTGGTGCGATCAGGAGGCTCAGCCGGCCTGTGTCAGACTGGCTGGGCCATTCCGGCAGACCGTCCGCCGGACGTTCCGCTGTCGGCTATTCCATGTTGGTATGGTTCGCCCGCATCGCCTCGGGCGTGACGCCGAGCAAGGTCTTCAACTTCAGAACCATCACCTCGAACAGCACGAACAGCGCACCCTCGAAGAGCGAACCCATCGGCAGCACCGACGTGGCCGCAGCGCCCTGATCGTCGGCCATGGTCTGCGCCGGGATGGTGAGGACGAAGTCGGCCATGCCCGGCACCTTGCCCGACGGCTGCGCGGTGACGACCAGCACCTTCGCGCCGGCCGCCTTGGCGACGCCGACCAGCGCCACGGCGGTCGAGATCTCACCCGGGCCGCAGACGACGAAGAACAGGTCGCCTTCGCCGAGCGCCGGCGTCGTCATGTCGCCGATCACCGAGACCGATCGGCCGAGGTGGAACAGCCGCATGGCAAAACCCTTGACCTGCAGGCCCTCGCGACCGCCGGCATAGACGCTGACATGGCGCGCGTCCGCCACCAGCCTGCAGGCTTCGTCCACCTGGCTGTCATCGATGCGGTCCATGGCGACGCCGAGTTCATCGAGCGCGGTGCGGTAAAGATTGGTCATGGCTTTCCTCCAGAAATGCCGGGTGAGCGTCGTGGATGCGCGCTTGCGCCCGGTGCCGGTATAGCGGCGGTCGAGGCTCTCGGCCTGCGACCGCGGCGTCAGACGATGCCGCCGCCTGAGCCTTTGACCGCCGGCCTTTCGGCCGACACCTTGGCGCGGTAGGAGCTGGCGCGATAGGCCGCTACCGGGTCGATGGCGCCGCTCGCGTCGAGTCTGACTTTCGCGAGGATCGGCTCGACGTCGATGCGAAAACCGTCCTTCAGCGTTTCCGACGCCATCATGGCATCATTCTCCTGCTGGAACCCGTGCAGCGCGGCGCGGTCGACCAGCAGCGCCTGCGCATAGGCGCGGCGGATCTCGTTGGCGGAACGGATCAGGCTCTCGATGGGATCGGTGACGTTGTGCGACTGGTCGATCATGTAGGACGGTTGCAGCGCATCGAGTTTCCCGCCGGCCTCGACCAGCTCGTTGAAGACCAGGAACAGACGGAACGGGTCGATCGAGCCGGCGTCGAGATCGTCGTCGCCATAGCGGGAATCGTTGAAGTGGAAACCGCCGAGCTTGCCGGTCCGGATCAGCCGGCAGACGATCTGCTCGATGTTGACGTTGGGGGCGTGATGACCGAGGTCGACGAGGCAGAAGGCCTTGGGGCCAAGCTCCATGGCGGTGAGGTAGCTGGTGCCCCAGTCCTGCACGACGGTCGAATAGAAGGCCGGCTCGTACATCTTGTGCTCGGAATAGATCCGCCAGTCCGTTGGCAGCCCCGCGACGATGTCCTTCATCGCCCCGAGATAGCGGTCGAAGGCGCTGCCGAGATCGGCCTGGCCGGCAAAGTTCGATCCGTCGCCGATCCACACCGTCAGCGCCTTGGAGCCGATCGCTGCGCCGATCTCCACCGTTTCAAGGTTGTGCGCCACGGCCTGCGCCCGCACTGCCGCATCCGTGTGGCTGAGCGAGCCGAACTTGTAGGACAGCGGCTGGCGTTGGTCGTCCGGATGGTCCTGGAAGGTGTTGGAGTTCATCGCGTCGAAGGACAGGCCAAGCGCCGCGGCCTTGGCGACGAGATCGGCCGGGTCCGCCTTGTCCCAGGGGATATGCAGAGAGACCGCCGGCGTCGCCCGGCAGAGGTCGTTGATTACCGCGCAGTCGTCGAGCTTCTCGAAAATGCCGCGCGGCTCGCCGGGGCTCGGGAAGCGCGCGAACCGCGTGCCGCCGGTCCCGACGCCCCAGGACGGCACCGCCACGGTGAAGCCGGCCACGTCGCGCGCCACTGCGTCGATGTCGACGCCGCGCCGGCCCAGACGCTCGCCGAGCGCGGCGTAGTCCTTCTCGAGGTCGGCCCGGCGCAGGGCATTCTGGCTTTCGATCAGCGACGTCTCGATCCGCACGGGCTCTCTCCTCAAACTTGAGCTCTGCCCGAAGCGCCGGCCGGCGCATCGGGCCATGGCGGCATCGCTCAGCGCGTGAACGCGATCTGGTTGCCAGCGTCGACATTGATGATGTTGCCCGTCGACTTCGCCGACTGGTCGCTGGCGAGGAAATACACCGCTTCGGCGATGTCCTCGGGAAAGACCGAGCGCTTCAGCAGCGAGCGGTTGCGGTAGTGCTCCTCCAGCTGGTCGGTCTCGAGCTTTGACGAAGCCGCGCGCTGCTCGCGCCATTCGCCGCTCCAGATCTTCGAGCCGCGGAGGACCGCATCGGGATTGACCGTGTTGACGCGAATTCCGGCGTCCGCCCCTTCCAGCGCCAGGCAGCGGGCGAGGTGGATCTCGGCAGCCTTCGCGGTGCAGTAGGCGGAGGCGCCGGCGGAAGCCGCAAGGCCGTTCTTCGAGGCGATGAAGATGACGGCGCCGCCGAGCTTCTGCCGTCGGAACAGCCGGAACGCCTCGCGCGAGACGAGGAAATAGCCGGTGGCGAGGATGTCGATATTGCGGTTCCAGACCTCGAGCGTGGTGTCCTCGATCGGCGCGGCGGAGGCGATTCCGGCGTTCGAGACGAGGATGTCGAGGCCGCCATACTCAGCAACGGTGTCGAGAAAGCCCGCCGCGACGGCGGCTTCGTTCGTCACGTCGAGCAGGACGCCGCGGATCTGGTCGGCGCCGAAGCGCGTGGCGAATTCGGCCTTCGCCCCGTCGAGCGCGGCCTGGTCGATGTCGGCGAGCACCACGCAGGCGCCCTCGCTCAGCAGCCGGGCCGCGGTTGCCCTGCCGATGCCGCCGGCACCGCCGGTGACGAAGGCGATGCGTCCGGCGAGCGCCTTCTGCTTCGGCATCCGCTGGAGCTTTGCCTCCTCTAGCAACCAGTATTCGATGTCGAAGGCCTCCTGTTCGGCGAGGCCCTGGTAGGTGCTGACGCCGGACGCACCGCGCATGACGTTGATGGCGTTGACGTAGAACTCGGCCGCGATGCGCGCCGTCGCCTTGTCCTTGGCGAACGACAGCATGCCGACGCCGGGCACGAGGTAGATCACCGCGTTGGGGTCGCGCATGGCGGGGCTGTCGTCGTGCCTGCAGCGGTCGTAATAGGCGGCGTAGCCCTCGCGGTATGTCGCGATCGCGGCATCGAGGCCGGCCAGCAGGCCGTCGACGTCGTCGGCGGACGGGTCGAAGTCGAGCACCAGCGGGCGGATCTTGGTGCGCAGGAAATGGTCGGGGCAGGAGGTGCCGAGGGCTGCCAGCGGCGCGAGATCGGCCGAGCCGACGAAGTCCAGCACGGCAAGGCTGTCGTCGAAATGGCCGATCTTCTTCTCGTCCTGGCCGATCCGGGCGCGGATCTCCGGCATCAGTCTTGCCGCGATGCTGCGCCTTGCCGCTGCATCGAGCGCCTGATGCTTCCGGCCGCCGAAAGCCGCCTTGCCGGCAAGCTGGCCGTCGAACCAGGCGATCGCCTGGTTGATGATCCGCAGCGTGGTCTCGTAGCTCTCCCGGGCGGTGTGGCCCCAGGTGAACAGGCCGTGGCTCTCGAGCACCACGCCTTTCGCCTCCGGGTTCTCGGCCGCAAAGCGCGAAAGGTCGAGGCCGAGCTGGAAGCCCGGACGGCGCCATGGCAGCCAGCCGATCTCGTCACCGTAGATCTCGGCCGTCAGCGCGCGCGAGTTCGTCGTCGCGGCGATGGCGATCACCGCGTCGGGGTGCATGTGATCGACGTGTCTGTAGGGCACGTAGGCATGCAGCGGCGTATCGATCGAGGCGGCGCGCGGGTTGAGGTTGAAGGTGCAGTGGCTGAGCAGCCCCACCATCTCGTCCTCGAAATCCGGGCCGCGATAGAGGCCGCGCAACTGGTTCAGCTTGGCCTGGTAAAGCGTCGCGAAGCCGTCGAGCTTCATCGTGCCAACGTCGCCGCCCGAACCCTTCACCCACAGCACGGTGGCCGGCTCGCCGGAGAGCGGGTCCTTCATTTCGACCTTGGCCGAGGTGTTGCCGCCGCCGTAATTGGTGATCCGCTTGTCGCTGCCGAGAAGGTTCGAGCGATAGAGCAGCAACTCCTGCTCGCTCAAGCCGATCGCTCTCGCCTCGTCCCAGCGGTTGTCGAGCAAAGCGGAGGTGGTGGCGGACATGGTGTTCGTTCCCCAGGCGTCTGGCCCGACGCCATGACTCTTGCGTGACGGCGTCGGTGATGCCGCAAAGCATCCCGGCGATGGTCCCGCCTGTCAACCAAGATGAGCAGAATCAGTCATGTTGCATCGCACTATGATAGATTGTGACTGAAAATGATTGACGCTCGGGCGTTTTCGTTGGAGCTTCGGTTCTGGAGGAAATGCCGAATGCACGAACGCGAGCGCCATCGGATGATCTTGAGTGCCGTCCAGGGCCGCTCCGTCGCAACCGTTGCGGAGTTTGCGGAACTGACCGGAGCTTCCGAGGCGACGATCCGCCGGGACATCTCCACCCTCTCGGGCCTGCGCAAGCTGCGCAAGGTCCGCGGCGGGGCGGAGGCGCTGTCGGCACCGACGCCGGGCGTGATCGCGGGGGAAAGCTTCGCAGGCGCGCAGACACGGCACGTCGCCGAGAAGCGCGCCATCGCCCGAGAGGCGGCAAGGCTCTGCGAGGAAGGCGATGCCACCATCATCAACGGGGGAACCACGACCTTCCAGATGGTGCACCATCTCACCGGCCTGAAGCTGCAGGTGCTGACCAATTCCTTTCCGATCGCCGACCATTTTCTGAAGCATTCCGCCTGCGCCGTGCTGCTGCCGGCCGGCGCCGTCTACCGTGAGCAGGGGCTGATCCTGTCGCCGTTCGAGGCCGACGGCATTGCGCATTTCCGCGCCCGGCGGATGTTCATGGGCGCGCAGAGCATTTCGCGTGTCGGCATCGCCGAAGCCGATCCGCTGATCATCCAGTCGGAACAGCGCCTGATGCGCCAGGCGGACGAACTGGTCGTGCTCGTCGATTCCTCGAAATTCGACCGCCGCTCCAGCCTGGTGATCGCGCCGCTGGAGCGTTGCTCGGTCCTCATCACCGACGAGGGCATCAGCGATGCCGCCGCGCAAATGGTCGAGGCGGCCGGCCCCCGCCTCGTCGTCGCGCGGCTCGACGGGAGTGCCGCCCATGACTGATGCGCTGACGGCTGAACCGCCCGAAATGTGCGCCAGTCCTTTCTTCGGGATGGGCTGAGCCATGGCGCCGCGGTTCGTCGCCGTCGTCGATATCGGCAAGACCAATGCGAAGGTCGTGCTGCACGATCTCGACGAGCGCCGCGACATCGCTTTGCGGTCGGCGCCGAACAAGGTTTCCACCGACGGTCCCTATCCGCATTACGACGTCGACCGGCTGTTCGGCTTCATCATCGAGGCATTGCGGGAGATCGCGACCGACCATTCCATCGACGCCGTCGCGATCACCGCGCACGGGGCCTGCGCGGTTCTGGCAACGGAGGACGGGCTGGCGATGCCGGTGCTGGATTACGAGTTCGATCTTTTGGGCCCGGAAACCGATGCCTACGAGGCCATCCGCCCCGCCTTCGCCGAAACGCTGTCGCCGCGCATGCCGAATGGCCTCAACCTCGGCAACCAGATCTTCTGGCAGCAGCAGCGCTTTCCCGAGGCCTTCGCCACGGTGCGGTCGATCTTTACCTATGCGCAGTACTGGGCCTGGCGCCTTTCCGGTGTCCCGCGCTTCGAGCCGACCGGGCTCGGCAGCCACACCGATCTCTGGGCGCCGGACCGCGACGACTTTTCCGGCCTCGTCGACGCCCTCGGATGGCGGTCGCTGTTTCCACCGCGCGGCACGCCTTTCGAAGTCCTCGGGCCGCTGAAGCCGGAAATCGCGAAAGCCGCGGGCCTCGGTCCCGTCCCGGTGATCTCCGGCATCCATGACTCCAACGCCTCGCTGCTGCCGCACCTTCTCGCCCGCCCGGCCCCGTTCACCGTGGTCTCGACGGGGACCTGGCTCGTCAGTTTCGCCATCGGCGGACGCCCGGCGCAACTCTATGCTTCGAACGGCACCGCCGCCTATGTCGACGCCTTCGGCCGGCCGGTTCCGACGGCGATGTTCATGGGCGGGCGCGAGTTCGATCTTCTGACCGGCGGGACGTCGGCAGAACCTGACGAAGGCGATATTGCCGCCGTGATAGACGCCGGCATCATGGCGCTGCCGAGCTTCGTCGCAGGCTCCGGGCCGGTACCCGACAGGCCGGGGACTTGGATCATTCCGGGCATGGCGTCACCGGAAGAATTGCCGCCGGCGAGGCGCACCGCCGCCGCCAGTCTGTACGCCGCACTGATGACTGACACCGTCCTGCGGTTGATCGGCGCAGACGGCCCGAGCGTGGTCGAGGGGCCGTTCGCACGTAACGCCTTGTACGTTCGGGCGCTGTCGGAACTCACGGGCCGCAGGGCGGACGCTTCGCTGTCCAGCACGGGCACCAGCGGCGGGGCCGCCTTGCTGGCGCTTGGTCGTCCGAGCGCCCCGAAAGCCACCAGGGCAGCCAATCTCGATGGGGTTGCGGCGACCGGTATACCAGGACTTCAGGCCTATGCGGCGTGGTGGCGGGAGAATGCCGGAGTGGCGTCCGCTGGCTAGGTGATTTGCGTGAGAATGCCGGGGGCGGGCGAGGGCCCCTTCGGGTCAAAATGCTTTGGGAGGGGCGCAGCATGGATTTCACGGGCAAGACGGTCATCGTCACCGGCGCGGGGAAGGGCATCGGCCGCCATACGGCGACGCTGCTCGCCGCGCGCGGGGCAAAGGTCATCGGCATGGCGCGGTCTCAGGCCGATCTCGACAGCCTCGCCGCCGAGACCGGCGGCACAAGCATCGCGGTCGATCTTGCCGATGCTAAGGCCGCCCGGCGAGCCGCCGAACGAGCGCTGCCGGCCGATCTCCTGGTCAACTGCGCCGGCACCAACATCCTCGAGCCGTTTCTGGAGATGAAGGACGAGTCCTTCGACCAGATCCAGGCACTGAACGTGCGCGCCGCCGCGATCGTTTCCCAGGTCTTCGCCCGCGACCTCGTCCGCCGCGGCGCCCCGGGGGCCATCGTCAACGTCTCCTCGCTCTCGGCCTTCGTCGGCTTCGCCGACCATGCCGCCTATTGTGCCTCCAAGGGGGCGCTCGATGGCCTCGGCCGGGTCATGGCGAACGAGCTCGCCCGCCATGGCATCCGGGTCAACTCGGTCAATCCTGGCATCACCTTGACCGATCTCGCCCGCGCCGCCTGGGACGACCCGGCCAAGGGTGGACCGATGCTCGCCCGTACGCCGGTCGGACGTTTTGCCGAGACCGGCGATGTTGCCGAGGTGATCCTGTTCCTCCTGTCCGACCAGGCGGTCATGTTGAACGGCTTGGCACTGCCGATCGAAGGGGGCTTCCTTGTCAATTGAACCCCCGGCGACGGCTGCCCCGATCATCGCGCTGAGGGCGGTCGAGAAGGCTTTTGGTCCGGTGAAGGTGCTGCGCGGCGTCGATTTCGACATCCGTGCCGGTGAGGTCCATGCGCTGATGGGCGAGAACGGCGCCGGCAAGTCGACGATGATCCGCATCATGTCCGGCGCCCACCAAGCCAATGCCGGCACGCTGGAGATTGACGGCACGGTGACCCGGTTTTCCGGTCCCGCCTCGGCGCAAGCGGCCGGCATCGCCGTCGTGCACCAGGAACTCCTGCTCTTTCCGGCGCTGACGGTGGCCGAGAACATCTTCCTTGGCCATGCCCCGCGCAACGGTGTCGGCTTGCTCGACTGGCCTGCGATGCGCGACCGGGCGCGCGCCATTCTCGACCGGCTGGACTGCCCGGACCTCGATGTCGACGAGAAGGTCGAGCACCTGTCGGTCGCCAACCGCCAGCGCGTCGAGATCGCCCGCGCCCTGTCGCGCGATGCCCGCGTGCTGATCATGGACGAGCCGACCGCCGCGCTCGCCGAGGCCGACGTCAAGCGCCTGCTCGACGTCGTGCGCTCGCTGCGGACTGAGGCCGTCGGCATCGTCTATGTCAGCCACCGGATGAACGAGATCTTCGAGATCTCCGACCGCGTGACCGTGCTGCGCGACGGCAAGACGATCGACACCCGCCCCACCGCCGACGTCACCGAAGCGGCGCTGGTCTCGATGATGGTCGGCCGCGACATCGACCAGCTCTTTCCGAAGGAAGACATTCCGCTCGGCGAGACCGTGCTGGAGGTCCGCAACCTCACGCACACCGGCAAGGTCGCCGACATCTCCTTCTCGGTCCGTGCCGGCGAAATCCTTGGCATTGCCGGACTTGTCGGTTCCGGCCGGACCGAGCTCGCGCAGACGATCTTCGGTGTGACGCCTGCCACTTCCGGCGAAATCCGCATCGACGGCAAAGCGGTCACCGTCGGCAGCATCCGCGAGGCCATCGGCCACCGCATCGCCTATGTGCCGGAGGACCGCGCCCAACACGGCCTCGTTCGGCCGCAGTCGATCCGGGAGAACGTCGCGATGGCCATCCTCGACCGGCTGACCCGGAAGTCCGTGGTCGACACGGCGAGGGAATGGAAGCTGGCAGAGGAGGCGATCCAGCGCTTCCAGATCCGCGCCCGCGGCCCCGGCCAGATCGTCGCCCAGCTGTCTGGCGGCAACCAGCAGAAGGTGGTGATCGCCAAATGGCTCGCCACGGATCCGCGAATTCTTATTCTCGACGAGCCGACGCGCGGCGTCGATGTCGGCGCCAAGACGGAAATCCACAAGCTGATGAACACGCTCGCCGCCAGCGGCATCGCCATCGTGATGATCTCGAGCGAGTTGCCGGAAGTGCTGGGAATGAGCGACCGAGTGCTGGTGATGAACGGCGGCCGGATGTCGGCCATGCTGTCGCGCGCGGAGGCGACGCCCGACGCGGTCGGCGCGGCGATGATGACGGGACACGCGGCATGAAGGCCCCGACACTCTCCCGCCGGCTCTCCTCGTCCGGGCAGGAGGTGCTGCTGTTCCTCGCGATCGTCGCACTGTTCCTCGTCGTCGGCTGGCTCAACCCGCGCTTCGTCTCGGGCAACAATTTGACGTCGATCTTCGTCGGCAACGCCTACATCGCCATCGCCGCGATCGGCATGTCGATGGTCATCATGTCCGGTCACATCGACGTCTCCGTCGGGGCGCTGATTGGCGTGCTCGCGACGATCTCCGGCCTCTTGGTGACCAACGGCTACCCGATCTGGCTCGCCTGGCTCGGCCCGGTGCTGATCGGCGGCGTGATCAATGCCGGTCTCGGCGCCCTGATCGCCTATGCCCGCGTTCCCTCGATCATCGCGACGCTGGCCATGCTGTCGATCCTGCGCGGCGGGCTGATCACGCTCACCGGCGGCGCCTGGATCTCGGGCCTGCCGGCGGGATACCAGCTGGCGCAGTTCCGGCTCCTGGATGTCCCATCGCCGGTCTGGTTCATGGTGGGGATGACGATCGCCGCGGCCTTCCTGCTGCGCTCCACCGCCTTCGGCCGCTCGATCTACGCCGTCGGCGGCAATCCGGAAGCCGCGGAAGCCTCCGGCATTCGCTACAAGCCGACCATCGTCAAGGTCTTCGCCTTGCACGGCCTGATCACCGGTTGTGCCGCCGTGCTCTTCGCCACGCAGTTGCAGGTCATCCAGTCCACCGTGCCGAACGGCCTCGAGCTGATCATCATCACGGCCTCCGTGGTCGGCGGCGTCTCCATCCTCGGCGGCATCGGCACCGTCACCGGATCGACGCTGGCCGCGATCCTGTTCGCGGCCATCGGCTCCTCGCTGATCTTCCTCAACGTCTCGGCCTACTGGCTGAAGGCGGTGCAGGGCATCCTCATCCTCGTCACCGTGCTCGCCGACATGGCGCGGCGCGGCCGGGCCGGTTGAGGGAGAGACACATGACGTTCCGGACCCTTCTCCGCCACGAGGCCATCCTCGCTCTGATCCTGGCGATCGCGCTGGCCGTCCTCGCCAGTGAGAACGAGCGCTTCTTCACCGCCGCCAACCTCCTCAACCAGGCGCGGCTGATGACCGAGGTCGGGCTGATCGCTGTCGTGATGACCTTCGTCATCATCACCGGCGGCATCGACCTGTCGGTCGGTTCGATCCTCGGCCTCTGCGCCATTCTCGTCGGGGTCTTCTGGAAGACGCTCGGCCTACCGCTGCCGGCCGCGATGGCGCTGTCGATTGCCGTCGGCACGCTTGCCGGCTTCGTCAACGGGCTGATCATCACCCGCTTCCGCGTGCCGCCGCTGATCGCGACGCTGGCAACGCTCGCGCTCTACCGGGGCCTCGCCGAAGGCATCAGCCAGGCGCAGTCGATCCGCGGCTACCCGAAATGGTTCTTCGAACTCGGCCAGGGCAATCTCCTGGGCATCCCGACCCAGCTTTGGCTGCTCGCCATCGTCGCGCTCGTCGGCTTCTTCGTCCTGCGATTCACCGCTTTCGGCCGCACCACCTACGCCATCGGCAACAACGAGGCGGGCGCCGCCTTTTCTGGCCTCGACGTCGTCCGGACTAAGCTGATGATCTACGCCGCCTCGGGCTTCGTCTCGGGACTTGCCGCCGTCGTCTTCGTCAGCCGCGTCTCGACCACCCGCTCGGACATGGGCAACGGCATCGAGCTCGACGTCATCACCGCCGTGGTGCTGGGCGGCACCTCGATCTTCGGTGGCCGCGGCATGGTGGTCGGCACGCTGCTCGGACTCTGCCTCGTCCAGGTGCTGAAGAACGGGCTCGCGTTGTCCGGCGTCAAGGGCGACGGTACCATCGTCATCATCGGGGTCGTGCTGATCGCAGCGGTCCTGATCTCTAATTTCCTGAGCCGCTACACCGACGACTGAGGAAATGGGCCGTGCCTGGGAGGGGGCGGCTTTAACAACAACCCGTGGAGGATTTCGATCATGCGCACGCTTCTGACACTGATGCTGGGCACCAGCCTGCTCACTGCCATGCCCGCCCACGCGCAGAGCGCCTGGACCGGCGGCGACGACCAGCCGGCCAACCCGCTCGCCTGTGACGCCACCGTCACCGCCACGCCGCCCGGCGAATACAACGGCGGCGCGCCGACCTCGGCGCCCGATCGGAAGGGCAAGCCGCTGAAGGTCGTCGACATCCCGAAGCTCGTCGGCGTCGGCTACTTCAACTCGACGGCCCAGGGCGTGCAGGAAGCGGCCACGGAAACCGGCACGATGACCGTCACCACCGACGGCCCGACCAAGGCGAACATCGACGAGCAGATCACCTTCATCGACAACTACATCACCTCCGGCGTCGACGGCATCCTCTTCGCCGCCAACGATCCTGTGGCGATCGCCCCGGTGCTGAAGCGGGCGCTCGAGGCCGGCATCAACGTCGTCGGCTACGACGCCGAGGCGGAGCCGGATGCCCGCCAGTGGTTCGTCAATCAGGCCGAGCCGAACGGCGTCGCCAAGTCGATGATCGACCAGCTGGTCTCCGAGATCGGCGAGGAGGGCGCCTTCGCCATCGTCACCTCGACCTTCACCACGCCGAACCAGGCGCGCTGGATCACCGAGATGGCCGGCTATGCCGAGAAGTGCCACCCGAAGATCAAGTTCCTCGAGACCGTCGAGGCGCAGGAGGACAACATCCTGTCCTTCAACCAGGCGCAGACCCTGATCAACAAGCACGGTGATGACCTGAATGGCATCCTCGGTATGACCTCGGTCGCAACGCCTGCCGCCGCCGAGGCGGTGCAGCAGAACAAGCTCTGCGGCAAGGTCGCGGTCGTCGGCCTCGCCCTGCCGAACGCCATGAAGCCCTACGTCAATGGCGACTGCATCAAGACCACCATCCTCTGGTCGACGGTCGACCTCGGCTATGCCGCGGGCCTTGCGATGCGGGCCGTCGCCGACGGCACGTTGAAGCCGGGCGATACCTCGTTCAAGGCCGGCCGCCTCGGTGAGCTGCAGATCGTCAACCAGAGCCAGATTCTGCTCGGCGCGCCAAAGGTCTTCACCAAGGCCGACATCAACAACTTCGACTTCTAAGCGAGGCATCGACCTGTCGCCTCGCGCGACCGGGTCAATCGGCAAGGTCCGACAGGAGCCTGCCGGCAACACTCAACACAAAGCCGGCGCTAACTCTCGAAGAGTTCGCGCCGGCCGATCCCGAGATAGCGTTCTAGCATCCTGCTGAAGCAGGCCCTCGCTTCAGACGTCCTGCGCCTGCGGCAGGATAACGAGGTCGCGGATGGTGACATTGCGCGGCCGCGACACCATGAACAGCACGGCCTCCGCGACCTCCCGCGGCTCGATCACGCTGCCCGAGGCGATCGCCCGCTCGAGCCGGTCCTTCGGCCAGTCGTCGAGCAGCGCGGTCAGCACCGGGCCCGGCGCGACGGCGCCGACGCGCAGGCCATGCTTGATCACCTGGCGGCGCAGCGTGTGCACGAAGACCTGTACCGCATGCTTGGAGGCCGAATAGATCGGCTCCCACTGGATCGGTTCGTGCCCGGCGACCGAGGTGGTGACGATGATGTCGCCGGTCTTGCGGCCGATCATGTGCGGCAGCACCGCCTGCACGGTGCGGAACACGCCGTTGATGTTGAGGTCGAGCATGCGGTCCCAGGCATCCGGATCGCCGTCGGACACGTCACCGGCGACATAGGAGCCGGCATTGGCGTGGAAGATGTCGAGTTGGCCGGCCTTGGCGAGGATCTGGGGCAGCATGCCCGCGACGCTCTCCGGATCGGTGAGGTCGACGATCACCGGATGCGCCGATGGTCCGATCTCGGCGCAGAGCCTTGCCAACTGGTCCGCTGCACGGTCGACGAGGAAGACGGTGGCGCCCTCGGCGGCGGAGAGCCGCGCACAGGCGAGGCCGATGCCGGATGCGGCACCGGTAATGGCGACCACCTTGCCGGACAGGATATTGCTCATGATTTCCTCCCAGAAATTCGGATGTGGTCGACGGCGTCGGCCGCTCAAAGTGACGTCGATGCGCGGTGTCGTCGCCGCCGGATAAAAACCGGGTTGGCGACGTCGGCAGCGGCAGGCGGGCAGGGACCTGTCCGCAATCGGCCTCGCCTCCGATGCTGCCTCAGCGGATCACAGGCGCGCGGCCGCCCCAGACGGCATTCCATTCCTGATGACTAAAGCCACCGCACGACTAGTGTAACTAGGCAATGCCATTAGTTTTCGGCATTATTGTTTTGTAACGCAACATATTGCGGTGGTAGCCGTCTAATTCCGGCCAAGGGCTTTGAGCGAAAAGGCAATCGTACAGCAAGGTCTGCTGAGCGAGGGTCTCTCCTCAGCGTTGGCGATGCGATTGGCATCCGGTCCCGCACATCGACGACAGGAGACCTGCGCAGCTTGCCCATGCGCTTGGCATCAGGCGCGCGCCACCGTCGTACGGCGCCGTGCCGCCTCCTCCTGCCGGATGTCTATATAAGCCTTGGCGTGCCGGGCCAGCGGGAGGTTCTCCGTCCAGGTGTCGCGCCAGATCGCGCAGGCGATCGACAGGCCTTCGTCCACCACGGCACTGGAGAAGGATTCGAAGGTGATGTCCCGGGCGTAGTCGATGTCGAGCAAGGCGTCGAAGATCAGGTCGAAGTTGATGACGCCGTCGCCGAGATAGCCGCGATTGCTTTCGCCGATGTGGAAATAGCCGAGCTTGTCGCCGGCGAGGCGGATCGCGGCGGCCGGGTTGGCTTCCTCGATGTTCATGTGGAACGTGTCGAGATGCAGCCGGACGTGATCCGAGCCGGTGGCGGCGACGAAGTCAAGGCCTTGCGCCGTGGTGTTGAGGAGGTTGGTCTCGAAGCGGTTGACCACTTCCAGCACCAGATCGACGCCGGCCGCCATGGCGACGTCGGCGGTCTTGGCGATCGCCGCCACGCTGTTCCGGCGGCCCCGCTCGGTCGGCATCGCCGCGTATTTCATGTGGGCGGAATAGAGGATGCCGCCGAGCTTCGAGCCGCCGACATCGCGCACCGCCTTGACGGCGCTCGCCAGCAATTCCTCGCCGCGTTTCACAGTGTCCAGATCCTCACTGGAGACATCGGCGGTCGCCGGCAGGCCCATGGTGACGGCGATGTCGAGGTCGAGCGACTGGGCGCGCTTGGCGAGCCTGTCGAGGTCGAACTTTTCCGGACGGAGATAGGCGAGTTCAATCAGCTTGAAGCCGCAATCCGCCGACGACTCCATCGCCTTCTCGATCTCAGCCTGGGTCGAACCGCCGGTCCAGCAGAACGAATGGATCCCGAGACGACGCATGAATACTCCTCCCTGACGTCTTTTAATTGTTTATTCCTGCAACAAAATTTCATTCGGTTGGGATGTCAAGCCTGGCGTATCATCCCTCCGGCGGACGCGCGACTGGCCATTGCGGAGCAACGCATCGCCAACCGGCTGATATCGTCATGTCGATGTGGGCAATGCCATCCACATTGCACTGCAGTATACGTTCGCATCTGCACCGTATAAATTCAGCCTCTGCAGTCGTTTTATTTTGATAAGACGTACGAAGGAGTGCAGACGACACGCCATTGGCGTGAGGTGTAATGGCGGAGATGAACTCATGTCTCTCCGTCGACCCTTCTGATGTTAAAGCTCAATTTGAATGCGTTCGCAACAAATGTTGTGCATCGGATTTTTTTACATTAACGTTCGGTCAGGATCTGCGGCGTCGAACGCTGCGGCCACCCGGAATGTCCCTTCAGTGGAGGGAGAATCCACCGCCGAAAAGGCGGGGCGTTTCAGGGTTCAACAGTCGGTCCCGGGGGGTCGACGGCTTTGGGAGGAATGAGCATGAGACGCGCAATTGCAGTGAGTCTGGTTGCCCTCGCGGCGGGGTTGATGGCAGGCCTCCCGGCCAAGGCCGACTTCTGGTCGGACGCCGGTGCCAAGTTCAAGGGCGTGACCTTGCACGGCGTCACCGAAAGCACCCCGCCGTCGAACTACATCAAGGACGTGCTGGCCCCGGATTTCGAGAAGAAGACCGGCATCAAGGTCGAGATCGAGACGACCTCCTGGGACCAGATGTACGACAAGGCGATCAAGGACATGGAGGCCAAGACCGGCATCTATGACATGGTCTACATCGAGCAGGACATCATCTATGCCTACCTCGCCCGCAACTTCCTCGTCGACGTCACCAAGACGCTGAAGGAGAAGCCTGAGTTGAAGGCCGAGGGCTTCGACGAGACCCACTTCACGACCTTCGCCAATTACTTCAAGGACAAGTCTGGCGACCTTTTCGGCGTGCCGATGGAAGCCTTCATCAAGATCTACCTCTATCGTACCGACCTGTTCGGCGATCCGGCGATCCAGGAAGCCTTCAAGAAGGAGACCGGCAAGGACCTGAAGCCGGCGACCAACCACGAAGAATACACGCAGATCGCGGAGTTCTTCACCAAGTACGGCAAGGACAAGGGCGAGCAGCTCTGGGGTACCACCGCCCAGGCCCATACCGGCCACCCGGCTTCCTGGTACGAGTTCTTCGAATCCGTCGCGCCGACCTTCGGCGTCTACAACTGGGGCATCGACGCCGGCAACAACTATGCCGCCTCGGTCGCCAATGGCGGCCAGATGAACAGCGACAAGTCCAAGGCCGCGCTGAAATACTGGCTGCACCTGCGCGACATCGCGCCGCCAGAATCGGCCGCCAGCACCTGGACGGAAGTCGCCACCACCTTTGCCGCCGGCCGCGCGGCGCAAGGGCTGGTCTATGGCGAGAACGCTGCGTGGATCGCTTCCGACGCCGAGAAGTCGAAGGTCGTCGGCAAGGTCGGCGTCGCACTCCCGCCGACCGAACCTGGCATCCTCGACGAGGTGAAGGGCGGCAAGGGCTATATCGGCTACTACGATGGCGGTGCCTTCGGCGTGCCGGTGACCTCGAAGAACTCGGACGCCGCGCTGCTCTTCCTGCAGTATATCGGCCAGGATTCAGTCCAGGGCGGCTGGGCCGTCGCGGCCCCGCGCATCACCAACACCGCGACTTACGAGGATCCCGGCGTCAAGGACATGGATGCCAAGCTCGGCGGCTACTACACGATGCTGAAGAACGACGGCAAACTGTTCGCCGGCGCGCCTCCGTATCCGTTCCACGCCCAGGTGCGTGAAGCCACCGCGCCGATTTTCTACCGCATCCTGACCGGCGAAGTCGGCTCCGACGAGGGCCTCGACGAGATGGCTGCGGCGGCGGAGGAAGAACTCACCAACCTCGGCTACCGCAAGTAGCCACCCCGACGATCGCGCCGCCGCATCTCTTTGCGGCGGCGTGCTTGCCCTCGCGCGCGCCGCGAGATGTTGCTGCGTTGCCTCTGATAGGATGGTTCCATGCGGTCGAACACGGTGGGATGGCTTCTGCTCGCCCCCACGCTCCTGATCCTCGGCCTGTTCGGGATCCTGCCCTTCATCTACGTTCTCTACGTTGCCTTCCACCAGTGGAACCCGTTCGGCTTCAGTCCGGACATGATCTACAACGGCGCCAAGAACTTCCGCCGGCTGGTGTTCGACAAGGAGTTCCTTTTCTCGCTCTGGGTGACGCTGAAGTTCGCTTTCTTCGCCGTCGGCAGCGAGATCGTTCTCGGCTATTTCCTGGCGCAGCTGTTCACCCGGGAATTCCCTGGAAAAGCTTTCTTTCGGACGATCCACACCCTTCCGCTGATCGTCGCGCCGATCGTCGTCGGCTCGGTCTGGCGGCTGATGACGACGCCGAGCATCGGCATCATTCCCTATTACCTCAACCTCTGGTTCGGCTACGATCTCAACATCGGCCGCGATGCCAATGCGGCCTTCGTGCTGACCGTTATCATGGACATCTGGCACTGGACGCCGCTGGTGACGCTGACCTTGCTCGCCGCCCTCGTCTCGCTGCCGAAGGAGCCGTTCGAGCAGGCGCAGATCGATGGCGCGAGCAAGCGCCAGATCTTCTGGCACATCACGCTGCCGATGATCCGGCCGGCGATCCTCGCCACCGTCTTCATCCGCCTGATGGACGCGCTGCGCACCGTCGACGAAGTCTGGATGCTGACCGGCGGCGGACCGGGTGCCGCCACCCGCTATGTCGGCCTGCACATCTGGAAGGTGGTCTTCCCGAAGACCGATTACGGCTACGGCTCGGCGATCTCGATCATCGTCCTCTACCTGACCCTGGTGATGTGCTGGATTCTCTACGTCGCGCTCGTCGCCCCCCGTGACAAGAAGAGGGCATCCTGATGCCGACCGAAAAGCCCTACCTCTCGATCCTGCTCTGGGTCATTATCTCCTTCGCGACGCTGTTTCCGATCTACTGGCTGTTCGTGATCTCGGTGAAGCCGGCGGTGGATCTGTTCACCACCCCCAGCGCCTTCCTCGATACCATCTATTGGAAGAACTACGTCAACGTGCTCGGCAACGAGACGCTGCAGCGCTACATGATGAACTCGATCATCATCTCCACCTGCAACGCCTTCCTGGTGACGACGCTCGCCTTCATGGCCTGCTACGCTCTGTCGCGCTTCGACTTGGGCGGCAAGGAAAACATCTTCTTCTGGACGATCACCAACCGCATGGCGCCGGCCGCGGTTTTCCTGCTGCCGTTCTTCCTCCTGTTCACCAAAGTCTTCACCTTCGGCGACTGGAAGCTCTACGACACCAAGATCGGCATGATCCTGCTCTACTGCACGTTCAACCTGCCGTTCGCGATCTGGACGCTTCGGCCGACCATCGACGGCATCCCAAAAGAGCTCGACGAGGCCGCCACGGTCGACGGCTGCTCGACCTTCCAGGTGATCACACAGGTGATCTTCCCGCTGGCACGGCCGGGCCTTGCGGTGACGCTGATCCTCACCTGGGTCTTCGCCTGGAACGAGTTCCTGCTCGCGGCGACGCTGACCAGCTTCAACGCCCGCACCATCACCACGGGCCTGTCGGAATACGTGACATCCACCGGTACCGAGTGGGGCACCATGGCGGCGATCGCCATCATCACGCTGATCCCGGCGCTCATCGTCTTCTCGGTCGTCCAGCGGCACATCGTGGCGGGACTGACCTTCGGCGCGGTCAAGGAGTAGCCGGATGAACCAACTCGTCGATCTCGATGCCGCCGACGAAGAGGCCGCCATCGCCGCCGCAACGCCGGAGCGTCACGGCTTCCTGCCGATCGTCACCAACTGGTTCGACCGGCTGTTCATGGGGATCTACCTCTTCGTTGCGCTCGAGCTGTTCTGGCTGCGCTTCGTCGAGAAGCTGATCCCGCTCACCTTCTGCCACATCCTCGCCCTCGCATTAACCGTGCTGATCATCTGGAAGGGCTGAGGAATATGCGCGTGAGAGGAGACGCCCGATGAAGGCGCTGGTGCTCGAAGAAAGAATGAAACTGTCGCTGCGCGACTTCCCAATCGACGAGACGATGGGCGCGCACGACGTTCGCATCAAACTCCACACGGTCGGCATCTGCGGCTCGGACGTCCACTACTACACCCATGGCGGCGCCGGCATTTTCGAGGTCAAGGCACCGATGATCCTCGGCCACGAGGCTTCCGGCACCGTCGTCGAGACCGGCAGCGCGGTTGCGACGCTGAAGGTCGGCGATCGCGTCTGCATGGAGCCGGGCATTCCCGATCCGCTCAGCCGCGCGACGCGCCTCGGCCACTACAATGTCGACCCGGCCGTCCGCTTCTGGGCAACGCCCCCGGTGCACGGCGTGCTGCGGCCGAGCGTCGTTCATCCGGAAGCCTTCACCTTCAAACTGCCGGACAACGTTTCCTTCGCCGAGGCGGCGATGGTGGAACCGCTGGCGGTCGGCGTGCACGCTGCGATCAAGGCCGACGTCAAACCCGGCGACACCGCGCTCGTCATCGGCGCCGGGCCGATCGGCCTCGTCACCGCGCTGTCGGCGCTGGCCGCCGGCTGCGCCCGCGTCTTCGTCAGCGATGTCGACCCGGTCAAGCTGGCGCTCGCCGCGAGCCTTGGGCCGATCACCCCCATCAACGTTGCGGACGAGGACGCAACCGCGGTGATCCTGAAGGCCACTGATGGCTGGGGCGTCGAGATCGTCCTCGAGTGTTCCGGCAACGGCAAGGCGGCGGCGATGGTGTTCGATCCGCTGTGCCCCGCCGGCCGCGTGGTGTTCATCGGCTCGCAGATGCACGACGTCGCCTACAATGTCGGCAAGGCGATGGTGCGCGAGGCGCGGGTCGAGCACGTCTTCCGCTACGCCCATGTCTTTCCGCGCTGCGTCGCCATGCTGTCGTCGGGCGCCATCGACGTCAAACCGCTGATCACCCGCACCTTCGCCTTCGATGACAGCGTCGAGGCCTTCGAGACCGCGGCCTCTGCTCCGGCGGGCGAGGTCAAGATGCAGATAGAGCTGCCCCAGTGAGAGGAGTTGCATAATGGCTGAGGTCAGCGTCAAGGGTATCGTCAAGCGCTACGGCAGCGTCGAAGTCATCCATGGGGTGGATGTCGACATCGAGGATGGCGAGTTCGTCGTGCTGGTCGGCCCGTCCGGATGCGGAAAGTCGACGCTGCTGCGGATGATCGCCGGGCTCGAGGCGATCTCCGGCGGCACCGTCTCGATCGGCGGCAAGGTGGTCAACGACAAGCTGCCAAAGGACCGCGACATCGCCATGGTGTTCCAGTCCTACGCGCTCTACCCGCACAAGACGGTGCGCGAGAACATGGCGTTT
Organism: Mesocryomonas lacus; assembly: GCF_055730105.2. Lineage (NCBI taxonomy): Bacteria > Pseudomonadati > Pseudomonadota > Alphaproteobacteria > Hyphomicrobiales > Aurantimonadaceae > Mesocryomonas > Mesocryomonas lacus. The sequence continues at coordinate 811,157 of NZ_JBUZWF020000003.1, forward strand.
TCGCTGATGATCAAGGGCAGCCCGAAAGCCGAGATCGCCGCGAAGGTCAAAAAGGCCGCGGAAATCCTCGATCTGGAAAAACTGCTCGACCGCTATCCCAAGCAGCTGTCCGGCGGCCAGCGCCAGCGCGTTGCGATGGGCCGCGCCATCGTCCGGGATCCCCAGGTCTTCCTGTTCGATGAGCCGCTGTCCAATCTTGATGCGAAACTGCGCGTCGCCATGCGCGTCGAGATCAAGGAACTGCACCAGCGGCTGAAGACCACGACGGTCTATGTCACGCACGACCAGATCGAGGCGATGACCATGGCCGACAAGATCGTTGTGATGAAGGACGGCCATGTCGAGCAGATCGGCAAGCCGCTGGAGCTCTACGACAATCCCCGCAACATCTTCGTCGCCGGCTTCATCGGCTCGCCCTCGATGAACTTCATCAAGGGCCGGATCGATGCCGCCGAGGGCAAGCCTGTCTTCGTCTCCGAGAAAGGCGCGAGCTTCCCGGTCGGCGAGATCCGGGCGGAGAGGGGGCAGGCGGTTGTCTACGGCATCCGGCCCGAGCACATCGCGATCGGCCCGGGCGGCATTCCGGCCCGCGTCTCGCTGCTGGAGCCGACCGGCTCGGAGACCCAGATCTTCGCCAAGGTCGGCGGCGATGCGATCGACGCGGTGGTGAAGGACCGGATCGACATCGATCCGGGCGACGAGGTCTCCTTCCTCATCGACCCGCGCCGTGCGCACCTCTTCGACGCAAAAACCTCTGCGCGGCTTTGAGCCAAGAGGGATTGCGGATACGGGTTGTGGGCCTTCGGAAGCTGAAGACGCCTCCAGTGTTAGGCGCGCTTGAAGCTTTGGGATGCTACCACATCTCTGATGTACCTGGCTGGATTTCCAGCAAATACTGTTCTAGGCGGAACATCTTTGGTTACCACTGACCCGGCGCCAATGACGCTGTGATCGCCTATTTTTACGCCGGGGAGAACAATGGCGCTATTACCTATCCATACGTTATTTCCAATGGTGATAGCCGACTGCAACACACCCTCACCTTCGGATACCTCATGGTAGTTTGAGTCTTGCATTTGAACGCGATCGCCAATCAGACAATTATTTCCGACCGTGATGGAAACTGAGCTTTCCAAGATAACGCCACTGTTGATGAAACTGCGATCGCCGATTGAGATCACGCCACCGAAACCGACGCCAAGACGGGTTCTAGCCCTGATTCCCCGAAATGATACCCGCGAACCAATAGTTATCGTTCCGGCACCGCCAGCGCTCGGCGCCGCACCAAGGCATACGACACGATCCGCAATTCTGATGCCGCGGGACCGCCACATGGCGGTAACTAAGAGGCCTTTCACGAAGGCTGAGATTTTGTATCGGTTCAAGAGAGGCCTCCTGCAAGCGGGTGAACCTGCCGTAAATATTCGACGACTCACCGATTGGGTTGGATAAACAGCTTCTGAGCCAACAGAGATAGGCTCGTCCTCATCCGGGCAGTTAATCACTAAACACGCATGACCGACTTCGGCAGAATCAAGGGCGAGGCCAGCCTGCTTGCGACATCGACCTTCCGGCGGCTGTCGCGTCGAGGTGGGCAAGGAAGGGATGCGCGCCCTGATGAGCGACTGAGCCGCGAGCGGCGCATGGGCCGCCAATAGCGGCCATAGATGCGGTTCGAGCCGGATCGCTTACACACCGAACCTAGACGATTCCGCGCCCCGTTCGCGAGGGGTCGCTGGCTTTGCCTCCAGTTCCTAAGCGAAGCAGCGCTACCCACCCCTGCTCGAGGCGAAGAGTGTCGATCAGACCTCGACGCTTGAATCGGGGTGCCTGGGGCTGGACTGGTCGTGGCTGACTATTCATTCCAGCGGCGTCAAAAGCCTCATGAGCAAATTGCGATATCAAATTAGCCGCGTGTCGCGATGGGCTTTCAAAAAAAGGGGCGTTTGATTCCCTCGATCGCTGCGACCAGCACGGGACGCTCTACAGTCTGTATGCCGACTTCGCGCGGTCGGCAAAACTAGATGGGAAGTCGCAGCGATCCTGAATATTGTCGAGGGAACAGTGCGTAATCATCTCGCTGCCATCCATCACAAGCTCGATGTCGGGAGCACAACCCACGCCGTCACCAAGGCGATCCGGCAGCGGCTCATCTCATTCTGAGGATATAGTCGGTGTCATATGTCGGCGATGATCTTTCGAGCCAACCGCTCTGCCTGCCACGGCATGAACTGCCAGTTCGGCTGGACACAAGCCTTAGACCGACGTCAAAACCCTGTTAGAACTTGGGGGGCAAATGGTGGTCGCGCACAGGATCGAACTGTGGACCCCCTCGGTGTGAACGAGGTGCTCTCCCACTGAGCTACGCGACCATCCGCAGCGCCGAGGCGCTGGTGAGGGTGGGCGGATATAAGGGCAAGGGGGGTGTCAGGTCAATCCGCCCGCCGAGCGGTTTTTGCGCGCCGTGGGCAACGCGAGGATCGGCCTCGGTGGCGCTCCCGTATGTCGTCCTGTTCATCGGCGGGACGCGATGGGCCGGGATCAGCCGTGGCGGCCGGTCAGGCGGTCGGCGAGGGGGGCGTCGAGAAAGACGTAGTCTGAGAGGATGATGGTGGCATCGGCTCTGGCGCGCGCGTCCGGGGCGTAGCCGAAGTCGACGAGGACGCACGGCACGCCGGCAGCGAGAGCGGCATCGGTGTCGGTCGCGGTATCGCCGACGAGGAAGGCGGGGCCGCCTCCGGCCCGCTCGATCGTGCCGAGGAGATGGCGCGGATCGGGCTTGCGGCCGGCGAAGGTGTCGGCGCCGCAGATCGCCGCGAAGCGGTCGGCAAGGCCGAGCATGCCGAGCAGCTTCACCGCCAGCCGCTCGGTCTTGTTGGTGCAGACGGCGAGGCGGTAGCCGGCCGCTGCCAGCCGGTCCATCGCGGCGACGACGCCGGGCAAGGGCGCCGAGAGGTCGGCGATGTGGGCCTCGTAGTCGGCAAGGAAGACCGTGAACTGGCGTTCCATCTCGGTTTCCACCAGCGGATGGCCGAGCCGGTCATAGGCGTGCTGCAGCATCACCCGCGCGCCGTGTCCGGCGTGCGGGCGCGCTTCCGTCAGCGTGGTCGGGGGCAGCCCGGCGCCGATCAGGCAGGCGTTCAGGCTGTTGGCGAGGTCCGGCGCGGTGTCGACGAGGGTGCCGTCGAGGTCGAACACGGCGATCGGCTGCGGCATTCTGGTTTCCTGTCGCTCTGTCGGTCCGGGACGCGGGCGCGCTTCGTCCGGCTTGATGCGCAATCGCCGTGGGGTCGTCAAGCCGCGGCGCGATCGAGCGGCAGGACGGTCGAGCGCGGCCCCGCGGCACCCGTAACACGAGGGGCATTCGACAGCCTCGGCGTTTCGCGATAGAGCCGAGGGCAAGGCCGGTGGAGGGCCGGTTTCAGGGAGACATCTATGAGCGACGCCGCCAGCCTGAAGGATCGTGCCGCGCGGGCGGCTCTCGCGCATGTCGAGGACGGCATGCGGCTCGGCATCGGCACCGGCTCGACCGCCGAGGCCTTCATCCGGGCGCTCGGCGAGCGCGTTGCCGGCGGGCTGAAGGTGACGGGTGTCGCCACCTCCGTACGCACGGCGGCGCTGTGCGAAAGCCTCTCCATCCCGATCGTGACGCTCGAGGAGATGCCGGAACTCGACCTCACCATCGACGGGGCGGACGAGCTCGACACGGATTTGCGTCTCATCAAGGGAGGCGGCGGCGCGCTGCTGCGCGAGAAGATCGTGGCCGCCGCTTCCGCGCGGATGATCGTCATCGCCGACGCCTCGAAGCGGGTCGACACGCTCGGCGCTTTCCCGCTGCCGATCGAAATCAATGGTTTCGGCCTGATGGCGACGTTTCTCGCCGTGCGGCGCGAGGCCGGGCGGCTCGGCCTTGGCGGGGAAATGACGCTGCGCCACCGGGACGGCGCGCCGTTCATCACCGACAGCGGGCACCTCATCCTCGACGCATCATTTGGCCGCATTCCGGACCCAGAAGCGCTGTCGCGCGCGCTTCACGCCATTCCCGGTGTCGTCGAACACGGTCTGTTCCTGGGATTGGCCACGACGGCGATCCTGGCGGGAGAGGCGGGGATCGAGATCCTCGAAGCGCCCTGACGCTGGCGCGGGGACCGCTCGCGGGGGCTTGCGGACCGCGCCGAACAGGGCCATGCAAGGGCATGCTTCCGGCTGCACGTCGCGCCCGGCGCGCGGCGCCGGCCATGTGACTTGCTAGACGCCCGAACGATTGGGTAGGGATCCGTCCTCGACGGAACGACAAACGGATGGAGACAGGGCTTTCATGGTTCTCAACGATATGATGCGTCGCGGAATGCTCGCACTGGCAGCCGTCGGCCTCATGGCGGGCGCGCCGGCCCTGGCCCAGGAAGCCACGGCGTCGCATCTGGCTGCCGCCCGCGCCGCCATCGATGCGATCGACTCGACCGAGCAGTTCGACAACATCCTCATGAACGCGGCCACGCAGATCAAGTCGGACCTGATCGGCAGCAATCCCAACATGCAGTCGGAAATCTCCGACATGGTCGACGAGCGGGCGATCGCGCTCGCTCCGCGCCGCGGCGATCTCGAGAACGAGGTGGCGCGCACTTATGCCAAGCTCTTCACCGAGCAGGAACTCAAGGAAATCGCCGCGTTTTACGGCTCGCCCACCGGCCAGAAGCTGTTGAAGCAAGGCCCCGTCGCCTCGCGCGAGATGATGGCCGCCGCCGACGTCTGGTCGAACGGCATCGTCCGCGACCTGCGCACCAGCGCCGCCGAGGGCATGACCGCGATGCTGCCGCAGCCGGCCGGTGCCACCGCGCCGCTGACCGATCCTGCAACGCCCGCCACCGGTTCGTCGGCGCAATAGGCTCGGTCACCAGCGCGTCGCGCGCCCGAAAGTGAACGAGGCGGCCCCGCAAGGCCGCCTTTTTCGTGCCATCGAACACCCTATCTCAGGCGGGCGTCCGGACCTTTCAGGCCGGCGCCATGCCCCCGCATCATCCTGCCGGCAAAGGGATCCGCCTTGAGCGAACATTACGACTACGACCTCTTCGTCATCGGCGGCGGCTCCGGTGGCGTGCGCGCGGCGCGGCGAACCGCGGCGCTCGGCCATCGCGTCGCCATTGCCGAGGAGTTCCGCTACGGCGGCACCTGCGTCATCCGCGGCTGCGTGCCGAAGAAGCTGTTCGTCTACGCCTCGAAGTTCTCCGAGGATTTCGAGGACGCCGAGGGCTTTGGCTGGTCCGTCGGGCCGACGCGCTTTGACTGGCCGACGCTCATCGCCAACAAGGACCGCGAGATTGACCGGCTGGAGAAAGCCTATCGGGGCAATCTGGAGAAGGCCGGTGTGGAGGTGCTGGTCAGCCGCGCCGTGCTGGAAGACCGTCACACCATTCGCCTGACGGCGACGGGCCAGACCGTAACGGCGGAGAAGATCCTGATCGCCGTCGGCGGCCGCGCCAATCCGCATCCCGGCCTGCCCGGCGCCGAGCACTGCATCACCTCGAACGAGGCGTTCCACCTCAAACGCTTGCCGAAGGCGATCGCGATCCTCGGCGGCGGCTACATCGCGGTCGAGTTCGCCAACATCTTCCACGGGCTCGGCGTCGAGACGACGCTGATCTACCGCGGCAAGGAAATTCTCCAGGGCTTCGACGACGATTTGCGAACCGGCCTGCACCAGGCGATGGAGAAGAAGGGCATCCGAATCCGTTGCGAAGAGATGATCGCGGAGGTCTCGATGAAGGCCGACGGCCGCCTCAACGCCCGGCTCGGCGGCGGCGAGGTGCTGGACGTCGACGAGGTGATGCTGGCCATCGGCCGCAAGGCGAACACAGAGAACCTTGGGTGCTCGGCGGCAGGGGTCGATCTCGACGAGCGCGGGGCGGTCGTTGTCGACGACTATTCCCGCACCAGCGTCGACAACATCTGGGCGCTCGGTGACGTCACCCAGCGTCTGCAACTGACCCCGGTGGCGATCCACGAGGCGATGTGCTTCGTCGACACGGTTTTCCGCGACCGCCCGACAAAGCCGGACCTCGACAACGTCGCAACCGCGGTGTTTTCGCAGCCGGAGATCGGCACGGTCGGGCTGACCGAGGAGCAGGCCGGCAAGGCCTTTGCCGATGTCGAGGTTTACCGGGCGCAGTTCCGGCCGATGCGGCATGTCCTCGCGGGGCGGGACGAGCCGATGCTGATGAAGCTCGTCGTCGATGCCGCCTCGCGCAAGGTCGTCGGCGCGCATATCCTCGGCCCGGATGCCGGTGAGATGAGCCAGTTGCTCGGCATCGCTGTCAAGGCGGGCGTCACCAAGGACGATTTCGACCGCACCATGGCCGTGCACCCGACCATGGCCGAGGAACTCGTCACCATGTACGATCCGACCTACCGCCTGAAGGACGGCGTCCGGGTCTAGATCCCGGCGTCCCACGGGGCTCGCCGCATGCCGCTGCGGTGGGCCACGAAGGGCGGCCAAGCCGAGAGCAGCCATGCTAATCCACGACGACCATCCCGACTTCGAGACGCTCTCCGGTGACGGGCGGGTCGTCGCCTATTTCGGCTACGGCTCGCTGGTCAACAGGGCGACGCTGCGCACGCGCTTCCTGGCGATCCGCCGGGCCGAGGTGATGGGCTGGCGGCGGTTCTGGCTGCCGCGACCCGGCGGTATTGCGCTCCTTTCCGTCCGGCCCGACCGGGGCCATGCGACGCAAGGGGTCGTGGTCTACGATCATGCCGACAACCTCGCCGCGGTCGACTTGCGCGAGGCCGGTTACATCCGGCGCGATGTCGCGGCCCCGGCGATCGAGGCGGCTCCGCGGGTGGGGGCAACCGTGCATATCTACGAGGCCATCCACCCCGAGGTCGACGCCGCCGATACCGGCGCCACCATTCTCCAATCCTATCTCGACGCGGTGCTGCAGGGTTTTTTGTCGCTCTACGGGCGCGACGGCGTCGAGCGGTTCGTCGCGGAGACCGAGGGGTTCGAGACCGAAATCCTCGCCGACCGCGATGTGCCACGCTATCCCCGCGCCGTGCGGCTGGCCGACGGGGAGGCGGACCTCTTCGACGGTCTCGTGACGGCGCGCGGCGCGATGCTGCGGCCGATGGGCTGACCTCGCGCAAGGGTGCAGCGCACGGTGACAATCCCCGCCAATCATGTCTATAAGCCGGCGAGGGGGTGTCGCTCTTTTCCGCGCGGCGCCCGATCCCCAGTTACGCAACGACAGGCTCGCCACGGCGACCGACGACCGGCGTCAAGACCGGTGCCAAACGTCTGAAAGAGAGAACAGCATGGCCAAGGACTGGACTCCCGCAAGCTGGCGCTCGAAGCCCGTCGAGCAGATGCCGGACTTCCCCGATGCCGCGGCACTGGCCGAGACCGAGAAGCGCCTCGCCAGCTTCCCGCCGCTGGTGTTTGCGGGTGAGGCCCGCAAGCTCACGAGGGCATTGGGTGAGGTGGCCGAGGGTCGCTCCTTCCTGCTGCAGGGCGGTGACTGCGCCGAGAGCTTCGCCGAGCACGGCGCCGACAACATCCGCGACTTCTTCCGCGCCTTCCTGCAGATGGCGGTGGTGCTGACCTTCGGCGCCTCCTCGCCGGTGGTGAAGGTCGGCCGCATCGCCGGACAGTTCGCCAAGCCGCGCTCATCCGGCATGGAGACCGTCGGCGGCGTGTCGCTGCCCTCCTACCGCGGCGACATCGTCAACGGTATCGAGTTCGACGAGGTTTCCCGCATCCCCAACCCCGAGCGCCAGATCGAGGCGTACCGGCAGTCGGCGGCGACGCTGAACCTGCTCCGCGCTTTCGCGCAGGGCGGCTATGCCAATCTCGACAACGTTCACCAGTGGATGCTCGGCTTCCTGTCCGGCAGCCCGCAGGCGGAGCGCTACGGGCATCTCGCCGACAAGATTTCGGAGACGATGAACTTCATGCGGGCGATCGGCATCACCGCCGACACGCACCCCGCGCTGCGCGAGACCGAGTTCTTCACCAGCCACGAGGCGCTGCTGCTCGGCTACGAGCAGGCGATGACCCGCGTCGATTCGACCTCGGGTGACTGGTACGCGACCTCCGGCCACATGATCTGGATCGGCGACCGCACGCGCCAGTTGAACAATGCGCATGTCGAGTACTGCCGCGGCATCAAGAACCCGATCGGCCTGAAATGCGGCCCGTCGATGGATGCCGATGGCCTTCTGAAGCTGATCGACGTGTTGAACCCGGAGAACAAATCGGGCCGGCTGACGCTGATCACCCGCTTCGGCCATGACAAGGTGGAGGCGAACCTGCCGCGGCTGATCCGCGCGGTGGAGAAGGAGGGCCGCAAGGTCGTCTGGTCGTGCGATCCGATGCACGGCAACACCATCACGCTGAACAACTACAAGACGCGGCCGTTCGACCGCATCCTGACGGAGGTGCAGACCTTCTTCGACGTGCACCGCGCGGAAGGCACCCACGCCGGCGGCATCCACATCGAAATGACGGGCAAGGACGTCACCGAATGCACCGGCGGCTCGCGCCCGGTCCTCGCCGAGGACCTGTCGGACCGCTACCACACGCATTGCGACCCGCGCCTCAACGCCACCCAGGCGCTGGAACTCGCCTTCCTCGTCGCCGAACTGCTGAAGAAGGACATCGAGGCGCACGCCCCGAAGCAGGTTGCCAACCTCTGATGGGCTGACGCTTCGGCCGAAATGCATTTGATGAAATGACAGAAGGGCTGCCGAAAGGCGGCCCTTTTTGCAAAGCAAATTACCAAGCTATTGGATGTGCTTGCGGGAAAACGTTCAGGCGTTGACTCAGTCTGTTCAATCGGACTGGAAGAGACTGCACGGATCCGTTTGGCCACTTGAACACAGTGCAGTGGAAAGCGACCCAAACACTCTGCTTCCGCGCGGTATCCTTAGTCGCGCTATTCCTCGCCATCGCCTCTCGGCCGCGTCTTCGACCTGACGTGGACAGGTTCCGCTTCCCCCGTCGCCGTCCTGCTACCGCGCACCCGCGCCATGAAAATCGGCCCCCACTGCCGCCAGGCGAACCAGGCCGACAGGGCGATGGCGATGACGATGAGGGTGATGCCGACGCCGCGCTCCATCAGTTCCAGCCGGGCGAAGACCGTGCCGATGGAGTAGCCGAAGACGTAGCCGATGGTGGTGAACAGTCCGGCCCAGATGCCCGCGCCGATGAAGTTCAGCACCAGGAAGCGTGGAATGCTGATCGAGGACAGGCCGAGCGCGATCAGGCCCGGCATGCGCAGGCCGTAGATATAGCGGTTCACGATGACGAAGAAGGCCTGGTACTTGTCGACCAGCCTCAGCGCCTTCGCGAACTTCGGCTTGGCCTTCCAGCGCGAGACCCAGCGGTGGCCGGACCAGAAGCGCGAGAACAGGAAGACCGCGAGATCGCCAAGGAACGAGCCGGTGAAGGCCAAGAGGGCGATCGTCTCCAGCGGATAGGAACCGCGATAGGCGAGGAACCCGCCGATGATGGCGAAGACCTCGCCTTCGAAGAACGTCCCGACGAAGACGATGATGAGGCCATATTGGCTGATCAGGCTCAGAATTTCGTACACGTGCGCCCCGCTGGATCGCCCGGCGTTCCCCCGGGTCGTCTGCCGTTACTTCGCGAAGGCGGCGAAAGTCTCATTGCCCTCACGTTTTCCTTGCGGTCCGGCTGGGCAAACCGCAAGCGTGGATGCCGGCCAGCGACCGCGCCGGAGCGCCCTATGTCGGTGCTTTCTGTGGATTTGCAAACAGCGATCGGGTTCGCCCGTCCCTAGTGCGTGGGCAGCAGGATGCTCCCGCTCGGCCGGAATGCCAACTTTCAGCCGTCGACTTGCGTCGTCCGGGCCCCAAGGCTCGCCTCGATCGACGCCAGCCTCGCGGCGATGATCTGCAGCGTCTCGGCCACCTTCTGCGCGTCTTCGCGGCGCATCTCGTCGAGCTTGTCGTGCAGCGCGAGGATCTCGATCTCGGCCTTGAGGTTGATCTCGTAGTCGTGGCTGGCGTCGAGCCGGTCGCGGTCGGCCGCGCGGTTCTGCGACATCATGATGATCGGCGCCTGGATCGCCGCGATCATCGACAGCACGAGGTTGAGGAAGATGAAGGGGTAGGGGTCGAATGCCTCCTGCGATAGGATGACGGTGTTCAGGATGACCCAGGCGACGAGGAAGCCGAGGAAGCAGAGGATGAAGCTCCAGGACCCGCCGACGCGGGCAATGCCGTCCGCCAGCCGTCCACCGAGCGAGGTCTGCGCAGTGAAGCTTGCATTGACGTCGCGGGCGATCGTCGTGCCGCTGAGGGCGCTGTCCAGCACCCGGCGTTCGTTGGGCTTCAGGAGGTCGAGCGAGCGCCCGATCCAGCCTCTCGCCTTGGCGTCGGTGAAACCCTTGCGCATCGCATTCTCCTTGCCTGCCGCCGCAAAACGGGCCGCGGCATTGCCGCGGTTTCCGTTCGGGCTCGCGCCGCCGGTTCCCGCTTGATATGAGGCGGGTCATGCACCTGCCATATCCCCTTCGAAAGGGAAGCAGGATGAAATCTTGGCAAGGAGCCTCGCGTGACGCCAAACCGACTGAAGCTCGCCGTGGCCCAGCTCAACCCGGTGCTCGGCGACATCGCCGGCAACCTGGCTCTCGCCCGGAAGGGGCGCGTACAGGCTGCGGCGAAGGATGCCGACCTCGTGCTCTTCACGGAGCTTTTCATCTCCGGCTATCCGCCGGAGGACCTCGTGCTGAAGCCGGCCTTCGTCGCCGAGTGCATGGCGGCGGTGGAGACCCTGGCGCTGGAGACCGCCGATGGCGGTCCCGGCATGATTATCGGCTGCCCGCTGCGCACCGAGGCCGGCCTCTACAACGCCGTGGCAATCCTCGACGGCGGCAAGGTTCTGGCCTGGCGCTCGAAGGTGGACCTGCCGAACTACGGCGAGTTCGACGAGAAGCGCGTCTTCCAGGCCGGTGACATGCCGGGCCCGGTGAACTTCCGCGGCATCCGGCTCGGCATTCCCGTCTGCGAGGATATCTGGGGCCAGCTCGGCGTCTGTGAGACGCTGGCCGAGTCTGGCGCCGAGATCCTGCTCGTGCCGAACGGCTCGCCTTTCTACAAAGAAAAGCTCGACGTCCGTCATCAGGTGGTGCTGCGCCAAGTGATCGAGACCGACCTGCCCATGGTCTACGCCAACATGCTGGGCGGGCAGGACGACCTCCTCTTCGATGGCGGCTCCTTCGCCTTCCAGGCCGACCGCTCGCTCGCCTTCCAACTGCCGGCCTTCGACGCCGTTGTGGCGGTGACCGACTGGGTGCGCGGCGACGAAGGCTGGGTCTGCGAGAACGGCCCGGTGGCGACGATCCCCGCGCTCGACGAATCCGTCTGGCGCGCCTGCGTCCTTGGCTTCCAGGACTACGTCAACAAGAACGGCTTCAAGAGCGTCGTGCTCGGCATGTCCGGCGGCATCGATTCGGCCGTGGTCGCGGCGATGGCGGTCGATGCGCTCGGCAAGGACCGCGTCCATTGCGTGATGATGCCTTACCGCTACACGGCGGCCTCCAGCCTCGAGGATGCGGAAGCCTGCGCCCGGGCGCTCGGCGTGCGCTACGACGTGGTCGAGATCGCCGCGCCGGTGGAGGGCTTCACCGCCGCGCTCGCAGGCCTCTTCGAGGGCCGCCCGGCGGATGTCACCGAGGAGAACCTGCAGAGCCGCGCCCGCGGCGTCATCCTGATGGCGATCTCGAACAAGTTCGGCGCGATGGTCGCGACCACCGGCAACAAGAGCGAGATGTCGGTCGGCTACGCCACGCTCTACGGCGACATGAACGGCGGCTTCAACCCGATCAAGGACCTCTACAAGACCGAGGTGTTCCGCCTCGCGCACTGGCGCAACGCCAACGTGCCGAACGGCTCGCTCGGCCGCGGTGGCATCGTCATTCCCGAGCGCATCATCACCAAGCCGCCCTCGGCCGAGCTGCGCGAGGACCAGAAGGACGAGGATTCGCTGCCGCCCTACGAGATCCTCGACGCCATCCTCGAGCACCTCGTCGAGCATGACGGCAGCGTCGACGCGCTGGTCGAGCGCGGCTTCGACCGTGACACGGTCAAGCACATCGAGCGGCTGCTCTACATCGCCGAGTACAAGCGCCGGCAGTCGGCGCCGGGGGTGAAGGTGACGCGCAAGAATTTCGGCCGCGACCGCCGCTACCCCATCACCAACCGCTACCGCGACGGGGCCTGAGCCATGGACGAGATCTCGCTGGATTCGATCGCCGCCGCCTCGCTGGTGCTCGCGGTGCTGTTCGCGCTGCGCTACTTCCTCGCCATGCGCCGCATCTTCCAGGAGGTGCCGAAGCCCGAGGGTTTTGGTCTCGTCGGCTATTTCAAGGCGCCGCAGCGCGGCGCCTATGGCGAGGACATGGAGCCGAACCGGCGCTATGCCTCGCGCCAGTTCCACCAGGGCGCGGTGTTTCTCGTCGTCGGCCTCGGCCTCTTCGCCTACCTTCTCGTCACGGGAACGCCGATCACGCTGGGCCAGGGGATTTGAGCGCGCCGCGCGCGTCGTCCCGCCTCACCACACAGGAAACCGCCCGATGAGCCCGACCGTCCGCTTCGCCCCGTCGCCGACCGGCCATATCCACATCGGCAACCTCAGAACCGCTCTGTTCAACTGGCTGCTCGCCAAGGAGAACGGCGCCGGCGGGCACTTCATCCTGCGCTATGACGATACCGACATCGCCCGGTCGCGCGTCGAATACGCCGACTCGATCCTCGAGGACCTCGTCTGGCTCGGCCTCCAGCCGGACGCCGTCTACCGCCAGTCCGAGCGCATCGGCCATTATGATGCGGCGGTCACCTTGCTGCAGCAGAAGGGCCTGCTCTATCCCTGCTACGAGACCGCCGAGGAACTTGACCGCAAGCGCAAGCGCCTCGCCGCGCGCGGCCTCCCGCCGGTCTACGGCCGCGATGCCCTGCGGCTGAACGAGATGGAGCGGCAGGAACTGGAAGCCGAAGGCCGTCAGCCGCACTGGCGGTTTCTCCTGCCGAACTTTACCGGCGATCCCTCCCAGCCCGTTCGCACCGACGTGACGTGGAACGACCTCGTCCGCGGGCCGCAGAGCGTCGATCTCGCCTCGCTTTCGGACCCGGTGCTCGTGCGCGAGGACGGCAGCTATCTCTACACGCTGCCGTCCGTCGTCGACGACGGCGCGATGGGCATCACCCACGTCGTTCGCGGCGATGATCACGTGACCAATACCGGCGTCCAGATCGCGCTCTCCGAGGCGCTCGGGCTGACAGTGCCCCAATACGGCCACCACAACCTCCTGACGACGCTCGACGGCGAGGGCCTGTCGAAACGCTCCGGCGCCCTGTCGCTGCGCTCGCTGCGGGCGGATGGCATCGAGCCGATGGCCGTTGCCTCGCTCGCCGCCCTTGTCGGGCTCTCCGGTTCGATCGAAGCGGTGCCGAGCCTATCCGCGCTGGCGGAGCGGGTAAAGCTCTCGGACGTCTCCTCCTCGGCCTCGAAGTTCGACCCGGCCGAGGTCGAGCGGCTGAACGCCGAGCTGGTGCACGGCTACGACGACGCGGACGTCGCCGAGCGGCTGGCGGCCATAGGTGTGCCCGGGGATCGAACGGAGGCCTTCTGGCTGGCCGTGCGCGCCAACTGCTCGCGGGTGTCGGATGCGGCCGTCTGGCGCGACATCGTGTTCGGCGATCTGCCGGCAGGGCTGGCGACGGTCGCCGAGCCCGCTTCGACAGAAGAGGACCGCGCCTTCCTCGTCACCGCCTTCGATCTTCTGCCGCCCGAGCCTTGGTCGCACGACACTTGGAAAACGTGGACCGCCGCTGTGAAGACCGCCACCGGCCGCAAGGGCAAGCCTCTCTTCATGCCGCTCCGCCAGGCGCTGACGGGTCTCGACCATGGCCCGGAACTGGCGGATTTGCTGCCGCTCATCGGGCGCGAACGGGCGCTGGCGCGGCGGCCGTAAAGCCGAAGGGCGAGAGGCAAAGAGAAGGGGCGCGGGCAGGGCAAGGGGCTTGATGGTCTGCCGCAGGAGAACGAAGGCTTGGGGTTTTCTGCGGGAGAGCAGAGAATTCTATCGTGACGAAGCGTCGAGGTAGCCGAAGGGCTAAGAGCCAAGAGCCAAGAGCCAAGAGCTGGGTGCCGAGAGCCAGGAGCCAAGTGCCATTTGCGAGGATCGTAAACTCCTCCGTTTCGTCATCCCGGACTTGATCGGGATCCATTCCAAACCCTTAGACATGGATGGTCCGGTCAACCTTCCCTCGGAAATTCGGCACCGGACTGCAAGCCTTCGCGCAGAGGAATGGATCCCGGATCAAGTCCGGGATGACGAGCCTGAGAGGTTTCCGCCGAATGACGTGTGGCGCCTTGCGCCAGCGCCAGCGGTGCGCCTCCCAGCCTCAGCTCCTCACCCCCGCTGCACCGCCTCCGCCACCGCGATCGCCGCCATGTTGACCACGCCGCGGGACGTTACCGACGGCGTCAGCACGTGCGCAGGAGAGGCCGCGCCGAGGAGGATCGGGCCGACATGCAGCGAATCGGTCATCGCCTTGACGACGTTGAGGGTGATGTTCGCGGCATCCAGGTTCGGGAAGATCAGGAGGTTCGCCTCGCCCGAGAGCGTCGAGTTCGGCATCACTTTGCGGCGCAGCGCCTCGTTGAGGGCGACGTCGCCGTGCATCTCGCCGTCGAGTTCCAGGTCCGGCATGCGCTCGCGAACGAGTTTGAGCGCCTGGCGCATCTTCTTCGTCTGCGGCGTTTCGTCCGAGCCGAAGTTCGAGTGGGAGACGAAGGCGCCTTTCGGCTCGATGCCGAAGCGGCGGATCTCGACGGCGGCGTGGACCGTCATCTCGGCGAGGTCCTCGGCGCTCGGGTCGCGCTGGACATAGGTGTCGAGGAAGAACTTCGCGCCTTGCTGCGAGATGAGGAGGCTCATCGCGGCGAACTTGTTGGTGCCGGGCTCGACGCCGATGACCTGGCGGATGTCGACGAGATGCGGAGAATAGCGGCCCTCGAGGCCGCAGATCATCACGTCGGCCTCGCCGCGCGAGACCGAGACGGCGGCGATCACCGTGGTGTTGGTGCGGACCACGGTGCGGGCGGTGTCGGGGTTGACGCCCTTGCGGCCGACCTTCTCGAAATAGTGGTCGACATAGTCGCGGTAGCGCGGATCGTCTTCGGGATTGACCACCTCGAAGTCGGTGCCGGGGCGGATGCGCAGGCCGTAGCGCTCGAGCCGGCTGGCGATGACGGCGGGGCGGCCGACGAGGATCGGCACGCCGATCTTGTCCTCCAGCATCACTTGCGCGGCGCGCAGCACGCGCTCGTCCTCGCCGTCGGCGAAGATCACCCGCTTGCCGCTGTTCTTGGCGATCTGGAAGATCGGCTTCATGATCAGCCCGGTGCGGAAGACGAACCGGTTGAGGATGTCCATGTAGGCGCCGAAATCCTCGATCGGCCGCGAGGCGACGCCGGTCGCCGCCGCCGCCTTCGCCACGGCCGGCGCGATCTTCAGGATCAGCCGGGGGTCGAAGGGCGAGGGGATGATGTATTCCGGGCCGAAGATCGGGGTCTCCGAGCCATAGGCTTTTGCAGCGACTTCCGAGACCTCTTCGCGGGCGAGCGCCGCGATGGCGTCGACGGCGGCGATCTTCATCTCCTCGTTGATCGTCGTCGCGCCGCAGTCGAGCGCGCCGCGGAAGATGTAGGGGAAGCAGAGGACGTTGTTGACCTGGTTCGGGAAGTCCGAGCGCCCGGTGCAGATCATCGCATCCGGCCGGACCGCACGCGCGAGGCTCGGCATGATCTCGGGCGTCGGATTGGCCAGCGCCATGATCAGCGGCCGCGCCGCCATTTTCTCGAGGAGCTCGGGCTTCAAGACGCCGCCGGCCGACAGGCCGAGGAAGATGTCGGCACCCTCGATCGCCTCGCTCAGCGTGCGCATCTCGGTATCGCGCGCGTAAACCTCCATCCAGCGGTCGGTGCGCTTGCCGCGGCCGATATAGACGACGCCGTCGATGTCGGTGGCGGTGATGTTCTCGAGCTTCGCGCCCAATGCCACGAGGAGGTTGAGGCAGGCGATGGCGGCAGCGCCCGCGCCCGAGGAGACGATCTTGACGTCCTCTATCTTCTTGCCGTTGAGCTCCAGCGCGTTGCGCACGGCGGCGGCGACGATGATGGCGGTGCCGTGCTGGTCGTCGTGGAAGACCGGGATCTTCATCCGCTTGCGCAGCTGCTCCTCGACCTCGAAGCATTCCGGGGACTTGATGTCCTCGAGGTTGATGCCGCCGAAGGTCGGCTCGAGCGCCGCGACCACCTCGACGATGTGGTCGATCTCGGTGGCGTCGATCTCGATGTCGAAGACGTCGATGTCGGCGAACTTTTTGAAGAGGACGCCCTTGCCCTCCATCACCGGCTTGGAGGCGAGCGGGCCGATATTGCCGAGGCCGAGCACGGCACTGCCGTTCGACAGCACCGCGACGAGGTTGGCGCGGCTGGTGTAGACGGCCGCGAGCGAGGGATCGGCGGCGATGGCAAGGCACGGGGCGGCGACGCCGGGGGAGTAGGCGAGCGCGAGGTCGCGCTGGTTGCCGAGCGGCTTGGTCGGCTGGATCGCGACCTTACCGGGCTTCGGATAGCGGTGGTAGAACAGCGCCTGCTCGTCGAGATCGCCCGTGTTCGGCCTGGCGTCGGTGCTATTTTCGGACATGGCGTCCCCCGTTCATTTCAGCTGCTGCGGCCGTCTTAGACGAAGTCGAACCGTTCTGGAAATTGCCGCCGGGCATTTTGTCGGGAGTTTCGCTTTGCCGTCGACGTGGGCCCCTCCAAGTGCCGTTCGATCGGCCGCCACCCCGCGCCCAGCCATGGTCGTCAGCCTGCACCGTCACACGCATGCAATGAGAATCGGCCATTGGCAGGAGGGCGAGGGGAGCGAACAGGATGGCGACCATGCATCAGCTGACCACGGCGCGACACTTCCGCACGCTGTTCATCTCCGACGTGCATCTCGGCTCCAAGGCCGCCCAGGCCGAGCTCTTGATCGACTTCCTCCGCCTGCACGACTGCGAGAAGCTCTATCTCGTCGGCGACATCGTCGACGGCTGGCGGCTGAAGCGGGCCTGGCACTGGCCGCAGTCGCACAACGACGTCGTCCAGAAGCTGCTGCGCAAGGCGCGCAAGGGGTGCGACGTCGTCTATATCCCCGGCAATCACGACGAGTTCTTGCGCGACTTTCCCGGCCAGCACTTCGGCGGCATCGAGGTCAAGCAGAACGACGTCCATGTGACCGCCGACGGAAGGCGATTCCTTGTGATGCATGGCGATGAGTTCGACGTCGTCGTGCGCAATGCCCGGCTCATCGCCTATCTCGGCGACTGGGCCTACGACACCGCCATCGCCGTCAACGTCGTCTTCAACAAGCTGCGCCGGGCGCTGGGCTTTCCCTACTGGTCGCTGTCGTCCTGGGCCAAGCTCAAGGTCAAGAACGCCGTCAACTTCATCGGCGCCTTCGAGACGTTGCTGGCCGAAGAGGCGGTGCGGCACGGCTGCGACGGCATCATCTGCGGCCACATCCACCATGCGCAGATCGCCCGGCGCGGCGGCGTCGAATACATCAATACCGGCGACTGGGTGGAAAGCTGCACCGCGGTCGGCGAGCGCCATGACGGCTCGTTCGAGCTGATCTACTGGACGGCGGCGGCCAGCAAGGCGCGCGCGCAGGCGGAGGCTCTGGCCGACGGCATCGCCGCCATGCCGGCCGCCGAGCGCCAGACTTCTGCGGTGGAGGCAGCCTGATGCGGATCCTGATCGCCACCGACGCCTGGACGCCGCAGATCAACGGCGTGGTGCGCACGCTGTCGAGCCTTGCCGACGAGCTGCGCGGCCGCGGCCACGACGTGCTCGTCGTCTCGCCGCAGGATTTTCGCACCGTGCCGATGCCGACCTATCCGGAGATCCGTCTGGCACTGGCGAGTTCCTACCGGCTGGGGCGGATCATCGCCGAGTTCAGGCCGCAGGCCATCCACATCGCCACCGAAGGACCGATCGGCATGGCGACACGCCGGGCCGCCATCGCCGCCGGTCGGAGCTTCACCACGAGCTTCCACACTCGTTTTCCGGAATACCTGCGCCAGCGCGTGCCGATCCCCGAACGCTTCAGTTATGCCTACCTCCGCCGTTTCCATGCCGCCGCTAGCGCGTGCCTGGTGCCGACCGAGGCGGTTCGGCGGGACCTTGCCGAGCGCGGCTTTAAGAACCTCGTCACCTGGACGCGCGGCGTCGACACCACGGTGTTCAAGCCGCGCGAGCCGATCGATTTCGGTCTGCCCGGCCCGATCTTCCTCACCGTCTCGCGCGTCGCGCCGGAAAAGAACCTTGAGGCCTTCCTGATGCTCGACCTGCCGGGATCGAAGGTCGTCGTCGGCGACGGCCCGGCTTTGGCGGAACTGCGGCAGCGCTATCCAAAAGTGCATTTCGCGGGGTCGCAGACCGGCGAGATGCTGGCGAGCCACTATTCCAGCGCCGACGTCTTCGTTTTCCCGTCGAAGACCGATACTTTCGGCATCGTGCTGATCGAGGCGCTGGCCTGCGGCGTACCGGTCGCCGCCTACCCGGAGCCCGGCCCGCTCGACGTGATCGCCGGCACCCGCGCCGGCTGCATCTCGGACGACCTGCGCACCGCTTGCCTCGCCGCCCTAGGTCTCGACCGGGCGGAGGCGCTGGAGCGCTCGCGCGCCTTCACCTGGTCCACCTGCGCCGACATCTTCATCGACACCGTCTCGGCCCGCCCACCGGTTGCCGTACCGCTGCCGATGGCGGGGTAGGGCTGAGTCTATCCCCATAGAGCCGACGTTGGCGGGGCGACTGTCTCGCCATCGTAGACCAGTCCGTCGGGTCGGTCCGACGCCAGCAGCAGCGGGCCGTCGAGGTCGATCAGGTCGGCGGTCTGGCCGAGCAGGACCGCCGGAGCCATCGCGAGCGAGCTCGAGACCATGCAGCCGACCATCACCCCGAAGCCGTGCCGGCGGGCTTCCGTGACGAGATGCAGCGCCTCAGTCAGCCCGCCGGTCTTGTCGAGCTTGACGTTGACGAAGTCGTAGCGGCCGACCAGCGCGGCGAGATCCTGCGTCTCGTGCAGCGATTCGTCGGCGCAGACCGGTACCGGATGGGCGAGGGTGGCAAGGGCGTCGTCCTGGCCGACCGGCAGCGGTTGCTCGATGAGAACGGCGCCGGCAGAGGCTGCGGCCTGCATGTTCTCGGCAAGGTTTTCCGCCGTCCAGCCTTCGTTGGCGTCGAGAATCAGCCGCGCTCCTGAAGCGGCCGCGTGCACGGCGCGGATGCGGGCGATGTCGCCCTCCGGCGCGCCGAGCTTGATCTTGAGGAGACCCCGGCCGCCCGCTGCCCGCGTTGCCGTGGCCATCGCCTCGGGGGTTCCGAGCGATATCGTATAGGCGGTTTCCAGCGCTCTTGGCGGCGACGGGCAGACCAGTGCCGCGACGGAGGTGCCGTCCAGCTTCGCCTCGAGATCCCAGAGCGCGCAATCGACAGCGTTCCGGGCGGCGCCTGCCGGCATGGAAGCCTGCATGCCCTTGCGCGACAGGCCTTTCTCGATCAGCGGACGCACGGCTTCGATCGCCGCCGTCACGCTCTCGACCGTCTCCCCGTAGCGAGCATAGGGAACGCATTCGCCGCGGCCGCGCTTATCGCCGTCGGAAAGCGTGGCGACGACGACGACCGCCTCGGTTTTCGACCCCCTGGAAATGGTGAAGGCCGTGGCGAGCTGAAAGCGCTCGACTGTGACTGAAAGACGACGCGGCATGAAAATTCCTCGGCCTGTTCGAGCGCATCGCGGATTGCGATGACAAACCGTGTATGGACGGTTAACGACGCCGCGCGCTAGGGAGCGCCGCAACGTCGGGCGGGCGCCGCCGGGCATGTCAGGCCACGGACGCTTCTTGGCATAAGGTGTCCGAGTATCGGGCGATAGAAGGTTTCGACCACAGGCATGACGGACAACCCAGCCGCCGAGACACGCGCCGACAAGGATGGGCGCCGCACAACGGCGCCTGCCCTGGTCGCTGACAAGGGTGAAGGCGGCCTCGTGCTGACTCTTTCCGGCGACTGGCTGGCACGGACCATCGGCAGCATCGAGAAGACGGTTTCAGATACGGGCAAGTCCGACCTCGGCAAGTCCGTAACGATCGACCTCGGCAGCGTCGGGCGGGTCGATACCGCCGGCGCGCTGCTGGTTGAAAAAATGTCGCGCCAGCTTTCCGACGGCGGTCGCTCGGTCGAGATGTCGGGCGTGCGGGAGAAGGACGGGGCACTGTTCGAGGCGGTACGTGCCGCGATCGACCGGGTGCGCCCGGAGCCTGAGGTTGCCAAGCGCAACCGCGTGATAGCCGCGCTCGACGGGATCGGGAGGAGCGTCTACGGGCTCTATGACGAGGTCGTCGTCGGCCTTAACATCATCGGCTCCTCGATTTACGGCGCCGGCCGCCGCGTCACCGGCAAGACGCAGCTACGCTTGCCGGCGATCATCACCCAGATGGACAGGATGGGCGTTCGCGCGGTGCCCATTATCGCGCTGATGAGCTTCCTGATCGGTGCGGTCATCGCCCAGCAGGGCGCCTTCCAGCTGCGGAACTTCGGCGCCGAGATCTTCGTCGTCGATCTCGTCGGAATTCTGCAGCTGCGCGAGATCGGCGTGCTGCTGACCGCCATCATGATCGCCGGCCGCTCCGGCAGCGCCATCACCGCCGAAATCGGTTCGATGAAGATGCGCGAGGAAGTCGACGCCCTTCAGGTGATCGGCCTCAACCCGATCGGCGTCCTCGTCTTCCCTCGCCTGGTGGCGCTGACGCTGGTATTGCCGCTGCTGGCCTTCATCGCCGACCTGATGGGCCTTGCCGGCGCTATCGTCGTCACCTGGATCTATTCCGGCATTCCGCCGGCCGCCTTCGTCCAGCGGCTGCGCGAGGCGATCGACATCGGCACCATCCTCGCCGGCCTGATCAAGGCGCCGTTCATGGCGATCATCATCGGCGTTGTCGCCTCGGCCGAGGGCATGAAGGTCGGCGGCAGCGCCGAGAGCCTCGGCCTCCACGTCACCACCTCCGTCGTCAAATCCATTTTCCTCGTCATCCTCGTGGATGCTTTCTTTGCGATCTTTTATGCATCCATCGGATTCTGACCCGTCTGGCCGCGGCCCGCCCGCCGCACAAGACGATGCCGCGGTGACGGCGACCGGCAACGGTGCGCCTTCTCCCGCACCGGCCCCCGAAAAAGGGGGAGACGACGACGACATCATCATCCGCGCCCGCGACGTCACCGTGACCTTTGGCACCAAGACCGTGCTGGATGGGCTGTCGCTCGACGTGCGTCGCGGCGAGATCCTCGGCTTCGTCGGCGGTTCCGGTCAGGGCAAGTCGGTTCTGCTGCGCACGATCCTCGGCCTGAACCAGAAACAGTCGGGCACGATCGAGGTTTTCGGCATCGACTACGACAAGGCTAATGACGACGAGCGGCTGGCGGTCGAGCAGCGCTGGGGCGTTCTCTTCCAGCAAGGCGCACTGTTCTCCTCGCTCTCGGTGCTGGAGAACATCCAGGTGCCGATGCGCGAATATCTCGACCTGTCGCCGGCGCTGATGGACGAGCTGGCGCGGTTGAAGATCGATCTTGTCGGTCTTGCTCCGGATGCGGCGGAGAAATTTCCGTCCGAGCTGTCCGGCGGCATGATCAAGCGCGCCGGTCTGGCGCGCGCGCTGGCGCTCGATCCCGACATCGTCTTCCTCGACGAGCCGACCTCCGGCCTCGACCCGATCGGCGCGGCGGATTTCGATGAATTGATCATGACGCTGCGCGATACGCTGGGTCTCACCGTGTACATGGTGACCCACGATCTCGACAGCCTGTACCAGGCCTGCGACCGCATCGCCGTTCTCGGCAACAAGAAGGTGATGGTCGAGGGGCCGCTCGAGACCATGCTCGCCTTCGATGACCCTTGGGTCAAATCCTATTTCCACGGCAAGCGTGCTCGCACCATCGTGCACCAGGACAAGTCCGCCGGCGCCAGCAAGGGAACGAAGTGATGGAAACCAGAGCCAATTATGTTTTGGTCGGCATCTTCTCGGTGGTCGTGCTGGTGCTCGGCTTCGGCTTCGTCTGGTGGTCTGCCAATGTCTCGGGCGACGATACCCAGACGCCACTGCTGGTACGGATCGAGGGTTCGGTCACTGGCCTCAGCGTCGGCAGCCAGGTGCTGTTCAACGGCCTGAAGGTCGGTGACGTCCGCAATCTCCGGATCGATCCGAACAATCCGCGCGTCGTCATCGCCACCACGCGGGTCGACGGGACCACGCCGATCACCACCTCGACCCGCGCGACCATCGGCTTTGCCGGCCTGACCGGCCAGGCCTTCATCGAGCTGAAGGGCGGCGACAACACCGAGCGCAACATCATCGCCTATGCCCGCGAGCAAGGCGCCGTGCCGGTTATCAAGGCCGATCCGTCCGATGTGACCGACATCCTCGCCACCGCCAAGGACATCGCCCAGCGCGCCGACAACATCCTCTCGCAGTTCGAGGGCATGGTGAAGGACGTCGGCCCGGCCGTGCGCACGACCGCGGGCAACATCACCGCGACATCCGAGAACGTGAAGGTCTTCACCGACAGCCTCGCGAAGAATTCCAACCAGATCGACGACTTCCTGCAGAGCGTCAGCCGCCTCGCGGGAACGGCGAACACCGTCGCCGAAGCGCTTCCCGACGCCATCCGCTCGGCGCAGAACGTCATCGAAGCCGTCAATCCGGAATCGGTGCGCACCACCGTCGACAACGTCGCGGCTATGTCGACGACCTTGCGCGCGCAGGCGGACAACATCGCCGGCGTCGTCGACTCCGTGAAGACAGCCGCCACCAGTGTCGGCCGCGTCGGCGACACCATCCAGAAGAACACGCCGGGGATCGACCGCTTCCTGTCCAATCTCGGCCCGATCTCCGATACTGCCACGAGCGTCGCAACCAAGCTGGACTCGGCGCTCGGATCTGCCGACCGGATCCTGGCGGCCGTCAATCCGACGGAAGTCACCTCCACCATCGACAACATCTCGGCCGCCGCCCGCAACGTCTCCGAGGTCTCGACCCTCATCGGCGCGCAGCGTGAGGCGATCGGCGAAGTCATCACCAACGTGTCGGGTGTCACCCGCAACCTGAAAACCGTCACCGACAGCGTCGCGGCAAACGGGCCGGCGATCAACGGCTTCCTCGCCAACCTCGGCCCGATCGGCGAAAACGCCAGTGCGGCGACAATCAAGCTGAACCGCACGCTCGACGACGCCAGTGCTCTGGTCTCGGGCATCGATCGCCGCCGCATTTCCGAGGTGGTCGACAACGCCGCTGCCCTCGTCGCAGGCGTCCGGGCCAAGACACCGCAGATCCAGTCCGTGATCGACGGCCTCGATACGGCACTGCGGACCGTCGACACGACGCTGACCGGCTTCAACGGCACCCGCGGCCGCGTCGACGCCATCCTCGCCGGCGTCGATCCGGACGTCGTCAATCGGACCATGACCGACGTCTCGTCGGCCACCCGCAACGTCGCCCGGGCTGCCGACTCGATCGCCGGGGTCGCCAACGACGTCGGCGCCCGCCGCAACGACATCAAGCGGGTGATCGACAACGCCGTGGCGATCTCGAGCAAGGTCAACACCGCCTCGACACGCCTCGACACCGTGCTCGCCTCGCTCGACCGGCTGCTCAATGCCGACAGCACCGAGGGCCTTGCCAAGGAAGCGAGCCAGACTCTCGCCGCCATCCGCCAGACGGCCGCCAGCATCAATGCGCGCATCGGGCCGATCGCCGACAACATCCAGAACTTCTCCGGCAACGGCCTCAACGAGGTGCGGACGCTGGTGCGGGACGTGACCCGGTCGGTCAACCGCATCGAGGGCGCGGTCACCGACTTCCAGGCCAATCCGAGCCGCATCATCTTCGGCGGCGACGAGGTGAAGCAGTTCGACGGCCGCAAGCGGCGGTAAAGGCAACCAGCGGCCGCGCGGGGAAGACCACCGCGGCCGAGCTAAGGCATTGACACCGGCCGGCGCGTTTGAAGATCGTGCTCTGGCCGCGACAGAGTGGGCGGATGCTTCCGCCGGGCGTTGAGGAAAAGACCATGCATGCATCGATCCGGACGACCCTGGTCGCTTCCCTGGCGCTCGCCCTAGCCGGCTGCGCCTCGCTCAGCGGCACCACGCCGCCGGACACCTACGAGCTCTCCGCGCCGAGGACGGAAGCCCGGACGAGTGCCCGGACCAAGGTGCAGATCCTGATCCCCGAGCCGACGGCCACCAAAACGCTCGACGGCAACCAGATCGTCATCAAGCCGACGCCCTATACGGTCGAATATCTCGGCCAGAGTCAGTGGAGCGATCGCCTGCCGGCGCTGGTGCAGGCGCGCTTCGTCCAGGCCTTCGAGAACACCGGCCGGCTCGCGGCCGTCGGCGTGCCGGGGCAGGGCCTCGCCATCGACTATCAGGTCGTCGTCGCCATCCGGAAGTTCGAGGTCGACGTCGACAAGGGCAATACCGCGGTCGTCGAGTTCTCCGTCAAGGCGCTGAACGACCGCAACGGAACTGTCCGTGCAACGCGCGTCTTCACCGCGACCGCCGCCGTTGGCGGTGTCGACACCAGCACCACCGCCGGCAAGGCCGCCTATGTCGCGGCGCTCAACGCCGCTTTCGCCAAAGCCACCACCGACGTCGTCGCCTGGACGCTGTCGCTGGTCTGAGCGTCGGCCTTTTCAAGGGAAGGTGGGCTTCAGTCCATCACCCCGCGGCTGTCGGAAGCATCAAAGGGCCGGACTCCTCGAAAGGAGTCCGGCCCTTTTGCGTTCGTGCGTGGCCTGCCGTTGCGGAGCGGGAGTGCATGGTGACCACGGGCCTGGCAGCAGCCGTCGCGAGACGTGCCAGTCGGCCTGGTTCATGTTCCGCTGAAGAGTCGCTTTGGCCGGCTAAGTCCATAAGAGAATTGAATAAGTTTTGGTTCGCTCTCCGTCGTGAGAAGCGGCCAGCGCATGGGCGTCCGGCGGCCTTGGCTTTCGAAACTAACCGTCCACGGCCTCTGGCAGAGAGCCAACCGCTCTGCTTCGACGCACCGGTTCGGAGTAGAGGGCCAAAATGATCGGACGGCGTTGCCTCGAATGACCCAGCACAAACTCTGAGCCTTCCCCGACATGACGCTTCCGAGGGGTATCGCGCCCTCCGAGGAGTTGATGGCTGCCCGTCTGCGATGGGCCCGTAGCCCCGCGGCACCTGCGCTATCCCTGGCCTCCATGAGAAAAGGGGCGGTCTCTTTCGAGACCGCCCCTTTGTCTAGGTCAGGTGCTGCTGTTGCCGTCCTGTCAGCCGTCGAAGCGGCCGGAGGCGTGGGCCAGCATGGTGTAGACCTTGCCAGTGTCGGAGCTGAGATAAGTCCGCGTCAGCGTGTTGTCGGTGTCCTTGCGGGAGACGTCCGTCAGGAGGTTCTCGAAGTCGGCGATGTAGCGGTCGACAGCCGAGCGGAAATCCGTGTCGCGTTGATACTTGCGGCGGATCTCGTCGAAGGTCTGCTGGCCCTTCATGGTGTAGAGCCGGCGGGTGAACACGTTGCGTTCGCCCTTGCGGTAGCGGTCCCACAGCTCGACCGAGGCGTTGTGGTCGATCGCCCGGGCGATGTCGACCGACAGCGAGTTCAGCGATTCAACCACATGCGCGGCGGACCGACCCTCGGCCTTGGCGGGTTCAGGCGCCGTCTCCGGTGCGGCGTGGGCTTCCTCGTCCTCCTCGCGGGAGGCGCGGCGCAAGAGGTCGGAGACCCAGCCGCCGCTCTTGCCTTCGCTCGCCTCTGCCTGGCGCAGCGGGGCGGCGCTCGGCGTCAGCATGGCGGCAGGACGCTCGACCTCGGCCGTGCCGCGCTGTTCGCGGGTGAACTCGGCGCCATGCGTCCCCGTCATCCGCGTCTCTAGCATGCGGTCCTCGGCAACCTGCTGCTCGGGCGTTGCCTGCTCGATCCGACGCTCCGGCTCGGCCGGACGCTGGGCGACCGCTGCCGTCTGGCCGCCGGCCGACGGGCCGGACTGGCGCAGTTCGGCGCGCGGCTGCGGCTGGGCTGCCGGACGCCGGCTGCCGACGTCGAAGGCACGGCCCGACTGCGAGACGATGTCGCTGAGATCGCGCAAGGCGCGGATCTGGTCGGACACCGCCCTGCGCATCGCCTCGGTGCTCTCGCGGGCCTGCTCGGGCAGCTCGAAGACGCCGCGCTTGATCTCCTCGCGGGTCTGGCCGAGCTCCTCACGGATCACGGTCGCGGTCTTGCGCATCTCGTCGGTCGCGCCGCTGAAGCGCTTGGTCGCATCCTCGACCACCGACAGAACCGCCGTACGGATTTCCGAGGCCGCGTTCCGCGAGCGGGTCTCGACGGCCTCGAGCTGCTTATCGGTCTCGCCGAGCGAGGCGCCGACTTCCGACGACAGGCGGGCGGAGAGCATGCGCGAGCGCTGCTCGGTGCGCTCGAACAGGCCGTCGACGACCTCCTCGAACGACCGCATGAGATCGCCGATCTCCTCCGAGCGCGAGACGAGGCCGGCGGAGAGGGTCTCCAGGCCGTCGCGACGCTCTTCCAGCGTCGTCTGCAGGTTGGACTGCGCGGAGTCGAGCAGCTGAGCCGCCTCCTGCAGCAGGTGGCCGTGGTCGTCGAAGCGCTCGGCGATCGAGGCGACCTTGCCGTAGGTCGAGGACGACAGCTGGTCGAGGCGGGCGAGGTTGCCGTCGAGCAGCTTCGAGGAAGCCGAGAGCTGCTCCACGGCGCGGTCGGCGCCGTTGGTGAAGCGGCTGCTGGTCTCCTGCAGTGTCGAGTCGATCGCGCCGAGATTGCCGCTGGCCTCCTCGACGAGGCTGCGCAGCGCGCCGTTGGTCTGCGACAGGCGGTCGATCAGCGCGTCGATGTCCTGCGACAGCGCCTCGCGCATGTCGGTCACGAGGCCGACCGCATCATTGGTGCGGGCATCGAAGCCGGCAAGGATCTCGCCGGACGACTTGCTGAGCGTCTCGACCGTTTCCCCGGCGCGGCGGCCGAGGGCTGCGATGAGCGCCGCGTTCTCGGACCGCAGGCGGTCCGACGCGTTGCGGGCGGAGACGTCGATCATCTCGGCGACCGCCGTGCCGCTCTCGGTGAAGCGCTCGACCAGCGGGCGGGCCTCTTCCTCGATCAGGCGGGCGATCTCGGCGCTGCGCTCGGCAAGCAGCTCGTTCAGCGCCTTGGTCTTCTCGTCGAGGTCGCCCGTCAACAGGCGGGCCCGCGAGGCGAGCGACCGCTCGGAGCTGGCGATCTTGCCGATCAGTTCCTCGCTGAAGCTCGCGGCACTCTCGATGAGCTGGCCGCGGGCCTGGTCGGTCTCGACCCGGATCTGGTTGCCGACGCCGGCGAACTGCGCGGCGATCTCGGCGCTTTGGGCGATGATCGCGTCGCGCGCCATGTCGGCATCCCGCAGCAGGATGGCCGAGGCACCGGCAACGTCATCGCGCAGGCGGCCCGAGATGTCGGTGAGCTCGCGCTTCATCGATGCCGAGGCACCGTCGAGCTCGCCGCGGATGGTCGACGCCACCTGGTCGAGCTCGCCGCGCAGGGCCGTCGACGAACCACCGATGGTTTCCGACAGTTCCCGCGAGAGATCGGCGAGTTCGTTGGCGAACCTGGCGCTGCGGGCGTCGAGGGCCTCGCTCGCACGATCCGCCTCGCTGCTGATCCGCTCCGACACGCCGCCGATGCGGCTGGCGAAGGCCTCGGTGTTGTCTGCGATGACGAGGCGAGCCTCGTCGCTGCGCTGGCGGATGACCTCGGCCGCGGCGACGATCTCGGCGGCGATCGCCTCGGCGTCGGCACGGAACCGGTCACGCGAGTCGCCGCTGGCGTCGCGCAGCAGGTCGACGGCGCCAGTGACCTGGCCGGCCATGGCCTGGACGACGTCGCCGATGTTGTGGCGGGCTTCCTCGCCGCGCTCGCGGATGGCGACCGCTGCTGCTGCAATCTCCTCGGCGATCACCGCGGCATCGCGGCGGAACAGGTCTCGGGTCTCGTCGCCGGCATCGCGCAGACGATCGGACACACGGTCCATCTCGGCCGCGAGGGTCGCTGCCTGCTCGGCGATGATCTGCCGGGCCGCGTCGCTGCGGGCGCCGAAAGACGACGTGGCAGTGGTGATTTCCTCGGCGATGACTTCAGCGTCGCGGCGGAACAGTGCGCGGCTTTCGTCGCCGGCATCGCGCAGCCGGTCGGATGCGAGGTCGAGTTCGGTCGACAGCGTGGCGGCCTGCTCGGCGATGATCCGCCGGGCGAGTTCGCTGCGGTCGCCGATCGAGGCGGTGGCGGAGATGATTTCCTCGGCGATGACGGCCGCATCTTGGCGGAAGCGGTCGCGCGATTCGTCGCCCGCGGCGCGCAGCAGGTCTGCCGCCGTCGCGAATTCGCCGACGAGGGCACCGGCCTGGTCGCTGAACTCGGCGCGGCTCTCGATCGCGTCGGCCCGGAGCCTGTCGGCGACTTCCGACAGGCCGCCGACGAACTCGGTGGCAAGAAGGGCCAGCCGCTCGCGGGAGGCCTCGGCCTCGGCCCGCATGGCCAGCGATGCGCCGCCAAGTTGCGTGGCGAAGACGGCGCCTTCGCCGATCAGCGTCTCGCGCACCGATGTCGCCTCGTTGCGCATCTCCTTCGAGACGGCGGCAACGGAGAGTGCCAGGGCCTCGGCCTCGCCGGTGAACCGGTCGCGGGCCTCGGCGGCGAGCGTGCGCAGTGTTTCCGACGCGCTTTCGACGGTGCGGGCGATGCGGCCACCCTCGGCCGACAGATCGCCGTGCGCGGCCTCTGCCTTCTCTTTCAGGTCGTCGGCGATGCCGGCAAAGCGGGCGGACAGCCGCTCGGCTTCGTCGGCGATCTTCAGGCGCGCTTCCTCCGTGGAGGCGGCGACGATGCCGCCGAGGCCGGCAACGGCGCTGGCCAGCGACACGGTCTCGCCCTCTAGGCCGGCGCGGGCGCGCTCGGCTTCTTCAGTCATCGTAGCGGTAGCGGTGGTGATGGCGCTGCGCAGGGCGTCCGCGACAAGGGCCGCGCGGGCGTTCAGCGTGCGCTCGACATTGCCGAGGCCGCGCTCGAGCGCCGTCGAGATGGCGTCGGTGCGCTGGTCGATCGCCGACGTCAGGCCGGTCTGGCCGTTGTCGAGGGCGGTGACGAGATCGGCACGGCGCGCTTCCAGCGACCGGCTGACCTCTTCGACGCTCTGCTCGATCGAGCGACGGACGTCGTCCGCACGGTCGCCAAGCGTTGCCGCCGCCGATCGGGTGACCTCGTCGAGAAGCCCGGAAATGCCATCCCGCTTTTCTTCGAGGACGGCGACCAGCCGCCCATCGACATCGCTGAACGCAGCGGTGAAGCGCTGCACGCTCTCGTCGAGACGCACGGTGAGGTGCTCACTGCCGCGACCAAGTTCAGTGACGAGACGCTCCGTGCGCTGGTCGAGACCGGCGAGCAGCGTACCCTCGGAGCCGTCGACCATCTTGTGGATGGTCTCCATACGCTCGTCGAGGCGGGTGGTGAGGCTCTCGCTGCCACGCTCAAGGAGGGTGGCGAGGCGGGTCGCGCGGTCGTCGAGCCCGGAGGACAGACGGGCCGCACGCTGGTCGAGGCCGGCGAGGAGCGAGCCTTCCGAGCCGTCGACCATTTTATGGATGACGCCCATGCGGTCGTCGAGACGCTGGGTCAGGCTCTCGCTGCCGCGGTCGAGCTCGGCGGCAAGACGCAGCGCGCGCGCCTCGAGTTCGACGGAAAGGCGATCGGTGCGCTGGTCGAGGCCGGCCAGCAGAGTGCCTTCGGACGCGTCGACCAGGGAGCGGATCGACTGCATGCGTTCGTCGAGCCCGTCGACCATCTGGGCGCGGGCCGCTTCGACCATGTCGCGAAGCTCGGAAGTGCGCATCTCGAGATCGGAGGACAGGCGTCCGGTGCGCTGGTCGAGGCCGGCCAGGAGCGTGCCTTCGGAACCGTCGACCAGGGCGTTGATCGACTGCATCCGGGCGTCGAGGCCGTCGAGCAGCTGCGCACGTGCGGCTTCGACGATGCCGCGGAGATCCGAAGCACGGATTTCAAGGTCGGAGGAGAGGCGTTCGCTCCGCTGATCGATGCCGGCCAGGAAGGCTCCTTCGGAACCGTCGACCAGAGCGTTGATCGACTGCATGCGGGCGTCGAGGCCGTCGAGCAGCTGGGCACGGGCGGCTTCGACGACGCTGCGGAGGTCCGACACGCGGCTTTCGAGGTCGGAAGAGAGGCGTTCGGTGCGCTGGTCGAAGCCGGCCAGCAATGTTCCCTCGGAACCGTCGACCAGGGCGTTGATCGACTGCATCCGCTCCTCGAGGCCGTCGAGCAGCTGCGCACGGGCAGCTTCGACGATGTCGCGCAGATCCGATGCGCGGGTCTCGAGGTCGGCGGACAGCCGCTCGGTGCGCTGGTCGAAGCCGGCCAGCAGCGTGCCTTCGGAGCCCTCGACGAGGGTGTTGATCGACTGCATCCGCGCGTCGAGACCGCCGAGCAGCTCGGTACGGGCGGCTTCGACGATGCCGCGGAGGTCCGAGGCGCGGGTCTCGAGGTCGGAGGTGAGGCGCACGGTGCGCTGGTCGAGGCCGGCCAGCAGCGTTCCCTCGGAGCCGTCGACCAGCGAGTGGATCGACTGCATGCGCTCGTCGAGGCCATCCAGCAGCTGCGAACGGGCCGCTTCCACGATGTCGCGCAAGCCGGCGGCACGGGCGTCGAGGCCCTCGTTGAGCTGGCGGGTGCGGGCTTCGAGATCGCCGGAAAGGGTCATGGTGCGGTCGTCGAGGCCGACGACGATCTGGTTGCGCGAGTCTTCGACCACGGCGCGCAGCGTCTCGACGCGGCTGACGAGATCGTCGGTGATGCCGTTGACGGCCGTCTCGAAGGCCGTGCGGATACCGCCGACACGCTCGTCGAGCGCCCCAACCAGCGTCTCATGCGTCTCCTGTGCCAGACTGCGCAAAGTCTCTGTGCGGTCGCCCAGCGCCGTGCTGAGGGCAGCATGGCGGGCGTCGAGCGTCTCCACGAGGCCAGTCTCGGTCTCGCGCAGCAGCTTCTCGGTGGCCGTGATGCGGTCGGCAAGATCAGTGCCGAAGCTGGCGGCCCGCGTGTCGAAGCCATCGAACAACCGGGTCGAGCGATCGTCGATCGCACCCACGAAGATGTCGGCCTTTTCGGCGAGCAGCGTTTCGATGGCCAGGCGACGCTGGTCGAGCATGTCGGCGATGCTCTTCGTGCGCTGGTCGGTGCCGGCGCCGAGCGAGGTCTCAGCCTGCTCGAGGATGGTCTGCAGCCGGTCGACATTGCCCTCGATCGAGGCGCCGATCGAACCGGCGCGCTCCTCGAGATTGCCGATGAGGCTCTGGTGGGCGAAAGCGAGGGTGGTTTCGAGGTCTTCGTTGCCGTTCTTCAGCGCCGACTCGAGCGAGCCGATGCGCTCGTCGACGGTGCGGCTGAAGCTACCGGCGTTCTCGTCCATGATCGACCGGAAGCCGGCAATGCGCTCGTCGAGGAGCGTGCGGATTTCGGCGGCGCGGCCTTCGAGCGTCGAGCCGGCGAGCGCCACGGCGGCGCCGGTGGAGGTGGCCAACTCGCCCTGGGCGGTGGCGACCGCCTCGGAGATCTCGCGGCTGCGCTCGGCGAGCGTGCGGGCGAACTCGACCGAACGCTGCTGCAGGGCATTGGCGATGCGGTCGCTGGACTCGACGATGGTCGAGGTGCGGGTCTCGATGGCCGAGACCAGGGCGCCGCCGCGGTCGGTAAGGGTTGCCTCCAGCCGGTCGAGGCGCTCGTCGATGTTGCCGATGGTCTCGCTGTTCTTCTCCGACAGCATCTCGGCCGCGCGCTCGGTGCGCTCCTGCAGGCCAAGGGTCAGGAGATCAAGGAAGCGGGTGCTCTCGTCGGTAAGGGTGCGCGAGCGCTGATCGAGCGTCTCGCCGAGAGCGTCCATGAAGGTCTTACCGTCGCTCTCCAGCCGTTCGGTGCGGGTCGACAGGAGGCCTGCGACGGCATCGCCCGACACCTGCAGGCGCTGGCTGAGCGTCTCGCTCATCTCGCCGATGGTGCGCGTCATCGCCTCGGTGCGGTCCTGAAGCTCCGTGGAGCGGGCTTCGAGGAGGCCCGTGACGGTCTCGCCGGTGACCTGCAGCCGCTCGGTCGCGGCCTCGGCGCTCTGGTTGATGCGGGCGACGAAGCCCTCGCTCGACGCATCGAGCCGCTCGCTGGCGATGCGGCTCTTGTCTTCGAACAGCGAGGCGAGGTCGGCACTGCGCGCTGTGTAGATCTGCGACAGCTCGTCGCCGCGGCTTTCGAGGAGGCTCTCGAACTTGGTCGAGGCATCCTCGATGCGGCGGAGGATCTCGTGCGAGGCGGTGTCGACGTCCTCCACCAGGCGCTGGTGCGAACCGACGACGGACGAGCGCAGCTTCTCGGCATGGCTCAGCATCGCCTCGCGCTCGGCGGCGAGGTCGTTGACGAGCGAGCGGATGCGCACCTCGTTGTCGGCATAGGACCGTTCCAGCGCGGTCACCTCGGAATGCACCAAGGTCTCGAGTTCCGACGTGCGGGCGAGCGCCCGCTCGACGCCTTCGCCGAGCGCCGAGACTTCACGGCGAACCGCCTGGCCGACGCTCATGACGCGCTCGGTGGCGACGCTCTCCGGCTCGGCGAGGCGCAGGGCCACCTCGGCCATCGAGCGGCTCATCAGCCGCAGCTCGGACGAGCGGCGGACCATGACGGCGAAGGCGAAGATCAGCAGGATCGGTGCGAGCGCGAGGGCGGTGACGACCAGCAGCCCGGTCGAGCGGGTCAGCTCCGCAGCGCTGCCGGGGAGGGTGAAGAGATTGGCGCCATAAACGCCGTAGCCGAGGAAGACGGCCAGGCCAAACCAGAGCGCCGAGACGATGGCGGCGATCACCAGCGGTGTGCGCGATGGACGGCGCGACAGCATCGCCTGCGCGATCACCGAGGAACGGCGCAGCTCGTCGTTCGCCGGAACCTTGCGGTTGCTGGCGGGAGCATTGGCGGCAGTCATCGGGACCGAGCTTGCAGGGACGTCCCTCGCCGGGGTCGGTCGAGCCGGACCAGCGGTACCGGCGCCGGCGGAAGAGGGAGCGGAAGCGCTGTCGACGACAGGCGACGCCGGTGTGGACGGGGATGAGGCCGAGACGGAAGAGGACGGCGCCAGTGGCCGCTGGCGGATGGTCCCGGCGGCGTCGCGCCCGGCGGTGCCGCCCGCGGCAGCGGCGGCGGTCGCGGTGTTGGCAGCCGCGAAGGCGGCAGCGCCAACCGCGGCGCCGGTGGTCGCTTCCATCAAGGGGACGTCGACGGACTGGAAGGCGCCGGTCGCCTCCTCGATTTGCCGGTCGAATTCGGTGAACGCGAAGTCGATGTCGATCGTGTCGGCGCTCAGCGTTGCCGCCTCGACATGGCCCTCGGCCTCGCCACCGATGTCGATGGTCTCGGCCTCCGCCGTCGCGTCCGCGGGCATGAAGTCGGCCGTCAGCGCGGCTTCGAGTTCGTCCAGCGCCCCTTCGGGCAGCGTGTCGGAAGTCTTGATGTTCGCCATGTGCGGTCGCGCCTCATACTCGTTACGCCGACCCGCCTGAGGGCCGCATCCCGATACTCGAGCCGAAGCCGGTGCATCCGGCTGAAGTCTCGGGGACGATCCGCGTGCGCTCCCGAGGGAGCACGCGCGGCTTTGGTCATCTTGCATGGTAGTTACGGGCGTTTTCGAAAGAAACCGTAAAACCCGACGATCCTTACAAGTTTAAACATAAGGTTAACGACAACGCTAAAATCCGAGATTTTTCGCCTGCAGACGCTGGTGGGCAGGGGCTCGGCCGGCGGCGTCCGACGTCTCGGACCGTCCAGCCCCGGCTATGCCCTTAGCCAACCATCGTTTTTTGTCGACGGTTCCATGTTTCGTCCGCCCGCCCTGTGGAAGTGAGCCGGCAACGTTAATCCACTCTACACCATCTACGGGCAGCATTGAATGCTGGGGCGGCATTCGCCTGTGAATCCAGCGCCGCGCACGGACGGTGTGCAGCAAGCCCGAAACGCGGGCTTCGCAGGACGCCCGACGACGGAGACGAGGCCATGCGCCAACCCAACCCATCCTTCACCGCCGGGCCTCCCAAAAGGACCGCGTGCCCATCGCGTGGACGGCCGATCGATCTCGTCCACCTGTCGCGTCAGACGCTGGGTGACACCGCGCTGGAGCAGGAGGTGCTGGGACTGATGGGCCGCCAGATCGAGGTCTTCGCCTGCCGGATCGACCTTGCGACCGACGAGGAGCGGCGGCACATCGCCCACGCCTTGAAGGGCGCGGCGCGCAACATCGGCGCCTTCGCTTTGGCCGATGCGGCGGAGGTGTTCGAGCAAGCGCCCGCCGACGGCACCGCCCGCGCGGCGCTGGGCGACGAGATGCGCCGGACGTCCGCCTTCATCACCGGCCTCAACCCCGCCTGAGCGGCGCACCGGCCGGATCGGTCTGGCGCTAACTGGAACTGTTCCAGCCTGCGGTTGACTTCCGCGCGACCGAGCCGCTAACCCATCTCACGAAACGCAAGCGGCAGGGCTCCATGACGCACATCACTTTCGTCACCCATGGCGGCGAGCGCTACGAGGTCGAGGCGCCCAACGGCAGCTCGGCGATGGAGGCGGCGATCCGCAATTCGGTGCCGGGCATCGATGCCGAATGCGGCGGCGCCTGCGCCTGCGCGACGTGCCACGTCTACGTCGACGCGGAATGGACGGCGGTCGTCGGCGAGCCCGAATCGATGGAAGAGGACATGCTGGATTTCGCCGTCGACATGCGGCCGAACTCGCGGCTCTCCTGCCAGATCCGCATCCGCGACGAACTCGACGGCCTGGTGCTGACCATTCCCGAGCGCCAGTCCTAGGACGACAAGCTGCCGCAGGCTGTCGTCTCGGCGCTGATCCGCGGCCAGGCGCCGTGCCCTTGGAACGCGCCTGACCGGTGCTGCTATTCTGCCGAAGCGGCCTCGATGTTGCGCTTCAAAAGACGCCGAAGCCGCATGTTCATCTCGCGGCCCTCGACCACGTCGAACTGAACCTGCTCGGCCTGATGGGCCGCGAGATAGCGCGCGCTGACGGCGTTGACGCGGGCTTCCATCGCCTCGCAGGTTTTCTCCGGCGCGAGGTTGCGCAAGGCGCTTTCCATCCGGCGGACGTAGCTGCGGGCGATCTTCGCGTGGTCGTTCTCGTGCCGGGCGATATCGTCCGAGAGCGTGTTCCAGATCACCGCGACGCTCGGCGAGGCGCTCTTCGGCGACGTCCACTTCGGCAGCGTCTTGACCAGCCGCAGCGTCAGCTGGGTGCGGGCGACCTTGCACCGCGCGCCAACCGGGAGATAGGTGACCTTGCCGTCGAACTTCACCTCGGTGGCGCCGGGATGGCGCATGTTCGTGCCCGCCATCAACGGGCCCTTGCGGCCAAGATCGCGGTCGAGTTCCTCGAGCGTGGTGCCGGTGACCGAGAAATATTTCGTCTGTTCGCGGATGTCGGCAGCCCGAACGGTCATTGACGTGCCGAAAAGGATCGCGACAAGCGAGAGAGTGCGCAGCATCATCGTCTCCGACGCGGTCGTGGATAGCTGGCCACGCTACCGCAAGCGGGCGTTGATACAAGGACCTGGCCTAACACCATTGTGCGACCGATAGGTTGCCAACGGGTATCTGAAGGGAATGGCATGCTGCCTTTGAAGCCACGTGGCGGGACATGGCAGGTCGGACACGGCCGCCAACTGGTGCTAGGCGATCGCGCCTGCATCATGGGTATCCTCAATGTGACGCCGGACAGCTTCTCGGACGGCGGCCGCTACGCCGGTGTCGAGGCGGCGGTGTCGGCGGCGCTGCAGATGGCCGCCGACGGTGCTGAGATCATCGACATCGGCGGCGAGTCCACCCGGCCGGGCGCGACGCCCGTGTCGCCGGAGGAGGAGCAGCGGCGCATCCTCCCGGTGATCTCCGCGCTCGCAGGCCGGACCGACTGCCTGATCTCGGTCGACACATACCGCGCCGAGACGGCGCGGCTGGCGGTGGCGGCGGGCGCGCACATCGTCAACGACGTGTTCGGGGCGCAGAAGGACCAGGCCATCGCGGCGGTCGCGGCGGAGACCGGCGCCGGCCTCTGCCTGATGCACACCGGGCGCGAGCGCGACAAGCTGCCCGACGTCATCGAAGACCAGTTCCACTTCTTGGAGGCTTCACTGCGGATCGCCGAGGCGGCGGGCGTCGCGCGCGAGAAGATCGTGCTCGATCCGGGCTTTGGCTTCGCCAAGGATGGGCCGGAGAACATGGTGCTGATCGCCCGGATGGGGGAACTCCTGGCGCTCGGCTATCCGCTGCTCGTCGGCACATCGCGCAAGCGCTTCGTGCGCGGCGCGATCGGGCGCGAGGATCCGGAGCCGGACTTTGCCACCGCGGCGACGAGTGTTCTGCTGCGCGAGCGCGGCGCCGACATCTTCCGCGTTCATAACGTGCCGGCGAGCCGTGATGCGCTGGCGATCGCCGATGCGTTGCGGGCCGGGGTGGAGGGGCGTCAGTGGTAGAGGAGACGCGGCCAGAGGGGGCAAGGATGGGCGAGATCGAGACGAAGGCCGTGGGGGCGCCGGGGGCCGGGGTGCGGGCGCTGCTTGGCCTCGGCGGCAACATCGGCGACCCCGTCGTCAACATGCGCCGGGCGCTGCAAGCCCTGGATGCGCGCGACGACGTCAAGGTCGCGGCGGTGTCGCGGATCTACCGGACGCCGCCCTGGGGCGTCCTCGACCAGCCCTGGTTCGTCAATGCCTGCGCGGCGGTCGATACGGTGCTGTCGCCGCGGGCGCTGCTGGAACTCTGCCTTGCCACCGAGCGCTCGCTGAAACGCGAGCGGCGGGAGCGCTGGGGACCGCGCACGATCGATCTCGACGTGCTCGATTATAACGGCAAGGCCTATGCGGATGCCGAGCTGACTTTGCCGCATCCACGGATGGGTCTGCGCGCCTTCGTACTGGTGCCGCTGGCCGAGATCGCGCCGGGTTTCACCGTCGACGGCCGGCCGATCGCCGAGGCGATCGCGGCGGTGGCGGGCGAGGGGATCGAGGTCGCGAGCGCCGACGGGGAGTGGTGGCGCGAGAACGTCAAGTAGGGCGACCGGGGGAAGGCCGGGGCCTTACTCCTCCAGCGCGGTCTGCTTGATCGGGGCTTCGCCGCGGGTGAGGCTCATGCCGATGACCGGAACGAGGTCCTCGGCGACACGCACCGAGATCGAGATGTTCAGCTTGTCGCGGCCGTCGAGCTTGGCGATCATCGCGCCCTTCAGCTGCTTGCGGTCGAGGCCGACGACGATCTGGTCGCCGGCGACATTGCCGGAGACGATGTCGAGGCCCTTGCCGAGCGCGCCGTCGAGGAAGGCGCCCTTGTAGGTCGCGCCGTTCTTGCTGACCTCGGCGCGCATTTTCTGCGAGAAGATGCCAACGCGGCAGGTGCCGTCGAGCGCCATTCCGGGGTTCTTCGCAAGTGACTCGCCGCTGAGGCTGCAGACGAACTTGGTGCCCTTGTACTTGCCGGCGACGATCTCGCCTGGCCCGCCCCACTGGCCCACGACCTTGTCGAAGAAGACCTCGTCGCCGCCGGCGGCGACGGGGGCGGTGACGGCGAAGAGGGTCGAGGCGGCAAGCGCGAGGCCGGCGAGCATTTTGACGGGCATTTCAGGCACTCCGAACCGGCGAGGGGACTGAACCCCGACCGGTCCTTTATCGCCCGGAACGGTTAACGCTTCCTTTCAGCTGGCTACCGAGCCGGGCTCACACTCTGTTGACCGGCGCCTGCGGCTTCTTTGCATCACCGCGCAAGCTGCCGAGATCGCTCATGAAATCGCTGATCTTCGGACGCTTGGCCTGGAGGAAGGGCATGGGCCGGCAGAGGTCCATGGCGGCAAGGCCAATGCGGGCGGTGAGGAGGCCGTTGACGACGCCCTCGCCGAGCCGGGTCGAGAGCTTCGCGGCCAGCCCATGGCCGACCACCTGCCCGATCACGTCGTCGCCGATCGCGATGGTGCCGGTGACCGCGAGATGGCCAAGGACGTTGCGCGTCAGCTTGATGAGGCCGAGCGTGCCGGGCCGCGCTCCGTAGAGCTCGGCCATCAGGCGGATCAGCCGGACGCTCTCGAACAAAACGAAGCCGACATCGACGAGCGCCTTGGGGCTGACGGCGGTGACGACCGAGACGCGCTTTGCCGAGTTCAGCACCAGCGCACGCGCCAGCAGATCGAGCGGCATCAGCAGCTCGCGTTCGGCGAGGATGATCTGGTCGCGGCCGTCGATCACGTCGTCCTTCGCCGCGGCTAGCCGCGCGCGGCCCTCAGCGGTGCCCGGCTTGCCCGCGAGAAGGGCGACGAGGCCGGCGACGACCCGCTTCGCTTCGTCTTCCGAGTCGCTCTCATAGGCCTTCAGCGCCGCCTTGCGCTCGCGGTCGACGGCCGACAGCCGCATCAGGCCGAGCGCCTCGCGCAGCACGATGCCGAGCGCGGCGATGGCGAGGAGAGCAGCGAAGCCCAGCGCCGTCCAGCCCAGCCAGTCGGCGCGGGTGAAGAGGTCGCGCACCAGGCCATCGACGGCAAAACCGATGGCGATCGAGACCAGCGCGCCGAGAGCGCCGAGGAAGAGCTTGGCGAAGGGA
The DNA here is from genome assembly GCF_055730105.2 of Mesocryomonas lacus. NCBI lineage: Bacteria > Pseudomonadati > Pseudomonadota > Alphaproteobacteria > Hyphomicrobiales > Aurantimonadaceae > Mesocryomonas > Mesocryomonas lacus. Next base: position 849,973 of record NZ_JBUZWF020000003.1, read on the forward strand.
AAGCGCCGGCGCGGTGCCGGCAGCGGCACGAGGCCGGCATCCAGCGCCTCGATCGCCTCGTCCGGCTCGATCGACAGGCTGGCGATGTCGGGGAGGGCGCGCGGGGCGCGGCCGGTTTCCGGCTCGCTCGAAGGTTCCGCGAAGGGCGCCCGCCGGTCGAGGCTATCGACGCGAAAGGCCGCGGGGCGGCGGGGCAGCTCGGAATCGCTCATGCCAGCTTGTCTCCGATCAAAAACTGCAGGGCGCGGTCGAGCCGGATGTGCGGCAGCGACAGCGTCAGGCCTTCGTCGCTCCGCTCTAACCGCGGCGGCTTGAAGCGCACGAAGGTCAGCGGATGGCGCGCCGCCCCGTTTTGTCCACCGGTAAAGAGGCGGGCGGGGTCGGCGGGGAGGTCGCCGGGAAACACCGCGGTCTCCGTATGGCCATCGAAGCGCTCGCCGGCGATCGTTTCGCCTGCCATCGGCGTCCCGACGATCACCGGCAGGCGCTGGCCGCGGTCGTCGGCATAGGCCTCGTGTGTTGCCCGCACCGCCGCCATCGCCAGCACGTCGGTGCTGGCGCCGGAGAAGTCGGCACGGGTGATGGCACCGTCGACCAGCCGGCGGACGATCCGCTCAAGCCGCTGGTGGCTGGTGCGGTGGAGATGGTCGGCCTTCGTGGCGGCGACGAGAATGCGGTCGATGCGCCGGGTGAGAAACGAGCCGAGCCAGCTCGCCTTGCCCGGCCGGAAGCAGACGAGGATGTCGGCAAGCGCGGCTTCGAGGTCCTGCACCGCCTCGGGGCCGGCATTGATCGCCTGCATCACGTCGACGAGCAGAATCTGCCGGTCGAGGCGGGCGAAGTGGTCGCGGAAGAAGGGTTTGACCACGACGGTTTTGTAGGCCTCGTAGCGCCGCGCCAGGAGGGCGGCGAGCGAGCCTTTCGGGTAGATGGTGCCTGGCTCGACCGGGAGCGGCGCGAAGGTCAGCGCGGGCGAGCCCTCGAGGTCGCCCGGCATCAGGAAGCGCCCCGGCGGCAGCGTGGAGAGTGCCGTCCTGTCGGCGCGGCAGGCCCTGAGATAGGTCGCGAACGCCGTCGCCAACCGCACCGCGGTCAGCTCGTCCGCCGGGGCGGCGATGTCGGTCGAATCGAGCAGCGCCAGGAACTCGCCCGCCATCTCCGCCCGGGACGGCAGCCGCGCTCGCTCGATCGCCTCGCGCGAGAAGGTGGCGTAGTCCTTGTCGAGCAGCGGCAGGTCGAGCAGCCATTCGCCGGGGTAGTCGACGATGTCGATCGACAGCTTGCCGGCCTTGAACAGGCGCGACCAGCCGGATGCCGATTCGAACTCGATGGTCAACCGCAGTTCGGAAATCGCCCGGGTCGATTGCGGCCAGAGGCGCTCCTCGAGAATGGTCCGGATATGCTCCTCGTACTGGAAGCGGGGCACGGCGTCGTCCGGCTGCTCCTCGAGGAAGCTGCGCGCGATGCGCCCGGAAGCCTGCGCCTCGAACATCGGCAAGCGGCCGGCATGCAGGAGGTTATGGACCAGCGCGGTGATGAACACCGTCTTGCCGGCACGCGACAGCCCGGCGACGCCGATCCGTACCGTCGGCTGGAACAGCGTGCCGGTGCGCTCGGTCAGCGTGTCGAACGCGATCCGCGCTTCGTCAGTCAGGGAGGTCATGAACGCGGCAGGCTCCGTCCGTTGGCGGCTCGGGCGGATATAGGATGGCCCCCCGCCCGGCGACAGGTGTTGCGCACCCGCACCGGCCAGAGATCAGCCGCCGTGGTCGCGCGGCCGCAGGAGACGACGGAGGTGACCGCTGCCGGCCGTGATGGCGTCGAGCCCGGTCGCGAATTCTATGACGGCAAGGCCGGCGGTCGGAAAACCCTCGGCCAGCGCGGCAAGCGCCTCGCTCTCGCCGCTGCCGGCAAGCGAGAGCGTGAACTCCTCGATCATCGGGTTGTGGCCAACGATCAGGAGCCCCTTCGCGCTCTCGTGGCGGTGGGCCGCCGCGAGATAGGCTTCGACGCCGAGGGCGTAGATGTCGTCGGAGGTCGTGACCGTGAGATCAGGCGGGAGATGCGGGCGGAGGGCTGCAAAGGTCTCCGCTGCGCGCGCTGCGGTGGAACAGACGACGGCATCAATGGCGCACCCTGCCGCCAGCAGTCTCGGTCCGAGCGCCAGCGCATCCTCCCGCCCGCGGACGTCGAGCGGTCGCTGGTGATCGCGCTGACCCGGCAAGGCCCAGGAGGAATGGGCATGGCGCAGAAGAGTGAGCGTGCTGCGGACTGTCTCGGTCATAGCATTTGCTAGCGCATCGCCCGATCAGCGGAAACCGATTTGTGATGCGGAGGCCACGGGAGTTCCGGTGCCCTTCTATGGTGGGGGTAAACGCATGGCGTGCGCTGCGCGCGGAGGGCGCGAAGGCCGATCGAAGAACCGCAGCTTGTACGGAAACCGGAACAAGCAAAGCCGCACGCAGCGCCCTTGCGGAGGCCGATCTTGAAAGCCGAGTAAAAACCTTGTCTTAGGACATGTAGCCACAAACCAGTTGCGTCCGAGAACGCGCTTGTTCATGTCCCCAAGCATGGCTATAAGCACCGCCGTGACGGCTTTGAAGGACGCGGTATGGGTGAAACTCTGCATATCGAGGCGAGTCTGTCGGAAGACGGCCCGTTCATGAACGATCGGCAGCGGGACTATTTCCGCAAGAAGCTGCTCGCTTGGAAGGCCGAGATCCTGCGTGAGTCCCGCGAGACGCTGGAAATGCTGATCGCCGAGAACTCGAACCTTGCCGATCTCGCCGACCGTGCCTCGTCCGAAACCGACCGCTCCATCGAGTTGCGGGCCCGCGACCGCCAGCGCAAGCTGATCTCGAAGATCGACTCGGCGCTCGAGCGGATCGAGGAGGGGACCTACGGATATTGCGAGGAGACCGGTGAGCCGATCAGCCTGAAGCGTCTCGATGCACGGCCGATCGCCACCATGTCGCTCGAAGCGCAGGAACGCCACGAACGGCGCGAGAAGGTCTATCGCGACGAGTGAAGGCCTGCCTTCAGGTCCCAGAATGAAAAAAGGGCTCCGCAGTGCGGAGCCCTTTTCATTTTCTGGCACATGTCTTCGATGCATCGGCTGTTCCGCCGCGCGATGCCGATGGTTCGGCGCCGCGCGGCAGGATGTCAGCGTGTCTTGCGGTCGGAAATCTCGAAGTCGAAATCGCCGAGAAGCCGCTCCATCTCTTCCTCGAGCGTGAGGGCCCGCGGCGCCTCGGCGGTCTTTTCGGCCGTGGGACGCACGTCCGGCGTGCGGGCCGCCGCGGCCGGCGGGTCGATCCGCACGTCCGGCGCCGGCGCGGAGGCGGCACTCGGCACGTCGTTCCAACTGACCTGATCAAAGTCCGAGTCGAGCTCAGCCGACAGGAAATCCTCAAGGCTGGCCGAATCGTCGGTGTCATAGCCACGGGACGGGGCCGGCACCATCGGTGCAGCCGGCTTTGCAGCGGCCGGCGCCGGCGTAGGCGGCGCGAAGCTTGGCAGCGGGCGGGCCTCGACTGGCGCTGCGGCCGGCTTCACCGAAACGGGGGCTGGCTCATAGCTTGGTTTCATCGACTGGATCGCGGTGGCAAAACTGCGGACCGACAATGGTCGCGGCACCTCCGGTGCGAGCGCCGGCTTATCCGAGTCCTCTGCGGCCGGAGCCGTCGGCTCGGTTGCCTCCGGGTCGCTGCGCGGCGCCGAAACCGGCGTCTTCGGCCCGGCGGGCGCGTTTAGCGTTGCCTTGGGGGCGGTGTCGACAGGCGGCAGAACCGGCTCGACCGGCTTTGCCGCTTCGGCTGGCTCGGCCGGAGGCGCCGGCGGGCGCCGCTCGGACGCCGCCGCGACGCGTGCCAGAATGGCTTCCTTCTGCCGTTCGGCCGCGGCGATCAGCGGCGAGCTTGTGACGCGGCTGGCGAACGAAGGTGGCGGCAAGATTTCGGGGGCCGCAGCGGGCGCAGGCGGAGCCGCCGCTGTTGTTTCAGCGCTGACTTTCGGCGCGTCTTGCTGCTGGCTCTCCTCCGGCCTGCGCTCCGGCTCGTCCGCCGGCTCGCTGCTGACGGCAGGTTTCGGCGGATAGGTCGGCGTCGCCATCGAGCGCTGCATCGGTGTCGGCGGCACGTAGGCGGCGGTCGGTCGGCGGGATGGTGCCTCGTTCACCGACACACGCGGCACCGGCGTCTCGTCCTGGCCAAGGGTGGGCTCGACGCGCTGCGACGGAATCGACGTCCGCGGTGCTGGCGGCACGTTCTGGCTGACCGGCTGGCGCGGCGAAGGGCGTTGCTCCGGCTCGATGCGCGGCGTCCTGACGGGAACGGCGACGCGTGCCTCTACAACGGGGGCCGGTGCGACTGCGCCGGTGGCCGTGTCATCCGCGACGTTGGCATCGGACGGCGAGGCGAAGATATCCGGTGTGCGGCTCGCGACGGGCGCCGACACTGGCGGCGTAATGGTAGGCGCCGACACCGGCGGTGTGACGGCAGGCGCGCGGTCTCTCGGCGCGCCGCCCATCGTCTCCTGCTTGGTGTCCTGCTGCCTTGCCTCCTGCTGCCTGGACTCTTGCGGCCTGACCTCTTGGGCGCGGGTCTCCTGCGACCGCGGCGCGGGCGCGGACGGGCGCACGGCCTGCGGCGTCACAGCGAGGGCAGCGTCTTGCGGTTCGGTGGCGAGGATCGGGTCCTGCCGGGCTGCGCTGACGGCGGCGACGGCCGGTATCGGCGCGGCAGGCCCCGCCTGCGGCGGCTGGACGAAGGACGCCTGCTGCACCGGGACGACAGGCGGAGCCGGCGGGTTCGCGGCCTCAGGCGGCAGGCGCGGCTCGGCCGGTCCGACGGCGTCATCGGCGACGGGCGCGGGGCTGCGGACGTCGACCGGTGGCTCCGGTGCGACGACCGGGGGCCGCGGGACCGCACGCGTTAAGGGACTCGCGGTGCGGCTTTCCTGCCGCGGGTCCTGTGCGGACTGCGGTCGGCCGGGCACGGCGGCGCGCGTCGCCAGCACCGGCACGACAGGCGTTTCGGCAATGCGGGGCGCAGCCGGCTGTGGGCGCGGGGCGGGCAAGGTCGCGGGCGCTGCGGCGCGCTCGACGGCTTCCGGCTCGGGCCGCAGTGACGGCTCCATCCGCTGGGGCCGGGTGGCAGCCGGGATGCGCGTAATGCTGGACTCGACGACGACGTCGTTCTGCCCGCCGATGAGGAGGAGATGCTCGATCTCGTCGCGGCGCACCAGCACGAGCTTGCGCTTCTGGTCGACCACCGCGACGTCCATCACCGCCAGCCGCGGGCCGCGGCCCTTGGAGCGCGGGCCGAGCGTGCCGCCGAGCGCCTTGCGCGCCACCCATATGACGATCAGCAGAAGAAGGATAACGATCGCCGCGGCGACGATCGTCGTCACAATCGGCGCCATGCCTTCGCCGACGAGGCCGACAACCCATTCACGCATACCAAACTCCTGGAACATTTGCGGCATGGTAGACCGGAATTGCGGCGCAAGGACAAGGGTTTTCGGCCTTTCAAGGGTGCAGTGCGGTGGTCCGGCCGGCCCCGGCGTCCAGCACCGCGCCAGTCTCGGCCGGCAAGGATGGCGCTGGGCAGGCGCTGGAATCGCCGGCCGGTGCGGCGCGTGGTGCCGGCGGCTTCCGGTAAAGGGTCGCGTCGGATAGATAGAAGCATGTGTTCGCAAGGGATTCGCCAGCGAAGGCAAGGCCGATTGCGGCACGCTGGCGACGACGGTGCGAGGATGCAGTAAGGCGATGGCGGCACGCCGGCGGCGAGCTTGGTGCCGCAGGGCCGGGCGTCATGGCCGGAAGCGGCAGGAAACGGGTAGAGTGATGAACGGACCAGCGGCAGGTATGACCGAGAAGCCCCTGGTCGATCGCAGCGCCAGCGCGGGGGCTGTGCGGCGGATTCTTCTTCTCGGCGGCGCCATGCTGTTCACCGCGGCGGGCCTTGCTCTGTTCGGCCACAGCTATGGCGGCATCGCGCTGCTGGCACTGTTTGCTGTGCTGGCGATGATCGGCATCGCGACGATCTTCGCCGCGGCCCTCGGCCTCGTCGGCATCACGGCGCGCGGCAGCGAAGGCACGATCGCGCAGGATTTTCTCGATACGCTGGGCATCGGCACGCTCGTCGTCGACCGCAAGGGCGGCATCATCTACGCCAACCGCGCCTATGGAACGGCGACCGGGGCGGCCGGCCCGGACGAGCTGAAGACCTTGGAGCGTCTTCTCTCCCGCGAACGCGACGCTTCCGAGGCGATCTACCGGCTGGCCAATCTCGCACGCGAAGACAAGAGCGGCCAGGAAGAGTTCCGGCTGTCGCGCAGTCTCGATGGTAGCGGCGAGGCTGGCCCGCGCTGGTACCGCGCCTCGGTGCGGCCGATGACCGGTCCGGCGGGCGCCGCCCACGCCTGGCAGATCGCCGACATCACCGCCGAGAGAGACGAGCAGGAGACCTTCTTCCAGGACCTGCAGCACGCCATCGACTATCTCGACCATGCGCCGGCGGGCTTTTTCGCCTCAGACCGCAAGGGCCGCATCTCCTATATCAACGCGACGCTCGCCGACTGGCTCGGCATCGAGCTCGCCGCCTTCCGCCCCTATAACCGCTCGATCGAGGATTTCGTCGCCGCCGAGGGCTTGGCGCTGATGGGCTCGGAGCCGGCGGAAGCGGACGCGACGAGCGTCGTAGACCTCGACCTCATCGGCGCCGACGGCAAGCGGCTGCCGGTGCGGCTGATGCGCAAGACCGGCCGTGGCGCCGACGGGACGCTCGGCCTGACGCGCACCATCGTCCTCAACCGCAGCCTCGAGGGCGAGGGGGTCGACGCGCTGGAGGCGGCGGAGGTGCGCTTCACCCGCTTCTTCAACTCCTCGCCGATGGCGATCGCCGCGCTGAACGACACGGGTCTCGTCGTGCGCGCCAACCCGGCCTTTGCGAAAATGTTCGGCCAGGCCGCCGCCAGCGGCTCGGTCGCCATTGCCGAGGGCTTGCGCGACGAGAGCCGCGAGGCGCTGCGCCACGCGCTCGCCGCCGCCAGCCGCAACCAGGCCGGCATTCCCTCGGTCGATGCCGAGCTGACCGGCGAGAACCCGCGCTCGGTGCGGCTCTATGTCAGTGCCGACGTCAGCGACGGTACTGGCGATTCGGCCATCCTCTACGGCGTCGACATCACCGACCAGCGCGCGCTCGAGGACCAGTTTGCCAAGAGCCAGAAGATGCAGGCGATCGGCAATCTCGCCGGCGGCATCGCGCACGATTTCAACAATGTGCTGACCATCATCACCGCCTCGGTCGACTTCCTGCTCCTGAACCACCGGACCGGCGATCCGTCCTTCCAGGATCTCCTGCTCATCAAGCAGAGCGCCAACCGCGCGGCCTCGCTGGTGCGCCAGCTGCTCGCCTATTCGCGCCGGCAGACCATGCGGCCGAAGATGCTGAGCCTTACCGACGTCATCGCCGACATGCACCTTCTCCTGAAGCGCATTTCCGGCGACCTCGTGAAGCTCGAGCGCCATCATGCGCGGGACCTGTGGCCGGTGATGGCCGACATCGGCCAGTTCGAGCAGGTGATCACCAACCTCGTGCAGAACGCCCGCGACGCCATGGTCGAGGGCGGCACCATCACCATCGCCACCCGCAACGTGCCGGAGGCCGAGCTCAAGGGCCTCGGCTACGGCGAGATGAACGAGGGGGACTTCGTCCTCGTCGAGGTGTCGGACACCGGATCGGGCATGCCGGACGAGGTCGCCGAGCGGATCTTCGAGCCGTTCTTCACCACCAAGGAGATCGGCAAGGGCACTGGCCTCGGCCTGTCCATGGTCTACGGCATCGTCAAGCAGTCCGGCGGCTTCATCTTCGTCGACTCGGTGCTGGGCAAGGGGACGACGTTCAGCATCTTCCTGCCGCGGCACACGCCTTCAGAGGCGGCGATGGCGAAGATCGAGGCCGGGCCGACGGTAGTCTCGCCGAAGGCCGACCTCTCCGGTACCGCGTCCATCCTTCTCGTCGAGGACGAGGACCACGTGCGCGCCGGCAATGTGCGGGCGCTGAAGATGCGGGGCTACGAGGTGCACGAGGCCTCCTCCGGCGTCGAGGCGCTGGAGGTGATGGAGGAACTCGGCGGCAAGATCGACCTCGTCGTCTCCGACGTGGTGATGCCGGAGATGGACGGGCCGACGCTCTTGCGCGAGATGCGCAAGACTCGGCCGGAGATGAAGTTCATCTTCGTGTCCGGCTATGCCGAGGACGCCTTTGCCAAGAACCTGCCGGAAGGCTCGAAGTTTGGCTTCCTCGCCAAGCCGTTCTCGCTGCGCGACCTCGCGATCGCGGTGAAGGAAATGCTCGACGAATAGAGCGGCGGGCAGTCCCCGCTGCCTTCATCCGCGTTCCCACGGCTCACGAATAGAGTCCGCAGGATGAGCTAAAGTGCTGTAAATCCAGCGTCTCGGCATTGCGGCCTTTTCGGCGTCGCCGGGTCATGTTTGCGCATGGCGGGGGGCGAGATGCGAAGCGGAACCGACCGTCCGCTCCTTCGCGGGGACCGTCCCGGTTGATGTGCCAGCCACGAGAACAAATCGAGATTTCTGCTGGACAAATGAGAACAAAACGCGTACGTCTCTCTCCAGCAAAGCGCGATTGCGCGCATGTTCAACGCATGGAATAAGGTGGCTCCCATGGCACAGAAAGCACTACGGCTCGTCGAGGACCCATCGTTGGACAAGAACAAAGCACTCGACGCGGCGCTGTCGCAGATTGAACGCGCCTTCGGCAAGGGCTCGATCATGCGGCTCGGCGCCAATGAGAAGCTCGTCGAGATCGAGACGATCTCCACCGGCTCGCTCGGCCTCGACATGGCGCTCGGCGTCGGCGGGCTGCCGAAGGGCCGCATCGTCGAGGTCTACGGGCCGGAAAGCTCGGGAAAGACCACGCTCGCCCTCCACACCATCGCCGAGGCCCAAAAGAAGGGCGGCATCTGCGCCTTCGTCGATGCCGAGCATGCGCTCGACCCAGTCTATGCCCGCAAGCTCGGCGTTGATCTCGAAAACCTCCTGATCTCGCAGCCGGATACCGGTGAGCAGGCGCTGGAGATCGTGGACACGCTGGTGCGCTCGGGCGCCATCGACGTCCTGGTCGTCGATTCGGTGGCGGCGCTGACGCCGCGTGCCGAAATCGAGGGCGAGATGGGCGATTCGCTGCCGGGCATGCAGGCCCGCCTGATGAGCCAGGCGCTGCGCAAGCTCACCGGCTCGATATCGCGGTCGAAGTGCATGGTGATTTTCATCAACCAGATCCGCATGAAGATCGGCGTGATGTACGGTTCGCCCGAGACCACCACGGGCGGCAACGCGCTGAAGTTCTACGCCTCCGTGCGTCTCGACATCCGCCGCATTGGCGCGATCAAGGACCGCGAGGAGGTCACCGGCAACCAGACCCGCGTGAAGGTGGTCAAGAACAAGCTGGCGCCGCCCTTCAAGCAGATCGAGTTCGACATCATGTACGGCGAAGGCATTTCCAAGACCGGCGAGCTCGTCGATCTCGGCGTCAAGGCGGGCATCGTCGAGAAGTCGGGCGCTTGGTTCTCCTACAACAGCCAGCGCCTCGGCCAGGGCCGCGAGAACGCCAAGACCTTCCTGCGCGAGAATCCGGACGTCGCCGACGAAATCGAGACCTCGATCCGCCAGAATGCCGGCCTCATCGCCGAGCAGCTGCTCGACGACGGCAAGGATGACGCCGACGCTTGATCCGGGCGGGTTCTGATTTCGAAGGGCGTCCCATGCATGGCATCGGGCGCCCTTCGTCGTTTCAGGCGGGCTCTGTCGTACCGTTCGGCGGTCCGGCCGCTGGGCCACCCGTCTCGCCGCTCGCCGGACGGGCCGGTCTTTCCGGCCCAACTGCCCGATGGACAGGGATTGGAGGCGCCGCTACAAAGCGCTGCTCGAGGCGGCCGTCCGCCCGGCATCTTTCCGACGCTCGCGCGTGCCTGCCTGTCCCGGCGTGGTGCGCGGGGCACGGGTACCGTGAAACTCGCTGAAAGACCGACCGGTCAGCACCCGGCTGGTCCGATGCGCTGAGGCATTGAAGGTTTCCATGAGCGGCGTGAACGAAATCCGGTCGGCGTTCCTCGACTATTTCGCAAGGAATGGCCACGAGAAGGTCGCGTCATCGCCGCTGGTGCCGCGCAACGATCCGACCTTGATGTTCACCAATGCCGGCATGGTGCAGTTCAAGAACGTCTTTACCGGTGTCGAGCAGCGCCCCTACAGCCGCGCGACCACCTCGCAGAAATGCGTGCGCGCCGGCGGCAAGCACAATGATCTCGACAATGTCGGCTACACCGCGCGCCACCACACCTTCTTCGAGATGCTCGGCAACTTCTCCTTCGGCGATTATTTCAAAGAGAACGCGATCGAGTTCGCCTGGACGCTGCTGACCAAGGAGTTCGCGCTCGCCAAGGACAAGCTGCTCGTCACCGTCTACCACGACGACGAGGAGGCGGCCTCGCTTTGGAAGCGCATTGCCGGGCTGTCCGACGATCGCATCATCCGCATCGCGACCTCCGACAATTTCTGGTCGATGGGCGAGACCGGCCCTTGCGGTCCCTGCTCGGAAATCTTCTACGACCATGGCGACCACATCTGGGGCGGCCCGCCCGGCAGCGCGGACGAGGACGGCGACCGGTTCATCGAGATCTGGAACCTCGTCTTCATGCAGTTCGAGCAGATTTCGCCGAGCGAGCGGGTGGCGCTGCCGCGTCCGTCGATCGACACCGGCATGGGGCTCGAGCGCGTCGCCGCTGTGCTGCAGGGCGTCCACGACAATTACGACATCGACCTCTTCAAGGCGCTGATCCGCGCGTCCGAGGAGCTGACGGGCGTCCCGGCGACGGGCGACAACCGCGCCAGCCACCGGGTGATCGCCGATCACCTGCGCTCGTCCGCCTTCCTCATCGCCGACGGCGTGCTGCCGTCGAACGAAGGCCGCGGCTACGTGCTGCGCCGGATCATGCGCCGCGCCATGCGCCACGCGAAGATGCTCGGTGCGCGCGATCCCATCCTTTACAAGCTGCTGCCGGTGCTCGTCGCCGAGATGGGCCGCGCCTATCCCGAGCTCGTCCGTGCCGAGGCGCTGACCGCCGAAACCTTCCAGCTGGAAGAGAAGCGCTTCCTGCAGACGCTCGACCGCGGCCTGTCGCTGCTGACCGAGGCGACCGAGGGCCTTGAAAGTGGTGGCCGGCTATCGGGCGAGACCGCGTTCAAGCTGTACGACACCTACGGCTTCCCGCTTGATTTGACGCAGGACGCGCTGCGCCAGCGTGGCATCGACGTCGACGTCGACGCGTTCAAGACCGCGATGGACCGGCAGAAGGCCGAGGCTCGCGCCAGCTGGGCCGGTTCGGGCGAGACCGCGTCGGAGACGGTCTGGTTCGGCGTCCGCGACCGCGTTGGGCCGACCGAGTTTCTCGGCTACGATACCGAGCAGGCGGAAGGTGTCGCTCAGGCGATCGTCGCCGACGGTGCGGAAGTCGTCTCGGCGGCGGCGGGCACGGATGTGTCGATCGTCGTCAACCAGACGCCGTTCTACGCCGAGTCCGGCGGCCAGCTCGGCGATACCGGCGTCATGCGCGGCGAGGGCGTCAGCATCGAGATCACCAACACGCAGAAGCTGGCGGGCGGCCTCTTCGTGCACCGCGGGCGCGTCGCGACGGGGACGCTGAAGACCGGGGCGGCGCTGGAGCTCGTGGTGGACCATGCCCGCCGCACCAAGATCCGCGCGAACCACTCGGCGACGCATCTCCTGCACGAAGGCCTGCGCGAGGTCCTCGGCACGCATGTGGCGCAGAAGGGCTCGATGGTTTCGGCCGAGCGCCTGCGCTTCGACTTCTCGCATCCCAAGCCCCTGGCACCGACGGAAGTCGCCGAGGTCGAGCGTCTGGCGAACCAGATCGTGCTGCAGAACGCGGCGGTCTCGACCCGGCTGATGGCAGTGGACGACGCCGTCGCCGAGGGCGCCATGGCGCTGTTCGGCGAGAAGTACGGCGACGAGGTCCGAGTGGTGTCGATGGGCATCGCCGAGGAGGGTGAGAAGGCCGGCAAGCCTTACTCGCTGGAGCTCTGCGGCGGCACCCATGTCACCGCGACCGGTGATATCGGGCTCGTCCATGTGGTGGCGGAAACTGCCGTCGGCGCCGGCGTTCGCCGCATCGAGGCGCTGACCGGCGCTGCCGCGCGCTCTTATCTACTGGAGCAGGATGCCCGGGTGAAGCGCATGGCCGCGGCGCTGCGGGCGGCGCCTGCCGACGTCGCGGACCGGCTGGATGCGTTGGTCGACGAACGCAAGCGGCTGGAGCGTGAGCTCGCCGAGACCAAGAAGCGTCTGGCGCTGGCCGGTGACGGCAGCGCTGGCGTCGCAGGTGGGTCGGCGGCAAAGGATGTTGGCGGCGTCAGCTTCCTCGGCCGGGTGCTCGATGGGGTCGCGGCCAAGGACCTGAAGGGCCTCGTCGACGAGGCGAAGGCCGGGCTCGGTTCCGGCGTCGTTGTGTTCGTCGCGGTCGCCGATGGCAAAGCCAGTGTCGTCGTGGGCGTCACCGCCGATCTTACCGGACGCATCGACGCGGTCGCCCTCGTGCGCCTCGCCGCCGAGGCGATCGGCGGCAAGGGCGGCGGCGGACGGCCCGACATGGCCCAGGCGGGCGGCCCGGACGGCGACAAGGCTGAGGCGGCGGTCGCCGCGGTCGAGGCCGGACTGGCCGCTTAAAGCGCTCAGGGCCCATCTGGACGCAAGCTGGACCCTCTAATTTCCCGGAGTTGAAGCATCCCGCGACGGGCACATCCGCCCGTCGCGGGATTTTTTGGCTGTCTGCAAGGAGGATGTGAGAACACCATCCCCGGACCACGGTTCGCCGCGGTTGGCCGGATGTCTCCTGACAGCCGCTACCGTACCGATCACGGAAACGTCATGCGATCGTAATGCGCGCTAACTAATCTCCCAGTCGGCTTCGGTGCTCCCTCGCCGCAATCAAGCGTTGAGAAAGCTCGTTGCTGTTCGCCACGGGGCGCTACGCCGTCCTGATCCCGGGTCAAGTGGAAGATAGCGTCATGCGAGTAGAAGGTTCACGCCTGCCAGTGACCGACAGCGGCATAGAGGCCCTCTTTGAGCGGTCCGTTCTGAGCTCAAAGTCCAACGCGCCGGAGGCGCCGCCCGCCTACCGCATGGCGACCAACAACGAGGTCTGGCCGCCGGTGCGCGACATCCGGATCGTCGACGTGCCGCAGGATGCCAAGGACAAGGAGGGGGCGACAGGCGAGTCGCTGGCCTTCAAGACCAGCGAGGGCGGCGAGATCACGGTCGTCCGGCGCGAGGACAATCCTGGCCTCTTCGACTACATCGAAAGCGTCTCCAAGATGCCGGAAGGCACCCGGACCTATCTCGGCGTCGAGGACGAGGCCGTGAAGATCCTGAGCGGCGACGACACGATCAAGCTGGGCGACATCAAGAGTCTTGCCGAGTTGAAGAGCGATGGCCAGCCGACGGTCATCACCGCCTTCATGAAGGACGGCACGACGGTCGACATCACCCGCGAACTGACCCCGGACATGTTCGACAAAGCTGCAGCCCGCTACGATTCGCAGGCGAAGGGCTATGAGCTCGTGACCGACGAGAAGGCGATCTCGAAGGAGGATCTCGGCAAGTCGGTCATTGGTCCTCCGGACGAGACCACCGGGTTGATCGAACTCCAGCTCGCCAATGGCGACAAGCGGCAGATTTCCGCCGACACCACGCCGGAGCTGTTTGCCAGCGCCAGCACCAAATACGACGAGTTCACCGAGGGCAGCCGATCAACCGCCGTGGACGATGCCCGCAAAGAAGGGGCGTTGCCGTCGGCCTCGGAGCTCAACATCGGCGGTTTGAAGACCAGCGAGAAGGACGACAAGGGCAACCCGTTGTCGGTCAACGACCTCGCCTGGAAGAACACCATCGCCAAGTGGAAGGAGGGAATCGACAAGGGGGACATCAAGCCCGACGACGATCGCGCCAAGCTCTACCGCACTTTGCAGGCACAGGCGATCGCCGAGGACGGCACCAACATGGCCGTGCTGGACATCAGCAGCGGCTGGAACGTCCAGCAGGCGCTCGGCAAGGACTACGAGAACATCCTCGATAAGGACAAGCTTGAGGCCGCCGTGCCGGACCTCCTGGCCTCGAAGGCGGTCTCGGAAGACCTCGTCGCCGCGCGCAAAGAAGCGCTCGGTAAGGTCGACGGCGGCGATGCGGCCTTCAAGAAGCTGGAGGAGATGGCCTTCAGCGCCGAATACATGACCTATTTGAAGGCGTTGAAGGATGACGGCAAGGACCAGGTGGCCGAGGATGACATCGCCGCGACCTACGAGGCGCTCGTCTCGATCGACCCTGCCAAGGCCGACCAGTTCGCCCAGAACGCCCAGATGGACTCCCTGACGATGGAGCTCAACGATCTCGTCGGTGACACCAGCAAGATCAATGACGAGAACCTGACGCTGGCGACGCAGGACATCGGCAAGACGATCCTGACGCTGATGAAGAAGGCCGGCCTCGACATCGGCCGCCGTCTCGCCGAGTGCGAGAAGTTCATCCAGGAGATGATCGGCGACAAGAAGACCGCCAAGGAATTTGGCAAGGCGATGCAGGAGCTCGGCGCTATCTATTCCGACAAGGGAGAGGTGACGCAGAAGGATCTCGACAAGCTTCTCGGCAGCGGCAAATACACGGCGCTGGCCGAGATGCCGGACGGAAGCGCTCTAAAGACCTTCTCGGTGCTGACCAAGGAAGGCATCATTGGCTCGCTGGGCGGCACGATCTCGCTGGTCTCCGGCATCTACCAGGTCGCCAGCAAGGGCGGGAAGATCGGCGACACCACCGAGGAGCGGCTGTCGGTTGCCAAGGATTTCGTCGGCTTCATCGGTGCCGGCAAGCACTTCGCCGATCTTGCGAACGACATCATCGGCAAAGAAAACAAATCAATTATCGAGTTCAACAAGAAGATCGATGCCGACAACCCGACCATGTCGGAGGAGGATCGCAACAAGCTGAAGAAGGATGCCAAGAAGCCGCTGCTCGGCCTCGGCAGCACGCTCGACGATCTCGTGCGCAAGCCGTCCGGCACGACGGGGGGAGGCATGACCTTCACCGACGATATCGGCAGGGAGTTCAACGCGCATCTGGAAGAGGTGATTTCCGGTTCCAAGAAGGAGGAGTTCTACCAGAAGCGCTTCGAGGAAGTCGGCCTTAATCAGGCCGACAGCGATGCCGTGAAGAAGGGCATGGAGAAGGGCTTCATCGCCCGGCCCGGCGTCGATGCGCCAACGTGGCAGAAGGGCGTTTCCGGCGCGCTGCTGATCCTCAGTGCCGGCGCCGACACGTTCACCGGCGTTGCCGACGCGGTCATCGGTGGCCTGACCATCAAAAAGGGCGTCGACAGCAACGACAACAACGCGATTGCCAAGGGCGCCCTGCAGCTGGCCTCGGGCACCGCCGGCACCGTCGGTGGTCTGGCTTCCTTTGCCGGCCTTTCGAAGGGCCTCGGCTTCCTGAAGGCTGTCGCCGGGCCAGCCTTCGTGGTTTCGGCGATCCTGACCATCGCCACCCTCATTCCGGACATCATCAACGACATCAAGAACACCGAAAAGATCACCGGCTACCAGAAGGACATGCTCGACCTGTTCACCCAGCTCGACAAGGACGGCATGCTGAAAGGGGACGGGCTGAAGGCCTACGAGTTCCTCAACGAATACATGGAGCAGTACGGCCAGCGCGACGCGCCCGAGGGCGAGGGGATCCTCGCCTACCGCAAGGAAGAATACGAGTTCTGGCTGCGGGAGGGTCATCTTCCGGAAGAGGGCTTCGACGACGTCAAGCACGATGACTACAAGGGCGACGGCGCCAACCTGGATACGCAGATGGAGTCCAGCAACTACGGTTGAACGCGCGACCGACTGGCCAGAGAAGCGGCCGGACCTTCGCTGGATCGGCTGCCTCGGTCGATTGGCCAGTCCTCCCCAGCGTGTCCATCTTCACAAAGCCTAAAAAGACAAGGCCCGGCATCGCTGCCGGGCTTTGTTCATTCTGGTGAGGCAAGACGAAGCCTCAGGCCATGGCGGTCTTGAGGTTCGCGTCGATCTTGTCGAGGAAGCCGGTGGTCGACAGCCACGGCTGGTCGGGGCCGATCAGGAGCGCGAGATCCTTGGTCATGAAGCCGCTTTCGACGGTGTCGACGCAGACCTTCTCCAGCGTCTCGGAGAAGCGCTTCAGCTCGGCGTTGTCGTCGAGCTTGGCGCGGTGCTTCAAGCCTTGGGTCCAAGCGAAGATCGAGGCGATCGGGTTGGTCGAGGTTTCCTTGCCGCGCTGGTGCTGGCGGTAGTGGCGGGTCACGGTACCGTGCGCCGCCTCGGCCTCGACGGTCATGCCGTCCGGGGTGAGCAGCACCGAGGTCATCAGGCCGAGCGAGCCGAAGCCCTGGGCCACGGTGTCGGATTGCACGTCGCCGTCGTAGTTCTTGCAGGCCCAGACGTAGCCGCCCGACCATTTGAGGTTGGACGCCACCATGTCGTCGATCAGCCGGTGCTCGTAGGTGATCTTGGCTTCCTTGAACTTCGCCTCGAACTCGGCCTTGTAGACCTCCTCGAAGATGTCCTTGAAGCGGCCGTCATAGACCTTGAGGATGGTGTTCTTGGTCGACAGGTACACCGGGTAGCCGCGCTGCAGGCCATAGGTCAGAGACGCCCGCGCGAAGTCGCGGATGGAATCGTCGAGGTTGTACATCGCCATCGCGACGCCGGCGCTCGGCGCGTCGAATACCTCGTGCTCGATCGTCTGGCCGTCCTCGCCGACGAACTTGATCGACAGCTTGCCCTTGCCCGGGAACTTGAAGTCGGTTGCCTTGTACTGGTCGCCGAAGGCGTGGCGGCCGACGATGACGGGCTTGGTCCAGCCGGGCACGAGGCGGGGCACGTTCTTGGCGATGATAGGCTCGCGGAAGATGACGCCGCCGAGAATGTTGCGGATGGTGCCGTTCGGCGACTTCCACATCTTCTTCAGCGAGAATTCCTTCACCCGCTCCTCGTCGGGGGTGATGGTGGCGCACTTCACGCCGACGCCATGCTTCTGGATGGCGTGGGCGGCGTCGATGGTCACTTGGTCGGAGGTCGCGTCGCGGTTCTCGATGCCGAGATCGTAATATTCGAGGTCAATGTCGAGATAGGGGTGGATCAGCTTGTCCTTGATGAACTGCCAGATGATCCGGGTCATCTCGTCGCCGTCGAGTTCCACGACGGGGTTGGCTACCTTGATCTTCGCCATCGAAAATTTCCTTGGGTTTCAGGATCGGGCCACATGGCCGTCTCGGGTCCGAGGGGTGGGAGTCCCCTCGCGGGCGTGGCCGGCCTATACCATCGCCACCCGCCGAGGCAAAGCGCCCGCTGCTTGGCAAGGGGCGATCGCGCAACGTCGGGGACGCTGCCGCATTCCAGCCAGAGAGAAACCTATCCGGGGAAGCCAGCGCCATGCTTGAAACCGTCCAGGCGCCTTGCGGTGCCATCCGGGGCCGCCGCACCGGCGGCGTGCTTGCGTGCCTTGGCGTCCCCTATGCCGAGGCGCCGACCGGGGACGGACGGTTTGCCGCGCCGCGGCGGAAGGCGCGCTTTGAAGGCCGGCTCGACGCGCTCGCCTACGGACCCGCGGCGCCGCAGAAGCGGATGCTACCGGAGGCGCTGGCCAGGATCGCCGGGACCCTCAGCCGGTTCGACGAGGACTGCCTGAACCTCAACGTCTGGACGCCCGGCACTTCCGGGCAGCGGCCGGTGATGGTCTTCCTGCACGGCGGCGGCTTCGTCATCGGGGCCGGAGCGCAGTATCCGGGCGACGAGCTGGCGCGGCGCGGTGACGTGGTGGTGGTCACGCTGAACTACCGGCTCGGCCTCATCGGCTTCAACGCTTTCGGCGAGCTGTTTGCGGGCGATCAGCGGTTCACCGCCAATGCCGGTCTGCAGGACCAGGTTCTGGCGCTGGAATGGGTACGCGACAACATCGCGGCTTTCGGCGGCGATCCCAGCCAGGTGACCATCGCCGGCGAATCGGCGGGCGCGGTATCGGCGGCCTTCCATCTCGTGCACCGGCCGTCCTGGCCGCTCTACCACCGCGCCATCCTGCAGTCCGGCGGGCTCAACCTCTTCTATCCCCGCGAGGCGGCGGTGAGGGTGGCAGACGACGTTCTTGATGCGCTCGGTGTCCGAGGCGATCCGGGCCGTCTGTTGTCGCTGCCGCCCGATGCCTTCGGCACGGTGGCGGCGAAGCTGCGCGGGCGCCATTCCGGCATCCTGTCGCGGCCCTATGTAGACGGCACGCTGGTGCCGGCTCTGCCGCTGTCCGAGCTCTACGGGGCAATGCAACCGGTGCCGCTGCTGATCGGCACCAACCGCGACGAGTTCTCCTTCTTCACCGACCTGCCGATTTTTCCGGTACGGGCGGACCATGCGGCGCTGGCCGCCGCAGTGGCGGTGGATGCCGGGCGGGAGCGTGCCGATATCGTCAAGGCGCTCTATCCCGACACGCGGGACGGGCGCATCGCCTTCGGCACCGACATCATGTTCCGCATTCCCTCGGTGCACCTTGCAGAGGCTCAGGCGGCTCGGGCGCCGACCTTCGCCTACCGGCTGGACTGGCGGGCGAAGGGCCTTTTGTCGAAGCTCGGCGCAACCCATTCGGTCGACTTGCCGCTGCTGTTCGAGGATTTCCTGAAGCCGTTTCGCTGGATCTATCTCGGCATGCTCCCGGATCACCGCCGCTACGCGCTGGCGGAACGGATGCGCGACCGCTGGCTGGCTTTCGTCCGGGATGGCGCGCCGGGCGCCGAATGGCCGGCCTATACGGTGGAGCGCCGGGAGACGAAGATCTTCGACACGGCCGACCGGGTGGAAGCCGATCCCGAGGGCGTTCGGCGGGAGGCCTTCGAGGCGGTCGACGGCTTCACGCTCTGAATCACCGCGCTGCCATGGCGAATCCGCCGATGTCTCCAAGCATCTGTTCGCGCTCCCCTTGGCCGGCGGTGCACGGCGGGGTATCAGCGGGCGACACAGGAGAGACACGTGGCAGGAACAAACCGCAGGGAACGGCTGATGGCTGCCGGCGAGGAACTGGCAGCATCGCCGGCGATCGTGCTGGTCGAGCCGCAGCTCGGCGAGAACATCGGCATGGTGGCGCGGGCGATGGCGAATTTCGGCCTGCGCGACCTGCGTCTCGTCGCGCCGCGCGACGGCTGGCCGAACGAGCGCGCGAGCGCGGCGGCCTCCGGCGCGGTGCACGTGATCGAGGCCGCGCGGGTGTACGAGACCGTCGAAGCGGCCGTGGCCGATCTCACCTATCTCTTCGCCACCACGGCCCGGCCTCGCGACAGCTTCAAGCCGGTGCGCGGTCCGGATTCGGCGGGACAGGAACTGCGCGCCCGCATCTCTTCCGGCCAGCGGGCAGGGATCCTGTTCGGTCGCGAGCGTTTCGGGCTGAACAATGAGGAAGTCGGCATGGCCGACGAGATCGTCACCTTCCCGGTCGACCCGGCCTTCGCCTCGCTGAACATCGCCCAGGCGGTTCTGCTGATGAGTTATGAGTGGATGCGTTCGGGCCAGACAGCGCCGGGTCAGGCGCTGGTCGAGGGGCCGCGTTTCACCGCCCCCGAGGTCGCGCCGGCCGAGAAGGAGGATCTCTTCCGTTTCCTCGGCCATCTCGAGGCGACGCTCGACCAGGCCAACTACTTCCATCCCGAGGAGAAGCGGGCGGCGATGTCGCAGAAGGTCCGCACCATCCTCACCCGCGCGAGTTTCAGCGAGCAGGAAGTGCGGACGCTGCGGGGCATGCTGCGCCATATCGAGCGCCGCATGGCCAAGGGGGCGCGATGAGCGACCAGTTCGCCGAGGTGCTGGAGCGGGTGAAGGCGCTAAAGCAGCGGCCGGTGCTGGTGTTCGACAGCGGCATTGGCGGACTGACGGTGCTGCGCGAACTGCGCACGGTGATGCCCGATCGCTCCTTCGTCTACGTCGCAGACGATGCGGGCTTCCCCTATGGCGACTGGGAAGAGGAGGCGCTGATCCAGCGGATCTCCGATCTCTTCGCCGTGCTAATCGAGGCGCACGATCCCGAGCTCGCGGTGATCGCCTGCAACACGGCCTCGACGCTGGTCCTGCCGGCGCTTCGCGCGCGCTTCCAGATCCCGTTCGTCGGCACGGTGCCGGCGATCAAGCCGGCGGCCGAGCGTACACGGTCGGGGCTCGTCAGCGTGCTGGCGACACCCGGCACCGTGAAGCGCGACTATACCCGCGGGCTGATCTCGCAGTTCGCCCAGCAGTGCCATGTCCGCCTGGTCGGCTCGAAGAACCTCGCCGCCATGGCGGAAGCGCATCTGCGGGGCGCCAGCCTGGCGGCCGAAGCGGTAAGGGGCGAGATCGAGGCTTGCTTCTTCGAGAGCGAGGGAAAGCGGACGGATATCGTGGTGCTCGCCTGCACGCACTACCCGTTTCTCGCCAACGTCTTTCGCAAGCTGGCGCCGTGGCCGGTGGACTGGCTGGATCCCGCCGAGGCGATCGCCCGCCAGGCGTTGAAGCTGCTGCCGGCGTCGGTGTCGGCGCTGCCCGACGGGTTCGACCGGGCGATCTTCACCGCCGGCCCTCCGGACTACCTGACCACGCGGCTGATCCACGGTTTTGGACTGGCGCTTTAGCGAAACAGGCGGCTTTTGGCGGTCTTGCCGCCGGGATGGTGGCGTTTGCGACGGCGCAGGGTCCGGAACGTGTGCGCTGCGCAAACGTTCGGGCTGCATCGAGAAACCGGGACACACTCTCCATGGATATCATTCGCATCATCATCGCGATCTTCCTGCCGCCGGTCGCGGTGTTCACCCAGGTCGGTCTCGGCAAGCATTTCTGGATCAACTGTCTGCTGACGCTGTGCGGCTGGCTGCCGGGCGTGATCCACGCGCTCTACGTCATCGGCAAATACTGAATCGCCGCCTCGGCTTGACTTATTTCCTTCATCTGACTACCCAGTGCCCAACCGGTCGCGCCTCTGGCGCGATCGGTTTTTAACGTGTCCCGTGAACCGTCCCGCTTCGCTGCGAGGGCAGTTCTGTCAGTCCGCCGTCGGCGGGCAGAGGAGGGCGCGTTTCCTCGCCCGGTCGGATGGTCCGCCCGGGTTTTTCGTTTGAAGGAAATGCGATGACAAAGCGCGCCGAATCCAAGTACAAAATCGATCGCCGCATGGGCGAGAACATCTGGGGACGCCCGAAGTCCCCGGTCAACCGTCGCCAGTACGGCCCGGGCCAGCATGGCCAGCGCCGCAAGGGCAAGGTCTCCGACTTCGGCGTGCAGCTGCGCGCCAAGCAGAAGCTCAAGGGCTATTACGGCGACGTCTCCGAGAAGCAGTTCCGCAAGACCTACGAGGAAGCCGCCCGCCGCAAGGGTGATACCTCGGAGAACCTGATCGGCCTGCTCGAGAGCCGTCTCGACGCCGTCGTCTACCGTTCGAAGTTCGTGGCGACCGTGTTCGCGGCCCGTCAGTTCGTCAACCACGGCCACATCAACGTCAACGGCGTGCGCACCAACATCGGTTCGTACCTCTGCAAGGCCGGCGACGTGATCGAGATCCGTCCGAAGTCGAAGCAGCTGGCGATCGTCCTCGAGGCGACGCAGCTCGCCGAGCGTGACGTTCCCGACTACATCGAGGCCGATCACCAGAAGATGGTCGCGACCTACCAGCGCGTCCCGGGCCTCGCCGACGTTCCCTACGCCGTGCAGATGGAACCGAACCTCGTCGTCGAATTCTACTCGCGTTAAGATTTTCGCCTCGGCGATTTCTGGAAAAGGCCGTCCCCCGGGGCGGCCTTTTTCGTTGGCGGGACGGCGGTCGAACCGCCCTGATTTTGTCTTTCACCCCGCCGTCCTGTAAGCCTCGGCCCACCAGAGGAGCCCGCTATGCTCGACGACTTTCAGCCTGAGACCATCGCAGCACCGGAGGAGGTGACCGGTGACGGCGCGCATCCGCTGCTGCGCGCGGCGCCCGATTCGGTCGGGTTCAAGAAGCTGCGCAAGCGGCTGCTGCGCGAAGTCAGGGAGACGATCGAGACCGCCGGCATGGTGCGGCCGGGCGCCCGCTGGCTGGTCGGCATCTCAGGCGGCAAGGATTCTTATGCGTTGCTGGCGCTGCTCTCCGACCTCAAATGGCGGGGTCTGCTGCCGGTCGACCTGCTCGCCTGCAACCTCGACCAGGGCCAGCCGAACTTCCCGAAGCACGTGCTGCCGGACTTCCTCACCGCGCACGGCATTCCGCACCGGATCGAGTACCGCGATACCTATTCGGTGGTGAAGGAGAAGGTGCCGGCGGGCGCGACCTATTGCGCGCTCTGCTCGCGTCTTCGGCGCGGCCATCTCTACCGCATCGCGCGGGAGGAGGGCTGCGAAGCGCTGGTGCTCGGACATCACCGCGAGGACTGCCTCGAGACCTTCTTCCTCAACCTCTTTCACGGCGGGCGGATGTCGGCGATGCCGGCAAAACTCCTGAACGACGAGGGCGACATCACCGTGCTGCGCCCGCTGATCCGTTCGGCCGAGGACGACATCGGCAAGTTCACCGCGGCGCTCGGCTTCCCGATCATCCCATGCGACCTCTGCGGCAGCCAGGACGGGCTGCAGCGCAACGCCACCAAGGCAATGCTGGCCGAAATGGAGCAGCGCTTCCCCGGCCGCAAGGACACGATCCTGCGGGCGCTGTCGAATGTCGCGCCGAGCCATCTGCTCGACCCCAAGCTCTTCGACTTCGCCGGTCTCGGCGATACCCGCCCGATGGCCGGCGCATCGGACTGACATCCGCAGCGGGTAGGATCTTCCCAGCGCGGGAGGCGATTCGCTTCCGCCCGAAACACGCTCCAGCAGCAGGATTGACGCCTTGAGCCCCATCGACATCGACCAGCTCGCCACCGTGCTCCGCAACGCAGCGAGTGCCGAGGTCATGCCACGCTTCCGCCGGCTCGGCAGCGGCGACATCCGGCAGAAGACCTCGGCCATCGACCTCGTCACCGAGGCGGACGAGGCCGCCGAGCGATTCATCGCGGCGGAATGCAAGCGGCTTTGGCCGCAGGCGAACTTCGTCGGCGAGGAAGGTGTCGCGGCGGACGAGGGTAAGCTGGCGAGCGTCGGAACAGCCGACCTCTCGATCGTCGTCGATCCCATCGACGGCACTGCCAATTTCGCCTCGGGCGCCCCGCTGTTCGCCGTCATGGCGGCCGTGGTTTCGAAGGGTGAGACTGTCGCGGGGATCATCTACGATCCGCTCGGCGACGATTTTGTCATGGCGGAGAAGGGGGCTGGGACCTTCCTCAAGCGCCCTGATGGCGAGGCGATCCGCCAGACCATAGCGGCGGCGGTTCCGGTGGCGGACATGGTCGGGATGGCGTCGGGTTCGTCGCTGCCGCTAGCGGAGCGCCGGGAGCTGCTCTCCCGGCTGGCCGAGGTAAAGGTCGTCGGCAACTTCCGCTGCGCCGGACATGAGTACCGGCTGGTCGGGACGGGACACCTGCACTTCGCGCTCTACCACAAGCTGATGCCGTGGGATCACCTCGCAGGAGCGCTGATCACCGAGGAGGCCGGCGGCCATGTCCGTCGGCTCGACGGCTCGCCTTACCAGCCGCAGCACGTGGATGGCGGCCTGCTCTGCGCCACCGATCCCGACAGCTGGCTGGCGTTGCGCGATACGGTCTATCCCGAGCTCGCGCACCGCTGAGCTATTCCGCCGGCGTCTGTCCGGCGGCTTCGCCGACCTGGCTGTGCGCCTCGCGCGGGCGATCGAACAGGCGCCCGCGCTCGGCGTAGAGGACGCAGGCGATCGAGCCGAGCGACAGGATGGTGAAACCGGCGTAGAGCGGCATCAGCGTGCCGTTGTAGCAATAGCCGATCAAGGCCCCGAGCAAGCCGCCGCCCAGCGTCTGCATGAAGCCGAGCACCGATGACGCGGTACCTGCGACGTGACCCAGCGGGTCAAGCGCGAGGGCGTTGAAGTTGCTGCCGATGAAGCCGAACATGCAGAATGTCAGCGTCATCATCGGCAGGAAGAGCCCGAAAGGCATGGCGCCGCCGAGGGCGGTGGAGAGAACCAGCTGGCCGATGCTGAGGACGGTGAAGATCACCAGGGCGCCGTGCGACAGGCGCCGCATGCCAAAACGCTCGACCAGCCGGGAATTGGTGAAAGACGCTAAGGCCATGAAGATGGCGACCATTGAAAAGTAGAGCGTGAACGATGGGCCGAGGTGGTAGATGCCGGTATAGACCTGCTCAGCCTGGTTGATGAAGCCGAAGAGCACGCCGAAGATCAGCGCCGTCGCCAACGTGTAGCCGAAGGACCGGCGGTTGGTGAGGACGATGCGGAAGGCCCCGGCGGTGCGCTGAAGGGTCAGCGGCAGGCGGTCCTCTGGATGCAGTGTCTCGGGCAGCCGGAAGGCCGTCCAGACAAGCACGATGGTGCCGAAGACACCGGTGACGAGAAAGATCTCCTGCCAGCTGCCGAAGTTCATGATGAGCTGGCCGATGTTCGGCGCAACGACCGGCACGGCCATGAACACCATCATCACCATCGACATCACGCTCGCCATGCGCGCGCCGCCGAAACAGTCGCGGACGATCGAGACCGCGATGACCCGCGTCGCCGCTGCACCGACACCCTGGAGCGCCCGCAAGGCGAGGAGTGCGCCGAAGCTTGGCGAGAAGATCGCGGTGAA
The DNA here is from genome assembly GCF_055730105.2 of Mesocryomonas lacus. Taxonomy (NCBI): domain Bacteria; kingdom Pseudomonadati; phylum Pseudomonadota; class Alphaproteobacteria; order Hyphomicrobiales; family Aurantimonadaceae; genus Mesocryomonas; species Mesocryomonas lacus. The sequence continues at coordinate 874,774 of NZ_JBUZWF020000003.1, forward strand.
CGAGGCGAGGATGTAGACGGCGAGGCCGAAGAACAGCACCGGGCGGCGTCCGAACCGATCGGACAGGGTGCCGTAGACGATCTGCGCGGTGCCGAAGCCAATGACGTAGGCGGTGATCACGAACTGGCGCTGGTTGCCGGTCGCGACATCGAGCGCGCTGCCGATCTGCTGCAGCGCGGGGATGAAGATGTCGATCGCGGCGGCATTCAGCGCCATCATCGCGGCGACCATGGTGACGAGCTCCCAATAGGGAAGCCCCAGCGCAGCACTGCGGCTCGGCGCGTTCGGCATGTCAGATCCTTTCCGGCGGATGCAATTTAGATACCGCCGCTATGGATATTTGCAAGCTGATCTTAGTAACGGAGGGTGTCTGGCTGACCGCGGGTCACACGCGTCGACCCAACGAGCGCCGATGCCCCTCGATAAACCTGCCCAAAATGGCGAAAGCCCGCTCGGAGAGCGGGCTTTCCAGTCGAACGGGGTAGCTGTCTGAAATCAGGCCGTGGCGGGGGACGGCACCGTGGTCGAGACGCCCTTCTCGGCGAAGAAATCCTTCAGCTCGCCAGCCTGGAACATCTCGCGCAGGATGTCCGAGCCGCCGACGAACTCGCCTTTGACGTAGACCTGCGGGATGGTCGGCCACTGTCCGTAATCCTTGATGCCCTGGCGCAATTCGGCCGAGTCAAGAACGTTCACGCCCTTATAGGTGACGCCCATGTAGTCGAGGATCTGGACCACCTGTCCGGAGAAGCCGCACTGCGGGAAGGCGGGCGTGCCCTTCATGAAGACGACGATGTCGTTGGTCTTCACCTCGTTGTCGATCCAGTCGTTGATGCCGGTCATGTCAGGTCCTTTTTAATGGGATGACGGATCGTTGCGCGACGCCTGTTCCAGCGCCGTAAGACGATCGTCGATGTCGCCGATCCTGCTCGATGCGAACAAGCCGTCGGTCATTCGGTTCAGAATATTGTTTTCCATGATCGCCATGTCGAACTTGATCTCGCCGACATCGCGTTCGATCCGTTCAAGCCGCGTCTGCTGCCGCGACAGGATATCAACGATCTGGACAAAACGTGTGTCCAATTCGACGAGCCGCCTGTCGACGCGACGAAGCAGTTCCAGCGTGTGGCTTGCAACATTGTCGGGACGGGACTCGTCGGGGCCGCTCATACCCTCAACATATTACTTCGGCGCGCTGGTTTGAAGGGCGAGAGCGTGGAGGATTCCGCCCATGTTGCCTTGCAGCGCCTGGTAGACCATCTGGTGCTGCTGGACGCGCGACTTGCCGCGAAAGCTCTCGGCCACGACCTCCGCCGCGTAGTGATCGCCGTCGCCCGCGAGGTCGCGGATGGTGACCTCGGCATCGGGGATACCGTCCTTGATCATCTTTTCGATGTCATGGGCGTTCATCGCCATCAGGCGCTTCTCCTGTGCTGTGGCCGCCGGGCAGCCCTTGTCGGGGGAGGATAGGCGCTTCCCCCGGTGTGTTCAATCGAACGAGCGGCGCCTCTTTGCCCCTACTCGGCGGCTTCCGCCAGCGGCAGGCTGCCGGACATGTAGTCGGGGAACCACGTTTCGTGTGCGATGGTCAGGTCGGCGACGGGAACCTGAAGCCGGGCCTCGATCGTCAGCGCGTCGCCGCCGACAATGCCGAGCCGCTGCAAGGTGACGCCTGCCGTTGCCGCATCGTCCGCCAGGGTCACCGCCGCAGCGTCGGAGAGCGCGACCACGTAGCGCGCCTGGTCCTCACCAAACAGCAGCGCATGTCCTGCACCGGCACCGAGGTCGATGGTCGCGCCGAGGTTGGCCGCGATGCACATTTCCGCCAGCGTCACCGCGAGACCGCCATCCGACACGTCGTGGCAAGCGACGACGCGGCCGTTGCGGATGAGGCCGCGAACGAAGTCGCCATTGCGCTTCTCCTCGGCAAGGTCGACCGGCGGCGGCGCGCCGTCCTCGCGGCCCTCGATCTCGCGGAGGTAGATCGAGGCGCCGAGATGCGCGCCGGGAACGCCGACGAGGAACAGCGTGTCGCCCTCGACCATGCCGCCGACGCGGGCGGTCTTCGAGCGGTCGTCGATCAGGCCGACGCCGCCGATGGTCGGGGTCGGCAGGATGCCCTGGCCTTGCGTCTCGTTGTAGAGCGAGACGTTGCCGGAGACGATCGGGAAGCCCAGCGCCTCGCAGGCGGCGCCGATGCCCTGGATGGCGCGCACCAGCTGGCCCATGATCTCGGGCTTCTCCGGATTGCCGAAGTTGAGGTTGTCGGTGGCAGCCAGCGGCTCGGCGCCGACGGCGGTGAGGTTGCGCCAGCATTCGGCGACCGCCTGCATGCCGCCCTGGAAGGGGTCGGCCTCGCAATAGCGCGGCGTCACGTCGCTGGTGAAGGCGAGCGCCTTGGTGGCGTGGCCGTCGACGCGCACGACGCCAGCGTCGCCGCCGGGGCGCTGCAGGGAGTTGCCCTGGATCAGCGTGTCGTACTGCTCGAACACCCAGCGCCGTGAAGCGATGTCCGGCGAGCCCATCAGCTTCAGGAGGATCGCGTCATAGCGTTCGTGCTCGGCGAGGTCGGCCGCATGCACCGTCTTCGGCGGAACCGGCTCGATCCACGGGCGATCATATTCCGGCGCCTCGTCGCCGAGCTCGCGGATCGGCAGGTTCGCGACCTCCTGCCCCTGGAACAGGACGCGGAAACGCAAATCGTCCGTGGTGATGCCGACGACGGCGAAGTCGAGGCCCCATTTGACGAAGATCGCCTCGGCGACCGCTTGCTTGGACGGCTCCAGCACCATGAGCATGCGCTCCTGGCTCTCCGACAGCATCATCTCGTACGGCGTCATGTGCGTCTCGCGCACCGGGACTTTATTGAGGTCGAGCTCGATGCCGAGGCCGCCCTTGGCGCCCATCTCGACCGCCGAGCAGGTGAGGCCGGCGGCGCCCATGTCCTGGATGGCGATGACCGCGCCGGTCTTCATCAGCTCGAGGCAGGCCTCCAGCAGGCACTTCTCGGTGAAGGGGTCGCCGACCTGCACGGTCGGGCGCTTCTCCTCGATGTCCGCGTCGAACTCGGCCGAGGCCATGGTGGCGCCGCCGACGCCGTCGCGGCCGGTCTTGGCGCCGAGGTAGACGACGGGAAGGCCCACGCCCTTGGCTTCCGACAGGAAGATCGCGTCGGTCTTCGCTAGGCCCGCGGCGAACGCGTTGACCAGGCAGTTGCCGTTGTAGCGAGGGTGGAAGTTGACCTCGCCGCCGACGGTCGGCACGCCGAAGGCATTGCCGTAGCCGCCGATGCCGGCGACGACGCCGGCGACAAGATGGCGGGTCTTCGGATGGTCGGGCGCGCCGAAGCGCAGCGCGTTCATCGCAGCGATCGGCCGGGCGCCCATGGTGAAGACGTCGCGCAGGATGCCGCCGATACCCGTCGCCGCGCCCTGATAGGGCTCGATATAGGACGGGTGGTTGTGGCTCTCCATCTTGAAGACGACGCAGTCGCCATCGCCGATATCGACGACGCCGGCGTTCTCGCCGGGGCCCTGGATGACCCGAACGCCCTTGGTCGGCAAGGTTTTCAGCCAGCGCTTGGAGGACTTGTAGGAGCAGTGCTCGTTCCACATCGCCGAGAAGATGCCGAGCTCAGTGATCAGCGGCACGCGGCCGATGAGATCGAGGATGCGCTGGTACTCGTCCGGCTTCAGCCCGTGCGCGGCGACGATCTCGGGCGTGATGGTGATCTCGGTCATGGCAGTCTCCGTGCGCCGGGGCGTCAGGGGTGTTGGACGGGATGACCCGCCCGTTTCAGCTCGGGTGGCGCCAGCCGGCGCGTCAGACCCGCGTCCAATCGGCAACGCCGCGGCAGACGGCGGTATCAGCCGCCGACCGCAGGATCGAAGCATCGTCCTCGGCCTGCGAGATCGCGGCGGCAAAGACACGGCGCTGGAAGACAAGCAGCGCGTACTGCCTGTTGGCGCGAAGGCAGAGGGCGTAACCCTCGCGCGGATCAGCCGAGACGAAGCGCGTGCTGCGCTCGCCGTCACGGCGCTTGAAGACGATCCGGGCGGTATCCCTAGCATAGGCCGCCTCGGTCGGCGTCGGCCGCAGATCCTCCGACGCTTCGGCGACCTCGAGCGGCTCGATCGAGAAGGTCCTGACGTCGGCGGTGGCGTATACGCAGCCGGATAGCGCTGCGGAGAGGGCCAGCGCCGCGGCGACCGCCGGACGGCGGCGCAGGGCGCCACTACGCATCGCAGGCGCGCCCGCCCGCATTCCAGCGGCGAATGTCAGCGTCGACACGGCCAGCAATGCCGGTGCCCATCAGCGGGCCATAGGTCGAGAGCGCCCGCGAGCCGGGTTGCGCCTCGACGACGAGCAGCGGCTTGGCTTCGGGGCGGCCCTTGGGCACCAGGAGGAAGCGCGGCTTGCCGGAGAAGGAGGAGAGCTCGGGCGCGAGACTGTAGCGCGCGAAGGCCGGATCGTTCGACTTGAACCAGCAGCGGTTGGCCGCGAGCGTCACGCGCTCCATGCGGTCGAGACCCGACTCGGCCTTCGCCGCCGGCTGAGTGGTTCTCACCGGCGGGGCCGGGGTGCTGCAGGCGGACAGGGCGACGATGCCGGTGGCAAAGCCCATGACGAGGAGATTTCGGAACAGCTTCACGCTCATGCGGCAAGGCCCCGCACGAGGCCGAGGGCGCTCTCGAAGATGCCGCGGCCATCGGTGCCGCCGTGCTCGGGCTCGATCAGGTTTTCGGGATGCGGCATCAGGCCGAGCACGTTGCCGGCTTCGTTGACGATACCGGCGATGTCGCGCGTCGCGCCGTTCGGGTTCGTGCCCTCGGCATAGCGGAAGACGACGCGGTCCTCGCCATGCAGCCGGTCGAGGGTTTCGTCATCGGCGAAATAGTTGCCGTCGTGGTGGGCGACGGGGCAGCGGATGATCTGGCCGGGGGTGTAGGCGGTGGTGAAGCGGGTCGCGGCGTTGACGACCTCGAGCTTCACCTCGCGGCAGACGAAGCGCAGCGTCGTATTGCGCATCAGCGCGCCCGGGAGGAGGCCAGCCTCGCAGAGGATCTGGAAGCCGTTGCAGACGCCGAGCACCGAGACGCCCTGGGCCGCCTTGTCGGCGACGGCGCGCATCACCGGCGATCGCGCGGCGATGGCGCCGCAGCGCAGATAGTCGCCGAAGGAGAAGCCGCCGGGCACGACGATCAGGTCTACGTCGGGAACCTCGGTGTCGGTCTGCCAGACGGTCAGCGGCGGCGTGCCGGTGATCGTCGTCAGCGCGGCGATCATGTCGCGGTCGCGGTTTAGGCCGGGGAGAAGGACGACGGCAGTTTTCATGGGCGACGGCAACCATTGGAGAGCATGGCCGGGCCGGCATGGTCCGGAAGGAGAGTTTGGACGGGCCGTAAGAGCCCGGAAATGGAAACAGCGGCATCACCCTCGTCGAGGACGGTGCCGCTGGGCAGGAGGCCGAGCGCGGTGCTCACAGGTGCGGGTCGTATGACCTCGATGGCTCGGCCAACTCGCGCAGGTCGATACGGCGATCGATCCGGTCCAGCCGCGTCTCGTAGCGTGCCAGAACGCCGTAAATGTTATGAACGTCGTTGTTGACGGAGGCGATATGGCCGCGGATCGAATTGATCTCAGGTTTCAGGCCAACGACGTCGAGCCTCAGCCCGCCAATGTCCTCATGCATGCGCTTCATCAGCTCGAACATCAGTTCATTCGTGACATCGGCCATGGCACCCTCCGGCACAACCTTTACGCGATCTCCACAGTATAATTCTCGATAACGGTATTGGCCAGAAGCTTGGCGCACATGTCCTTTAGCTGAGCCTCCGCGGCGGCGCGGTCGTCGCCGTCGAGCACGACGTCGAAGACTTTGCCCTGGCGGACGGCACCAACGCCGCCGAAGCCGAGGCTGCCGAGAGCGCCCTCGATGGCCTTGCCTTGCGGGTCGAGGACGCCGTTCTTGAGGGTAACGACGATACGCGCCTTGATCACTGTGCCTGCCTGTTCGTTGAGGATTCGATCAATGTATCAGCCTGTCCGCGACGGACTTGCCTACTGGATCAGCCTGTCGCGGGAATAGACGAGTTTGAGTGCCGATGCCGGCTGCGGCGCGGCCTTGCCGCGCCGCCGTCTTACTTTACCAGCACCGGCCCGGAGGGGCGGGGCGGCTCGTTCTCGTTCATGATGCCGAGACGACGGGCGACTTCCTGATAGGCCTCGACCAGGCCGCCCATGTCGCGGCGGAACCGGTCCTTGTCCATCTTCTCGTTGGTCTGCACGTCCCAGAGGCGGCAGCTGTCCGGCGAGATCTCGTCGGCGACGATGATGCGCATCATGTCGCCCTCATAGAGGCGGCCGGTCTCGATCTTGAAGTCGACGAGCTGGATGCCGACGCCGAGGAAAAGGCCGGAGAGGAAGTCGTTGACGCGGATGGCGAGCGCCATGATGTCGTCGATTTCCTGCGGGCTTGCCCAGCCGAAAGCGGTGATGTGCTCTTCCGAGACCATCGGATCGTCGAGCGCGTCGGCCTTGTAGTAGAACTCGATGATCGAGCGCGGCAGCACGGTGCCCTCCTCGATGCCGAGGCGCTTGGCGAGCGAGCCCGCCGCGATGTTGCGCACCACGACCTCGAGCGGAATGATCTCGACTTCCTTGATCAGCTGCTCGCGCATGTTGAGCCGCTTAATGAAGTGCGTCGGAATGCCCATCTTGTTCAGATGGGTGAAAATGTACTCCGAGATCCGGTTGTTGAGGACACCCTTGCCGTCGACAATCTCGTGCTTCTTGGCATTGAAGGCGGTCGCATCGTCCTTAAAGAACTGCACGAGCGTGCCTGGCTCCGGGCCTTCGTAAAGGATCTTGCCCTTGCCTTCGTAGATACGGCGGCGACGTGTCATAGGGGTGCTCTATCGTGCATGAGGGTGCGTCCTCGGGAAGCGACGCGAAGCGTGACGTTTGAGCGCGTGAATAGACCAAAGTGGGGGTCCAGACAATGGCGGCCCGTGTCAAGGGGATTATCCCCTCGACAATTGGTGAACCAGATGTCCGAAACAAGATGCGGCACGGCCCGATTCAAGGCCGTTCCGGCTTCAAATATCCTCGGCAACCGCCTATGTCAGAGATGGCCATCGTCCAAGCGGGCGTTGCAATTGCTTGTGGAGGAAGAAGTCGATGTCGATGACAGGCCGCGAAACGGACTTCGAGGGGCGCTACGCCCATGATCAAGAGCTGCGGTTTCGAATCGAAGCGCGGCGCAATCGTCTGTTGGGCCTCTGGGCGGCCGAGAAGCTCGGCAAATCGGAAGACGAAGCCAAGCTGTATGCGCAGGAAGTCGTAAAGTCCGACTTCGAGAAGCCGGGCGACGACGATGTGTACGAGAAGATCCGCCGGGATTTCGATGCGGCCGGGATCGACCAGTCGGAACACCGCATTCGCCGTACCATGGCGGAACTGCTGATCGAGGCGGAGAAGCAGGTCCGCGCGGAGTAACCTGCTCCACCGACCAGCTGCCAGTATCCGCCGGTAGGCACTTTCCCGCGTTCCGTCACCGCGAAAGCATCCGATAGCATGGCTCTTCCCGCACTTCGCAAGGCTTTGGAAGGAGACAGCTTCGTCCTCTCTTCCTGGTCGTCGCTAACCGATCCCATGGTGCATGAAGCTCTGCTGCGGGCGCCCTTCGATGCGATCTGCCTCGACATGCAACATGGGCTGCATGACGTGGCGAGCATGGCGGCGGCGATCGGGCGGGCGGGCATGATCGGCAAGCCATCGCTGGTGCGCCTGCCGATCGAGGACCGAGCCAACGCGGCGCGGGCGCTCGATTTTGGCGCTTCCGCCGTCATCATGCCGATGATCGAGAGCGTTTCTGACGCGCAAGGCTTTGTCGACGCCGTGAAATACGCGCCGCTCGGCAGCAGGTCTTTCGGGCCGACGCGGGCGGTGGAACTCCATGGTTACGCGAAGGCCGCGGGCTACGGCGACCGGACGGCCTATACGTCCGAAGCCAATCGCGAGACGCTGGCCTTTGCGATGATCGAAACGGCGGCGGCGATGGACAATCTCGAAGCCATCCTGGCGCTTCAAGGATTGGACGGCGTGTTCGTCGGTCCGTCCGACCTTTCGATTGCCCTATCGGAAACCGGCACCTGGGATCCGAACGGACCGGTCGCCGAGGCCGCGATCCAGAAGGTCGCCGTCGCCGCCAAAGCTGCCGGCAAGTTTGCCGGCATTTATTGCGCCAGCGCCGAAGACGCCCGCCGCTACCGCGGCTATGGCTACTGCCTCGCCACGATTTCCAACGACATCAATCTGCTGAAGGCCGCGGCCGAGGCGCTGGTCGCCGCGGTCAGAGCCTGAGCCCTCAATCCTCGCCGGGGATCGCCGGCATGGGTGTGGGCTCGAGCGGCAGCTTCGAGATGAACTTGCCGAAGGTCAGCAAGCCCTCCGGCCAGGGCCCATGTCCGCTGTCCTGATTGAGGTGGCCGGACTCGCCGGCGTCGACGAACATCGAACCCCAGGCATCCGCAATATCCTCCGCCGCCGCGACGGACGAAAAGGGATCGTTGCGGCTTGCCACCAGGATCGAGGGGAACGGCAACGGATCGCGGGGGTAGGGGCCGAAGGTCATCAGATGCTTCGGGCGCAGACCGGGATTGGTAACCTCCGGCGGTGCCACGAAGAAGGCGCCTGCGACACGGTGCTGGAATTTCGGAATGGCCAGAACTGCGGCCGCAACGCCGAGCGAATGGGCGACCAGCACCACCGGCCGGGTGCTTTCGTTGACCGCCGCTGCGACGGCCTCGACCCATTCTTCGCGCACCGGCTTCGTCCATTCGCGCTGGTGAACGCGGCGCGCCGTGGACAGGCGGCCTTCCCAGCGGGTCTGCCAATGTTCCGCCGACGAGCCGCGGTAGCCGGGGATGACGAGGATTTCAGCTTCTGAAACACGCATGGGCCGGACATGCGAGCGTCGGCGGCGGAAGTCAAGCCGAGGCCCGCCGCCGGCGGTCTAGAGCAGGGGGCTGATCAGCCGTGTCGCATTCTCGAAGAGCTGGGTGAAGAAGCCGCGCTCGTTCCATTCCGCCTCAATCAGCCGGCGACTCTTGGCCCGATAGTCGTTCTCGATCTTGCGCAACTGCCGCACGACCCCGGCATCATAGGCGATCAGTGTCACCTCCGAATTCAGCTCGAAGGAGCGACGGTCCATGTTGGCCGAGCCGATGATCGCGATGTCGTCGTCGATCGACAGGTGCTTGGCGTGCAGGAAGCGCTCCCGGTAGAGCATGACCTCGACGCCCGACTGTAGCAGCTCGTCATAGTAGGAGCGCTGGGCGTGATCGATGAGGAAGCTGTTGGTGGTTGCGGTTACGAACAGGGTCACGGCGACGCCCTTCTCCACCGCGGTGCGCAGCGCAAGCGACAGCGGCTCGTTCGGGATGAAGTAGGGCGTCGTCAGCACCACCTTCTCGCGGGCGCCGTGGATGAGATCGGTGAACAGCGAATCGACCCGGCTCAGCGGGTGGTCGGGGCCGCTCGGCATCACCTGGGCGGTCACGCCGCCCTCGGTGCGCTCCGGTGTCGGCATCAGCTCGGGCGTCGAGATGTCCTCGTCGGTCTCGAGGAACCAGTCGCCGATGAAGATCGCCTGCAGTTCCAGAACCACCGGCCCTTTCACCCGCGCCATCACCTCGCGGTAGAAGGTGTTCGGTTCGTATTCGATCTGGTGCATGTTCTGCGAGCCGACCCAGCCGATCTTGCCGTCGACGACGACGATCTTGCGGTGGTTGCGAAGGTCTGCACGGGTCGCGCGGTTCCAGAAGCGCAGCGGCAGGATCAGCCGGATCTCGACGCCCGTCCCTTCGAGCCGGCGGGCAATGGCATTGCGATCGGTGGAGGAGCCGACGGCGTCGATCAGCAGCCGGCATTTGACGCCGCGCTTGGCCGCGCGCTCCAGCGCGCTCAGAACCTTGTTGCCGGCCTCGTCATCCTGGAGGATGTAGAACATGGCATGCGCATGGTTCTGTGCCGCATCGATATCGCCGGTGATGCGGTCGACGACGCGGTTGTAGTTGGGGTCGAGATCGATGCTGTTGCCGGAGACGCAAGGCATCTGGCCAATGTTGCGCACCAGATTCGCGGCCGTTCGGCTGCGCGGCTCCAGCGCCATTGCCGCGTCGCTGGCGCTGCCGGGAATGTCGCCCACGGCCTTTAGCACGACGGAAGGAACGCTCTTGATGCGCTCGCGCCGCCATTTCGGATGGCGGGCATTGCCGATGAAGAAATAGACCAGGAGGGCGGCGAAAGGCTGGAAGAAGAACAGCAGCAGCCATCCCTGGGCCGCCGCCGGCGATCGCCGGAAGGGGATCACCACCAAGGCGCCGACGATGATTGACCAATTCAGAAGGGTGATGACGATCGACCAGATCGACCACGCGGAAAAATCGAAGTTCATCGCAGCGTCACGTCTTCCAATCCCCCGCGGTCCGGCGCGGGTTCGATATCCCCCGGCGTGCATGGCACGAAACCGGCTGTCTTGTCCGCTGAGAATGGTGAGATCTGCGGCTTTGGCGCGGCAACGCCGCCAAGGTGCTGAACTTCCGGCCCGCCCGCCGCATTTATCCCGAAAATTCGGGTCATGCCCACAGCGTCGCCGGCTGTTATGCTGGCGCGTCGCGGCGTGGCGACAGCAGGAGAATTGCCTTGAAGCCAGAAGCCAAACGGCACCGTTCCTGCGGCGCCGCTCGCTGCCCGACTGCCGGACGACCCACCTGATGCTGCGGATTGTCTATGCCAATCTCGGCTATTCCCGGGAAATCGATGGCTCGCTCGGCCACCATCTCTCGCGCCTCCACCACCACATCTACACACCGCGCGCTGCCCAGATGCGGAGCCTTCAGTTCGTGCGCGACACGATGCGACGGCTGCAGCCGGATCTCAGCTGCTTCGTCGAGATCGACCAAGGCTCGATCACCAACGGGTATTTCGACCAGTTTCCGGTGCTCTGCGAGGACGGGCACGCTTTCGCGACGATCGACAACAAATACAGCGATACGCCGAAGATCCGCTCGCCGATTTCGCGCGGCAAGTCGAACGCTTTCCTCGCCAGCCGCGAAGTGACGTTCGCCAAGCGCTACCTCGCGGCCGGCAAGAAGCGCCTAGTCTACGACATCGACATCTCGGGACTGCGGGTGCTGGTCGTGCACTGCTCGCTGATCAGGCGCGTTCGAACGATGCAGTTTGAGCAGATCGCCGAGTGGATCGCCGAACGTGACGGGCCGACCATGCTGATCGGCGACTTCAACATGTTCTCGGGCGATGCAGAACTGGCGCCACTGATGAAGGCCGAGAATCTTGTTCACGCCAACAAGCTGTCCGGCCCGACCTTCCGCTTCGGGCCTTATCAGGCGAGCCTCGACACTTGCCTTGTCTCGACCAGCCTTGCCGACCGCTGCTCGATCGAGATCATCGACCAGCCTTTCTCCGACCACCAGATGTTCAAGATCGACATCGCGCTAGACGAGTCCGTGGCGTTGAAGGCGGCGGGGTAGACGCACCTCGGGCGTGGCCGCATCCGGGCGCTATCGCTGCAACTCGCCGAAAAAGCAGGAAGTGGTGAAGCGCCGCGTGGCCGGGATTGAGCCCACCAAGCCTCCCCGACCTTTGGTCGGGAAGGATGGATCGTGCCGCCGATAGAAAGCCTCCGGCAGCGGGCGCCTGTTCAGGCGCCGAAGACGCGCCGGAAGATCGTGTCGACATGCTTGGTGTGGTAGCCGAGGTCGAATTTTTCGCGCAGCTCGGCTTCCGGCAAGGCGGCCGTCACTTCCGGGTCAGCCAAGAGCTCCTCGAGGAAGTCCTTGTTCTGCTCCCAGACCTTCATCGCATTGCGCTGGACCAGCCGGTAGGAGTCTTCACGGCTGACGCCGGCCTGGGTGAGGGCGAGCAGCACACGCTGGGAGTGAACGAGACCCTTGAACTGGTTGAGGTTCTTCAGCATCCGCTCGGGATAGACCAGGAGCTTGTCGATCACCGAGGTCAGCCGCACCAGTGCGAAGTCGAGGGTGATGGTCGCGTCAGGGCCGATATAGCGCTCGACCGAGGAGTGCGAGATGTCGCGCTCGTGCCAGAGGGCGACGTTCTCCATCGCCGGCATGGCGAAGGAGCGCACCATGCGGGCGAGACCGGTAAGGTTCTCGGTCAGCACCGGGTTGCGCTTGTGCGGCATGGCCGACGAGCCCTTCTGGCCCGGCGCGAAATACTCCTCGGCCTCCAGCACCTCGGTGCGCTGCAGATGGCGGATCTCGATCGACAGGCGCTCGATCGACGAGGCGATGACGCCGAGGGTGGCGAAGTACATCGCATGGCGGTCGCGCGGGATGACCTGCGTCGAGACCGGCTCCGGCGTCAGGCCAAGCGCCTTGGCGACATGCTCCTCGACGGCCGGGTCGATGTTGGCGAAGGTGCCGACGGCGCCGGAGATGGCACAGGTGGCGATCTCGGCACGGGCAGCGACGAGCCGGGCGCGGCAGCGCTCGAACTCGGCATAGGCCAGCGCCAGCTTGATGCCGAAGGTCACGGGCTCGGCATGAATGCCGTGCGAGCGGCCGATGGTCACCGTGTCCTTGTGTTCCAGCGCCCGGCGCTTCAGCGCGGCAAGGAGGCCGTCGAGATCGGCGAGCATCAGGTCGGAGGCGCGGACGAGCTGGACGTTGAAGCATGTGTCGAGCACGTCGGACGAGGTCATGCCCTGGTGGACAAAGCGCGCATCCGGCCCGACGATCTCGGAAAGATGCGTCAGGAAGGCGATGACGTCGTGCTTGGTCTCGCGCTCGATCTCGTCGATCCGGTCGACGTCGAAGGTGGCGGCATTGCCCTTCTCCCAGATCGTCTCAGCGGCGCTCTTCGGGATGACGCCAAGTTCGGCCAGCGCGTCGCAGGCATGCGCCTCGATCTCGAACCAGATCCGGTACTTCGTCTCCTGCGACCAGATGGCGACCATGTCGGGGCGGGAGTAACGGGGAATCATGGAGCGTCCTTGCGGTGCGGGATGGCGAGAGGTGCGACATAACAGAGGCCGCCGGGCGTCTCAATGTGTGACGCCCGGCGGCCGGGGCGGGCCTGCTGTTAATCAGTCTGGCGTGCGCGGTAGCGTTGGTCAGAAGCGGCTGGTCGATCGGCGCGTGATCACGCGGACGGCGGCGTCGCGTGAACGGCCTGCCAGGCCGGTTTCCGGTCGCCGGGTGCGGCGCTGGCGGCGTGTACACCGCGGGCGATGGCGCGGGCCATGACGGCGGCGGCAGTCGCACCGAGATCCACGAGGTCGACGCCGGCGGGCTTCTTCCCGGTGCCGCCGGTGGCGAGGGCGAAGACGAGATCGCCGTCGAACGGCGTATGCGCGGGCCAGAGGGCACGGGCGAAGCCATCATGGGCGGAGATCGCCAGCCGCTTGGCGCCGGCCTTGTCGAGCACCGCATCGGTGGCGATGACCGCGATGGTGGTATTGCCGCCGGCCGTGGCGCCGAACTTGGTGAAGGGCTCCGTCGCGTTTTCTGGCCACGGGGACGGCAAGCCGCGGCCGCCGAACTCGGCGCCGAGCTCGAAGGGCGCAGCCCAGAAGTGCGGGGTGGCCCCGATCGTCGGCGATCCCAACGCATTGACGGCGACGAGCGCCGAGACGGTGATGCCGCTCGCCAGCACCGCAGAGGCCGAGCCGAGGCCGCCTTTCAGGCGGGCGGTGGTGGCGCCGGTGCCCGCTCCCTCGGTGCCGATGGAAAAGTCGCGGGCCGCCGTCTCGCAGGCGGCAAAGCCGAGCTCGCGGTAAGGCGGGTAGCGGTCCCAGCCGGCATCGCCGAGGTCGAACAGGATCGCCGCCGGTACGATCGGCACGCGATGCGGACCGACGGCAAAACCCCGGCCCTTACCACGAAGATAGGCCTGGACCCCGGAGGCGGCATCGAGGCCGAAAGCCGAACCACCGGAGAGGACGAGCGCATCGACCGTCGACACAGTGTTCTCCGGCGCCAGAAGGTCGGTCTCGCGGGTACCGGGGGCGCCGCCCTGAACGTGAACAGCGGCGACGGTCGAGTTATCGCAGAGGATGACGGTGACGCCGCTGGCGAGGCGGTCGTCCCGTGCATTTCCGACGCTGAGGCCCGCGACGTCGCTGAGGAGATTGCGGGGCCCGGCCTGCCAGAACGCCATCCGCTCAGCCGCCCGCGTCCGCAACGAAATCGCTGCCGTCGAAGCGAAAGGTGCGGAAAAGCGAAAGGTCGGAATCGCCCTTGGCATCGAAGCGGATCGGGCCGAGCGAGGTCGCGAAGACGTTGGCATCCAGCACCGCCGGCAAGGGCCGGGCCTTCTGCCGGGCGAAGCGGACCGCGGCGAGCGCGATCTCGCCCGCAGCGACGGTCGGCCCGAAATAGCCTTGCTTGGCTTCCGGCGCGATCTCGGAGGTCGGGATCTCCTCGAACCGGTCGAGCGGGGCGAGGGCGAGGACGCCGGAGGCCAGCGGCACGTCCGGATTGCCTTCGTCCAGCAGCGCCTCGCCGCCGATGATCTCCAGCGTCAGGCCGATCGAGCCGGCATCGCGGGCGATGATCGCCACGTCCGGCCGGTCGCCGGCGATGAAGAGATGGGTGACGCCGGTGCCGAGGATGCGGCGCGCGAGGCCAAACTGCTTCTCCTCGGCCGGCCGGTAGTTGTCGATCGTCGCGGGCCGCATGCCGGCAGCTTCCAGACGCGTGCGCACGGCGTCGGCAAGGCCGCGGCCGTAGATTGTGCCGTCGTCGACGAGGCCGAAGGGCGTGTCCTTCCAGCGGGTGGTGATGGCCGCCGCGGTGGCGTCGGCCTCTGCGTCCGAGCGGGGCGCGAGGCGCCAGACCAGCGCGCCGGTCCGGGCCCGCGTGTCGGTAAAGCGGTTGGCGCGCACGCCGACGGTGATCACCGGAATGCCGGCGGCCGAGAGTTTGGGGAGCGCGGTGGTCAGCGCCTCGGTGCAGAGGAAGCCGACGGCGATCTCCACCTTATCGGCGATCAGCTGCTCGGCTGCCTTTGTGCCGCCGTCGCCGGAACAGTCGGTGTCCGCTCGGGTGACGTCGGTCGCGTCGTCGGCGGCGGTCCGCATGCCGGCGAGGATCTGCTCGCCGAGGATGGCGGACGTTCCGGAAAACGGTCCGGCAACCCCGATGCGCACCCGCTCCGCCGCCGGGGCGGCAGCTGTTGCGGCAAGGACGATAGCGAGGGCGAGGGACGTCCGGAAATGGGGCATGCCGGAACCTAGCCTCGTTCGCGGGAGAATTCGAGCCTTGTCGCCGAAGGGAGCGCGCCATCGCGCTGCGAAGATCTTCTTGGGTTTCACGTCGACAGTCATTCAGCTTGCGTCCGGCTGGCGGACCCGTCGGCGCCGCTGGCGGGGCAGTCTTGCGAAAGGGGCGGGACGGCGCCTATCTCAAGACAACATTATCGCATCGTCATGAGTTGAGCGGATACGGCGGCGAGCGAGACGCGGAACCTCCGAGCCGATCGTCACTTGCCGGTGCAGTGGTTTCTCGGGTCGTCTGCGCCGTGATTCCATCGGGCTGATATCCACTGGTTGCGCTCATCCGGCGACGGGTTCGGCAATAAATGTACGACACGAAGGAGAGTGGGATGGACGGCACGATCGAGCTCGACGTTCTGGCCACGGCGGAAGCCTGGGCGAGGGACGGCCGGCGCCTGGCGCTGGCCACGGTGGTGGAGACCTGGGGCTCGGCGCCACGGCCGACCGGCAGCCATCTCGTGATCGACGCCGAGGGCAATTTCGAGGGCTCGGTATCCGGCGGCTGCGTCGAGGGCGCGGTGGTCAGCGAGGCGATCGAGGTGATCGAGGCGGGAACGTCCCGAATGCTGGAGTTCGGGGTCGCGGATGAGACCGCATGGCGCGTCGGCCTTTCCTGCGGTGGGCGCATCCGGGTCCTCGTCGAGCCGATCCGGGCAGACGCCTGATGGATCTTTCGCTGCTGACCGAACTGAACGCGGAGAGAACGGCCCGGCGGGCCGTCGCCGTTGTCACCGACATCGTGGGCGGCAGCCAGAGGCTGGTGCGCGAGAGCGAGGCTCCCGGCGATCCGCTGGCGTCGGCGCTGGCGACGGCGTTTCGAACCGGCAAATCCGGCATGGTCGACGCGCCGGAGGGGCAGAGCTTCCTCACCCTTTACGTGCCACCCGCGCGGATTCTGGTGATCGGGGCGGTGCACATCAGCCAGGCGCTGGCACCGATGGCGCGTCTCGCAGGCTACGACATCGCCGTCGTCGATCCCCGCACCGCCTTCGCGACGCCGGAGCGCTTTCCCGGCACCCCGCTGACGGCGGAGTGGCCCGAAGATGCGCTGAAGGCGCAGCCGCTCGATGCCTATACCGCCCTCGTCGCGCTGACGCACGACCCGAAGATCGACGACGTGCCGCTGCTGGCGGCGCTCGAGGCCGGATGTTTTTACGTCGGCGCGCTCGGCAGCCGGAAGACGCATGCCGGCCGGCTGGCGCGGCTGGAGGCCGCGGGCGCGCGGGCGGAGGATCTCGCACGGATCGAGGCGCCAATCGGGCTCGACATCGGCGCGGCGAGCCCCGCCGAGATCGCCGTTGCGGTTCTCGCCTCGGTGATCCAGGCGCTGCGCAAGCGACGCACCGGGACGGCCACGTGAGGTTCGGCCCGGTTCCGGTGGCG
The DNA here is from genome assembly GCF_055730105.2 of Mesocryomonas lacus. Lineage (NCBI taxonomy): Bacteria > Pseudomonadati > Pseudomonadota > Alphaproteobacteria > Hyphomicrobiales > Aurantimonadaceae > Mesocryomonas > Mesocryomonas lacus. The sequence goes on from NZ_JBUZWF020000003.1 coordinate 891,479, forward strand.
TCTGCCGAGGGCGCTATCCTCGCGCACGCGCTGCGGCTTGCCGGGCGACGCATCGCCAAGGGCACGCGGTTGAGCGCCGCGGACGTTGCGGAGATTGGGGCGGCGGGCATTGCCGAGGTGATTGCCGCCGTCCTCGGTCCCGCCGATCTCACCGAGGACATGGCGGCGGCGCGCATTGCGGCCGTCGCCAGCGGGCCGGGCGTGACCGTCGGACCGGCAGCGACCGGGCGTGTGAATTTCTTCGCGGCGTCCGCCGGCTTGTTCCTGCCGGACCGTGGCATCGTCGACCGGCTGAATGCCATCGACCCCGCGATCACGCTGGCGACGCTGAAGGAATTCGAGCCGGTCGTGGCAGGGCAGATGCTGGCGACCGTCAAGATCATCCCGCTCGCCGTCGCGCGCGATGCGGTGCGGGAAGCGTCCGCCTTGCTGGCCGAGCGGCCGGCGTTCCGCCTGTCGCCCTACCGCGCCCTGACGGTGGCGCTGATCCAGACGACGCTGCGCGGGGTGAAACCAAGCGTGCTCGACAAGACGCGGGAAGTCCTGCGCCGCCGGCTCGCCGTCGCCGGGGCGGTGATCGCCTCGGAAACCCGCTGTCCGCATGAGACTCTTGCCTTGGCCGATGCGATCCGTGCCGCCGGGACAGCCGACATCGTCATCGTCTTCGGGGCCTCGGCGGTGATCGATGCCGGCGACGTCATTCCCGCGGCGGTAGCGGCTGCTGGTGGCGCGGTGCTGCAACTCGGCATGCCCGTCGATCCCGGCAATCTCCTGCTGCTCGGCACGGTCGCCGGCCGGCCGCTGATCGGCGCGCCTGGCTGCGCTCGCTCGCCGAAGGAGAACGGGTTCGATTGGGTGCTCGGCCGGCTGCTGGCCGATGTGCCGGTCACGCCGTCGGACATTCGCGGCATGGGCGTCGGCGGCCTGCTGATGGAGATTACGAGCCGTCCGCAGCCCCGCGAGCGTCGGCCGGAGAAACCGGTCCGGGCGGGCGAAAGCCGGTCGACGCGGGACGGAAACGCGGCGTCGCTGGTCGATGCCGTGATCCTTGCCGCCGGACGGTCGAGCCGCATGGGCGGGCCGCACAAGCTGCTTGCGACCTTCGACGGCGTTCCGCTGATCCGGCTTTCGGTGCTGACGGCTCTGGCGAGTCAGGCGCGCCGCGTGCGCGTGGTGGTCGGCCATCGCTCGGCCGAGATCAAGCGGGCACTGGCCGGGCTCGACGTCGACATCACCGAGAATCCCGCCTTCGCCGAGGGCCTGTCGACCTCGGTCATCGCCGGCTGCGGCTCCGCCTTTGACGCAGGGGCGGACGGTGCGCTTGTGATCCTGGCCGACCAGCCAAGGCTCGGCAGTGGCGATCTCGATCGCCTGATCGCCGTTTTCGCGCGCGAGGGGCGCGGCTCGCTCGTCGCCGCGACCGATGGCGGCCGCCTGGCCAACCCGGTGGTGCTCTCCGTGATCTACCGCGGCGAGATCGGCGCCTTGACCGGTGATGTCGGCGCGCGGCGCCTTCTGGCGGATCATCCGGACGCCCTGCAGACCGTCGAGATCGGCAAGGCCGCGGGGATCGATGTCGACACGCCGGAGGCGATGGCAGCCGCAGGTGGCGTGCTGGTGGGGTAAGACAATGATTCCAGGCTGCGGTCTAAGCATCTGAATCCATCATATTTTCCGGCAGCGGACTTAGCAGTCCGCAAGCCGCCCGAAAGGAATGGCCAGCCGCGCTCTCCTAGCCGTGTGTGCAGGAAACCCACCTTGCCCTTGAACCCCCGGTCCATCCGCGCATCTGCGCTGAAAAGGAGAGTTTGAGCATGGGCAGATATTTGATCGTCGGTGGACAGGGCGGCATCGGCGAAGCTGCGGCCAAGCGCCTTGCTGCGGCAGGGCACGAGGTGGTCATTACCGGCCGCGATGTTGAAGGAATTGCGGCTACGGCGGCCGGTTTGCAAGCGACGGGCGTCGTGCTCGACGTGCTCGACGACAGCGCACAGGCTGTGCTCGCAGAGGCCGCAGGCGATCGTCTGGATGGGCTGATCTATGCCGCCGGGACGATCAACCTGAAACCTTTCGAGCGACTGACCGATCAGGATTTCCTGAACGATTTCAGCGTGAACGCGCTGGGAGCGGCGAAAGCGATTCAGGCTGTCCTGCCGGCACTGCGCAAGGCCGAGGCGGGGGCGGGCATTGTGCTCTTCTCCAGCGTCGCGGTTGATCAGGGCTTTGCGGCGCATGCTTCCATCGCGATGGCCAAGGGAGCGGTCGCGGCGCTGGTGCGCTCGCTCGCCGCCGAGTTCGCGCCGCAGATCCGGGTGAATGCCATCGCCCCGTCGCTGGTCGACACGCCGCTCGGGCGGAAGGTCGCAAGCAGCGACAAGATGGCCGAAGCCGTGGCGAAGATGCACCCCCTGCCACGGCTCGGCGATGCCGACGAGATCGCGGCGATGGCGGTGATGTTGCTGGGTGCCGAGGCTGGATGGATCACCGGTCAGGTCATCGCGATCGACGGCGGCCGGTCGACGCTGAGGATCCGCAGCTGAGGTGCTGTGCTTCGTCCGCCTCGTGGCTCGCGGCAGCGCGTCTTTACAACGGATTGGCCGCGTTAACGTCCCGTTAACCAGACCGGCGCAGCATTTGCTAGCCGGCTTATGGCGCCGGCCCGATTTGGAGAGGCTCGATGCGCAGGCATGTTGCAGACCCGGATTTCCAGAAGATGCTCGGCGGCTACGGCCTGACCACCGCCGAAGTGCTGTACCGCATGCCAGACCATCCGAGCTTTCTTCAGACGTTTCACTGGCAGTTCGCCGACGTCGCGCCCGACTACCCGCGGCTGAAGACGTTCCTGGCGCACTGGGAGCGCGAGATCGAGGCGGTCATCCATTCCGTGCGGGTGATGCATTCCGGCCTGATCGGGCCGCGAGAGGTGCGGCTGGTGCGCGATCTCGGCCATCTTCACTGAGTTTGCTCGGGCTGCGTCAGGCGGTGAGCATACAAGGCGTCTTCCGCTAAGCTGCCCTACATCAGCTTCAGGCCCTTGAGGCTGGCATGGCCGGCGCGGCCGATGATGATGTGGTCGTGGACAGCAATGCCGAGCGGCTTGGCGGTGTCGACGACGGTGCGCGTCATCTCGATGTCGGCGCGCGACGGCGTCGGATCGCCCGATGGATGGTTGTGCACGAGGATCACGGCGGTGGCGGAAAGCTCTAGCGCCCGGCGCACGACTTCGCGGGGATAGACCGGCGTATGGTCGACCGTTCCTTGCTGCTGGATTTCGTCGGCGATCAGCGTGTTGCGCTTGTCGAGAAACAGGATCCGGAACTGCTCGCGGGTCTCGTAGGCCATCGCGGCCTTGCAGTAGGCCAGCACCTGCGCCCAGGACGACAGGATCTCGCGGCTCTTCAGCGCGGAGAGCATCGCCCGCTCGTTGACGGCGGCGATCAGCTTGAGATCGAGCGCCGTGGCGGGGCCAATGCCCGGCACTTCCGCCATACGGCGGGTCGGTGCGTTCAACACCTCCGGCAGGCCGCCGAAGTGGGCGAGCAGCGCCTTCGCCAGCGGTTTCACGTCGCGCCGCGGGATGGTGCGGAAGAGCACCAGTTCGAGGAGCTCGTAATCGGCGAGCGCCACCGCGCCGGCCTCGGCGAAGCGCTCGCGCAGGCGGTCGCGGTGGCCGTCATGGTGCTTGGCGTCCTTGCGGGGGGCCGATGTGTCGGCGGCGGACGCGGCGCGGTCTCCAGCGGCGCGGGGAGGCTGGGTCTCGTCGAGGCCGGGAAGGGACGCCTCGTCGTGACCCATCGCCTCAGCCGACCGTCTGGGCAGGCCGGGAGAACGCGATGCCCGGGGTGTCGAGGCCGCCGGGCGAACTGGTGAAGATCTCGAAGCCGGTATCTGTGACGCCGACGGTGTGCTCGTACTGCGCCGAGAGCGAACGGTCGCGCGTCACCGCGGTCCAGCCATCCTTCAGCACCTTCACGTGCTGACGTCCGAGATTGATCATCGGCTCGATGGTGAACACCATGCCCGGCCGCATCTCCGCGCCATCGCCGCGGCGGCCGTAGTGCAGGACGTTTGGCGCATCGTGGAACAGCCGGCCGACGCCATGGCCGCAGAAGTCGCGCACGACCGAGCAGCGCTCGGCTTCCGCGTAGGTCTGGATGGCCGCGCCGATATCGCCCATGTGCGCGCCGGGCTTCACCGCCTCCATGCCGAGGACCAGCGACTGATAGGTAATCTCGCACAGCCGCTCGGCCGCACGCTTGATCTTGCCGACCGGGTACATGCGCGAGGCATCGCCGTGATAGCCATCTACGATCAAGGTGACGTCGATGTTGACGATGTCGCCCTCGCGCAGCGGCTTGTCGTCGGGAATGCCGTGGCAGACGACGTGGTTGATCGAGGTGCAGACGCTTTTCATGTAGCCGCGGTAGTTCAGCGTCGCCGGCAAGGCGCCGTTGTCGAGCGCGAACTTGAAGACGTAGGCGTCGATCTCCTCCGTCGTCGTGCCCGGCTTCACGAGGCCGGCGAGGTCGTCGAGGCAGCGCGCCGTCAGCTGGCAGGCCGTCCGCATGCCCGCAAAAGCCTCGGCATCGTACAGCCGGATGGCGCCGGTGTTGCGGGCGGGCTGGATTTCGGCTTGCAGGTAGCTGGTCATGGTGGCGTCGGCGGTCCCGGGAGGTTTTACTGTGCGTCCGTGCTGTCCGTTGATGTCGCACCGAAGCGGCGTGTCTTCAAGTCCAAAGCGGGGGCGGGCAGGGCGCGGGCAGTCGTCGACGACCGCTGAGCAGCGGCGCAGCGCAAGGGGGGCTGGCACGGCGGGGCCAGACGGGACTCACGCCTTGACCCTGACATAGGAGCCGGGGGCATCCTCGATCGGCTTCATCTTGCGCCCACCGGGCCTCCGTGGCTTCACCCGAGGCCCGCTGAACGGTTCGATCCAGGCCTGCCAGTGCGGCCACCAGGAGCCCGGCGTTTCCACTGCCGTCGCCAGCCAGTCGTCGAAGCTGATGTCATCCGTCGGTATGGCGCCCGTCCAGTACTGGTATTTCCGCTTCTCCGGCGGGTTGACGACGCCGGCGATGTGGCCGGAGCCGGCGAGCACGAAGGTGACGTCCGGCCCCAGCAGGCGGCTGCCGACGAAGACGCTGAGCGCCGGGGCGATATGGTCTTCCTTGGTCGCGAGGCTGTAGACGGGAATGTCGATCAGCGAGAGATCGACCGGCATCCCCCCGATCTCCATCTCGCCCTTCGCCAGCCGGTTCTCGAGGTAGCAGTTGCGCAGATAGAACAGGTGGTTGGCGCGGGGCATGCGGGTCGAATCGGCATTCCAGTAGAGGAGGTCGAAGGGCAGCGGCGGTTTGCCCTTCAGGTAGTTGTTGACGAAATAGGGCCAGATCAGATCGCCGGCGCGCAGCATGTTGAAGGCCGCGGCCATGCGAGCGCCGTCAAGATAGCCCTTCGTCGCCATGCTCTCGGCGAGCGAGCCCAGCTGGCCCTCGTCGACGAAGATTTTGAGATCGCCAGCATGGGTGAAGTCGACCTGGGTGGTGAGGAAGGTCGCCGACTGGATCCGGCTATCGCCCCGCGTCCTCAGATGGGCGACGGCCGCGGCGAGGAGGGTTCCGCCGACGCAATAGCCGATGGCGTTGACCGACGTCTCGCCTGTGGCCTTCGCTACCGTGTCGAGGCCGAAGACGATGCCCTCATCGATGTAGTCGTCCCAATCCTTGTCCGCATGCCGCTCGTCCGGATTGACCCAGGACACCACGAACACCGTATGGCCGGCGGCGACGGCCCAGCGGATGAAGGATTTCTCGCGGTTAAGATCGAGGATGTAGAACTTGTTGATCCAGGGCGGCACGATCAGCAGCGGGCGCTTCAGCACGGTCTCGCTGGCGGCTTCATATTGCAGGATCTGGCAGAGGGCGTTTTCGGCGATCACCTTGCCGGGCGTCACCGCCATGTCGCGGCCAACCTCGAACCTTGCGTCGTCGGACTGCCGCAGCTTCAGCGTGCCGTGCCCGGCGGCGATGTCCTCGGCCAGCATCCGCATGCCGCGGACGAGGTTAGCGCCGTTGGTGGCGACCGTCTCGCGCGCCAGTTCCGGATTGGTCAGGACAAAATTCGAGGGCGACAACGCCGCAGTGAGCTGCCGGACGTAGAAGGCCGCCTTGCTGCGGGTGTGGGCGTCGAGACCCTCGGAATGCGCGACGAGATCGTCTGCCCAGCGCGAGGTCGAGAGGTACATCTGCTTCATGAAGTCGAACAGCGGATTGTTCGACCATTCCGGATCGGCAAAGCGCTTGTCGGCCGAAGCGTCCGGCCGGCCGGCCGGGTTGGCGGTGCCACCCTGCAGGCGCTGGAGCGACTGGTTCCAGATATCGAGATAGCTGGCAAAGAGCGTTGACTGCGCTTCGGCCGCACGGACAGGCGCGCCGAGCCAGAACTGCGATACCTGCGACAGCGTCGACATCATGTCGACGACGCCGACCGGACCATCATCGATCACCTCGCCCCGCTCGCGCGGTTCGATCCAGGCCGAGGCTGCCTTGCCGAGCTGCTCCAGCACTTCGGCCATGTTGCGCGCGAAGGCCTCGGGGTCGCGGACCACATAGGCATCGTCCGCATCCTGCTGCGGTCCGCCGGTCGGCTCGGTTGGCGCCATGACGTCTCCTCCGACGGACATCAAAGCACAAAGCATGGCGATTGTCCGTCGTCGCGCGCTGGCGCCGCTGCCGCGATGGAGTTTTTCTCGCATCCCGCCCGGCTTTCCGGGCCGGATCGTTTGGGCTATGAGGGGGATCATAGCGATGAAGGGTATCTGGACGATGACACACCCGCGCGACCTGCGCCTCGTGGCGGTTCTCGCCCTGATTCCGCTGATGGCTGGCTGCGGCTCGCTGGTGCCGGCGGAAGGTCCGTCGAAGCTCGCCCAGCGACCGAGGATCGACAGCGGGCCTTCGGCGCAGCGGCAGGATGCCGACGGCTATCCGGTGCTCGGGGCTTTTCCGAAATCGGCGTCCGCGCAGTTGACGGAGCCGGAGGTGATCGCCGAGCGCGGTTCGCTGAAGGCAACCGGCACCCGGCAGAACGTCGGCGTCGGCACGGCGGCCTCCGACTACCGGCGCAGCCTGGCCGAGGCGGCGGCGGTGCGGGCGCAGGCGCGCCGGCAGGTCGATGCCGCCGTGGCGAAGGGCGCCGGTGGCTCGGCCGCCGAGGCGGATGCCGATGGCGCGGACGTGCTTCGGCAGATCGAAGGCAATTAAAGCATAGACGATTGCCGGACTGACCCGATCGAGGAAAGATGCTCTAGTTTCAAAACGATGGAGCGTCCCTTGCGAGTCTTTCGGACGCAAGGCGCTCGAGGCACCCATGCGGACCGTTCAGGCCGGGATATGAGACAAGACGCGACAGCGGGAGAAGGCCGGGCGGGATCCTGGTCGGGGGACGAGAGATGACCGAGGAATTCCATAAGGTTCGCAGACTGCCACCCTACGTGTTCGAGGAGGTCAACCGGCTGAAGGCCGGCGCGCGCGCCCGCGGCGCCGACATCGTCGACCTCGGCATGGGCAATCCCGACTTGCCGACGCCGTCCTTCGTCATCGACAAGCTGTGCGAGGCCGTGCGCGACCCGCGCACCCACCGCTACTCCGCCTCCAAGGGCATTGCCGGCCTACGCCGCGCCCAGGCGGCGTATTATCTCCGTCGTTTCGGCGTGAAGCTCAACCCGGACACCGAGGTTGTCGCGACGCTCGGCTCGAAGGAGGGGTTCGCCAACATGGCGCAGGCGATCACCGCGCCGGGCGACGTGGTGCTCTGCCCGAACCCGACCTATCCGATCCACGCCTTCGGCTTCCTGATGGCCGGCGGCACGATCCGCTCGATTCCCGCCAAGCCCGATGACGATTTCCTCGCGGCGTTCGACCGCGCCGTGCGCCATTCCATTCCGAAGCCGCTGGCGATCATCCTGAACTACCCGTCCAATCCGACCGCGTATGAAGCCGATCTCGACTTCTACGCCGCGGTGGTCGCCTTCGCCCGCAAGCACGAGATCATCGTCCTTTCCGATCTCGCCTATGCCGAGATCTACTTCGATGGCGCCCCGCCGCCGTCGATCCTGCAGGTGCCAGGCGCGATCGATGTCGCGGTCGAGTTCACCTCGATGTCGAAGACCTTTTCCATGCCGGGCTGGCGGGTCGGCTTCGCCGTCGGCAATTCCAGGCTGATCGCGGCACTCGCCCGGGTGAAGTCCTATCTCGACTACGGCGCCTTCACGCCGATCCAGGTGGCGGCGACGGCCGCGCTCAACGCCGACGACAGCGCCGTGCGCGAGGTGCGCTCGATCTACAAGCACCGCCGCGACGTGCTGGTGGATGCCTTCGGCCGGTCCGGCTTCAAGGTGCCGCCGCCGTCCTCGACGATGTTCGCCTGGGCGCCGATCCCGGACCCTTACAAGCATCTCGGCTCGCTGGAGTTCTCCAAGCTGCTGATCGAGAAGGCGGACGTCGCGGTCGCGCCGGGCATCGGCTTCGGCGAGCATGGCGATGATTTCGTCCGCATCGCCCTCGTCGAGAACGAGCACCGGATCCGCCAGGCGGCGCGAAACATCAAGCGCTTCCTTGCGCCCTCGGCGGAAGCGGGGCAGAACGTCGTCTCGCTCAGCAAGACAGCCTAGCATCCCGGCGCGCCGTCTTCGCGCAACCGCGCGGGGTCGACGGCGCCACCCACCAACGTTTCCGGCGGTGCCCTTGACGGGCGCCGGCCCGAACACATCGAGACAAGAGGTAGTATGGCTCGCCCGATGAGACTCGGCCTTGCCGGTCTTGGCACCGTCGGCGCGTCGCTGGCGCGGCTGATCGACGACAAGCGCGACATCTTCACCAAGCGCACTGGCCGCACAATCGAGGTCGCGGCCGTCTCGGCGCGGGACCGGCAGAAGGACCGCGGCATCGACGTGTCGGGCTTTGCCTGGTTCGACGATCCGGTCGAGCTTGCCGCCAAGGCGGACATCGACGTCTTCGTCGAGCTCGTCGGCGGCTCGGACGGCGCGGCGCTGGACTCGGTCAAGGCGGCGCTGAACCGCGGCCTGCCGGTGGTTACCGCCAACAAGGCGCTGCTCGCCCATCACGGCGTGTCGCTCGCCAAGCTCGCGCAGCGCAAGAACACCACGATCCTGTTCGAGGCGGCGGTCGCCGGCGGCATCCCGATCATCAAGACGCTGCGCGAGGCCCTGCGCGGCAACACGGTGAGCCGCGTCTACGGCATCCTCAACGGCACCTGCAACTACATGCTGACGCGCATGGAGAAGGAGGGCATCGCCTTCGAGGACTGCCTCGCCGACGCACAGCGCCTGGGATACGCGGAAGCCGACCCGACCTTCGACATCGGCGGCTTCGACGCCGCGCACAAGCTGACCATCCTTACCTCGCTCGCCTTCGGCTGCGAGATCGATCTGGAATCGGTGTTCATCGAGGGCATTTCGTCGGTGACCAACGACGATATCGAGGCTGCGGCCGAACTCGGCTTCCGGATAAAGCTGCTGGCCGTCGCCCAGCGCACCGAGAGCGGCATCGAGCAGCGCGTGCACCCGACGATGATCCCGGCGCATTCGGCGCTGGCGCAGGTCGACGGCGTGACCAATGCGGTCGCGGTCGATACCGACCTCCTCGGCTCGATCCTTCTCGCCGGGCCCGGCGCCGGCGGCAAGGCGACGGCGTCCGCCGTGCTCTCCGACATCCTGGACCTCGCCACCGGCGTCTCGATCCCGACGCTCGGGCTCGCGCCTTCCGAACTGCAGCCCTATAAGCGCGCGCGGATGCGGGCGCACGAGGGCGGCTACTACATCCGCCTCACCGTGCTCGACCGCGTCGGCGCCTTCGCCTCGATCGCCCGGCGCATGGCCGAGAACGCGATCTCGCTGGACTCCATCGTCCAGCGCCGCCGTGCCGGCGAGGACGAGGGCGATACCGCGCCGGTGGTGCTGATCACCCACGAGACGACGGAGGCGGCGGTCCGTAAGGCGCTCGACGCGGTCTCGCGCGACGGACATCTGGCGGGCGAGCCAAGGATGATCCGGATCGAGACGCTGGACTGAGCCTAACGGCCGCCGCGGGTCGCCAGGCCACCGGCGGCCCAGACCGCTGGCGGCATCGACCAATGCACAGCTGTCGAACGCGACATTGCGCTTTCACGGTCGCAGTGCATATGACCTTCCGGACGACGGAGACAGGGCGATGAACGAGACGACCACCGTGGCGGAACCGCTGGACCGCGTCCTGTCGATCGAGATCGCTCGGGTGACCGAGCGGGCAGCCGTCGCCGCGGCAACTCTTCGGGGGCGCGGCGACGAGAAGGCTGCCGACCAAGCCGCCGTCGACGCCATGCGCTCGGAGCTGAACTGCCTCGACATCGACGGTCGCATCGTCATCGGCGAGGGCGAGCGGGACGAGGCGCCGATGCTGTTCATCGGCGAGGAGGTCGGCACACGGAGGGGGCCGAAGGTCGACATCGCCCTCGATCCGCTCGAGGGCACCACGGTTTGCGCCAAGAACCTGCCGAACTCGCTCTCAGTCATCGCGGTGGCGGCGCGCGGCAGCCTCTTGAATGCCCCCGACGTTTACATGGAAAAGATCGCCATCGGCCCCGGCTATCCCGAGGGCACGGTGCAACTCGGCCTGCCGGCGGCGGTGAACCTGGCGGCTCTGGCGAAGGCCAAGGGCGTGCCGGTCGGCGAGATTACCGCCTGCATCCTCGACCGGCCCCGGCATGCCCAGCTGATCGAGGAGATCCGCGCGGCCGGTGCGGCGATCCGGCTGATCGGCGACGGCGATGTCGCGGGCGTCATCCACACGACCGATCCCGACGAGACCGGCATCGACATCTACATGGGCGTCGGCGGCGCGCCGGAAGGCGTGCTGGCGGCCGCAGCGCTCCTCTGCATCGGCGGTCAGATCCAGGGCCGGCTGCACCTCAACACCAACGAGAAGCGGGCGCGGGCCGAGCAGATGGGGATCAGCGACCCCTATCGCATCTACACCCTCGGCGACATGGCGTCGGGCGACGTGATCTTCTCGGCGACCGGCGTCACTGACGGCAATCTGCTGGACGGCGTGCGCTTCTACCAGGACCGGGTCGAGACCCACACGCTGGTGATGCGCTCGATGTCGCGCACGGTGCGCGAGGTCCGCGCCCGGCACTATAACCGCGCCAAGCTCGGGCTCTGACGCACAAAGGCGCCGCGCCTGCGATCCGAGCGGCGCGTCGCAAAGTGGCGCGGCATCGGCTGAAAGCAGTTGAACAGGCATGACCGGACGTACCTTCCTTGCCGTCGAGGCCTCGCTGAGCGGCCGTCGCTGGCTGCACGCGCTGGATAATCGCGCCGAGGCGGTGGCGCTCCGGATGTCGCAGGATCACGGGCTGCCGGACATCGTCGCACGGGTGCTGGCGTCGCGCGGCGTCGCGGCGGAACTGGCGCCCGGCTTCCTCGCGCCGACGCTGCGTGACCTGATGCCGGATCCTTCGACGCTGACCGACATGGACGCGGCCGCCAGCCGCATCGCCGATGCGATCGACCGCAGCGAACAGGTGGCGATCTTCGGCGACTACGATGTCGACGGCGCCTGCTCGTCGGCGCTGATGTGGCGCTATCTCGCGCATTTCGGCCTCTCGCCGGAAATCCGCATTCCCGACCGCATCACCGAGGGCTATGGCCCCAACGGCCAAGCGATCCAGGAACTGATCGACGGCGGGGCAAGACTCATCGTCACCGTCGACTGCGGCACCACCAGCCACGACGCATTCGACGTCGCCGCCAGGGCGCGCTGCGACGTCTTGGTGCTCGACCACCACCAGACCGGCGCGAGCCTTCCCAGCGCCGTCGCTATCGTCAACCCGAATCGGCAGGACGATCTCTCGGGGCAAGGGCATCTGGCGGCCGTCGGCGTCGTCTTCCTGACGCTGGTGGCGGTGTCGCGCGAGCTGCGGCGGCGTGGCCGCCGGCAGAGCGACCTGCCGGACGTCCTCGCCATGCTGGATCTGGCGGCTCTGGCGACGGTCTGCGACGTCGTCCCGCTCGTCGGCTTCAACCGGGCACTGGTGGTCAAGGGCCTTGCCGTGATGCGCCAGCAGCGCAATACCGGCCTGCGCATGCTGGCGCAGGTGGCCCGCATTTCCGGGCCGATCGACGCCTATCATCTCGGCTTCATCCTCGGACCGCGGATCAACGCCGGTGGGCGGATCGGCGAGGCCCATCTTGGCGCTCGGCTGCTGACGGTCGACGACGAGAACGACGCCCGGGCGCTGGCCGACCAGCTGCACATCCTCAACGAGGAGCGGCAGGCAATGGAGCGTGCGATGCTGCTCGAGGCCGAGACCGAGATTGCTGCCGAGATCGGCGGAGGTGACGGACCGCCGGTGCTGGTGACCGCGCGGCCGAGCTGGCATCCGGGCATCGTCGGCCTCATCGCCGCCCGGCTCAAGGAGCGCTACCGCCGCCCGGCCTTTGCCATCGCCTTCAACGCCGACGGAAAGGGCACCGGCTCCGGCCGCTCGATTCCCGGCTTCGACCTCGGCCGGCTGGTGCGCGGGGCGCTGGAGGCCGGCATCATCGTGAAGGGCGGCGGCCACGCCATGGCGGCCGGCATCACCATCGAGCGCGACCGGCTCGGCGACTTCCGCGGCTATGTCGAGGAGAAGGCGGCCGCGACGGTCGGCGATCTCCGCAAGGTCGACGCGCTGAAGCTCGATGGCGCCGTCAGCGCCATGGGGCTGACGCGTGAACTGTTCGAGCGGCTGGAAAGCGCCGGGCCCTATGGCTCCGGGCATGCCCAGCCGATCCTGGCGCTGGCGCGGCACCGGATCGAATCCTCCGGCATCGTCGGCAACGGGCATGTCCGCGCGACGCTGAAATCGGCCGATGGTGCCGGCATTTCGGCGATCGCCTTTCGGGCCGAGGAGACCGAGATCGGCCGGCGGCTGCTCGAGCGACGCGACCGTCCCGTTCATGTCGCGGGCACCGTGACGCTCGACCGCTACCGTGGCCGGGAAACCGTGGGTTTTCGCATCGTCGACGTGGCGGAGGCTTTCGACTGAGCGGCGGGCAGTTGGATTTATCGGGGACAGGCCCCATCTAGGATTCAGGCATCCAGCCGAAGGAAAAGACATGAGCGTGGCATTCGTCCGGGAACCCAATGAACTCCAGTCGGTGGAAAGCTTGCCGGACCGGGAGCTCGGCACCGACCCGAACTTCGTCACGCAGCGTGGCCTTGGACTGATCGATAAGGAGCTCGAGGCGCTGCGCGCGGCCTTGGCTGAAGCACAGAAGATCGACGACAAGAATCTGATCGCGACGGTCAACCGGGATCTGCGCTACTGGAACGCCCGCCGCGCCTCGGCCGAAGTGATCGAGACGCCGGCGGATGCGGACGAGGTCCATTTCGGCAGCCGCGTGACGATCGAGCGCGATGATGGCCGGCGTCAGGAATATCGAATTGTCGGCCAGGATGAGGCGGACCCGACCAAGGGACTGCTCTCTTACGTCGCCCCGCTGGCGAAGAGCCTCGCCGGCAAGCATGTCGGCGATGTCGTGACGGCAGGCCCCGGCGAGGCCGAGATCGTTGCCATTGAGGGGTAATACGGAAACCGATTTCGCGCTGCGCGCCGCTCAAGAGCGCCGTATCGATGGTTACAAAGGCCGGGCCCAGCCCGGCCTTTGGCGTGTCAGCGGTTGCGGATCGCGAGGGGCGGGACCGGCACTGTGAGCGTTACGGGAACAGAGACGGCGCGCGGCACGACGGCCGCCATGGTCTGTAGCGTCGGTGTCGTCAGCGCGGCTGACTCGCCGGCCAGGAAGGTCCCGTCGACCCATCCCTCGCCATCGTCGGCCCTGACATAGCGCCACTGGCCCGCGGCTCTCAAGACCTCAACCTGCATGCCTGCGACGACCGAGCCGACATGCTTGCCGCTGTCGTCGGGCGCGTCACGGATGATCAGGAGCCGCGTCGCATGGCGCAAGCCTCCCGCTGGCGCCGCCGAGGGCGCCATGGCGACCGGCGCCGCCGGACCGGCGGCAGAGGGCGTCTCAGTCGGCGGTAGGACTCGCATCGGCCGACGGGGCTCTTCTCCGTCGCCCTCGCGCGGCATTCGCAGGGGTGACAGACGCGGCGCGGGCGATGGCGAAATCGCCGCCACACGGGTGGGCACGGCGGCGGGTGGGCGGGGTGACCGCGGGGCGGGGGATTGCGGAGAGTCGTCCCGCATCGCTGGCCGCCTGGGTGGCTGCGCATCGCGTGTGGAACGGGTGTCGGGATCACGTTGCGTGATCTGGCGATGTTCGGTGTCCCGGGCCGGAGAAGCGCGGGTGGATGCTTTGGGTGCCCAGGCCTCGGTGGCTTCCCGCTTGATGCCGGCGACATAGGTAGTCGCGGCGGGCATGAGCTTGTCGATATACCCCATTGCCCGTCCGTCGGAGGCGACCCAACCGACGGCGACAACGGCCGCTGCGGCCCAGCCGAGCTTTCCGAGAGAGCCACCGGATTTGGCGGCTGTCCGCCGCCGCCCCGGTTTTTTGGTGGTCTTCTTGCGCGCCAAGGCTGTCATCCCAATCCTGTCGACGATGGCTGATCGTCGGGGATTAGAATTAAGATTTAATCATTCCGCTGGACGGCAGCGGGGGCAACGGCTGCGGCATTCTGGGGAAAACCACGGCAAGGTCGGCAAACAGGATGCGACCCAACGTGCGAGCGTCTCCCGGCATGGAGACGGCGCAGCAAAACGTAAAAGATCAAAGTAGTTCGTAAGCGAATGGCTGCGGTCTGGGAACCTGTCCATGACCGCGAAGGCAGGTCAATGGTACGCCCAAGGGGAGTCGAACCCCTCTCTCCACCGTGAAAGGGTGGCGTCCTAACCGATAGACGATGGGCGCAGCGCGAGGCGGTGTATAGAAAACTTCGGGGGGGTCCGCAAGGGCTTCCTGTGCTGATCTGTCAGGAAACTGACACAGCAGTAAATAAGGCAGCGGTATCAGTCTGTTGCGAAGATTGCCTCGGTCGAAATTTGTTGGCGCGGCAAGGTTTGCCGTCCGAATCGCGTGGCGTCCTGGCTGTGCTGGCCCGTAGCGGATCAGGCCCGGCGGCGGCGGCAGGCCCAGTTCCAGTCGCGCTCGCGACCGATATCGACGTGGATCGCCGTGGTATGGCAGTAGGTGCCAACGCCGCCGCGACCGGGCAGGCTGCGCAGGAAGGCGGCGACTTCGAGATTGTTGGCGCCGGGAACCTGGATGTCCGCCGCCTTGCAGGCCATGTGCATCGACTTCTGAGCACCGTTGACGCGCTTATTATAGCTCGGGCTGCGGTAGCCGGAGGTGACGACAGCCTTGGTATGATAGCGCGCCTCGACGGCGCGGATCATCGAGACGAGCTTGGGTTCGAAGCAGCTGGTCTGGACATCCGGACGCTGCACCAGAAGGCCGTTCGGCGCCATGCGGGCCATGCCCGACAGCGAGGCGACCTGGTAGGTGCCTTCGTCGCCATTGGCCTCTTCGAGGATCTCCGCATCATAGTCCGCCGAGGCGCGCTGTCCGATCTCGAACAGCGAGGCGCGGCTCTTCACGCCGGGGAGGGAAGCCATTTGTGTCGGTCCGCCGTCGGCCGGCTGCGGCGCGCCCTCGGGCTTCAGGATCACGCGGCGGCTTTTGCCGACATCGGCATTGCGAATGGGGGTCTTGGCTTCCGACTTCGCGAAGAGGGTAGCGAAAAGCGAGCTGTCGGCCTGCTTGGGGGCCTCGGCAGCGGTAATGGCCGTCTCGCTGGACTGGCCGACCGTCGCGCCGGCATAGGCGGCAATGGCAGTGCGCCCGGAGGCAAGCGGGAAGGGCTCTCGCGTCGTTGGCGTCGTGGAAGCGGTTTCTGTCGCTGGCTCGGCCGTGACGCGGGCGGTCTTGTCGGCGGCAGGCTCGCCAGTTTCTGCAGGGCCTGCCGAGGGGGTCGCACTGGCAGTCTGGCTGACCTCCTGGCCTTCCGCTGCGGGCTTAGCATCGGCCGAGGCGACGGGTGCAGTGTTGGTCGCGGCGCCGCTGGTAAATCCGAAAGCTGGATCGTCGACGGCCGAGACGCAGGCGGTCAGAAGCGGTGCGGTGGCTATCACGGCCACCAGAATGCTGTGGCGACGAAGCCGTGTAGCCCAGGATTCCAGGAGCGTATTTGTCAAACCGGATCCACCCTCTCAGGGGAGGATCGGCACAGTGCCGACGGACCCCTCATGATTGAAACCGTCCCCCGAACAGAAGAACGGCTTGAAGTGACGAACGAACACTCCCCAAGGTCCCCACCTTGCGTCGCCGTGTTATTTTGCGACTGGGAGATGTTCGTTAATCCAATTTTTGCACTATGGCTAGATTACGGCGCGAGAATGGCCGTTGAGCTTACCACTTGCCGGTATTCTGCATCGACGCCCAAGGCTCTGCCTTCGGCTTGGCAGGGCCCTTCTGCAACAGTTCGATCGACACGTTATCGGGCGAGCGGACGAACGCCATGTTGCCGTCGCGCGGCGGGCGGTTGATGGTGATGCCGGCATCCATCAGCGATTGGCAGGTCGCGTAGATATCGTCGACCTCGTAGGCGAGATGCCCGAAGTTGCGACCCTCTCCATAGGCTTCTGGATCCCAGTTGTAGGTCAACTCGAGCAGCGGGGCCTGCTCCGCGCGGCCAGAAGCCTCATCCTCGGAGGCCGCGAGGAAGATCAGCGTGAAGCGGCCGGCCTCGCTCTCGGTCCGGCGGACTTCCACCATCCCCATCTTGTTGCAGTAGAAGTCGAGCGACTTTTCGATGTCGCTGACGCGGACCATGGTGTGCAGATAGCGCATGAAACTCTCCTTGTGTGCGAGCACGATGTTCTAGTGCGGCACGGGGAAAGGCCAACCGCAAACGCGGTGTTGTCACCGCGCATGCTGGCATTCGTTCCTTGCGCTGAGATGGACGGGAACCTGCCTCGAAATAGCCGAGTTGACGTAATGGGCACCGGATCAAAAAAGGATCCTTGGGATGACACGCGTTTCTATTCTGCTCTCTTCAGTCGCGCTTTCCTTCGCTTTCGCCGGGGTAGCCTCGGCCGATTGCGCCGCCGATATCGCCGCCTTGCGCGCCAACGACCTCAGCGCCACCGGCTCGACCAGTGCCGCCGACGGCAAAACCACCAATTTTGAGGCACCGGCCGGCGCGGCCACGGCGCCGAAGACGGGGCCGATCGTCCAGGACGGCACCACGGCCCCTCTCGAACCAGCGGGCGCAGCCGCCAAGACTACCGAGGGCGCGGCCATGGCGGCGCCTGCCGGCGGCGGGACCACCACAACGCCGGGCCAGAGCGCGACGCCGGGCAAGGTTGTGCAGGATGGCACTACGGCGCCCTTGGCCCCCGAGGCCGGCGGCACCGATCCGCAAGTGGCGACGTCCGCACAGGACTCTTCGGCGCAGCAGGCAGGTGCGGCCACGGCGGCAACCACCGGAAAGGCGCTCGACGCGGCACAGAAGGCGGCCGATGCGGGAGATGAGGCGGCCTGCCAAAAGGCGCTCGAGACGATCAAGGGCTAAGCTCCTTGCCGACGGGAGGCGGGCTCTACGCCCGCCTCCGCCCCGACTGCCAATGGTCACTCTGTCGGAAAGATAGCCGGCACACAGGTCTTGAAATTTATCACGGAGGCCCGAGTTTCGGCTTTATTCAAGTGGTCCCGTTAGTGCTATCGTCGGTGACGTCGATGATTCGTCGGGCGTGAGAGGCGGACCCCCCGCATGCCGGAAAACACCCTTGGCCGATTGCTGGACGAAACGCACCTGTCCGATGGACCGGCGGAACTGGACGTCGCTTCCGGTCATATCAAATGGTTCGATGCCTCCAAAGGCTTTGGCTTTGTCGTCCCTGATGAAGAAGGGGACGACATCCTTCTCCATGTCAGCTGCCTACGTCGCGGGGGATTTGCCACGGCGCTCGAAGGGGCCCGCATCGTGTGCGAGGTCCATCGCGGCCAGCGGGGTCTGCAGGTGTTGCGTATCCTGTCGCTCGATGCGTCGACGGCAGTCCATCCCTCGCAGCAGCCCCAGCGCACCCTCAATCCCGTGGAGGCGACGAGTGATCTCGAGCCGGCGATCGTTAAGTGGTTCAACCGCAGCAAGGGCTACGGATTTCTGTCGCGGGGCGAGGGGACGGCCGATATCTTCGTGCACATGGAAACGCTCAGGATATTCGGCATGACGGAACTTCGTCCGGGCCAGGCAGTCCTCGTCCGTTTCGGAGAGGGCTCCAAGGGTTTGATGGCCGCCGAAGTGCATCCGAGCGGTGGCCCTGACCTGCCGGCGTCGCACTGATGCGGACCGTTGTTCCGGGCCGGCGTTTGTCGCCCCGCTGGCTGGTGCTGGCGGTCTGTGCGCTCGCGCTCGTGGCGCTCGTCTTCTTTACCCTCCTGTCCTCCGGAGCGTCCTCGACTGGACGGCTGCAGACAGCCAGCGGACCGCATGAGATCGTCGTCGAACTGGCGTCAACCGAGAAGGAGCGCGAGATCGGGCTTATGAATCGAGACAGCATGCCGGCCGACCAGGGCATGCTGTTCGATTTCAAGGAGACGCGGCTCGTCACCATGTGGATGAAGAACACCTATATCCCACTCGACATGGTGTTCATGGACGAAGCCGGCCGCGTTACGCACGTCGCCGCCAACGCCCAGCCTCTCTCGCTCGACATTATCTCGTCGCGTGAGCCTGCCCGGTACGTGCTGGAGCTCAATGGCGGCGCCGCAGCCCGTTACGGCTTGAAGGCCGGCGACCGTTTGGAGCATCCCGTCATTTCGAAAGCCCCTAGGTCCTGAGGTTGGTCCGAGAGCAATGACGCCAGCGGATGCTGGCAGCAATTACAATACGGAAGCGTCATCGTCGCGTGCTGGAGTTAGAACTCGATCTTGCGTGGGACATAGCCGCCGCGCCGCAGAATCGCGGCGATGGCGATCTGCTCGTGTATCGGCTTGCTGAGGATCGGCAGGACGCGGCTTTCCCAGATGCCGCGCTGCGCTGCATCCAGGCACGACTGCCCCCGCTCTGCCACCAGTAGCGCAACCGCGTATTCCGGCGATGACGGGTCGAGCAGCGCCGCATCGATCACCTCGTGGATCAACGCGCTCAGTTCCTGGTCTACCCCTCGGCCCATCCGATGTCTCCGCCTCATCTGCAGCGCGGAGGTAGGCGAAGCGGGCGGCGCTTCAAAGACCGACAAAAACATAATTTTTTCGGGTTGACCTTGGCCCGTCATCCCGTCAAGCGCGGCGCTCGCAACAGCGTCACCAACCGGCGACCCGACCCGACCGAGATCTGCCCGTTTCTTCCCGGCGTCTTCTACAGCCGCCGTCACATCGATTGCGGCACCTTGGAAGGCGCCTGCCGCGATGTCTCTCATTTCCGTCTCCCGGCCCATGCGAACGGGATAAGCGGAACGGCGCGCGTTGGTTGCGCAGCCGACGGCAGATCACACGGCTGTCATTGCGCGCGGGGACAGTGACGATGTCCCCTTTCGGCAGGATAGCCCAGAGTTCTGCTCCCTCGTCGCCTTCGGCATTGGCGAGCGACGCGAATAGTCTGGACCTGCGTTTCCGGCTACGCAACGTGGGTGCCCGGAATGCCCCGTCCGACGCTGCTTGTCGCTTGCATTCGGCCCAGCATCCACCGACACTCCAGGCTTGCGACAGCCCGCCTGGTCACCTTCGCGCGGCAAAGGAGTTGCGCATGCTGATGTTCCGCCTGGCACTGCTGTCCAGCCTCATCGCCACGGGCGCGCAAGCGGCCGAGTCGGCGCATCTCCTGTCGGCCCGGCGGACGGTGGCGCAAGGAATGGAGGCGGGGCTGCGCTTTGTCGGTTTGACCGATGCCGGCCTCCGGCACCCGATCTTCACGGATCGGAGCCTCAGTTGCGCCGACCTATTCCGGCGCGACGTGATCGAGATCTGGTCGGAGACCACGCAATCACGCTGGTTCCTCCTGGCCCCGCGGCGGCTCGGCAAGGCACGCGATCCCGCAGGGGTATGACGCCAGTGCTCTTCAGGAAGGCTGCCGTTCAGGCGGCGCGCCGTTGCGGCACCAGCGGCAGCGACGCCAGCTGATGCAGCTCGTGCACGCCAAGGCTTGGCAGACTGGCCTCGAGATGGCGCCGGACCTCGCGCTGGATGAAGAGCGCGATCGCCTCTGGGGAAAGTTTCAGGCGCGTCTGGCCGTCGCGGCTGCGGCGCCGGCTCAAGCCAGCGACCCCGCAATGGTCGCGCATCGCCATCGGCGAGAGGCCGAGCAACTCGCCGGCTTCGGCATAGGTCATCCAGATCTGCGGCATCACGGTGCTCCTGCTGTTCCCCGCGCACCATCGCAGCCAGCCTTCACCCTTCGATTGCCTTGATCGTTAAACTTCGATGCAATGGTCGTCTTTTCGTCAGCGGCCATGACGTTTTGTATGCTGCGGGCGAATTTCGAGCCTGCAGGCCGGCAATCGTCCCCCCGAACCAACTTCGCGCTTGCGCGGCCAGTCCAATCTCTCTAGGGCTTGCGGTCAACGGAGCGTAGCGCAGCCTGGTAGCGCATCTGGTTTGGGACCAGAGGGTCGCAGGTTCGAATCCTGCCGCTCCGACCATCTCACAGGACGCCGCGTTCCGGCGGCGCGACGGAGCCGAAATCATGGTTGCGCGCATCTATCGCCCCACCCGTACCGCCATGCAGTCCGGCAAGGCGCTGACGAGGGACTGGGTCCTGGTGTACGAGCCGGAAATCGCCAAGCGCGTCGAGCCGCTGATGGGCTACACCTCCTCGAGCGACATGAACGCCCAGATCAAGCTGTCCTTCGAGACGCGCGAGATGGCGGTCGACTATGCCGAGCGCAACGCCATTCCCTACCGCGTGGAAGAGCCCGAGGAAGCCAAGCGGCGGAAGATCTCCTACGCCGAGAACTTTAACTGGAACCGCCAGCAGCCCTGGACGCATTGAGGACGCCTTGATCGCCGAGCCCTGTCCGTCCGCGCCTTGCGCGCGGTCCGCTGACCGGGGGGCGATCCAAGCGTCACACGCCTCGGCCCCGTAGCTCAGAGGATAGAGCACCGGCCTTCTAAGCCGATGGTCGCTGGTTCGAATCCAGCCGGGGTCACCACTTCATCATCCCCCTCTATGCCGGCGACCGCGCCTGGCGACGCGCCGGCGCCTTCCGCTGGCAAGCCCGCTTCCACGTACACCGCCTGACGCCCTCTGCCCGTCTGCACGGGGACGCCCTTGGGTGCGCCATGCCGCGGGCTCGCATTTCCCCATCGCCAACAGCTGCCGCCTTGCCGTTTTCGGCCGAGGCGTCCAGACGTCCCGCCTTGCTCCAGCGGCGCACGGCGCGGCGGTCAGACCGCGCGGCGGGGCTCGGCGGGGGCCGGGGGCGGGCTGATCCGGTCGAAGGCGAACTGGTGGCCGTTCTGGCGGGTGGTGCGGTGAAGCGTGTCGGGGAGGACGTCGATCTCGCCGGCCGCGGCCTTCGCGGCGATCTGGCGGAGGGCGATGGCGGGCCTTCGCCAGTCGATCGGCGCGCCCCGCATCCGCGCGAGGTCGTAGCGCCACCAAAGCGCGCGCTGCAGGGCGGCGATGGTCGGTGCGTCGAACCGCCCGCGGATCACCTTGGCCGGAACCCCGCCGACGATGCTTTAGGGCGCGACGTCCTTCGTCACGACGCTGCCATAGCCGACGATCGCCCCGTCGCCAATGGTCACGCCGCCCATCACCGCGACACGTGAGCCGATCCAGACGTCGTTGCAGATGGTGACGGGCGAGAGCTCGTCGTGCCGCTCCGAGGGCGGGAAGGCGGCGCCGACGTTGAAGACGTCCTTGTAGGCGAGGGGGCTCGTCGTCAGCCAGTCGGCCGGATGCTGCGTCGGGCCGATCTCGCACTGCGCCCCGATCGAGCCATAGCGCCCGACATGGACAAGGTTAAGCGTCGACTGGGGGGAGACGTAGCTGTAGGCGCCGAGGTGGCAGTCGAGGAGCCTGGCATTCGGGAACAGCCGGATGATCGGCTCGAACTGCAGCTGTCCGGTGATAAGCGGGTCGGAATCGGTGATCAGGCCACGCTGCAGAAACCAGTCGTGGATTTGTATGCGGGTGAGGGGGTTATGTGCAGGCCTTGATGAAATGCGCGTGGCCGTCACAGTAGCGCGCTGTTTTGATGGGTGGTCGTTACCAAAAGCAAAAAAAAGGGCGGCCTCAAAGGCCGCCCTTTTCGACTTGTTGCGAAAGTTTAGACGATGTCGCCAGCCGCGAAACCGGCGGCAGAGTTGACGCCAGTCAAGACGACAACCTGATCGAATGTGCCGTTACCGTCCGTGTCGTTGAACAGGTAGCCATCCGTTGCGGTGAACTGGAAGGACGCGGACTCAGCACCGCCGTTGCCTGCAACAAGCGTCGCGAGCTGAGTGTTCGCAGCGGTGACAGCCGCTGCAAAGTCCGTAACAGCAACAGTGTTTTCACCGTAGTTGGCGGCACCCGCGGCCTCAGAGCCGACGAAGCCAAGACCAACCTTGTCGGTACCCGAAACGAAGTCCGAGATTGTGTCGGCCGTCGCAACCGTGTTCCCCGAGTCGGTGTCGCCAATCACGAAAGTGTCGTTGCCCGTCCCGCCATTGAGAACGTCAACTCCGGCACTGCCTGCGATCAAGTCGTTGCCAACGCCACCGTAGATGGTGTCGTCGCCATCGCCACCAACGATCGTGTCGTCGCCGCCGTTGCCATAGATGACATCGTTGCCGGTACCACCGACGAGCGCATCAGCGCCGTCCATAGCGTCGGTCTCACCGTTGCCGCCATAGATCGTGACATCGCCATCGAAGTTCGCAGCGTTGACCGTGTCGTTGCCAGAATTGCCGTAAAGGATCGCCGTCGAAACGGTATCCGCTCCGGTGAGGTTGATCGTGTCGTTGTCCTCGCCACCGAAGACGGTCAGCGAAGCGCCGCCATCGATCGAAGCATTGACGACATCGTTGCCGGCGTTCGAGTAGATCGAGTGAACGCCGCCGGAGACGTCGAGGGTGACGTTGGTCACGAGGTCCGTGATGTCGGTCTCGCCATTGCCGCCGTAGATCGTGGTGTTGCCACCGGTTCCCGATACAACGATGTCGTTGTTGCCCGAGCCGCCCTGGATCAGGTTGTCACCGAGCGCATCGCCGACGACGGTGTTGACCGTGATCGAGTCGTTGCCCACGCCGCCGTAGATGCTGTTGTCACCCGAGCCGAACACGGAGATCGTGTCGTCACCGCCGTTGCCGAAGATCAGGTTGTTGCCATTACCAGTTACGGTGAGGGTGTCTGCCAGATCGTTCGTCGCGGCAAAAGCCGAACCGCCGTAGATCGTGTTGTTGCCATTGCCCGTGATCGAAATGGTGTCGATGTCATCGACGCCGCCAACAACCAGATTGTCGCCGCCCGATGGAGTTGCGGCGACACCAAGCGTAATGATGTCGTCGCCGAGGCCGCCGTAGACGCTGTTCGAGCCAGAACCGTTAATAATGACAGTGTCGATGCCAGCATTGCCGTAGACAAGGTTGTCGCCAGTGCCGGTGATGGTGATGTCATCGTCGCCATCGACGGTCGAGGTGACGCCGGTGCCGCCGTAGACGGTGTTGTTGCCGTTGCCGACAATGGTGATGCTGTCCGCGTCGTTAGAGCCGCCGACGACCAGGTTGTCACCGTTCGCAGGTGCTGCAGTGGCACCGAGAGTGATCGTGTCGTCGCCAAGGCCGCCGTAAACGGTGCTGGAGGCGTTGGCATAGATGTTGATGGTGTCGCCACCGGCGTTGCCGTAGGCGAGCACGCCGCCAGCAACCGCTGCCGTCGTGGTGCCGGCAGAAATGGTGTCTGCGCCGTCAACCGTGTCGTTCAGCGAGCCGCCGCCAAAAACGGTAGCAACCTGACCGGCGGTCGAGGCAACTGTAATTTCGTCTTCGCCAATGCCACCATAGACGAGGTCCGCACCAACGCCGGAGGTGATCGTGTCGTCGCCGGCATTGCCGTAGATCGTGTCATTGCCGTTGGAAGTCGTGATCGAGTCGCCACCGTCGATCGTATCCGTCAGAGCGCTGCCGCCGAACACGAGGTTGTCGCCGCCGTTACCGACGATGGTATCGGCACCGCCGAGACCCATCAGCACGTCACCGAAAGCACTGCCAGTAACGGTGTTGGTACCTGCGTCAGCAGTAGCCGCAGCAAGGCCGTCACCGAAAGTGACCGAACCGCCGCCCTGAAGGACGAAGTTCGTGGTTGCGAGGGCGCTAAGGGTGACGCCCGTGATCGTGAAGAAAGTCGAACCGGTCGCGATGACGACGTCGGCGCCCTGCTGGGTGATGTTGGTGATCGAAGCAGGCGAAATGTTCAGCGTGTATACGTCATCGGCGGCATAGGCCGTCGTTACGCTCTCAGCGCCCGAATAGGTGGTGCTAGCCATGTGTCGTCTCTCCTCGAGTCGTTTTTTAAGGACGGGTGCCGGCGTGCACGCCGCGCACCGCCCGTCTCAGATCTCTGCAACCCATTGGGGTCCAATGGTGACGCATGGGAAGGTATGCACGGCACTTGTTAGCTAAGCAATAAGAGGAACAGGCAAATTATTCCTCTAGGTCAAGCTGATGCCGTTTGATCACAGCCGACCTCGTCCATATTGTCTGCCTTACGAAGCGTAAGCCTTGCAACCTATGGCTTTTGGCGTCCTGGCGCTGCGATCGGCAGGCCGGCGGCGCGCGCGGCGATCGGCAAACTTTTTCGCGATGCCGCGGCTGGCGGGGTCCAGCGCCGACGCTAAGCACCTGCAGAATGAGCACTTTGTGATTCGGCGTGCTGGCGGCACGGCGATTTGGCCAGCCATGATCAGAGCCTCACAGCCAAAAAGTTTTCCGAAGATGAAGCTTAGGATAGGCGTAAAAGTAAGTTCGCTATTGAAATCTATTGTGCGACTTCCGCTAAAACCATGAATAAAAACTGGCTATTCACACTTCAAAGGCGTCTCAAGTAAGTGATTTTGTAAGCAATAGATATAAAGCGTATGGGAATGTATACATCGATATATTGATCAGTTTTGCTGTATAAATCAAGGAAAAGGAACCTTTAGGTGAACTTCTAAATGGCGCGGCAGTGCGTGGCGCTTTCAATGTGTTGCCGCTGCTGGGTTGGGTGACGGGCTCTATAGGGCGATGCGGCCGACGGCGGACTTTTGCGCGTCAGACTGACGGCGAGGCTGGTCGCGCGGGACGGCCGAGCCGGTCGCCTGCTGGCCGTCCGCATTGTCTGTCCCGGTCTGCTACAGCGCGCTCTCGGTCACGTGGCGTGGCCAGTGCGGGCGGGGAGAGGCGTGGACTGATGGGGGCCGGAAGGTGTTGCGGTCGCCGGGCAGGGGCGCCGAGGCTCGGGTGGACGTGCCGTCCGGGCGGCCGGGGTTTTGGCCTTGGCGAGCGGGGGCTTGTGCCGTGTGCAGCCGGGGGCGCGTCTCTTCTATAGAGAGCGCAGCAGGCCAGCCCCGCCTGTCTCTCTGCAGGGCGCGCCTCAGGACGGGGTCAGCAGCGCCGTGCGGATCTTGTCGAGGGCGGCCTCGCGGGGGGCGCCATAGGGGATCATGCCTTTCAGGCGGCCGTCCTTGCCGACCATCATCAGCGAGACCGTGTGGTTCATCTGGTAGCCGCCGCCTTCGAGCGGCACGCGCTCGGCGGAGATGCCCCATTTCTCGATCGCCTTGCGCATTTCCTCGGGGCGGCCGGTAATGCCCTCGATCCGGTCGGAGAAGGCCTCGACATAGTCGTGCAGCACTTCGGCGGTGTCGCGCTCGGGGTCGATCGAGAAGAAGTAGACCTTGATGTCATCGCCGGCCGGCCCGAGCACGTTCAGCCAGTCGGTGACTTCCATCATCGTGGTCGGGCAGGCTTCCGGGCAGCTGGTATAGCCGAAGAAGACCAGCGAGGGATGGCCGGTGAAGAGAGACTCGTCGACCGCCGCGCCGCGGTCGTCGATCAAGGAGAAGCTGTTGCGGAAGGCGCTGCGGTCGGGCTGCTGCAGGAAGACCGCGCCGAGGAAGCCGAGAAGCACCAGCATCAGCACGCCGACGCCGCCGGCGGCAAGAAGGGTTCCGGGGTTGCGCGCCATGCTCTTTCCTCGACCAGGGGAGGGGCGGCGGCCTCGGCCGGTCCGGTCCCTCCCGTCCTGGCAGTGTGCCACAGGCGCGGGCGGCCGGTACTGGACAGTTTGTCCAAGCGTG
Source organism: Mesocryomonas lacus (assembly GCF_055730105.2). NCBI lineage: Bacteria > Pseudomonadati > Pseudomonadota > Alphaproteobacteria > Hyphomicrobiales > Aurantimonadaceae > Mesocryomonas > Mesocryomonas lacus. The sequence continues at coordinate 917,750 of NZ_JBUZWF020000003.1, forward strand.
CCGGTGGCGGCGCCGGCGGCTTTTGGCGCGGGCGGTGGAGTTGCGGGAGCGACGCGGTAACGGTTTCGCGTGGCATGTCTCGCGGCGGGTTCGGCGGAGCTTAAGGCTCGTCATGCCGGCCGCCCCGGCGGTGGGCGCCAGGTGCGGCGGAAGCCTCGGGCGGCGCGAAGGGGAGTGCGGCTATACTGTCGCGCTCTGTCATGCGGCCGTCGCAGAGATTTGCCAGAGATCGCTCAATACATCGTCTCCCTCCAGTCGCGCTGTATTCTTCAGAAAGGCCCGCCATCGTCGATGGCGGGCCTTTTGTCGTGGAGATCGTGAGCCGTCGTCCAAATTGTCTTGAAACTGTCATGCAAGGAGGTCGCAGTGATTGGCAGCGACTGAATGAATTGGGTTTTCTGATGTATATTGGCGGCACTTAATTCTCATTGCGTCTTAATTCTGTCTTTCATCATATTTCACTTGTTTGTGAATGTTGCCGGAGATACCGAGGCGGAAGGAGCGAATAATCGATCCTTGGCAAGAACGCGGGAAGTAGAGCCGATGGTTCTCCAGTAACCCGCGTCATTATTTCGTTAGCTGGAGAAATATCATGAACATTAAAGCTGTTCTTCTGGGCTCTGCGGCGGTTCTGATCGCGGTGTCCGGGGCGCGCGCTGCCGATGCGGTGGTGATGGTCGAGCCGGAGCCGGCCGAATATGTCCGCGTCTGCGACGTCTACGGCGCCGGCTTCTTCTACATCCCGGGCACCGAGACCTGCCTGAAGGTCGGCGGCTACGTCCGCATGCGCCTGCAGGGCAACGACCAGGAGAACAACAGCGATCTCGACGATGCCGACGACACCCGCTTCGGCACCCGCGTCCGTGCCCGCCTCGACTTCGACGCCCGCGAGGAGACCGAACTCGGCACCTTGCGCGCCAAAATGCGCGTCCAGGCGACCAATACCGGTGCCGGCTTCAACACCGGTGACGCCAACTACGGCATGGACGAGGCCTACATCCAGCTCGGCGGCCTGACCATCGGCTACCTCGACACCGTCTGGACCTCTAACGATGGCGGCTTCAGCGACGGCCTGCTGCTCGAAGAGGCCGACTGGGCCGCGGGCGATTCCCAGCAGAACCGCATCTCCTACACCTTCGCCAGCAACGGCTTCTCCGCGACGCTCTCGGCTGAAGACGACGGCACCGGCGACTTCGTCCCCGACGTCCTCGGCAAGCTCGCCTACAAGGGCAGCTTCGGCGGCATCTACCTGATCGGCGTCTACGACGAGGAATCGGCGAGCGGTCGCTATACCGGCTTCGACGGTCGCCGCCTCGGCTACACCGCGCTCGACGGCGTGGCTTTCGGCAACATCACCGCCAACGACTATGACGGCAGCGACAGCGCCTTCGCGCTGAAGGCCGGCATCCAGCTGGAAAACCTCTTCGCTGAGAAGTCGATCCTGAAGATCGAGGGTCACTACGCCTTCGACCCGACGGAATATGCCGTGGTCGACGACGTGTTCCGCGCCGAGATCGGCGGCAACACGTCCGGGCTGCGCGACATTCCGAGCCAGTTCCAGATCGGCGCCGCCTATTCGCAGAAGTTCGGTAAGGTGACGGCCGCGCTGAACGGCGTCTACGGCCAGACCTTCGACCTCGACGTGACCTATCCCCGCGTCGCCTTCGTCGATCTCGACGGCGCCGACTATTACGGCGTCGGCGCGAACCTCTCCTACGACATCACCAAGAACTTCCAGGTTCTGGGCGAGGTGAACTACCGCGACGTCGACCTGCCGGCCGGCATCGACGACTTCGACGAGACGCAGGGCCTCATCCAGTTCAAGCGCACGTTCTAAGGCGCCGCTGGCGGGGTGGCGTCACCCCGCCAATGCTGGAGGGATCGCCGCATCGGCGAGGCCAGATGCATACAAAAAGCCCGGCAGCGATGCCGGGCTTTTTGCGTTGGAAACGGGGAGGGACGCGGTGCCGACGGCGGGCGTCCCTATCGATCGGCACTTTACGCCTTCTTTAGAAACTCGGTCCGCAGCACCAGGCCCTTGACCTTCTCGGCATTGCACTCGATTTCGGCGGGATCGCCGGTAAGGCGGATGTTCTTAATCAGCGTGCCGCGCTTCAGCGTCACCGACGTGCCCTTCACCTTCAGGTCCTTGACAACGGTCACCTGGTCGCCGTCGGCGAGGATGTTGCCGTTCATGTCCTTGACGTCGCTCATGCCAGTTCTCCGTGAGAGGGCGCATTACCTTGGCCGGCGACTTAGGCCATCCGTCCGCTGCCGGCGCTGCCGATGCCACGGAGGAGGCGGCCGCCGCAGTTGGCGCTGTCGCCCGATAGCGCAAATCGCCGCCGCTGGCACGCGGTCATTGCCGCGGCGGCGGCGATCCGGAGCCTTTACGGGGCGACGTCTGCAGGCGGCAGGCTTGCGAGGGCCGCAAAGCCACGCTCGAGGTCGGCCTGGAGGTCCGCGGTATCCTCGAGCCCGATCTGCAGCCGGATGACCGGCCCCTCCGCCGGCGCCTTGGCGTGGACGCGGTCGGAGAGGTCGACGAGCACGGCAAGGCTCTCGAAGCCGCCCCAGGAATAGCCGAGGCCGAACAGCTTGAGGGTATCGAGGAAAGCCGCGGCCTCGCGAAAGCCGCCGCCGTTAAGGACGATCGAGAACAGCCCGCTCGCCCCGGTGAACTGCCGCTTCCAGATATCGTGCCCGGGAAAGGACGGCAGCGCCGGGTGCAGCACGCGCGCCACCTCGGGCCGGGTCTCCAGCCATTCCGCGAGCCGCAGCGCGCTCTCCTCGTGGCGCTCGAGGCGCAGCCCCATCGTCTTCAGGCCGCGCAGGACGAGATAGGTGTCGTCCGGGGCGGCGTTGACGCCGATCGCCATCTGCGTGTCGCGCAGCCGGTCGAACGTCGCCGCATTGGCCGAGACGCTGCCCATCATCACGTCCGAATGCCCGCCGGGATACTTCGTCAGCGCGTGGATCGACAGGTCGACGCCGTGGTCCAGCGGCCGGAAGAGGAGCGGCGTCGCCCAGGTATTGTCGATCATCGTCACCGCGCCGCCGGTATGGGCGATGGCGCAGGTGGCGGCGACGTCGATCATCTCGAAGGTGTTGGAGCCCGGCGCCTCCAGGAACACCACCTTGGTCTCCGGCCGCATCAGGCTGGCGAGCTCGCCGGCGCGGGACGGATGAAAATACTCGACGGCGATGCCCATCCGCCGCAGCACGGTGTCGGCGAAGAGCCGGGTCGGCGAATAGACGGAGTCGATGATGAGCACATGGTCGCCGCTGGACAGGAAGGCGAGCAGCGGAAGGGTGACGGCGGCAAGACCTGAGGGCAGAAGGATGGTGCCGGCCGAGCCTTCCAGATCGTCCAGTGCCGCTTCCAGCGCGTCGGTCGTCGGCGTGCCCCGCAGGCCGTAGATGTATTTGGACTTCCGGCTACGCATCGCCTGCGTGTCGGTGAAGAGCACGGTCGAGGCATGGTAAACCGCCGGATTCACGAAACCGTGCCGGTTTTGCGGGTCATCGCTGTGAATGAGCCGCGTATTGGGCCCGTTTACGCAGGCGTCAGAGCTTGAATCGTCCACGATAATGTCCTGAATTCGGGAAAGGGAACATCACAGGCTGTGGGTCCCTGAAATAAAAACTGTCATCTGCTTGACCTGCCAATTTTTATGGCATGAGATCACAACGCAACAAACCATCCGCTGAGCGGCCCACCCGGGGCGGCGGTCGGGACCAGGCCGACCGGCTCCTTTTCGGTTCGCAAGGCAGCCCGTGTCCAGCGCAAAAATCAAGAACCGAAACAGATAACGGGAAGGTATTCTTATGAAATTGAAGCTTCTGACAGCAGCGCTCGGACTTGTCGTCTGTGGCACCGCGGTGACCAGCGGGTCGGCTGCGACGCTTGACGACGTCAAGGCGCGCGGCACGCTCAGATGCGGCGTGAACACGGGCCTGCCAGGCTTTGCCTCGCAGAACGATAGCGGCCAGTGGCAGGGCCTCGACGTCGACTATTGCAAGGCTGTCGCCGCCGCCGTGTTCGGAGACGTCAGCAAGGTGCAGTACGTGCCGCTGTCGGCCGTGCAGCGCTTCCCGGCTCTGCAGAACAATGAAATCGACATGCTCGCCCGCAACACCACGTGGACGATGAACCGCGACACGGCCCTCGGCCTCGATTTCGCGGGCATCAACTACTACGACGGCCAGGGCTTCATGGTGAAGAAGGAGTTGAACATCAACTCCGCTTTGCAGCTGTCCGGCGCGACCGTCTGCGTGCAGAGCGGCACCACGACCGAGCTGAACCTTGCCGACTATTTTAAGTCGAACAACATGACGTTCAACCCGGTCGTCATCGAGGCCCAGAACGACGTGAACGCCGCTTATGACAGCGGCCGTTGCGACGTGCTGACCACCGACCAGTCCGGCCTCTACGCCTCGCGCCTCGAGCTCGCCAAGCCGGACGACAGCGTCGTCCTGCCGGAGATCATCTCCAAGGAGCCGCTCGGACCGGCCGTTCGCGGCGGTGACTCGCAGTGGCTCGACGTCGTCAAATGGACCCACTTCGCGCTGCTCGACGCCGAGGAGCTCGGCATTACCGCCGCCAACGTCGAGGAAATGAAGTCCTCGCCGAACCCGGAAATCCAGCGCATGCTGGGCGTCGGCTCGACCTTCGGTGCCGATGCCGGCCTGCCGAACGACTGGGTCGTCAAGATCGTTCAGGGCGTCGGCAATTACGGCGAGCTCTTCGAGCGCAACATCGGCGCCGCGACCCCGCTCGGGATTGCCCGCGGCCAGAACGCGCTGTGGACCAAGGGCGGCCTGCAGTACGCCCCGCCGATCCGCTGATGCGACTTCGGTCGGTCGGCCCGTTGACGGCCGGCTGACCATCGGGTGAAACGTGCCAGGGGTCCGCGCCGAAAGGGGCGGACCCTTGGATCTACCCTGATCAGCCATCGTGGTCTGGCGTTCATGGACCCATCCGGGGCAGACGTGAGCGATGAACTGATCTGCCAATGCCCCGATTTTGCTCCCCTCGAGGAGGCTAGCGCCGCTTCATGACTGCCGAAACCCATTCCTTGCCGCATGCCGCCACCAAGGATTCCTGGCTGACCAATCCGACGGTCCGCAGCACGATCATCCAGATCGTCCTGATCCTTGCTGTCGTTGCCTTTGCCTGGTGGATCATCGACAACACTGCGCGGAACATGGCGCAAGCGCGGATGGCGTCGGGTTTCGGCTTCCTTGGCACCCGTTCCAGCTTTGAGATCGGTCAGGCCGCGATCCAGTATTCCAGCGATTCGACCTATGGCCGCGCCATCATCGTCGGGCTGTTGAACACGCTGATCATCGCGGTTTCCGGCATTATCTTCGCTACCATCGTTGGCTTCATCGTCGGCATCGGGCGGTTGTCGCGCAATTTCCTGATCCGGGGCCTTGCCACCGTCTATGTCGAGACGTTCCGCAACATTCCGCCGCTTTTGGTGATCCTGTTCTGGTATTTCGGCGTGCTCGGGCTGTTGCAGGCGCCGCGCAACCTTCCGGTATCGCCGATCGGCGTCTATCTTACCAACCGGGGCCTGCAGATCCCTGCAGCGATCTTCGAGCCGCTGGCGATCTCTATCCTCATCGCCCTGGTCGTCGGCATCGCCGCGACCTGGTTTCTCGCCAGACGCAACCGGGCGCACCAACTCGCGACCGGCGAACGGCGCCCGCTGCTGCTGCCGGCGCTCGGCCTGATCATCGGCCTGCCGGTGGTCGCCTATGTCGCCACGGGCTTTCCGATCGGCCTCGAAGTACCCGCGGCGACGCGCTTCAACCTCGTCGGCGGCTGGCAGGTGAAGCCGGAATACATCGCGCTGTTCCTGGCGCTGTCGATTTACACTGGCGCCTTCATCGCCGAAATCGTACGCGCCGGCATTCTGTCGGTATCGAAGGGCCAGACCGAGGCGGCGATGGCGCTCGGCCTAACGCGGGGCAAGCTGCTGCGGCTGGTGGTCGTCCCCCAGGCATTCCGGGTGATCATACCGCCGCTGACGAGCCAATATCTGAACCTTACGAAGAATTCCTCGCTCGGCTTTGCCATCGGCTATCCCGAGCTCTATTCGATCGGCTCGACGGTCGCCAACCAGGCGGGCCAGACCGTCGAGGTGGTCGCCATTTGGATCTGTGCCTATCTCGGCATCAGTCTCGCAGCCTCTTTCCTCATGAACATGTTCAATGCCCGCATGGCATTGGTCGAACGCTGAGCGGGAAGACAGAGACATGGAAGATCCCACCCTGCGTTTCGTTTCGACCGAGCAGAAGCAGCCTTTGCCGCCGCCGCCGGGGGAGACTGGCTGGCCCGCCCGGATCCGCCGCAGCCTGTTCGCGACGCCACTCGACACGGCGCTGACGCTGGTCGCGGCGCTGCTGATCGCCTATGTCGTCACCAACCTCCTGGAATGGGGCGTGTTCAACGCCGCCTTCGTCGGCGCGGACCGCACGGTCTGCTTGCCGAAGGACGGGCACGAGGCTGGCGCCTGCTGGGCTTTCGTCGGGGCGAAGTTCGAGCTGTTCATGTACGGCATTTATCCCGATGCCGAGCGCTGGCGGATCAACGCGCTGCTGGTGATGCTGGTGCTCCTGGTGGTGCCGATCGCCATTCCGAGCGTGCCGTACAAGCGCCTCAACGCAATCCTGCTCCTCGCTGTCTACCCGTTCGTCGCCCTTGTGCTTCTGACCGGCGGCCAGTTCTCGATCTCCGGCGGCGGCATCGCCTTCTTCATGGCCGTCGCTGCCGCGATCACGCTCTACAGCGCCAGCGGCAAGATCGGCTTTCGCTGGAGCCATCCGCTGGTGCGAGTGGCCGGCGGGCTGCTTCTCCTCTCGCTGGTACTGGTGCTGATCGCGGGGATCGTTTCTTCCGATCAGGTCCTGTTCCTCGACCAGCGCTTCTCAGTGCTGTCGATCGCTGCCTTCGCCGCCGCGTTGCTCTCCGTAGCCGCCACGGTCGCGTCTGCCTTTGGCGGGCAGGGCGGAGCGAAGCGAGCCTTGTCGGACCTCGTGCCGTTCATCGCCGTCGTCGCGGCGTTGCTGGTGGTCACGGCCGATTTCGGCCTCGAGCCGGTGCGCACCAACTCATGGGGCGGTCTCCTCCTGACGCTGGTCGTCGCCATCTCCGGCATCGTCGCCTCGTTGCCGCTCGGCATTCTCTTGGCGCTCGGCCGCCGCTCGCAGATGCCCGCAGTCAAGCTCTTCTGCGTCGCCTTCATCGAGTTCTGGCGCGGCATCCCGCTGATCACCGTGCTGTTCATGGCGAACTTCATGCTGCCGCTGTTCTTGCCGGCCGGCGTCAGTTTCGACCAGCTGCTGCGCGTGCTCGTCGGCGTCTCGCTGTTCTCCGCAGCCTACATGGCCGAGGTGGTGCGTGGCGGTCTGCAGGCGATCCCGAAGGGGCAGTACGAGGGCGCCGACGCGATGGCGCTGACCTATTGGCAGAAGATGCGGATGATCATCCTGCCTCAGGCGCTGAAGCTGGTCATCCCGGGCATCGTCAACACCTTCATCGGCCTGTTCAAGGACACCAGCCTCGTCGCCGCCGTCGGCCTCGCGGATCTTCTTGGTCAGGTCCGCCGCGGTTTCAGCGACCAGAACTGGTCGACCGAACAGACCCCGGCCACCGGTCTCGTCTTTGCCGCCTTCGTCTTCTGGCTCTTCTGCTTCTCGATGTCGCGCTATTCCGTCTATATGGAACGGCACCTCGACACCGGACACAAACGATAAGGATCTCCAGCATGTCTTCCGTCGAGCCCATCGCCGCCGCGCCGCGGCCTTCCATGACCATCTCCAACGAGGTCGCGGTCGAACTCGTGAACGTCAACAAGTGGTACGGCGAGTTCCACGTGCTGCGCGACATCAACCTGCGTGTTCGCCGGGGCGAGCGGATCGTGGTCTGCGGCCCTTCAGGCTCCGGCAAGTCGACCATGATCCGCTGCATCAACCGGCTGGAAGAGCACCAGAAGGGCCAGATCGTCGTCGACGGCACCGAGCTCACCAATGATCTGAAGAAGATCGACGAGGTCCGGCGCGAGGTCGGCATGGTGTTCCAGCACTTCAACCTGTTCCCGCACCTCACCATTCTCGAGAACTGCACGCTGGCGCCGATCTGGGTCCGCAAGATGCCGAAAGCCAAGGCCGAGGAAATCGCGATGCACTATTTGAAGCGCGTCAAGATTCCCGAGCAGGCGAACAAGTATCCCGGCCAGCTTTCCGGCGGCCAGCAGCAGCGCGTCGCCATCGCCCGCTCGCTCTGCATGAGCCCGAAGGTCATGCTGTTCGACGAGCCGACCTCGGCGCTGGATCCCGAGATGATCAAAGAAGTGCTGGACGTCATGGTTGGTCTCGCCGAGGAAGGCATGACCATGGTCTGCGTGACGCACGAAATGGGCTTTGCCCGTCAGGTCGCCAACCGCGTCATCTTCATGGACGCCGGCCAGATCGTGGAGCAGAACGAGCCGACCGCGTTCTTCACCAACCCGCAGCACGAGCGCACCAAGCTCTTCCTGTCGCAGATCCTTCACTAGGGGCACAAAGGTCGGGTCGATCATCCCGAAAGGGTATCTCGCTCCGGCGCTGAGGCGCTTTCAGAATTGCGCACATGCCGTGCGTATTTCCCCTCTGCATGCCTGCTGAGCGAGTGGGCTTCAGCGTAGTTCTTCAAAGCGGACGGTCCACGCCGTCCGTTTTTTGTTGGGCGGGTGCTTCGGCCCGTAGAGAGCGAAAGCGGCGTAAAATGAGTCGTTGGCAGCGCCTTGCTGTCGCTTTGATTCAAGGCACTGAAGCAGGACGGCAAGAAAAAAAGCCGGCGGTCCCATAAGGACCGCCGGCTTCGCTGTTCGTCTAGACCTATTGGATCAGCGCGCGGCCGATGTGACCGGCTTGACCAAGGCCGTGATGCGCCGGAGCGTCACGCGCCGGTTCTCCCGACTTTCCGTCTGGGTCGCGACCTTTAGGTCCTCCTCGCCATAGCCCTGAGTGATCAGGTTTTCGGCCGGAATGCTAAAATACTGCGACAGGGCGGTGGCGACGGCCTCGGCGCGCTGGTCGGACAGCGCGAGGTTGGCGACGTTGCTGCCGACCGCATCGGTATGGCCTTCGATCAGGAAGGTTTCACCCGGGTTGTCCTTGATGACGCGGGCGACCGCATCAGCGAGCGCCTGCAGGTTCTTCACTTCCGCTTGCGAGATCGACGCGGACCCGAAGTCGAAGTTGATCGTGTTCACGTCGATGCGCCGGACCTTGTCGCGGATACGGGCGGAACGGCGAACTTCGTCGACCGAGTAAATCCGCTCGACGGTCTCCACCGGCGGCGCGACAATGGTGTCGAAGTAGAGCTCCTCATCCGGCTGGTCGACATCGACGATGTAGCGGTCTCGCGGGATGCGGATGTCGAGCGGCGGCAGGTCCTCGCCCGGGTCGTCGTAGTAGTCCGGGCGCGGACCGTCGTCCTCGGAGTAGGGGTCGTAGAACAGCACGACCTCGCGGCCGTCCGGGTCGATGCGGGAGCGCTGAACGACGTCGCCATACTCGTCGGTGATGGTGACCACCTGCGATCCGTTGTCGCGAACGATTGTGTCGCGCGTCCGGCCGCGGGGCAGCCGCTCGCTGTACTGTTCGCGTGAATCCACCGCGAGGCGGTTGTCGTCGTTCGACCGGATGAAGTAGCCGGCTGCTGCACCGACCGCCACGCCTGCCGCCGCCGCACCGACAATCGAGATGATGTCGCGGTCGCCGACACGCTGGACGACCTCGCTTTCAGGCCGCTGGCGGTAACGGGGCGCCTCCTGCAGGCGCTCGCCGCGCTCGCTAGTGATCGGCTGCTCCACGACAGGACGCGACAGCGTCTGGACGCGGGCATCGCTCTGATCGATGCGGCCTTGCTCAACCGGCGCATTCTGCACCTCGACCGGAACCGGCTTCGGAGCCTCGACCGGCGAAGCGGCCGGAGCGGGTGCTGGCGCTGCGGGAGCACCGGGCTGTGCACCCTCTGCCGCAGGGGCTGGTGCCCCGGGCGTCTGCGGGACCTCCGCAGGCGCCGGAGCCGCCGCTCCTGGCTGCGCAGCTGCTGGCGCGGCCGGCGCAGTAGTGCCAGGAGCTGGCGCTGCTGGTGCTGCGGCATCCGGTGCTGCGGCAGGTGCTGCAGCGTCGGGCGCGGCAGCGGGTCTTCCCTGGCCGGGCGTGCGGGCGCGGCGCTCGGCAGGGGCGGCGGGTGTCGCCGACGGTTCAGCCGCAGCGGGGGCTGGCGCGGTTTCAGCGGGTGCCGGCTCTACAGCAGCCGGCGGTGCGGTCGGGGCAGGCTCGGCGGGCGCCGGCGCAGGCTCTGCTGGTGGGCTTGGCTCTGCTGGCGCCGGCGTCGGAGCAGGCTCCGCAGGCGCTGCCGGCTCGGGGGCTGCCTCTACCGGAGGTGTGGGCTCCGGCGCCTTCGGCTCAGCAGCTGGTGCTTCCGGTGCCGGCTCGCGGGCTGGCGCGGGCGCTTCGGCCTCGGGAGCCGGCGCATCGGGTTCGGCGGCCGGTGCGGGTTCAGGAGCGGCCTCTGGTGCCGGCGCAGGCTCTGGTGCTGGTTCGGGCGCTCGTTCCGGTTCGGGCGCCGGAGCGGCCTCGGGCTCGGGTGCGGTATCTGCCGGCGGCGCGGCTTCAGCCGGCGCTTCCTCCGCCTGCGCCATGCGGAGCGCAGCCTTCTGCTGAGCGTAGGCGAAGGAAGGACCGGACAAGGTGGTCGACGCAGCCAGCGCCGCGACAGTCAGAAGGCGTCCAGTGTTTCTCATCAAGGGCATTGATCATCCTCTTTGGTGCCGTCGAACATGACGGTGAGAGTTCCGACCTATAGCCCTTTCACGGTGCGGGGCGTCGGAACTCGGCTGGTACCGTTGAAGTCGGTCGGCCCGTTATCCGTTCCGCGAAATGTCCGAAACCGTGCCGCGCGGACCGTCGATGGCGGGTGGCCGCCAGTCGTAGAGCCAGGCGAGATCGCGGGCGAGGGCGGCTTTCGGGCGGAGGCTCAGCGCAAGGTCACGGGCGAGCGAAAACGGAAAGGGCAAATGGTAGACGCGGCGGTGGAAGGCGACACGGCCGAGCACTTTTGCGATGCGGGGAATGCGCTGCGCGTCGAAGCTTTGCCGGGCGGCCTCGAGCGTGGCATGCGTTGCCACGCAGTGCGCGGCGACGAACGCATCCTCGATGGCCATCGCCGCTCCTTGCGCCGCATAGGGCAGCATGGCGTGCGCGGCATCGCCGATGACGAAAAGGCCTGCCGGCACCCCGTCATGAGCGACCGGCACGCGCGTCGACAGCGGCCAGGCGGTGGCCGGTCCGGCCGAGGCGATCAAATCGAGAAGCGCGGGGTCCCAGCCGCCGAAGCGGGCGAGCAACTGGTCCTTGGCCGACGCGAAGGCGGGATCCCCTGTCACGTCGCTGGCGCGGCCGATAAGGACGAGGTTCGTCTCGCGGCCGCAGCGGATGGGATAGGCGACGGCATGGCGCCGCGGCCCGAGCCAGGCCGCGATCCCGGCCGACGGGCGGGGGGATGTACCCCCCGGCGGCGTGCTGGCGGTCATCCGCCAGGCGATATCGCCGGAGGGCGCGGCGGCGGGGTGGCCGAGCAAGCGGGCGATCGCCGAGCCGACACCGTCGGCTGCGATGACGATGTCCGCTTGCCGGTTCAGCGTACCGCCGGCGGCGCGGGAGAATTCCAGCTGCCAGCCTTGGCCGTCATGTTGTGCAGCAGTGCACGCGGCGTCGAGGGTCAGGACGATCCGCGTCTGTCGCCGGACGGCGGCGAGGAGGGCAGCCTGAAGGTCGGCACGGTGAAGCGAGAGGTAGGCCGTGCCATCGCTCGCGGCGACCGGCACCTCGGCGATGCGACGGCCGCTCGGTCCTGACCGCAAGGTGACGCTGGTCGCGGCGATGCCGTTCAGCTCCGCGGTCTCGATGCCGAGGGCCGTCAGGGTGCTGAGGGCGTTGGGGGACAGTTGCAGCCCGGCGCCGGCCTCCTGCAGTCGTTCGGCGCGCTCGAGGACCTCGACGGAAAATCCGGCCTTGGCGAAGGCCAGCGCAGCCGTCAATCCGCCGATGCCGCCTCCGACAACCACAACGGCGCGCGGGGCTTCGGTGCGGTGATCCGGTGCCGTCAGCACCGCCGGCGCCGCCTCAGGCGGCGTTCCGGTCCGTGACTTCGAGAAACAGGCAGCCGGCCGGAAGGGTGTCGGTGCCGTGCAGCGCCGCGTTGAAGCGGTAGAGCGTCGAGCAGTAGGAGCAGACCTTTTCCCCGTCGTCGCCGAGGTCGACATAGACATGCGGGTGGTCGTGCGGCGGATTGGCGCCGACGCACATGAACTCGGTCACCCCGATCTCGATCACATCGTGGCCGGCATCGTTCTGAAAATGCGGGATGATATGTCCGGCCATCGCTTGTCGTCTCCGTGCTCTAGCAATTGCGCGGGACCATAATGGCCGGCGTTCGGAAAGGCCAGAGGCCGGCGCGGGGGGACGCAAAACCGGCGCCCGCCCTTGCGCTCGCCGTATGGAGGCGTTTAGCCAGAGCGCAAAGACGACAGAGGACGATCATGGATTTCTTCGAGAACGACGGCCTGCGGCTCGCCTATCGCTCCGATGGCGACCTCGATGCGCCGGCGGTGATGCTGCTGCACGGCTTCGCGTCGAGCATGGCGGTGAACTGGGTGGATCCGGGCTGGGTCTCGACCTTGACGGCGGCGGGGTATCGCACCGTCGCCTTCGATCACCGCGGTCACGGGGCGAGCGACAAGCCGCATGACGGCGCGGCCTACACGCCGCAGAAGATGGCCGGCGATGCCGCGGCCCTGATGGCCCATCTCGGCATCGCCGAGGCCACCCTCTTCGGCTATTCGATGGGCGCCCGGGTCTCCGCTTACGCCGCGCTGGCGACACCGGCGCTGTTCCCGCGGCTGGTCTTCGGCGGGCTCGGCATCGGCCTCGTCGATGGCGTTGGCGATTGGGATCCGATCGTTGCAGCCTTGCTGGCGCCCTCGCTGGACGCGGTCGAGGACCCCAAGGGCCGGATGTTCCGCGCCTTTGCCGATCGCACCAAGAGCGACAAGGTGGCGCTCGCGGCCTGCATCCAGACCTCGCGCACCGAGCCGACGCGAGAGGAGGTCGGGCGCATCCTGCAGCCGACGCTGATTGGCGTCGGGACCGAGGACGACATTGCGGGGTCGGCGGCCGAACTCGCAGCCTTGATGCCGCATGCCACCGCTTTCGACATTCCGGGCCGGGATCACATGCTGGCCGTCGGCGACCGCCGGTTCAAGGCGGAGGTGCTGCGCTTTCTCGGCGAAGACCCCGCGTCAGCTGTAGCGCCGCGGACACTTGGCGACACGTGAACGGACCGGCGTTGCACGGGCCGAAAGATGGCGGCTGGCGCCGGCTTGTTCAAACCCGGTCTGAACGCTATTTTACCGAACAGTAGAATTGGCCGAGATGCCAGCGAAGGAACTTCCGATGAGCGTCACCAGGCAGGCCCATGAGCGGCTGCTCGCCGTCGATCCGATCTGGGCGCGGGTTCGGGAGGAAACGCTGGAGGCTGCCGAGCGCGAGCCGATGCTGTCCGGCTTTCTCTATGCCACCATCCTCAACCATGCGAGCCTCGAAGCCGCGGTCATCCACCGCGTGTCGCAGCGGCTCGACCACCCCGACGTTCCGGCGGTGTTGATCAGCCAAGCCTATGAGGGTCTGCTCGGCGACACCTCGCAATGGTCGGAGACGCTGCGCAACGACATCCAGGCGGTGTTCGACCGCGACCCGGCCTGCGAGCGCTATATCGAGCCGCTGCTTTATTTCAAGGGTTTCCACGCCATCCAGACCCACCGGCTGGCGCACTGGCTGTGGCACGAAGGGCGGCGCGACTTCGCGCTCTATCTCCAGGCGAGATCGTCGGCGGTGTTCCAGACCGACATTCATCCGGCCTCCAAAATGGGCCGCGGCATCTTCCTCGATCACGCGACTGGCCTCGTCGTCGGCTTCACCGCGGTGATCGGCGACAATGTCTCGATCCTGCAGGACGTGACGCTCGGCGGCACCGGCAAGGAGTTCGGCGACCGGCACCCGAAGATCGGCGACGGCGTCCTGATCGGCGCGGGGGCGAAAATCCTGGGCAACATCAAGGTCGGCAACTGCTCGAAGATTGCGTCGGGTTCGGTGGTCCTGAAAGAAGTGCCGCCGCACGTCACCGTCGCCGGTATTCCGAGCCGGATCGTCGGCACCACCGACGACTGCGGCCGCGAGCCGGCGCGGGCGATGGACCACATGTTCGGCCGAGACGAGTAGGGCCGACGAGGAGGGCTATTGCTTTCGCCGCTCGGGTGCTAGCTACACGCACCCCCGACATTGGCTGCAGGAGATGCCCATGAAGCCCGACGAGATCAAGAAGCTCGAGACGTACTTGAAGACCCTGTTCAAGGGCTCTGCGGTCAGCGTTCGCGCGCTGCCTCGAAAGAATGACTCTGCCGAGCTCTACGTCAACGACGAGTTCGTCGGCACGGTGTCGAAGGATACCGACGAGGGCGAGCTGTCGTACCACGTGACGATGACGATCCTGGAGATGGATCTCGAGGCCTAACGTCCTCGACCCGATTGCGCCCGATGCGGGCGGATCGTGGGGGCCGGGCAGATGCCCCGGCTCCACCAGGCGAAGCCGGCACTGCCGCCGCCGAACAAATCCCAAACGCCTTACCGCTGACCCCGGCCGCCAGGCTGCGGGGACACATTCTGCGCGTATCCGCGCCGTTGGACCGTTCCGCGAGTTAACGAAGTCTGAATTCCGGCGCTTCGGGCGTTAAGGTTTGACGGTCCGGGCGACGTGCTCTCGAAATATTCTTCGCAAGCCTTGGCAAGATGGTTAGCGAGATTCCTTCTCCAGAGGGGCTTCCGGCGGACGTCAGACACGAAAAAACCGACCCTCTTGCGAGGGCCGGTTTCGGCAGATCGGGGACGGAGAGGTCGAAGATCCTGCCGCTGGGCCTTACTTGACGCTGCCGACCAGCATGTCGCGGTCATCGGCGATGCTGACCCACTTGGCCGAGTTCTTCTCGGACTGGCGCTTGAGGTAGCGGTACTCGGTTTCCTTCCAGTCCTTCACCTCGTCCTTGAGGTTGTCGAGGACGAAGTCGCCGCGGTCGGTGCGCACGGTGAGAACGGCATGGCCGTCTCCATTGGGCTGGCGGACGACGGTGACGAGGAGGGCGGAGCGCGGCAGATCCGCCCGTTCCAGCATGTACTGCTTCAAGAGGACGTAATCCTCGCAGTCGCCTTCGGTCTTCGGGTAGGTCCAGTATTCGGCCTGGCCGTAGAGGTCGAGGTCGGTGCGCGGCAGGATGCCGGTGTTCACGGCGTTGTTGACCTCGACGATCTTGTCCCAGGTGCTGCGGGTCAGCTTGACCACGGAGGGGGCATCGTTCTTCTGGCATTCGTCGGGGTAGCGCTTGCAGAAGTCGTAGTGACCGACCGGCTGCGAGGTTCCACCCATCACCGGCATCGGCAGGTTATTGGCAGAAGCGCTCCCGCCCGACAACGCCGCGGTCAGTGCAACCGCCATAGTCATCAGTAATCTTTTGATCATTGTTTCTCTCCGTCTCTGGAGTTGACAATGACGATGGGATTTTACTTCTGCGGCAAATTGAGATCGGCAAATTAAGTCAAATTATCTGCATCTCGTTCAGGTCCTATACTTGCAGATTTCTCGCTGGAAACCGGAGAACTCGCTGGATCAAAAGCGTCGCTTATTAACCCTTTCGGGCCGCTTATCGTTAAGCATAGCAAGGCCGCCGGTGCACGGGGCATCGGCGGGCAACGGTTCCGGCATGTCGAGGAGGCTGGGCGGCGCATCGCTGGCGAGCACTACCCCCAGGCAAAGCATCAGGCAGAGCGGTAAGGGGAAGGCGGATGACACGCCGCGACGCCGGTCAACGCCAGCTTCGGCCCGGCATCCGAGCCGAGCCACGACTGTTCGATGCGGAGTTGCCGGGAGCGCTATCAGCCTGCGACGATACGCACGCTAATCGATCAGAGCTGTTCGAGCGTCTCGCGCTGCTGGACGGCGGCGAACTCGATGGCGAGGCCCTCTTCCAGGTGGCGAACCACGCGGCCCTGCATCGTGCCGATGACGATGCGCGAACCGATGGCGGGGCGGACGGTCGATTTGACCGCGGCGCCCGAGAGCGAGAGATCGATGATCCGCACCTTGTACTGGCGGCCGTCGTCGAGGGTGATGTCGATGAACGGATTGCGCGGCTGGATACGATCGTGGCGCCGGTCTTCCGGCAGGTCGAGCTCGTGCCGGTTGGCCAGCCAGGTCAGCTGCGCCGCCAGTTTCTCACGCTTGCGGTCGGTGCCTTGCACCGTCATGGCAAAGCCGCCGGCATAGCCGCGCGTGACGTCGCCCTCGATCCGGCCGATATGGTCGACGTAGAGGATGACCCGCTCGCCGGCCGCGGGCGTGATGGGCGTGACGACGGAAACGTCGCCCGGCGACATGTTGTCGACCCGGCACGGAAACTCGGTGCGGTTTTCCAGCATGAAGCGGCCGAGCAGATCGACGGCGACGCGGCTGAAGCGGCGGCGTTCTTCGGAATCCATGGACTGGACAGGTGCTGTGTTTTGCATGTCTGACCCGTGGCTCCGAGCCGCGCGCAGGCGGATTTATCATCTGACACGCTATGCGACGAAACTTAACGTGAAATGAGCGAAGTCGCCAGACGGAAGAATTCTCTTAACCTTAGTCAGCGGCAAGTCGTAAAGGCGTCGTCTCCACTCTCGGTCTGGCTCTCGGTCCTCTGATCTCGTAGCGCTATCGGCAGCCTGCTGTCTTTTCCGGCGATTGCGGGTAAGAGGGCCGGCGAGGTGGCTATCGGACCACCGCCAAGCCGCCACGCGGCCCGGGAGATGTGACTTGACCCTCGACGAAGACACGCAGCCGCCTGTCCGGCGGGTCAACCCGCCAGCGTTCAACGTGCCGGGCGTCGTTCTCCTGCTGCTGGTCGTGCTGGCACTGGTCCAGGCGCTGCGCAGCTTTGTACTGACACCGGAAACCGACGATTGGGTGCTGACGCAGTTCGCTTTCATTCCCGGCTGCTACGCCGAGTCCTGCGGCCTGTTCCTCGACCGCAATCCGGGCGCGGAGATCTGGTCGCCGCTCAGCCATGCGTTCCTGCACGGCGACTGGACGCATCTCGGGCTCAACACCGTCTGGCTGCTGGCTTTCGGGACGCCCGTGGCGCGCCGGTTTGGCGCGGAACGCTTCCTCATTTTCTCGGCGCTTGGCGCCGTGGCGGGCGCTGCGACGTTCTATGCCTTCAACACCGGGCTGATCGTGCCGGTCATCGGTGCATCCGGCACTGTCTCTGCGCTGATGGGCGTTGCCTGCCGCTTCGCCCTCGGCTCGATCAGCCGGTCGGGCGTCCCCGCCGACCGCGCGCCCCTTCTGTCGTTCCGCCAGGCGCTCGGGGACCGGACCATCCTCTTCTTCATCCTGATCTTCCTCGCCACCAACATCCTGACGGCGACAGGCTATTCGGCCTTTGTCGACGGCGGCGCCTCCGTCGCCTGGGAGGCGCATGTCGGCGGGTTCCTGTTCGGCTTCCTGACGATCGGGCTGTTCGGCCGTCGCACCTGACGGGCAGACCACGCCGGCAAGATCGCTTGCGGTCCGCTTCAGAGTGACGCACCATCCGGACGGGCGACCGTACGGGAGGAGTGGTCATGAGCGTAAAGCAGATCCTGGAAGAGAAAGGCCACGACGTTTTCACCCTCAGCGATGGCGCAACGTTGGGCGACGCGGCGCAGGCCTTGGCCACGCGGCGGATCGGCGCGCTGATCCTGCTCGATGCCGAGGGCAAGCTGGCGGGCATCCTGTCGGAGCGCGACGTGGTGCGGATGATCGGCACCAAGGGTCCGGACTGCCTGACGCAGAGCGTTGCCGACGTGATGACGCGGACGGTGACGACCTGCGGCGAGAATGCCACCGTGAACGAGGTGATGGAGCTGATGACCAATGGCCGCTTCCGGCACATTCCGGTGGTCGAGCGCGGCAAGCTGATCGGTCTCATTTCGATCGGCGATCTCGTCAAGCGCCGCATCGAGGATGCCGAGCGCGAGGCCGAGGACATGCGCACCTACATCGCGGCAGCAGGCTAGGGGCGGGACGGCGCGTTCAGCCTTCAGCGCATCAGTCTGGCGGGCAGGTCCGTCTGGCGGACGATACTGCCGGGAACGCGTCAGCTCTGCACATAGCCCTCGGTGACCCGCTCGATCTCTGGAAGGCGGCGCATCGTCTCCTCGTAGCCAAACTGGATCGCCTCGGCCGCGCGGTAGAATTCCGACAGCCCGATATCGCGAACCTTCGGCTGCAGCGAGAGGTCCGGCGGATCACCGGCAAGGCGCGACCGCGAGATGCGGTCCTGCACGATGTTGAAGGCGTCCGCCATCGAGCGGGTGATGCCGATCTTCTCGCGCCGGCGTATCGCCTCCAGCGCGGGCAGGTCCAGTTCCTCGTCGATCGGCATAGGCGTGGTTTTCAGCCGTATTGCCGGCTGGGTCGCCCGCATTCGCAGCACCGCGGCCCGGCCGAAGAGGTCGTAGTTGAGGTTCACGGCGACGACGAGCTGCGCCTCGTATGCCCGGCAGACCGAGACCGGCACCGGATTGACCAGCGCGCCATCGACCAGGCGGCGGTCGCCGACCATCACCGGCTCGAACACTCCAGGCAGCGCGTAGGACGCGCGCATGGCAAGGACCAGCGATCCCGAATCCAGCCAGACCTCGTGGCCGCTGCGGGCTTCGGTGGCCACGCAGACCAGTGGCCGGTCGAGATCCTCGATCTGCGCGTTCTCCAGCGTCTCGATCAGCCGCCGCGTCAGCCGCATGCCGCCGAGGAGGCCCGCCCCGCCAAAGCGCACGTCGAGAAAGCGCACCAGGCCGCGCCGGGTGAGCGAGCGTGCAAAATCCTCGAGCTCATTGAGGCGCCCGGCGAGATAGCAACCGCCGACCAGCGCGCCGATCGAGGTGCCAGCGATCATCGAGACGTGGATGCCGGCTTCGTCGAGCGCCTTCAGGACGCCGATATGCGCCCAGCCACGGGCCGCGCCGCCGCCCAGCGCCAGGGCGATCTTGAATTTCGTCCGGGGAGCGGGGTCCACGGGGACGGCCGTTGCGGGGTTGCGCGGCTTTTGTTCGCTTCGTCTGAAAACCCGATCCAACATTGCATGAGGTCCTGGTTCGCCGTGTGAGAGCCACGTGTCCCGCGCGGCGCGCGAAGAACGCGTGGTCTGTCGCCGCCGACACTGTTCCCTGTCTCGAGAACGCCCCGAGGGAGATCGCCGTGTCAGCGACATCGAACCAGCTTAGCGCAAAAGCTTTGCCGCTTTTTAAAGGCCTGAATTGCAGTGGTGCGGGGGAGAGCGCCCGTTCTCGGGGACGGGAAAGTGCTTCAACTCTCTGATACCAAACCCGATCTGATCGCTGATCAGGACGAGTTTCAGTGCCGATGTTTCAGGTCGACGGATCCGTCACGAGCGTAAGCTTGGCATCGGGACCATCCACGCGGCGGTAGAAGCAGGTGTCGCGGTGCGTGTGGCAGGTTTCTTCCGGCTTGGAGACGTCGACCTTCAGCCAGATTGCATCCTGGTCGCAGTCGACCCTGATCTCCCGAACCGTCTGGAGGGCGCCCGAGGTTTCGCCCTTCTTCCAAAGGCTCTGGCGGGACCGACTGAAATAATGCGCGATGCCGGTCGATATCGTGCGATCGAGCGCCTGCCGGTCCATGTGCGCCACCATCAACAGCGTGCCGGAGGTCGCGTCGGTGACGACGGCCGTCACCAGCCCCGCCGCGTCGAACCGCGGCGCCAGGACGTCGCCTTCCTCCTGGTCGGCGGCTTTGTCGAAGGGCGGATGAAAGTCCGCCATCAGCGGTGTCTGATCATGTCGAGGAAGCGGACGCGCTCGGTGCCGTCATCGGCAAAGACGCCGAAGAAGCTGGTCGTGAGCGTCGTCGAGCCCTTCGTCTTGATGCCGCGCATCGACATGCACATGTGCTCGGCTTCGATCATCACGGCAACGCCGCGCGGCTTCAGCACGTCCTCGATCGTCGAGGCGATCTGCGCGGTCATCGTCTCCTGCGTCTGCAGGCGGCGGGCAAAGATATCGACGACGCGGGCGATTTTGGAAAGGCCGAGAACGCGGCCGGCCGGGAGGTAGGCGACATGCGCCTTGCCGATGATCGGCACCATGTGGTGTTCGCAGTGCGAGTGGAAATCGATGTCGCGGACCAGCACCACGTCGTCATAGCCGGCGACCTCACCGAAGGTGCGGCCGAGAATGTCGGTCGCGTCCTGGGCATATCCGCCGAAAAGTTCCTCATAGGATTTCACCACGCGCGCGGGCGTCTCGATCAGGCCCTCGCGGCTCGGATCGTCACCCGCCCAACGGATCAAGGTGGAGACCGCGGCCTGCGCTTCCTCGCGGCTCGGACGGCCGTGCCGCTTTTCCGCATGCCCCTCGGCGATCTTCCTGACGATGGCGTCCATCACATACTCGCTACAAGGCGTTCCAAACGGGGTGCAGCATGCTGCGTGCCGCGCCATTCCCTACATCGAAGGGCGGTCTTCGTGAACCGGCTTCCTGCATTATGCTTTCACATCCGCCTCGGGACGAAAGCCGGCCCTTGTCTTTCGGGACCGTGGTCCCGCTCCTATATAGCCAGAGCGGCCTCGCCTTGTAGACCGCACCGCCCATCATCTGCAGGACGAAGCCGTGCTCGACGATATCTACAATTCCCGTATCCTCGACTACGCCGGCAATATCAGCCGGATCGGCCGGCTGGAGGCGCCCGACGCATCGGCCACCGCGCATTCGAGGCTCTGCGGCTCGACGGTGATCGTCGATCTGAAGCTCGACGGGGGCGTGGTCAGCGAATTCGGCCACGTGGTGAAGGCTTGCGCACTGGGTCAGGCCTCGTCCGCGATCATGGCGAACAGCATTCTCGGCGCGACGCCCGACGAGCTACGCGCCGTTCGTCTCGAGATGCAGCGGATGCTGAAGGAAAACGGCACGCCGCCGACCGGTCGCTTCGAGGATCTGAAGTATCTGGAGCCAGTTCGCGACTACAAGGCACGGCATGCCTCGACGCTGTTGACTTTCGACGCCGTGGTCGATGCGCTCGACCAGATCGCTGCGAAAGCCGCGACAAGTGACCCAGTCTCCGCCTGATGTGCGACGACGCGCCTGAGATCGGCAAAGGAAAAACGCTGGCGCCGCGGCGCCAGTTCTCGTCGCGCAATTACACCGGCCCTTGGCCGCGGACGCCCGCAAGGCTTCTCGGGACGGGGCTCGTCCGCTTCTATCAGTTGACCCTATCCGGCTTCGTCGGCGGAAATTGCCGGCACCTGCCGACCTGTTCGGAATATGCCTACGAGGCAGTGGCCCGGCACGGGCTCTTCGCAGGCAGTTGGCTGACGGCGCGGCGCGTCGCCCGTTGCGGACCTTTCGGTGGGGCGGGGATCGATCCGGTTCCGCCGCCAAAGCCGTAGGCAATTCAGCTTCTGATAGGATCGAGGGTCGATAGGACCAAGCGGTATAGCGCCAGCGCAATTTTCGCCGCTGCGCTTGTATGGGCGTGGGCGGATGCTATGACGCCACTTCCGGCTGAAGGCCGGTCCAGTTCAATCGATCTTCAGGGCTTTCCCGCGTGGTATGCGGGGGTGAGCGGAAAGGAACAGAGATGATCGACGTCATTTTTCCCGATGGCTCCATTCGCCAGTTCACGGCCGAGACGACCGGCGCCGAGATCGCCGGCGGGATTTCCAAGTCGCTGCTGAAGAAGTCCGTGGCCTACGCCTTCGAGGGCGAGCTACGCGACCTCGCCGATTCCGTCGGCGCCAGCGGCAAGATCGAGATCGTCACCCGCGACGACCCGCGCGCGCTCGAGCTAATTCGCCACGATGCGGCGCATGTCATGGCCGAGGCGGTGCAGGAGATCTGGCCGGGGACTCAGGTGACCATCGGCCCGGTCATCGAGAATGGTTTCTACTACGATTTCGCCAAGGAAGTGCCGTTCACCCCCGATGACCTGCCGGTGATCGAGAAGAAGATGGCGGAGATCATCCGCCGCAACGCGCCGTTCAAGAAGGA
Source organism: Mesocryomonas lacus (assembly GCF_055730105.2). Taxonomy (NCBI): domain Bacteria; kingdom Pseudomonadati; phylum Pseudomonadota; class Alphaproteobacteria; order Hyphomicrobiales; family Aurantimonadaceae; genus Mesocryomonas; species Mesocryomonas lacus. Next base: position 939,944 of record NZ_JBUZWF020000003.1, read on the forward strand.
CGTCTGGTCACGGGCGAGGGCACGTGAAGTGTTCGCCGCCAAGGGCGAGACCTACAAGCTCGAGCTGATCGACGCGATCGGCGAGGAGCAGGACCTCAAGATCTACAGCCAGGGCGACTGGTTCGATCTCTGCCGCGGGCCGCACATGGCCTCGACCGGCCAGATCGGCGAGAACTTCAAGCTGATGCGGGTGGCCGGCGCCTATTGGCGCGGCGATTCCAACAATCCGATGCTGTCGCGCATCTACGGCACGGCCTGGGCGACCGCCGAGCAGATGCAGAACTACCTGCACATGCTCGAAGAGGCGGAGAAGCGCGACCACCGTCGGCTCGGCCGGGAAATGGATCTCTTCCATTTCCAGGAGGAGGGGCCCGGCGTCGTCTTCTGGCATCCGAACGGCTGGTCGATCTTCCAGGAGCTCGTGGCCTACATGCGCCGCCGCCTCGTCGGTGCCTATCAGGAGGTCAACGCCCCGCAGCTGCTCGATAAGTCGCTCTGGGAGATCTCCGGCCACTGGGGCTGGTACCGCGAGAACATGTTCGCGGCGACCTCGGCCGGCGACGACACCGAGGACGAGCGCGTCTTCGCCCTGAAGCCAATGAACTGCCCGGGCCATGTGCAGATCTTCAAGTACGGCCTGAAGTCGTACCGCGACCTGCCGATCCGCCTGTCGGAGTTCGGCGCAGTGCATCGCTATGAGCCGTCCGGCGCAATGCACGGGCTGATGCGCGTGCGCGGCTTCACCCAGGACGATGCCCACATCTTCTGCACCGAGGCGCAGATGGCGGCCGAGTGCCTGGCCATCAACGACCTCATCCTCTCGGTCTACCGCGACTTCGGCTTCGAGGACGTGATGATCAAGCTGTCGACCCGGCCGGAGAAGCGGGTTGGATCGGACGACCTCTGGGACACGGCAGAGACCGTGATGATGCGCGTGCTCGAGGAGATCGAGCAGCAGTCGGGCGGGCGCATCACCACCGGCATCAATCCGGGCGAGGGCGCCTTCTACGGCCCGAAGTTCGAGTACACGCTGAAGGACGCGATCGGCCGCGAGTGGCAGTGCGGCACGACGCAGGTCGACTTCAACCTGCCGGAGCGTTTCGGCGCCTTCTACATCGACGCCGATTCCAACAAGACCGTGCCGGTGATGATCCACCGGGCGATCTGCGGCTCGATGGAGCGCTTCCTCGGCATCCTGCTCGAGAACTTCGCCGGCCACCTGCCGCTCTGGCTGGCGCCCGTGCAGATCGTAGTGGCGACGATCACCTCGGAAGCCGATGGTTACGCCGAGGACGTCGTGCAGCAGCTGCGCGAGGCAGGCCTGCGGGTGAAACTCGACGTCCGCAACGAGAAGATCAACTACAAGGTCCGCGAGCACAGCCTCGCCAAGGTCCCGGTCATGCTCGTCTGCGGCAAGCGCGAGGCGGAGGAGAAGACGGTCAACATCCGGCGTCTCGGCTCGCGCGACCAGCAGTCGGCGACGCTGGCCGAGACCGTGGAGAACCTCGTCGCCGAGGCAGTCGCGCCCGACCTCAAGCGCAGCCGTGAGGAACGCCTGGCCCGCAGCGCAGCAGCCTGAAACGCAGTGGACCCGGCCGCGCGGCCGGGTCCATGACGCGCGTTCGCCGGCGTCATATCCCTGTCACCTCCGGGCTGATATAGCCGGACATCTCCACGGGGATGGGCGATGACAAAGCGTTATGCGGAACTGACCTATGCCCGGCCGGACGACCGGCTGTTTCGCCGCTGGGCCATCCGGTCGATTGAGCAGCTGTCCGGCAAGCGCAAGCTCGCACGCCTCTATGGCGTCTGGCGCCAGGACCTCGCGGCCGGCCGCAAGGACGCCTTCAACGCCATGCTCGACCTGATGCGGATCCGCCTCGACATCGGCGGTTTTCTGCCAGCTGGTGAGGCGCTGCCGGCGCGTCTGGTGATGGTGGCGAATCATCCTTTTGGCATCGGCGATGGCGTGGCCATTCTGGCGCTCGCCGAGCGCCTCGGACGAACCTTCCGCATCCTCATCAACAACGACCTGATGAAGATCCCGGAAATGTCGGCCTACGGCCTGCCGGTCTCCTTCGAGGAGACCAAGGCGGCGCTGGCGATGAACATGGAAACCCGCAAGGAAGCGACGCGGCTCCTGACCGAGGGCACGACGATCATCGTCTTTCCCGCCGGCGGCGTCGCGACAGCACCGACCATGTTCGGCGCGGCCGACGACCTGCCCTGGAAGCAGTTTACCGCCCGGCTGATCCAGACCGGACGCGCCGCGGTGCTGCCGATCCATTTCGAGGGCCAAAACGGGCCGCTGTTCCATCTCGCCAGCCGTCTGTCGCTGACGCTGCGCATCGGCCTCCTGATCGGTGAGTTTCGGCGGCAATATGGTCGGGCCATCCGGGTCAGCGTCGGGAACGTCCTGGATTTTGAGGAATTGTCGCGGATTTCCGACCGCCGGCTTCTGACCGAGCGGCTGCGCGACGCAGTGTTTTCGCTGGCGGGTGTCGCGACGCCGGTCCTCGCGCCGCTGCTCAAGGCCTGAGCAACACACACGACGCGCTCCGCCGGCTTCCCACTGGGCGATCAGCTCAGTCGCCGGAGCCCTGGCTGTTGTCCGGCGCCGTCATGACGTCCGAGGTCAGCACTTCGACGTCCGTGTTGACGCCGGCCTCGACGGTGAAGTCGCGCTGATAGGAGCGATCCTTGTTCTTGGCGACGATCGTGTAGGCGCCCTCGGCCAGCACCATCGACGGAAAGGCGCCGACGCTCTCGCGGATCACGTCGCCCGAGCCGTTCGAGATCGACCAGGCGGTGTCGGCGATCGCCTCGCCACCCTTCTCGCGCACCAGCTTCATGGTCAGCTGCGCCGCGCGCTGCTGCAGCGTCACGTCGGTGATCTTGCCCGGCTCCACCTTGACGTCGGCCTTCACCACGGCGTTGACCGAGCCGAAATTGGAGACGACATGATAGGTGCCGGCATTCAGCTGGACGACCTTGCGGGGGGCGATGTCCTCGGCCACCAGCTGCCGGTCGCGCTCTTCGGGCGCATCGCTGTAGATGTCGAAGGTCAGCGATTCCGGCGGGATCGGCACGTCGTCGGCGGCGACAGCGTTCAGCTTCAGGCCCCCGGCTTCGAGCACCACCACCTCCCGGGTCTGTTCGCCGCCGAAATCCACCCGCTTGGTGATGCCGGCGCGGCCGAAGCCGACATGCAGCAGATAGGCGCCCGACGGCACCTCGAAGCTTGCCGTGCCGCCATGTGCCGAGGCGACCAGCGGCAGCTTGCCGTCGATCGCGGGGATCGGCGAGAACAGGCGCCAGATCAGGCCGTTCGGGATGGGGGCACCATCGGCCGCAAGCTTTGCCTCCAGCACCAGCGTCTTGCGGCTGCGCAAGAGGTCGAGCGAGGGAAGCTGGCGCGGCGCGTAGGCCGGCAAGCCGGGGAGGTCGATGCGCGGATTGGCAAGGTTCGGGGCGAGATCGGGGAGGGCGATCGGGTTGAGTTTCTCGAGCGCACGGGCACCGGTGCGGGGCAGAGCGTCACCGGTTGGAATGCTGTCGGGCGAGACGTAGGCGCCGCTTGGCCTGTCGCCGCCGCTGCCTCCGCCGAAGATCCCCTTCAGGCCGTTGCCGAGAAAGCCGCCGCCGCCGCCATTGCTTTCCTGCGCCAGTGCCGGCGCGCTCGCCAGAACGGCAAGGCCAAGCAGTGCGCAAGCTGCCGGTCGCAAGGGGATGAGGCGGGGGGAATGACGCAACATGATGACTGTTTGAACGGCAGATCATGGCCGAATTCAAGGCGTGGTTCCGCTGAACGCTGCATCTCCTTCGCTGAGCGAGAGGATTTGCGGGGAAAGGCTTTGCATTCCAGCTGGCGAGAGCTAGCTCAGGCCGCAGAACAGGGGACATTGTCATGACCGAGACCACACGCTACCTCGAATCGCGCCGCTCCATCCCGATCCCCGCCCTCGGCCTTCCGGCGCCGGACGCCGGCGAGGTCGAGGCGATGCTGACCATTGCCGCGCGCGTGCCTGATCATGGCAAGCTCGCGCCTTGGCGGTTCATCCTCTACCGCGGCGAGGTCGCGGTGAAGATCGGGAAGGCTCTGGCGGACCTTGCCGAAACGCGCGATGGGCCGCTCAGCGACGCGCGCCGGGCCATGGAGGAAAGCCGCTTCAGCCGCTCGCCGCTGGTCGTTGGCGTGGTCTCGACCGCCCAGCCCCACGTCAAGATACCGGAGTGGGAACAGGTGCTGTCGGCCGGGGCCGCCGCGATGAATCTCGTTCATGCCGCGCATTCGATGGGTTTTGCTGCCAACTGGGTGAGCGAATGGGTCGCCTATGACGATGCGGCGAAGGCTATCCTCGGCATCTCGCCGGCGGAAAAGACCGTCGGCTTCATCCACATTGGAACCCCCACGACGCCACCTGTCGACCGTCCGCGGCCGGCGCTCGCCGATATCGTCACCGAGGCCGTCGCGCCGGCAGGGATCTGAGCCATGTTCTACCGCACCGACACCAACCAGCACGGCCTGCCGCACGACCCTTTCAAGGCGATCGTCTCGCCGAGACCGATCGGCTGGATCTCGACCCGCTCGAAGGACGGCGCCGTCAACCTCGCGCCCTACAGCTTCTTCAACGCCGTCTCCGACGGGCCGAAACTCGTGATGTTTTCGTCCGCCGGCATGAAGGACAGCGCCGCTTTTGCGATCGAGAGCGGCGAATTCGTCGCCAACCTCGCGACGACGACCTTGGCAGCAGCCTTGGTGCGGAGCTCGGCGCCGGCGCCCCGTGGCGTCAGCGAGTTCGCGATCGCGGGCCTCACCGAGGCGGCCTGCAAGATCGTTGCGGCGCCGCGCGTTGCGGAAAGCCCCGCCGCGCTGGAGTGCAAGGTCACCGAATGGTTCTGGCCGAAGGGCCTCGATGGTCAGCCATCGGAGAACGTCATGGTGATCGGCGAGGTAGTTGGCATCCACATCGACCCATCGATCCTCGTCGACGGGATGATCGATACCGCGCTCGCGCAGCCTCTCAGCCGGCTCGGCTACCTCGACTATGCCGGCGCCGGCCCGGTGTTCCAGATGCCGCGTCCGAAGCGGCCGGATGCGAGCGACCTATAAGCGTCCTTGCCTCGGCCGGCGCTCTGGTCGCGGCCACATGGTGAATCCGGTGATAAGGGAGATGGTGAACGAATCCTAAACCATTGACCGTCAGAGTGGCCCCGACAGATCGAGAACCGTCCAGGGCCCTTGCCACATGATCGTGCAGCGTTTCGTCAAATGGTGCGAAACCGCCACCACCCGCGAGCGCGCGGAAGGGGTGGCGATGCTCGGCCGGGCTGTGGCGGAGGGCGAGGTCGCAGCCGCCGATCGCCCGGCCACGGTGGCCGCGATGACACTCGTCCTCGAGGATCCCTCGCCGAAAGTCCGGCTCGCGCTGGCTGAGGCGCTTGCCGCATCCGACAACGCACCGGCGACCATCATACGCGCGCTCGGCGCGGACAACGAGGAAATCGGCTGCCTCGTCGCCAGCCTTTCGCCCGTGCTGACCGATCTCGACCTGATCGATCTGGCTGCCGCCGGCGGCAAGCGGCTGCAGACGGCGATCGCCGGCCGTGCCGCAGTCTCCGTCCGCCTAGCCGCGGCCATCGCCGAGATCGGCGGCCGCAGCGCCTGCGCGACGCTTCTCGCCAATACCGGTGCCATGGTTGCCGGCGTCAGCCACCGCCGGATTGCCGAGCGGCACGGCGCCGATGCCGAGGTGCGCACCTTGCAGCTGCAGCGGCGCGATACGCCCGTCGATGTGCGTCAGACGCTGATCCTGCACCTTGGCCAGGCATTGGCCGGCTCCACCATGGTGCGCCGGACGCTCGGCGACGCGCGCGCGCAGGTGCTAGTGTCGGAAGCTTGCGAGAGGGCGACCGCCTCGCTCGCCCTCTCCGTGCCGCCGGCAGAATTGCCCGCCCTCGTCGAGCATCTCCGGCTGTCTGGGCAACTGACCACCGCCTTCCTCATCCGCATCGTCTGCGCGGGAAACATCGATCTCTTCGCCGCCGCGCTGGTCTCGCTGTCGGGCTTGACCGAGCGGCGTGTCAGGGCCATCGTCGTCGATGGCCGCGAGGCAGCCTTTGCCGCGCTGGTGACAAGCTGTGGGCTCGTTCAGGCGGCAGCACCCTTGTTGCGGACGGCGATCCAGGTCTGGAAGCAGGCGATTGCGCGTCATGCCTCCCCGGATGTGGGGAGCGTGACCGCCGAGGTGATGGCGCGGCTCTGCGCTATCCACGAGGCGCGCCAGGACGCCGCCGGGTTCGCGGCCCTGACGACCTTGCTGCACAGGCTCGAAGGCGAGAGCAGCCGCCACCATGCGCGCTATCAGGCCGAGCGGATGCTGGCGGCCTGACGCACCGTCGGGCGCGGCGTGCAGGCTGATCAGTAGCGAAACTGCTCCGCCAGAATTCGCTCATCGCCGGAATGGTCCTGGTCGAAGAGGATCAGGCTGCGGGCGTGGCGCGAGATTCGGATCGTCACCTGCACCACCGACTTCACCTCGGTATGATCGGCTACTGCGTTCACCGGACGCTTCTCCGGTTCCAGCGTCTCGATGACCACGGTCTGGTGATTCGGCAGGAGGGCACCGCGCCACCGGCGGGGGCGGAACGCGCTGACGGGCGTCAGCGCCAGCAAGGGCGCATCCAGCGGAATGATCGGGCCTTGGGCCGAGAGATTGTAGGCGGTCGACCCGGTCGGCGTCGCTACCATCACGCCGTCGCAGATCAACTCCTCCATCCGGACCTGCCCGTCGATGACGATCTTCAGACGGGCGGCCTGGTAGGATTGGCGGAAGATCGAGACCTCGTTGATCGCGAGCGCGGTGTGCTCGACGCCATCGCTGTCGACGGCCATCATCTCGAGTGGCCGGATCTTGTTCTCGGTCGCAGCCGTCAGCCGCTCACGTAGGCCCTCCGCCCGGAATTCATTCATCAGGAAGCCGACCGTGCCTTGGTTCATCCCGTAGATCGGGACGTTCGTGCCCATGAAGCCGTGCAAGGTCTGAAGCATGAAGCCATCGCCGCCCAGCGCGACAACGATGTCGGCCTTCTCGGGCGGGACGTTTCCGTAGATCGAGATGAGTTCACGGGCGGCGTCCTGTGCCGGCTCGGTCTCGCTCGCGAGGAAAGCAATGGACGATGCGTCGCGCTTCATGGCGTTCATGCTCACTGATGGCTGGCGACAGGTCGCAACGGCGGCAATCTACGCACTCCGAACGAAAGAGATAGCCAGGAAATCCCGCGGTACCGAGTTATCCGCCGGAAGGCCGCAGCGCCAAACCCTCCTGCACGAACAAAAAAGGCCCACCGAAGTGGGCCTTTCGCAGCGTAAAATTCTCTTGGCGACACCGAATTCGTCGATGACGCCAGACGCGGTTAAATCGGCTGGCCGCTTTCTTCTTCCTCGAACGTCACGGCGACGTCGCCATTGGCCGACAGGCGAACCTGGTTGCCCTCGACGTCGGCGACGAGGCCGATCGAGATGAAGTGGTGATGGCCCTTGTGGGCGCCTTCGCCGCTGTCCTGCTTGGTGAGCTTGATGCGCTCGCCGACGACGCGGTCGACCTTGCCGACATGCGCGCCATCGGCACCGATGACTTCCATATGTTCTTTGATCGCAGTGACGTCAGCCATGGAAATTCTCCTGTGATGGTTCACCCACTAACGCGCCATGCTCAGCATGGATGCAAGCCCGCCTCACTGCTGCGACGCATGGCGGATGTTCGGCAGGTCTTGCCCGCTTTCCTCGGGATCCGGTTCGATGGGCGGCGAATCCTCATTGGGCTCGCGGATATCATCCGGACGCGGATCGCCGTCGGGGTTCGAATCGGGCGTCGGGCCAGTGGGGTCGATGATGTTGGGCTGGATGTCGGACATGCGCTTTCCTTCAAACGAGAGAGGATGCGAATCAAGCGCGGCTTGGTTCAAAGGTTCCAAAGCGCCAGTTCGCTAGAAACAGCATCACGAAATCTGTTGCAGAACATAGGTTTGCGGCCATCTTGCCGAGATGCATGGCAGCTATGCGCGAAAGGGGATGGCCGTGTGCACTGCAAAGGGCTTTTATTGCTTTGCAAACGTTTCCTCCCAGATCCTTTGCATAGACTCAGCCCGCTGACTTCGGTCGGTGGGCTTTTTTTTGCCTGCTGGCTGGGAAGCATTCCTGTCCGCTCCTCGGCGCGGCAATGGATGCTGAACCGCTAGAAACGATCAGCCGAGCGTCACCCAGGCCGGAGCATGATCGCTGGCGCCTTCCAGTCCCCGAACGGCGCGATCGACGCCGGCGCCTTCGAGCTGGTTCTTCAGCGAGGGGCTCAACAGGATGTGGTCGAGCCGCATGCCGGCATCGCGTCCCCATCGCCCGCGCTGGTAGTCCCAGAACGTGTAGAGCGGCAGATCCGGGTGTTGGGTCCTTAGCGCGTCGGTCCATCCCTGCGACAGGAGACGTTGATAGGCGGATCGGCTCTCGGGCTGCACCAGCGCGTTGGTCGCCAGCGATGTCGTCTTGTAGATGTCGAAATCTGTCGGGACGACATTGAAATCGCCGGCCAGGACGACCGGCAGGCCGGTCTCGACCAGGCTTGCGGCGTGGTCGATCAACCGCTCGAACCAGGCGAGCTTTGCCTCGAACTTCGGGCCGGGCTGGGGATTTCCGTTCGGCAGATAGAGCGAGGCTACGATCAGCCCGCGGCAGGCGGCTTCGATGTAGCGGCTCTCCCGGTCGGCGTCGTCGCCCGGCAGGACGTTGCGGGTGAGCACAGGTTCCGCGCCACGCACGAGAAGGGCGACGCCGTTCCATTGCTTCTGCCCGTTCCAGACCGCGTGGTAGCCGAGGTCGCGCAGCGCGTCTTGCGGGAAGTCCTTCTGCACCGCCTTCAGTTCCTGCAGGCAGACGATGTCAGGCTCTGCCTCGCCCAGCCAGGCCACGAGGTTCGGCAGTCGGCGGTTGACGTTGTTGATGTTGAAGGTGGCGATCTTCACGGCTCAGTCCGATCGAGCGCGAAACGGCAGACAAAAAAAGGCCCCGCCGAAGCGAGGCCCGTTTTGCTGTGTGCTGAAGCTAGGCTCAGACCTGCTGAAGATTGATAGCCTTCGGGCCCTTGCCGCGCGGATCGGGCTGGGATTCGAAGGAAACCTTCTGGTTGTCGGACAAGGACGACATGCCGGAGCGCTCGACGTCCGAGATGTGGACGAAAACGTCTGCGCCGCCGTTGTCGGGGGTGATGAAGCCGAAGCCCTTGTCCGCGTTGAAGAACTTCACTGTGCCAGTCTGGGCCATAACTACCTATCCTATTTATCTCGGACACCTGTCCAAGCGAGGGGACCATGCGGAAATGATCGCCATAATTCAACCCCATCCTCACCGAGAAATGCCGCCTTAAACCCGTCGTGACGAAGAATAGCGCCTTTTGCGGTTATAAAACCGCTTTACCCGCCTTTCCATGACGCAAAAAATTAAGCTATCGGGACGTCTTTTGGATGTCTGGCGTGTGGTTTTCGGATCCTAGTTGAGCCGAAATGCGATCGGATGGGGCTTCCGAAGCCGACCACCGACCGTACGGTGGAAGCCGCCGCATTGGGAATACGCACATTTAGAATGATATCCCAATTGGACAGCAGACTGCATGGCCGCTGCTGCTAATGGCACCGCGGTCAGTTCGCGGGGGATGCCTCGGCGGCGGCTGCGGTCTTCCGCTTGCGTTTGACAGGCACCGCTACGACGGCCTCAGCGGCCAGTTGCTCGGCTTCATCGCGGGCGATCCGGGCAGCCTTCAGCCGATCGTTCTTCGCGCGCGTCTTGTCGGCGTCCGCCGCGATCATCGACATGGCCGAGCCTTTTTCGGCGCGCATCGGTGTCTCGCGAAAATACTGATGGCCGGCCAGTACGGCAGGGGATTCCTTTTCGGTCATAATTCGCTTTCCGGAAGAGTTTCGGCCAATGGGCCGCCGAGGCATTTGCGCCGTTGTTCGGAACGCTGGCGTTCCGGAAGCCTTAACGATTTCGATCGGCGGCAGTTGCCCACCAATCTTTGCGAGTGCTCGAACGTCCGGTTTCGTACGTGACAGCGTGTTGGCAGACGGCAGACAAACCGTTGTGCCGCCGACCGGAACGCCGAGAGACGTCGGTCATTTCTGGATGGCGGATCGGAATGTTACCTCCGACTGCGAGAGCCGATTCTCGTCGCCTACGTGGTGATGAGGTTGGCTTCACTGGAAACAAGGAGAATCCTGTGCTGAAATTTCTCGGAATCGTCGTCGCCATCATCTTCATCATCGGCTTGCTGGTCGTGATGGGTGTGTTCAAGCTGATCTTCTAACGAGCGCCTGTGCCGACGGGCATGGGAAAGAGGTGGCGGGCGGCGGCCCATTGGTTCCAGACGGGAGCGATCAGCGCATGCAGCAGGAGAGCCGCCACCTCGGCGAAGTGACGTGGCGATATTCGGCCGGAGAGCTTTGGGCAGATGGCGTCGTCCACGTGGTCGGACTGATCCTGGCCGCCGTAGGGACGGTGGTCTTCGCGGCGTTTCTGGTAAACGCAGGCGATCCCGCCTATGCCGCAGCGGTCGCGCTCTATCTCTCGACGCTCATGATCTCGATCAGCGCCTCGGCGGTCTACAACATCTGGCCGGTGTCGAAGACCAAATGGTGGCTGAGGCGGATCGATCACTCGGCGATCTACCTGCTGATCGCCGGAACCTATACGCCCTTCATGGTGAAGATGAGCACCTGGTGGATGCTGTCGGGGGTCTGGGCCATCGCCATCGCCGGCGTCGGTCTGAAACTCCTGCGTCCCGGACAATATGACCGGCTTTCGATCGCGCTGTATCTCGGGATGGGCTGGAGCGGCGTCGCGACCTACAACAGCCTGATCGGCCGGCTCTCGCCGACTGTCATCTGGTTGATCGTTGCCGGTGGTCTCGTCTACTCGCTCGGCGTGATCTTTCACCTTTGGGAAAATCTACGCTTTCAGAACGCGATTTGGCATGGGTTCGTTCTCGTCGCGGCGGCGATACACTACGCCGCCGTCTGGTGTGCAACGCTGACTTGATCGGCGGTTGGCGACCTGTCGGGCGATGCCGGTCTTGAAATCGCTGCGGGGTGTGAGACGACGCATCCCGCACAGGGGCCGCCCACGCTGATTTTAGCGATAACCGGCGCGATGATCGATGTTGCGGGACGCGCTTGAAGCGTTTGCTGCATTACGGGGTCGGCCTTCAGCCTGCACGTAAAGCTGATCAAGCTTATCCACGAGCGCTTGTTCGGTGGCTCCCGCCTCGGTGATCAAGCCTGCCTCGTAGGCGCCGAGCGTTTCCGTCGCTGTCATGTAAGCCTCCTTTTCTTTGTGGGTCATTTGCGAATCCCGTCATCCTCGATTTGGTTCCCGGCGAAAGCCGATGTTTTGCGATCATCACGCCGGCAGGACGCCCGTAACGAAAAGCAGAAATACGAGGACTTGAAGGCCGGCGATCCCGAGAAGCCGGTTTCGGAACGGTTGTTTCTGTGTCTTGTGGCGAAAGACGCTGCTGGCCAGAAGCGCTCCGCCGCTGCCTCCGGCGAGGGCGAGGAGAAGCAGTGTGCGTTCGGAGATACGGCGCCGGCCCGCTCTGGCCGACGCCTTGTCCAAGCCGAAGGCGGCGAAGCACAGCATGTTCACAAACGACAGATAAAGCAGCGTCATCACGTTCACGTCTCGACGGTCAAAGCGGGGCATGGCAGGGATAGCGGATCGACCACGGCGGGTAGGCGCGAAGGGGTAGGTGCCACGGTGATCATCCAGGTCCCGTGTCGCCTTTCTGCCGCCCGCAAAGCTAGCAAGGAGTAGAGAGATGCTGAGTGAAGCGGACAAGGACGCGATTTCCGAGAAGATCTCGACGCTGTTCCAGGGTCTCGAACTGACCGAGGTCGCCGACGTCCTCAAGATCCAGCTGGCTATGCTGGTCACCCAGGGCGCCGACGACGAAGAGGGCGCAATCGAGTTCCTCGACGAGATCACCGATGACGTCGAGGACATCATCAAGGGCTATCCCTTCGGCGAGGACGACGATCTCGACGAGGGCGCGGAAGCCCCGAGCGAGCCGACCAAGCCTGCCTGACCACGTTCTGGCAGATAAGGACGGTCGGTAGAGTGAGACCTGCTCCTCGCCGACTTCCTCAAAAACAACAGCCGTCCCGCGTGAGCGGGACGGCTGATCAGAACCTTCAGTAAACGCCGATGCGCTTTACTGGGCTGGCGCGGTCGAGGTTGCGACCTTCGGCACGATCGGGTTGCCGGTTCGCACGTCGTATTCCATCCGCACCTCGGCGCCGTCCTTCATATAGAAGACGATCTGATAAACGCCGCCGGAATAGCTGACCTGATCGATGAACGAGAACTCCGGACGGGTCTCCACCTTGGCGACGATGTCGGAGAGCTTCGCGGCATTGGCCGGGGGCGCCTCGGGCGCGACGGCGAGGGCGCCGGTGGTCATCAACAGCGAGAAGGCGAAAAGGGCGGCGGGGGTACGCATGCGGATGCACTCCATTGGAATGCTGCCGGAACCATGCCGAGCGTTTTTGGTTCCGCCATGCTGCGTTGCGCTGCCAGCGATGGTTGACGCAGCATTTCCCGCGGCAAAAGCTTTAGCGGGATTTACTTCCCGCCCTCGATCGCCTTCCGGATCGCGTTTGCCATGTCGTCCGCCGGGTTTGCGGCGGGATCGCCAACTGGCGTCTGCGCCGCGCCGACCGGCTCGGCGGCATGGCGCTCGCCCAGCATGAAGGCGATGCCGAGGCCTGCCAGCGCGGAGACCGCCAGCACGAACATCATGCGACGGCTCATTCTTCCCGGAACTCCTGCGGGAGGGTGCCGTGCCGGGCAAGAATCTCCGGCGTCTCGACCACCTCGTCGGTGTCGAGGTCAATGGTCTGGGCCAGCGCCACGACGCCGGCCATCCGGCTGGCATCGCGATCGGCGCGGGCAATGGCCTCGTCGGCCGTCTTGAACTCCATCACCCGTCCGGCGACGAGCTTCTTGCCCATCATCTCGAACTGCTGGACGATGTAGAGGGTCTTCTCGGCCATCAGGCACGCCTCCGGAGGGTGATGGCGGGCGACTTGCCCGCGACGTCGCGTTGGCGACCTCGCTACAGCATCCCGCCCGCGATCGGAACAGATATTCCGGGGGATCGAACGCCGCACAGTGGCCGATGGCATCGCCGCCACCGGCCGCCGGTCCGGCAGTCCGGATCAGAGCACGCCGGGCTCAATGGCGGCGAGCGAGGCGGCGCCGGAATAGCGGCGGCGGCGGCCGACCAGCATCATCGGCACGCTGGCAAACGACAGCAGCAAAGCGGCCGCAGCGAACAGGCCGATCGTCGGGTTCTCCTCGACGGCCGTCGTGTAGAAAATGAGATAGCACTCATAGAAGAACGCCGGCGGGCAGACCGTGAACAGCGCGGCGCCGGCATAGCCGAGCGTGCGGAAGCGGGTGGTGACGAAAGTATCGTGCGAAACCATGGAAATCTCCTGACAGATGCGGCACGCCTCGCATGCGGGGCTTGCGCGAGGCGATCCATGTCGCGGCGTACGGCGCCGACGCCAAGAGCTGTGGCCTCAAACGAAAACACCCCCCGTCCGTGCGGACGAGGGGTGCGCTGATCGAGGTGTGAACCGAAGATTAGCTGCGGAACAGCGACAGGATGTTCTGCGTCGAGGTGTTGGCGATCGACAGCGCCTGGATGCCCAGCTGCTGCTTGGTCTGCAGCGCCTGCAGGCGGGTGGACTCTTCAGACAGGTCGGCGTCGACGAGGCCGGAGACGCCCTTGTCGATGGTGTCCATCAGCGTATCGACGAAGGAGCTCTGTAGATCGATCCGGGATGCGATGGCGCCAAGCTGGGCCGCACCAGACGTGACCAGCGTAGCGGCTTTGCTGATGATGTCGACATAAGCGCTTAGCTGCGCCTTCGTGGTAGTGCTGGTGACGGCAATCATGCTGGCCGCAGACGAGGATGTTATCGTTACAAGGTTAGGGCCAGAAGCTGTAGCAGATGTTTCTGACAGCCCAATTTCTGCAGCTGTAGTAAAGCCGAGAGCCGTGCTTGCATTTGTTGCCTTGCTCACGTTGAAAGCTTTGTCGCCGACAAAAGTGATGTTACCAGTGGCGGCGCCGGAGGCATTCAGTTCAACCTGAGCGGTAACGCCTGAGACGCCGGCCTTTTTGAAGGCCGAGTTGAGAACGGTGACAAGAGCGTCGTCGGTCTCGATTTTGACATCGGCGCCAGCTGCCGGAGCCAGATCGAGCGCGTCGATTACAGTTGCGCGATCAACGGTAACGAGAACTGCCGGGCCGGTTCCAACAGATACAGTAAAGCTGAGGCTGTCAGCAGTGCCGAAATCAGAAGATGTTGCGCCGACACCAGCTGTTCCTGTCGTCACGAAGCCGGTTGCAGTGCCACTGCGGACGGTATCGAGAATCCCGTTTGCCGTGGCCGAAGAATCGAAGAGGCCGATGCCTGCGAAGTCGACAGCAATCGTATCAATCGACACGCCCGTTGTGGTCCGGGTAAATCCGGAAACCACTGATGCTGCGGACTTGCCAGTGCCGGCGGTGGTGTCGATCGACAGCCAATTCTCGCCCGAGAACGAACTGGACTTCGCAATTGTCGTCAGCTGCTTCTGAAGTTCAGCGATTTCATTGCCGATCGCCGTCTTGTCGACGCCATCCTGCGAGGCAGCGACGAGCTTGGTTTTGATAGCGTCAAGGACCTCGAGGGTCTTGTTCAGGCCCTGATAGGCTGTGTCGACAGTGGAAGCTCCAAGGTTCAAGGCGTCCTTGACGGTCGCAAGTGCCTTGTTGTCGGACTTCAGCGTGGTCGAGATCGACCAGTAGGCGGCGTTGTCCTTGGCTTCGCCGATCTTCAGGCCGGTCGAGACGCGGTTCTGCGAGGTTTCGAGCGCCGAGTTCGTCTGCTGCAGCGTGCGCAGGGCGGTCGTGGCGGCGGAATTGAAGTTGATGGAAGTCATGTGAAGTAGTCCCGAACGCGAGAATCGAGGGACATGGCGGATAAGCCGCCTACAACATCGGCATCATGCCAGGCGACTGCCGGATGCGCCGGTCTTTCGCTGCTGTACTTATGGAGTAGAAGATGGGTTTGAATAAAACTCTAACGCGGTCGATAAATGAAAGAAGCTAGCTAATATTAACACCGGCTTTGCACGAAATTAGCTAGCTAATACCTTAAATAGTCGGCTTTTAAAATTGCCGGATTCGATAGTGCGTCGTCCGGCACCGGCGCCGCTGACTGCCCGGCTTAGTGCCACTTAGCCCGGCCGAATGCGTCCCGATGTTCAGGGGCATCCCGCCGACCAGAAGGAAGCTGCCCTGCTGTGCCTTAGCGCAAGTGTCGACGGGTTTGCCGTGCACGACTTGGCCGAGGCGGTCGTCCGCCGGCGCCTGTTGCGGGCCGGCGGGACCTAAGTCCTTTGGGCGATCAGACGCCTGGCGTGATCCGGTCGAAGGCGCGATCGGGTAGGTCGTCCTCGGCGGGGTCGCGGCGCTGCAACTCGTCGCGCTCCAGGCGCTTGAGGTCGTCCTGCTCCGTCGAACCGGAATTTTCGGTCGCGGCGGCGTCTTCCGCTTCGGCGGCCTCGATCGTTTCCTCGTCGACGGCCGCGATCTCCTCCAGGAGGCCATCCTCGACGAGATGGTCGGTGATGACGTCGCCGGTCGGGGCAGGATGCAGCGGATCGGGCTTGATGTCGGACATGGCGTGTCTCCTTGGTGACTGAAACAAGCGACCATCGGGCTGACAGTTCCGCTTCGCCGCCTGCGGACCATCGGCAGGATTGTCGCCTCGGCGTCGGAAACAGGCTGGCGGCGACCCGTCGCCCCACCTGCGCGTCTGGTAACGGCGACGCTGCTGGGGCTGAGCAGACCGCTGGCAGCGGGAACGAAGGCCTCTCTCCTTGGCGGACGCCGCTCTCCAGCGAGGGCGGCGACCCTCGCGCAAACTTGGCCCTGACCGAAGTTCTCACTGCAAGTTGCCGTATTCGTGATAAGGCTGGAGGGTCGGCTCGCCGATCTCCTCAACCCCGCCTTTGGACCCGACCATGAAGCGCTTTGCAGTCCTTGCTCTCCCTCTCGTCTTCAACGCCTCGGCGGCTTGCGCCCGCGACATCGGCTTCACGCTCGACAACGAGACGAGCTCGCCGGTGACGGAATTTTACCTGTCGGCGCCCGATGTGGACAACTGGGAAGAGAACCTTGTGACGGCGCCGATCCCGCCGGGCGGTAGTGCGCCCGCCACCATCCGCGGCGCGGACACCTGCGTCTTCGACGTTCGGACCGTCTTCGAGGACGGCACTGACACCGAGGACCGCAGCTACGACCTCTGCGAGAACCCGGACTACACCATCGAAGAAGAATAGCCGCGGAGGGGACAGCCTCGGCGCGGTGACGCTTCGCGACGGCCGTGACGGTGGGTTGGAAGGGTGTGGCCTTGCCGTCGGTGAGGCCAGCCTCTTGCGCCGCGCTTAACGTCGGACGCGGAAGACCCGCAGCGGACCTGGCCCCGGAACGGTCTCCAGCCAATCCACGGCGCGACCAGCTTTAAGCTCTCCGTAGAGATTGCCGGGCTCGGCATCATAAGGCGGTGCGATCGCGTCGCCGCAGAGGGCGACATAGGCGATGCCGCGGGCGCGCACGAGCGGCCGGGCGTCGTCCGGTTGCGCGTTCAGCATCTGATGCGCAGCGATGATGCCGTCCGGCATCCGGTGATAGGGCGCTGCCAGCACCGAATGCGGCGTGAAGGCGAGGATCATCGGACCGAGGTCGACATCGGCGAGGACGAGACCGGGCGGCAAAATGGCCAAGGTCCTGAACGCACTTTCATCGTTGCAGGCTGCCACGTCGGCCACTGCCGCCGTAGGCTTCGCGAGCGCCCGGTAGGCAACCAGCGCTGGGAGCGGTGACACAGCGAGGGTCGCAAGCAGCGTCGGCAGCAAAAGGGACCGCCAGCGGCGCATCAGGAGAGTCACGGCTGCTCCCGCCACAGGCGCCGCCACCCACGCGGCATAGGCGCTGCCCTTCACCGCCTGCAACAGCGTCAGCAGAACGGCGAGAGCGAGGACTGCGAGGGCGGTCAGCCAAGCGGCATTACGCCGCCCCGGTCCTGCGGTGAGGCACCAGGCGCCAATGCCAAGTGCGGCCAGCGGCGCGGCGGCAAAGGCGATCGCCATCTCGGGCGTGCTTGACCAGATGACCGAAAGCGGCGAGACCTCCTTCACGAGGTCGAGCCAGATCGGGTAGAGCCGGGCGTCGACATCCGCAAACGGCCCGCGAAGGCAGCTGGCATCGAGGCCGAGATAGACGGCGGCCGCAGCTAAGCCGGTGGCGACCATCGCGATCAGGCGTCCGCGACCGCCGAGGCGACCGCGCGCCGCCGCGTCGGCGGTCAGCGCAAGGCCGGCGGCTGCGACCAGCAGTCCCGCCAAGAGGTTGATCGCCAGCGCGTCGCAGGCCGGCGTCGTCCAGCGTTGCGGATCGGTCTCCGCCAGAAAGCCCAGCGCCGCCGAAGCGCCGAGGCCGACTGCGTAGCGCTTAGCGCCGGCGGCCGCCGTGCCGGTGACCGCGAGCCGCAGGGCGATCGCGACGCCGATGACGGCGGCGAGGACCAGGCCCTCGAGGCCCACGGTCACGAGAAGGCCTGTGGCGATGCCGGCGAGCCATCCGCCGCGGCGCCAGCGTTCCAGCCAGACGGCGCCGGCAAGCGCCGCCAGAACCGCGACGATCTGCAGGTCGTGATGGTCGATCCGGCCCGGTACGAACTGCGCGAAAGCTGCCGGCGACAGGAGAAGCAGCACGGCGCAGGGCAAGACAGCCAGCCGACCGCCGAGCCGCAAGGCAATCGCAAACGCCGAGAGCGACGCCGGCAACAGCCAGAACAGCGGCCAGAGGGTCCGAACCAGCGTCTCGGCGCGCATGCCGGCAAACGGCGTCGCCAGCCGGATCAGCCCCGCCAGCGCCCCGTCGACCAGGCGCGACCAGTGCATCTCCAGACCGAACGGCGGCTGCAGACGCGAAACGTCGTGGTCGAACCAGGCTTGCCCGCCGAGGAGATCGCGCACGATGACCATGCGCATGGCGTCGTCGGTGTCGACGAAGGCCTCGGTCAGCAGCGTCTGTCGCCCGTAGTAGAACGCCCCGGCGAGGACCACGAGGAAAGCGAGGAGGAGACGGGCGCGCTGGCTGGCGAGATCCGGCGTGCGCAGCGTCAGGCCGGCCGGCTTCGGTTCTGCCGATGCGGTCGCGGCTGTGCCCTTTTCGTTCGGGCGGGATGGCAGCGGCATCGGGGACACCCATGCAAAAGGCCACCATCGCAGAACCGGCCTTCCGAGGCGTTAAGGAGGGCCGCCCTTGACCCCGTCGTAACCCTTCTCGTCTGATATGCGGCGGTTGAGCCGCGGAGCGGGAAGAGGAGGGGGCCAAGCATGTCGCTGCAGGGGATTGAGGCGCTGGCTTCTGCCCGCGACCGGCTGGCCGTTCGCGGCTTCGGCATCTTCCTCGCGGTCGGCCTTATCGGCCTCCTGGCGGACGCGGCCGTCTTCATGGTGCTCGACGCCGGCGGCATGGCGCTGGCCGCTGCGCGCGCGGTTTCGATCTCTGTGGCGACGTTGGTCACGTGGCAATTGAACCGCCGCTTCACCTTTCGGGCGAGCGGACGCCGCCGTCTGGATGAGGCCTTGCGCTATGCCGGCGTGGCGCTCCTCGCGCAGGGCGGCAACTATCTCGGCTTCATCCTCCTCTGCCATCTCGCCCCCGCCGTGCCGCCGCTTCTCATCCTCCTGACCTGTTCGGCCGGAGTCGCCGGTATTTCCTTCCTCGGCCAGCGCGTATTCACTTTCGCTCAGCGCTAACGAGAATCCCGCTTTTCCCAGCGACCTTAACCGTATCGGCAAGGTTTTCCCGGCATGTTCGGCGCTGCAACCGACGCGTCCAGGGACTCCCATGCTTGTCGAAACCGAGACGCTGATTATTGGAGCCGGACCTGCCGGCCTCACCGCCGGCTACCTGCTGACAAAGGCCGGACGGGACGTCGTCGTGCTCGAGCGCGATCCGGTCTATGTCGGGGGCATCAGCCGTACGGTCGACTACAAGGGCTATCTCTTCGACATCGGCGGCCACCGTTTCTTTTCCAAGTCACAAGAGGTCGTCGATCTCTGGAACGAGATGCTGCCCGATGATTTCATCGAGCGGCCACGGCTGTCGCGGATCTATTATGGCGGCAAGTTCTACAGCTATCCGCTGAAGGCGTTCGAGGCGCTGCGCAATCTCGGCCTCGGCGAGAGCCTTGCCTGCGTCGCCTCCTATGCCAAGGCCCGCGCCAAGCCGATCGCCGAGCCGAAGACCTTCCACGAATGGGTCCGCAACCAGTTCGGCGAGCGGCTGTTTTCGATCTTCTTCAAGACCTATACCGAGAAGGTCTGGGGCATGTCCTGCGACGACATCTCGGCCGATTGGGCCTCGCAGCGGATCAAGGGCCTCGACCTCGGCGCCGCCATTCGCAACGCGCTGGTCGGATCGCTTCCCTTCGCCCGCCGTCGTCGGCAGAAGAAGGGCGCGGTGATCAAGACGCTGATCGAATCCTTCCGCTATCCCCGCCGCGGGCCGGGCATGATGTGGGAGGCCGCGGCGACCAAGATCCGCGCGCAGGGCGGGACCATCCATCTCGGGCAGTCCGTCGAGGGCCTGCGCTGGGACGCGGCTTCCGGGCGCTGGACGGTGACCGCTGTCGACACCGCGGGAGCCACCGTGACCTATCGTGCGCGCCACGTCGTCTCCTCGGCGGCGATCCGCGAGCTTGCCGGTGCCATCCGCCCGGCGCCGCTCAGCCTGTTCAATGCCAAGTCCTTGCAGTACCGCGATTTCCTGACCGTCGCCCTGATCGCGAAGGCCGGAAAATCCTTCCCCGACAACTGGGTCTACATCCACGATCCCGCCATGCAGGTAGGCCGCGTGCAGAATTTCCGGTCCTGGTCGCCGGAGCTGGTGCCGGACGAGGGCATGACCTGCCTCGGCCTGGAATACTTCTGCTTCCAAGGCGATGGCCTTTGGAATGCGAGTGACGACGAGCTGGTGGCGTTGGCAAAGCGGGAGATCGGCGCCATCGGTCTGATCGATCCGGAAGATGTCGTCGATGCCTGCGTGGTCCGCCAGCCGAAGGCCTATCCGGTCTATGACGATGCCTATCGCGACCACGTGGCGAGCATTCGCCGCGACTTCGACGCAAGTTACCCGACGCTCCATCTCGTCGGCCGCAACGGCATGCACAAGTACAACAACCAGGACCATGCGATGATGACCGCCATGCTGACGGTCCGCAACATCCTCGCCGGCCACCGCCTGCACGACGTCTGGAACGTCAACGAGGACGCCGAATACGCCGAGGCCGGCGTCGAGGGCGCCGGCGCCGCGCTCGCCAGCGAGCGCTTGGTGCCACAGCGAGCGGCCGCGTGATGATGGCCGTCAGGGCGTGACGCCCCAGCGATGCGGCTCGCCTGTGGAGTCCGCCAGCGCCGTCGACAGGGGTGCCGGCGCGAGGGGCCGAGAGACGATTCCGGAAGTGGTCGGATCAGAACGGCGTGCGATTTCTGCATATCTGCCCATTGGGGCGGCGATGGTCCTCAGCTGGACGCTGGTGATCGCCTATTTCGCGACCGGGGACGGCCATCTCGACGTCATGAGGCACGCGCTCGGGCGCGATTTCGTCAACTACTGGACGGCGGGCCAGCTCATCCTGGCCGGAGATATCGGCGATATCTTCGATCCAGCTGCGTTTCTCCTGCAGTTGCGAACGCTGTTCGACCCGGCCCTGCCGCTGCACTTCTGGTCCTACCCGCCGCCCATGCTGCTCTTGGTCGCGCCGCTGGGCCTCGTCGGCTACGGTGCGGGCTATCTGCTCTTCATGCTTCTATCCTTTGCAGCGATGATGCTCGCGGTCCGGGAGTGGCGCGAAATCCACCCGCTGATGTTGGCGCTGTCTCCGGCCGTCGCTGCAAATCTTATCCTTGGCCAGAATGGGTTCTTCACGGCAGCGCTGCTGATCGGCGGCATGGCTCTCCTCGAGCGACGGCCGCTATTGTCAGGCGTTCTGTTGGGTCTCCTCGTGGTGAAGCCGCATCTCGGCCTCCTTCTTCCGGTGGCGCTCGCCGCGGAACGACGCTGGCAGACCGTCGCCGCGACGGCTCTGACGGCGCTTGGGGTCTGCGGCCTCACTGTTGTGGCTTTCGGTCTCCAGCCATGGCGCGACTTCGTAAATCTTGCGCTGCCGATGCAGACGGCCATGATGAACGAGGGGAGCGGACCCTTCCAGTGGATGATGCCGTCGGTCTTCATGGCGGTGCGGCTGCTTGGTTTCAGCGCGTCGACCGCATGGTGGATCCAGGTCCCATTCCTCCTCGCCGCTGCGGGTGCGACTTGGTATGTTTGGCGTTCTCCGGCGACGAGGAGCCGAAAGGTCGCGGTGCTGTTCGCCGCAACGCTTCTCGGCTCGCCGCAATCCTTCTTCTACGATCTGATCCCGCTGACCATCGGTGCGCTTTTTCTAATGGATCGTGGGTTCGAGCGATCACCTTGGCCGGCGATGGTCTACGCATTGCCACTCCTGTTGATACCCCTGAACGTTGGCCCGCTTCCGGCCGCGCCGCTGATCATCGGTGCTATGCTACTGTTCGCCCTTCGCCGTCTGCGGGCGGAGATTTGGCCGGTCGGTTCTGTTGGACTGCTGTGACGCGTGGGAAGCGAATGATGCGCTTGTCACATCGTAAAGGCGGCGGACCTTCCGGTATGGCGGCGGCGCAACGATGTCCGGCATCGCCGGATCCTCGGAGGGCGGCCGTGAAGGCGTGGACGCCGCCCGTACGGTGGCGCGGCTGCCGGCCGTCATGGCCGAGCAATTCGGTTCTGGTCGAGCTCAACCAAGCCGCTTACCGTTGATTGCAGGCGCGCTCCGTGCGCATCTTCGATCACATCCCACGCAAGGCGGCCCGGTTACGCGTCAGGTGCTTGTGTTCCAGTCTCGCAAGCTCTATGTCGCGGCCGTATTCGCAACAGCTCATCAAGGGTTTCGGACGATGGCA
>NZ_JBUZWF020000004.1:0-618502 GCF_055730105.2 Mesocryomonas lacus
TGCCGGGCACCTGGACTGGGGGCTCAACCAGGTCTCCCACCTATTCCGGCCATACGTGAGCACGTCGACGCGGGATGGCCTGTTTCGCTCTCAAGAGACCGACAAACAATGTTAAGCACCTTTTTCGGTCGATTGCGGATGGAACACTTCGGGCATCCGCCCCCCTGTCGCCGAGACCGGACGGTAGAAGCACGACGGTCCGCTTCCTGACGCGCTTGTCAAAGCGAACTTTGTCGTGGCTCGAGCCACGGGCGTTCTGGTAACCCCATGTCTCTTCTACGCTGAACGTCACGATAAAGGCCTCGTCCCGCTACCGGCAAGCTAAGCTGGAAGCGCAAGATAAGATCGGAGCTGATCTTGCCGCCGCACATTTTCTTCGAATGAAGGCATGTGGGGTCGGAGACGAAACGACCGGTGGTCCCCTGACTGTAGAGACCGGGTTTATCCAAGGGTTGACTCGGGATGAAGCCGTCGATGCGATGTCCTTGCCGAACATTCTGCGGCACAGAGAGGCTGATGAAGTCTGCAGCACTGGGAATGGTAGGCCGGATGGCGAAGACCGAATTACGACGGCTTGAAGCGATCCGAGCGATACGTCTGTTCTATCAGTTATGGCCGTTATGGTCGTAGGCTTTCCGCGACAAGTCGGAGGAACCCATGCCCGTTTCGCAGTCGATATCTCACGAATGGCCGCCGCTTGATCCGATGCGTGTCGGCCTACGTTGCCGCTGCCCGCGATGCGGCCAAGGCAAGCTGTTCGACGGCTTTCTCACCATCGCACCTGGTTGCTCGGTTTGTGGTCTGGACTACAGCTTCGCCGATCCGGCGGACGGTCCGGCCTTCTTCGTCATCTGCTTCGCCTGCATTCCCTCGGTTCTGTTTGCCGTCTGGCTGGAGGTCGCCTTCAACGTACCGATATGGGTACATCTCTTCGTCAGCGTGCCGGTGATTGTTCTCAGCTGCTTGCTGCCACTGCGCCCCCGTAAGGGCTGGCTCGTGGCGAGCCAGTATTTTCACAAGGCCGAGCAGGGGAGATTGGTTGACCCCGAAGAGTAGATCGCATCGGCCACCTTGGCCGATCGTCGTTCGCAAGGGAGAAAATGTTTCTTAGAGTAAAACTGCCCGGTATGCAGTCGGGCCGAAGCGAAGAAGCATCGGGCTGGCCGCATGCCTACGCCTTGAGGCGCCAGGCAGTCGCCGCCGGATAGGACGATCTGCGAGCCTCCGTCCGATGGCAGCCAGACCCGTCTGTTGCCGACGAAATTCGGAGAGCGGTAATTCAAACGTCATGGAATCGACTCGGAGATGGAAAGGTCACCCAAGTTTCGGTTCGCGCATGGCGGCTTCCGGTCGTCTCAAATGTTGTCGGACCAGGACCCGCTAGACCGACCGACCGGAAGAGACTGCGGGCTCAGGGCATCAATCCACTGATCGACGACCAAGGACTCGAAAAAACGCTGCTGCGCTCCGCCCGTACGACAGATCAGTGTCGACCGTATTATCCTCGCAATCAGGCAACTCACGGCCACGGCCGCCGTTGAAACACGCGTTCCAGCGACGCCTCCATCGCTGGCCAGGATATCCGCGACATGCCGATCAATCTGATAGGACCTTCGACCTCGAAAGGGGTCGCGGGTCGCACCGATCGCCATCTCTGGTTCAAGGCCAGCACTTTGATCCTTGCCTTGGCGATCCCGGCATTCGCATGGACGTTGTGGGCAAGCCATTCGAGATCTGCTTCCACCACGGCGCAGGGGGCATTGAACGTCTCGCTCTCCGAACTCCTTTCGACCGTGACAACGGCGCAGAGCAGCATGCGAGGTTACGTGTTGTCTGGAACGGACGCATTCCTCGGTCCCTACCGGCAGTCCGCGGAGGCCTTCCCGGCAGCACTCGATGCGCTCGCGCAGACGCTCGGCACGGCTCGAGCCGACGGCGAAGAGCTTGAAGTCGTCGGGGATATTGCACAAAAGCAGATGGACTTCATCCAGTCGGTTGTGGCCACCCGCTCGGAAAACGGTTTCGAAGCCGCATCCGCGTTGGTAACCAGCGGCGTCGGTCGGGAGACGATGGCCGACGTGCGCGTGGCCATCAGAGAGCTGAAGACCGCGTCCGACGAAGTCATAGCCGACAACCGCCAATTCGAGCGGATCCTGACATTGCTTCAGCTCGCCATCTTCCTGCCTGCCATCGGGGCCGCGATCTATCTGGCGATACTGGCTAGGCGCCGCCAACGGCAACTCCGTGCGGGAGCCGATCTCCTGACCGACCTTATGGATGCCGCTCCGGTAGGAACGGCCTTCTTCGACGGGAACAGACGGCTGGTACGGGCGAACAAGGAGTTTGCCGCGATCGTAACCACGACCGGGACTGACCAGGCCAAAAACTGGCTTCTGCCGATTATCGAACGGGTGCTGGCGTCGAAGACGACAGTCACCGATCGCGAGTTTGTTTTCGGCGAAGACAATGGGCGCAGGGCCGTCATCTCGGCGTTCGCGACGAAGGGCGCTTCAGCGGACGCGGGTGGTGTCGGCGTATTCGTGCTGGAGACGACCGAACAGCTACGCACCGCATCCGCTCTCGACGAGACCAGCCATCGGCTTACGGCTGTGGCCGACAACATACCCCAGCTTGCCTGGATGGCGCGCCCGTCCGGCGAGATCTTCTGGCACAATCGCCGCTGGTTCGACTACACGGGCACGAACGCCGAGCGGATGGCCGAAGAGGGTTGGTCGTCGTTGATTCCGGACGAGCACGCCGAGCGTGTCGATGCCAGCTACCGCTCGTCGATCGCATCCGGCACGCCGTGGGAGGATACTTTCCCGCTGAAGGCTGCCGACGGCGCGATCCGATGGTTCCTGGGACAGGCGGTGCCGATCCGAGGCGAGGACGAGAGGATCCTGCGGTGGTTCGGAACGAACACGGACGTCACCAGGCAGCGAGCCTTGGAGGAGGAGTTCCTTGCGGCCAAGGAACTCGCCGAGAACGCGAACCGGGCAAAGAGCCAGTTCATAGCCAACATGAGCCATGAACTACGAACGCCTCTGTCTGCCGTCATCGGGTATGCGGAAATGCTGGAGGAGGAGGTCGAGGACCTCGGACAGACGCATCTCTTGCCAGACCTAAAGAAGATCGAGACCAACGCCCGGCATCTCCTCAGCCTCATCAACGACGTGCTCGACCTGTCGAAGATCGAGGCAGAACGGATGGACCTCTATGCCGAGACGTTCGACGTCGTGTCGATGCTCGAGGACGTTTCATCGACCGTGGGGTCCCTGATCACGAAGAAGGATAATCGCCTCGTCGTCGATCATGACGGTTCGCTCGGCGAGATGCACACCGATCAGGTCAAGGTCAGGCAGTGCCTGCTCAACCTACTGTCGAACGCGTCCAAATTCACCGAGAACGGTACGATCACGCTGTCCGCCAAGCGGAGTTCCGACGGCTCCCGTGACTGGATGACGCTGGCCGTGAGCGACAGTGGAATGGGTATGTCGCAGGAACACGTCGAGCGATTGTTTGAACGGTTCTCGCAGGCTGACGAGACCACGACGCGCAAGTACGGCGGAACGGGTCTCGGGCTCGCCATCACCCGCGCCTTCTGCCGCCTGCTCGGCGGCGACATCGGCGTCACCAGCGAGGAGGGGAAGGGCACGACCTTCACGATCCGTATTCCGACTGTGGCCATCGAGGAGGCGATGGACGAGCCGATCGCACCCACCGGCGGCGACGCGACCGCTCCCGGTCCCGCCGGAACGGTCCTGGCGATCGACGACGATCCACATGCCCGCGACCTTGTAAGCCGTTTCCTCACGAAGGAAGGTTTCACGGTCCGAACGGCATCCGATGGCGTGGCCGGACTGGAGATGGCCCGTGCCATCATCCCGGATGTGATACTTCTGGACGTCACGATGCCGAAGAAGGACGGCTGGTCGGTGCTGGCGGAGTTGAAGGAAGACCCGCTACTCTCGAACGTCCCCGTCGTCATGATCTCCAGTCTCGACGAGAAGAGACTGGGTTACGCGTTGGGCGCGACCGACTATCTCGTGAAGCCCGTCGAGTGGGACAAGCTCAAAGACGTCGTGGATCGCTTTCGCGAGCCGCCCGGCGGATTGGTTCTCGCAGTGGATGACGACGTGGACACGCTCGCACGCTACGGAACGATGCTTCGCAAGCTCGGGTTCGAGTTTGCCTCTGCCGCGAATGGCCGACTCGGCCTCCAGACCGTCGAGGAAAGGCGGCCTGACCTCATCCTCCTCGACCTGAACATGCCGGTGATGGACGGTTTCGACTTCTTGGGAGAACTCCGTAGGAAGTCCGAATGGGCCGACATTCCGGTGGTCGTGTTGTCGTCGATGGACCTGACGAACGAGGAGCGAGCCACGTTGAACGCTTCCGCCGATGCAGTTCTCTCGAAGGGCGAAGTGTCGATGCGGCAGCTTGCGGCACGCATCAGGGATGTGTTGCCGACACCCTTAATCCAGGCCCAGGCAAATGACGGATAGTTTAACCTGATGAGTCGGAGGATTTGCGGATCTCCGTAGCGATCTGTTTTAGGCTGTGTCCATGGCGCCTTACGGACGACCGAAAGTACCGGTAACGAGCAAGGCAGTGCCTATGTCTCGAAACAATCATTCAGCGGAACTGCGAGCGGAAGCGAGTTATGATTGATCGCTTCACACCCGGCTCGTAGTGCCGGGAAGTCACTGGATTCCTTCACCGCCCACCATCCCATCATTGCCACCACCTCTTGCTGGCGCTACCCATTCAGTATGTATCGGACCGCGCATTCTGAGCGGTAACGGCCGAGGGGCTTTCGATGAACACTGCGGCGAAGGCGAAGACTGGCGTAGCCGGCTTGGACGACGTTCTCGTCGGAGGATTGGCTCCCGGCCACGTCTTTCTTCTCGAAGGTAGCCCCGGCACGGGCAAGACCACGATTGCTCTCAGCTTCCTTATGTCCGGCACGGAACTCGGGGAGAGGGGCCTTTACATAACGCTTTCCGAGACGGAGAGGGAGCTTCGTGCCGGCGCTCGATCGCATGGATGGGAGTTGGGCGATGCGATCGAGGTTTCCGAGCTCGTCCCGCCGGAAAGCTTGCTCGATCCGGATTCCCAGCAAAGCCTCCTGTACTCCTCCGACCTGGAACTCGGTGAGACGACCAAGGCAATTTTCGAGGCCTTCGAACGCATCCAGCCATCCCGGGTCGTTCTGGACAGTCTTTCCGAGATTCGCCTGCTTGCACAGAGCTCGCTACGATACCGCCGGCAGATCCTGGCGCTTAAGCATTTCTTCGCCACCAAGAATGTCACCGTCCTCCTGCTCGATGACCTGACGACGGACACGATGGACAAAACAGTCCACAGCATCGCCCATGGCGTAATCAAGTTGGAGGAGCTGGCACCCGAGTATGGTTCGGAGCGTCGTCGCCTTCGCATCATGAAATACCGCGGTCAGGCATTCCGGGGCGGATATCATGACATGATCATCAAGAACGGCGGCGTCGCCGTCTTTCCGCGTCTGGTCGCGTTGGAACACCGCGTCCCGTTCGCACGGACGCAGATGACTAGCGGTATCACGGAACTGGACGCCTTGGTTGGTGGCGGGCTGGAGCAGGGGTCCAGCACTCTGGTGCTTGGGCCGGCGGGTACGGGAAAGTCGACATTCTGCTTCCAGTTCGCGATGGCAGCGATGGCTCGAGGCGAGAAAGCCGCGATGTTCATCTTTGATGAGGAGCTCGGTCTTCTCTTCGACCGCACCAGATCGCTGGGCATGGACCTCGAAGCAATGAGAGACTCCGGCCGGCTGCACATCGAGCAGGTGGATGCAGCCGAGCTGTCACCGGGAGAGTTCGCCCATCGTGTCCGCGACCGCGTGGACAGTTCGGGGGCGAGGACGGTCGTCATCGACAGCCTGAACGGCTATCAGGCTTCCATGCCGCAGGAGTCCGCGCTGACGTTGCACATCCACGAGCTGATCCAGTTCCTGAATCGGCGAGGCGCCACCACATTCCTGACGATCGCGCAGCATGGTCTCGTCGGCGACATGAAGAGCCCCGTCGATCTCACGTACATAGCCGACAGCGTCATCCTCCTCAGATATTTCGAGGCGCTAGGGAAGGTCAGGCGGGCGGTGTCGGTAATAAAGAAGCGTACCGGCCAGCATGAGGATACGATCCGCGAGTACAAGATCGGCTCGTCGGGTCTGATCCTGGGACCACCCCTCAAGGAATTCCAGGGTGTTTTGCGAGGGGTTCCACAGTTCATCGGCAGCAGCGAGGGCGGCTCGAGATCGGTTCCCGAAGGCATGCTCTGAAATGCCTGCACTGACTGCGCTTATCCTGTCGCCTGGGGGTAGGGACGCTACCATCGCCGCCCGGCTCATCGAGGATGCTGCCTTACGGCCGGCGATCTGCGAAACCTGCCAGGATCTGATGGATCGGATCGGCGAGGGCAGCGGCTTCGCCGTCGTGACCGAGGAGGCCTTCAAGGGCGTCGATCTTACTCCACTTCGAAATCTGCTGGCAGGTCAGGAGCCGTGGTCGGACTACCCGTTAATCGTGCTGACCAGGCGGTCGGACGACGCTCAGCGGAGCCCGGTGACGATGCAGCTTGCGGACATCCTGCAAAACGTCACTTTCCTGGAAAGGCCATTTCATCCTTCAACGTTCATCAGTCTCGTGAAGACGGCGTTTCGGAGTCGAGAACGTCAATTCGAAGCCCGAGCTCGGATCGTGGCCCTTCGAGAGGGAGATGAGCGTCTTCGGCAGGCTAACGAGACATTGGAAGCCCGTGTCGCCGAACGGACAGCGGAACTGCAGGCGGCGCACGAAAAAATGGTCGCGGAGGTAGAGCAGCGCGAACGGACCGAGCTCCTTCTCCGTCAGAGCCAGAAGATGGAGATGATCGGACAACTGACCGGGGGCATCGCACATGACTTCAACAATCTGCTTGCAGCCGTCCTCGGAAATCTCGAGCTGCTGCAGCGGATGATCCCCAACGACCCGAAGGCAAGACGGCTGATGGACGGAGCGGTGAAGGGAGCACAGCGTGGTGCAGCTCTTACGCAGCGGTTGTTGGCTTTCGCTCGTCGACAGGAGCTGACTCTTGCTCCGACGAACCTCGCCGACCTCGTACGAGGAATGGCCGATCTCCTGGACCGGTCGCTCGGATCGACGATCGAGCAGCATGTCGTTCTGCCTGAAGGCATGCCGTTGGCACTCGTAGACGGCAACCAACTGGAGCTGGCGCTGCTAAATCTTGCAGTGAATGCCCGTGACGCGATGCCCGACGGAGGCAGCCTGACGATCGAAGTCGACATGCCGGAAACATTCGAGGGAATGTCGCTGCCTTCGGGAAACTACGTGCGACTTTCGGTGATGGACACTGGCGTCGGCATGAACGAGGAGACGCTGAAGCGTGCAGCGGAGCCGTTCTACTCGACCAAGGGCGTAGGGAAGGGGACTCGTCTCGGGCTGTCGATGATCCAGGGGTTGGCGGAACAGCTGGGTGGATCGCTGCGGTTGACAAGCTCGGTCGGCAAAGGGACGAGAGCGGAACTCTGGCTGCCGGTGGCCGCCGGCGTAAGCGAAGCGTCGGTTGTGCATCAGGAGCCCGAATTCTTCGTACCGGTCGGCAAAGCCCGTATCCTCATGGTCGACGACGACCCCCTCATCTCGATGAGTACCGTCGACATGCTCGAAGATCTCGGACACGAGGTAGTGGAGGCGAGCTCCGGAGCGAAAGCACTCGCGATACTGGAAGGCGGCGGTCGATTCGACTTGATGATCACGGATTTCGCGATGCCTCGGATGAACGGCGGTCAGCTCGCCATTGCCGTAAGGGAGCTCCGTCCGAGCATGCCGATCCTCCTGGCGACGGGATATGCAGAGATGCCTCGGGGACAGGAGATCGAGCTACCAAGGCTCGGGAAGCCATACACGCAAGCTCAGCTTGCAGTGGAAATCGGCAAATTGTTGCGTTAAGCGAAGTGGAAGATCCGGTAAGCCACCATCCATGCTGGTTACAGCCTACCTAAGCTGGAGCGGACGGATCGGGTCTTTCCAAGCCCCTGATCAAATCTCAAGCTCTTGGATCCTTCCAGCAGACTGCGGTATCGGCTGGCCGTAAGAAGGCGACGAAGGTATGGCCGCTATCCAGAAGGTCGTTGCACCTCGGTGTGTCGATCGAGTCGTCGTGCGACTGCATCCGGAAACCCGAATGACCGCTTCCAACAAACGACCAACCCTACTGTGTCATGACGTCCTCGCCCTCATCGACTCCAGGTCGCCGATTTCGATGAGGGATTTAGTCGAAGGAATCTACGGTTATTCGTCCGAAGCCGTTGTGAACAGGATGCGGATGCAGCTTTCGACGCTCCGCCGTGGCGGCCATGACGTCGTCTACGACCGGCCGACGAAAACGTACTCGATACGGCGGCCGGCGGTGTGAGCCTGAGTACAGCGTCCGGGCATCGAGCGTCGCGCCTATCTCAAAGTCGTGGAATTGGCACGTGCGACGAACGTTGCTGCAGGCGAGATCGAGATCTTCGAGGACGGCGCAATCATTGGCATTGCTGGCAAGGTCAATGATCGCGATGCCTGTCGAAGTGGTAGGCATTCCGTTAACCAGACCCGCGCACGATCTCGGCGATCAACAGGATCGCGGAGGCTCCGCATGGCGAGCAGTTTTCATCTCCCGAGTGCCGTCGATCACTTATTGGTCGAGCTGACCCAAACCGACACGCATCGGCTCAATGCGATGCAGGCGGAGTGCGTCGCGTGGCGAGAGGATATGGAAGACTTCAGAGCAGCGCTGATGTCACCGTCCGCCAGGATCCTGTGGGGAGCACTCTGCGCGGGTGAAGTTCCGCTCGTGCTCGAAGCCGAGCATCGGGTCGCCGACGAACTCCGCGATCGTATGACAGGCGCACGGACCGTGGCTGCGTAGAGATCGCCGATACGCAACGTCGACCGCTATCGGACGAGCCGATCACATGATGCCAGCGAGCATCCGAGCCGGGACGGCTTCGCCAGACGGCTGATAGCCCAAGCGCTTTTCAAGCGCACGGAGCAGCAGGATCAGCTTACGCTCGCGGTCGGTTTCGCCGGGATCGAGCCAGCGCAAGTCACGGCGGACTTGGACCATCGCCGCAGGTCCGCCATGCGACAGGATCATCTGTTCGGCCGCATGGTCAGCGGCACTCAAGGCAGTCTTGCGGGAAGCGAGGAATCGAAGCACGGCGACAGTATCACTCGCAAAGTCCGCTTGAGTCTACCATGAAACACGACCCCGATGAGTCATTGCGTGACGGCATGCGATCACCAGCCAACGACCGGCCATCGCACAATCCGGAACAGAAGGCCGCTGGAAGGGTTGCCGTGCATCGATTGGGAGAAAAGTATGCACATGACCATGAAGTCCATTGCCGTCGCAGTTGCACTAATGACATCCGGCCTGGTTGGCACAACTGCACCTGCAGCGGCCCGCGATGGCGTATCGTCCGCAGGCATCGTCCTGGTCCATGACAACGGTCGTCGACACGATCATGACAGGTACGAGCGCCGTCATTACCGCAGTGATCGGTATGACCGCCGAGATCGCCGCGACCGACGTGATCGATACGAACGCCGTCAGTCCCGCTACGACCGCGAATTCCGCGCAAACCGCCGTGATCGGCGCGATCGTGGTGAAAACGACATCGTCATCCGCCTCCGGTAAGTCCCGAGAAAATCATCGGAGCCCGCCAATTGCGGACTTCTTTGGTTTCCAAGGAGGTAATCGTCAAGACGAGCCTCCAGACGCCATACACATCGATGATCCAGTCCTAGATTGTTCCCGACAGGCGAGGCTAGCGAACACGAAGTACGCCAATATTAGGCGTACTTCGTGTTCCTGCATCAGGTAGCACCACGAACGGGCATGCGATTTCAGGGCACGAAGCCGGTGAAGCCTCTTGCAGGACAGCGAATGAAGCTGAATTCTAGTTGGCAGCCAAGGTGTCTTTTTGGTCGTACGCTCTAACTGCCATGGCCCCCGCCTCGCGAAGTTTATCCGTCGAGGGCGAGGCGATCGTTACCGGCTCGTACCTCCCGGCCTGCCGGCCGACCGAAGAGCATATGCCCAAACTACCGCCAACCACGAGTATCTGTGTTCCCCGAACAGCAGACATAACCTGTTCCTAGGAACGACCGAGTGCCGAGGCGCGATGGTTCAGGTTCAGCCGACGCGCTTGAGGCGGACCACCGCCAGAGGTTCGGCGAGAAGTTCGTCGAACCGGGCGGCGAGGGCGGTGAAGGCCGGTGCTTCGCCGTGACGGGCAAGTGAGGCCTCATCTTCCCAGGCTTCCACCATGACGATGCGGGCGGAATTGTCCCGGTCCTCGTGCATGTCGTAGCGCAGGCAGCCTGGCTCCTGTCGGACCTCGGTAAGGATTGCGAGCAGCGCTTGTCGTAGCGCGGCTTCTTGACCGTTCTTCGCCGTCAAGGTCGCCACAAGCTGGATCTCGCCTGGATTGGAGTTTGGCATGGCCATATCACCTGACTGCGTTGGAGGGGTCGACAAGTGTTATTCTGAATGCTGTCTGGTTTGCTGGCCGCAAGCGATGAGGCCACAATGCTTCCCCAGGCATGACCGGCCAGATGTCGGCACTCAACGATCAATTCATTTGCGGCGCATCAGTTGCCACCCGATTAGCAGCATGGCGGCGCCCCAGACGAGAAAACCAATGTCCCAGTAGATCCACGTCCCGGAGGAAACGGTTTCGTTCACATGGTGCAGCTCAAGGAGCTGGTGGTTGATCAGACCCTCCATCAAGTTGAAGGAGCCAAACCCGATCAGGATGGACCCGATCAAACGCGTGCTCGACCAGATGATGTGCTTTCGATGCGCAGCCCTCAGAGAATGAGGAGACCGATCACTACGAAGACGTAGGTGCAGGCATGGAAGAGACCGTCGAGCAGCGTGTTGAACTTCAGGTTGTCCAGATTGTCGGCCGGATAGCCTGCGCTGGTGACCATGTGGTGCCACTGCAAGATCTGGTGCAAGACGATCCCGTCGAAAAAGCCCTTGAGCCCAAGCCCCAGAAAGATGCC
This sequence comes from Mesocryomonas lacus, assembly GCF_055730105.2. Lineage (NCBI taxonomy): Bacteria > Pseudomonadati > Pseudomonadota > Alphaproteobacteria > Hyphomicrobiales > Aurantimonadaceae > Mesocryomonas > Mesocryomonas lacus. The sequence goes on from NZ_JBUZWF020000004.1 coordinate 11,094, forward strand.
GCTGGATACGGGAAAGGTTCGACTTTCGCTCGCGGTCAACGGCGCATGCCCATTATAAGGATCTGACCAAATCTCTTCCTCAAGCGGCGATGGGTTTGGCCGCGTGCTCGTTCGCGGCAACATCCCGGGCCAACCGGTTGCGAAGCAGCCCCATTACCGCTGCCTCTTCAGGCTTCAGGCCGGCCATGTCATCTCGCAGCTCTGCCTCGACCTCTTCCTTGATCTCCAGGAGGAGAGAGCCGCCGAGGTAGGTGTTGAGGATTTCGGGGTGCACGTAGCACTTTCGGCAGACGGTAGGCGTATTGCCGAGTTTAGCCGCGACCCGTTCTATGGCCGAGCGTATGTTCTTCTTCGCCTTCGCATCGCTGTCGAAGGCTTCGAACTCGTGGAGCGCCATGGCGGCAAGGACTGTCCCGGCCCACGTGCGGAAGTCCTTTGCGGTGACCTCAATGCCTGTGATTTCCTTCAGGTAGGCGTTCACGTCGGCGGAAGTCACGTCGCGGCCGACGCCGTTATCGTCGATGTACTGAAGCAGTTCTTGCCCAGGGAGCTCCTGGCAGGCCTTCACGATCTTTGCCACGCGCCGATCCCTGATGCCCAGCTTCCAGATCTTCCCGCTTTTTCCCTTGAACTGGAAGCGGAGCTCGGCACCGTCGACCATCACGTGTCGGTTTTGCAGGGTCGTGAGACCGTAGCTGTTGTTCTGCTTGGCGTAGTCGTCGTTACCGACGCGTATGAGCGTCGACTCCAGCAGGTAAACCGTGGTGGCGAGGACCTTCTCACGCGGAAGGCCTCCCAGCGACATGTGCTCGGAAACCTTCTTCCGGATCATGGGTAGGACGCGGGCGAACTCCATCACGTGCTCGAACTTAACGCTCTCCCGCACCTCCCGGAACAGGGGATGATAACGGTACTGCTTGCGGCCTTTTGCGTCGCGGCCGGTTGCCTGGATGTGGCCCTTCGGGTCGATGCAGATCCAGACGCCCGTATATGCGGGCGGGATGGCTAGGGAGCGTATGCGCTTCAAGATGTCCGCGTCCGAGATTTTCATGCCGTCCGCACCGACGTAGCTGAAACCTTTGCCCGCCTTGCGTCTCCTGATCCCGGGGCCCTCGTCGGTGGTGTAAACCAGCCCTGCCGACTCCGCCGCATCCCGCGGATCGACGATGGTCTGAATGTCTTCCTCGCTTTTGGTTGCCATCGACGCCTCCATTTCCCAAGCAAGGCGAAGCTGCGGTCTTCAGTTCCAAGCTGATAGTTCGGCATCAGGTCGTAACCGCCACCACATGGAATTGACCCTTGTCCGATGGAAATAGATGTGTCGGGTGGAGTGCAGACTGGGCTCGCGCTGACATTCCCTTGCCGGACTGACCGATGGCGACGAGCAAACGGTCCGAGCAATAGGGGCCCTTGAAAATTTTAAGACGGATTGCGACTGATCTGATGCTGAACGGAGGAAGACATGACGAACAGATGGCCTGAACTCGACTACCTCGGCTGGCGCGAGACGTGTTCCGCGCTCCATCTCTATCTCCAGGTCGCTGGCAAGTATCGCTTGGCGAAGGCCCCATGGCTCAATCACTCCTGGAACGCGACGTTCTACGTCACGCCCCGGGGGCTGACCTCTTCGCCGATCCCCGACGGCTCCGGCATCGAGATCCTATTCGACCTCCATGACCACAGGGTCGTCGGCACCAACGGCGACGGCCGAACGGAGTCCTTCGCGCTCGGTCCCTCCACGGTCGCGGCGTTTCATGCCGAGTTCAAGCGACTGGTGTCGGAACTCGGCGGCACGCCGGTCTTCAGCGGCGCACCTAACGAGGTGCCCCATCCCATGCCGTTCGCGGAGGATCATCGCGAACGCCCCTACGACCGCGACGCAGTGGAGCGCTATCATCGAGCACTGCTGGCCGTCGACAAAGTGTTCAAGGCGTTCCGAACCTCTTTCCTCGGCAAGGCTAGCCCGGTTCACCTGTTCTGGGGTGCGCTCGATCTGGCCGTCACCCGCTTTTCCGGTCGGCGTGCGCCGCTCCACGCGGGCGGCATTCCGGCCCTGCCGGACGACGTGGCACGGGAAGCTTACGATCGCGAGGTCTCGTCGGTGGGGTTTTGGCCAGGCGGTGGGGGTATCGACTACCCGGCGTTCTACGCCTACGCCTATCCGGCGCCCAACGGGTTCAGGGGTGCGCCTGCTCAGCCCGACGCCGCCTTCTGGCATGACGGCCTGTCGGAGTTCGTCCTTCCCTATGACGCCGTTCGGTCGTCGGCCGATCCCGATGTAGACCTCATGGCGTTTCTCGTTTCGACGTATGAGGCGGCTGCCGAGCTGGGGTCGTGGGACCGCGACCTCCTCGAATGCGTCCCGGGACGGGCTCGCAGCGTCCGGCCAGCCGATGCAGAGGCCGCAGCGAAGGCGGATGTGGCAATGTCTGCGTATGAAGGGGTCGAGCGGGAAGATGGCACATCGCAAGGGCGCTACCGGTTGGTCGTCGAGGGCGTCGAAGCCGAGATGACCTACAGCCGGGCCGGCAAGAGCCTGATCATCATCGACCATACGGAGGTTCCGGACGCCTTGCGGGGGCGCAAGATTGGGGAGCAGCTAGTGCGCCAGGCGGTCGAGGACGCACGGCGCGACGAGGTTTTCCTCATCGCGCTCTGCCCGTTCGCGAAGGCGCAGTTCGACCGTCATCCGGAATGGCAGGACGTGCTCAGCCGACCGTAGAAGGTGATGGAACGGTGCGACCACCGCATCGGTCTGGTCTGCGCAGTCGGATCCATCAACCATGGGACTTATGGAAAAACGTCATGGCATAATCTGGAAGACTCCATGCACCCGACCGAGATGCGTGATCTCGTCTTCATCCTGATGGTCGCTATCGTGGTCCTGAATTGGCTAGCCGGGAGGCAGATCGATTTCGGATGCGATCGGGATCAGGCATGCTGCCGTGCCGCCAGAAAATCGGCGTCCTCGGCCGACCAGCCGACCAGCAGTGAAGGCACGAGCGCCGCCTCTATCGGCTTGCCGAAAAGGTAGCCCTGGGCAACGTCGCAGTTCCAGTTCTTCAGCATCTCGGCCTGGGCGTCCGTCTCGACCCCCTCGGCGACGACACCGATGCCGAAGCTCTGGGCCAGCTCGATGCAGGTGTAGACGATCGCCGCCGACTCCCTGTTGTGCTTCATGTCCGAGACGAAGGACTTGTCGATCTTAAGCCACTGGACCGGGAACTGCCGCAGGTGCGAGAGCGATGCGTACCCGGTACCGAAGTCGTCCAACGCGACCGCGATGCCGTCGTCGCTGAGGGCCTTTAGAGTATCCGCGATCTCCCCCGCGCCGTCACCGAGGAAGACGGTCTCGGTGACCTCGACCTCGAGCGTGTCTGCCGGGAGACGGAAGGCCGCCATGCTCTCGAGAATGGTCGTGGCGAGCGCCCCGCCGGAGAACTCCCCGGCAGAGACATTGATTGCCACTGCCCCGAACGGGACGCCATCGTTCCTCCATGTGGACATGTCGGTCATGACGAGCTCGCGCATGCGGCTGCCGATCTGGACGGACAGGATGGGATCGTTGAAGGCTTCCGCGATCGTCTGCGGTGATTGGATGCCGAGGATCGGGTCGCGCCAGCGCAGGAGCGCCTCGAACCCGACCACTTTCCCGGTGCCGAGCGATACCTTCGGCTGGTAGTACGGAACGATCGCGTTCGTCTTGAGGGCATGACGGGCGCGGTCGAGGACAGTGATCCGGGCCTGCAACCGATCCCGCAGTTCGTCCCGGAAGAGAACGGCACGGTTTCGGCCCTCTTCCTTGGCCGCGAACAAGGCAAGGTCGGCGCATCGGAAGATTTCAGTGGCCGTTTTCGCATGCTCCGGAAAGAGCGCCTCTCCGATGCTGCCCGAGCAGTAGAACGAATGACGGTCGTGATCCACGGGCCGCCTGAGCGAGACGGATACCTCGTCGGAGAAAGCCCTCACCGCCGTCTCGTCCTCGACCTCGTGAAGGAGAATGCCGAACTCGTCGCTGTCGAGGCGGGCAACCATGCCGCGGTCCCCGACGAGTTCAACTAGACGATTGCCGACCGCGACGAGGAGCGCGTCGCCAGCTTCCCGGCCCATCAGGTCGTTGGTGCGCTTGAACTCGTCGAGGTCCATGATGAGCACCGCGCCACCGCGTCCCGGCGTCGCTCTGTCGATTGCCTTATCGACGGCCTCATGAAACGGACGTCGGTTCGGAAGGCCCGTCAGCGCGTCATGCGTTGCCGACCACTCCAGTGCGGCCTGACGGATCCCGAGCTGCTCGGCGTTTCGCGCCATGGCAAGGTTGGCCGCATGCAGCCGGATCTGACCGACGACAAGCGAGGCGAGCTGGGCGAGCCTTCGGCTTTCCTCCGGCGAGAACGTCCGGGGCTGGAAGTCCACGATGCAAAGGGCACCGAGACGGATCCCAGCCTCCGTGACCAGCGGTGCTCCGGCATAAAACCGGATGTGAGGCTCCCCGGTGACGAGGGGGTTGGAAGCAAAGCGCTCATCGGTCAACGCATCGGGTACGACGAGGACGTCGTCGCTCCTGATCGTGTGGTTGCAGAACGCCGTTTCGCGGGGAAGGCAGGCGACCGTGAGACCGCACCGCGCCTTCAGCCATTGGTGATCCTCGTCCAAGAGGGTCACCGCAGATACGGGAGCCCCGAAGAGTTCGCTCGCCAGCGCGCAGATTTGGTCCATGCCTGGGTCAGTGCCGGAGATGATCTCTAGCGCATGCAACGCGTCGAGGCGTTGCCGCTCAGCAAGAATGTCATCCACAGGCTGCGCCAGTTCAGTGTTCGAGATTTCGTGAGCCAGCTCTACATAACACGAAACGGCTGAACGTTGCGGTAAATACTTGCGTCGCCGCTGCGGCTGACCGAGCCAAGTCGGTGCGTAACAGGAACGAACTTAGGCTGGTGGCGCTGTATCCTTAAAGACCGTAATCGTGCGTTTCCTGCCAAGTGGGAATGCCCATGATCCTATGGTCTCCAACCCCACTCGCCGCGCCCCGGGGAAGCACCGCCAGCAACCACCGCATGGTTGTCAGAGCCAGCCTCCTGCGGGTTTTAGTATGAGGGACGATGCCTGCCAGGCAGGGGTGTTCCTGATCTACCGTAGCCCCAACGGCGACGAGTGGCATTTTGTACGGGACGACCAATCAGGCCGTGAGTATGTCCTGCACAGCGCCAACCTCGCTTAAGGGGGAGCGGTCACGCAGATCGAGGCTGAACCATTCCTTGCGCTGGGCGACGGGCCGGAGCAACAGGAGCTAAGACGCTTCCTCGAGGCTCGGAACGGAGATCGTTCCCTCCCTGTTTCCGCATCCCGTCGCGACGCATCGACGCTAGAGGCACCGAATGTCGCCACCTCGTGTGCCTGAACCCGATCATTGAAAGAGCTATCCGAATGAATGTTTCCGGACATGACCACCCCTCCGCAGCAGTGCCTGTCGGCCAGGTACTGCTCAGCCTCGGCGACGGTGACGGTGACGGGGAGGATCCAAAGCACAACCTGTCGGCCGGGACCCGCGTCGGCGACACCCTCTTCGTCGCGGGCGACGAAATGGCGGTCCTCGAGGCCCTTACGCTCGATGCAACAGGCAGCTCTTCCGGGCATCAACGGTACGAACTGGCGGAACTGCTCGACCTTCGGAAGCCAGGGGAGGAAGTCGACATCGAGGGGCTGTCCGCCGAAGCCGGATGGCTATGGATCGTTGGCAGCCACGCTCGTGCCCGTAACAAGCCGGACAAGACCCCAGGTGTGCCGATCGAGCTTGCCAAGCTGGCGGACCTGAAGGACACGAGGCCACGCTGCGTCCTGGCCCGGATACCGCTGGTCGAGCGATCCGAAGCACCGGGAACGTTCTATCCGGCGCGCTCGGACGGGGATCGCCATGCAGGAATGCTCCGGCAGACGAAGCGCGGCAACAAGCTGGCCGAGATGCTGCGCCTTGATCCCCTTCTCGAACCGTTCACGCGCATCGCGGCGAAGGAGGGCGGTGTCGACATCGAGGGTATCGCGGTGTCGGGAAGCCGTCTCGCCCTCGGGATGCGCGGACCCGTCGTCCGCGACTACGCGGTATTGTTGGAGGTGGCTATCGATACGGCATCGGACGGTACGTTGAAGCTGCCGTATCCCCCGATGAAGCGACTTCTCGACCTGGAGGGGCTCGGCATCCGGGACCTCAAGCGGCGCGGCGACGACCTGCTGATCCTCGCCGGGCCGACGTCCAGCCTTTCGGGTCCGTGCGCGTTGTATGTCTGGCGGAATTGGGTGAACGAGCCGGCGTCCGGATCGGACACGGTCTCCGTCCATCGACCCGAACGGCTGATTGAGCTGCCGCACGGAAGGGGTGTCGACCATCCGGAAGGCTTGGCTCTGTGGGGCAGGGCCAGCGGGAAAGAACGGATCCTCGTCTTGTGTGACAGTCCTGCGCCCGAACGCTTCGCCGGTGGTCCGGCAACGTTCCTTGCCGACTTGTTCGATTTGCCGGACTGATCGTCGCTTTGGAGACGCCGACGAGCGTTGAACTGGCCACCCAGGCGACGGTGGACCGTTGCCCTTAGTCTTCGGCAAAATTTGGTCCGCTTGCGTAACCTCCGCCTACCATCGCGACGGAGCGCACAAAACGCAGACCAATTTAACCTCCGTGCCCGTAGCTTGTCCCTAAAGCCCAAGGGATATGCGATGACCGCCTACGTAATCGACGCCGTCAGAAACGAAGATGCGCGCCTCAATGCGCTACACGCCTCAATCTCCTCGACACCTATCCGAACGACAGTTTCGACCGACTAACGCGCCTTGCCAGCAAGCTGCTGGACGCCCCGGTTTCGACGATCTCGCTCACCGATCTGCGACCGTCAGTGGTTCAAGTCAAGGTAGGCGGCGACTTCACAAAGATCCCCCATGACGTCCGCTTCCGGGAACGGGCTAGAAGCTGATGGATGGCCTAGATGGGTCGTTTGCGGAAGGGCAGCTTATCCGCCCGACTTCGCTGGAAGCGGCCAGTCAGCTTCCGGCCCTTCGCGACATCGGAAATGATTTCCGCTCTGCACCCATGTCAGACTCTCTCGCACGCTCCTAGTGAGCTCAAAAGCAGTCGTTTGTTGAGGTAGAAATCATGATTGATTGGGTACGGACGTCCAGGCTTTATGGAGTAAAGACGCGACCGACAAAAATTGCTTGCACTTAACCAGGTGTCTTATTGCGGTAGATGACCGCTAGCAGGAAGCGTGGAGCGCCAACCGAGCAGTGACTTGAACTTTCGTGCGCACCATTACCTGCTTAATGATGATCGGCTTGGTAACGTAGTCGCCGCATCCGGCAGCCGTCGAGAAGCCGCGTTTCATATAATCGGCTCCGCGTCGGAAGGTCCAACGGCAGCTGCGGGCTGACGGCCTTTCGTAAGCCACACGCCTACGGCGATGGTCGCCAGCTGGTGGACGGCGGAATCGATGCGAAGGCATCGTTGAGGACCTCGAAATGCGCGTCCCGTGGCGTGTTAGTCGCGCCGCCCTGGATCGGGACGATGTCCTGCGGGCAGGCGCTGAAGGCGACAAGACAGTCCATCTCGGCGCGCAGGCAGACATGGTCACCGGGACGCCCCGGTGTAGGGCCGGTCAGCAGGCTGCGCTCGTCGGCGGCGACGGCGATGTTCATGAAGATGTTGAACGAGGCGAGGATCGGCACCGGCGCGACCTTGCCGGCCTCGGTGACGGCTTCGAACATGTTGTCGAGGCAGTTGCGATGATAGGTCTCGACGCCGAGCAGCCGGTAGCGGTGACAGTCGCAGGCCGCCATGAAGCTGTCGTGCACGCCCGGGGAAGTATCCTCGACGAGCGTCAGTATCGGCCGCCGGAGCGTCGTGACGAAGCTGTCGCCGACGACGGGGTTCAGCCGTTGATTCCAGACGCGGCTCGCCTCCATCGACATGTGCTCTCCGAGATCCTCGGCATTCCAGGCCCAGCAGTCGACGACCTGAGTGCCGTAGGTGTTGACCAGGCGCACGGTCTGTCCCGCCGTTAGGAATAGCGCTTTGCCGTGTCCGGCGGGGATTGTGGTCATTGGTCTGTCGAACATCGGGTCGACCCTCAGAGCTCGTTGTGGACGCGGACAAGCAGGGCGCCCTGTCCGTCAGAGATGCCAAGATCGTTCGGCGCGGCGACGACGACGACGCGGCAGTCGATCAGGACGCGGAAAGTGACGAGTCGCCCCGGGGCGGGCGCCGAAGGCGTCGGCCTGAGACGCCCGGTTTGCTCGACGGCGACATTCATGAAAAGGTTCACCGGATCGGGATGCTTGCGTGCGGCAACGCCGCTGGCCGCGATGGCACCGGCGAGGAGTTCGACGCAACCCGGTCCCAAGAGTCCGACAGCTTCGAGCGAGGCGCCCGTCGAGGCCGGCATCAGGAGGTCGTTCGTCCCCGCACTGTCGCGTCCGAGCACCATAAGCGGCCGCCGCCGGTTCGTCACGAGGCGCATGCCTAGGGTCAGCCGGTAGGAATTGCTGAACACCCGCGTGTGGTGAGGCGACAGGAACTCGTCGCTTTCGGCGTCGGTGAAGGCGAAGAGCTGCGCCGTGCGGTTGCCCGCGACATCCTCGATGGTCAGGAGCTGCCCGCGGCCGACGGCAAGGTCGGCCGCGGTGCCATGGACGATTTCGCGGCGGCTTTCCGGCGGCAGCGGTGCCGGGTCGGGATGCTTCATCAGGAGCGGCATGGCTCGTCCTTTCCAGGCGTCGGCAACGTGTCGGAAATGACGATGCGGATGTCCGTGACCACCAAACCGTTGCCGGGGATAATGTCCTGCGGGCAGGGTGAAACGGCGCAGACGACGTCCATCAGCGCCTTGAGGACGAGATGGTCGCCCGGCCGACTGACCGGATCGGTCACCATCATCCGGCCATCGGGGGTCACCGGCCCGTTCTGAAAGAAGTTGAACGGCTCGGGAACGTGTAGAACGTCGATGCCGTAGCGCGCCAGCGGCTCGGCCATGTTTTCCAGACAGTTGCGGTGGCCCGGCACGCCAAAGTCGACGGCATAGCGGGTCGGGTCGCAAGCCGGCACGTTGGAATCATGGTGCCCCACCGTGTCGGCCACCAGCTCGAACATCGGCCGACCGCGCGAGGAGGCGAAGAACTCGCCGACCTCGACGAACAGGGACAGGTTGCGCCTGCGGGTGTGGACTGGTGAGAGCACCTCGGAAAGATCGTCGAGGCGGAGCGCGACGAAGTCGGCGGCCTGCCGGCCCTCGACGTCGATGAGGGTGATGTATTGCCCGGCTCTGGCCTCAAAGCTCCAGCCGAATCCGCCGGGTACAGTCTTGTCGCAGGCAGTGGCGGCGAAGGCGAGCGGCGGGCACGCGCATCCGGCGATCATTCGCTGACCGTGAAATGCGCTTCCGTCGGTGGGTGGCCGACGCCGTTGATCGGCAGAATGTCCTGTGGGCAGGCGCTGAAGGCGATGACGAGATCCATCTCCGCCCGCAGGGCGACGAAGCTGCCGGGCGTCGACACTGGCGCTTCGAACGAGATCGTGCGGTCCGGCTTCACCGGGATGTTCATGAAGAGGTTCAGCGGGCTCGGCGTTTCCGGTGCGTCGAGAGCGATCGCCTGCATGGCGGCGTGCAGGTTGTCCTCGCAGTTGTCATGATAGCCCTCGACGCCAAGGAAGGCGTAGCGATGCTTGTCGCAGGCCGCCACGAGGGTGTCGTGGATGCCGCCCGAGGTATCCTCGACGAGGGTAAGGATGGGACGGCGACGATTGGTAAGCATGGTGTCGCCAACGATCGGAATGATTTTCAGGATGTGGGCACGGCTGTGCTCCATCGACATGAACTCGCTGCGGTCCTCGGCATTGAAGGCCCATGTGTCGACGACCTGATCGCCATGGGTATTGATGACCCTGACGATCTGGCCCTTCCTGACGAGCGCTGCCTTGCCGCTGCGAGCGGGAATGGTAACGGGATGGTCGGTGTGCATGATGTCCTCCTCGTGGGTTTCAGGCAGTATGCCGCTTGTGCTGCCAGCGCGGCTGGGCGCAAATCTCGCCCATAAAACCGATGATGACCGTCGCGGCGAGATAGGCGGTGGCCCCCGTGCCGACGTCGAGTGGCGGGTTGACCTCGACGAGGTCGAAGCCGACGACCTCGTTGCGTTCAGCAACGAGTTTCAGCGAGTCGCGCAGCTCCGCATAGGTGAGGCCGTCCGGCTCGGCGGAGACGCAGCCCGGCACCAGCGACAGGTCGAGCGCGTCGATGTCGATGCTGACATAGACGGGCGCACCTTCCGGCAGGAGCGCGGCGATGCCGGCGGGGCCGAGGCGGTGGAATTCGGGCATGGTGACGACACGGTTGCCGCCGGCCTCGATGTCGTCGTGCTGCTGACGCGAGCTGCGCAGGCTCCGGATGCCGATCTGCGTAAGGCCCAGCGCCGTCTCCAGCCCGGCCATGTGGCGGAAGGCGTGGCCGTTGGTGAACCGCAGTCCATCGGCTTCTTCGGCATAGTCCATGTGGGCGTCGAAATGCAGGATGTGCACGGGGCGATCGAAGGCGCGGAAAATTGGATAGGCGATCGAATGGTCGCCCCCGAGGCCAACCGGCAGCGCGCCGCGGTCGAGGATGCCGCGCACGGTCGCGGTAATGTTCTCGAAGCTCCTGTCGACATTGGTCGGCGCGATGTCGACGTCGCCGACGTCAGCGATGAGGCTCTGCTCCATCTCCTCGAGGAGCAGGGTGCGACGTGTCGCCGGATCGTAGATGCCGCCGGTGTAGCGCAGCGAATGTTCGCGGATGGCCCGCGGCCCCATGCGCGATCCCGGCAGGAACGGGGAGCCCTCGTCGAAGGGCACGCCATAGACGGCGATGGCAGCGTCGAGGGTCGCGAGGTCCTGGCAGATCGGCGCCCGCAGGAACGAAGGGATGCCCACAAAGGGTCGGTCGATACGGGGCATCGTCACTCCTTGTCTCGCGGAAACTTCCTGCAAAACGCCGTCAGAAGGCGTCGCGGCCGGCATGGATGATGGCTAGAAAGGCGGCAACACGAGGATCTTTTGGGGCGGTCATCACCTGGCTCGCCTTGCCGTCCTCGATGATCCGGCCGGCTTCCATGAAGGCGATGCGGTCGGCGACATGCGCGGCGAAGCCGATTTCGTGGGTGACGACCACCATGGTCATGCCCGTGGCGGCGAGTTCGCGCAGCAGCGTCAGTACCTCGCCGACGAGTTCGGGATCGAGCGCCGAGGTCGGCTCGTCGAACAGCATCAGCGCCGGGTCCATGGCCAGCGCCCGGGCGATCGCTACCCGCTGCTTCTGGCCGCCCGACAGCGCGTAGGGGAAGCGCTCGGCCTTGTCGCCGAGTCCGAGGCTGTCTAGGAGGGCGTCGGCGCGGGCCGTCGCTTCGGCGCGCGAGCGGCGCAGTACCACCATCTGCGGCAGGACGATGTTCTCGCGGGCCGAGACATGCGGCCAGAGGTTCAGCTGCTGGAACACCATGCCGATGCGCGGCCGCATGGCGTCAATCTCCTGCCGGGTCTGGCGGCGGATCGTGTCGCCGACCCGCTCGCGGCCGAGCGGCTTGCCGTCGACAAGAATGAAGCCGTCGCTCGGCTGCTCGAGCCAAGTCAGGCAGCGCAGCAGCGTGCTCTTGCCGCAACCGCTGGGGCCGATCAGGGCGACGACCTCGCCCTTGGCGACATCGAGATACACCTCGTCGAGGGCCCGGACACCGCGGAAATTCTTGCTGAGCGCGCTGACGCTGAGGGCGAGGTCGGGCTTCATGCATCCCTCCGGTCGAACGACAGGAAGCTTGCCGCCAGCCTGCTGCGGGAAACGTTCTCGCGCTCCGCTTGGCCGAACCGGCGCTCCAGCCAAGCGGCGGCCTGCGCGACCACCAGGCTAATCAGCCAGTAGAGCAGCGTCACCGCCGCGAAGGCCTCGAACGGCGCGAAGGTGTTGCCTTGGACGATCAGGCTCTGGAAGGTCAGCTCGCTGACGGTGATCGAGCTCAGCACGGCCGACTCCTTGATCATCGTCAGCGTCATGTTGGTCGAGGGCGGGATCAGGCCCCGCACGATCTGCGGGAAGACGACATGGCGCATCGCCTGCAGCGGCGACATTCCGATGACCCTCGCCGACTCGAACTGGCCCTTCGGCAGCGCGAGGATCGCTGCGCGCACGATCTCGGCGTAGTAAGCGCTGGCGAACAGCGACAGAGCGATCGTGCCGGTGATGACCGCAGGAAGACGGATGCCGGAGAAGGGCAGGCCGTAATAGACGAGGAAGACGATGATGATGAAGGGGATCGCCCGCAGCACAACCACATAGGTCTTGACGAACCCGCGTATCACAGTGCTCGGCACCAGCGACAGGAGGGCGAGGGCGATGCCGATGGCGTAGCCGATGACGAAGGCGGCAGCGGTGATGCGGATGGTCAGCCAAGCGCCCTCTAGAAACAGCGGCCAGTACTGAAGAAGAATGCCGGTATCGAATGTCATGCTCGCTATGCCCTCGCATCGGCGGTGCGGCGTTCGAGGACGGTGCCGACCGCCATGACCGCGAGATTGAGCACGAGGAAGCAAAGGGCCGCACCGACCAGCGTCTCGAACGGTCGGTAACTGGCGCTGGAAATCTGCTGGGCGGTGCGCAGCACGTCGACGACGGTGATGACGGAAAGAAGTGCCGTACCCTTGACGACGATGGTGATCTCGTTGACCAGCACCGGCAGGATCTTCCGGAACAGCTGCGGCAGGATGACCTTCTGCCAGATCGCCCGGCGCGACAGGGCCAGTGCGCTCGCCGCTTCGATCTGTCCGGGGTCGATGGTCTGCAGGCCCCCGCGCATCATCTCGGTAATGAAGATGGCGCTGTTCAGCGCGATGGCCGCAACGCCTGCCACCTCCGGCCTCAGGTCGATGCCGAACACGGGAATGACGTAGTAGAACAAAAAAATCTGGATCAGTAGCGGGGTGCCGCGGATGAACGAGATGAGGCCGGCAAGCGCCGCGTTGACCGCGGTAATCTTCAGCGAGCGCAGGATGGTGAGCCCCGTCCCGCCGATCACCGCGATCACGATGATGATCGCGGCAAGCCGCGCATTGATCAGCGCCGCCGTCGCCAGCGCCGGCATGACGGAAAGCAGGTAGTCGAACTGGAAGGACAAGCCCGATCTCCGCTTGAGGTCAGAGGGCGTTCGGCGGAAGGTAGCCCGTGTCGGGGATTTCCATCTTGAAGCCGAACCATTTCTCCTGCAGCTCGCCGAGGCGGCCGTCGTCGCGCATCGTCTTGATGACGCCGCTGATGAAGTCGCGAAGGTCAGTGTCCTCCGGACGGGTCACCCAGGCGAGATAGGTGTAGCCTCCTTCAACATCGACCGGCCCGAGAAGCTCGAAGGTCTCCGGGCGTTCCTTGACCAGGACGGCAAGTGTCGGCAGCGACTGAATCACCGAGTCCACCTCGCCGTTGGCGAGCGCCAGGTAGGCTTCGGGGAAGGCGGTGAAGAGCTTCAGATCGGCATAGCCGCTGCCGCCGGCGGCTTTCAGCTTTGCGTCGAAGTCGCGCGTTGTTGGCTCAGTCGAGGAGGCGAGTTGGGTGGCGACGACCTTGCCGTTCAGGTCCTCGGCTTTGGTCATCGGATCACCCTTGCGCTTGGCTGCATAGGGCTGACCGTCGGCGATCGGGAGCGTGTAGGCGTAGCGCTTCGCACGCTCCTCGTTGATGCCGACGGTGGTCGCGACGAAGTCGAACTTGCCGGCGAGGACGCCCGGCAGGATGCCTTGCCAGGGCAGGTCCAGCTGCTCGACTTTGACACCGAGGGCTTTGACCACCTCCACAAGTATGTCGCTGCCGTAGCCGACGATCTTACCGTCCTTGACGAATTCGAACGGCGGATAAGCCGCTTCCGTGCCGACGGTGACCGTGCCGGTACGTTTGATCTTCTCGATCGTCGTTTCGGCGAAGGCGAACCGCGTCGACAGCGTGGTGGTCAGTGCAGCGCCCCCGGCGATGAGTCCGAAGTGCCTGCGGGTGATAGGCGGCATGGGAAGGCTCCAGGTTAAGGAAAGGTCGCGGGTTCGGCTCGGGTGGAGGCGGGTTACTTTGCGGTGGCGGCGGGCTCGAAGTAGTCGGCGCGCACGGCCGCGCCGATCAGGTTGACGATCAGCCTGCCGGCCACGACGCTGGTGATGTTGTTAAGGTCGATCGAGGGCGTGATTTCGACGATGTCCATGCCCAGTACCCGGCCCTTACGGACCAGCGCGTGGATCAGCTTGCGCACCTGGTGGAATGTGAGTCCGCCCGGCGCAGGGCCTTCGACCGCCGGCATCACCGAGGGGTCGAGGCCGTCGGCGTCGATGGTAATGTAGTAGCGCCCGCCATCGGGGATGCGGTCGATGATCGCATCGATGCCGAGGTCGTGCACCTCGAAGGCCGGGATGATGTTGGAGCCATAGGCTTTGGCCGCTGCCACTTCCTCGGGCCGTGCGCTGCCGGCCGAGCGGATACCGATCTGGTAGATGTCGCCGATGTGGTCCATCTCGGAAGCGCGGCGGATCGGGCTGGAGAGGCCGTCGGAGACGCCGTTGACGTGGTCGCGCCAGTCAATGTGGGCGTCGACCTGGATTAGCGTGATCGGCCCTTTGCCGTCGGCATCCTCGAGCGCCCGAAAAATTGGAATCGGGATGCCGTGGTCGCCGCCTACTGTGATCGGCATGGCGCCGGCCTTCAGGATCTTGCGCATCGCCGCCTCGGCGCGGGCGAAGTGGCCGCGGTGATCGGCGATGTCAAAGGGGACGTTGCCGACGTCCACGGTTTTCACCGCCCGGTCGTCGTAGATCGTCCCGCCGACGTCGAAGTCGTAGCGCTCGAGACCGCGGGAGATCCGATCGGTCACGGCACGCACGGCGTCGGGCGCCCGGGTCTGGTCGTTTGATACGGCGTGCGGCTCGTAGGCGTTGCCGTAGGGCATTCCGATGAAGACGATATCGGCGTCGAGGCTGTCGAGGTCGCTGACGTAGGGCGCGTAGAGAAATGTTTTGTGGTGCTCGGCAGGAGCGACAGTCAGCGGCTGGGACATGGCTTCCTCAATGGTCATTTCTGCTGCAGTCTGAACGATTATTGAACATGCATTCGCACAATGTTTAATCTCTTCATTACGATGCCTGTATTGGAGCAGTATCGCAATTGCCAATGCGGAAACCATGCTTGTATGATCTGCAACATGAACTACGCTTCACCCACGCCCATCGCGAGTTTGACGGAAAGTGACCTTCGACTGATGCGGATCTTCAGGGTCGTCGCGTCCAGCGGGGGGCTTTCGGCAGCGGAATTCAGCCTGCACATGGATCGATCGACGATTAGTCGTCACATCAAGGCGCTGGAGCTTCGGCTCGGCGGCTGCCTGTGCCTTAGGGGGCCCGCCGGCTTCGAATTGACCGAGCTCGGAGAGACGGTCCTGGCGGCGGCCATCGCCGCCTGCGACACGCTCGACGCGGTGCGCGACGACCTGAACCAAGCGCGCAACATTCTCACCGGGGAGTTGATCGTCGGCATTGCCGACAACTGTCTTAGCAATCCCGCATGCCGCGTCGACGAAGCGCTGGCGATGCTGGGGGCAGAGGCCCCAGCGGTCCGCCTTCAGGTCGTGGTGCGTCCGCCGGCCGATCTGGTGCGCGAGTTGCACGCCCGGCATTTGCATCTCAGCATCAACGGTGCCGCGCCGCAGGACCAAGACTCCGTCCGGCACGAACTCTTCGACGAGGAGTTCCGGCTGTATGTCCGTGGCGGCGGGAAGGTGCCGAGAATCGACGACCTTGCACCGCTCGGCTACTCCGTGGTCACGCGCTTTGCCGATCCGCACAGCGCCGGCCTGCTAGCCGCGCTGCGGCTGGAGCACGCCGCGGTGGCCTCCGGCCTCGAGGCAGCGGCCATTCTCGTCGCCGGCGGTCGTCACGTCGGCTATCTGCCTGACCATTATGCGGCGACGCTGCATTCCCGGATCGATCTCGTCGAGGTCGAGGGAGCGGTGCCTCTGCGCTACGGCATAAAGTTCCACCTCCGCTACGAGCGAAGCCGCCCGCTCACCGCCGCTGGCCGGCGCTTTCGCGACATCGTCCGCCAGCGCCACGCTGTCGCGGCGTAGGGCGGCGCGAGAGTATGCCCGAGATGTCGCACGCCCTGGCGCAAACGCGTGCCAGCAGGGGCGCATCTCTGCTACCGGACTCCGCTGAAAGGTGTCCACCGGGTACAAGCGTCGAATGGTAACGGAGATCTGCAGACACTGGAGTATCGCAACATGCGGTCAAGGGTAGTCATATGATGACAGGATGGCCGGCGGGGTTTATGAAGCATGGACCGATCGTCCATGCCAGGAGGCCCTGTTGCCCCGAACACGAAACGCCCAACCTCAGCCGCTGCGGGAAGTCGTCATAGAGACGCTCCGCAAGCAGATCATTGATGGCGATTACGCACCCGGCGACCAGTTGCCGACCGAACCCGTTCTTGTCGCCCGGTTCGGCTACAGCCGTACCGTGATCCGGGAAGCGCTGGCAGCTCTGCGCGCCGATCGGCTGATCGATTCCCGACATGGCGTCGGCGTCTTCGTGCTGGGACCGAGCCGCCCGCCGGCGGAGCTCGAACTGTTCAGCCAGGCGACCGACAAGATCTCCGATATCATCGAGGAACTGGAGTTGCGGATCGGCATCGAGGTCGAGGCCGCAGGGCTTGCAGCCCTCAGAAGCTCGCCCGCGCAGGAGGCGGAGATCCAGTCGCTGGTGGATGACTTCCAGGCGCTCGTCGACCGTGGGGAATCGACGGACGAGGCGGATTTTCGGTTCCACATGGCGATCGCTCGCGCCACCAATAACGGACGCTTCCAGGCCTTCCTCGAGCATGTCGGCAAGCGGATCATCCCGCGTGTGAAATTCCGCTCGGTGATGGGCGGCGTCGATCCCCTGCCGAACCGCGACCACATCCTTCTCAAGGAACACGAGGAAGTGGCCGAGGCGATCTCGGCCCGGGACGCCGAACAGGCGCGCGATGCCATGCGGCGGCACCTGCAGGGCGGGATCAAACGCTACCGGGCCCTGATGCGGTCGCGATCGTCCGACCCCTCGGCTTGACCGCACGACATAGTCATCATATGACTACGCATCGAAGTCATATGATGTGAGGCAGAATGTCCCCCCAAGAAGTCAAGCGCGCGCTCTCTGCCGGTCTCCTGTCCTTCCCCGTCACACATTTCGACGCGGCGGGGGCGCTGAACCTCGAAAGCTACGGCCGCCACGTCAACTGGCTGTCCGGCTTTGACGCGACAGTGCTGTTCGCAGCCGGCGGCACGGGCGAGTTCTTTTCGCTCACCCCCGCGGAGGTTGGCGACGTCACGCGGGCGGCCAAGGAGGCCGCAGGGTCGGTTCCCATCGTCACCGGCTGCGGCTATGGCACGGAAATGGCCAAGGACGTCGCGCGGCGGGCAGAGGAGGCCGGAGCCGACGGCCTGCTGCTGCTGCCGCACTACCTGATCGGCGCCTCCCAGGAAGGCCTCTTCCGCCACATCAAGGCAGTGTGCGGCGCGACCGGGCTCGGCGTCGTTGTCTACAACCGTGCGAACTCGGTGGTGAACGCCGATACGCTCGCCCGGCTTGCCGAGGCCTGCCCGAACCTCATCGGCTTCAAGGACGGCACCGGCCAGATCGCGCTGGTGCGCGAGGTTTCCGTGAAGCTCGGTGACCGTCTCTGCTACATCGGTGGCATGCCGACGCATGAAATGTATGCCGAGGCCTTCAACGCGGCGGGTGTCACCACCTATTCCTCGGCCGTCTTCAACTTCGTGCCCGAACTGGCGCTTCGCTTCTACACGGCCCTGCGCGCCGACGACCGGGCGACGATGGAGACGATCCTGAGGGACTTCTTCTACCCGTTCGCCACGATCCGCGACCGGCAGACCGGCTATGCCGTCTCGATCATCAAGGCGGGCGCGGCCGCGGTCGGGCAGACGCCGGGTCCGGTCCGCCCGCCGCTGACCGACCTGACCGGCGAAGAGCGCGAAATGCTGGCGGACCTTATCCGCCGCAATTCCTGACAACGTTCCGCGCGTCTTACGGGCGGGCGATGAGACGGCGGGCGCGGTGTGGAGGCGCCCCGTCCGAGCATGCGGACCGGGCCATGCGCGGTCTTCCGGACGTCCAGGGGCGATTGACGCGCCGGGCGACACGATCATTTGGGAGGATGACCATGAAGACTTCGCGCATTCTAACGGCGACGCTCGCGCTGCTCGCCGGGTCCATCGCTTTGCCGGCGCTCGCGCAGCCCGCCAATGGCGACATCACCATCGTCTTGCCGGAGCAGCCGAGCAATCTCGAGCCCTGCGGCTCGATCCTGACCGATGTCGGCCAGGTCGTCAGCCAGAACATCACCGAGGCGCTGACCACCGTCGATCCCAGCAATGGCTCCGTCCAGCCGAAGCTCGCGACGTCCTGGGAGCAGACGGCACCGTTGACCTGGCGGTTCAAGCTGCGCGAGGGCGTCACCTTCCAGGACGGCGAGAAGTTCAATGCCGAGGCGGTGCGCTTTGCCGTCAACCGCATGACCAGCAAGGTCTTCACCTGCAACAACCTCGCCAAGTTCGGCAGTGACACCCTGGCGATCACGCCGGTCGATGATCTGACCGTCGACATTACCTCGACCCAGCCGCAGCCGATCCTGCCGACGCTCATCAGCGTCGCGATGATCGTCTCGCCAAAGACGGCCGTCGACGCGGCGACCAACGCGCCCGTCGGCACCGGGCCATTCGCGCTCAGTGAGGCGACGCCGGAGCGCATCGTCCTGACCCGGCGCGATGGCTACTGGGGCGAGGCCCCGGCGGTGACCAAGGCGACCTATGTCTGGCGCGAGGAATCCTCGCTGCGCGTGGCGATGATCCAGACCGGCGAGGCGGACCTGACCCCGACCATCGCGCTGCAGGACGCGACCGATCCGGCGCGCGACTTCTCCTATTTGAACTCCGAGACCACGGCCATTCGCATCGACATGGACTATGCGCCGCTCGACGACGTCCGGGTGCGCAAGGCGCTCAACATGGCGATCGACTGGGAGGGGCTCGCCACCCTCTTCGGCGACGACGCGCTGCGCGCTTCGCAGATGGTCGTGCCGGGCATCAACGGCCACGACAAGGCGCTGGCGCCCTGGGCTTTCAATGCCGAGGCCGCGCGTGCCCTGATCGAGGAGGCCAAGGCCGCCGGCGTGCCGGTCGATACCGAGATCAACCTCGTCGGCCGCAACGGCATCTATCCCAACGGCACTGAGGCGCTGGAAGCGATGATGGCAATGTGGACCGATGTCGGCCTCAACATTAAGCTCACCATGCTCGATGTCGCGGACTGGACGCGCTACCTGCAGAAACCGTTCCCGGCCGATCGTGGCCCGACCCTGCTGCAGATCCAGCACGACAACAACAAGGGCGACGCCGCCTTCACCGTGCCGCTGCTCTACCGCTCGTCCGGCAGCTATTCGACGCTCTCCGACACGGCGCTCGACGGCGAGATCGACGCGGCGCTCGCAGCCACGGGCGCGGAGCGGACGAAAGCCTTCGAGACCACTTTCAAGAAGGTGCACGATGAGCTGGCGGCGGACGTGCCGATGTTCCACATGGTCGGCTACACCGCCGTCGGGCCGCGGCTCGACTGGCGCCCGAGCCTGGCGACGAACAGCGAGATTCCGCTCGGCCAGATCCGCTTCAAATAGGCCAGCCCGGCGGGGAGCAGCACGCTGCGCCCCGCCACCGCATCTCCAATGGATTGGTCGCCCATGTTCGGCTTCATCGGCAAGCGCGCCTTCAACAGCGCGGTCTCCATCTTCGGCCTGCTCATCCTCGTTTTCGCGCTGACCCGGCTGACGGGCGATCCGGCGGCACTGTTCCTGCCGCTGGATTCGAGCTTTGAGGCGCGGCAGGAATTCAACCGGCTGAACGGTTTCGACCAACCCATCATCAGCCAGTTCTTCACCTATCTCAGCAATCTCGCGCATCTCGACTTCGGCATGTCGCTGCGCCAGAATCGGCCGGCAATGGAGGTTGCGCTGGAGGCCTTCCCGCGCACGCTGCAGCTCGCCGCCATCGCCATCGGGCTGGCGATCTCGCTGTCGCTGCTGGTCGGCGCGCTCGCCGCCGCCCGTCCCGGTAGCTGGTTCGACCGGGTGTCGGGCTTCATCTCGCTGGCCGGCGCCAGTGCTCCGGATTTCTGGGTGGCGATCGTCGGCGTGCTGGTCTTCTCGGTCGGCCTCGGCTGGCTGCCCACCTCCGGCGCCGGCGGCATCCTGTTCTGGATCATGCCGATCTGTGTTCTGACGCTGCGTCCCTTCGGCCTGCTGGTCCAGGTGGTGCGCGGCACCATGATCGGCGTCCTCGCCATGCCGCATGTGAAGACGGCGCGGGCCAAGGGCGTGTCGCCGAAGTCGATCCTGCTGCGCCACGGTTTGCGCAATTCGATGCTGCCCGTCGTCACCGTCGCCGGCGACCTTGCGGCGAGCCTAGTCAACGGCGCTGTCGTGGTCGAGACAATCTTTGGCTGGCCTGGCATCGGCAAGCTGATGATCGACTCGATCATCCAGCGGGACTTTGCCGTGGTGCAGAGCACGATCCTCGTCACCGCCTGCGCGATCTTCATTCTCAACATCCTGATCGACCTTCTCTACGCCGCGCTCGATCCGCGCATCAGGTACTGAGCCCATGAGCGAGACTTCCCTTCTGATAGACACCCAGCCCGCTGGCCTTGGCCGCCTGCGTAGCTGGGGCGGCTGGCTCTGGCGCGACAAGCTCGCCCTCGTCTCGATGATCTTCCTGGTAATGATCGCGCTGACGGCGCTTCTGGCACCGCTGCTCATCGGCGATGCGGCGACGAAGCTCGGCCTGCGACAGCGCAACCTCGCGCCCTTCACCTTCAGTGGCGGCTGGCTCTACGTGCTCGGCGCCGACACGCTCGGCCGCTCCATGTTGGCGCGTCTGCTGGTCGGGGCCCGCAACACGCTCGGCATCGCCGCCGCGGCGGTCTTCGTCTCCATGCTGGTCGGCGGCGCCCTCGGCCTCATCGCCGGCTATTCCCGGCGCTGGTTCGCGCAGGTCATCCTGCGGGTCGCCGACGTAATCATGAGCTTTCCGTCGCTGCTGCTTGCCCTCATCGTGCTCTACCTCCTCGGCCCGAGCATCACCAACCTCATCATCGTCCTCGCCGTCACCCGCATCCCGATCTACCTGCGCACGACGCGCGCCGAAGTGCTGGAACTGCGCGAGCGGATGTTCGTGGAGGCGGCGCGCTCGATGGGCGCCGGTCACCTGCGCATCGTGCTCCGCCACATCGCGCCCCTTACCATCCCGACCTTGGTGACGATCGCAGCGATCGACTTCGCCTCGGTGATCCTGGCAGAGTCCGCGCTGAGCTTTCTCGGACTTGGCATCCAGCCGCCGGCCTTCACCTGGGGCGCCATGGTCGCCACCGGCCGCGGCTATCTGCAGACCGCCTGGTGGGTGGCATTCTGGCCGGGCCTCCTGATCATGATGACGACGCTGGCTCTGAACATCGTCGCGAGCTGGGCCCGTGTCGCCTCCGACCCGCAGCAACGCTGGCGCCTGCAATCCTTGAGGAGGGCGCCGCGATGAGCGCTTTAGAGCTGCCCGTCCTCGAGATCCGCAACCTCACAGTTGACTTCCTGTCGGACGCCGAGCCGGTGCGCGCCGTCGACGGCATCAACCTCTCCGTCCGCCGCGGCGAGACGTTGTGCATTCTCGGCGAAAGCGGCTCAGGCAAGAGCGTCAGCGCCAGCACCGTGCTCGACATCCTCGATACTCCGCCGGCCGACATCGTCTCCGGCAGCATTCTCTTCGAGGGGCAGGACCTCGCGACGCTCGACCCGAAGGCGCGACGCGCCCTTAACGGCCGCCGCGTGGCGATGATCTTCCAAGACCCGCTCGCTCATCTCAACCCGGTCTACAGCGTCGGCTGGCAGATATCCGAAGTGTTCCGGGCGCACGACGTCTGCGACGGCGCCGAGGCCCGCAAAAGGGGCGTCGAGCTGCTGCGCCGCGTCGGTATTCCCGAGCCGGAGGAGCGCTTCGACCGCTATCCGCACGAGTTCTCCGGCGGTCAGCGCCAGCGCGTGATGATCGCCATGGCGATCGCCCTGCAGCCCTCGTTGCTGATCGCCGACGAGCCGACGACGGCGCTCGACGTCAGCGTCCAGGCGCAGGTCCTCGACCTCCTGAAGGACCTACAGCGCGAGTTCGGCATGGCGCTGGTGCTGATCACCCATGATCTGGAGGTCGCCGCCAGCATGGCCGACCGGGTCATCGTCATGCGGCGCGGCAAGGTGGTCGAGGAGGGCATGGCTGAGACCGTTTTCACCCAGCCGGCCGATGCCTACACCCGCCAGCTGATGAACGCGCTGCCCGCGCATGGCGATCCGGGCGAGGGGAGGCGGGCGGGCGCCTCGACCGGCGAAGTGCTGCTCGACGTGCAGGGCCTGACCAAGGTCTACCATCTCTCGCGCGGCCTCTTCTCGTCGCCGCGTTCGACCGCCGCCGTCAACGATGTCTCCTTCCAGGTGCGCCGCGGCGAAACGCTCGGCATCGTCGGTGAATCCGGCTCCGGCAAGTCCAGCGTCGCCAAGATGCTGCTGCGGCTGAGCGAGCCGACGGCGGGCCGGGCGCTCTACCGCGGCGACGACATATTCGCCATGCTGCCGAAGGAACTGCTGGCCCTGCGCCGCAAGGTTCAGATGGTGTTCCAGGATCCCTATGGCTCGATGAACCCGCGCATGGACGTCCACGCCATCATTTCCGAGCCCTGGCGGATCCACGACGACATCCTGCCGAAGACGCGCTGGAACGGGCGCGTCGCGGAGTTGCTCGAGCTGGTCGGCCTGAAGCCGGAATGGTCGAAACGCTATCCGCACCAGTTTTCCGGCGGCCAGCGGCAACGCATCGCGATAGCGCGGGCCCTCGCCAGCGATCCCGAGCTGATTGTCTGCGACGAGGCCGTTTCCGCGCTCGACGTCTCGGTACAGGCGCAGGTCATCAACCTCCTTGCCAATCTTCGCGACCGGCTGGGGCTCTCCTACATCTTCATCACCCACGACCTGCCGGTGGTCCGGAACTTCGCCGACCGAATCCTCGTCATGCATAGGGGCAGGTTGGTGGAGGAGAACGATACGATCGCGCTTTTCGACAATCCTGTCGATCCCTATACCCGGGCACTTCTGTCCTCGAACCCGCGACCGAAATGGGAGACGAAAGTGCCTTCCTCGCCGGCGCTCTGACCTTGCCACGCCCGCTGGATCGAGCGATTGACAATGGGCTGCGACAACTCGCGGGTTACCCCCTTTCGGCAGGTTGCTTCTGTGTCTACGCCGCAAAGGTTCTGCCCTCTGCGCGGACGACGTGAGTCGGCCACGAAGATGACAAGCATCTCCCCGATGGATCGGTTACTCCAAGTGACATTGCGATGGTCGAGGCAGTTATGCAGGCGTTTCTCAACGCTTCAAAGCGGTTGATAGACGACGTCAGATTTTGAGCCAATCCCTCAGCGGCGTCGGCGACTTAAGTGGGTCGTGGGCAGAGTGGCAGCTAAGTGCGAGTTCGCGCCGCACGTGGATAGGTAGCTTTCGGCCCAAGGCCGCATCGGAAATCATTTCCGGCTTGGGTGGCCAGTAGACAGGCGGCACCGTTGCGTTCAAGCGGCGCAAGCCGCACCGGGATAGGCGAAGGCGTCCCGGTTCTTGTGTTGACGATGACACCGCTGTTCAAGGGCATTGGTAGATGTCGACGAACGATCAAAGCCATTGCTCTGCCCGATGCCCGAGTCCCCCGTGCGGACCCTGCTGAACAATGGCCAACTCGTCACCGTCCTAGTTCATCGCGCCAAGGTTCGATAGCTTATCCGCGAAGTGTGGCCGCTCAATCGTTTAGTGGCGTCGCGAGTTCGTCACTTTATCGACGAGCCATCGACGAACTCTGAGGCAGGCTCGGCAAAGCCTTACAATTTGGTGGAGCGAGCGGATGGAGAGTAACGTCCGCTTCTGAGTGCTAGCGCCTCAAGCGGCATGTTTGGGTCGCTGCCTGTCGGCGCGGAGAAGCCAATCCAAAACTGAGATCAGTTCTCCCTTTGGCCATTTCGGCCGTGGGAGAACGACGATGGGACATTCACAGTTTGATCCGGTCTTTGGCGACCGGAAAGCTTGGAACGCCGGAAGGATAGTCGGGGCCAAACGTGCGCTGAAGGCACCACAGGTTTGGGCGATCCGCTTCTGGCTTGATCACGAAGGCCGGTTGCGCGACCGGGCGCTGTTCGATCTTGCCATCGACAGCAAACTGCGCGGCTGTGACGTCGTCAAGGTCAAGATCGGCGAGCTCGTGTCGGGCGGGCGCATCCGGGCCCGGGCCATTGTCGTGCAACGGAAAACGAAGCGACCTGTGCAGTTCGAGCTCTTGGAGGCGGCGCGAGGAAGCCTTCTTTCATGGTTGGAGCGTCGCGGCGGCACTATCGACGACTACGCCTTCCCGAGCCGCATTGATCATTCAACTCATTTGAGCACGCGCCAGTACGCCCGCCTCGTTGATGAATGGGTAACGGGAATCGGCCTTCGAAAAGAAAACTATGGTACGCATTCGCTTCGAAGGACGAAGGCATCGATCATCTACAAGGCAACCGGCAACCTTCGGGCCGTGCAGATCCTTCTCGGGCATACCAAGATCGAGAGCACGGTTCGCTACCTCGGTGTTGATGTAGAGGATGCCCTGGCACTCGCAGAGAGCACTGAAATCTAGCAATCCGTCGCCGCCTTCGTCAAAGGAACGGCTGCTTCGGAGCATTCCCGCGGCCGTTCCGACTGCAAGGCAGGGTGGATTCCTGCCAGTCAGCTTCTGATCGTTTCGCGCGTAAAACTGCCCCTGGCTAGAGTGTATTCTTCATTTTCAGAGCAGTTGAAATAGAGGGAGCCACGACATCCCATTCACCGGAATTGGAGCAAAGGTTCACCCGGTATGAATGACTGCGCCGAGGCAAAGCATCGCTAGAACGGCTAGCAACGCCAGGACATATGGAACGACCTTGGCGAACACGGTCGTCGGCGACACCTCAGCGATCCCGGCAACGACGTGGACTAGGATGCCAATGGGAGGCATCAGCCCGTGGATCATCAGGTTGACGACCAGAATGACGCCGAAGTGCACGGGGTCGATGCCCGCGGCGACGACGGGTGGCAGCAGGATCGGCGCGAGCAGGAGAATGGCGGCGCCGATGTCGAGGAAGAGGCCGGCCCCCAGCAGGACGAGATTGGCCAGCACCAGGACGGCGAGCGGCGAGGTTCCCAGCACCGCCGTGAGATCGGCCAGCCATGATCCGACCCCGTCCACCGCCAAGAGGTAGGAGAACGGCGCCGCGCTGGCGATCAGGAGGCCGATCGCCGCGCTTTCCTGCCCAGCCGTTCGCAGCGTTTCGGCAAGGCCCCGCCACCCCAATCTTGCGTGCAGGCCAAGCAGGCCGCAGTAGGCGGCGGCCAAGGCCGCAGCCTCCGTCGTCGTCACCAGTCCGAAGCGGATGAAGGTGACGACCACCACGCCGAGGCCGAGAGCGGGAAGCGCCGACCGAAGAGCAGCCAGCCGCTCCGATCCGGACGCCTTTTTCCCGCCCGGCTCGATCGCCGCGCCCTTGGCGTGGATGACGACGGCCAGCGCCAGCGCCATCAGCGGGCCGGCAATGAGGCCCCCGACGAGCAGGCTGCCGACCGAAAGGTTGGTTACGGCGGCGAGCAACAGGAAGGCGATGGAGGGCGGCACCACATTGTCGAGGACCGAGGTCGCCGCCACGAGGGCGGCCGCCTCGGCGGGCGGATGGCCACGCCGGATCAGGGCGCGGCCGAAGGTCTTGGCGCCGAAGGCTGCATTGGCGATCGACGAGCCGGAGGCCCCCGAGAAAAGGAAGCTGGTCAGGAGAGTTGTCTGCGCCAGGCCGGCGCGGCAATGGCCGACGAGGCTGGCCGACAGCCGCACGAGGCGGTCGGCGGCCCCCGACGCCGATAGAAGGGCGCCCGTCAGCAGAAAGAAGGGCACGGCGAGCAGCAGGAATTTCGACAGGCCAGACACGGCGGTCGCGACGAGCGCGGCTTCTGGCAGCAGGCCGCCGAAAGGCGCCGATAGGGCTGCGCCGAACAGGAAGGCGTGCGCCAGGGGGGCTCCGAGCGCGATGGCAAGCATCACGGCGGCAAGCGCGACGACACTGGACGGCAGGCCGGCAGAGGAAAAGTCCGCCAGGGTCGCCAGGTACAAGCAGGTGCCGAGTGCGAGCGCCGCGACGCCCGGTCCGGTCCTTCCCTCCCTCCAGCGTGTCAGCAACAGGCAGGCGAGCGTCAGTCCGCCGGAAACGGCGAAGAGAAGGAAGCGCCATCCTTCCGGGAGCCCGAGGCTGGGGGAGACGCCGCCGACGGCCATCCCCGCCGACGCGCCGCCTGACAGGAAGACTAGGGCGACAGCCACCACCACGGCATCCGCGGCGATGACGGCAGCGCCCCGCAGGGGAGCGGACAGCCGATCGCGCAGACCCTGGATACGCATCGACAGCGGCCCGGACAGCGCAAGCGGCGCCGCGAAGGCGACAAGCCCCAAATGCAGCCAGATCGTCACCTCCTCGAGGCCGGCAATGCCATAGCCGCCCGCGCGCGCCGCCACATTAGCCAGCACGATGCCGAGCAGCAGCAGGAGGAGAAAGGCGGCCAGCGTGCCGAGTACGCCCTGTAGCGCATCGAGTGCCCTTGTCGGCAAAGGCGTCGACGCTTTCATGCTCGCCTTTCCGTCGGTGATGCCGATCGGGCGCTCATCGTAGGAGCGCCTCCAGCCGGGCCATTCCGCCCCATGCGCCGGCCGTCGCCGGCCAGATCGTGCGGGCAATCCCTTCCCAGCGTTCAGGCGCCTCGGCGGGTACGAAACGGCCACCGCCCGAGACGGCCTCCGCGCGCCCTGCCGCCTCCTGCTCGGCAAGGAGCGTGGCGAAGCGCACCGCGCCGTCGCGGGCCGCTCGGGTCAGCAGCGTCTTTTCCGGCCCGTCCAACCGGGCCCAGAAAGCGGCCGAGAAGAGGACCGCTCCGGCTGCGCGGATGTGCCGGGTCTCTGTCGTTACCGGAACGACCTCGTAGAGCTTGAAGCCGACGCTGGCGGGAAGCGTCAGGTCCATCGTGTCGACCACGCCGTTGCCGAGCGCATTGTAGGTCTCGGGGATGGGAATGGCCGCCGGCACGGCTCCGAAGGCCTGCCAGAGGCGCCGATGAAGCGCGTTGTCGATGACGCGTATCCGGCGTCCCCTCATTGCCTCGGGAAGAGGCAGGGCGCTTCGGGCGAGGAGGTTGCGCGGCCCGTAGTCGATGAAGGCCGGCGCTTCGAAGCCGCTGTCGCTCAACCCAGCCGCAATGCTTTGGCCCATCTCGCCGGCCAGTACGCGGTGAAGATGGGCGCCGTCGCGGAAGGCAAAGGGAAGATCCAGCGCCTCGCAGGACGGGACCCAAGTCGCCAGCGAGGCGGCGGTGGCCAGCCCCGCTTGGATCGAGCCGAGCCGCATGCCCTCCAGCACCTGACGCTCGCCGCCGAGCGCGGCATTCGGCACGATGTTGAAGCGGAACGCGCCGGGCCGTTCCCGCTCCACGAGGTCGCGGATGTGCAGCCAGATCCGGGTCTCCGGCTTATCCGGACCGAGGAGCGAGGCGACGGTCAGCCGATGTGGCGCGGCCCAGGCGCTTCGCATCAGCCCCGGTGCCGCCAGAAGGCCAAGTCCGCCCAGAACGGTTCTGCGGGTGGTCGGCATCACGCTTCCTTCTCCTGGGCGAGCTGGTCCGCAAGGCCATGCAGTGGCCGATCCATTGGGCTCACTTCTCCCACCAGTGATGAAAATGATGCACTGGCCCGCGGCCACCGCCGACCTCCAGGCCGTCCGCCGCCGCCAGGGCGCGAGTCAGATAGTCCTTTGCAGTCTCCACGGTGTCGGCGAGCATGGCGCCCTTCGCGAGCCCCGCCGCGATCGCCGCCGAGAGGGTGCAGCCGGTGCCATGGTCGTGACGGGTGGGTAGGCGGGCCGAAACGAAGCGCTGCGAGGGACCGTGCGCGGTGACCAGGATGTCGACGCTCTTCGGGCCGCCAAGATGCCCGCCCTTCACCAGCACGGCCGCAACACCATGGTTTAGGATCGCTCGGCCCTGGCGGATCATGTCGGCCTCGTTTCTGGCGATCGGCATGCCGGAAAGGAGTGCCGCCTCGGGGAGATTGGGGGTAGCGATGATCGCAAGTGGCAGAAGGTGCCGGACAAGGACATCCACGGCCTCCGCCGCCAACAGCCTGTCACCGGACGTCGCCACCATGACCGGATCGACAACGGCGCGCCGCCCGTGCTGACGAAGTGCCTCGGCGATGGCGATGATGGTTTCCCTGTTTCCGGCCATACCGATCTTGATCGCGCCGACAGCCATGTCCTCCAGTACGGCATCGATCTGGGCTGTCACCATGTCGGCTGACAGATAAGCGACGGCACGAACGCCCGTCGTGTTCTGCGCGGTCACGGCCGTGATCGCGCTGGCGCCATAGACGCCGAGCGCCGAGAAGGTCTTGAGGTCGGCCTGGATCCCGGCACCGCCGCCGCTGTCGGAACCTGCAATCGTCAGCGCTATCGCGGTCATCGGCGCGCCCTTTCGGCATCGACCGCCATCCGTAGGGCACGCGTTGCCCCGGCGGGGTCTCGCTGCCCGAAGATGGCCGAGATCACCGCGATCCCGTCGGCGCCGGCCCCCATAATCGACGAAACGTGGGCAAGATCGATGCCGGCGATCGCGCCGACGGGTAGATGGGGATTTCCCGCAGCCAGCCGTTCCCGGAGCGTCCTGAAGCCCTCAAGACCCACTGGTGCATCCGGGTTCTGCTTCGAGAGCGTCTCGAAGACGCCGCCAATGCAGGCATAGTCGATCGGGGCACCAAGCGCCGTATCGGCGTCCGCCAGATCCTTCACTGTCGCACCGATGAACGCGTCTGGGCCGAGCAGGCGACGAGCCGTCGCCCCCGTCATGTCGTCGCGACCGAGATGCACGCCGTCGGCGCCGGCCGCGAGGGCGACATCGACACGGTCGTTGATGAGAAGGGGTATTCCCGTTCCGGCGAGCGCCCCCCGGATCGCCGAAGCGCGCTCGATCATGTCCCGGGTCGCGGACGTCTTGTCGCGATACTGGACCAGCGTCGCACCGTGTTCCGCCGAAAGGCGCGCCAGAGCGGGAAGACGATCCAGACCGCAAGACCCAGCATCTACAATGGCGTGAAGAGAAATGTCGATCATCCGGTGATCCTTGCAAGGGTGAGGATATCCTCGCTCGATAGGTCTGAGAGAACATCCAGGAGGGTCGCGGCGAAGGTGCCGGGTCCGGCCGCCCGGGCCGCTCCCTTTTCCGCCGCGATGCCAAGAACGACAGCGGTCGCGACGGCGGCCTGCAATGGGTCGTCCTCGACCGTCAGAAAGGCTGCAGCGATGGCGCCCGACAGGCAGCCGGTGCCGGTGACAAGCGCCAACCAGGGGTGCCCGTTTGCAACGAATATCGTCCTTGAGCCGACGGTGATCTGGTCCGTAGCGCTTGTTTCCAACCGTGCGCCGGTTGGTGAGAGGACCCGCATCTCCTCGGCATTGGCCCGAACCAGCGTCGGGCTGCGGCGGATGAGTTCTGCCGCCAGCACCCTGCGTCGTTCCGCGATGTCACATTTTACCGGGTCGAGGACCCACGGGCGGCCGCTTCCGGCAAAAAGGGTCACGGCGATCTCGATCGCATCCCGGCGCGATCGGTCGAGGGTGCCTAGATTGACGAGCAGCGCATCTGCCGCCCCGGCTACTTCAGCTATCTCGTCGGGGTCCACCGTCATCGAAGGCACGGCACCGAGGGCGGACAAGCCGTCGGCGGTGCGCATCTGAACGACGGTGTTGGTCAAGGCATGCACCCGGGGACGACGCTTCCGAAGTCGCGCCAGAAGCTCGGCAACCGAAGCGGGCGTCATCGAGCGAGCTCCACTGCGATCTCAGCCACGGTCGGAACGCTTTCGATCGCCTTCATCTCCTTCATGAAGACACCGAAGCGGGCCGTGCGTTCGCTATCCAGCCTTGCGGGGTGGCGGGCGAAGCGGGGCAGAGTGTCGAGGAAAGCCTGCCGGTTCAATCGGTCGTCCAGGTCCGGATGGGCTTCGAGGAACAGCCGCCATCCCTCATCCGGCTTGTCTACCAGCCGGCGGGTCGCTTCCTCGACCGCGGAGAGGAAGAGCGGCAGGCGCGGGTCGGCCGCCAAGTCGCGGCGGGTCACGTAGATCAGTTCGTCGTAGGCCGGCACGCCGTGCTCTTCCGGCAGAAAAGCGCGGCCTTCATGCCCTTCGATCTGCATCTGTGTAAGCTCGAAGTTCCTGAAGCCACCGACGGTGGCATCGACGCGCCCGGAGATCAGAGACGGCGTCAGCGCAAAATTGACGTTGACGAGTTCGACGTCTGCCAACGTCAGCCCGGCGGAAGCTAGCATCGCGCCGAGCATGGCATCCTCGAAGCCGGAGACCGAGAAGCCGATACGCTTGCCCTTGAGGTCCGCCAGCGTCTTCACGGGTCCGTTGGCAAGGACGATCAGCGTGTTGAGCGGCGTCGCCACGAGCGTTCCGAACCGCACCAGGGGAAGGCCCGCGGCGACGTCGAGAATGAGGTTCGGCTGGTAGTGTACCGCGATGTCAGCCTGGCTTGCGGCGACAAGCCGCGGCGGGGCTGATGGATCGGCGGGCGGGACGAGATCCACCGTTAGTCCTCTGTCCGTAAACAGTCCGAGCTTCTGCGCGAGCACCAGCGGCGCGTGGTCCGGATTGACGAACCACTCCAGCAAGACCGTGAGACGGGCGGCGGCGGCGGCGGGCTGGACACGCAACAAGGTCGGCAGGAGCAGCGGCACTCCCAGCAGGGTTCTTCTCAGCATGGGCAAGGGCCTTTCGACAGGGAGTTTATATTCATCGTTCGACCGCCCAGGGCGTTAGCCGAGCCGCAATGGCGTCGACCAGAAGACGCAGGACGAGCGTCATCGCGGCAAGCAGCGCCAGGGCGGCGAACATGATCTCGGTCTGCATCCGTGCATTGGCCTGGATCATCACGAAGCCGAGCCCGCCTGAGGCACCAACCCATTCGCCAATGACGGCACCCAGCGGCGCCAGCGGCGCGGCGACCCGCAGACCTGTCACTAAGGCGGGAACGGCAAGCGGGATCCGCACCCACCTGAAGGTCTGGAAACGGCTGGCGCCGGCGAGTTCTGCCACTTCGACCAGCGCGGCGTCGGTCCGCCGCAGCCCGTCGGCAAATGCGGACGCAATCGGGAAGAACAGGATCAGCGCCGCCATCACGATCTTCGAGGTCATCCCGAAGCCGAACCAGATCACCAACAACGGCGCGAGAGCGAAGACCGGGATGGCCTGGAGGACGAGAAGCACGGGCCAAGCGGGAGCGCCGAACCGCGGGAAACCTACTACAGCGGCTCCGGAGAGAATGCCCGCCATCGTGCCTAAGGCGAG
Organism: Mesocryomonas lacus; assembly: GCF_055730105.2. NCBI lineage: Bacteria > Pseudomonadati > Pseudomonadota > Alphaproteobacteria > Hyphomicrobiales > Aurantimonadaceae > Mesocryomonas > Mesocryomonas lacus. Next base: position 42,690 of record NZ_JBUZWF020000004.1, read on the forward strand.
ACCCAGGATCGCCTCAACTACCGTCGTCGCGGCGTTCTCGACCAAGAACGAAAAGCGCCAGACCAGCGCCTGCGCGACCGCCAGGGGTGTTGGCAATATGTATCGGGGCAGGTCGAACGAGACGGTGGCAAGTTGCCAGACCGCGAGGACGGCAAGGCAGCCGCGGAGGCTTGTCCAGCCCAGCATGATCAACCGGGAGGCTTTTCCGGGGTTGAAGGAAAGAAGCTGGTCGGATGCCACCGTCATGCGCGATCTCAAGGGGTCGGAGCCCGGGCGATCGGATACAATGATGCGCAATGAGACGGATCGGGGGACCCACGGTCCCGTTTCTCGTTCCTACGCCGGCATGACCCGGATCAGGTTCAAGGGTTCGGTTTGCACCATCTCAGTGCCTGGCGGCACACCCCTCGAGATACCGGGAGAGAATGACTGGGCGAGCACGCTGCGTCAACAGATAGCTTCAGCCAGATTGCCTCAGGAGCTCTGATTGTCTTAGCCGGGTGGAAAGCCGAAAGGCAGGTTCCGAGCTTATCAGTTCAGAAGCGGACCAACACGGTTGGCTACGAGGATGCCAAGATTCACCTCAAGGTAGGTGAAGATGCGTTCTCCAGCACGGGTCAGGCTCAAAGCCACTTAGATCACCCGGCCAATTCATAAACCAGGCTTATAGCCGTATGACGAATGTCTGGCCTAATCCTCGGTCGGTGCACCTCCCACTTTTCCATTAGCCCTCACGGTCACCGTGACGGCATGGCCAATAGCCGCTCCTTGAGAGTTCGGTTGGCCGGACAACGTCGCACCCGGCAAAGTCGGAGAACCGATCGCTCTGAAAAGGAACGAGCCTGTGAAACTGCTTTCCGCCACCCTCATGTGCATTGCGCTCAGCGCCCCCGCCATCGCGCAAGGAGCAGCCGACATGCCCGTTCCCCTGCAAGGGGCCTCGGCTCTGTCTCCAGCCGACATCCAGTCCGTCTCGCCCGCGCTTGCCAGATTTGGTCAGGAAGACATCGTCGAAGCCCTTTGGCAGCGCCCGCAGCTTTCGCGCCGCGACCGAGCCCTCGTCACCGTGGCGATCCTCGTAGCCCGCAACCAGACAATGGACCTCGACCACTACCTGAACGTCGCCCTCGACGGTGGCGTTACACCACGCGAACTGTCCGAGACTGTCACGCATCTGGCCTTCTACGCCGGCTGGTCGAACGCCACGGCTGCCGTCGCCGTCGCCAAGGACGTCTTCGCCTCGCGCGGGATCGGTGCCGACCAGTTGCCGGCGGCGTCCCCCGAACTCCTCCCGGTGAACGAGCAGGCGGAGGCAAGCCGACAGGCGAGTGTTGAGAGCCTGCTCGGCGCCGCAACGCCTGGCCTTGACCAGTTCACCACCGATCCGCTCTTCCGGGACGTCTGGCTGCGACCGGACCTGTCTCCGCGTGACCGGAGCCTCGTCACCATCACCGCGCTGATGGCGAACGGACAGATCGCCCAGCTTTCAGGCCATCTGAACCGGGCCTTGGACAACGGCTTGAAGAAGGAAGAGGCAGGCGAGGTTGTCTCGCAGATTGCTTTCTACGCGGGCTGGCCGAACGCCTTCTCCGCGGGGCCGGTCGTCGTGGAGGTCTTCAAGAGCCGACCCGACTGACGGGCCTTACGCCTGCCCGAACCTCGAAGACTGTTTTTGATACCAACACGAAGGACCCACCATGAAGAAGACCCTGATGGCCGCCACGTTCGCTCTCGCGGGCGCCGCCTCTGCCGACGCACAGGAAATCCAAGTGTTCCCGAGCGGCTCGTCGCCCTCGGTGACCGCCGATCCCAAGAACTTCTCCGGCCAGGTGGTCATCGACCTCCCCGTGCCGTCCTCGGTCAAGGCGCCCGCTTCGTTCGGGCTGGTGAACTTCGCCCCCGGTGCGCGCACCGCGTGGCACACCCATCCGGTCGGGCAGACGTTGATCGTCACTGCGGGCAAGGGATGGGTGCAACGGGAGGGTCAGCCTCGCCAGGATCTTAAGCCAGGCGACGTCGTGTGGATCCCGGCCGGGATCAAGCACTGGCATGGCGGAACGGACACGAACGCCTTGAGCCACATCGCGGTTACCTATGTCCAAGACGGCAAGGCAGTCGACTGGATGGAGCTCGTGACCGACGAAGAGTACGCGAACCGGTGAGGCAAGGTGACGGGCGCGTCGGTTCGTTCCGGACACGCCCGTGTCCCAAGGCCCAGAGTGACCGCCTCATAATCACGGACGGTGCCCAGCACAGTTTCAGAAGGCCCGGCCGTTGCCCTGGCGCGGAGGCACTGGATCGCGATGTCATCGCCCAAGCCGTAGCGGGTTGGCAAGCACCTGTCTCTGATGGGTTGCCGCCGGTCCACGCCGACCAAAAAGGAGAACAACATGACTGACAACATCGCGGGGAAGGTGATCGTCATCACCGGGGCTTCGAGCGGAATGGGGGAGGCAGCCGCCCGCCATCTGGCCGCCAAGGGGGCAGTCGTCGTCGCGGCGGCGCGGCGTGCCGATCACATCGAGCGCATCGTCGCCGAGATCGTCGCGAAGGGTGGCAACGCCATCGCGGTCCCCGCCGACGTGACCAGGATGGACGACATGGGCAAGTTAGCTGAAGCCACCATCGCGGCGTATGGCCGGATCGACGTCCTCGTCAACAATGCCGGCGTGATGCCCCTCTCGCCCCTTGAGCGATTGAAGGTCGATGAGTGGAACCAGATGATCGACGTCAACCTAAAGGGCGTACTCCACGGGATCGCCGCTGTCCTCCCTCACATGAAGGAACGCAGGTCCGGCCACATCGTCACCACAGCCTCGGTGGCAGCGCATAAGGTTTTTCCGGCGTCCGCGGTCTACTCCGCGACAAAGTACGCCGTGCGCGCGCTCTCGGAAGGGCTTCGGCAAGAGGTCAAACCGTACAACATACGCACCACGCTCCTCTCGCCGGGCGCGGTCGCGACCGAACTCCTGGACCACATCAGCGAAGGGGACATTCAGTCAGCCAACCGCGACTACGTGAACCGCGTCGCCATCCCCGCCGAGAGCTACGCCCGGATGCTCGCCTTCGTCGTAAGCCAGCCGGAGGACGTCGATGTGAACGAGATCGTCTTCCGGCCCACCGCCCAAGACCTCTGACCGCAAGGCGGCCGCAAACCTCCCCGGGAAGCACGTCGAGGGCGTGCCTTTGAAAGGTGATACGATGTCGACAACAACAAGAACTCTCGGCGCCTTGAGCAGGGCAACCGCGTTCGGCGTCATCCTGCTGGTCGGAGCGGCAGCACCGGAAGTGGCGCAGGCGCAGGCGCTATCCGACATCAAGCCAGCCGCGGCGCCCCTCACACTAGCCAACCGAGGCAGCTTCATGGTCGGTGGCGACACCATGGCCCAGACCGCCCAGCAGCTCTCCAGCATCGTCAATGCGCCGCCTCCGAGCGGCGGCGACATCACGATCAACCAGATGTACGTCGAGTACATGGTTCCGCAGGAGAGGAGCGGCGTGTCGGTGGTGCTGCTTCATGGGGCGACCTTGAGCGGCAAGACCTTCGATACGACACCGGACGGGCGCATGGGCTGGTACGAGTACTTCGTGCGGCAGGGACATCCGGCCTATGTCGCCGACCAAGTGTCACGCGGCCGCTCCGGCGTGGATCTCTCGGTCTACAATGACGTTCGCGCCGGGACGAAGCCCCCGGCGGATCTCGTCAATGTGTTCCGCATTTCCGACCAGCTCGGCTGGACCATGTTCCGGTTCGGTCCGAACTACGGCACGCCGTTCAAGGACGAGCAGTTCCCCACGGATTCCGCCGGTGCCCTCTCGCGGCAAGCCATCCCCGATCTCAACGCCGTTCTGCCGACGCCCAATCCCAACGCCGCCGCGATGGCCGACATTGCGGCCGCGATCGAAGGGGGCGCGGTGCTTGTCGGGCATTCCGAATCGGGTTCCGTGCCGCTCGACGCCGCACTGGTCGATGCATCGGGCATCCGCGGCCTGATCCTTCTCGAGCCAGGTTCCTGCGGTGCGACGACCTGGTCGGACGAGCAAGTCGCGATTTTCGCCAAACTACCGATCCTGGCAGTGTTCGGCGATCACCTCGACGTCACGACCGGAATGCCGGGCTTCTCGTGGCAGGATGTCTTGGCGGACTGCCAGACCTTCGTCGAACGGGTTCAGGCCGCCGGCGGTAACGCCCGGGTACTTCACCTTCCGGAGCAGGGTGTGCGCGGCAACAGCCACATGATGATGATGGACCGAAACAGCAACCAGGTCGCCGACATGCTCCTGGCGTGGATCGACGAGAACACCGGGCGCCGCTAGGCGCTTGGACATCTCCCCAACGGGTTCGGAATCTCGACTGACGCGCACCTGGCGCCGCAATGCGCTCCGATTGAGGGGGCCGCTTCAAAGAAAGGAATCCTCATGAAAACTCGCATTCTCGGCAGGCAAGGCCTCACCGTGTCGGAACTCGGCTTCGGCTGCATGGGGCTGTCGTTCGGCTATGGCCCTGCGGCAGATCGTGGAGATGCGGTGCGGCTAGTGCGTGACGCCCATAACATGGGCGTCACTTTCTTCGACACTGCCGAAGCGTACGGTGCCGCCAACGAGGAGCTGGTGGGCGAGGCGCTCGGGTCCGTCCGCGACAAGGTCGTCCTTGCCACCAAGTTCGGCTGGAAGGACGGCAGCGCACGCACAGGAGAGCTCGACAGCCGTCCGGAACGAATCCGGTTGGTCGCCGAACAATCGCTGAAGCGCCTCGGCACCGACCGCATCGACCTGTTCTACCAGCACCGCGTTGATCCCGCCGTCCCGATCGAGGACGTCGCGGGGACGGTCAAAAACCTGATCGCCGAGGGGAAGGTGAAGCATTTCGGTCTGTCGGAGGCTGGAGCCACCACGATCCGCCGGGCCCATGCCGTCCAGCCGGTCGCCGCGCTCCAGAGCGAGTACTCGCTCTTCACCCGCGATCCCGAGGCCGAGATCCTGCCGACGCTCGAGGAGCTCGGCATCGGCTTCATCCCCTTCAGCCCGCTTGGTAAGGGGTTCCTGACGGGCCGCATCGAGACGGGCACGACCTTCGGTGAGGGCGACATCCGCAACACGCTTCCGCGCTTCCAGGGCGAGGCGCGCCAGGCCAACCAGCGACTTGCCTCGGCCATCGGTGCGCTTGCTGAACGCAAAGGCGTCACACCTGCGCAAGTGGCCCTCGCTTGGCTCTTGGAGCAGAAGCCTTGGATCGTGCCGATTCCGGGAACAACTAAGCTCCACCGCCTTCAGGAGAACGTTGACGCCTCAACGGTGACGCTGACGTCGGAGGACCTTGCGGCGATCGCCGGGGTGTTGGCCGAAATGCCCGTGCAAGGCGAGCGTTACACCGAACAGAACATGAGGCTGATTGACCGCTAGCAGCGCTAACAACGCAACCTGCGCGACCGCCTGCGGTGTGCGTCCCAGATACTAGTCGGGAAGACGTAGTCCGATCGGCATGGCGCTTTAATTTCCACGCCGAAGCGCCTCGAGAACTATCGAGAACGCCGCCGACGGTTGGCGGCGGCTAGGATAGTAAAGGAAGTACCCGGGAAACGGATCGCACCAATCCTGGAGGACGCTGACCAACGCTCCACAGCTTACGAAAGGCTCGACGTACTCAGCGGGGAGATAGGCGAGGCCAACCCCGTCCAATGCTCCCAAGCGAGCAAGGGTGTTGGAGTTGACCAGAAGCTGGCCGTTCACACGTACGTTCACGGCACGGCCCGCCTTTTCGAACTCCCAGACCGCCCAGCCGCTGTCTGCCGTGTAGCGAAGGTTGATGCAGTTGTGCTCCGCCAGATCGTGCGGGGTGTCCGGCGCTTTGCGGGACCGGAAGTAGCCAGGCGATCCGACGATCGCCATCCGCGTATCTGGGCCTATCCGCGCAGCAACCATGTCCTGCGCAACTGTTTCGCCAAGACGCACTCCGGCGTCGAAGCGCTCTGCCACGATGTCGACGAACCCTGCGTTGACGCTGATCTCCACGCGAAGATCGGGATAGTCAGGCAGGAGCTTGGCGACGACCGGCAGGATGATTCCTTCGGCGGGCGTATCACCGACGGAGATACGCACCGTGCCGGCTGGCTTGTCTCGGACATCCGTTAGAGCGGCGAGACCTGCCTCGATTCCGTCGAAGTGGGGCGAGATGGTCCTTAGAAGGCGTTCTCCCGCCTCGGTCGTCGAAACGCTGCGCGTGGTCCGGTTCAGCAGACGCACACCAAGCCTCGACTCGAGCTCACGCAGCGTGTGGCTCAGTGCTGGCTGGGAGACGCCCAGTTCCTTGGCGGCCCGGGTAAAACTGCCAGCCCTGGCGACAGCCAGGAATGCGACGAGATCGCCGACGTTCTCCCGCACGACTGATAACCCCTGTTTATAGCTCTATGCGAGATCTAGCGTCTAATGGGGAGGGCGTACAGGCACTAGTTTTTGATCGAAGGCCAGCCCGCAGGTTGGCCAACATCATCGCCACCCTCGTCAGGAAGACCCATGCACGCCACGATCCTCTCGCTCTCCATGCTTCTCGCCTCGGCATCCGTCGTGATGCTGCCCGATCGCCACGCCTTCGCCCAGGACATGTCCAACGGCGCGGATAACTTCTACAAGAGCGACACCGTCGACATGCAGAAGGTCTCCTTCCGCAACAAGCTCGGCATGAACGTCGTCGGCAACCTCTTCGTGCCGAAGACCCTCGACCGCAGCACCCAGGCATCGGCGATCATCGTCGGCCATCCGATGGGCGCGGTGAAGGAGCAGAGCTCCAACCTCTATGCCCAGAAGCTGGCCGAGCAGGGCTTCGTCACCCTGTCCTTCGACCTGCCGTTCTGGGGCGAGAGCGAAGGCCAGCCTCGCAATACCGTGGCTCCCGAGCTCTACGCCGACTGCTTCAGCGCGGCATTGGACTTCCTGTCGACGCAGGCCTTCGTGAACGCCGGGAACATCGGCGTCCTCGGCATCTGCGGCAGTGGCAGCTTTGCCCTCAGCGCAGCCGAGATCGATCCGCGCATGAAGGCGATCGCGACGGTCAGCATGTACGACATGGGCGCGGCGAACCGCGACGGTCTGCGCAAAGGGGTGACGATGGAGCAGCGCAAGGCGATGCTTGCTGTGGCGGCGGAACAGCGTCTGGCCGAATTCAAGGGCGCCCCCATCGCCTACACGGGCGGCACGGTCACGGAACTCACAGCGGACGCCAACCCGATCCAGCGTGAGTTCTACGACTTCTATCGCACGCCGCGTGGTGAGTTCACGCCGCCCGGACAGCCGGATGTGCCGACAACGCAGCCCACCCTTTCGAGCAACGCGGCCTTTATGAACTTCCACCCCTTCGCCGAGATCCAGGCGATCTCGCCGCGCCCGGTGCTCTTCATCGCCGGAAGCGAGGCCCATTCGATCGAGTTCAGCGAAGAGGCCTACAAGCTCGCGGCGGAACCGAAGGAACTCGTGATCATCCCGGGGGCCGGCCATGTCGACCTCTACGACCGCACGGGGCTCATCCCCTTCGACAAGCTGACCGAGTTCTTCCGCGGCAACCTTAGCTGACCTTCAACCAGAAACGGGACTCGGATCCGTCTGCAAGTGACGCACCGACACCCAATGGCGCGTCACGCCAACCCACGATCCCAAAGGAAACACCATGTCCAATCCCAACCGTTTCGTCGGCAAGGTCGCCTTGGTCACGGGGGCAGCCAACGGCATCGGTCGCGCCACGGCCCTAGCCTTCGCCGTAGAGGGCGCAAAGGTTGCCATCCTCGATCTAAGCGAGGACTCCCTTCGCGACACCGCCGACGCCATCTTGAACGCGGGCGGCGAGGTACTCGTCCTCGCCTGCGACGTCTCCCGGCCGCAGGAGGTCGAGGCCGCGGTCGCACGCGTCGTCGAACGGTTCGGTCAGCTCGACTGCGCCTTCAACAATGCGGGCGTCGAGAACGAGGCTGCTCCGCTCCACGAGATCGAACTCGAGGAATGGGACCGCATTCTCGGCATCAACCTGCGCGGTACCTTCGTGTGCATGAAGCACGAGATCGCTCAGATGCTGCGCCAGGGCAGCGGGGTGGTGGTGAACACCTCGTCGGGTGCGGGCGTGCGCGGCGTTGCCGGCGGTGCCTCTTACTCAGCGTCCAAGCACGCGATGATCGGAATGACGAAGTCTGCCGCCCTCGACTACGCCAAGCTGAACATCCGGGTAAACTGCGTCCTACCCGGCAACATCGCCACGCCGATGATGGAGCGCTTCACCGACGGCGACATCCAGAAGGCCATCGACCTCGAACCCGTCGGCCGACTGGGAAAGCCTGAAGAGATCGCAGAGGCCGTCCTCTGGATGTCCTCGGACCTCGGCGCATTCGTGACTGGCGCTTCGATCGCCGTCGACGGCGGATGGTCGCTCTGACCGTTCGCAGCCCGAACGCAACGAGCGGATATCGGAAAGGAGCCCCATAATGCGCAGACGTTACGCCGCCGCCCTCCTCGCCCTGTTCATCACGGAACCCGCCATGGCTCAGCAACCCATCCAGATCACCTCGCAATGGGGGAATGTAACGGCCGAGCTGGCCGACAACGACGCCGCTCGCTCGCTGGCGGGAATGCTGCCGCTCACGATCCAGATGAGCGATCACCTTCGCCAGGAGAAGACGGGCGACCTGCCGTCACCGCTTCCGGAGGGCTCGCGCCAGCGCGACTTCTCTGCGGGAACTCTTGGGCTCTGGGGATCGGGCGACTTCGTGATCTACTACCGGGACGGCCGCGTTCCCCTGCCGGGCATCGTGATCCTCGGCAAGGTCACCGGGGACGTCTCGATCTTCGATCGCCCAGGCGAGATCACTGTGAAACTAACGCGCTAACCCCGTGAATGGCGTCTCTCACTGGAGGCGGTCGTCGACGTAAAATGGCGTCTGGCCGCCGAGGAGTGGCCGTTGGCGGATACCAGCTTCGCCACATCGATGCTGTTCAACTGATCGCGCATAGCGGCGAGGATCAAGTCTCGGCTACGAACAGACCAAAGCGAAACGACGAGGATGCCGCATTGGCCGATGTCTCCAGGCACGATCGTCAGAACAATACGGTTGCGGTCGCTCTGATTAACGCTGAGCGCAACGGCTTCAGGATTGCCGTCATCGGTCGGACGATCGCCATCGTGGCGATCGCTCTGGCCTCCCTGTTCGCGTTCTACTTTCCAATCAACGTTGCTGTGGCAATGTCGACGACGATGATCGCGGTCGGCGGGCTCGCCTCGCTCCTGGCAGTAGGCACACGCTTTGAAATGGCGACGAGGTTTGCGCTTTTCGCGTTCGATGCAAGCGCGGTGACTTGTCTCCTGGCATTCGTCCCGCTGAGCAGCGGCGACGACATCCCTCAGAACCTCGTGTTCCTGACCAGTTCCACCCAGCACTACTATCTGGTCGTCGCCGCATCCGCCCTGACGCTGTCACCGACCCTTGTCCTGTGGACGGGAGCCTGGGCCGTCTGCGGTCTCCTGTTTGCGACCGGATGGATCGTCAACGGGATGGAGCAGGTTCTGACCTACAGCGACTTGCCGATCGCGCCGACGCGCGATGTCTACTTCCAGACCGTTCTCAGCCCAAACTTCATCGGCATCGCATCGAGGTTGCAGGAAGCCTTGATCATCGCTTTGATGACGGCGACTGCCGCCCTTGCCGTCTACCGCGCCAGGCAGGTCGTAAAGGATCATGCGAACGCCGATGCCAGCCATCGCCATGTCCGCAATCTCTTCCAACGCTACGTTCCGGCGCCCGTACTGCGGGAATTACTCGACGAAGGCCATCTTGTTCCGCAGACGAGGGAAACGACCCTGCTGTTCGCTGACATAGAGGGCTTCACCCGACTGTCGGAGACGATGCCTCCCGTCCAGATTGTCTCTCTCCTGAACGAGTTGTTCACCGCAATCACGGGCATCGTCGACCAACACGACGGAGTCGTCATCAACTATGTGGGCGACGCCGTCATCGCGTCCTTCAACGCCCCGCTTCCCACCGAGAACCACGCCGACAAGGCGATCGAGGCGTCGAGGCAGATCCTGGCGATGGTGGAGGCGCGTCGGTTCGACGGAGTGGCGATCCGCCTCCGGATCGGCATTGCCACAGGCAGCGTGGCGGCCGGGACGGTCGGCGCAGACGAACGTCAGGTCTACACACTCTACGGCGATGCGGTGAACCTTTCACAGAGGCTGCAAGAGCTGAACAAGCTGAAGGGTACCAGATGCCTCATCGCGGGGACTACCGTCGGCATGACCCTCAAAGACCACCGCTTGCAAAGTCTGGGGATGGTCCGCCCTCGCAACCTCTCCGCACCGATGGAGATATTCGGATACGCTGATTGAGAGGCATGGAGTGATGGCGGGCGCTGGGACCGCTGGTCCAGCACGCCCGCCACCCGATCAGGCGACGTCTGGCAGAGCTCCGATCAGCTTGTCCAACGTGACCGGGTAGGACCGTACGCGGATGCCAGTAGCGTTGTGGACGGCGTTGGCCACCGCCGCACCCACTCCGCAGAGACCCAGTTCGCCGATGCCCTTGGCCTTCATCGGCGAGGAGCGCGGGTCGGTCTCGTCGAGGAAGATCACCTCCTGGTGTGGGATGTCCGCATGGACCGGAACCTCGTACCCCGCGAGGTCGTGGTTGACGAAGAAGCCGTACCGCTTGTCTACGGCGAGCTCCTCCATGAGCGCGCCGCCGACGCCCATGGTCATGGCACCGATCACCTGGCTGCGGGCCGTCATCGGGTTGAGGATCCGGCCCGCCGCGCAGACCGACAGCATGCGGCGAACGCGGACCTCCGCCGTTGCGACGTCCACCCCGACCTCGACGAAATGGGCGCCGAAGGTCGACTGCTGCTCGGCGTCGGTAAAAGCAGCATCCCATTCCATCGTGTCCTCCGCGACAAGCTCGCCGTCGGCCGCCGCATCCGTCAGCGCGACCGAACGGTTGCCGGACCGCACTTCGCCGTCAGCGAAGACCAGATCGTCCGCCGAGTTGAAGCCGAGCTTCGCGGCGATGGCTTCCCGAAGCTTCACACAGGCGGCGTAGACGCCCGCCGTGGACGAGTTGGCGCCGAACTGGCCGCCAGACCCCGCCGAGATCGGGAAGCTGGAATCGCCCAGGTTCACCGCGACGCGGGACAAAGGCAGCCCCATCATCTCGGCCGCGGTCTGCGCGATGATCGTGTAGGAGCCCGTACCGATGTCGGTCATGTCCGTCTCGACAGTGACGATGCCGTCCTGTCCGAGCCGCACCCGCGCGCCGGAAGGAAGGGTCATGTTGTTGCGGAAGGCCGCAGCGACGCCGACGCCGACCAGCCACTGCCCGTCGCGGACCTGCCCGGGCCGCGAACTACGGGCGCTCCAGCCGAAACGCTCCGCTCCCTGTCGTAGGCACTCGACCAGTTGGCGCTGCGAGAAGGGCCGCTCTGGCTTCATCGGGTCGACCTGGGTGTCGTTGATGCTTCGGAACTCGATCGGATCTAGGTCGAGCTTCTCGGCCATCTCGTCCATCGCGATTTCGAGCGCCATCAGGCCGGGCGCCTCGCCCGGCGCCCGCATGGCGTTGCCTTCCGGTAGATCCATCTCGGCCATCCGCAGGGATGCCAGACGATGCTCGCCTGCGTAGAGCAGCTTGGTTTGTGCCACAGCCGTTTCCGGATCGCCGCCTTTGAGGTTGCCGGAGGTGCTTTCATGCGCGATGGCGGTAATGCGCCCGTCGCGCCCGGCACCGATGCGGATACGCTGGATGGTTGCGGGGCGGTGCGTCGTGTTGTTGGCAATCAATGGGCGCGTCAGCGTCACCTTGACCGGGCGACCGGCAGCTTTCGCGCCAAGCGCGGCCAAGACCGCGTCCGTGCGCAGGAACAGCTTGCCGCCGAAGCCGCCGCCGACGAAGGGCGAGATCAGGCGCACCTTCTCCTTCGGCAGGTTCAGCGTCGCCGCGAGATCGGTCAAACCCCAGTCGATCATCTGGTTCGACGTCCAGACGGTCAGCTCGTCGCCGTCCCAGCGTGCCGTCGAGGCATGGGGCTCCATCGCCGAATGGCTCTGGTCCGGCGTCGTGTACTGCTCGTCGAGCTTGACCTCCGCTTCGGTGAAGGCCTGCTCGAAGTCGCCAATTCGTTCCTCGCCGGGGGTGGCGCTTCCCTCGTCGCTATTGCCCGGGACAAGCGGCGCATCCTTGGCGAGCGCCTCCAGATCGAAGCGCCCGTCATCGCTGATGTAGTCGATGCGCATAAGGCTGGCCGCATCCCGCGCTTCCTCGAAGCTCCGCGCAACGACCAGCGCGATGGCCTGGTGGTAGTGATCGACGGCCGGGCCGCCGAGGAGCTTGGCGACGTTGAACTTGCCCTTGCCGAGTTCACCGGCGCTCTCAGCCGTGACAATCGCGATGACGCCTGGCGCACGCTTCGCCTCGTCGAGATGCAGGGCGGAAATGCGGCCTTTGGCGATGGCGCTCCCCACGACGTAGCCATAGGCAGCGTCGGGGACGACATCGTGGCGCTCGTAGGCGTAGGGCGCGGTGCCCGTCACCTTGTGGCGCCCGTCGATGCGCTCGTGCGGCTTGCCGACGACCTTCATCTGGTCGATCGGATTGGTCGTGGCGGCTGTATCGAACTTCATGAGATCAAATCCTCGCCTGCGCCATCACCGCGCCGAGCGTGCGCTCGACCAGCGGTATCTTGAACGCGTTGTGCTCGGTGGGCTTGGCGCCGGCGAGAAGCCGCCCGGCGGCGGCCTTCGCGCCGTTGGAGAACGCGGCATCGGCTTCCTCCAAACGCCACGGCTTGTGCGCGACGCCGCCGACGGCGAAACGGCCCGAGCCGTCCGGCTGCACGACGGCCGCGACGGAGACGACCGCAAATGCGTAGGACGCGCGGTCGCGGACCTTTCGGTAGATCTGCGTGCCGCCGAGGGGCTTGGGTAGCGTCACCGCCGTGATCAGTTCCCCGGGCTCCAGTGCCGTCTCGATGTGCGGGGTGTCGCCGGGCAGGCGGTGGAAGTCGGCCATCGGGATGGCACGGGTCTCGCCATCAGGCTTCACGGTCTCGACGGTTGCGTCGAGCACCCGGAGCGCGACGTTCATGTCCGAAGGATTCGTCGCGATGCAGGCATCGCTGACGCCGACGACGCCGAGCTGGCGAGAGTAGCCCTCGAGCGCCGAGCAGCCAGAGCCGGGCTGGCGTTTGTTGCAGGGCATGTTGGTGTCGTAGAAGTAAGGGCAGCGCGTGCGCTGGAGAAGGTTGCCCGCCGTCGTCGCGCGGTTGCGGAGCTGGCCCGACGCGCCGGCCACGATCGCCCGCGTCAACACGCCGTACTCGCGCTTCACGCGCTCGTCGCTGGCAAGACCTGTGTTGCGCACGAGGGCACCGATGCGAAGGCCTCCGTCTCCGGTGGCCTCGATCGTGTCGAGCTTCAGGCCGTTGACGTCGATGAGGTGCTGCGGGGTCTCGATCTGGAGCTTCATGAGGTCGAGGAGGTTCGTGCCGCCCGCGATGAACTTCGCGCCGGGCCTGGCGCTTGCGGCCTGCGCGGCTTCGGCTGGAGAGGATGGGCGTTCGTAGGTGAAGGACTTCATGCGGGCCTCCCGGCGACTTCGGTCATCGCTTCGGCAATGTTGGAGTAGGCACCGCAGCGGCAGATGTTGCCGCTCATGCGCTCGCGGAGCTCGGCGTTCGACGCTTCAGGCGCGGCCGACAGATCGGACGTGACGTGGCTCGGAATGCCCGCCTTCACTTCTGCGAGGACGGCCACCGCCGAGACGATCTGGCCGGGTGTGCAGTAGCCGCACTGGTAGCCATCGTGCTTCACGAAGGCATCCTGCATTGGGTGGAGCTTGTCGGGCGTGCCAAGGCCCTCGATCGTCGTCACCTCGTCGCCCTCGTGCATCACAGCGAGCGACAGGCATGAAACCATGCGGCGACCGTTCACCATCACCGTGCAGGCGCCGCACTGCCCGTGGTCGCACCCCTTCTTCGAGCCTGTAAGGTGCAGGTGCTCGCGCAGGGCGTCGAGGAGCGTCGTACGCAGGTCAAGGTCAAGCTCGCGCCGCTCGCCGTTCACCGTGAAGGACACCTTCGAGAGGACCGCGGTCCCAGTGTCCGAGGCTTCCTGTGCCATGGCGGTTCCCGTCAGCGCCGTGGAGGCCACGCAAGCGGACGCGCTTACCATCAGCTCCCGGCGATTGAGTTCAAGGTCTGTGGACTTCATCGCTGTCTCCGTCGTTGAGCGCTCTCGGCGCCGTTCAGTTCCGACAGGCCACTCGCCGGATGCGGGGCGGGCGCGGGGACCATCGGGGTCAGAGCGTCCCAAGATCAGTCTGTAACTGGTCTAAACTGGGCGCTCGATTACCCCTCAAACGCCGATTGCTGTCATAGACGTGGGTTATGAATGGGGTTTGGAGCGAGCGACGCCTTGGCGTGCCCAAGCGGGTCATGAGCCATCCTTCATGCGACCGCCCGCTCTCGGATACGAGAAATATCGCGCTGCCCTCAGGACGCCGTCACGGCATATCGTAGGTGCAGAAGCTCGTGGTCGAGCTGTTCGAAGCCAATGAGCGAAAGCTGGACTCTACCCTTCAAGCCCTCATCCCCGTAGGCGACGAACCCCTGCTCGTTGACGCGGCCGACTAGCGCGGGAGCGACGATCAAGCTCAGTTCGTCCACGAGGCCAGCCGCGAAGAACGAGCCGTTGATCCCGCCGCCGCCCTCGAGCAGCAGGCGCTCGATCCCGAATTTCGCGCGAAGCGTTTTCAAGGACTCGAACAGATCGATCTGCGGATCGTCTGCGACGACGTATGAGATCCCGTCCGAGACCAGTTCCGCCAGATGTGCATCGGTGACCTCGCTGCCCAGGAGCACGATCACCGCGTCGCCGTTGATGTTGGGTTTCCTGAAATGGAGCTTGGCGGACGGGTCGACGGCGACCGCGTAGCGTTCGGTGTCGCGACGAGCGATGTGGATCGGCCGATCGACGCTGGCGCGGACCGACGGCGGGTGCGGCTCGCCCTTGGCCATCTCCGCCATGGTCACGCGACCGACGAGCCAGGCATCGCCACCCAGCGTTTCGTGAACAGCCTTGTAGGCGGCGTCCCACTCCTTCTTCGATCCGACGGGACTCTCCGTGTAGCGGCTCGGATGCAGGCCGCCGTCTAGGGACGACATCATGTGGCAGATCACTCGGGGACGTTCGCTCATGGCATGCTCCTTCTCGCGTCGATGGCGAGACAGCAGCGGCAGCTCGCCCATTCATCTGTCTCGCTAACTGTCAGGCAGCCTTCGCGGCTCCAGCCTTCCTGGCCATGATTGCCATTCCCGCGGAACCGCAGAGGAGAACGGCGGCAAGGAGGAAGGTGCTCCTGTAGCCGCTGTAATCGAAGAGCATGCCGCCTGCCGTGGCACCAAGGGTGATGGCGAGCTGTATGACAGCGACCATGAGGCCGCCGCCTGCATCCGCGTCCTCCGGTACCGTCCGGGAGAGCCATGTGCCCCAACCGACAGGGGCCGGCACGCTGATGAGCCCCCACAGGCCGAAAAGGACTGCCGTTGCAATGGTTGAGGCGCCGAGCAGGACCAGCGCGACGGCGATCGCCGCCATTCCCAACGGGATGAGGATCAGGACGGTGAACAGGCGCGAGTTCAGGATTCCGCCGATCACCGAGGTGCCCGCGAGACCTGCGACGCCGATCACGAGGAGCAGGAGCGACAGGACCGAGATGTCGACCCGGGTGACGGTCTCGAGGAAGGGGCGCAGGTAGGTGAAGAGGGCGAACTGACCCATGAAGAGCAGGAAGATGGCAGCCATGCCGTAGGCAACCGCGGCATGCCGGAGCAGGCGGAAGACATTGCCCGCTGGCTTCGCCTCCGGCTCCGGTGGCATGGCGGGCATCGACACGAGTTGCCAGACCATCGCGAAAACGGCGAGCGGCACCACCGCGAAGAAGGCGCCCCGCCACCCGATGATGCTGCCGAGGAAGCTTCCCAGCGGTGCGGCGACAGTGGCCGCAAGGGCATTTCCCCCATTGAGCATAGCCAGCGCCTTCGGCACCGCGTCGCTCGGCACGAGGCGCATGACGGTCGCGGTGCTCATGGACCAGAAGCCGCCGATCGCGATGCCGAGCAGAGCGCGCCCCGCCATCATGACCACATAGGTCGGTGCGAGCGCCACGATCGCTCCGGAGACGATCAGGAGCGACGTGAAGAAGAGGGTCACGACCCGTCGGTCGAAGCGCGTGACGAAGGACGAGCTGAAGAGGCTGGTCAGGACGGCGAAGACGCCGGAGATCGAGATCGCCTGCCCAGCTTGTCCCTCAGTGATCTGCAAGGTATCCGCGATCGGGGTAAGCAGGCTGACGGGCAGGAATTCGGATGCGATGAGAACGACGACGCCCAGTGACATCGACAGGACAGCGCCCCACGCGGCGGGCCCGACAGCAGATGCCGGCGCCTTGGTTTGGATGGCTATGGACATGATGGTCTTTCAATTTGATGGCGGTCGCATGCGCTGGAGGCACGCAGCCGCCTCTCGTTCGTCACGCGCTTCTCCGGCTTTACCGCCGAAGTGTCTGTGTTGGAGATAAGCCCCGGGGAGGAGCGGCACTATCCTGGAAGATCGACATGCTGTCATAAATACAGGTTATCAATCGTCGCGTATGCTTGGCCGCAGTCGCGTCATAGTTGGGCGACCGTCCCCAGGTCGGAGAAGACGTTACGTCCCTGTTGCGGATCCGCCTGAGCCAGTCCGCTTCTGACGCCCCGTGAGGGAGGTCACGTAGAACGCAGCGATCGCCGGCAAGGCGAGGACGCCGACCCAATGCCCGAAGAAGGGAACAACCGCGGCCGTGAAGTCCCAGAAGTCGAGGCTGTAGGTGAACGTGAGCTTGCTCCACACGCCCAGGACGAACCAACTCCAAAGGCCGAAGGCGCCCAGCATCGCAGCGAGAAGCCGAAGCGTCCAGGTGCGTGTGGCGTTCCCAGGAGCCAGTCCAAGCGTCTTGCGGACCAGCGCCATCACGCGCGTCCAGTGCAGGCCGACATGGATCCCGACGACGATCATTACCCAGTAAGCCGAGAACCAGTGGACGTCTCGCAGGTAGATGCTGTCCGGTATCGGCAGAGGGGCGAACACCGACTTCGAGATCACCACGCTCGTCACGAGGAGCACCGCCATGTTGATCACCAACAGCAGGTGCAGCACCAGCTTCACGACACGTCGACCGTCGTAGCGTCCGTGCGCCAGGTTCGCGAACCAACGGCGGTTCATCACCAGATGCCCGGCAAGCAGGGCGAAGAGGGCTGTGCCAAACAGTTCGTGGGCGATGTTCCCGAGCCACCAGTAAGCCAGCGAAAGTAAGAGCACGGCCGTCATGGCTACCGGGATCCCCAGGCGCTGGGCAAGTACGGCCGAGACCTGCTCCCGTCCTAGGTGGCCGCCGAAGGCTCTCACTCGAACTCCACGGCGTCGGAATAGGTGAACATGAACTGGCGGTCCTGCCGGCTGCGCTGGTGGCAGGAGTAGCACCGCTCCACGTTCTCGTCGGCCTTGATCGACCCGTCGGGGCGGAACCATTGGTACTGCCAGTCGTCGATGCCGTCGCCCGTCTTCTGGGCAACGAGGTATCGCTCGAGGACATCGCTCTGATAGTCGACGAGGACAACGTGCGTCCCAGTCGGCACCGACTGCCCGGCCTTGATTGAGTCGAGTGCCGTACGGTTGGTGAGCATGTGCTCACGAGTCAGGCCCCGACGAACCGTTGTGTAATGCTCAAGCTGCTCCAGCGGCGGAAACGTCACGGCGTTTTCTTCCGCATGTGCCGGGGGCGCGCTTGCTCCACCCGGCAGCATGAACGATGCCACGGCGATCGTGGCGAGAGCGATGCCCGCCGTCCATACCGCTCGCGGGCTCTTGTTTCTCATGTGCTCGTCCGTCCGTTGGTTGATCGAGACCATCTCGGTGCCAACGTACGCGGGCGCGTCAGTTCGGATTAGAGGGCCAAAGCGGCATAGACCGATAACCAGAGCTTATTAGTGAGAGGCCTGTCGAACCCCTCGTTTTTGGAAGGTGCCGAAAGCTGAGAACGGCTCGCGCTCATGTCTGCTTCCGGCGTGACAAAAGAGATTCCAAACGACTGAGAAGGGTCGTCTTCCGCCGTTCAGCGGGACTTGCGGGTCGGGGCGTGAAAGTCTGGCGCCTTGTTGGCGATCCAGCGCAGGAAGCGGGCAACCTCAAGGTTTGTATCCAGAGGGATCGCCGCTTCCGCATGCCGCTCGAGATCGAGGTTGGTGAAGCAGGCATGGATCGTCCGGTGACAAATCGGATGGACCGGAACCGTGTCACGGCCGCCACGGCTCTTCGGAAGAGTGTGATGCCACTCGACCCGTTGTCCGAGAGGCCGGACGCACAGCCAGCATGGTTCGGGCTCGGTGGCGGACTCCGGCGGCGGCTCCACCCAATGTCCCGGTTTTCGATGTTTGCGTGCCAACGCTGGGTCTCGTCACGTAGATGATGACGAAATGAGAGGACGTATTGGTCCGTTCAAGTAGGCATGCGGGCCCAAGGTCCTTTTCTCGACGCGGACGGGAGTAACCTAGGACGGCCACCCCGAAGCATCGATGCTAGGCAAGTCCCTCCGCTTCGGCCTGCCGCGACGGGTAAGTTGCTCGGCCGCCGTGAAGAGATCGGTCCATCCCTAGGACGGGATCATCCGCGGATAATCCGTATAGCCCACCGGGCCATCCCCGTAGAACGTGTCCTTGTCAGCGTGTTGAACGGCAGGCCCTGTTGCAGGCGCTCCGCCAGGTCCGGGGTGGCGATGTAGTCGCGCCCGAACGCCAAAGCGTCAGCCGATCCCGCCCCGATCAGGCGCTCTCCGTCCTCCCGCGACATCAGCTCGTTTGCGATGACCGGCCCGCCGAACCGTCGCTTGATTTCGCCGAGCAAGCTGTCCTCCGCCTCGATCTCGCGGACAAAGATGAAGGCGACGGAGCGTTTTTGGAGCTCATCGGCGACGTATCCAAAGATCGCCTTCGGATCGCTGTCGCCCATGTCGTGTTCCTCGCCGCGAGGGCGCAGGTGGATGCCGACCTTGTCCGCGCCCCAGACGGAGATGACGGCGTCGGTGATCTCGAGAAGGAAGCGGGCGCGGTTCTCGACCGACCCGCCGTAGCGGTCGGTGCGCTTGTTGGTGCTGTCCTGGAGAAACTGGTCGATGAGGTAGCCGTTCGCGGCGTGGATCTCGACGCCGTCGAAGCCCGCCTTCTTGGCCCGTGCCGCACCGAGACGGAAGTCCTCGACGATACCGGGCATCTCGTCAGTCTCGAGTGCGCGCGGAACGGGATGGGGGCGCATAGGCCGGAGGCCAGAGACGTGCCCCGCAGCCGCAATGGCGCTCGGCGCCACTGGCAGCTCCCCGTCAAGCCACTCGGGATCCGAGATGCGGCCGACGTGCCAGAGCTGGCTGAACATGCGTCCGCCTGCCTCGTGAACCGCTTCGGTCACCAGCCGCCAGCCAACGACCTGCGCATCGTTCCAGATGCCCGGGGTGTTGCGGTAGCCGACACCTTGCGGCGACACCGAGGTTGCCTCGCTGAGGATGAGGCCCGCGCCTGCACGCTGGCGGTAGTACTCGGCCATCAAGGGGTTCGGGATGCGCTCTGACCCGGATCGCTGGCGTGTCAGCGGCGCCATGACGATCCGGTTGGGCAATTCGAGCGAGCCGAGCCTCAAGGGGGTGAACAGAACAGACATGATCGACTCCTGATTTTCCCGGAAGATGGACCCTGCGTCTCCGTGCTACAATCACTCTTGCGGTTGTCAGATCGTGTAGCTCAACGCTTCAATCTCTGAGGTCTTATGGCCCTTCCCAACCCGCTTGCGGGTATCGACGTGTTCGTCCGAGTCGCAAAGGCGGGTTCCTTCACGGCTGCCGCCGGCGAGCTCAACATCACGAAGTCGGCGGTTGGCAAGACGGTCGCGCAACTCGAGGCGCGGCTTGGCGTGCGGCTGCTTCATCGAACGACCCGCCGCCTGTCGCTGACGCCGGAGGGCGAGGCGTTCTTCGTCGAGTGCGAGGCGGCGTTGGAGCAGATCCGGGCAGCGGAGGATCTCGCCCGCAGCCGTGCCACGACCCTGCGGGGCGTCCTGCGCGTCGACATGCCCGCGGTGTATGGACGGCGCGTCGTCCTGCCGATCCTGATCGACATCCTTCGGGCCCACCCCGAGCTACGGCTGGCCGCAAGTCTCTCTGACCGGGTCATCGACCCCGTCGAGGAGGGCGTCGACCTTTGCCTGCGCTTCGGTGAGTTGCCCGACCGCACCGATCTGGCCGCCCGCAAGCTCAGCGACCAGCGTCTCGTGATCTGTGGATCGCCGCTCTACCTAGAGGCAACGGGCAACCCTCAGGGGCTGGACGACCTCAAGCGACATGCCTGCATCGTCGGGCTTACACCGGGTCGGTCGGAGACGTGGCGACTGGCGGGCGAGGACGGGAAGGCAGTGTCCTTCGAGCCGCCGGCGACCCATCGGTGCGGGGATGGTGAGGCCATCGTCGACATGGCACTTGCGGGACTCGGCCTCTGCCAGATGCCGGAGACCCTCGTGCGGACGCCCATCGAGGACGGTTGCCTCGTCTCCGTCCTCGACGACCGCACCCGGGCTCGCTCGCCGTTCCATGCCGTGTGGCCCCTCCATCGTCAGATGGCACCACGGGTCCGGGTCGTCGTCGACGAACTCGTGAAGCGAGCAGCCGCCGGCCAACTCTGAAGCAGGCCAGGCGAAGCTGCGCGCGCTTCGGCATCCGGCCTCGCGCGCTAGTACGGCATAGGACGGATCCGACGCATAACTTTTCGGATCGGCATGTGAAGAACTGATGGGAGCGATCGCCGCCGTCGTAAGTTTCTCGAACTCTCCTTCAACGAACAGGAAGCTTGATGACCGCAGATCCACGCAACAGCCAGCCTACTTCCTTCCCCGGCGAGTTCGAGCAGGCCAGCCCCGGCTTCGAGACGAAGATGCGCACCAAGCCCGACCACGGCGAGGAGACGTATGTCGGCAAGGGCCTGCTCGACGGCCGAGTGGCACTGATCACGGGCGGCGACTCCGGCATCGGCAAGGCGGTCGCCATCGCCTACGCCCGCGAGGGAGCTGACGTCGCGATCTCCTATCTGCCGGAGGAGCAGGCCGACGCCGACGAGACGAAGGCTTGGGTTGAGAAGGCCGGCCGGCGGTGCCTCCAGTTGCCGGGCGACATTCGCGATCGCGACCACTGCGTCTCGCTGGCCGAGCGGACCGTCGCCGAGCTTGGCGGGATCGACGTGCTCGTCAACAACGCCGCCGCGCAGACGACCAACGAGGACCTCGGCGACATCGACGACGACGAGATGCAGGGCGCCTTCGAGGCGAACGTCTACGCCATGATCCGCCTGGCGAAGGCTGCGGCGCCGCACATGAAGCCCGGCTCCTCCATCGTGAACACGACGAGCATCCAGGCGAAGGTCGCGACCGAGAACATGATCGTCTATGCGACAACCAAGGGCGCGATCTCCAGCCTGACGATCGGGTTGTCGAACCTCCTCGCTCCGAAGGGCATCCGCGTGAACGCCGTTGCCCCGGGTCCGGTCTGGACGCCGATCCAGCCGATCGCCAAGGAGCCGGAAGAGCTGGAGAAGCTCGGGCAGAACACGCCGCTCGGCCGGGCAGGGCAGCCAGCGGAACTCGCGCCCGCCTACGTGCTGCTGGCGTCCCGCGAGGGCAGCTACATGTCGGGCGCTGTCATCCCGGTGACGGGCGGGATGCCGATGTACTGAGGTAACGCCATGCCGAAAGCACCGTCGCATCGACTCGATCGAGCGACGGTGCTTCAGTGCCGGATAGCGGAAGGTCGATTAGGAGAGAGAGCGATGGCTGACAACAGGAAGAAGACCGACGGGCGCGACAGGGCAAAGGTATCCGCCAGCGAGCCTTACGAGGTGAGCTACTTCGCCAAGAAGCACGGCCTGGCGGCTGAGCAGGCCCGCGAGATCATCGAGAAGCACGGGCCGAGCCGCGAAGCATGCGATGCGGCCGCCGAGCGCAAGCGGTAGCGTCGATGACGACAAGGTATGGCGGATGCAACTGCGGCGCTGTCCGCGTCGAGATCCGCGGCGACCCGATCCGCGTCGGCCTTTGCCACTGCACCGTCTGCCGGAAGGAGACGGGCGGGCCCTACCTAGCCTTCGCCGTCTTTCCTGAGGCAGCCGTCACGGTCACGGGCGAGACCCGAAGCTGGGCGGGCGACTTCGTCCATCGACACTTCTGCCCGACCTGCGGTTCGAGGCTCTTCAGCGTCGAGTGCAACGGTGAGGTCGAGGTCCGCCTCGGGTGCTTCGACGCCGCGCCGACGGATCTGGCGCCGACCTACGAGAACTGGGTCGTCCATCGGGAGAGGTGGCTGCCGCAGGTGCCAGGAGCCGGGCAGAACGAGCGGGATCGAAACGCGGAAAGCTAAACCGTAGGGATCGCACGCGGCCACGAGTCGAACGTCTCCTCCCAGCCGGCCCGAAGTGCCAGCGCAAGGCCGGAAGAAAGCAGTCCGACCCTCCTTCCGAAGCGGTCAAAAAGGCGAGACAGCCGCACGTCATCTTGCAAGGTGGGCGCGGTCTTCTGCAACTTGCCTCGACGCGCTGCCGGGGCAATCTCCGGGTGCCGTCCTCGGCCCTGCCATTCGCCTGTGTCCAGCCAGTCCTCGTAGAAGAGGAGCCATTTCACGGTCCAAGGAATGATCTTGTCGACAATGTATTCCTCTGGCCCCCACTCCCTTTGGGCCGGGTCGAAGATGCAAAGTGCAGGCGTCGCTGGAGGATGCCCCCAGCTATAGACGTGAGGCGTCGCCTCGCCTGTCCCCCTCGGGTCAGGTGCAATCACCGGGTCGACGACGCGGATGGTGATATGGGGGTGCGCTAGTTCCACGTTGCCGAGGTAGATGAAAGGGAAGTACCGGATGTGGATCCGATACGTCTGACAGATCGGTGTAACCTCCCCCTCCCAAATGCCTAGCCACCAGCACTCCACGAGAGGGCGGAAGCTAGGGCATTCGGCGAGGAGCCGACGGCTCTGTTCTCTGACTGACAGCAATGCCATCGCCATTAGTCCCCGTAAGGGGTGCTCTTTGGCGTCGGCCGGGCCGCCGCGGGAACTGCCGTTGACCCGAGAGCCGGCACCGATCCCGAGCGCAGGATATGGAAAGCTCCTACCCGGTCGTTGTCCTGCACGTGGCGGTCGATGTAGCCGCGTACCGCGCCGCGAGCCGGAGCTTCGCCGAAGAGGCGTTCGAGGATATTCCTCATCTCGGCGATGTTCGTTCCGTGGTTCAGGATACGCAGGTCGGCCGCGAAGACCTTCAGCTCGTCGATGAAGGTCTTCTGGTTCGACAGGTCGCCCGGCCACCTGTCGGTCAGCTCGTCGTAGCCGTCACATGCAGGGTTGAACGCTTGATACGTTCGGCCTCTTCGATGCGCGAGTTCCAACCCGACGATCAGTTGCTCGACTTGGTACTGAAGCTCACCGGACAGGGACGTATTCCGGTTGGCGTTCAGCGCGACCGAGTGAGCGATGACCACAGAGGGCGGGAGGCGGAGCTTCGGGTGCCGGGCATCATAGGCCAAGTTCCTCCAGCGCTTGATGAGCTGGAGGGCGATCACGGCCCGGGGCTTTCGATACGCTGGCGCGTGATCAGGCACCGGAGCGGTGTCGGCGCGGGCTCCGCTGTCACGGAGGGCGCGGTCGAAATCGAGAGACCGCCGCTCGAAGAACTGTCCGAAAGCGGCGTCCGGTGGCGTCATCAGATTGAACCACTCGGCGAACCCATACGGGTTGGCCACGAGACGGCGACTCTCGTTGGTCGTGCGGTCACGCTTGGAGTGGAAAATATAGGACGTCCTGTCCCTGGTCCCAGACCACCTGACGGCAGGCGTAACGTCGAGGTGCATGCCGTCATAGAGGACCGTCACGCAGCGCGTCTTGCGATCCGTTTTGTTGTAGTAGCGTGACCCTGGCTCCCCACGGATGGACCGATGAAGCGTCGACAGAGCTGTCTCCGGATCGATGTCCGGCCTCCAGTTGACCTGAACCATCGCATCGATGTCGAAATCGGCGTCGTCGGCATGGCGCGCGGTCGTGGCACCGATTGCGAACCCGCCCTGCGGGTAGAAGATCTCGACAAGGCCCTGTAGTTCGCTCCCATCGCGCTCCAGCCACTCGCTGATGGCATGGTAGTGACCCTCGGCCTTCTTGTGGTCGGTCGGCGTAAGCTGGATTCGAACGGCAACATCTGCAAGCAGAATGTCGAGAGGGCTGAATTCGGCTATCTGACGCAGGATCGGGTCGGCGTAGTTCATGCGGATACCTCCAACTGCTCGTGTGCGATGTCGAGGGTCGGCACGAACCCTTTGAGCGCTCGGTTCTGGTCGTACAGACGCATCGGCAGATGGGCTTTGGGCATCCAGACGCGGCCAAGCTCGACTGCGGCGGATACGGCGATCGCCGGGAATACGTGGACCGGACCACCCGCCAAGCCGTGGCGATCTTTGATCGCCTCGAGCACGGATCTGACCTCGCGACGCCAAACCTGAAGGTCCGTCGCTGTGCGGATGATGTCGTTGCCTGTAGTCGCCGCCTTCACCGACCAGATAGAGACGTCGTCACCGAGCACGCTGGTGATCCGGCCGTCCTCGATCTCGCCGCTCAGTTCGAGCTTCAGCACCACCTTCGAACCTGTACCGACCGGACCGGTGACGACCAGCCTGAGGGCGGGATCCTCGTTAGCCCAGGCCCACCCCTTTGGTTCCCTCAGCAACTGACGGACTTCGGCATCGGTGATGTCAGAGATCAAGCGACCGAGTTCAACGAGCAGCGGGATTGGTGCGAGGCCGCACACTTGCAGGCGTTTGATCTCCCCCCGCTCGCGTCGTCCAACAACCTTCTCCGTGAACTTTTGCCGAAGGAGCGATTGGTGCATCACCCAGTAGGACGGCTGACTGTCGGGGATGCCGAGATCGGGCACGTCGAGGTCAATCCAACCGCCCTCGGCGGGATAACGCTCCGGTACCAAGGCGACGGTGATGTGCTCTTTGGCTACTGGGGACTCGTTCTGGCCGATCTGAGCGGCGAAGCGGATGACGTGGGAAGCACGATCGATGTCGACCGCAGTCAGCGTAGCGATGCGGGATTCATGGATCTGCTTCATCGCCCGTAGGCGTTCGACCGGGTAAGCCGACCAAGTCTCCACCCCGTCGATGACGCGGTGATGAGTGTCGCAGAGGAGCATGAGGTTCGTCGGGTCCTTGCTGAGTGCTGGCGATAGGACAGTGTCGCCACGACGACCCAAGGGCTTATCGGCGACGATGTGGGCGATGTAGGCCCGGTTGATGTCCGGCTTGCCTGACACGAGGTCGCCGATCAGCGTGTCGTTACAGCCCTCAAACTGGCAGCGGCCAGCGGCTCGAGCCCAAACGATCGCTCTGACGTTTCCCGGGAGTGCGGGGCGCTTGCCATTCGCCGCGCCGGCAGCAGCGCCTGAAGCATTCGCAACGGTCTTCCTCGGCATGCTCCACCTTCACGGTCTCGTTTTGTTCCCGTTTGCATTCCTGCGCGCCGGGCGGCGCGCAGGGACTGGTTCGGCAGGAAGGGCATTCTGCCCCGTGGAAACTGCGGCACACCTAGCGTGCCACGATGGGGTCATTTCGGTGCCCTGAGGCAAACCAGCGTGCCGCTGAGAGCAAACTTCGTGACATTCCACCCATCTCGGTGAAGCGCCCGAGTGGTCGGGTGCTCACCCGGCTTCAAACCGGGTGAGCGAACTTCAGGCGAGATCGAGCGAACTTTCGTGACGTTGAGCGAGATTCGTTGACGCGTCAGGTCCATCACCGGCTTTTTGCTTCAGCTGCAGCCGCTCGTTGCGCCGCAGGTGTCGCACTTCAAGCAGGTGCCGTTGCGGACCATGGTGAAGTTGGCGCATTCCGAGCAGCTTTCGCCGGTGTAGCCCTTCATCAGGGCTTGGGCGCGGCGTTCGTTGGCGCTGGGGCCGGGTGCTTGCTCGACCTTGGCGGTCTCGCGCTCGGAGGCCTTGAAGGCCAGCGGGCTGTCGAAGATGCCTTGCGCCGGCGAGACGTCGGCGATCGGCGCGGGGTCGGAGACTGGGGCCGTCTCGTAGTCGCGCTTCAGCGCCGTCGCCTGGTTGCCGCCGCCGAAGCTGGTCGGGCCGCGGCCTGCCAGCTGCGTCACCGCCGCGCCGGTCGTGGCGACCGCAGGGCTGCGAGGGGCGACGGCGGGCGTTGTGCCCTTCAGCGTCGTCGCCGGCGTGCGGCCGTCGGTGCCGGTGCTGAGCGTGCCCGCCGGATCGGACGAAACGAGCCGGAACTTCGCCGTCTGGCCGCGCACCATGCCGTGGCTGACCGGGGAGGGCTTGTCGGCCTCGACGCCGCGACCGATCGTCGAGGTGCCGAAATCCTCCGGCTGGACATGGGCGAGATCGTGCCGTCCGAGATAGGAGACGGCAAGCTCGCGGAAGACGTAGTCGAGGATCGACGTGGCGTTCTTGATCGCCTCATTGCCCTGGACGATGCCGGCCGGCTCGAAGCGGGTGAAGGTGAAGGCCTCCACATATTCCTCCAGCGGCACGCCGAACTGCAGGCCGAGCGAGATGGCGATGGCGAAGTTGTTCATCATCGCGCGGAAGGCGGCGCCTTCCTTGTGCATGTCGATGAAGATCTCGCCGATGCGGCCGTCGTCGTACTCGCCGGTGCGCAGGTACACCTTGTGGCCGCCGACGATCGCCTTCTGGGTATAGCCCTTGCGGCGGTTCGGCAGCTTCTCGCGGTCGCGGATCACCTTCTCGACGATCCGCTCGACGATGCGCTCGGCGACTTCCGCCGCGCGCGCCGTCGCCGGCTGGGCGATCAGCATCTCGGTCGCCTCGGCGACCAGATCGTCCTCGTCATCGCCCTCGTCGGCGATCAGCGAGGCGTTGAGCGGCTGCGAGAGCTTCGAGCCGTCGCGGTAGAGCGCATTGGCCTTCAGCGCGAGCTTCCACGACAGCATGTAGGCCGCGTTGCAGTCCTCGACCGTCGCGTCGTTCGGCATGTTGATGGTCTTGGAGATCGCGCCGGAGATGAAGGGCTGCGAGGCCGCCATCATCCGGATGTGGCTCTCGACCGAGAGGTAGCGCTTGCCGATCCGGCCGCACGGGGTGGCGCAGTCGAACACCGGCAGGTGCTGGTCCTTGAGGAACGGTGCGCCCTCGAGCGTCATCGCGCCGCAGATGTGGACGTTGGCGGCATCGATGTCGGCGCGGGAGAAGCCGAGGAAGGGCAGGATCTCGAAGGAGAAGTCGGCGAGCTGCGCGTCGGTCAGCCCCAGCGTCTTGCGGCAGAACTCTTCGCCGAGCGTCCACTTGTTGAAGGCGAACTTGATGTCGAAGGCCGCCTTCAGCGCCGTGTTCAGCGCCTCGATCTGCTCTTCGCCAAAACCCTTGGCGCGGAGCGAGCCGGGGTTGATCGCCGGGGCTTGGTTCAGATTGCCGTGGCCGACCGCATAGGCCTCCATCTCGCCGATCTGCGCCTCGGTGTAGCCGAGCGAACGCAGCGCGGCGGGCACCGCGTTGTTGATGATCTTGAAGTAGCCGCCGCCGGCGAGCTTCTTGAACTTCACCAGCGCGAAGTCAGGCTCGATGCCGGTAGTGTCGCAGTCCATCACGAGGCCAATCGTGCCGGTTGGGGCGACGACGGAGACCTGGGCGTTGCGGTAGCCGTGCGCGATGCCAAGCGAGACGGCCTTGGTCCAGCAGGCCTTGGCGCGGGCCGACAGGCGCTTGTCCTTCAGCGCGGCATGGTCGAGCGGAACCGGGTCGACCGAGAGGTTCTCATAGCCGTTGGCGATGCCTTGAGCGGCGCGGGCATGGTTGCGCATGACGCGCTGCATGTGGTCGGCGTTCGCCGCGTAGTCCGGGAACGGCCCGAGCTTCTCGGCCATCTCGGCCGAGGTCGCATAGGCGACGCCCGTCATCAGCGCCGAGACGGCACCGCAGATCGCGCGGCCTTCGGCGGAGTCGTAGGGGATGCCCGAGGTCATCAGGAAGCCGCCGATATTGGCGAAGCCGAGGCCGAGCGTGCGGTAGTCGTAGGAGCGCTGGGCGATCTCCTTCGACGGGAACTGCGCCATCAGGACGGACACCTCGAGCACCACGGTCCAGAGGCGCGTGGCGTGTTCGAACGCGTCGGTGTCGAGCGTGCCGGAGGGCTCGCGGAACTGGATGAGGTTCAGCGAGGCAAGGTTGCACGCCGTGTCGTCGAGGAACATGTATTCCGAGCAAGGGTTCGAGGCGATGATCTCGCCGGCGGCCGGGCATGTGTGCCAGTCATTGATCGTGGTGTGGAACTGGATGCCGGGATCGGCCGAGGCCCACGCGGCATAGCCGACCCGCTCCCAGAGGTCGCGGGCCTGCAGGGTCTTGACGACGCGGCCGTCCTTGCGGGCGGTGAGGTTCCAGGTGCCGTCATCTTCCACGGCGCGCAGGAAGTCGTCGGTGACGCGGACGGAGTTGTTGGAGTTCTGACCGGCGACGGTGAGGTAGGCCTCGCTATCCCAGTCGGTGTCGTAGACCGGGAAGTCGATGTCGGTGTAGCCCTGCCGCGCGAACTGGATGACGCGCTTGATGTAGTTCTCGGGAACCTGGGACTTCTTGGCGTCCTTGACGGCGCGTTTCAGCGCCGGGTTCTTCATCGGCTCGAAGCAGTCGCCCTCCGGACCCTCGCAGTTGACGCAGGCGGCCAGGATCACCTTGAGGTGCTTGGAAATGGTGCGCGAGCCGGTGACGAGGGCGGCGACCTTCTCCTCCTCCTTCACCTTCCACGAGATGTAGGCCTCGATGTCGGGGTGGTCGATGTCGACGACGACCATCTTGGCGGCCCGGCGCGTGGTGCCACCGGACTTGATGGCGCCCGCCGCGCGGTCGCCGATCTTCAGGAAGCTCATGAGGCCGGACGACTTGCCGCCGCCCGAAAGCTTCTCACCCTCACCGCGCAGGCGCGAAAAATTGGAGCCGGTGCCCGAGCCATACTTGAAGAGGCGGGCTTCGCGGACCCAGAGGTCCATGATGCCACCGTCGTTGACGAGGTCGTCGGCGACCGACTGGATGAAGCAGGCGTGCGGCTGCGGGTGCTCATAGGCCGAGGCCGAGCGGGTCAGCTGTCCGGTGATGTAGTCGACGTAGAAATGGCCCTGGCCGGGGCCATCGATGCCATAGGCCCAGTGCAGGCCGGTGTTGAACCATTGCGGCGAGTTCGGTGCGACCTTCTGGGTCGCCAGCATGAAGGCGAGCTCGTCGTTGAAGGCGCGCGCGTCCTCCTCGGTGGCGAAGTAGCCGCCCTTCCAGCCCCAATAGGTCCAGGTACCGGCAAGGCGATCGAAGACCTGCCGCGCGTCCATTTCAGAGCCGTAGCGCTCGCCCTCGGGCATTGCGTCGAGCGCGGCGTGGTCGGGGACCGAGCGCCACAGCCAGGACGGGACGCTATTCTCTTCGACGCGCTTCAGCTTCGCCGGGATGCCGGCCTTGCGGAAATACTTCTGCGCCAGGATGTCGCTCGCGACCTGGCTGAACTGGGCGGGGACGTCGATGCCCTCCAGCCGGAAGACGACGGAGCCATCGGGATTGCGGATCTCGCTGGTCGCTTTGCGGAAGGCAACGCCGGCATAGGCGCCTTCGCCAGCCTTGGTGTAGCGACGCTCGATCTTCATGCCCATGGGACTGTCCTTGACTGGATGCAGGACGCCAAACGACGGACGCGAAAGCGCGCCGCCGGTGTGACGGTGGTAGAATGGCGAGCCGGCTGAGCCGGCGGCTATGTGGTGTATGCCGGGGTAGGCGACACTAGATATAGTAGATCAGCGCCGGTTAATCGAATCCTTTTCCACCGTGCACTCGCAAGTTTTTCCCGTCAGGGCGCATATCTGCAACGGCGGTACGGGCCGCCAAGAAACTGCTGGGATGCCCGGTGGATGGTGTGGAAACCCTTGTCGCGCGGGCCGGCGGCACCGTTAAAAAGACGCTAAGGCGACTCCGCGGGGTGGGTCAAGGAAAGGTCGCGGGCCGCACGGATTGCGCTCATCACGTTCTCGGCGGGATGTGGATAACGGGCAGAACCCGAATCGCGACTCGCCAATGCTTTCTCCGGCTGGGCCGGCCTCGGCCCTTGAAATGGCAAGACCTTCGCCGAGATTGCCGGTTGACCGGCCTCTGGAATTCGCGCCTTTGCCGCGCAGACAGACCGTCTTTCCCCGGGAAGCGATGGCCAAACCTGTTGTTGATGCGGTGCGCCGACCCGAGGAAACGCTCATGACCGATACTGCCGACGCCCCTTACGGTGCCGTCGACCTTCTCGACACACCGCCCGAAGTTGCCTTTGATCGAATCACCCGGCTGATCGGTAAGCTTCTTGGCGTCCCGGTGGCGCTTGTCAGCATCCTCGATGCCGACCGTCAGTTCTTCAAGAGTGCGGTTGGGCTCCCCGATCCTTGGCGGGAAAAGCGGGAGACACCGCTGACGCATTCTTTCTGCCAGCACGTCGTGGCCACCAATGCGCCGCTCGTCGTCGATGCGGCGCGAGATCATCCGCTGGTGCGCAACAACCTGGCGATCCCCGATCTCGGGGTGGAGGCCTATCTCGGCGTGCCGATCCATGCGCCGGACGGCTCGGTGATCGGCTCGCTCTGCGCTATCGATCGCCATCCGCGCGGCTGGACGGCCGAGGAAACGGCGACGATGACCGATCTCGTCGACATCCTGGAGACCGAACTGGCGCTGCGCGCGGAGATCCGACGTCGCCAGGTTGCCGAGGCGGCAAAGCTCCTGCTGATGCGGGAGATGGAGCACCGGGTGAAGAACAGCTTCGCCAAGGTGCAGGCGATCGTCAGCCTGTCCATGCGCCATGGCCGCGACCTGAAGGCGGTGCGCCATGCCGTGACGCAGCGGATCGCGTCGCTGGCGAAGACGCAGTCGCTGTTCGTCGAGGCAACCGGCCGCACCACGTCGCTCGCCGCCGTGCTGCGCAACGAGATGAAGCCCTACGAGGAGGCCGGCAGGCTGAAACTGCTGGGCGAGCCCGTGGAACTGGTGGAGGATCAGGCGATCATCATCGCCATGGTGGTGCACGAGCTCAGCACCAATGCCGCCAAATACGGGGCAATCGCCAAAGGCGGCCGGATCGCCATCCACTGGGCCGAACGGCTGGAGGACGGGGAAAGACGGCTGCGGCTGGAATGGACCGAGACTGGCGCGGGGATCGATGACGAGCCCGCCGCGGACGGTTTCGGCGCGACGCTGCTCGACGCGCTGATCGTGCGACAGCACAAGGGCCGGATCGAGCGGGAGTGGCTCCCGACCGGGCTGCATCTCGTGGCAGATTTTGAGCTGAGCCCGGCTCCCGAAGGCCCCTGAAGCAGAAAGCGGAGAGTGCCGCTCAAGCGCGTTTCAGCCGGCGGTGCCCTTGGCGATCGGTGCCTGGAACGTTAGGCCGAGATCCCAAGGGAAGAAGATCCAGGTGTCTTGCGACACTTCGGTGATGAAGGTGTCGACCAGTGGACGGCCCTTCGGCTTGGCGTAGACGGTGGCGAAGTGCGCCTTGGGCAGCATGGCGCGCACCAGCGCCGCGGTGCGGCCGGTATCGGTGAGGTCGTCGACGATGAGGATGCCTTCGCCCTCGTCCTCGAGCAGCACCGGGCTGATCTCCTTCAGTACCTTCAGTTCACCTTGCTCGGAATACTCGTGATAGGACGCGATGCATACCGTCTCGATCATCCGCGTGCCGAGTTCGCGGGCGATGATCGCTGCCGGCACGAGGCCGCCGCGGGTGATGCAGACGATCGCCTTCCACTCCGGCCGGATCCCGGCGAGGCGCCAGGCGAGTGCCCGCGCATCGCGGTGGAACTGGTCCCAGGAAACCGGGAAGGATTTTTCAGGGTTCGGCATCGGGGTCTCCAGGCGGGGAGGGCATGTCGCGCTCCGATAGACCGCAGAAGGGTTTCGGGCAAGTCACATGGCGGGCGTGGTCGTCAGGCGGCGGCGATCTCAGCCAGCATCGCCTCGACGGCCCGCCGGGCGGCGGCAAGCTTCTCCATGTCGCGCGAGCGCAGCACCAGCTGCGTGGTGAACCGCTCGCCCTCCAGCCGCGGATAGGAGCCGATCGAGACGCCGGGATGCGCTTTCTGCACGGCGGCCAGCGGATCGCCGATGTCGCCCTCGCCATACGGACACTCGATCGCCTCGCTGGCGATCTGCTGGCCCGCTGGCAGTTCCTTCAGCGCATTGGCCAGCATCGCCTGGAACACCGAGGGCACGCCCGCGAAGACGAAGACGTTGTCGATGCGAAAGCCCGGGGCCGTCGAGACCGGGTTGTCGATGAGCGTCGCGCCGTCCGGCGTCCGCGTCACGCGCCGGCGCGCCTCGGTGAACGGCAGTTCGCGCCGCTGGTACATCGCGGCCAACCGCTCGACGGCCTCGGGGTGTTCGATCAGCGGCAGCGAGAAGGCGGCCGCCACCGCTTCGGCGGTCACGTCGTCATGCGTCGGACCGATGCCGCCGGAGGTGAAGACGAAGTCGTACTGCCGGCGCAGCGTGTTCAGCGTGTCGGCGATGAAGGCCGGCTCGTCGCCGACGATCCGCACTTCCTTGAGGTCGATGCCGGCCATGGTCATGACATCGGCGAGATGCGCGATGTTCTTGTCCTTGGTCCGGCCGGAGAGGATCTCATCGCCGATCGCGAGCATGGCGGCCGTCGTAGGGGGCAGGGGCTGCGTCATGGTCTCGTTCCAAACGTCGGGCGATCGGGTCCGGCGGTGGGTCCGCCGATTCGCCCGTGGTCTCTATTTTGTCGGGAGTAGAGCGAGGCGGCAGACGAAAAAGCAAGCGCGGGAATGCGAAGGCGGATGCGGCGATGCACGCGGGTCACGCCGGACTTGGCGCAGGCCTTCCCTCGGTGCTCAGAAGTTTGATGTGGCCGGCTACGCACGGCGGCCCTTGCTTCGAAGTGGACGGTCCGTCGCCGGCCTCCGCCTTTCCATCGCGATGCTCCGCCTATCTAATGCCGCAACGGCTCCACGGGAGCTCAACGAAGGGAAACTGATCCGATGGCAAAAGTTCTGGTGCTCTATTATTCCAGCTACGGTCACATCGAGGCCATGGCGAAGGCCGTCGCCGAGGGCGCGGAAAGCGCCGGCGCCACCGTCCACATCCGGCGGGTGCCGGAGACCGCACCGGCCGAGGTCGTCGTGGCCGCGCACTTCAAGACCGATCACGACTATCCGGAAGTTCAGCCGGAGGAACTCGAGAACTACGACGCCATCATCGTGGGCACGCCGACCCGCTACGGCAACATGGCCTCGCAGATGGCGAGCTTCTGGGATCGCACCGGCGGTCTCTGGTTCGGCGGCAAGCTGATCGGCAAGGTCGGCGGGGCATTTTCGTCGAGCGCCACCCAGCACGGCGGCAACGAGGCGACGCTGTTCTCGGTGCACAAGACGCTGCTGCACCATGGCCTCGTCATCGTTGGCTTGCCCTATTCGTTCCAAGGCCAGATGAGCAATGCCGAGATCACCGGCGGCTCGCCTTACGGCGCGACGACGATCGCCAATGGTGACGGCTCCCGCATGCCAAGCAGCACCGAACTGGACGGCGCCCGCTTCCAGGGCAAGCACACGGCGGAAGTGGCGACCAAGCTCTTCGGCTGAGCACTGCCGGGCGGCCACAGCCCCGCCGGCTCTCCCTTCAACGCAAAAGGCCCGCCTTCTCGGCGGGCCTTTTCGCGTTTAATGGCTATCAGCCGCCGGAGCTTTCGCCGTTAAGCTGAAACGCTGAGCAGCCGTTCCTCATTGCCCACGAGCGCCAGACGAAGGCTCTCAAGAGCTGAGTTTTCAAGGCGAAGGCGAGCCAACAAAAAGGAAGGTAAATCGCCGCTGAGGGCATCGACGGGGGGTGCCTCGAGGCTGAGACAATACTGCACGGCGGTCTGTCGACGACGTTGCATCCACCCATCTCCTTCCGCTCAATGTTCCAAAGCTTACCAAGCTATTAATAGCGGAAACTCTGGCGCAAATCAATCGGCATTGTATTCAGAGCTGCGGCGGACCCGTTGATTCCAAACGGTTTCCGGCGCTGATACGTCAGGTTCGTTGATCTAATACGGTAAGCCTGGGGAAGCAGCCGCGCGACGGTGGCTGCCCGTTTCGAAGCAAGGTTTTCGTTAGATGGCGACCTGCCGGTCTTCGGCCGGAAAACCGCGTCAATGCGAGACGCGCAAGCTCGAGATCTCCTCGGTGATGGAAGAGAAAGCAGCCAGGAGATCCGCCGAGTTCTTCGCATCGTAATAGAGCTTGGCGCTCTTGCCATCGACGCCGTTGGACGAGCAGGCTTTCAGCCGCTGCTTGATCGGGCTGCTGTCGGCCAAGTCGAAGGCGATGGCGAAGATGACGATCCCGTCGCCGCCACCAGCCGTCCTGCCGGCAGCCTTGATGTTCTCGCAGACGCTGGTGGTCATCTCGTTCAGGGCGGCGACGTAGTTGTCGGCGTCCGCTACCTTTGGAGTCGTCTTCGTCGCATCGAAGATGCGGCCCGGGACGACCCTCTTCTTGTCAGTGCTGAGGATCTGTCCGAAACCGTAGGTGCCGTACATCGAGACGTTGGCGTTCTGCACATCCAGCGCCTGACCGGTCGAGTAGGTCGGGTTGTAGGTGTTCTCGCCGTCGGTCATCAGCACGAGGACCTTGAGATTGTCCGGGGTCGTCGACGGCACGCCCTCGGTAAACGGCTCACGCGAGGAAAGGACCCGCCAACCCCAGGCCAGGCCCTCGGGGATATTGGTGGCGCCCACCGGCTGCATGGCGGCGATGGCGGCTTTCGATGTCGCCATGTTGATGTTCAGCGGCGTGATCGCGGTCGTATCACAGACGAAATTGGCTCTTTGCTTCTGCGTATCGGTGGGGTTAGCCGTCAAGGGATCATTGAAGTACTTCGTGACGTTGTTTTGCAGTGTCAAGTTGACCAGTGCGGTGTTGTTGTCATTGTTTTTCTTATCTGACGAGTCATTGAGGTAGTTGTTTCGGACCAAGCTGACGCCGTCGCCTCTCGTCCAATAGTACTCGGACGGAGCGAACATGGGAACAAAGAGCGAGTCCGGGTTTGACAGGGACGGCTCCGTATCCGTAATGGCCAGGCCATTGGGGCGGGAGTCAATGCATCCCTCCCAAGTCAATGACATTTTATTATACAGGAAAAAGCGCGTCAGCGGTGTAAGGGTGACTAGCTCTTTGTACGCAGTCGCGCTGCCCGGCACTTTGAAAGACTGTTGAGTCTTAACGCCTGCAATCGTCTTTGAGTACGTCGACCAGTCAATATTGTCATTGTGCGAGCTGGAGAGGCCCTGGGTGTCCATCCACTTGGCGTTGGCGTAGGTGTTGCCGACATTGACCGCGCCGGAAAACGGCACGATCCCGAGCTTCACCGGGTTCGGCACGTTCGCATTGCTGGTCGGCGTCAGGACCTGCGTAACCAGTTGGGTCGCGGCCTGTTTCAGCGTGGTGATCTTCGCGGTGCCGCCGCTCGCGGGCGAGTTCTTCATCGAGCCTGAATTGTCGAGCACGAGCGCCATTTCGACCGAGCGGTTTTCGATCACGATCTGGCTGGACACGGCGAGCCGCCAGGTTTTTGGCACCTTGCCGCCGGACAGGACATACACTGCATTGCCGAAGAAGGTCGGCTCGTCCCGCGTCGCCGAGACGGTCAGGATGGTATTGCCGTTCGCAGCCTTCACCCCGTCGTAGCTGAACTTGGTGTTCTGGTCGGCCTGGTTGTTCGCATTGGCGAGAAAGAAGCCGTTCGCCCACCGCGTCAGTTCGGCGGTGTCCTGGGTCTTGCCGTACTGCTTGCCGGCGGCAAGCGCTGCGGCATCGAGCGACCGCTGGAGCTGGCGTTGGGAGGAGAAGATCCGTGTCGTGTCGACGGCGACAGCCGCGCTGAAGATGAACACCGGCAGCAGGAACGCCGTGACCATCGCCACCGCGCCCCCACGGTGCTGCCCAAATTTAGCGAGTTGGCTATGTTTCTGCATCGGGCAGTCCATCAGTGTTCAGCCGCCCGGTCGCGAAGGCACGCGACGCGTCAGCTGAAGGGGATTTCGGAACTCTTGCGGGGTCGGAAACTGGTCGTCTCGGCCATCGTCATGCTGGGGATCATGCCGCCGTAGCCGAGCAGCGCCTTGTAGGGATAGGCGGCCGTCGAGAAGACGAAGTAGGTATCGGTGAAACCGCGCAGGTCCGCCGGCAGCGTGTAGGTGGAGCCTGCCGCAAGTCCGTTGCCGGAACTGGCCTTCGACCAGTCGACGGTCGCCTTGCCGTTGACGTCGACCCGTACGGTGGTGACCGTCATCACCAGCCCGCTCGTAGCGAAGGGCGCCAGGATCGCCTTGGAGATCGCCATGATGTTGTTCAGCCGGGTCGTGTCCATGGCGGTCGACCGGGAGACGAGGTTGCCGACGGTATCGGCGACCGCCTCGACCTTGCGGTTGGCCGACAAAGCCTGCGATCCCTCAAAGGCGCCGAGGTAGAAGATCAGGAGCAGCGGCAGGATCATCGCGAACTCGACCGCGACGACGCCTTTCCTCTGGCGGCTGAAGTGCCTCAGGCGGGAGAGGAGGTGGAGGAAATGGCGTCGCATCTAGGTGCAGGTCGAATGCGTGGTGGCGCGAACGCCGAAAGGCTCGTTCATGAACGCGGCCATCGACATCAGGACGGCATTTCCGTTCGTGTCCTTCGTCAGATTGCTCAGCATCCCGGCGACATAGGGCCATTCGTAGAAGGCCCGCAGGACGGTGATGGTATCCTGGGCCCCCGGGTCGTAGCAGAACTGGCTGTCGTCGACCGAGCCGAGCTTCAGAGTCGCCGAGGTAGGGATGCTGTCGGCGGTGGCGAAGGTGCGGAGGTCGATCTTCACCTTGCTGCAATCGAGCAGCATCGACACCTCGGTGCAGATCATCTTGCGAAATGCGGTCTGGTCGAGATCGGCCGCCTGGACCTCGCCGGTCAGGACCTGCCTTGCGACGCTGTTGACTGCATTGTCGAGCACGACACCGGCACCGGTGACCACCGCCGTCTCGATGAACGCGAAGATCACGAAGAGGAAGGGCAGCCCTACCAGGGCCAGCTCGATCGCCGCCACGCCCCTGATATCGGCAAGCAGCCGGCGGCACAGGCCGGCGGTCTTGTGCGAATGTTTTGTCTCTTCGGTCGTCAATGCAGCCTTTGGCAAAAGATCGTCTCCTTGCCCGGTCATGTAGACACCTACACGTAAAAGAAGTCCGAAGGCCGGCCTGCTTGCCGTAACCTGATCAGGCCCAGCGCCTGGACAGCCTTCAACCCTGCATTGCCTTAGTTTGGGCGTAGAAACCCCGCCGCTGCGGCCTTTTGCGGGGACAGACAGGACGGTCGCGAACGCCCGGAGACACGCCGCGGAGCGCGTTCGCGATGGCGCGGCTTAACCGGCCATTAATCATGCCGCGGTAATTCTTCCGGAGGAGCAGGAACAGACCTGGAGCTGCTCAGTCTTGGAGATCTTCTGTGTCAAACCGAGTTTTGCCGGCGCTTGCCGTCATCGCCCTTCTTAATACCGCCGGCTATGCGGCTGCCGCCGATCTGATCGAACCGGCCTATGAAGAAGTTCCGCAAGCAGCGCCGTCGACGGCGGGCTGGTATCTCCGTGGCGATGTCGGCGTCGTCCTGAAGAACAAGACGACCGGCGATTACAGCTTCTACAACCAGTTCGAAGGCGTCGAAGGCGTCGATGACATCTTCGAGTACGATCGTCTGGAGACCAAGACCGCCGCGAGCTTCGGTGCTGGCGTCGGCTATCGCTTCACCGACATGTTCCGTGCCGACGTGACGCTCGACCACTTCAAGGCCGACGTCCGGGGCTCGACCAGCTGCATTTCCTACGTCACCGCCAGCAAGGGCCTTGGCTTCTACAACGATTGTGGCTTCGA
Organism: Mesocryomonas lacus; assembly: GCF_055730105.2. Classification (NCBI taxonomy): domain Bacteria; kingdom Pseudomonadati; phylum Pseudomonadota; class Alphaproteobacteria; order Hyphomicrobiales; family Aurantimonadaceae; genus Mesocryomonas; species Mesocryomonas lacus. The sequence continues at coordinate 80,766 of NZ_JBUZWF020000004.1, forward strand.
CGACCGTTCTGAGGTCAGCGTCTGGACGGCGATGGCCAATGCCTATGTCGACATCGGCCATTTCGGCATCGTGACCCCCTATATCGGTGCCGGTCTTGGCGCTGCGCGGGTCAAGTACGACGAGGTGAAGAGCACCGAGGTCTGCGGCTCCGATCCGGCCTGCACCGGTATCGATCCGACCTTCGACCATCCCGGCGAGAGCAGCTGGCGCTTTGCCGCCGCTTTGATGGCCGGCGCGACCATCGACCTGACCTCTCGCTTGAAGCTCGATGCCGGCTATCGCTACACCCGCATCGCCGACGGCGACTATTTTGGCTACGACGCGGCCGATCGTTCCTTTGGTGCCAAGGGCGTCCAGGCCCGCGACGACGGCTTCGACATCCACACCATCCGCGCCGGCCTGCGCTACGAGTTCGGCGGCGGCGTCGGCCTCAACTGATCCACGCTGTCTGGCGACGGATTCTTCGAAATCGGTTCGTGAAAAGGCCGGGAGATCACTCTCCCGGCCTTTGTCGTTTGCCGCCGGAAAGTCCGACAGGTCGATCAGACTGACGCTGGCTCAAGCCTCGCGGAAGAACTCCGCGACGACCAGATCATGGTCGGAGATCGCATTGCCGCGGTCGTCGATCGCCGGATGGGTCACCGGGTGCCGGGCGGACAATCCGCGGGTGAACAGCCAGTCCAGTCGCTTGTGCGGCGGCGTCGGGGCACCGTCCGGACGGGTTCGCGTGGTGTTCTCGCGCGTGTTCGCCCCCGCCCAGCTATAGCCGGCATCGGCGAAGTGGGCGAACAGCGGCTCGCGGCCGGCAGGAGCGGCCCACCAGGCGTCGGCGTCATCGCCGATCATCAGCTTGGTGTTGATGTCGCCGCCGATCACCACGGCACCGCCCGCCGAGAGCGCGTCGACGTGGTCGAGCAGGCGCCGAACCTGCAAGGCCCGGTCGGCCGGGGTCGTCTTGCTCTCGAGATGCACGGAGACCAGCCAGACCGGGCCGCCTTCCATCTCGACCCGGCCGCCGATCGCCATGCGCCAGCCCAGCCGCTGCTGACCCTTTTCCGCCTGCAGCCACCAGACCGCGCCGTCGTCGAGCCGGATCTGGAACGCGTCTTCCAGCGGCATGCGGGTGAGGATGGCATTGCCATGGAAGCCGATGCGGTTCTCGTCGTCGGCATGCGCGGCCCGCTCGCGGTCGTCACCGAGCCCGAGTTCGAGGAACTCGACGCCATAGGCAAACCCCATGCCGAGGGCCTCTGCGAGATCGGCCGCAGTGTGCCGGTTGCCCGAGCGCGCCATGCCAAGATCTGCCTCGGTGAGGAAGAGCACGTCGGCATCCGCCTGCTCGACCAGCCGCACCGAGGGCTCGGCAAACTTCAGCCTTTCGGCATTCCAGGCCGCGATGTGCAGCGTCGGCAAAGGCGGCATGGCGGCCGCCGGTGTCTGCTCGATCGCGGTGAAGGCCGGAACCGCAGCGGCCAGCCGGTGATGCTCCTCGAGCGTCAGTTCGGCGCCGAGCGCTTCCGATGTGTTCTCCTTCGAGGGCGCGGGCAGCTCGGCGAGGATGGTGCGGATCAACTGGTCCTGGCTCATGATCATACCCTCTAGGCGGCCGCCTGCGGGGTGGCCTTCGTGACGCGCGCGTTCACCGCGGCGGCAAGCTGGCGGGCGATCGCCAGGCTCTCGGCGCGCTCGGTGGCAAAGCGCTCGTCAATTTCCATGATCAGCGCCGTCCCCGGCAGCACGGTGATCTCGTCGAAGATCTCGGCGAAGGGCAGGTCGCCCCAGCCGAGCGGCAGATGCAGGTCGCCGATGCCGAGTGCCACCGCCTCGCTGCGGTGGAAGAATTCCGACATGATGTAGGGCGTGCCGAAATTGTCGTGCACGTGGAGGTGTCCGGTGATGCCGGCCATTTCCCGGACTTCGCCGCGCCAGTCGAGGCCGAGCCGGTTGCCCTCGATATAGGCGTGGCCGAAATCGATGAGGCCGACGACGTTCGGGTGCCCGAACGCGCGCACCGTCTGGGCGATCTCGGCGGGCGTCTGGCGGTACTCGCCGGGATCGACGGCGAAGATGTTCTCGAACGCGATGCGCACGCCGCGTCGCTGGGCAACCTCGGCCATCTCCGCCAGCGCCTCGCGCTCCATCCGGTCGAGCGCCTCGCGCTCCGGACGACCGCCGAGCTTGGCCTTGCCGCAATGGTGCACGAGGACGTCGGCGCCGACGCGCTCGCAGAGCTCCAGCATGGCCGAGACCACCTTCTTCTGCCGCGCGAGGATCGCCCCGTCCATGAAGTTGGAGACGATCTGGCCGTGCGCGGTGTAGCGCAGCGGAAACTCGGCGCAGATCTCGGCCAGTGCTTTGGCGCGGCCCTCGATCACCCGCCCGCCGGCGATGAGGTCGTGCCCGAACAGCGAGAGCTCGGCGACATCGGCGCCGAGATCGGCGATTCCCGCCAGCGAGTGTCGAAGACGCGACAGGTCGCCGTCGCCGGCGGTGACGCTGAATCCGACATGGGTGATCGCGGCCATATCAGGCCTCCTGCAGCTGGGGGGTGGAAACGGCGAGCGCGGGGCGGTCGATGCGCCGTCCGGTCTCGGCCGAGAAGAGATGGAGGTGGTCCGCTGGCAGCTCGAGGCCGACGGCATCGCCCGGCTGCAGGACGGTGCCTTCCGAGAAGGAAACGGCAAAGCCGGTGCCGTCCATGTCGGTGTGCACGACGCGCGAGGCGCCGAGCTCCTCGATGAAGTCGACCGTCGCGGGCAGGCTGCCATGCGCCCCGGCGCGGACGAGGCGCGCATGCTCCGGCCGGATGCCGACGGCGAGCTTTTGGCCGACGGGGGGAAGGCCTGGGCCGGCGTCGAGCACCAGCGCCCGCCGGTCGTCGATCACCAGCCGCTGGGCCGGCCCCATTGTCCCGTCGAGGATGTTCATCGGCGGGGCGCCGACGAAGCTCGCCACGAAGCGGCTGGGGGGCGCGTTGTAGATATCCGAGGGCGTGCCGACCTGCTCGATCTTGCCGCCGTTCATCACCACCAGGCGGTCGGCGAGCGTCATCGCCTCTACCTGGTCGTGCGTGACGAAGATTGACGTCGCGCCGAGCCGGCGGTGCAGGCGGCGGATCTCCGCGCGCATCGACACCCGCAGCTTGGCATCTAGGTTCGACAGCGGCTCGTCGAACAGGAACACCTTCGGCTCGCGGATCATCGCCCGGCCCATCGCCACCCGCTGCCGCTGGCCGCCGGAGAGCTGCATCGGCTTGCGGTCGAGATAGGCGTCGAGGCCGACTGTCTTGGCCACCGCCAGGATCCGCGCCTGGCGCTCGGCTTTGGCGACGCCGGATACCTTCAGCGCGTAGCCGATGTTCTCGGCCACCGTCATGTGCGGGTAGAGCGCATAATTCTGGAACACCATCGCGCAGCCGCGCTCGCGCGGCTCGAGGTCGTTGACCACCTTTCCGTCCATGGCGATCTCGCCGGAGGTGATCGCCTCGAGCCCCGCCACCATGCGCAGCAGCGTGGACTTGCCGCAGCCGGACGGGCCAAGGATGACGATAAACTCGCCGCTTCGGATGTCGAGGTCGACGCCGTGGACGACGGCGGTCTTGCCGTAATCCTTTTTGACGTTGCGGATGGCGATGTCGGCCATGGGGCCTCCTGTCTGGGTCGAAGGTCGGTCGGGCCCGCAGCTATTTGTCGGTCGCCACGAGGCCACGGACGAAGAAGCGCTGCATCGCGATCATCACGACGAGCGGCGGCAACATGACCAAGAGCGTGCCGGCCATGGCGATGTGCCATTCCGGCACGCCTTCCTTGGCGGGGATCAGCTCTTTCAGCTGGGTGACAGCGGTGCCGAAGCTCGGATCGGTGGTGACGAGCAGCGGCCAGAGATACTGGTTCCAGGCCCAGACGAACATGATCGTCGCCAGCGCCGCCATGTTGGCCTTCGACAGCGGCAGCAGGATCTGGAAGAAGAAACGGACCGGCCCGGCGCCGTCCATCTTGGCCGCTTCCGCGAGCTCGTCCGGCAGCGTCAGGAAGAACTGGCGGTAGAGGAAGGTGCCGGTCGCGGTGGCGACGAGCGGCAGGGCGAGGCCGGTATAGGAGTTGAGCAGGCCCCATTGCAGCTTGACGGTCACGCCGGTCAGCTGCGCGATCACCCAGGAGAGGCCGGTGACGTCGAGGATCGCCTGGAAGGGCTGCAGGGCGTTGGCGGCCACCGCATAGGTCGGCACGATCCGCACCTCGAGCGGCAGCATAAGCGTGACGAAGATCGCCCAGAAGATCAGCATCCGCCCGGGAAAGCGGAAGTAGACGATGGCGAAGGCCGCCATCGACGCCAGTGCCACCTTGCCGAAAGCGACCGATGAGGCGAACACGAAGCTGTTGAACAGTTTGCGCCCAAGGTCGGCTCGCACCCAGGCGGCGGCGACGTTGTCGAGGAAATGCGTGCCAGGCCACAGCGGCATCGGCACCTGGTTCACCTCGCGAATGTCGTGCGTCGCTGCGATCAGCACGATGACGAAGGGCGTCACCGCGATCACGAGGCCGAGAAACAGCAGCATCTGGCAGACGACGTCGAAGACGGGGGAGCGTTCGATCATGACGGTCTCACTTGTAGTGGATGCGGCGCTCGATGAAGCGGAACTGCACGACCGTCAGGACCATCACGAGGATCATCAGGATGATGCTCTGGGCAGCGGCGCCGGAGTAATCGAGGCCGTTGAAGCCGTCGAAATAGATCTTGTAGACCATCAGTTCGGTAGCGCGGGCAGGACCGCCGCCGGTCATGATGTCGACGATGCCGAAACTGTCCTGGAAGCTCTCGGTGATGTTGATCACCAGCAGGAAGAACAGCGTCGGCGTCAGAAGCGGCAGCTGGATATCGCGCATCCGGCGGAGCGGGCTCGCGCCGTCCATCGCGGCGGCCTCGGTCAGCGTCCGCGGAATGCCCTGCAGCGCGGCCATGAAGAAGATGAAGTTGTAGCCGACATATTTCCAGGCGAAGGCGATGATGATGGCAATCATCGCGTCCTTGCCGTCCAGCGCGGGGTTCCAGAGGCCCGGCCAGATGCTGTTGATCGACGACAGCAGCCCGGCCTGCGGGGCGAGGATGAAGCTGAAGGCGAGGCCGAGGGCGGGCGCTGCGATCGCGTAGGGCCAGATCAGAACCGACTTGTAGAGGCGGTGGCCGGTAAGCTCGCGGTCGGCGACCAGCGCCAGGACGAGGGCGATGCCCATGGCCAGCGAGGTCGTACCGAGGCTGAACACCATGCTGCGGCTGATCGAGCCCCAGTAGACGCTGTCGCCGAGAAGCTGGCGGAAGTTCTGGAAGCCGACGAAGGTATTGCCGCCGCCCCAGGGTTGTTCGAGCGTGAACGCCCAGAACAGCGCCTGTCCCGTCGGCCAGTAGAAGAAGACGAAGATCAGAAGCAGCATCGGCAAGGCGAACATCAGCCCGGTGCCGCCTGCCGAAAAGGTCACGCGTTTTTCCATGTCGGTCCCGCTGCTGCATGCAAGGCGCCCCGAAGCCGTAAGCTCCGGGGCGTGTCGTCAGATGGCCGCGTTACGGCAGGGTCTTGCCGGCATAGGTCTGTTGGAAGCGGCGCAGGATCGCGTCGCTGCGCGTCTTCGCCTCGTCGAGGGCAGTCTGGACGTCGGCGTTCTTGATGAAGATCGCCTGCAGGCCGTTGGAGATTTCCTGGCGGATCTGCAGCAGGCCGCCGAGGCGCTGGCCGCGGGTGACCTCGGTCGGCGGCGTGAAGGTCAGGCTCTTGATCGCCAGCTCGCGGCCCTTGTAGGGCGCCTTGTCGTAGAACTTCTGGCTGACGAGATAGTCGTAGCCGGACTGGCGCACCGGGATGTAGCCGGTGACGGTCGACCAGGTGAGGGCTTCTTCGGGCTTGGCGATGAAGTTGAGGAAGGCCGCGGCCGCCTTGTACTCGGCATCGGACTTGCCGGCGATGACCCAGAGCGAGGCGCCGCCGACCAGCGAGTTCTTGCGCTCGGTGCCCTCGTAGACCGGGAGCATGGCGACGTCCCAGTTCATGCCTTCCTTGGCGCTGCGGCCGATGCCGCCATGGTCGCCGACGGAGGTCAGGATGGTCTGGCAGTCGCCGGCGGCAAACGCGTCGACGAAGGTCTGGCCGGTTTCCTTGGACTTCAGCACGGCCTCGCCGGCGTCGTACCAGCCCTTGAGGTCGCGGACGAACTGAACCCACTTGCCCTTGTTGAACACCATCTCGGCGTCGAGGCCCTCATAGCCGTTGCCCTTGCTGGCGTTCGGCTCGCCATGCACGGCCAGGAACTGCTCCTCCAGCTGCCAGACCTCGTCGCGCGAGATGTTGAAGCCGAGCGGGCAGGCGTAGCCGGCCTCCTTCAGCGCCTTAAAGTCGGCGCCGGCCTCTTCCCAGGTGGCGGGGCCATGGTCCTTGCCGATTTTGGCGTAGGCGTCCTTGTTCCAGTAGAGGAGGGCGGTCGAGGAGTTGAAGGGGAAGGAGTACATCTCGCCCTTCGACGTCGCGAAGTAGCTGGAAATGCCGGAGAAATAGTCCTTCCAGTCGATCTTGTAGCCGTTGTCGGCCATCAGCTTCTCGGCGGGGTAGAAGGCGCCCGACAGCATGATGTCGAGCGTGCCGGCATCCGAGACCTGCGCGATCGTCGGCTGCTGGCCGGCGCGGAAGGCGGCGATGGTGTTCTGCAGCGAGGCGTCGTAGGTGCCCTGGCTGGTGCAGACCACCTCGGCCTCGGCCTGGCTCTTGTTGAACCGGTCGCACTGCTCCATCACGCGCTTGGAGATGTCGCCGCTATTGCCGTACCAGAAATCGATCTTGACCGGCGCCGCCTGGGCGGATGCCGTCATAACCGCCGAAAGCGCCAGCGCGCCGATGATCTTTTTCAGCATGGTAACCCCTGAATGGTTGTGCGTCCGGCACCCCCTCCGGGCTCCGACGCTGTGCCACTAAAGTGGCCGGGGTTCGCTGTACAATGAACATTGGATGACAGCATCGGCCGTATAGGCCTAGCAAATCTGTAACGGCGTAAAGGATTATCGGCTGCGATGCTTTGTCGCTGCTTGCAGTTGCAACTATTGAGGCAGCGCTATTGTGTTGGCCGGTTTATGTCCGCGGCGATGAAACGCGGCGCTCGATCGCTGATCGTGGATCACCTGGCAGCGAGGGCCTTCAGCTGTCCGAACGGCCGCCGGTCTGCGCGAGCAGGGCGCGGTCCACCTCGGCCCGGGTGAAGCCATGCTGACGGATGATCGTCCGGTAGGATTCCCCGGCATCGATCATCGAGATGATTCGCCTCCGCTCGAAGCCGCACAGCCGCCTTTCGGGCGCTCGCCGGACGAGGCGGCGCGGCATGAGCTGGCGCAGGAGATGGAGGAAGCGGCGGCGCATCGAGGTCCCCAGACGGTTGGTCCGGGCTCCATGCGGCACGCCGATGACAGGCGTATGACGGGCGTGTAGGGCGATGGCCGGGTGCACGATGCGCCAAGGGACGTGGTTCGATATGCGGGAAGCGGCAGCGGGGAAGCTCTTGCAGCGTCCAGCGCGCGTTTCCAGAAGGTGCTGAGCGCGGATCTCTGGTGCGGACGACGGGACTTGAACCCGTAATCCCGAGGGCGACAGATTTTAAGTCTGCTGCGTATACCAATTCCGCCACGTCCGCACGGCTCTCCTCGTAAGCGAGGCGCGACGGATTGCAAAGTCGCCCGGGCGCAAAAGCCGCAGCGCCGGCGTGAAAGATCAGCCGGCGGCGCGGTTCGCCTGTACGCTCCGCGCCGAGCGGATGAGGTCGTGATGCTCGTCCGCCCATGCGACGAGGCCACGCAGCGGCACCAGCAGCGACTGGCCGAGGGGCGTCAGGGCGTAGTCGACCCGCGGCGGAATCACCGGAAACATCGTCCGCGTCACCAGGCCGTCCTGCTCGAGCCGCTTCAGCGTGCGGGTCAGCATGTGCTGCGAGACGTCGCCGATCCCGCGCTTCAGCTCGTTGAAGCGCTGCGTTCCATCGGCGAGCGACAGCAGCACCAGGACGCTCCACTGGTCGCCGATCCGGTCGAGCACGCCGCGGATCGGGCAGGGCTCGTCCAGGGCGGGCAGTGCGGGGGCAGGGGTCATGTCGTCTCCTCGGCAGCGTTTCGCATCGCGTCGGTCAGGTCTCATCTTGCCGGCCCGGGGGGCGGACGGTCACACCGCGATGACCGAGCACCATGGCTGTGCCTTCTTGCGCCGGGTCGCAGCGAGCGTCAGATATCACGAACCGAACCGGGTATAAAAATTCATCCTGGATGAAATTTTGAACCGGGTCGACCGGCCAACAACGAAGGAGCCTCCTATGAAGATCGCCCTGATCGGCGCCAGCGGCAATGCCGGCGCGCGCATCCTGCAGGAACTCTCCGACCGCGGCCACGCGGTCACCGCGATCGCCCGCAACCCGGACAGGATCGCCGCTCTGCCGGGCGTGACAGCCGTCGCCGGCGACGCCAATGACGGTCCCGGGCTCGCCCGGCTGATCGCGGGCCACGACGCCGTGGTGAGTTCTGTCCACTTCCTCGTCACCGCTGCCGACATTCTCATCTCGGCGGTGAAGCAGTCGGGCGTGCCGCGCTACCTCGTCGTCGGCGGCGCCGGCAGCCTCGAAGTGGCGCCGGGCCAGCGGCTGATCGACCAGCCGGGCTTTCCGGATGCCTACAAGGCCGAGGCGGCGAAGGGCGCGGCCTTCCTCGACGCGCTGAAGGCTGAGCCAGACCTAAACTGGACCTATCTGTCGCCCGCGGCGGCGTTCGTGCCGGGCGAGCGGACCGGCGCCTTCCGGCTCGGCACGGACACGCTCCTCTCCACCGCGGAGGGCAGCAGCATCTCTTTCGAGGACTATGCGATCGCCTTCGTCGACGAGATCGAGACGCCGCAGCACCGCCGCCGCCGCTTCACCGTCGGCTACTAAAGGCCATCCCGCGGGGGCCGGCTTCAGATTGCCCTCTACGACAGCCAGGCGGCGCATTCCTGCGCCCTCCCGGTGCGCTGCTCTCGCCTGGGCTGTGGCCCTTAGGAAAAAGGGCCCGGTTTCCCGGACCCTTCGCGTTCACATCATCAACTGCCTATCGACCGGCTCAGTAGCGGCGGTAGTTGTTTGCCTTGCGGTAGATGTTGCGGGAGGCCCGGTTCTGCATGCGCTCGACCTGCCGACGCTCGCGCGGGGTGACGTAGCCGTCGCGGGCGGCGCGGGCCTTGGTGCGGTCGATCCGGCGCTGCTGGCGGACGAGCTTGCGGGTCTCGGCAGGCGTCAGATCACCGCGCGCCATCGCCCGGCCGATCCTGTGCTCCTGGCGGTGCTCGCGGTACTCGCTGCGCGCGCTCTGGGCCAGCGTCGGAACGGCGGATGCCAGAACCAGAGCGACGGTGGCGAGAATGATCTTTTTCATAGTCCGTTTCCTTCCGGTGTCATGTTTTTCGACAAGTAAGTAGAGCCGACCAACCGTGAACCGCAGCAGAAGGATCCCTTCATGCTGCGTTCAGAAACGGTCACAAGTGCTTGAGACTGAATGTTGCGGCGACGAGCGCCACGCCTTCTCCCGCAGGCAACGCCCGGCTTCGAGGGGTGCAGGCTTGCCCGCCGCAGTGGGAAAGCCGACATTGGCGCCTCCTTCGAAACTTCCGGAAAGCCTCTGATGCCGATTGCCCTCAGCCCGTTCGAGACCGCCGCACCCGCTCTCGTCGACGTCGCCATGGGCCGCGCCCTCGCCGACCTGGTGGTGCGGAACGGCATCTGGGTGAACGTCCACTCCGGCGAGTGCCTGCCTGGCACCGATATCGCGGTGAAGGACGGCCGCTTCGCCTATTGCGGGCCCGACGCCAGCCACGCCATCGGCCCCGAGACGGTGGTGGTCGATGCGGCCGGCCGCTATCTCGTGCCGGGCCTCTGCGACGCGCACATGCATGTCGAGAGCGGCATGATCACCGTCACCGAGTTCTGCCGGGCCGTCATCCCGCACGGCACGACCTCGATGTTCATCGACCCGCACGAGATCGCCAACGTGCTGGGCCTTCCCGGCGTCCGGCTGATGCACGACGAGGCGCTGGTGCAGCCGGTCAACGTCTGGACTCAGATGCCGTCCTGCGTGCCCTCGGCGCCGGGGCTGGAGGAGGGCGGCGCGGAGCTCGGCGCTGCCGAGATCACCGAGGCCATGGCCTGGCCGGGCATCATCGGCCTCGGCGAGGTCATGAACTTTCCGGGCGTCGCCGCCAATGATCCCGTGATGACCGGCGCCATCGAAGCGACGCGCCGCGCCGGCAAGACCGTCGGCGGCCATTTCGCCTCGCCCGACCTCGGCCGCGCCTTCCATGGCTACGTCGCCGGCGGGGCGGAGGACGACCACGAGGGCACCCGCATGGAGGATGCCGCCGCGCGCGTGCGCCAGGGCATGAAGGCGATGCTGCGGCTCGGCTCGGCCTGGTACGACGTCGCGACGCAGGTCCGCGCCGTCACCGAGATGGGCCTCGACCCTCGCCACTTCATCCTCTGCACCGACGACTGCCATTCCGGCACCCTTGTCCATGACGGCCACATGGACCGCGTCGTCCGCCACGCCATCCAGCAGGGCCTGAAGCCGGTCACCGCGATCCAGATGGCGACTCTGAACACCGCCGAGCATTTTGGCCTCGCCCGCGAGATCGGCTCCATCGCCCCCGGCCGCCGTGCCGACTTCCTCCTCGTCTCCGATCTCGCCGCCCTCGCCATCGACGCCGTCTATGCTCGGGGCCAGCACGTCGCCGAGGCGGGCAAGCTGCTGATCGACCTTCCGGCCTATCCCTATCCCGCCTCGGCTAAATCGACGGTGAAGCTCGGCAAGTGCCTCGAGGCCGCCGACTTCGCCGTGACCGCGCCGGAGGGCGCGAATGCCGCGACCGTCCGCGTCATCGGCGTCGTCGAGAACCAGGCGCCGACGAAGGCGCTCACCGCGACGCTGCCGATCCTGAGCGGCCTCGTCGAAGCCGACGAGCGGCAAGGCGTCGCCCACATCGCGCTGGTCGAGCGGCACCGGGCGAGCGGCGACGTTACCAACGCCTTCGTCTCCGGCTTCGGCTACACCGGTGCCTGCGCGCTCGCCTCGACGGTGGCGCATGACAGCCACCACATGATCGTCGTCGGCACCGACCGGACCCAGATGGCGCTCGCCGCCAACCGCCTCGGCGCCGTCGGCGGCGGCGTGACCTTCTTCGCGGATGGCGAGGAGAAGGCGATGGTCGAGATGCCGATCGCCGGTCTGATGTCGAACGAGCGCGCCGAGATCGTCGCCGAAAAAGCCGACCGCCTCCTCCAGGCCATGCGCGACGCCGGCTGCACCCTCAACAACGCCTACATGCAGCACTCGCTCTTGGCGCTGGTGGTCATCCCGTCCTTGCGCATCTCCGACAAGGGCCTCGTCGACGTCGATACGTTCGAGATCGTCGACCTCTTCGTGTGATCGTCAGGCACCGGGCTCCCCGTCCCAGTAGTCCTCGACCTCTCTCTCCGGGCGCCCGAGATGGCGGAAGCGACTTCCGTCTGAGAGTCGCGCCGTCGATTGGAACTTTCCGGAATCGGGATATTCGCAGACGTCGGCAACGGCTTGATTTGATAGCCCGATATACCGCAGGGGGAGAGTACCGGTATTGATGATCTGATGCGCTGTTTCCTGCCCACCGGCCGGCGCCCCGAGCACATCGCCGGCCCGAACCGGCCGCTCTTCACCACCGAAGCGATACGTGCCTTCACCCTCGAGAATAATGAAAAGCTCTTCCTCGCAGAAGTGGTTGTGGAACGGACAGCCGCTCTTGCCCGGCGGCACGACGTTCATGCGGATGCCGAGCTGGGTCAGGCCGAGCTGGTCGCCAAAGGACAGATTGGACGCTTCGTAGCGTTCGCCGCGCGTCCAGTGTTCCAGCGGCAGGTCGGCAAGGGTGACAGCGGGTATCATGGGCTTCTCCAGACGAATTCGTTGACCGGACTCGTCCGCTACTAGACCGCCAAATGACGCGGACGGCCACCTTTACAATTCCGCCGACTTGGCCGATGGCTAGCCGCAACGGCAACGCGTGCGAGGAAAGGGGCATAGATGGCATTCACGACATCGATTTGCGGAGCCATGCCCCTGATTATCAGCGCCGGCGCACGATAGGCGACCGACCGCCCCGGCACGTGAAACTGCCGCGGCAGTCCTGACCCATCGGTGCGACCGGTGCACGGCGCGTCACGTCCGCTGACCGCCGTTTCCGCGCGACGGGCATTTCGCCCGGCGGCCTTTTCCGGGAGCAAGCCTCCCCAGATCAAGATATCCTTATGTCCGACACTGATTTCCCCTCCCGCGTCGCCGAGGCCGAGCAGGCGATCCGCCAGCTGTTTCCAGCGACCCCGCTGCAGCTGAACGAGCATCTCTCGGCGAAATACGGCGCGCGTATCTTCCTGAAGCGCGAGGACCTGACGCCGGTCCGCTCCTACAAAATCCGCGGCGCCTTCAACTTCATGCGCAAGCACATCGCGTCCGGCTCGACCGCGACCGCCTTCTGCTGCGCCTCCGCCGGCAACCACGCGCAGGGCTTCGCCTTCGCCTGCCGGTTCTTTGGCCTGAAGGGCCGCATCTTCATGCCGGTGACGACGCCGCAGCAGAAGATCCAGAAGACGAAAATCTTCGGCGGCGACGCCATCGAGATTGAGCTGATCGGCGACTATTTCGACGATTGCTATGCCGCGGCCAAGGCCTACTCGGCGTCGTCGGGCGCCGCGCTCGTGCCGCCCTTCGACCATGAGGACATCATCGAGGGGCAGGCGAGCGTCGCGCGCGAGTTCGTCGCCCAGCTCGGCGACGAGGCGGCCGACATGGTGATCCTCCCCGTCGGCGGCGGCGGCCTTGCCTCCGGCGTCACCCGCTATCTCTCGGAGGGCGCCGGCACGCTGCCGGATATCCGCTATGTCGAGCCGCAGGGGGCGCCGAGCCTTCACACCAGCCTCACCCGCGGCGAACTGGTGCGGCTGCCGCAGCTCGACGGCTTCGTCGATGGCGCGGCCGTTGCGGAGATCGGCCGCATCCCCTTCGAGACGCTGCGCCACGCACGTCCGGACCAGGTACTGCTGTCACCCGAGGGCCGGCTCTGCCAGACCATGCTGGAAATGCTGAACATCGAGGGCATCGTCATGGAGCCCGCTGGCGCGCTGGCGATCGACGCGCTGAACGTCCTGCGCGAGGAGGTCCGCGGCAAGACCGTGGTGCTCGTCGTCTCCGGCTCCAACTTCGACTTCGAGCGGCTGCCGGACGTGAAGGAGCGCGCGCTGCGCTTCGAGGGGCTGAAGAAGTACTTCATCCTGCGCCTCGCCCAGCGCCCCGGCGCGCTCCGCGACTTCCTGGCGCTGCTTGGCCCCGAGGACGACATCGCCCGCTTCGAATACCTGAAGAAGTCGGCGCGCGACTTCGGCTCGATCCTGCTGGGCATCGAGACCAAGAACGCCGCCAATTTCGAGCACATCTTTGAGCGCTTCCAGGCGAACGGCATCCGCTACGAGGACATCACCGACAACCAGGTGATCGCCGACCTTCTGATCTGAGGAAGGCTGCCTGAGCGTGTCCGCGGCCGTACGCGGTTGCGGACTGCCCTTCCTTACTTCGGAAGTTTGCCGATCCAGTCGGCAATGCGCGCCGCCAACTCATCGGTCGTGCCGGGAGACATGATGCGCCCCGCCAGCACATGGTTGGCGGGATCGCCGGTCACCGGCACCTGCAGCACCTGGTGCGGCCCGCCCCATTTTGCCGCGACGCTCTCGGTCGCCATGGGATCGACCACCTGATCCGCCGGCGAATAGAGGAAGAACGCCGGTATCGTCAGCTGGCTGACATCGACACTGCGGGTCGCCCGCAGCAGTGCTCCGAGCGGCAGGAGAGCGGTCGATGGGTAGCGGGTCGTCCAGTGCGCGGCCTGCGCCTCGTTCAGCGGCGTGAAGCTGCGCTCCTCGCCGATCAGCCACGGCCCGAAGTCGCGGGCGAAAGGCCAGTCGAGCAGAAACGCGTAGCGATCGAGCAGCGCGTAGTTCGGCGACAGCATGACGAGGCCGGAGACCCCGTCCATCAGCCCCGGCTGGCTCGCACCGAGCGTTGATAGCGTCCCACCTGTCGAACTGGCGACGACGACCACCCGCTCGCCGATGGTTTTGCCGATGGCGACGGCTTCGGAGAGATCGTTCATCCACTCGTTGACGCTGGTGCGGGCCAGCGCGACGCCGTCGCGGCCGTGGCCGGAGAGGCGGGTGTAGAAGAGATTCGCCCCGAGCTTGCCCGCCACCTCGTCCGCCAGTGGCCGCACCTCTTCCTTGGCGGCGGAAAAGCCGTGGATGTAGACGATGGCGAGCGGCGTCTTGGCGCGCGAGGCGGGATAGGCCCAGACGATTTCCTTGGCATCGGCCGGCCGGAGGTTCGGCACATCCGCCTCGGTCCGCGCCAGGTAGGCGTCGGGATCGGTCCCGATGACGGCGGGGTCGAACGTCACCGACAGGTCCGCCGGCTCGCGCGGGCCGAGAAACCAAGCGGCGGCACCGGTGAGGGCGATGAGGAAAATTAGGATAAGGCTGAGGCGAAGGATCACGTTCGGTCCAGATCGGAAAGCAGACGGGCTGTCATAGGCCTTTTCGGCCAGGCTTTGTAGGGTCGGTTTGCGGCCGCGGCGCGGCCGCCGCGACGCCTCAGCCGTCTATGGCGCGCGTCGACACCACGCGCATGCTCACCGCAATGAAGCCGGCCTCTTCGTAGAGCTGCAGCGCCCTTGGATGGTCGAGCGTGTTGGTCTCGAGCGTCATCATCTTGTTGCCGATAGCGAACCCGGCCGCCAGCGCTTCCGACAGAAGATAGCGCGCGAGACCGCGACCTCGGAACTCGGGCAGAATGCCGAAATGCACCAGCCGCGTCTCGCCTTGCTTGCGCGCCCAGTCGAGCTCGAACCAGCCGGCCGGGGCGCCGTCGGCATAGAGCACGTGGACGGCGATGCCGGCCCGGTGGATCTCGGCCGCCAGCCGTTTCTCCGGCAGAAGCCGCGACGTCCAGTGATGGTCGCGGCCGACCCTGTCGTAGAGATAGGCGTAGAACGAGGGTGGGATCTGTTTTGCCTCGGCCAGCACCAGCGAAAAGCCGCTGTCGGGCGCTGCCATTCGGAGCCGAGGCTGCGAGCGCATTTCGAACTGGGTGACCCGGGTCTCCAGCAGGCGGACCAAGTTCATGCAGCTCCACCCGATGTGGCAACCGGCGTGTCGGAAAGGCCGCCCCATTCCGTCCACGACCCGTCGTAGAGCTTGGCGTCGGTCTTGCCGACGGAGGCAAGGGCCAGGCTGATCGCCGCGGCGGTGACACCCGACCCGCAGGAGGTGACGATCGGCCCGTCGAGGTCGATGCCGGCCGTCTCGAAGATCTGCCGCAACTCCTCCGGGGAGCGCAGGCGACCGTTCTCGGCAAGCTGTCCGAAAGGCAAGGAGGTCGCCCCCGGCATGTGACCGGAGCGCACGCCGGCGCGCGGCTCGGGCACCAGTCCGGCGAACCGCTCGGCAGGACGGGCGTCGAGAATGGCAGCGTTGCCCGCCGCCACATGGCCGCGCATGTCGGACAGTGTCGCGACCGCATTGGCATCGAAGGCTGCGTTGAAGGTCTTGGACGCCGGCCGTGCCGGGCCCGCCTCAGTCGGCAGTCCCGCGGTCTTCCAGGCCGGCAGGCCGCCGTCGAGCAAGCGAACGTCTTTGGCGCCGAACGTCCGCAGCATCCACCAGACCCGTGGGGCTGAGAACAGGCCGAGACCGTCGTAGACGACGATAGTGTCCGTCTCGGCGATGCCGAGCGCTCCGGCCGCGCGGGCGAAGATTTCCGCCGAGGGGAGCGTGTGCGGCAGGCTTGAGGCCGGATCGACCACGGCGTCCTGGTCGAAGAAGACCGCGCCGGGAACGTGTTCCGTCTCGAATTCCGCCAGCGCCGCGCGCCCTTGCGCCGGCAGGTACCAGGAAGCATCGACCACCGAGACGCCGGGACGGCCGAGCAGCGCCGAAAGCGCTTCGGGCGAGATGAGAAGCGGATTGGTCATGACATCAACTCCGGCCGTTGCCCGGGCGCTGATTCGCGTCTCGGGAGATCGATCTGACAGCAACTGGTCCGCTTGACCGCCGGGATCAAGCCTTGCGGCGGTCCGACGGGAATTTCTCTTCGTCTGCGTCTCGGCGAGACCTTGCTGACCGGTCGAGAGCAAACGGCACGGCCGATAGCGGCATGTCTAGAGGGCGCCAGCGCTCAGGCGGGCAGGGGCCCGAAGCGCAGCCGGAACCGCCGGTTGGCCTTGCCCTTCTTCTCGATCTTGCCCACATGCACCGCGCCGATTTCGCCGGTTGTCGCCACATGCGTGCCGCCGCAAGGCTGGGTGTCCACGCTGCCGTCCGGGCCGATGCAGACAATGCGGATCCGCCCGCTGCCGCGCGGTGGCTTGACGTTGGCGGACTTGATCAGCCCGGGATCAGCGTCGAGTTCGGCATCGGTGATCCAGCGGGTGAAAACGGGATGGTTCGCGTCGACCAGCGCCATCAGCGCTTCGGTGATGGCCGTCTTGTCGGCCTCGGCATCGGGAATGTCGAAGTCGATGCGGCTTTCCGTCTCGCCGACCGAGGCGCCGGTAACGGGGTAGGGGCACGCGACGGTAAGCAGGTGGCAGGCGGTGTGCATCCGCATCAGCCGGTGACGTCTTTCCCAGTCGAGCTTCAGCGTCACGGTGTCGCCGACGGAAGGGAGCGAGGCACCCTCCGCCGGGATCAGCCGGATTGCCGACCGGTCAGCGGTGTAGGCGGTGTCGACGATGGCGATCTCAAGCCCGTCGGCGGTCACGACGGTTCCGGTATCGCCGGGCTGGCCGCCGCCGCTGGAGAAGAAGTTGACGCGGTCAAAGACCAGACCGTCCTCGATCCGCAGCAGCGTTGCCGTCAATTCGGCGCGGTAAGCATCGTCCTGGTAGACCTGTTCGGTTTCCACCGGCTCAGGCCTCGTACGGCACGTCGAATTCCGGTGCATGCGGCTCCAGCCAGCCGGGCGTCGGCAAGCCCTTGGAGCGCAGGAATTCCGGGTTGAACAGCTTAGATTGGTAGCGGTTGCCGTAGTCGCAGAGGATGGTGACGATGGTGTGCCCCGGTCCCATCTCCTTCGCCATGCGGATGGCGCCGGCGATGTTGATGCCGGACGAGCCGCCGAGGCAGAGGCCTTCCTCGCCGATCAGGTCGAAGACGATCCGCAGCGCTTCATCATCCGGCACCTGATAGGCGAAGTCCGGCGCAAAACCCTCGAGATTGGCGGTGATGCGGCCCTGGCCGATACCCTCGGTGATCGACGATCCCTCGGCCTTCAGCTCACCGGAGGTGTAATAGCTGTAGAGCGAGGCGCCCAACGGGTCGGCGATGCCGATCTTGATGTGGCCGGAATGGCGCTTCAGCCCCATCGCGGTGCCCGCAAGCGTGCCGCCGGTGCCGACGGCGCAGATGAAGCCGTCGATCTCGCCGCCCGTCGCCTGCCAGATTTCCTCCGCCGTGGTCACGACGTGCCCGTCGCGGTTGGCGGTGTTGTCGAACTGGTTCGCCCAGATCGCGCCCGCCGGATGGCTTTTCGCCAGCTGCTCGGCGAGCCGCCCGGAGAGTTTCACGTAGTTGTTGGGGTTGCGGTAGGGCACCGCCGGCACCTCGATCAGCTCGGCACCCATCAGGCGCAGCGCGTCCTTCTTCTCCTGGCTCTGGGTCTCCGGGATAACGATGACGGTGCGATAGCCGAGGGCGTTGGCGACGAGTGCGAGGCCAATGCCGGTATTGCCGGCGGTGCCCTCGACGATCAGGCCGCCGGGGGCGATCAGCCCCTTCTCCTCGGCGTCGCGGATGATGAACAGGCCGGCGCGGTCCTTCACCGACTGGCCGGGATTCATGAACTCCGCTTTGCCGTAAATCTCGCAGCCGGTCTCTTCGGAGGCGCGCTTCAGCCGGATCAGCGGCGTGTTGCCGATGGCGTCGAGGACGTTGAGGTGTCGGGACATGGAGATGCGGCCTGTTGCTGACGGGTCGGCCCGGAACCTATGGCCCGGGCCGGTTCAAGGCAAGGCGGCACGCCGGCAAATGGCTGCCGGCACAGGGTTTTCTGGGCCGCTCGAAGCGTCTGCGGCAGAATGTGGTGCTATGTCCGCGTCGACTGGTAGGCCTCCAGTGCCCGCTGACGCGCGCCGCCGTGGTCGACGATCGGCTCGGGATAGGTCTCGCCGAGCGTCACGCCGGCTTTTTTCAGCACCGAGGCGCTGAGCGTCCAAGGCGCGTGAATGTCCTTGTCAGAGAGTTTCGAAAGCTCCGGTACGTAGCGGCGGATGTAGACGCCGGCGCTGTCGAACTTCTGTCCTTGCGCCACCGGGTTGAAGATCCGGAAGAACGGCTGCGCGTCGGCGCCCGAACCGCCGATCCACTGCCATTGCGAGGTGTTGCTGGCGATGTCGCCGTCGACCAGCGTGTCCCAGAACCAGCGCTCGCCCTCCTGCCAGTCGATCAAAAGGTCCTTGGTGAGAAACGATCCGACGATCATCCGCATCCGGTTGTGCATCCAGCCGGTCTGCCAGAGCTGACGCATCGCGGCGTCGACGATGGGATAGCCGGTGAGGCCCTTCTGCCAGGCCTTCAGGTCGGATGCCGACTTGCGCCAGGGAAATTTGTCGAAGCGCGGGTTGAAGTTCCGGGTCCCCAGCGCGCCGAAATGGTAGAGCAGGTGATAGTTGAACTCGCGCCAGACCAGTTCCTTCTGGAAGGTCTCAATCGCCTTGTCCGGCACGCCCTTGCGGCGCCGTGCCGCTTCTGTCGCGCGGTGCCAAAGGGTGAACGGGGAGATCTCGCCAAAGCGCAGCCGCGGCGACATCCGCGACGTCGCGTCGTCGGCTGGACGCTCGCGGCCATTGTGGTAGTCGTCGAGGAGATCCTCGCAGAACTCGTCGAACCGCTCGAGCGCTGCAGCCTCGCCGGGCACCCAGTCCGCCGCCATGCCGCCCGACCAGTCCGGCTTCACCGGCAGCAGCTTCCAGGCGTCGAGGTCATCCGATTTCGGCTGGTGCTTCGGGGCCAGAAGCTTCGTCGGCGCGTCAATCGGGTCGCGCGGCTCGCCCGATTGCGACAGGTTGCGCCAGAACGGCGTGTAGACGCGGTAGAAGCCCCCCGTCTTGGTCTGCACTGCTTTCGGATCATGCAGCAGGTTGGCGCGGAAGCGCTGCACCTCGACATCCTCCGGCAGCGTTTCGGCGATGCCGTCGTCCAGCGCGTCGCCGCCCTGGTCGTATCGCCGGTTGAACCAGAGCCCGGTCGCCTTGGTCTCGGTGATGACGTCCGGCACGATCTTTCCCGCCGCGCCGCGCCGCAGGATCAGCGTCGCGCCGATGCCGGCAAGGTCCTTGGCGAGCGAGGTCAGCGAATGGTGCAGCCACCAATGATGCGCCGCGCCGAGCGGCCTGACGCCTTCGCTCTCCCCGTCGAGCACATAGAGGACGACCACCGGACGGCCGCTCTCGGCGGCATCGCCAAGCGCCGGGTTGTCGAGGAGGCGAAGGTCGTCGCGCAGCCAGACGACGATCGGGGGAGGGGATGTTGTCATGTCGGCACCGTCCGGGGTCTCGGCCAGGCGCCCGTGGCCGTGACCGGCCCGCCGGGGCCCTGGCGGTTTGCCGATACCCATAGCCAGCATCGTGATGGGCTGTCGACCGTTTCTGCCGAAACCTGACGCCATGCCGCAGGCCGCGAAGACTAAACCGCTCGCGCAAATTCGCACGCCATAAGCGGATCAGTTTGGGTCTGAAAGGAGTGGCTCCCCGAGTAGGACTCGAACCTACGACCTAGCGATTAACAGTCGCGCGCTCTACCAACTGAGCTATCGGGGAACAGTGCGTCGTCGACGCGAGGCAGCCTATAGCAAGACGAATCCGCTCTTGCAAAGCCGTATCGGCAAGAATTTCACATTTATCCCCAAACCCGCCCTCAGCCTGTGGTTTTTCGGGCTTTCTGCGGGGTGCGGAACCGACAGAGTGGTGCGCCTGTTGATCGGCCGGGCCGAGAATCGGCGGCCGGAGGGACGGGAATGGCGAGCGAGAGACGATTCTTCCTGCTCCGGGGACACCGGCTCGAGATCTTTGGCCGCAACTTCGCCCTCCCGGGATCCCGAATGGGGCGGGTGGCCGTCGGCATCCTGTTCTGCCTCGGCGGCTTCCTGTGGTTCCTGCCGGTGCTCGGCCTGTGGATGCTGCCGCTTGGCCTCCTCGTCCTGTCGATCGACATCGCGCTCGTGCGCCGATGGCGCCGCCGCCATGACGTGCGCTGGAACCGCTGGCGCCAGCGCCGTCGCCTCGCCAAGGCCGCCCGCGTTGCTGCCGCCGCCCGCACCCATCAGGCCGTCGGCACGGACAAGAGCAAAGCCTAGCCCGGGAATCGCAGGGCAAGTCGCTTGGTCTATGCGAGCGCGGCGTGCCGGATGCCCGCGTAACGGAGCAATGTTTCCGCTGGCCCCGCAGAACCTCTTGCGCCGGCCGGGATGTCGCAGTAGGTACAGCGCCGGTGAGGCCTCGTGGCGGAGTGGTTACGCAGAGGACTGCAAATCCTTGCATCCCGGTTCGATTCCGGGCGAGGCCTCCAGTTCAATTTTCAGCAGTCGTTGGATATTGCGAGAGTTGGCATTTGAACGGCTTTCGGCAGAACGGCTTTTAGCTCTTCCCCATCACGCGACGCTGGCGCTGGCGGTGGCCTTGTCTGACGCCGGCCCCGCTTCTGTTTCGCGCTGACGCGGACACTCGATCTCTTGGACTAACGGCGTCTCGGATCTGATGATGCCTGCAGGATACGGGGATCTCATGTTCCGAGGGCGACCCATGCCTTAGTAGAGCGCCAAGAACAACACATCCCACAACAACGCAGACAGGCAGAGCCCCAGGAACAGGGCGCGGGCAGCATCAAGGTCATTGCCGGTGCGACCTTCTTCAAGCGCAACAGTCAGTTTGGCGGTCTCCGCGGAGTCTGCTTCCATTCTCGTTTCGCCTTGTCCCGGAGGGATGAAGGGGAGAGCTATGATCGAAACGGAAGCGGAGATGCCGTTGCCTCAATCAGTCCCTGCCTGCTGGCCAGTCTCGGACTTGCCGGTGGGCTGTGGAAGGGCGCTGAAGAGGTAACCCCGATGTGCTCTGTGTCGCTTCAAGAGGTTCAGGGTGTAGGCGACCATTGACGGGCGCTTCAGAAGAATGGGGCTGGCGACTATTGGCACAAACAAAAAACGCCCCGCCGGGAGGCGGAGCGCTTTTGAGTTACTGAGGCTTAAGCTTACTTGGCCATGTCGGCGCCGGCGCCGGTGCCCTGGCCGCCCGAGGTCGAGGACGAGACGCCGTTGACGTCGGTCGACGCGTTGCTGTTGCCGCCGGCGGTGAGGCCTGCGCCCTTCGGCTGTGTGTTGGCGTTGGCGTCCGGGGTCATGCTGCCGGTCGACATCGCGTCGGTGCCCATCATCGGCTTCTTCGCCATATCGGCGCCGGCGCCCGTGCCCTGGCCTGCGGTGGTCGACGAGGTCACGCCGTTCGGCTGGGTGGTGGCGTTGTAGTTGCTGTCGGCCGGGGCCGGGGACTGGGCGAAAGCGGCGGTGGCGATCATCGAGATACCGGCGGCGATCATGAAGTTCTTCATAGGATTATCCTTTGCTGCGCCGACCTCGAGGCCGGCTCACTCCGTCTTGCGGATCGCTTAGGTAAAGCCTGACGCAGACCTGCGTTCCGCCCATGACGGCCCCCACGGGGCTGATGGCCGTGAAACTAATGTGATACTGGATGTGACGGGGCTGCCCCTTGCGGAACCGTACCCACGGCTTAGGGAGCAACGTCCACACTAAGCCTGCCCGCAGTGTCTGTATGGTCGCAAGCGGGGCGTGAACTTCGCAGACGGCCGCTCTCCGCTTCGACCCGTGCCCCTCCGATGACCGCTTACACGCATCGCCTTGGCAATATGCCGCCGCGTTGGCCTGCCTCGCCGGTTCAGCTCTCGGCGCGCGCCGCCACGGCAGCATAGCGGCGGCCGGCATAGACGAGGCCGTCACCGGGCGGGCCCTCGACGATCGCGAGGACCTCGCAGAACAGGACGGCATGGGTGCCGACGTCGACCGCGCTCGCGATCCGGCAGTCGAAGGTGGTCAGCGCGCCCGCCAGCACCGGCGAGCCGGTCACCGCCGTCGACCATTCCGCCTCGGCGAAGCGCTCGGCCATCGGCGTCTTTCCGCCGAAGAGGTTGGACAGCCGTTCCTGTGTGGATGCCAGCGTGTTGACGCAGAGCGCGCCATTGGCCTGAAAGGCGGCGCCGACCGAGCTCTCGCGCTTGACGCAGACGAGCAGCGTCGGCGGCTGGTCGGTGACGCTGCTCACCGCCGTCGCGGTGAAGCCGGCGGGGCCGTTCGGTCCGGCCGTGGTGATGATGTGCACCGCGGCAGCAACGCTCGCCATGGCGTCGCGATAGGCCTTCTGCTCGACAACCGGGCGTTCGAGGAGGCCGAGGGCTTCCGCCGTCGTCGGGGCATCGGCGATTACGGACGTGCCGGGGAGGATGAAGGGCGCAATCAAGGTCATCGTGTCGTCCATAGCCTCTGTCGGCGGCGATTAGAATGCCCGCAGATTGTCGCGCAGCATGTCGTGCGAATAATGCGTGCGAACAAGGCCGCGTTTCTGCAGCGCGGGCACCAGTCCGTCGGCGATCTCCACGAGATAGCGCCGGCTGACGCGCAGCACAGGCGTGGTGATCAGGAAGCCGTCGCCGCCGACTTCCTCCATCACCTCGCCCATCCGCGCCGCCACCTGGTCGGGCGTGCCGATCAGCTCCACCGAGGAGACGACGCCGCCGGCTCCGTCGACCACCAGCTCGCGCAAGGTCTTGCCGCTGCCCCATTGCTGGAACTTGTCGAGCGTCCCCGATTCGCCGTTGGTGACAAGCTTCTCCGGCAGCGGCTTGTCGAGATCGAACTGCGCGAAGTCGATCTCGGTGATCGCCGAGAGCGAGGCGAGGATGTCGATGATGAAGTTCGGCGCATTGATCTGCCGCGCGTGCCGCTCGTGTGCGTCCTTCTCGATCTCGCCGATCGTCGGGGTGACGCAGAACAGCACCTTGATCTCGTCGGGATCCCGGCCCATCGCCGCGGCCCGGGCGCGCAGGTCCGCCCGGAACGCCTTCATGCTCTCGACGCCCGAGGCGACGGAGATGATGGAATCGGCGTGGCGGGCGGCAAAGTCGCGTCCGCGCGGCGAGGCGCCGGCCTGAACGTAAACAGGGCGGCCCTGCGGCGAAGGCACGGTGTTCAGCGGGCCGCGAACCTTGAAGTGCTTGCCGACGTGGTCGATCGTATGGACCTTGGTGTGGTCGGCATAGACGCCGGCCTCGCGGTCGAGCACCACGGCATCCGGTTCCCAGCTGGAGAACAGCTTGCCCATCACCTCCATGTACTCGTCCGCCATCTCGTAGCGGGTCTCGCGCAGCGGCAGCTTGTCGAGGCCGAAATTCTGGGCGGCGAGGTCCTCGGCGGAGGTGACGATGTTCCAGCCGAAGCGGCCCTTGGTCAGGCTGTCGATGGTGGAGGAGAGGCGTGCCATCAGGAAGGGCGGGTAGGCGAGCGTCGACATGGTGGCGACGATGCCGAGCTTCGACGTCGCCATGCCCATGGCCACCGCCAGCGGCACCGGGTCGTGCTTCGGCACCATCATGCCGAGTTTCAGCGCCGCCTCGGTCGAGCCGCCATAGCTCTGCGGCACCATCAGCTTGTCCTCGATCATGATGTAGTCGAAGCAGGCGCGCTCCAGTGTTTGCGCCATCTCGACGTAGAACGCGCCGTCCCAGGGCAGGCCGCCCTGGCCGAAAGGCTCGCGCCACTCGTCCGGCGTGAAGTTCATGAACCAGGCAAGGTGGAAGCGCTTGTCGGTCATGTCAGTCCTTTACGAGGGAGAGATGAGAGGGAGTGGCGGCGGCTAAGCGCCGGGCCTCGAATCGCTGGCTGTCGCGCACGATGCGCAGCTTGGTGGCGAAGTCCGAGCATATGCCGGCGCCGTAGCGCTCCGGCGCGTGCGGATCGTGCCGCGCCTTGTCGACCGCCATCACGCGCGTGCCCAAGAGGAAGGCCTCGTTAAGGTCGTGCGTGACCATGACGATGGTCATCTCATGCTCGGCCCACAGTTCGCCGACCAGCGTGTGCATGGCCTTGCGGGTCCCGGCATCGAGCGCGCCGAAAGGTTCGTCGAGGAGCAGCACTTTCGGCCGGTTAATCAGCGCCTGCGCGATGGCGAGGCGCTGCTGCATGCCGCCGGAGAGCTGCTGCGGATATTTTCCCGCGGACTCGGCGAGGCCGACACGCTGAAGCAGCGTCATAGCCTCGTCCCGCAGCGCCCGCTTAGCCGCACCGAACAGGCGGCCGGTGAAGGGGGAGGCGGCCCATTGCGGGCCGGTCATGACGTTGGCGAGGACCGTCCGGTGCGGGAACACCGAGTAGCGCTGGAATACGACGCCCCGGTCGGCGGTCGGCTCTGCGGCGATCGGCTTGCCGTCGAGCAGGATCTGCCCGCGTGTCGGACGCTCCTGCGCGAGCAGCATGCGCAGCAGCGTCGTCTTGCCGACGCCGCTTGGGCCCACGATCACCAGGAATTCGTGATCGGCCAGCGTGAAGTTGATGTTCTCGAGGATGATCGCCGGCCCGTATTCCTTCCAGACGCCGTCGAAGCGGATTTCCGTCATCAGGCGTCCTTCAGCTCGTTCCAGGGGAAGGCCGCGCGTGAGAGCTGGCGGAGGGCGAGGTCGATCAGGAAGGCGAGGAGGGTAATCCAGAAGACGTAAGGCAGGATCACGTCCATCGCGAGGTAGCGGCGGACGAGGAAGATGCGGTAGCCGAGGCCGCCCTCGGCGGTGATCGCCTCGGCGGCGATGACGTAGAGCCAGGCGGTGCCGAGCGACAGGCGCACCGAATCGATCAGCCGCGGCAGCACCTGCGGCAGGACCACGTCGAGCAGCATTTGCCAGGTCGAGGCGCCGAGCGTCTGCGCCTTGACGATCTGCTCGCGCGGGATCGCCGCCACCCGCAGCACCACGTCGCGAACGAGGAAGGGCGCGACGCCGAAGACGATCAGCACCATCTTCGACAGTTCGCCGAGGCCGAAGGCGATGAAGAGGATCGGCAGCAGAGCGAGCGGCGGCACCAGCGACAGCGCCGCCAGCACCGGATCGAAGGCCGCGCGAAGCTGCGGGATGAAGCCGATGGGGATGCCGAGGATGAGGCCGATCAGCGCCGAGAGCCCGAGACCCGTGCCGAGCCGTCCGAGGCTCAGCCAGGTGTCGAACCAGAACACCGGCTGGCCGATCGCCGGGTCGACCTTCGTCATCAGCCGGACGATGGCCGCATAGAAGCTCTCGAAGCTCGGCATGATCTTGTCGGCCGGCGCCACCGCGAGGCGGGCGTTCGAGGCGAGGACGTAGACGAGAAGGATGAGTAGGAAGGGCAAGGTGCCGAGCACCAGCTTCTGCATGCGGCTCGGCGGATAGTTGATGATGCGGCGCATGCGCGTGTTCCCGGCCTGCTTCTGCCTAGAGCGTGCCGTCGGCCGCCATCTTCGCGAACGTCGGGTCGAAGCGCAGCTTGATGTTTTCCTTGGCGCCAAGCACCGAGCCGTCGGGCATCTCGATGCCGATGGCGTCGACGCTGTCGGCGCCCTGGCCGAACAGGCCCTGGTCGAAGCAGAAGGTGCGCACGCTGTCCCAGATCGCCTTGGTCTTGGCGTCGGTCATGAAGGCGGCGGCCTCGGCCGGGGTCTTGAAGAAGTGCGTCGTCTCGACCTGAGTGGCGAGGCCGGCGACGTCGGTGCCCATGCCGGCGGCCATCGCTTCCTCGATGCCCGCCGAGTCCGGTCCTTCCATCGTGGCGAGAGCCTCGTACCAGGCGCCGGTCACCGCCTTGGCGAAGGCCGGGTTGTCCTTCAGCACGTCGGTCTTGCCGATGAAGACGTCCATGATCTCGCCGGGAATCTTCGAGCTATCGAAGATGATCTCGGAACCTGCCACGCTCTTCACCATGTCCGGCACCATCGGCTTCCACGTCGCCGCCGTCACCATTTCGGGCTGGGTGAGGTAGGCCGCGGCGATCTCCGAGTCGGAGATGTTCACCGTCTTGACGTCGCCGAGGCTCAGGCCGGCCAGCGCCAAAGCGCGGTTGAGCAGGTAGTGCGAGACGCTGAACTGCAGGAGGTGCACCTCCTGTCCCTTCAAGTCGGCGACCGACTTGACCGATTTCGAGACGACCGCGTCATTGCCATTGGAATAGTCGCCGAGGAGGAAGATCGAAGTGTCGACGCCGCCCGCCGCCGGCATCACCAGCGCGTCCATGCTGGCGACGCCATAGGCGTCGAGATCGCCGGCGATGAACTGGTTGACGCCGGAGACGTAGTCGTTGAGCAGCACGATCTCGACGTCGATGCCGTATTTGTCCGCCCATTTCTTCATGACGCCGGAGCTCTTCAGCCAGGCGAAGGGCATGAAGCCGACATAGATGCTGTAGCCGAGTTTGAAGCTCTTGCGCTCCTCCGCATGGCCGGCGGTGGCGGCAAGGCTCATGGCAAGGGTAAGGACGGCGGCGCGGAACAGACGTTTCATCCGGGGCTCCTGATCGACGCGCCGGCGGGTTGGCGCTATTCACCGATGGATTAATATGAGACGGTTCCCGGCGTTTGCACAGCTCAAAGAAATGGCGTCATACCATCCTTCAAGGCATTGATATGGTTGTAATTTACAGGCGGAAGAGCGCGAATTATGCAGCGCATGGTCAGCGTCTGCCCACCCACCAGCCGGCATGGCCAAATGGCGGCGCGGGGGATGGATGCTCGCGGAAGGAGATTGGATGAAGACCGCAATCCGGCAGCGGCTCGACCCTGCGACCCGGTGCGCGCTGATCCTCGACGAGGCCCTGCGCCAGTTCGCCGGGCGCCACTACAGCCTCGTCACCGTCCGCGATGTCGCGGAAGCCTGCGGAATCAACGCAGCGCTCATCCACTACTACTTCGAGAGCAAGGACCAGCTCTTCCGCCGGACGATCGGTCATGTCGTCGAGGGCCTCGTCGCCGGCCACGAAGCGCGGCGCGCCGGTGCCGACGACCCGAAGGGTGGCATCGACGCCTGGTTGGACATGCACGTCGAGTTGGCGCCGACGATCGGTCGGATGTTGAAGATCATGGCCGACTATGCCGCTTCCGGTGCGCGCGACGCGGCGACCGACGCAATGATCGCGGATTTCTACCGCCTGGAACAGGCGCTGCTCGAGGACTGCATCGGCCGCGGCGTGGCGTCTGGTCTCTTCGCCGATGTCGACGTCGCCAAGACGGCGAGGACCATCACGCTCCACCTCGACGGCATTTTCCACGCCTCCGCCAGCCGCGGTGACGACCGCATACCGCAGGACATCGAAGATCTCAGAGATCTCGTCGCGACGCTGCTGTGCGGGAAGGCTTGGAGGACACCGGGGTTCGGGGAGGGCCCGATCGTCGGGGCTGATTGAGAAGAAGCAGCCCTCTGGATAGTCACATGAAAGAAGCCCCGCCGCGGGTGCGACGGGGCTTCAAAACGGGCGGGGTATAGCTCAGTTTCCGCGGCGTTCGTCCCACTTGGAGGCATCACACAAAACGCAGCGTCTTGCCTTCTCTAACATCTCACTTCGACGAGGACGTTCGCCTCATCGCAGGATGCCCAGAGATTAATGCTGGATGCGGCCACGGCGGACAACGGAATCGATGTCACCGCGGATCAGACCGATGTCCCACAGCTGCCGGTCTTCCATCTGCGACAGCAGGCTGACGGTGCGGCGGTGAGCGCGGAAGTCTTTGATGCGGTTGGCGAGCTGGGCGAACATGGTGTTGGTGTGCTTTCGGGTTGGTTTGATGTTGCCTAGATACGCCGCGCGTGTGCGTAAAAGAAGAGCAAAGACTGCACGCGACTTATGCAGAAGTGGCATGGATCGCCTAGTTTATAGGCTGTCTGGCTCAGCATGCTTATTATCGCGCCAAGGCAACACGGACGGCGTTGATGCTGCCATCTGAGCGGTATGCCGGCTGGCGTAAGCTTCGGCGGCAACGCCTTGCCCCGTGCCTTCCGGCGTTCCGTCTTGCACAGCCCGGGACGGGCGACTAAGGGATGGCATCGCTCGCAGACGGGACCGCGGACATGGATTTCGAAGCCGCTCGCATCAAGATGGTCGACAACCAGATCCGCACCACGGATGTGACCGACCTGCGCATTCTTCAGGCTTTCCTCAGTGTGCCGCGTGAGGCTTTCGTCACCGGTCCGCGCCAGAGTCTTGCCTATATCGACGGCGATCTGCCGATCGGTCCGGGCCGCTTCGTCATGGAGGCCTCGCCCTTCGCCAAGCTCCTTCAGCTGGTGCAGATCGACGGCGACGACAGGGTGCTCGATATCGGTTGCGGCACCGGATACTCGGCGGCCATCATCTCGCATCTGGCCGCCAGCGTCGTGGCGGTGGAGTCGGACACGGACCTGGCGTCTGCCGCAACGGTGACGCTCGCCCGTCTCGGACACGATTCGTGCCGCGTGGTCGAGGCGCCGCTCGCCAACGGAGCTGCGGATGGCGCACCCTACGACGTCATCCTTTTTGAGGGGGCTGTCGACGTGATCCCCGACGCGATTTTCGCGCAGCTGGCGGAAGGCGGTCGGCTCGTCGCCGTCGAGGGTCTCGGAAACGCTGCCGCGGCAATGCTTTACCTGAAGGAGGAGGGCGTCGTGTCCGGTCGCTTCGCCTTCAACTGCAGCATCCGGCCGCTGCCGGGCTTTGAGCGCACTGCAAAATTTACATTCTAGAGTGTTTGTTTCCGGCCACACCATACGGCCGATTCAAGTGCTAACGTGATGTGGGGGTCGCAGCAGCGTTCGCATGGGTTGATCCGCAATTTCCGATGGAAACTGCGGGTTGATCTCTTTGCGACGCGGACACCGCAGGCCACAGGGTATATGGCTGCGGTGGTACTTTAGATCTGGAGACGTCGAGTGAAGTTTAATTCCTGGATCAAAGTCGCGCTGGCGGCCGGTACCGTGTTGGCCGGTGTTGGAAGCGTAAGCGCGGAAAGCCTGACCGGCGCGCTGGCGCGTGCCTATCGCAACAATCAGGATCTGAACGTTGCCCGTGCCCAGTTGCGGGCGACCGACGAAAACGTGCCGCAGGCCAAGGGCGGTTTGCGTCCCCGGGTTACCGCCTCTGGCAGCGGACAGCTTTCCCGCTCGCGGACGACCTACGGCGACAACATCACCACGCAGCGCAACCGCGCGGACCAGATCGGCTTTGGCGTCACCGTCAGCCAGACCCTCTTCGACGGCTTCCAGACGCCGAACAACGTGCGCTCGGCCGAAGCGACAGTGAAGGCCTCGCAGCAGAACCTTGCCAACACCGAGCAGAACACGCTCTACGATGCGGCGACGGTTTACATGAACGTCCTGCGCGACCGCCAGATCGCGGCGCTGCGCCGGCAGAACCTCGCCTTCTTGAACGAGCAGGTGCGCGCCGCCAGCGCCCGCTTCGACGTCGGCGAGGGCACCCGGACCGACGTCGCGCAGGCCGAGGCCGAGCAGGCGTTGGCGACCGCGCTGCTGAACTCGGCGCTGGCGCAGGTCGCGACCAGCGAGGCCAGCTACCTCCAAATTATTGGCGATGCGCCGAACCAGCTCGATCCCGGCAAAGCGCCGAACAGCATGATGCCGAACTCGATTACCCAGGCGCTGGCGATCTCTCAGAAGGAGCATCCGGCGATCCTGGCGACGCTCTACTCGGTTGACGCCGCGGCGTTCCAGGTGAAGTCCGCCGAAGGTCAGGCACTGCCGACCCTCAGCCTGTCCGGTTCGGTCGACAACGACTACGCGCTGTCGGACACGACGCCCAATTCCAACAGCCTGCCGGGCGTCGACGTGACGACCAGCAACGACATGTCGGCAACGGTCGGCGCGACGCTGAGCATTCCGATCTACCAGGGCGGCATCGTCGCCTCCCAGGTCCGTCAGTTCAAGGAAGTGCTGGGCCAGCGGCAGATCGAGGTCGACAGCCAGCGCGATGCCGTGCGCGCCGCCGTCGCCACCGCCTGGGCGGAACTGCAGGCCGCGCGTGCCAACGTGACAGGCTACAACGCTCAGACCCGCGCCGCCCGGCTGGCGCTGAATGGCGTCATCGAAGAGCGCAATGTCGGCCAGCGCACCACGCTCGACGTCCTCAACGCACAGGGCGACCTTATCTCGGCGCAAATCCTTCTCGTCGGCGCGCAGCGCGACGAGGTGGTGGCGAGCTACGCCTTGGCCTCGGCGATCGGTCGCCTCTCGGTCACCCGCCTAAAGCTCGCGGTCGCCGTCTACGAGCCGAAGCAGCACTACGAAGCCGTCAAGGACAAGTGGTCGGGCATGCGCACACCCGACGGCCGCTAGGCCGCCCGCGTCCGACGAGCGTATTCATCTGGTGATATCGACTGCGAAAGCCGGCCGGGGATTCTTTCCCGCCGGCTTTCGCGTTAGGCTGATCTTCATGATTCGACCGCGTGCGGCCGTTCTCGAAGATGCAGGCAGCCCCCATGAGCAATGCGCCTTCCCTTAAAGAGCCTTCGATGGAAGAAATCCTGGCGTCGATACGCCGGATTATCGAGAGCGGCGACGAACGGCCGAAGCCTGCGGGCGACGCTCTGCACGGGCATCCCGCGCCGAGCGGCGGCGATGCCGATATGTCCGCCGACGGCCCTGACTGGGATTTCGGCACGCTCGCCCGCGACTTCGCGCCGGCCAATGGCGATGCGCCCCGGAAGGGCGTTGAGACCGCGCCTGCGGTCGACGTCGACGTGACCGCCACGGACGAAGAGGCGTCGGTCCACGATGACGCGCCAGTCGCTGCCGCGGAACAGGCTGCCCAAACCGCAGACGTCTTCGTTGCCACGCCGCCGTCCGAGCCAGAGTCGCGGGTGCCGGCCTCGCCCGAGCCAACCTCACTGGAATCGTCGACCCTTCTGCGCTCGCGGTCGCGTGTGCCGCGGCGCGAGCCCATGCCGCGCCGCCCCGAGCTTCCGCCGCGGGCTCTCCTGCGGGAGGGCGTGACCCGTGACGGGCTGTCGCTCGCCGGGGCCTTTGGGCGCGAGGCGTCGCCATCGCCATTGCCGGCGGAAGGCACCGCCAGACCCGCGATGGGCGAGGGGGAGGCCGCGAAAGCATCGCAGGCGACGGCTGTGCCGGCTCCAACAGCTGCGCTGCCGGACGTCGCGATCGTCGCCGCCGACCGAGACGTTTCCATCCCGGTGGTCGAGGTGAGCCGCCCGGCACCTGTCGCCGCCTCTGCAGGAGCGCCCGCCGCAGCAACTGCGTCCGCTGCAGCGGATGCGGCCGAGACCGTCGACCTAGTCGCTGGCTTCGACGAAGAGGAATTCAGCTCCGAACTGCACCGCGCGGTCGGCCTCGGGCGGGACTCGGCAGAGGCCGCGCCGGTGCCGCCCGCACCGGTCCCGGAGCCCTCGGTGATCACGGCTGCGTCCTCGCTGATGTCGGAAGCCGCCGGCGCGCAGGTCGCGGCCGCCTTCGACGATCTCGCCCGGGCCATCCGCGACGGGCAGATGAAGTCGATGGAGGAAATGGCGCGCGAAATGCTCCGGCCGATGCTGCAAGAATGGCTGGACGACAACCTGCCGCGCATCGTCGAGCGCATGGTGCGCGAAGAGATCGAACGCGTATCGCGCGGACCCCGCCGCTGAGGCTCGGCGCCGGGATTCGTTGACACGGCGGAAAGCTTAGGCGTAACCGGGGCGATACGCCTTCCTGCTTTCCATCGGACGCCATCATGATCGAGAAGACCTACGACGCCGCCAGCCTCGAGCCCCGCATCGCCGAGCGTTGGGAGGAGGCGGACGCCTTCCGCGCCGGCGCGGGCGCCAAGCCCGGTGCCGAGCCCTATTCGATCGTCATCCCGCCGCCGAACGTCACTGGCTCGCTGCACATCGGCCACGCGCTGAACAACACGCTGCAGGACGTGCTGGTCCGTTTCGAGCGCATGCGCGGCAAGAACGTCCTCTGGCAGCCGGGCATGGACCATGCTGGCATCGCGACTCAGATGGTCGTCGAGCGCCAGCTGCGCGAGCGCAAGGAGCCGGGCCGCCGCGACATGGGCCGTGAGGCTTTCGTCGAGCGGATCTGGCAGTGGAAGCAGGAGTCCGGCGGCACCATCCTCGGCCAGCTGCGCCGGCTTGGCGCCTCCTGCGACTGGTCGCGCGAGCGCTTCACCATGGACGAAGGCCTGTCCGAGGCCGTCCGCACCGTGTTCGTCGATCTCTACGACAAGGGGCTGATCTACAAGGACAAGCGGCTCGTCAACTGGGACCCCAAGCTGCTGACGGCGATCTCCGACCTCGAGGTCGAGCAGCAGGACGTGAAGGGCCATCTCTGGCACTTCCGCTATCCCATTGAAGGCGAAGTCTTCGATCCGGAGAACCCGGCCAGCTTCATCACTGTTGCCACCACGCGTCCCGAGACCATGCTCGGCGATACCGGCGTCGCGGTGAATGGAGCGGACGAGCGCTACCAGGCGCTGGTCGGCAAGCACGTGCGCCTGCCGCTGGTCGGCCGCCTGATCCCGATCGTCGCCGACGACTATGCCGATCCCGAGGCCGGCTCGGGCGCGGTGAAGATCACCCCGGCGCACGACTTCAACGATTTCGAGGTCGGCAAGCGGCACGATCTGGCCAAGATCAACCTGATGACGATCGAGGCGGCGATCACGCTCGCCGAGAACGAGGACTTCCTCGCCGGCCTCGAGCACACGGCCGAGCTCGACGCGACCATCGCCGCGATCCACGGCCTCGACCGCTTTGCCGCGCGGGCGAAGATCGTCGAGATGATGGAGGCGGGCGGATATCTCGCGGAGATCGAGGATCACCCGCACACCGTCCCGCACGGTGATCGCAGCGGCGTGCCGATCGAGCCCTACCTCACCGACCAGTGGTACGTGGATGCGGCGACCATGGCGAAACCCGCCATCGCCAGCGTGCGCGAGGGCCGCACCAACTTCGTCCCGAAGAACTGGGACAAGACCTATTTCGAGTGGATGGAGAACATCCAGCCCTGGTGCATCTCGCGCCAGCTCTGGTGGGGACATCAGATCCCCGCCTGGTATGGCCAGGACGGCAAGATTTTCGTCGCCAAGACTGAGGAGGAGGCGGTCGCCGCCGCCCTCGCGCACTACGTGACCAATGGCACGATCTCCGATGAGGAGGCCCGCGCCATGGCCGAGGACCCGGCGCTGCGCGCCAACCTCATCACCCGCGACGAGGATGTGCTCGATACCTGGTTCTCCTCCGCCCTCTGGCCGTTTTCGACCATGGGCTGGCCGGAGAAGACGCCGGAGCTCGCCACCTACTACCCGACCTCGGCGCTGGTCACCGGCTTCGACATCATCTTCTTCTGGGTCGCCCGGATGATGATGATGGGCCTGCACGTGATGGGCGAGGAGCCGTTCCAGACCGTCTACGTGCATGCGCTCGTCCGCGACAAGAACGGCGCCAAGATGTCGAAGTCGAAAGGCAACGTCATCGACCCGATCGAGCTGTTCGACGAGTTCGGTGCCGACGCGGTGCGGTTCACGCTCGCGATCATGGCGGCGCAGGGCCGCGACGTGAAGCTCGATACCCAGCGCATCGCCGGCTACCGCAACTTCGGCACCAAGCTCTGGAATGCCACGCGCTTTGCCGGGATGAACGGCGCAGAGCATGGCGTTGCGGTCGACGGGTCGACGCTGACGCTGCAGCTGAACCGCTGGCTGATGACGGAGTTGTCGCGGACGGTCGCCGAGACCGAGAAGGCGATAGAGGCCTATCGCTTCAACGAGGCCGCGGGCGCGCTCTACCGCTTCGTCTGGAATAATTTCTGCGACTGGTATCTCGAGCTGTCGAAGCCGATCTTCCTCGGCGAGGACGAGGCGGCGAAAGAGGAGACGCGGCGCGTCACCGGCTATGTGCTCGATCGCGTCTTTGCGCTGCTGCATCCATTCATGCCCTTCCTGACGGAGGAGCTTTGGACGCTGACGGCGCCGGAGGCCGCGCCGCGCGCGACGCTGCTCTGCCATGCCGACTGGCCGTCGGTGGATTTCGTCGATGCCGATGCGGCGGGCGACATCAACTGGCTGATCGAGATGGTCAACGAGATCAGGTCGGTGCGCAGCGAGATGAATGTCCCGCCGGGCGCCGAAGCGGCCTTCGTCGCGGTTCAGCCGGATGACCTGCTGGCCGGACGGCTGGCGCGCCACGATGCCTCGCTGAAGCGGCTGGCCCGGCTGTCCTCGATCGCCACGGCGGACGTCGCGCCGCGGCAGTCGGCGCAGATCCTCGTCGGGGGCGCCACCTTCGCGCTGCCGCTGGAGGGAATGATCGACATCTCGGCGGAGAGGACACGCCTCACGAAGGCACACGGCAAGGCGCTCGACGAAATGGGGCGGATCGATAAGAAGCTCGGCAACGAGCGTTTCGTCGCCAACGCGCCCGACGACATCGTCGAGGAGGAGCGCCGCAAGCGCGAGGCCTATCGTCTGGAGGCCGAGAAGCTCTCGCAGGCGCTCCTGCTGCTTCAGGACGACTGAAGGCGCCGCTCACTACTGTCGCATTTTCGCCACGCTTCGTTGGCGATTGGACGGCCCTTCGGCGGAGAACCCCGCCGGAGGGCCGTCGGCATTTCTAGCCGAACGAATTTTCACAGCATCGCCAGCCGCTTAACAGTGCTTTCGGACTCAATGCCGGAAGCGGCGAGACTGTGGCGAAACTGTCGTCGGCAACCGTCGGACCCATTTCGTTCCGTTGCAAACCCGATCTTTTCATTTACGTTTGCGTCAACGGGATGTGAAAGCCCGGCTCCTCGGGGGAGGACGAACATGGATGGGGGCAGGCGATGCGGACTCTGAAGCTGATCACGGCAGGAAGCGCCCTGGCGTTGGTGTTTTCCGCGTCGATGGCCATGGCGGGCGGCTTCCAGCGGGGCGCTGCCGATACCGACATCCTGTATGAGCAAGGCGCGGTGTCGTCGCGTTTCGGCTTCACCTACGTCAACCCCAACCGCGGTTTTGATTCGATCAACGGCCAGAGGGGCGAATTCGGCGACTATACCGGGACGTACAAGATCCCGTCGCTCGCCGTCGCTTTCGGCAATGAAGGCTTCGCCTGCGCCGGAACCTACACCATCCCGTTCGCGGCCGAGGCCGATTACAGCGGTGCGCCGAACGGCGCCCTTCCGCGGCAGGTATCCTCTGCCACTTCCACCTCGCAGACGATCAGCACGGACTTCACCACGAACGAATTCGGCGCGACGTGCCGTGTCAGCTATTCCACCGAGGCCGCGCGGTTCAGCTTCATCGGCGGCCTGTTCGTCGAGGATTTCAGCTTCGACGGCAGCAGCATCGGCGAGCGCAATCTGAACCCGCTGTTCCGGTCGACCGGCGCCCAAGGGGCAGGGCTCGTCGCAGCCCTGCGCGGCGCGCAGATCACCCTGCCGACGCTCGTCGACGTCGACAGCGACGGCGATTTTGAACTCGGGTACCGCATCGGTGCGGCCTACGAGCGCCCGGAGATCGCGCTTCGCGCACAAATTCTCTACCGCTCCGAGGTTCGGCACGACGATATCCGCGGCTCCGGCACGGTCGAAATTTCCGACACCGCCTTCCTGACCTTGCCGAACGGCCAGCAGGCGAGCATTCCGACCGCCTTCGGCGGCGCCGTCTCGGCAGCGCTGGCGCAGCGCGGCCTCGGCGTCGGCAGCGTCCTCAACGTCGACTCGGTCCTCAGCGATGCTGTCAGCCCGCAGACGCTGACCATCAACGCCCAGACCGGCATTGCGCCGGGCACGCTGCTGCTGGGTTCCTTCCGCTGGACGGACTGGAGCACCAATAACGAGGTCGTCAGCACGATCTCGAGCCCGACCCTTGGTTCCTCCTCCAGCTTCTCGCCCTATCACTGGAAGGACGGCTACACCGGCAGCATCGGCATCGGCCGCGCCTTCAACGACGAGATTTCCGGCGTCCTGACGCTCGGCTACGACAAGGGCGTTTCGACCGGCGCGGAGACGACCTACACCGATCTATACACCGTTTCCGGCGGTGTCTCGTTCAAGCAGAACAAGTGGAGCGAGCTTCGCTTCGGCGGTCTCGTCGGCTACTGGACGTCCGGCGAGCAGAAGATTTCCGAGGGCGCCTTCTTCAACGGCAGCGTGGACGGGACCTTCGTCTACGCCGGCAACGCCTCGTTGAAGCTCAGCTTCTGAGAGTACGCTGCGGCGGCGCAGCAGCACCGGATGAAGGGGTCAAGCCTTTCAATCGGCAGCGAGCTGCGGAGCCAACGCGGAGGGCGCGATTCCCGTCGTTTGATGCGGCGTTGAGTGTTCACTGCACAAAATTAATGGGCGCGCCGGGAGGTGCGCCTTTTTTGGTTTCAGTTCAGCGCCTTACCGCGTGTTCCTGCCATACGATCCCATAGCCTTGTGGGCTTCTGGCAACACTATTGCAATCTTGCATCGGCTATACACGCCCAACGGGACATTGCCGCCTTGCCGCCATAAACGACGCTCACCTCAGGGTCGTCATTCGGGGGGAATGGCTGCAGGCATGGCGCGGGGGCGCTGGTCCTGATGGGTATGTGAGGGATGTGGCGTTGGTAACAACATTCGACAAGTCGAGACTGCCGAGCCGTCATGTGACGGAAGGCCCGTCCCGCGCGCCGCATCGCTCCTATCTCTACGCCATGGGCCTTACCACCGAAGAGATCCACCAGCCGCTGGTGGGGGTCGCCAGCTGCTGGAACGAGGCGGCGCCGTGCAACATCTCGCTGATGCACCAGGCGCAGTTCGTGAAGAAGGGTGTCGCTGCCGCCAAGGGCACGCCGCGCGAGTTCGTCACCATCACCGTCACCGACGGCATCGCCATGGGCCACCAGGGCATGAAGGCCTCGCTGGTCTCGCGCGAGGTGATCGCCGACTCGGTCGAGCTGACCATGCGCGGCCACGGCTATGACGCGATCGTTGGCCTCGCCGGCTGCGACAAGTCGCTTCCGGGCATGATGATGGCGATGGTCCGGCTGAACGTGCCCTCTGTCTTCATCTATGGCGGCTCGATCCTGCCGGGCACTTTCCGCGGGCGGGAAGTGACGGTTCAGGACGTGTTCGAGGCAGTGGGGCAGTACTCGGTCGGCGCGATCGACGATGCCGGCCTCTCGGAGATCGAGCAGGCCGCCTGTCCGGGCGCCGGCTCCTGCGGCGCGCAGTTCACCGCCAACACCATGGCGACCGTCGCCGAAGCGATCGGCCTGGCGCTGCCCTATTCCTGCGGTGCGCCAGCCCCCTATTCGATCCGCGAGCAGCTGAACTACACCGCCGGCGAAAAGGTGATGGAGCTCCTCGCCAAGAACATCCGGCCGCGCGACATCGTCACGCGGAAGTCGCTTGAAAATGCCGCTGCCGTCGTCGCTGCTTCGGGCGGCTCGACCAATGCCGCGCTGCACCTGCCGGCCATCGCACACGAGGCCGGCATCGCGTTCGACCTCTTCGACGTCGCCGAGATCTTCAAGCGCACGCCCTATATCGCCGACCTGAAGCCGGGTGGCCGCTACGTCGCCAAGGACATGTTCGAGGCCGGCGGCATTCCGCTGTTGATGAAGACGCTGTTCGACAACGGCTATTTGCATGGCGACTGCATGACGGTCACCGGGATGACGCTCGCCGAGAACATGGCGAAGATCGCCTGGAACGAAGAGCAGGACGTCGTGCGCCCGGCCGACAAGCCGATCACCGTCACCGGTGGCGTCGTCGGCCTCAGCGGCAACCTCGCGCCGGACGGCGCGATCGTGAAGGTCGCCGGCATGGGCAACCTGATCTTCTCCGGCCCCGCGCGCTGCTTCGACTCGGAAGAAGAGTGCTTCGCGGCGGTCTCGAGCAAGGCCTATGCCGAAGGCGACGTGCTGGTCATCCGCTACGAGGGCCCGCGCGGCGGACCGGGCATGCGCGAGATGCTGTCCACCACCGCCGCGCTCTACGGGCAAGGCATGGGCGACAAGGTGGCGCTGATCACCGACGGGCGCTTCTCCGGCGCCACCCGCGGCTTCTGCGTCGGCCATGTCGGGCCGGAGGCGGCGACCGGCGGCCCGATCGCGCATGTGCGGGACGGCGACATCATCGATCTCGACGCCATCGCCGGCACGCTGTCCGTGCGCGTCAGCGTCGAAGAGCTGGCCGCGCGCGCCGCCACCTGGCGCCCGCGGGAGACCAACTACGCCTCGGGCTCGATCTGGAAATACGCACAGCAGGTCGGCTCCGCCCGCCAGGGCGCCGTCACCCATCCCGGCGGCGCTGCCGAGAAGCACACCTATGCAGACCTCTAGGGCAGCCCTCGTCTCCCTGACGACTTGTTCCCGCGCCGGCCGCAGCCTGCCGCGCGCGCTAATCCTTGCGGCGTTGTCGCTTGCCGCGGTCGTCGGCGTCGGCGTCCGGCCTAGCCTTGCGCTCGACCCGAACACCCTCGTCACCCCCGATGCCGGCCCGATGGAGCTCTTCTCCTTCGGCTTCAAAGCCTACAAGCGCGGCGAGAAGACCGAGGCGGTGGAAGCCCTGCGCTATGCCGCCGACAAGGGCCATCCCGGCGCGCGCTGGAAGCTCGGGCAGATGTATGCCGAGGGCGACGGCGTGCCGAAGAACGACTTCGAGGCGTTCAAGATCTTCGAGGAGATCATCAATGCCGAGCAGGACGACACGTCATCCTCGCCGAACGCCGCCTATGTCGCGAGCTCGGTAACGGCGCTTGCCGACTACATGCGCAAGGGCATTCCGGACTCGCCGGTCTCGGTCGACCTGTCGCAGGCCCGGCAGCTCTACTTCCACGCCGCCTCGGTGTTCGGCGATCCGCGCGCACAGTACCAGCTCGGCCGCATGCTGTTGAACGGCGAGGGTGGTCGCCCGAACCCGCG
Organism: Mesocryomonas lacus; assembly: GCF_055730105.2. Taxonomy (NCBI): domain Bacteria; kingdom Pseudomonadati; phylum Pseudomonadota; class Alphaproteobacteria; order Hyphomicrobiales; family Aurantimonadaceae; genus Mesocryomonas; species Mesocryomonas lacus. Next base: position 119,813 of record NZ_JBUZWF020000004.1, read on the forward strand.
CCAGGCCGCCCGCTGGCTGAAGCTCGCCTCCGAAAAAGGCAATGTCAGCGCCCAGGCCTTGCTCGGCTATCTCCTGTTCGACGGCGAGAAGATCAAGCTGCGCGCCGAACCGGTCCGCGGTCTTGCCATGCTCACCGCGGCGCTGAAGCAAGCCGAGCCGACCGACCAGGCCTGGATCCGCCCCTTGCAGGAAGAGGCCTTCTCGCTCGCCACCGAAGCCGACCGCCGCACGGCGCTCGCCTACGCCGAGGGCGGCAGAGGGTTTGCAGGGAATTGAGGGTCGCAGGGTTGGCCGTCGTGCGGGCGTCCTGCACTGGTTCGGCCAAAAGACGGTCAGGGGCGGTCACAAGAGGTCAGGGGCCTCGCAAATAGCATGAGGACGGCTGTCGCTGGCCTATGGTTGCTGATCGCGCCGGAGAGACGGCCAGCATCTTTGCATGCGCAAGACGTCCTGCCCCTTTTCACGCGACGCTCGTCATCCCGGATCAAGTCCGGGATGACGAGCGCTTGAGGGTTCGCCCCCGTCTCACACCGCCAGTTCAATCACCACCGGCACGTGGTCCGACGGCTTTTCCCAACCGCGGACATGGCTGTCGATACCGACGGAGGCGAGGCGGGTGGCGGCTTCCGGGGAGAGCAGCAGGTGGTCAATGCGGATGCCGTTGTTCTTTTGCCAGGCGCCGGCCTGGTAGTCCCAGAACGTGTAGATGCCGGCCTCGGACGTCGTCGCCCGCAGTGCGTCGACGAGGCCGAGGTTCTGCAGACGGCGCCAGGCAGCGCGGCTTTCCGGCTGGTAGAGGGCGTCTCCGAGCCAGGCTTGCGGGAACTTGACGTCCTCGGGCTGAGGAATGACGTTGTAGTCGCCGGCCAGCACGAGGTCGCTCTCCTCCTGCAGCCGCAACCGCGCATGGGTCTCCAGTCGCGCCATCCAGCGCAGCTTGTAGTCGAACTTATCCGTGCCCATCGGATTGCCGTTGGGCAGGTAGATCGAGGCGACGCGAATCGTGCGCTCTCCCACCCGCCAGACGCCCTCGATGAACCGTGACTGCTCGTCGCTGTCGTCGCCCGGCAATCCACGTGAGACATCCTTTGGCGGCACCTTCGACAACAGGCCGACGCCGTTGAAGCCCTTCTGGCCGTGCGTCTCGACGTGATAGCCGAGCGCCTCGATCGCCTCCCGCGGAAAGCCCTCGTCGACGCTCTTGATCTCCTGCAGGCAGACGATGTCAGGCGAGCGCTCGGTCAGCCAGGCCAGCAGCGTGTCGATGCGGGCCTTGATGCCGTTGATGTTCCAGGTGGCGATGAGCATAAGCGGGGAATCAGACCGAGAAGCTGGTGCCGCAGCCGCAGGACGCGACGGCGTTGGGATTGCGGATCTGGAAGGACTGGCCCATCAGGTCATCGACGAAATCGACGACCGAGCCGTCGAGATAGGGCAGCGAGACCTGGTCGATCAAGACTGTGGCGCCGTCCTTGGTGAGAACGAGGTCGTCGGCCGTTGCATCGTCGGCAAGGTCATACTTGTACGAGAAGCCGGAGCAGCCGCCCCCCTCGACCGAGATGCGCAGCGCGCGGCCTGCATCGCTCTTGGCGACGATCGCGGCGATCCGCTTGAAGGCGGCGTCGGAGACGGTGACGGGGATCGTTTCGCTCATGATCTCATCCGGCATCCGCCATGGCGGGCATCCGGCCTCTGCTTGTTGAAACGCTGCGCCTTAAGTATGCACGCCGGAGGGGACGGTCAATCCGCGTCCCCGTTTCCCATCGCCGCCCGCGGGCTTTGCCGCCGCGCCCAGCCAGAGTGGACCGATCCGGACATGACCGATGCTGAGATGCCCGCCATCGGCATGGGACAGAACGGCCGTGCGCCCTTCGCCGTCGATCCCGCGACAAGCCGCGGCCGTTACGTCGCGGAGGCGGCGAGCCTGACCCGCACGCCCTACCAGCGCGACCGCGACCGCATCGTCCACTCCACCGCCTTCCGCCGGCTGAAGCACAAGACGCAGGTTTTTGTCGCCTATGAAGGCGATCATTTTCGCACGCGGCTGACCCACACGATCGAGGTCTCGCAGATCGCCCGCGCCTTCGCCCGCGCCTTCCGGCTCGACGAGGACCTGACCGAGGCGGTGGCGCTGGTGCACGATTTCGGCCACACGCCTTTCGGACATGCCGGCGAGCGGGTGCTGGCGGCGAAGATGGCCGCTTTCGGCGGCTTCGACCACAATGCCCAGTCGCTGCGCATCGTCACCGCGCTGGAGCGGCGCTATGCCGAGTTCGACGGGCTGAACCTCGCCTGGGAGACGCTGGAGGGGCTGGTCAAGCACAACGGGCCGCTGACAGGACCCGCCGCGACCGGCGAGCCGGTACCGCAGCCGATCCTCGACGTCGACGCGCTCTATCCGCTCGACCTCTCCCGCCATGCCAGCCTCGAGGCGCAGGCGGCGGCTATCTCCGACGACATCGCCTACGACACGCACGACCTCGACGACGGCCTGCGGGCGGGCCTCATCGACATCGAGGATCTCGCCGAACTCGAACTCGCCGGCAGCATCCTTCGCGAGGTCCGCGCCGCCTATCCCGGCCTCGAGCGGCCGCGGCTGATCAACGAGATCATGCGCCGGCACATCACCCGCATGGTCGAGGACGTGATCCGCACGACCTTCGCGGCGCTCTCAGCGCTCCAGCCGGTGGATGCCGACGGCGTGCGCGATGCCGGTCGCACGCTGGTGACCTTCTCGCCGGCGATGCAGGCGGCGGAGGCCGAGACCAAGCGCTTCCTGTTCAGCCGCGTCTACCGCAACCCGGCGATCATGCGGGTGATGGACCAGGCCGAGACCGTCGTCGCCGATCTGTTCGACCGCTACCTCGCCGATCCCGCCGAAATGCACGGCGATGGCGGGACGATGCCGGCGGCGTCCGATCCGGCGCGCCAGGCCCGCCGCGTCGCCGACTACCTCGCCGGCATGACCGACAGCTATGCCCTGGCCGAGCACCGCCGGCTGTTTGACGCCACCCCGGATTTGCGTTAGGCGCGCCGATCCTCGCCTGATGGCGGGCCTTCCTCTATGGTCCGTCCACCGCCCGCCCTTTCGACGGGGCAGGCCGCCTGCGATCCCTTCTGGAACCTCTACATGAACATTTTCGCCGACTTCGAGACTCGCATCAAAGCCGCGGTGCAAGCGACTCTGGCCGCTCAGGGAATCGCCGAGGCCGACCTGTCGCGGATCACCGTCGAGCCGCCGCGCGACGCCAGCCATGGCGACCTCGCCAGCAATGCCGCGATGGTGCTGGCCAAGCCCCTGCAGTTGAAGCCGCGCGATCTTGCGGAGGCGATCGCCGTGCGGCTGCGGGAGGACGGCGACGTCGCCGCGGTCGAGATCGCCGGCCCCGGCTTTATTAACCTGCGGCTCCAGCCCGCCTTCTGGACCAAGCACCTCGCCGTCCTCCTGACGGATGCCGCGCACTACGGCTGCGGGACGGCGACCGGCCGCAAGATCAACGTCGAATACGTCTCGGCCAATCCGACCGGGCCGATGCATGTCGGCCATTGCCGCGGCGCAGTGGTCGGCGACGCGATCGCCAACCTCCTCGCCTTCGCCGGCAATACGGTGGTGAAGGAGTATTACGTCAACGATGCCGGCGAACAGGTGAACGTCCTCGCCCGCTCGGCCTACCTGCGCTACCGCGAAGCGATGGGCGAGACGATCGGGGAGATCCCGGCCGGGCTCTATCCCGGCGACTACCTGAAGCCGGTCGGTCACGCGCTGGCGATCCGCTATGGCGACCGGTTCCTTGGCCAGGACGAGGCCGAATGGCTGCCGGTCATCCGCGACTACGCCATCGACGCGATGATGATGATGATCCGCGACGACCTGAAGCTCCTCGGCATCACGCACGAGGTGTTCTTCTCCGAGCGGACGCTGCATGCCGTGCCGGAAGGCGCCAATGCCAGTCGCATCGCGATGGCGATCGACGATCTCCGGGACAAGGGCTTCGTCTACCAGGGCGCGCTGCCGCCGCCGAAGGGCCAGCTGCCGGAGGACTACGAGGACCGCGAGCAGACGCTGCTGCGCTCGACCGATGTCGGCGACGACATGGACCGTCCGCTGGTCAAGTCGAACGGCAGCTACACCTACTTCGCCGCCGACGTCGCCTACTTTCAGGACAAGTTCGCCCGTGGTTTCCAGGAGATGGTCTTCGTCCTCGGCGCCGACCACGGCGGCTACGTCAAGCGGCTGGAAGCGGTGGCGAAGGCGGTGTCCGGCTGCACCGCCGAGGTCGACGTCGTCCTCTGCCAGCTGGTCAAGCTCTACCGCAACGGCGAGCCGGTGAAGATGTCGAAGCGCTCGGGCGACTTCGTGACTCTCGCCGACGTCGTCGAGGAGGTCGGGCGCGATCCCGTCCGCTTCATGATGTTGTTCCGCAAAAGCGACGCGCCGCTCGACTTCGACTTCCAGAAGGTCACCGAGCAGTCGAAGGATAACCCGGTCTTCTACGTCCAGTACGCCCATGCGCGCGCCAAGGCGGTCGAGCGACAGGCGGCGGGCGAGGGGATCGCCGTCACCGACGCCGAGAGCGATTCTGCACTTCTGGCGCTGCTGGCGGACGAGGGCGAAATCGGGCTGATCCGCAAGCTCGCCGAATATCCGCGCCTGGTACAGTCGGCCGCCGAGGCGAAGGAACCGCACCGGATCGCCTTCTACCTCTATGATCTCGCCCAGACTTTCCACGCCCAGTATAATCGCGGCCGGGACGTGCCCGGCTTACGCTTTGTTAACCCTGAAGAGCGAAGGTTGACCTTGGCGAGACTGGCCCTGGTTCGCGCGGTTGCGGCCGTCATTGCCTCAGGTCTGGCGCTGATCGGCGTCCATGCACCGGAGGAAATGCGGTGATGGATCACGCTTTGGTCAATATCGTCTCATAGCGGTGAAGTCCTTCCGGCGAGCCTTTTCGAGGCCGGCCTGGGACGGAAAAAGTGGAGTTTGGCGGCATGGGAGACATGAAGAATCCGGGTCGCGGCGTCCCCCTCTCGAGGGCTGAGGACAGCGATCCCTTCGCCGAGCTCGCCGACATGTTCGAGGCCGAACTGGCGATGGACACCCATGCCAGCCGCGCTCCCGCCGTCCGCCCCGTTTCAGATCATGAGCGCTACGTCCAGGCTTCCGCCAGTACGCGCAGCCGGGTCGATTCGGCCGGACGCCATGCGCCGCTGGCGCCCCATGATCGCGATTTCGATGCCGCGTTCGAAGCCGCCCTCGGCGACGAGTTTCCGGCGGCGACCTCGACCCGCCGGCCCGAGCGTCAGGCTGCCGCGCCGTCGAAGGCCGATTCTGCCGATGCCTATCAGAGCTGGATCGTCCCGCGGGGCAGCCGCCCGGCGGCCGCGGATCCGATGCGCCCGGCCACAGCGACGACTGCCACCGTCACGCATGGCCGCTCTGGCTATACCGGCGGCCGCTCGCTCGGCGCCGATCTCGAGACCGCGATCCACGGCCTCAGCGCGCCCGCCAATCCGCGCGACGTCATCGTCGTGGAAACCCAGTCCTTTGCTCCCGAGCGGGTGGTAGACGACTACCGGCATGAGCCCGCCCAGCCGGAGCTCGACGAGTTCGACGAGCTGATCGCCAGCGAGCTGGCCGTGATGAAAGAGCCGGTGCATGGCGGTGCACAGGCGTATCCCGGCTATTACCAGCAGGATGATGCGGCAGCGCACGGCCAGGGTGCTGGCGATGCGGCTCAGTATGAAGACGACGGATACTATGCCGACGATGCCGTGCCGGCGCCGATCGCCCGCTCTTCCCGTCGCCGGACGGCGGTGACGGTTGGCGGCGGCGTGCTGTCGCTCGCCTTGATTGGCGCCGTTGGCCTGTTCGTCTGGAATGGGAAGTCCGCCGATGCGGGCCTTCAGGCCTCGAACGAGCCCTTGCTGATTAAGGCCGACAACGAGCCCTTCAAGATGGTGCCGAAGGATCCGGGCGGTCGCACCGTCCCGAACCAGAACAAGGCGGTCTACAACCGCGTCAACGGCGAAGCCGGTGCCTCGACCACGCAGCAGGCGCTGCTGACCGATGCCGAAGAGCCGATCGATCTTCCTGTGGAGGAAGAGCCCGCCGCCTATCAGGATCTGCCGGGCGTCGACCCCATCGGGGCGCAGTCGGCGGAAGCGGATCCGAGCCAGGAGCGGATCGAGGTCGCCGCCGCCGATGGCGCCGCCGAGTCTCCGGTTCCCGTCCTGCAGCCGCGCAAGGTGCGGACCATGGTTGTGCGGCCGGATGGCACGATCGCGCCCGCCGAAGCTGCCCCGGCGGAGCCAGCGCCGGCCGTCGCCGCCATCCCTGCTGCCCCGCCGCCGCCGGTGCGGACGGTTGAGGCTGCCCCTGCGCCGGAGGCCGCTGCGCCGGTCGAGCCGGCCGCCGGTTCCGTGCAGCAGGTCGCTGATGTCACGCCCGCGCCGCGTCAGCCGGACGAGGCCGCCGACCCGATGCAGGTCGCGGCCATCGCGCCGAAGCCGGCCCCGGTCGCCGCCACGTCGGCCGCAGGTGGTTACTACGTGCAGATCTCGTCGCAGCCCTCCGAGGCCGCCGCGCAGCAGTCGATGCGCAGCCTCGGGGCGAAGTTCTCCGGCGTGATCTCGGGCCGCGCCGTCGGCATCCAGCCCGCCGAGATCCCCGGCAAGGGCACGTTCTACCGCGTCCGCGTCGCGGCAGCCTCGAAGGACGATGCCTCCGACATCTGCGGCCAGCTGAAGGCCGCCGGCGGCAACTGCTTCGTCGCCCGCTAACATGATCACGGCCGGGCTCGGTCTCGGCCGCGTGCCCATCATCTGATTCTTGGGGCGGCCGCCGACGTGAAGGCCGCCCCTTTCTGTTTGCGAGGGAGATTTCATGACCGGATCGAAAGCCTGGATCGCTGGTGTCGCGGGGCTAAGCCTGTCGGCCGACGAGCGCGCCTTCTTCGCCGACGAGCACCCTTGGGGTTTCATCCTGTTCGGGCGCAACATCGAATCGGCGACCCAGGTCAGCGACCTCGTCGCCAGCCTGAAAGAGGCCGGGGGCCGGATCTCGACACCGGTCTTCGTCGACCAGGAGGGCGGGCGGGTGCAGCGGCTGCGTCCGCCGCTGGCCCCGCGCTACCCGCCGGCGGCGACGCTCGGGGCGATCTTCGATGCCGACCCGGCCGCTGGCGAGCGCGCCGCTTGGCTGCACGGCCGCCTCATCGCCTGGGACCTCGCCGGTTTCGGCTTCAACGCCGATTGCCTGCCTTGCCTCGACATGCCCGTCGAGGGCGCGAACTCGGTGATCGGCGACCGCGCCTTCTCGATGGACGCTGCGACCATCGCGACGCTCGGCCGTGCGGCCGCCGACGGCCTGACCGCTGGCGGGGTGATGCCGGTGATGAAGCATCTGCCGGGGCACGGCCGGGGCAATGCGGACAGCCATCTGTCGCTGCCGGTGGTCCCGACCCACCGCGCCGAACTGTCGCGCACTGACTTCCTGCCGTTCAAGGCGATGCGCCATTTGCCGGCGGCGATGACCGCCCATCTGCTTTACACCGACATCGACCCGACCTTCCCGGCGACCCTGTCGCCGATCGTCATCGAACAGGTGATCCGCAACGAGATCGGATTCGACGGCCTGCTGATGACCGACGATATGTCGATGAAGGCGCTGCAGGGCGACATCGGCGAGCTCAGCGCCAAGGCGATCACCGCGGGCTGCGATGTCGTTCTCCACTGCAACGGCGACATGGGCGAGATGCGCAAGGTCTCGAGCGCCGTGCAGCCGCTGCGCGGGGAGGCGGAGCGCCGGGCGAAGGCGGCCGAGGCGGTGATCTCGGCCGTTCCGCATCCAGCCGACGAGGCGGAGCTGCGCGCGGAATACGCTGCTTTGGTCGAACGGGTGGCCTGATCGGACGGCGGCGCGTTCCAGCGCCATTCCTGCGGCGGCGCGCCGACCCGTGCCTGCGCCGGTAGCAGAACTTTCATGCCAGTCCCTGCCGCTTCCTGCATCGTTTCCTCTACTTGGTCACAACCGTATCGTCTCCGTTGATCTTGCCGCGGTTATCGTGCTTGAAAGAGCCGGGCTGACGCCCGATCTCCTGTGAAGGGGGTGCCGGTGCGTCACAGAAACGACAAGTCGCGCCTGCACCGTCGACGCCTGCCGCCTCGCAATGAGAGGTTGGAAGGTCGAAACGACGGAATTTCGCGGGGCCAAGCGCCTTGCGGCATACTTCGCGGGGCATGTGCCTTGCGGCACAACTCGCGGGGCACGTGCCTTGCGGCACAACTCGCGGGGCACGTGCCTTGCGGCACAAGGAGAATGACAGTGGGTAGCTTCAGCATCTGGCATTGGCTGATCGTTCTGGCAGTCGTGCTGCTGCTCTTCGGGCGCGGCAAGATCCCCGAACTGATGGGCGATGTCGCCAAGGGCATCAAGAACTTCAAGAAGGGCATGAGCGACGACGAGACGACGACCACCACGACCACGCAGGAGCGCCGCACCATCGACAACAATGACGGTGAGATCGTGACCCGCGAGACCGAGAAGTCGCGCCTCTAGCATCGATCATCCGGCAGGGACGGCGCTCCGCGTTCTTTCCTGTCGGATTGTCTCAGGGCGAGATCACCGCTGCAGGGCGCGGTGACCGTCGCTTGGTGATCTGCCGGTGCGTCCGGCTAGCCTTGCTCCAGCGCCCATCGGAATGTCACCGAAATGTTCGAAATTGGTTGGTCCGAGCTTCTGGTCATCGGCGTCGTGCTGATTGTCGTCGTCGGTCCAAAAGACCTGCCGCGCATGCTGCGCACTTTCGGCAAGACCACGACCCAGCTGAAGCGAATGGCGGGCGACTTTCGCAAGCAGTTCGACGAGGCTCTGCGCGAGGCCGAGCTCGACGAAGTCCGCGACAACATCAAGTCGATGAACCCGACCGCGGACATCCGCAAGGCGATGAACCCGATCCGCGCGGTCGGCGACGAGATTCGCTCCAGCCTGATGACGGCGACGAAGGCGCCCGAGCCGAAAGTGCCCTCGGCCGACGCGCCCGCGAGACCTGCCGAACCGAGCGTAATCGGCAATGCCGACATGCAGCCGCTTGCAAGCCCCGCATCGCCGTCGACCAACCCGCTGCCGTCGTCGGCGAGCGTCCAGCCCACGGCGTCCCCTTTGCAGGAAGTCGTCGCGTCCCAGAAGCCGGTCGCAGAACTTCCGAAGTCGGTACCGGGGCCGCTGGCCGCCGATCTCGCCAACCCCGAAGCACCCGACAGCCTGCCGGTGCCGCCGGCCGACATCACCCGCCCGGCCGTTCCGCTAGACCGTGCAGCCGCGAGACCCAATGGCGGCGCCCCCCTGAATGGCAAGGATGCCAGCGGAGACAGTCATTGAGCCGCGATACCGCTGAAATCGAAGCCTCCTCGGCCCCGTTGATCGAGCATCTGGTCGAGCTTCGCACCCGTCTGATCTGGGCGCTCGCCGGGTTCTTCGTCGCTTTCCTCATCTGTTTCTTCTTCGCGCGCGAGTTGTTCAACCTTCTGGTTATCCCGTACCAGACGGCCGTCCACTGGGCGGGCATTAATGACGACAAGGTCGAGCTGATCTACACCGCGCCGCAGGAGTTCTTCTTCACCCAGGTGAAGATCGCGGCTTTCGGCGGCTTCTTCCTCGCCTTCCCGATCATCGCCATCCAGATCTACAAGTTCGTGGCGCCCGGCCTTTATAAGAAGGAGCGCGCCGCTTTCGTGCCGTTCCTCGTCGCCACGCCGCTGCTCTTCCTGCTCGGCGCCTCGCTCGTCTACTTCTTCTTCACCCCGATGGTGATGTGGTTCTTCCTCTCGATGCAGCAGTCTGGCGACGTGCCGGGGCAGGCGGCGATTCAGCTGTTGCCGCGCGTCTCGGAGTATCTGTCGCTGATCATGGGGCTGATCTTCGCCTTCGGCATGGTGTTCCAGCTGCCGGTGGTGACCTCGCTCCTGGTGCGGGCCGGCATGGTCACCGCCGAGGGCCTGATCTCCAAGCGCAAATGGGCGATCGTGCTCGCCTTCATCGCGGCTGCGATCCTTACGCCGCCGGACCCGATGTCGCAGATCGGCCTTGCGATCCCTACCATCCTTCTCTACGAGATTTCGATCATCGCGGCGCGGATGATCGAACGCAAACGGGCCGAAGAGGTCAGCGAGAGCGACGCGACGAGCGACCCGGTCTAGGCCGGTCCGGCCCCGTCTTCCGCTGATTGGAGACGAGGGGAAAAATGCTCGATATCAAATGGATACGCGAGAATCCGGAATCGCTTGACGAGGCCCTGAAGGCGCGTTCGGCGTCCCCGGTCGCCGCCGAGATCCTGCGCCTCGACGAGGAGCGGCGGGGTCATGTGACCCGGCTGCAGGAGCTGCAGACCCGCCGCAACGACGCCTCGAAGGAAATCGGCAAGGCGAAGGGTTCCGGCGACCATGCCCGGGCCGAGGCTGTCATCGCCGAAGTCGCCGAGATCAAGGCCGCGATCCAGGAGGGCGAGGAGACCGAGCGCCGGATCGACGCGACGCTCGGCGACATGCTCGCCCGCTTGCCGAACATTCCCCATGCCGACGTGCCCTTCGGCACCGACGAAAGCGGCAATGTCGAGGTGCGCCGCCATGGCACGCCGCCGGAACTCGGCTTCGCACCGAGGGAGCATTTCGAGCTCGGCGAGGCGTTGGGCCTGATGGACTTCGACCAGGCGGCGAAGATCTCCGGCTCGCGTTTTACCATCCTCAAGGGCGGTCTCGCCCGGCTGGAGCGGGCCCTCGGCCAGTTCATGCTCGACCTCCACACTTCCGAGCATGGCTATCAGGAGGTCGTGGCGCCGATCCTCGTGAAGGCCGACGCCCTGTTCGGGACGAACCAGTTGCCGAAGTTCGAGGAAGACCTCTTCAAGACCACCGGCGACCACTACCTCATTCCGACGTCCGAGGTGCCGCTCACCAACCTCGTGCGCGAGATGATCGTCGACGCCGCCGTCCTGCCGCTGCGCTATACCGCGCTGACGCCTTGCTTCCGCTCGGAAGCGGGATCGGCCGGGCGCGACACGCGCGGCATGCTGCGCCAGCACCAGTTCTACAAAGTTGAGATGGTGTCGATCACCGCCGAAGAGACCTCGCTCGACGAGCATGAGCGGATGACCGCCTGCGCCGAGGAGGTGCTGACGCGTCTTGGTCTGCCGTTCCGGACCGTGGTGCTCTGCACCGGCGACATGGGCTTTGGTGCCCGCAAGACCTACGACATTGAGGTCTGGCTGCCCGGCCAGAACGCCTACCGCGAGATCTCATCCTGCTCGGTTTGCGGCGACTTCCAGGGGCGGCGCATGAACGCGCGTTACAAGGCCGCCGGCGAGAAGCAGACGCGCTTCGTCCATACGCTGAACGGCTCGGGTGTTGCCGTCGGCCGCTGCCTGATCGCCATTCTTGAAAACTACCAGAACGCCGATGGCAGCATCACCGTGCCCGAGGCGCTGAAGCCGTATATGGGCGGGCTGGAGAAAATCGAGAAGGCCGCCTGATGCGCATCCTCATCACCAATGACGACGGCATCCATGCCGAGGGCCTGGTCGTGCTCGAGCGGATCGCCGCGACGATCTCGGACGACGTCTGGGTGGTGGCGCCCGAGACCGACCAGAGCGGCCTCGCGCACTCGCTGACGCTTTCTTCGCCGCTGCGGCTGCGCAAGATTGCCGAGAAACGCTTCGCGCTGTCGGGAACGCCCACCGATTGCGTCATCATGGGCGTCAAGCACGTGCTGCCGGGGCCGCCGGACCTCGTGCTCTCCGGCGTCAATGCAGGGCAGAACGTCTGCGACGACGTCACCTATTCCGGCACGGTCGCCGGCGCCATCGAGGGCACTATGCTCGGCTTCCGGTCGATCGCGCTCAGCCAGGCGCATGGCCCCGACCGGGCGACGCCCTGGGAGACAGCCGAGACGCATGCCCCGGCCGTGCTCGCCAAGCTTGCTGGCATCGATTTCCCGAAAGGCGTCCTGTTCAACATCAACTTCCCTGCCGTTGCGGCCGACGCGGTGACGGGCACCGAGATGACCCGTCAGGGCAAGCTCGACTACAATCTCGGCTTCGAGGAGCGCCGCGATGGCCGCGGTTTTCCCTATTTCTGGCTAAAGTTCGGGCGACAGGCCGGTGCGGAAATGGCGCAGTCCGATATAGCTGCGCTTTCGGCTGGCCGGATTTCGGTGACGCCGCTGATGCTCGACCTCACCGATCACGCTCTTCGCGAGAAGCTGCAATCGCTGTTCGCATGACGCGGGACCGCCAAGCGCCCCAGACCCGAACGGATTTTCTCCCATGAGCATGAGCGTGACCGGCCCAGACCGCGAGGAACTCGCGGCCTTCCTGTTGAAGCTGCGCTCGGCGCACATGGCGGGCACGCGCCTGACCGAGGCGGTGGAGGCGGTGCCGCGGCGGCTGTTCCTGCGCAACGGCATCGCGGAGGCCTATGGCGATTCGGCGCTGCCAATCGACTGCGGCGAGACGATGCCCGGCGCCTCGTCGGCGGTGGCGCTGGTGCATGCGCTGGGCGTCGAGCCGAGCAACCGCGTCCTCGAGATCGGTACCGGCAGCGGTTACGTCACGGCGCTGCTCGCCCGGCTCGGGGCCCGCGTCGTCTCGCTCGACCGCTACCGCTCCCTTTTGAAGACGGCGGACGAGCGGCTGAAAGCCTGCGGCATCACCAATGTCTCGCTGATCCACGAGGACGGGCGCGAGGGCTACCCCGATGCCGCGCCCTACGACCGAATCATCGTCCACGCCGCCTTCGAGACGCTGCCGCGCACCTTCCTCGAGCAGTTGGCCCAGCACGGCCAGATCGTCTGTGCCATCGGTCCTGGGCTCGGCGCGCAGACCCTTGTCCGCCTGCAGAAGGTCGGCAGCCGGCTGGAGCGCGAGGACCTGCGCCAGGTATACTACCAGCCGCTCGCCGCCGGCACGGCGAAGATGCTGTAGCGAGCGCCGGCGCGCCGTCCATTTTGCCGACGGCGACGGCTGCGTTGCCGCCTGGAGAGACGTGAGCCTCGGAAGGGGGCGACCGGCCATCTTTATGAGCTGTTAACGCTTGGGGGTCCTATCGAGGGCGTATCGTCCACCCAGGAGCCGCCGACATGATCCCGATTCGCTTTGCCGCGACGTGTCTCTTCCTCGCCGCGCCGATGGCCGCCGAGGCCCGCACGATCTGCACGATTCTTGCCGATACTGCCGACGACAAGGTCCTGTCGGAGGAGGGCGACTGCAAGACGCAGGTCACGCCCGCCTCGACCTTCAAGATTCCGCTGGCGCTGATGGGATCGGACGCCGGGTTCCTGAAAGATGCCCATGCGCCGAGCCTGCCTTTCAAGAAGGGCTATCCCGACTGGGGCGGTGCCAACTGGACTGCGGACACCGACCCGGCCCGCTGGATGAAATACTCCGTGGTCTGGTATTCCCAGCAGATCACCAAGGCGCTGGGCGCGGAAACGCTGACCCGCTACGCCAAGGATTTCGGCTACGGCAATGCCGACTTCTCCGGCGATCCCGGCAAGGACAATGGCCTGGAGCGGGCTTGGATCATCTCCTCGCTGAAGATCTCGCCGCGGGAGCAAGTGGCGTTTCTCTCGAAGCTCATGCGGCGGCAGCTGAAGGTCGCACCCGCGGCCTTCGATCTCGTCGACGCCGTGGTCGAGCAGCGCCCCATCGGCGATGGCTGGCAGGCGCATGGCAAGACCGGAATGGCCTACCCCCGCAATGCCGATGGCAGCTTCAACGAGGCGCGCGCCTATGGCTGGTTCGTCGGCTGGGCGGTGAAGGGAGAGCGGACCCTGGTCTTCGCCCGTCTGATCCAGGACGACAGGAAGGAAGAGGGTCCCGCGGGCAACCGGGCGCGAGAGGCATTCCTCGCTGAACTTCCCGGGCTGATCGAAGCGACGGCAAAGTGACAGCGTCTTGCGCCGTCCTCTCCGGACTGTGAAAATCCGCAGATATGAATAACAAGAAATGTCGACGATACCCCGCTGTTTAACGGGGCAGTAAGATTAACAGTGTTGAATGATCCCAATGAGATTGCGTGGGCATGGGGTCATCGATGCGTGTTGGTGTGCTGAATTTTGATCGACTGCGGCTTGCCGGCTCCGTCGCGGTGTTGGCTTTGGCGACGCTGGTGGCGGGGTGCAGTTCCGATGTCGCCCGCTTCGACGACGGCTTCTACACCGGCGCCGTGCCGCAGAAGCCGGTACCGCGCGGCAATGTCGGCGGCCAAGCCTATCCCGGCGACCTCGATGGGGTGAACACCGGATCGGTCCGGCAGGGCGGGTACGCCAGCAATGCCGGCGGCAACCGCCAGCAGGTCGCGCCGCTCTACTCCGCCCAGACACCCGGCAGCGGGCAGTACGGCGCAACCACCCGGACCGCTGCCGTCGAGCGCAGCACCCTCGCGCCGCCCTCCGGCTCGCCCGCCATGAACGACGCGCCACGCTACGACCCGCCGGCGTCCGAGCCCATGCGCCAGCAGCCGACCTACCAGCCCGCCGCAGCTCCTGCACCGGCACGCGCCGCAGCAACCGGCAAGGCAGGCTGGCAGAACACCGGCAACACCGTGACCGTCGGCAGCACCGACACCGTCGATACGCTGTCCAACCGCTACGGCGTGCCCGCCAAGGCGATCATGGCGGCCAATGGCCTGAAAAGCGCCAGCGACGTGCGTCCGGGCCAGCAGATCGCCATCCCGACCTATTCTTACGGCCAGACCGGCATGCGCACCGCCGCGGCCTCGTCGAACCCGGAGAGGCCGGCGCTCGGCTCGGCGCCGCAGCCGCTGCGCGTTCCCGAAAAGAGCGCGTCTCGCGGGTCCGGCATCGTCGTTGAGTCCGGCGACTCGCTGATGGGCATCTCGCGCCGCACCGGCGTCCCTGTGGCCGAACTGCGTGCCGCCAACGGCCTGTCCGACGACAATATCCGCATCGGCCAGACCTTAAAGCTGCCCGCTGGAACGACTGTCCCGAAGCGTGTCGCCAGTGCCGAGCTGAAGACTGCCCCGGCCTTGGCGCCGGTGCAGCCGGCCCAGCCGGTGGCGGCTGCCCAGCCGAAGCCCTACGAGGCGCCGAAGCTCGTCGCCGCCGCGAAGGTCGAGAAGCCCGCCGCCGCGGCCCCTGTCGCCGAAACGGTGAAGGCCGAGCCGATCAAGGCCGAGCCCGTCGTCAAGTCGGCGCCGACCAGCACCGTCTCCGACGAGACCGAGAACGAGGTCGCGACCGCCGCGCCTGCCGGGACCGGCATCGACCAGTTCCGCTGGCCCGTCCAGGGCCGCGTCGTCAAGCGCTACGGCGAGAAGTCGGGCGCCAAGCGGAGCGACGGCCTCGACATCTCGGTGCCGCGTGGCACGCCGGTGAAGGCCGCCGAGAACGGCGTTGTGATCTATGCCGGTGACGGCCTGAAGGAGTTCGGCAACACCGTCCTCGTCAAGCACGACAACGGCCTCGTCACCGTCTACGGCCATGCCGACGAGCTGAAGGTGAAGCGCGGCGCCACCGTCCGCCGCGGCCAGGAGATCGCCACCGCCGGCGTCAGCGGCGATACCGATACGCCGATGGTCCACTTCGAGGTCCGCAAGGACTCCGCCCCGGTCGACCCGTCGAAGTACCTGCAGTAGGATCAACCTCGACGCCTATCAAAAGCCCGGCACCGCAAGGTCGCCGGGCTTTTTGTGTTCATGAAACAAGTGAGGGTCTCGGCGTCCCGCCGTTGGATTTGCCGAACCGCTGCCGGCCTGCTCGTCCGCTCCCGCAACGGTTTGCTCGCCTCTGACCTTGCCCATCGCCGATACGACCGTCCGGTAAGCTGGACACTAAGTCACTGCATTTAGCGTTAGCTTACTGACGGATTTCATTAAGTCTAACGTGCATATTTACGAATACAATATAGATGCACAGTCTGACGTATAGGAGCTTTTCTATTTACAATGTAAGTCGATCTCCCGATATATAAAGGACCATTCGCTCACTGAATGGATGTTGAGGGAGAGTGGAAATGAAAGTCAGGGTGATTGTTATCGGCCTTATGATCTCAGCGGTCTTTTCGACGTCCGCCTTGGCCGAATTCAGGAAGTACACGGAAGTACCGAATCGAGACAGCTGCTGGTCGGTCGAGTACGTTCCGCGGACGGTCGAAGTCAACACAAGGGGACGTCTTATCCGGGGCGAACGCCGTTCCTGGACGGGTGAGATGGTCAACGGCGGTATTGTGCGGAACGAGCGCCATGCAGCTGTTTACGAAAAGGTGCGCCGCGTCGTCGAGGAAGAACACTACAGCCTTGACCCGCAAACCTGCAGTGCACGCGTGCGCTAAGCCGAAAGAGAGGAGGGAGGCTTCCTCCTTCCTCTCGTCACCTTGGGGGAGGCCGAGATGTTGCTGGAACTGTACCTTGCTGCCCAGGCCGCGATCGCCGTACCCTGCGATCCCGCTAGAAGCCTCTCCGAGCTGTCGCGCAAGGCGAACTGCGTCGAGCGGCCGGTCGAAAAGAGCGGAAGCGCGACGGTTCGTCTGGAGTATTCCTTCTCCAGGGCGAAAAACAGCGCGAGCGTCGTCATCACCGGTTCCGACGGCGTCACGTCCGTCGACAGGTTCGCGGAATGCCGCGATCTCAGTATCGACCCGCAGGAGTACCAGAGCCTCACCGACATCGTCATCTGCGACGGCCAGCGGCTCTCGGTCGAGGCGACGGCGGAGGGTGTCGAGATCTTCGATACCAGCACCCAGCGCGCGGTTTTCGGCGTGGAACTCGAAAAGTCCATCACGATGATCAACGGCTTCCCGAGGCCGATCGAGTAGCCGTTACATTCGCTCGGCGCGGCGGACATACTCCACCGAGCGTGCCACCTGCGTTTCCTGGCTGCGGCCGCGCGGCCGGGTGATCTCTTCGACGTGGTATCGGCTTCCATCGGCACAGACGCGGTGCACCGTTCCCGAACGCGGGTAAACGGCATCGGCGCACTTCTGCGCGGGGGCAAGGCACCCCGCCGGGATCGACAGCAGAAACGCAGCCACGGGGAGGGAGACTGCTTTTCGCATGAAGACGACCATCTGGCGGGAGGGAAGGGTAGGTCGGAGCGAACGGCTTGGAAACCGGATGCCCGCTTTCATGCGGCTTGGCTGAACGTATCCGGCGGATCCACCGGACGGGCGATCGCCGCACGCTGGGGGTGTTTCCAGGGCTGGACAAGCACCATGGCGCGAAAGCCAGGCCTTCGCCAGAGCCCTCGTGACCGGACCCGCGCGCGATGGTCGCGTCCGCGGGCACGGAGCAGGCCCTTCGCCGGCTGAGAGGGATTGCGGAGACCGCGCTAGGACGCCAGCGGCTGGCCGAGGCGTCCGGCGAGGTCCTGAATGAACTGGAAAGCGACGCGGCCCGAGCGGGCGCCGCGGGTCGTCGCCCATTCCAGCGCGGCATGCCGCGTCTCGGCGGGGTCGGCGATGATGCCGTAGGCGCTGACATAGCCGTCGACCATCGCGAGATAATCGTCCTGGCTGCATTTGTGGAAGCCGAGCCACAGCCCGAAACGGTCGGACAGGGAGACCTTCTCCTCCACCGCCTCGCCGGGATTGATCGCCGTCGCGCTCTCGTTCTCGATCATGTCACGCGGCAGGAGATGCCGGCGGTTCGACGTCGCATAGAACAACACGTTGTCCGGCCGTCCCTCGACGCCGCCGTCGAGCGCCGCCTTCAGCGACTTGTAGGAGGCGTCGCCTTGGTCGAACGAGAGGTCGTCGCAGAACAGGAGGAAGGAGAACGACGCGGCGCGCAGGAAGCCCATGAGATGCGGCAGGTGCTCGATGTCCTCGCGGTGGATCTCGATCAGCTTCAGCGGCGGCCGGGTGCCGCCCATCTCGGCATTGACGGCGGCATGCGCCGCCTTGACGAGCGAGGACTTGCCCATGCCGCGGGCGCCCCAGAGGAGGGCGTTGTTGGCCGGCAGGCCCTTGGCGAAGCGCAGCGTGTTCTCGGTGAGGATATCCTTCGAGCGGTCGATGCCCCGGAGGAGGTCGATGGCGACGCGGTTGACCCGCGCTACGGGCAGCAGCGCTGCCGGCGGTTCGTAGACGAAGCAGTCGCTGATGGTAAAATCGGGCGCTTCGGGTTTCATCGGGGCCAGCCGCTCGAGGCTTGCCGCGATCCGCTGCAGCACGGACATCAGATCGTCCGGGTTCATGTCCATGCGCCGTTCCCTCATCAAACCGGTGTGCGGCCGCGCCTTGCGGGCCGGCAGCGGTTGCATTCGGGGGGACCGATCGTATATTCCGCGCGGGACGTAAAGGATGACGCGGTCGTTTTCCTCGCCATGTATCTCCAGGAGTAGTCGATGTTCGTGACCGAAGCCTTCGCCCAGGGCGTTGTTCCTTCCACTGGCGGAGGCACCAGCGAACTGCTGATCAGCATCCTGCCCTTCGTCGCGGTCTTCGCGATCATGTACTTCCTGATCATCCGCCCGCAGCGCACGCAGCTGAAGCGCCGCGAGGAAATGCTGAAGAACATCCGCCGCGGCGATACCATCGTCACCGGCGGCGGCATCATCGGCAAGGTCATCAAGGTGCTCGACAATGGCGAGCTCGAAGTGCAGATCGCCGAACAGGTGAAGATCCGCGTCCTGCAGGGCACGGTCACCGAAGTGCGCGTCAAGGGCGAGCCGACGGCCGCCAACGCGAAGTAAGACAGCCTCCCAAGGGAGCGATACCATCGCCGGCCGGACGGATCCGGTCGGCACGCGATGCCTGAGGGCAGCGCCAAGGGACAGGCGAATGGCTGAGGGCATTGAGTTTCGCAAGGCGCATTTTCCAGGGCGGGCGCCGATCGAGGCCTATGGCAATGGCGGCTTTCGCTTTGCCGCCATGTCCCACCGCGGCTCGATCCTCTGCTTGCCTTCCGGCATCTACGGCTGGGAAGCGACGATCGAGCAGCCGTTCACCGGCGAGCGCCTCTTGAAGGTCTTCGAAGAGTCGGACGAGATCCGCTTCGTGCTGTTTGGCACCGGGCCGGACATCCGGCGCCTGCCGCCAGCGCTGGCCGAGCGCTTTCGCAAGGCCGGCATCTCCTGCGACCCGATGTCGACGGGAGCAGCCGTGCGCACCTTCAACGTCATGCTCGCCGAAGGCCGCCCCGTCGCCGCTGCCCTCGTGGCGGTGGACTGACGTGGTGGATCGTCCGGACGCCCGCCGATGACCCCGGCAGCGCTTGCCGATACCTATGCCGAGTGCGCACGGCTGGTAGAGGCGCAGGATCCCGACCGCGCGGTCTCGGTCCTTTTCGCGCCCCTCGACAGACGCCAGCATCTTCTCGCCCTCTACGCCTTCAACATCGAGACCGCACGGGTGCGCGAGCAGATCAGCCAGCCGCTGCCCGGCGAAATCCGGTTGCAGTGGTGGCGCGACCGGATCGAAGCGGGTCCGGACGGCGAGGGCGGGCAAGGCAACCCGGTGGCGGAGGCGCTGCTCGATACCATCAAGCGCTTCGAGCTGCCGATCGATGCTTTTGAGCGTTATCTCGAGGCGCGCATCTTCGACCTCTACGATGACGCGATGCCGGACCGGCAAGCCTTCGAAGGCTATGCCGGGGAAACCGCCTCCGCCATCATCGTCCTCGCCGCCATGATTCTGGCTGGCAGGGAAGCCGCAGAAGTCACTGATGCGGCTGGCCATGCCGGCGTCGCGCAGGCTGCCGTCGGCGCCGTGCGGCTGCTGCCGATCCACCGGGCACGTCGCCAGGTGTTCTTCCCCGCCGACTTGCTGGCAGCGGCTGGAACGTCGGCTGACGACCTGCTGTCGGGGGCGGCCGAGCCGACGCTGCGGGCCGTCACCGCCATGCTGGCGCTCGGCCGCGACCATTTCGGACGATACCACCAGCAGCGCGGCCGGTTGCCGGCCAGCGTGCGAGCGGCTTTCCTGCCGGCCGAGATGACCGCTATCTATCTCGACCGCATCGCCGCCCGCGGCTCCGCCGAGATCGAGACGCCGTCCCGTATCGGTCCCCTCCGCCGGTCCTTCCTCTACTGGCGCGCCATGCGGCGCTAGCGAGCGCGTCTGACGCCGCGAGCTCTCTTCGTCCCGCTGTGATGGTGTCGTTTATTGTTGGCTGACTACTCGCTGACGACCCAGCGATGGTGCGGTCCGCTGGACTCCCGGAGACGAAGCGTCCGTTGTGGGGCGATCGGACGCCGGGCCCTCCGGTGAGCCCTCCGTTGCCGACCCCTGCGGCAGCCCGGCCTGTCGTTCGCCGACCATGGAGAAAGCGATGGCCCCGACACGCATGAGCAGCATCACGCGGTTTGCGCGCCAGCTGGCGCGGGGCGCGGGACTGGCGACCGGACGGTTTCCGGTCGCCGCACTGGCGATCCTCATCGTGTCGGTGCTGGCCAACGCGTCCCTGGCCGGGATCGATCTTCTCCCGGAGGAGCAGATGATCCGGCTGGTGCTGGCGCTGCATGCGGCGGCGGCGATCGCCGTCGGCACCCGCCTGTTCACCGAAGCGCGGGCGATGGGCCACCGCGCTCAAACGCTGCTGCCACTGGTGGCCGCAGCCGCAGCGGGCCTTAGCATCGCCGCAACCGGCCAGCTCTGGCTGCTCGCGCCGCCGGTGCTGACCGCCCTGACACTCGCCATTCCGCTGGCGCCCTATCTCGGTCGGCCCGACGACGCGAAATTCTGGACATTCACGCTCTGGACCGTCGTCGGCGTGACGCTCGCCTTCCTGTCGGTGCTGCTCTTCGTGCTCGGCGTCTCCGCCATCCTCGAAATGGTCCGCTATCTCTTCGAGATCGGGCTCAGCGGTGACGCCTACGGCCATATCTATGCGACCGCGCTGACGCTGGTCGGCCCGCTGTTTGCGCTCGGCCGCATCCCGACCGAGTTCGAGGAGACGACCTCGGCGGCCGACGACCGTCTGGCGCAAGGCGTGCGCTTCCTGTTCGACTGGGTTGCGACGCCCCTCGCCCTCGTGACAGCCGTCGTGCTGCATCTTTATGCCGCCAAGGTCCTCCTCGGCGCCGTGCCGAAGAACGAGATCGGCTGGATCGTCAGCTTCTATGCGCTGCTGGTGCTGTCGATCCGGGTGGTGGTGGATCCCTTCGCCGAGACCGGCGGGCCGAGTACCCGGCTGTTCGGCCGGATCTGGGCTTGGATGCTCGTCGTGCCGCTGGGTCTTCTCACCTACGCCGCCGGCGTGCGCATCGCAGCCGAGGGTATCACGCTCGAACGCTACTATCTCAGCCTGGCGACCCTTGCGGCGGTTCTGATCGTCGCCTTGCAGGCGGTGCCGCGCCTGCGCGGCGATATACGCCTGATGTGCGGGCTGCCGCTGCTTCTGCTGGTGCTCTCGGCCGCGGGGCCTTGGGGTGCCGGGGCGACGGTCGGGCGAAGCCAGGCCGGGCTTATCGCCGCTTCGCTGCTGGGGCCGGGTGCGCCGGAGTCGCTTGGCCCATCGCAATCGGAGGCGTTGCGCTCGCGCCTCTACGCCCTCGGCGAAGTCGGAGAGATCCCCCGCATCCTACCGCTGTTGCCCGAACCGTTGCGCACGGAAATGGCAGCGCTGGAAAGCGAAGCGCCGGATACGCTCGCGCAGGTGCTGATGACACGGCTTGGCATCGGCTACGGGCAGGTGGCGGGCGAGGCGGCCGATGCGCCGGTCCCCCGGACCTTCTCCGCCCTGCGTCCCGCCGCCTTTGCGCTGGACGGCTTCGATACGGCGCTCCCCGAGCAGATCATCTATCCCGTCAGCGGAACGGCGCCAAGCCTGACGCCGGATCCGCTGCTCGCGACGCTCGATGGCGGCAACCTCGTGCTGAGCACGCCGCGGGAAACCGACAGGTTCTCGCTCGCTCCGGCCCTTGGGGCGATGGACGGAGATCGATCGCCGACGCCCGCGGCAAACCTTGCCCCGGTCGTCGCCGATCTGACCTCTGAGACCGGCCGGAAAATTCGCGCCCGGATCAGCTACGCCATGCTCGACGGGACGACGGGCCTGCCGACGCAGCTGACGGTGACGCTTCTCTTGCGCCGTGCCGACTGGCCCTCACTCCGCCGCGACTGAGACCGCGTCCGGGGCCACCTCTGCCGCCGGCTGAACGGGCGCCAAGGCTGGCAGACCCAGCCAGGCGCGGCAGTCGGCCAGCGCGCGGACGGACATCGCCCGGCGGCGGTGGTTGGTCTTCTCCTTGCCGCGAACGCGCTTGCCGTCGACGCGTGGCAGCTTCGACACTTCCACCGGTGGGAACAGGCCGAAATTGACGTTCATCGGCTGGAAGGAGCGCTTGCCGCTCTCCTCGACGGCCGAGAGATGTCCGCCGGTGATGTGCGACAGGATCGCGCCCATGGCCGTCGTCGCCGGCGGCGGCGCAAGATCCCGTCCGAGCGCTTCGGCCGCGGCAAAGCGCCCGGCGAGGAGGCCGATGGAGGCCGATTCGACATAGCCCTCGCAGCCGGTAATCTGGCCGGCAAACCGCAGGTCCGGCCGCGACTTCAGCCGCAGGGCCGTGTCGAGCAAGCGCGGCGAATCGAGATAGGTGTTGCGGTGGAGACCACCGAGCCGCGCGAACTCGGCGTTTTCGAGGCCGGGAATGCTGCGGAAGAGACCGGCCTGGTCGCCGTAGCGCAGCTTGGTCTGGAAACCGACCATGTTGTAGAGCGTGCCCAGCGCATTGTCCTGCCGCAGCTGGACGACGGCATAGGCCTTGATGTCGGGCTGGTGGGCGTTGGTGAGGCCCATCGGCTTCATCGGCCCGTGCCGCAGCGTTTCCGCGCCGCGCTCGGCCATCACTTCAATCGGCAGGCAGCCGTCGAAATAGGGCGTGCCTTCCCAGTCCTTGTACAGCGTCTTGTCGGCCGCACACAGCGCGTCGATGAAGGCGAGGTACTGCTCCTTATCGAGGGGACAGTTGATGTAGTCCTTGCCGTTGCCGCCCGGCCCGACCTTGTCGTAGCGCGACTGGAACCAGGCCTTGTCCATGTCGATCGATTCGAAATGCACGATCGGCGCGATGGCATCGAAGAAGGCGAGGGCATCTTCTCCGGTCTCGGCGCGGATTGCCTCGGCTAGCGCGGGCGCCGTCAGCGGCCCGGTGGCAATGATCGTCGAGCCCCACTCGGCAGGCGGCAGGCCCGACACTTCCTCGCGCTGCAGAGTGATCAGCGGATGCTCGGCGATCGCCGCCGACACCGCTTCGGCGAATCCATCGCGGTCGACCGCCAGCGCGCCGCCGGCAGGCACCTGGTTGGCATCGGCGCAGCGCATGATCAGCGATCCCGCCAGCCGCATCTCGGCGTGCAGGATGCCGACCGCATTGGTCTCGGCGTCATCTGACCGGAAGGAATTGGAACAGACAAGTTCGGCCAGCTGCTCCGTCTTGTGCGCCTCGGTGCCGCGCACCGGCCGCATCTCGTGGAGGATGACGGGAACACCGCTTTCGGCGATCTGCCAAGCGGCTTCCGAGCCGGCAAGCCCGCCACCGACGACATGGAGAAGTTTGTTTTGCATGAGAAGACTTTAGCACCGGGCCGGCGGCGGGGAAAGCGGCGGGCAGCGGCGGGGAAAGCGGACCCCTTAAACGACAACACCCACCGGGGGAGGAACCGGTGGGTGTCGTTTTCAAACCTGCGACGGGAGGAGGATTCGCAGGCTTCAATCCGCTCGGGCGCTGGGAGGAGGAGTGCGCCCTCGCGAAACTCTGGGTTTAGCGGACCGCCTGGCGGGCGATCGAAGGAATGTCGGCGCGGGAGATGCCGAGGTCGGAAAGCTCGCGCTGCGACAGACGGTTCAGCTCACCGCAGGTCTCGCGGTAACGGCGCCAGTTGTTGTAGCTGCGGACGATGTTGTTCATGGCTCTCACTTCGGGTTCTAATCGATTGAAACGGCGGTTATCAGTCCGTCCGTTTCGATGGGCTAGATGTAGCTGCATGGCTGGCCGCGTACCAGATCGCAGTTTGCATAGCTGATCTGCGGGTTGTGCAATGCAGCAAATCCCGCGGAATGCCCGGAAAAGCGGGTCTTCGCCCGTCTGCTTCCTTTGGTCCGACCAAAGACTAGGGCCCCACGTTAATGCAATCTCAACGTGTCTTCGTTGGAGCGAGGGCGGTATGGTTGGAAGGTATCGAACTAATTCAAGCACGGGCGTGGGCCGAGGCCCGAGACTGGTAGAAGATGACCCTAGAGACGCTCGTCGCTGAGCAGCGTGTGCCCAGCAGGACGATTTTGGTCGGCTCGACGTCCTCGCCTTGCACGTCTGCGCATTTGCCCTTTGACGCCTGCCGGACTGGTGTTATGCAGCCGTGCCTGCCGAGCGATCGGCCTGGCGCACCGTGCGGGTGTGGCGGAATTGGTAGACGCACTAGATTTAGGTTCTAGCGCCAAAAGCGTGGGGGTTCGAGTCCCTCCACCCGCACCAGCTATATCCAAGCCGTTGATCTAGTGTCTTAATCCGCGTCGGGCGAGAGCCTTGCGACGATCGGGGAATGCAGCGATCCCACAAAGATCTCGACGCCAGCAAGGGTTCTTCGACGCGTAGTGCGTTGCGGTCTGAACATCTGGCAATACCAGTTCACGGTCTCAGCGTAATCCGTTCCCAGCGTGTCCGGCATCCTGCCACCTCGCAGTTCAGGCCCGCCTCAAGCGGAGCACCCGTAACTTGCGAAAAAGGCCCATTATTTCCTGCTCGGGTCCTCGCGGATAGGACTCCAGTCGCCAGGCCAGAAGCAAGGTTGCGAGGTAGACGACGCCCGATATAGCCACGGTTCCGATGATCGTCAGGGGCAGGCCGATGACCTGTCCCTCCGATCCGACCAGCATCTGGAAGGTGACCCCGGTCACGACCATGCAGGCGGTGGCGATGAAGTTCCTTCGGTTTGCCGTCAACTGGTCCGCGATCTTGAGATCCAGAAGCCTGCTGACCAGGGCCATCTCGATCAGAGTGCCGATCGTCGTGGTTACCGCCCGCGCGATCAGTATGCCGGGCAGACCGCCGAGGATGAGGCCCAGGAAGGATATCGGAACGCGGGCGCACAGGATGATGGCATCGCGCTTGAACAAGGCTTTGGTTTTTCCCAAGGCCATTGCCGTCGGTTGGATGGGGCTGCCGATCGTCTGAAGGGCCACCGTCGCCGACACCACCTGGATGACCAGCTCAGCCCCCAGCCACTTCTCGCCAACGGCCAGCAGGATGAAAGGATGGGCAATGATCGCGAACCCGATCCCAATCGGGAACGCCACCATGGACAGGCTCGATTGGGCGAGCTGATAGGAGGATCGGAGTCGTTGGTGATCACTGTTCATCCGCGCGAAGGACGGGAACAGCATTTGTGAGATCGGCGTCGTCAGCTCTCGCGTCGGCAGGTTCGCCAGATTGTCGCCGAACGAATAAATGCCGAGCTTCTCGCTGCCGAGATAAAAGCCGATCAGGAGCTGGTCGATCTTCGTGCTGACGGTGTTCACGATCTGCGAGTAGGACAGCCAGATTGAGAATGACAACAGCTCTCTCGAGCGCCTGAAGGTCATGGCGGGAAGATAGGGAAGCTGAATGTAGCTGATCACGACAAATGAGACTTGGGCGGCAAGTGAACCGACGACGAGCGCCCAGTAATTTTTGTAGATGAGGGCGAACACGATCCCGACGACGAACCCGGTCAGCTTCATCGCTATGCCTTGGACGAAGTCGGCGTGGAAGTTGAGTTCGCGCGTGAACAAGACCCGCTTCGGATTGCTCAGGCACATGATGAAGCTGCTGAGCGACAAGGCCATGATCAGCTCGAACAGGCGCGCATCGCCGTACCAGATGGAAATAGGATAGGCCGCAGCGGCGACACCGACGGTGACCACCGCCGATCGAATAAAGTTGAGGGTGAAGACGGTGTTGAAATGCGTTTCATCAGGTTTGTCGTGCTGGATGAGCGCCGTCCCCAAAGGAAGTTCGGTAAACGATGAAACAACGGCAAGTATTGTCGTGCCGATGGCGACAAGGCCGAAATCATCCGGCGTGAGCAACCGGGCCAGAAATAGTGTGCTGACGAGTCCCAGTAAATTTATCGCGATCCTGGCCGCGGCAACCCAGGCCGCTCCACGCAGCGCCAGCGACCTGATATCAATAGACGTCCCTCGAATTCAATAACGCGACCGCCTTATACCAACCGTTTGCCAGCAAATGTCTGTAGCTCACAAGCCACATTGGCATGGTGACGCTTGGTAAGGCGAGGGTTTGCGAAAAGTGTCGCGCTTGCAGCGTATTTCTGCACCGCGCGTCACACGTAAACTGAAAGGTCTGCCAATCCGCGGTGCGCCGAATGACGCAGCCGTTGCTCCGAGCCATCGAATCGACAAGGCTAGCCTTTGGCGGCCTCAGGGCTTGGGATCTGGCAGCAAGCCAACGGCTAAGACTTCGGCTGCTACCGTTGCGGAGTGAGTGGTATCATCCGTCCATCGGAAGCAACGATAAACCATACGTCGCACCACCTAGACGATAACGATCGGACCGCTTGGTGCAGTTCGTCAGACGAAGAACCAGCGGAAGCGCGTGTCGAAGCTGTGCAGGGATATCCAGCCCCAGCGTCTGCTTGGCTTAACCCTTATGGTCGGCTGGTAAGCGCCGGCTGTTCTGACGGTGCTGAGAGGAAATCTGGCCGCGTGCTCTACGGATCAATGCCGCTGCACAATCAACTCGCTTGCCTCGACGGTAGTCGTGCGAATGAAGGCCGAGCGGTGCAATGTTGGCGGGGCCTCCGCAAGCTGACGGGGCGTGACAAGCGTGCTGCAGCGCGAGCGCCTAGTCAAGGTTTAGAGCAGAACCGTCCCGCATTGGCTTTGTACATGCATCGGGCTGTCGTACGGGCGGCAGGTAAACCTGCCGCCCGCCGCGTAGAATTAGGAGAAAGTAACCTGGCTGAAGGGGGTGCCGGTCGGGAACGTCGCATCGAGCGAGTTGCCGGTGGAGCCGCCCTGGGTCAGCTTCTCGATCGAGCCGTGAGCGCGAAGGGTCGGGGCCTGGTAGATTTTCTTTGCCATTTTAGTCCTTCCGTCGCCATCACAAGGCGACTTTTGTTCGGGAGGTTAAGTTACGCTGCACAGTAAGCCGTGCATCTGGTGTTATAAGCCTCAGTGAGCGTTTGGCAATGAATGCTGACCCGTGACCGTGGAAAGGCCTGCGGCAGGGGCGATCTACCGGTAAGCGGCTTGTCTGAGCCGGAAGCACTCCAAAGTTGTCGGCGGCGAAATTAAGTATACCTTACCTTTACGCGGTTTTATGTAGCGCGCTGTTCATGAGTTTAGAGACATTCAGCTCGGCCTTGCAAGCTGAGCGCCCACGCAGCTCAAGACCCAGCTACGGTGCAGTTTGAGGCCGAGCTTAAGCGTATACGAGAAGGGTTGCGCTGGCCCAATCCGAGTCCTGAAATAGGTAGCGCGCAATGTTCGTTGTCAATAAGAACGGCCGATTGCCTTAAATAGAAATCAAAGTAACCTAAAAAATATAAAGATACAGGATAAGTAAGCGCAAAGTGGTAAGAGCTTTAATTTGTCCGAAATGGTCGGGCGCTCTTACGCAAAGGAAGCAGTCGGTATCGCTTGCCAGCTCTGTTCGGTTTTGGCTTGCCCCTTTGCCCGGCTGATGGTGCGCATGCGGACGTCGAGGGCGGGGGTAGATCGCGCACCGTCTCGGCAGGTCCATAAGGGTTTGGCGGAAGTGCAGAAACGGAGAACGGACCGCCGAGGGGAAACCTTGTATTTGTACGCCGTCTCTCTCTCCGCACGCATGCGGGCATGCTGGTTTCCAGCCTTTGCCCTGACAATCTATAACGGTCTCGGCACCCGTCTGCCCGTCGCCCGATGAGGTTCTTCGAGCCGGAGCGGCCTTTACAGGGGGGGGGGGGGGGGGCTAAGGACGTCCGGTGCTGCTAGAACGACGTGCACGTCCAGAGCCATTTTCTATCGCTTGGCGGCGATGCCCGCGGTCCGATGCCGAAGTTAGGACGCCAGAGGCGGCGATCCTGTTCGCCGGGCCGCGAACTTGCGCGATCGGTTTTCCTCGCCGTGCTGGCCGAAAGCCGAGCGCAGCGCGTCCTCCATTCGCCTTAGCCAGGATTCGGCCTCGGCGGCGCGGTTGTTGGCGCGGGCGGCATCCTCATAGGCCAGCTGGGTTTCCTCTTTCGCCAGCTTCAGAAGCGACTGCAGGGCGTGGAATTCCTTCATCGAGACGCCGCGCTGCAGCTGGATCTGCAACCGGAGCGCCGCAATCTCCATGTCCTTGTTGCGCAGTGCCTCGTTACAGGACTCCGTTGCCCGACGCTCCGCCGCGACACCGTTGACCGGAACAACAGCTGGCAAGGCGGTGATGCGATAGCCGAGGTCACGCCAGGAGGCGGCCTGCTCGTCCTCGGCGATCGGCGGCATCCAAGTAGTGTCCAGCAGGGCTGCGTCGCCGGGTTGGTCCATCTCATGTCCTTGAAGAAATATTCGGGACAAAATGCGCCGTTCCCTTTCATATACAATATTTCGGTTGCCGCCGACTGCTTTCG
Organism: Mesocryomonas lacus; assembly: GCF_055730105.2. Lineage (NCBI taxonomy): Bacteria > Pseudomonadati > Pseudomonadota > Alphaproteobacteria > Hyphomicrobiales > Aurantimonadaceae > Mesocryomonas > Mesocryomonas lacus. The sequence continues at coordinate 148,352 of NZ_JBUZWF020000004.1, forward strand.
ACGGTCACAGCTAAATATCAGGGGGTCAGAAAGATTGCTCAATATTAGGTGTCTAGCTTTCCTTTGGGCGCCACTGAGCGTTCCATTGCAGTTCAGCGGATCGGGATCCGGTTTCAAAGCGGGGAGGGCAAGCCGCACGCGGCGGCACCTTCGCGGGTCGGGTGCCGGGCCTTCTACGCCCGGCAGCGCGTCGCGGGACGCACGCCGCGCGCGCCCCCTTGCGACACAGGGACCCCTGCGATAAAAGCCGCCTCAGGTCTCGGAATTGGATATAGGGCCTGGTGCCTGACTGCGTGGAGACAGCGCACTCCACCCGCAATTACCGACGGGACAGAATTTCTCCATTATCGCACGGCGGACGTTCGAGAGCCCGCCGCTCGCAAAGGTCAAGGGTTGAGACAATGCAGGTTACCGAAACCAAGGCCGAAGGCCTGAAGCGCGAAATCCAGGTCGTGGTCCCGGCCTCCGACCTGCAGACTCGCCTGCAGACCAAGCTGCACGAGGCGAAGGGCCAGGCGAAGCTCAAGGGTTTCCGCCCGGGCAAGGTGCCGATGGAGCACCTTCGCAAGATGTACGGCCGCTCGATGATGGCCGAGATCGTCAACCAGATCATCAACGAGTCCCCGCGCTCGATCATCGCCGACCGCAAGGAGCGCTCGGCCATGCAGCCCGAGGTCGCGATGACCGAGGACGAGGCCGAGGCCGAGAAGGTGCTGAAGGGCGGCTCCGACTTCACCTTCACGGTGACCTACGAGACCTTGCCGACCTTCGAGCTGCAGGAGACCAAGGGCATCAAGATCGAGCGTCCGATCGTCGAGATCGCCGACGAGGAGGTCGAGGACCAGGTCAAGCGCATCGCCGAGAACGCCCGCAGCTTCGAGCCGAAGGACGGCGCGGCTGAAAGCGGCGACAAGGTCACCATGAGCTTCCTCGGCAAGATCGACGACGTCCCGTTCGACGGCGGCCAGTCCGATGAGTCGAGCCTGGTGCTCGGCTCCGGCCAGTTCATCCCGGGCTTCGAGGACCAGCTGATCGGTGCTTCGGTCGGTGAAGCGAAGGAGGTGAAGGTCAACTTCCCCGACGACTACAGCGCCCCGCACCTCGCCGGTAAGGCCGCCGTGTTCGACGTTGTGGTCAAGTCGGTGTCGAAGCCGAACGAGCTGGAGCTGAACGACGATCTCGCCAAGCAGCTCGGCCTCGAATCGATCGAGCGCCTGCGCACCGTCGTCCGCGAGCAGATCGAGAGCCAGTACGGCTCGGCCACCCGCCAGAAGGTCAAGCGCCAGCTGCTCGACGCGCTGGACAAGGACTACACCTTCGAGCTGCCGGAGAAGCTGGTCGAGGCTGAGTTCAACAACATCTGGCTCCAGGTCACCAGCGAGCTGACCAAGAGCGGCAAGTCGTTCGAGGACGAAGAGACGACCGAGGAGAAGGCCCGCGCCGAATACCAGCGCCTTGCCGAGCGCCGCGTCCGTCTCGGCCTCGTCCTGTCGGAGATCGGCGAGAAGGCCAACATCCAGATTACCGACGAGGAGATGCAGCGCGCTGTGTTCGAGCAGGTCCGCCAGTATCCCGGCCAGGAGCAGCAGATCTACGAGTACTTCCGCAGCAATCCTGAGGCCGTCGCCAGCCTGCGCGCGCCGATCTACGAGGAGAAGGTCGTCGATCACCTGCTCGCGACCGTCGACGTCACCGACATCGTGGTCTCCAAGGAGGACCTGATGAAGGAAGACGAGGAAGAGACCGCCGCCGTCGCCTGAGACGCTTGGTAAAAAGTTGAAGCGGAAGGCCGGCATTTGCCGGCCTTTTGCGTTCAGGCGTGATTTTCTGCAGCCTCGCGGGATGGGCGGCGAGTGAAGCCTCAGTCTCGCCCAACCGAGCGTTTTCATAGCCAATGAGCCCATACGCCGGACGCCGGCGATGCGCATAGGGAATGCTGCGCCGGGGCGCCGGTGGCGACAATTACACCAGAAGCGAAGTCATGGTTTCCTGATGCAGAAACTCGTCTCAGCCGGAGCCGCCCTGATGTTGTTCGGGCTGGCGCTGTTCTTCTCCGTCGGCGCCAGCGCCCAGGTGCCGGGCCTCTCCGCCCTGACCAAGCCCGCCGCAACGTCGGAGGCGGCCGCCAGCGATCCGACGCTCGACGACCTCGTCAAGATTCTCGAGAACGACACGACGCGCGCGAAGCTCGTGGAAGCGCTGAAGTCGGCGGCTGGAACCAGGGCTGTAGAGCCGGAATCCGAGCCGCTGGCGGTATCCGTGCCCGACGAGGTGGCGCGCGCGAGCCAGGTGCTCTTCGTCAATGCTTTCGCGCTCGCCGAAGAGGTGGCGGAGTCCGCGGGGAGGGCGCAGAAGCTTCTGGCAGGCGCCGGCTCGCTCGATCTGCCCCGCATCTACGAGGCGATCCTGCCCGTCGTGCTGGTCGCCTTTGCGGTTTTCGCCGCCTATGCCGCCCTGCAGTTCGTCAAGCGACCGATTTTCGCCCGGCTGGAGGCGCGGGCGGCTTTCGCAGGGCCGTTGGGAAAGCTCCTCCTGCTCGCGATCGTCGCCGCCGTCGACGTGCTGGCGATCGTCGCATGCCTTGCGGCAGGCTATGTCACAGCGATCCTGTTCTTCGGCGGGCCGCCCAACATCAACCAAGCGCTGTTCCTCAACGCCTTCCTGTTCATCGAACTGGTCAAGGCGGCCTTCCACGTGTTCGTCGTGCCCGGGCACCCGAAGCTGCGGCTGACGCCTTTTGGCGATCGTCACGCGCTCTACTGGTCGTTCTGGATTTCCCGGCTGATCTCGATCCTCGGCTACACCTTTCTCTTCGTGGCGCCGGTGGTGGAGAAGAACTCGAGCGTGGCAGCCGGCGATGCTGTCCGGTTCATCGTCGCCTTCATCTCGCTCTGCCTCATCATCTTCCTGATCCTGCGCAACCGGGCGACCGTCCGCGAAAGGCTCAGCCGCCAGCGGGCGCGGGGAGACCGCAGCTACAGCGCGCGCTTCCATGCCTTCCTCGGCAAGATCTGGTGGGTGCTGGCGATCATCTTCGTGCTGTCGCTGTTCTCCGTCTGGCTGAGCAGCCCGGACGAGGGCCTGCGCTTCATGACCTTCGCGACCCTGAAGTCGGTCGGCGCGATGGCGCTGGGCGGCCTGATCGTCTCGACGCTGACCAAGATCATCGTCAAGGGCATCCCGGTGCCCGACCGGGTGAGGGAGCGCCTGCCGCTGCTGGAGCGCCGGGTGAACTCCTTCATTCCCAACGCCCTCACCATCCTGCGCGTCCTGGTGGTGATCGTCGTCATCGGCTTCATCCTGGAGGCCTGGCGGCTCTTCGATCTCGGCGGCTGGGCGACGACCGAGGTCGGCCAGCGCGTGGTCAGCGGCACCATAGGCGCCGGCACCGTGATCCTCCTCGGCTTTGCCGTGTTCCTCGGCGTCTCCTCCTGGATCGAGTATCGGCTGAACCCGAATTTCGGCTCCGTCCCGACCTCGCGCGAGCGGACGTTGCTGTCGCTGCTGCGCAATGCCTTCACGATCACCCTCGTCGCGATGATCATCATGCTGGTGCTCTCGCAGATCGGCCTCAACATCGGGCCGCTGCTGGCGGGCGCCGGCGTCATCGGCCTTGCCGTCGGCTTCGGCGCGCAGAAGCTGGTGCAGGACATCATCACCGGCGCCTTCATCCAGTTCGAGAACGCCATGAACGAGGGCGATGTCGTTCTCGTCTCGGGCGTCTCCGGCGTCGTCGAGCGGCTGACCATCCGCTCGGTCGGCCTGCGCTCCATCGACGGGACCTATCACCTCATTCCCTTCTCCTCGGTCGACCAGGTCGCCAACATGACCAAGGATTTTTCCCAGTTCCTCATCGATCTCGGCGTCGCCTATCGCGAAAACATTGTGGAGGTGAAGGCGCTGATGCAGGAAGCCTTCGACGAGGTGAGGGCGATGCCCGTCGGCGCCGACATCATCGCGGACTTCGAGATGTTCGGGGTCAACGAACTCGGCGACTCCGCCGTGGTGGTGCGCGGACGGATCAAGACGCGGCCCGGCAAGCAATGGGGCATCGGCCGAGCTTACAACGAGATCGTCAAGCGCCTTTGCGACGAGCGCAGCGTGGAGATCCCGTTCCCGCACATGACGGTCTGGTTCGGCGAAGACAAGCGGGGCCAAGCGCCGCCGATGCATCTTGCCGCAGCCCCGATCACGGCGGCCGTGGTGGCGCGGGCGCTGGCGCCGGACCAGCCGGACGCGACGCACTACGGCTCCGTCAACCGCGATGGCTCGCGGATCCCGCCGTCGGTGGGCGATATCGATGCCCTCGATAATCCGCAGGATGAGCGCTGAATCGCCGAGAGCGGTGAAGGCGGCGGGATCGCCCGGAGCGCAAATCGCGCGACGGACGCACCGCGCCGCAGCTGCCCGGATTAAGCCTTCGCGCGGCTTCCCGGAGAGCCATCTTGCACAGATGGGGCGTCACGCCCTATCTGTGCTTTGGGCCAAGGCCGACTGATTCCCGGGGTGCGGTTCCGCCGCGCCCGAAACACCAGCACCGAAAGCACCCCCCATGATGCACCCCGTGGAAAGAGCGATGAACCTCGTGCCGATGGTGGTCGAACAGACCAACCGCGGCGAGCGCGCCTACGACATCTTCTCCCGGCTCCTCAAGGAACGCGTGATCTTCATCACCGGGCCGATCGAGGACGGCATCGCGACGCTCGTCTGCGCGCAGCTGCTGTTCCTCGAGGCGGAAAACCCGAAGAAGGAGATCGCCCTCTACATCAACTCGCCGGGTGGTGTCGTCACCTCGGGCATGGCGATCTACGACACCATGCAGTTCATCCGTCCGCCCGTGTCGACGCTCTGCATCGGCCAGGCCGCCTCGATGGGCTCTCTGCTGCTCTGCGCCGGCGAGAAGGGCATGCGCTTCGCCACGCCGAACGCCCGCATCATGGTGCACCAGCCGTCCGGCGGTTTCTCGGGCCAGGCGTCCGACATCGAGCGCCACGCGCTGGACATCATCAAGCTGAAGCGCCGGCTGAACGAGGTCTATGTCACGCACACCGGCCAGGACCTCGAGACGATCGAGCGCACCCTCGACCGCGACCATTTCATGACCGCCGACGAGTCGCGCGAGTTCGGTCTGATCGATAAGGTTTACTCGTCGCGTGACGAGCTCGAGGCGCATGTGCCCGGCTGATACCCGCCGAACCGGCCTTTCCGCCGGCTGAGCATCTTGCCCGGATGCGCTTTATCAGCGCATTTGGGCATGGCGGCCTCACCGTTTCGTGCGGTGCTGCCGACCTGCAGGACAGTGCGATGCGCCTCGGCCTTGATCTGGTGGACGCCCGCTTCTACCTTGCCGCAAACGCCGGACAGCATCGCTCAAGGTTGCTCCTGCATCATCGACAACGAGCTAAAGTGTCATAAACCGAGAAAACCGACTGCAAAATGCTGCAGTTGCAATCGGCTCGGGCTGGCATAAATTAGGGTCCGATACGACCGGCTTGACGACGGACACCGGACCGGAAGGAAGAACCAATGAGCAAAGTGAGCGGCGGCGATTCGAAGAACACGCTCTACTGCTCTTTCTGCGGAAAGAGCCAGCATGAAGTCCGCAAGCTGATCGCCGGCCCGACGGTCTTCATCTGCGACGAGTGCGTCGAGCTGTGCATGGACATCATCCGCGAGGAAAACAAATCCTCGATGGTGAAGTCGCGCGAGGGCGTACCCACGCCGCAGGAGATCATCGCGGTTCTCGATGACTACGTGATTGGCCAGGCCTTCGCCAAGAAGGTGCTCTCGGTCGCCGTGCACAATCACTACAAGCGGTTGGCGCACGCCTCCAAGCACAACGACGTCGAACTGGCGAAGTCGAACATCCTGCTGATGGGTCCGACCGGCTGCGGCAAGACGCTGCTGGCCCAGACGCTCGCCCGCATCCTCGACGTGCCCTTCACCATGGCCGACGCTACCACGCTGACCGAGGCCGGCTATGTCGGCGAGGACGTCGAGAACATCATCCTGAAGCTCCTTCAGTCGGCTGACTACAACGTCGAGCGGGCGCAGCGCGGCATCGTCTACATCGACGAAATCGACAAGATTTCGCGCAAGTCCGACAACCCGTCGATCACCCGCGACGTGTCGGGAGAGGGCGTGCAGCAGGCGCTTCTGAAGATCATGGAAGGCACCGTCGCTTCCGTGCCGCCGCAAGGTGGCCGCAAGCATCCTCAGCAGGAATTCCTGCAGGTCGACACCGCCAACATCCTGTTCATCTGCGGCGGCGCCTTCTCGGGCCTCGACAAGATCATCTCCGACCGTGGCCGCAAGACCTCGATCGGCTTTGCCGCCAACGTCTCTTCGCCGGAAGACCGCCGCACCGGCGATCTGTTCCGTCAGGTCGAGCCTGCCGATCTCCTGAAGTTCGGCCTCATCCCGGAATTCGTCGGCCGTTTGCCGGTGCTGGCGACGCTCGAGGATCTCGACGAGCCGGCGCTGGTCCAGATCCTGGTTGAGCCGAAGAACGCGCTGGTCAAGCAGTACCAGCGTCTGTTTGAGATGGAGAACGTCGAGCTGTCCTTCCACGAGGACGCGCTGAAGGCGATCGCCCGCAAGGCGATCGAGCGCAAGACCGGTGCGCGTGGCCTTCGCTCCATCATGGAAGCGATGCTGCTCGACACGATGTTCGACCTGCCGACACTTGAAGGCGTGCAGGAAGTCGTGATCTCCGAGGAGGTCATCGATGGCAAGGCGCGTCCGCTCTACATCTATGCCGAGCGCAAGGACGAGAAGGAAAACGTCAGCGCCTAGTGCGGCGGCGGCGTTGCAGCCGACGAGAATTGGGGTCCGACGGACAGAGTTCAGCCCGTCCCGGCTCCGCCGGGACGGGCTTTTTCATGCGCCCTCTCATTGTTCGACGTTTGTGAACAGTGATTTGGTGAGACGCGACGGGCCTGCGAATCATTGAAGCAGAGACGGCATCTGCCCACATGCACGGGGCAAGAGGCGTTTCTCCAGATGCTCACGTGAGGTCTGCGAAGAACGGCCGCGATCGGCGAAAGCCGAAGAAAGGAATTCCCATGTCCAATACCATCGAGGGCGACGGCGGGGCAGTGCTCTATCCGGTTCTTCCGCTTCGCGACATCGTTGTCTTCCCGCACATGATCGTGCCGCTGTTTGTCGGCCGCGAAAAGTCGATCAAGGCGCTGGAAGAGGTGATGGGCGCCGACAAGCAGATCCTGCTGGTCACGCAGAAGAATGCGGGCGACGAGGATCCGTCGCCGGATGCCATCTACGACCTCGGCACGCTGGCCAATGTCCTGCAGCTCCTCAAGCTTCCCGACGGTACCGTCAAGGTGCTCGTGGAAGGCATGAAGCGCGCGCGGATTGATTCATTCTCGTCCCGGACCGAATGGCACGAGGCCTCCGCTCACATCGTCCCGGCGGTGGAAGAGGATGAGGTCGAGATCGAGGCTCTCGCGCGTTCGGTCGTCTCCGAGTTCGAGAACTACGTTAAGCTGAACAAGAAGATCTCGCCGGAAGTCGTTGGCGCTGCTGGCCAGATCGATGATTACTCGAAGCTCGCCGACACCGTCGCCTCGCATCTCGCGATCAAGATCGCCGAGAAGCAGGAGATGCTGGGCCTTACCAGCGTTCGCGACCGCCTGGAAAAGGCACTGTCCTTCATGGAAGCCGAGATCTCGGTCCTACAGGTCGAGAAGCGCATCCGCTCGCGCGTCAAGCGCCAGATGGAGAAGACCCAGCGCGAGTACTATCTGAACGAGCAGATGAAGGCGATCCAGAAGGAGCTCGGCGACGGCGAGGAAGGCCGCGACGAGGCGGCCGAGCTGGAAGACCGCATCAAGAAGACCAAGCTCTCGAAGGAAGCGCTCGAGAAGGCCAATGCCGAGCTGAAGAAGCTGAAGCAGATGAGCCCGATGTCGGCGGAAGCTACCGTCGTCCGGAACTATCTCGACTGGCTGCTCGGTCTGCCCTGGGGCACGCGCTCGAAGGTGAAGATCGACCTGAAGAAGGCCGAGGCGATCCTCGACGAGGAGCATTTCGGCCTCGATAAGGTCAAGGAGCGGATCATCGAGTATTTGGCGGTGCAGAGCCGTCAGGCGAAGATGAAGGGCCCGATCCTCTGCCTCGTCGGGCCTCCCGGCGTCGGCAAGACCTCGCTCGCGCGTTCGATCGCCCGTGCGACGGGGCGCGAGTATGTTCGCATGGCGCTCGGCGGCGTGCGGGACGAGGCCGAGATCCGCGGTCACCGCCGCACCTATATCGGCTCGATGCCCGGCAAGGTCATCCAGTCGATGAAGAAGGCTAAGAAGACTAACCCTCTCTTCCTGCTCGATGAAATCGACAAGATGGGCCAGGACTTCCGCGGCGATCCGTCTTCGGCTCTGCTCGAGGTGCTCGATCCCGAGCAGAACGCAACGTTCATGGACCACTATCTCGAGGTGGAGTACGACCTCTCCTCGACCATGTTCGTGACGACGGCGAACACGATGAACATTCCGGGTCCCTTGCTGGACCGCATGGAGGTCATCCGCATCGCCGGCTACACCGAGGACGAGAAGGTCCAGATCGCCCGACGGCATCTCCTGCCCAAGGCTATCCGCGACCACGCCCTGAAGCCGGAGGAGTTCTCCGTCAGTGAGGACGCGCTGCAGGAGATCGCGCGTCGCTACACCCGCGAGGCCGGCGTTCGAAACTTCGAGCGCGAACTGATGACGCTCGCCCGTAAGGCGGTGACGCAGATCCTCAAGGGCGAGCGCACGTCGGTAGAGATCACGGCGGAGAACCTGCCGGACTATCTCGGCGTCTGGCGTTACCGCTACGGCGAGGCGGAGTTGGAGGACCAGATCGGCATCGTTACGGGTCTCGCCTGGACCGAGGTCGGCGGCGAGCTGCTGACGATCGAGGGCGTCATGATGCCGGGCAAGGGCAAGATGACGGTCACGGGCAACCTGAAGGACGTGATGAAGGAGTCGATCTCCGCGGCTGCATCCTATGTCCGCTCGCGGGCCATCGACTTCGGCATAAAGCCGCCGCTGTTCGATAAGCGCGATATCCACGTGCACGTGCCGGAAGGCGCGACGCCGAAGGATGGACCGTCTGCGGGTGTCGCGATGGCAACGGCGATCATCTCGGTGATGACCGGCATTCCGGTACGCCGCGACATCGCGATGACCGGCGAGATCACACTGCGGGGCAGGGTACTGCCGATCGGTGGCCTCAAGGAGAAGCTGCTCGCCGCGCTCCGCGGCGGCATCAAGACGGTGCTGATCCCGGAAGACAACGCCAAGGATCTGGCGGATATTCCGGACAACGTGAAGAACGGGATGGAGATCATCCCGGTCGCGCGGATCGGCGACGTGCTGAAGCATGCGCTGGTTCGGGAGCCGGTGCCGATCGAATGGACGGAAGCCGAGGAGCCTTTGGCGGCAAATGCCCCGGCCGCCGACGGCACGACGGCCGTCGCTCACTGAGCCGATCGGGCGTCGTTGAGTCTAAAAATGCCGTCCTTCGGGGCGGCATTTTTCGTTCAAAGCCTTATTTTGCACCGTTTGGAGGCTATGTCCGCTTGAATGATGCGGCGGACTCGCCCATCGTCCGACGCGAGTCGTGAACGACTTCCAGAAAATCAGGAGAATGTCCGATGAACAAGAACGAGTTGGTTTCCGCCGTTGCGGACAAGGCTGAACTCTCCAAGCAGCAGGCCGGCCAGGCCGTCGATGCCCTGTTCGAAGTGATCGAAGGCGCGCTCGCCAGCGGCGACGACATTCGTCTCGTTGGCTTCGGTACTTTCTCCGTGTCGCACCGCGCCGCTTCCAAGGGCCGCAACCCTTCGACCGGCGCCGAGGTCGACATTCCGGCCCGCAACGTGCCGAAGTTTGCGGCCGGCAAGGGCCTCAAGGAATCGGTCAACAAGTAAGCCGCAAGGCTTTGTTGAAAACGGCCGGGATCGCGATCCCGGCCGTTTCCGTTTGGGCGGGTCTTTTCAGTCGACCTGCTCATCCATCACGCCGCGCGGTTCTGTTATCTGCTGCATAGAGTGATCCGAAGCATTGTATCCGGCGGTTGTGTACAATCGTCGTCGACAGGGATCGCGCCCTACGCCGGCGCATACCAGGGTCAGGTCTCCAGGAGCCGCAGATCGGAACTTCCGACCGGCCGGACCTCCAGCAGGGGCGGTGAGACGAGGCCCGAGGGCTGATGAGCCGCCGCTTCGAATTCCGTCCTGGCATAGTAGCGGTTGGCGGCGGTGTTGCGGATCGTAAGCCCGACGACGACCGTGCCCTCTTCCAGCGCAAACGCGGCTTCTCCCGCAACCGAGCGGCCGACGACCACGCCGTCGACATCACAGACGACGGTGTCGCCGAGCCCGGGGAGGACGAGATGCCAGGCATGGCCCGCAGGGCAAAACGGTACGCCGATCGTCCGGCGGTAATGGCCCGTGCCGGCGAAGCGTTCATGGCCTTGCGCCTCCCAGCCGCGCCGCGTGTCGATCGCCTGGAAGGGTCTCTCGTCCGTCCGGAACTGCCATCCGTCCGCCAGCTCCAGTACGCCAGGAAGTTCGACAGCGACGAGCCCTCCACCGGGAGGCAGCGCATCGGTCTCGCGAGCGGCCGGGCAAGGTGAGATCTCAAGGCACAGAAGAGCACCCGGTGCGAGCGACAGGCGCAGCACGCTGTTCGTCTCCGCCAGGACAAGCCGAGTGCCCGTCGTGGCGCCCCAGCGGACGATGCGGGAAGCCTTGCTGAGTGGGATGGCGAGGTCGCGCCATTTGTCGCTGTCGTTGACCGTCGCCAGCCGGATTGTCTCACCGCAACGGGCAGCGGCAGTCCAGTGCGGACCATCCCCCTCGAAACGGAGCGAGCCAAGCGGCAAGGTGCCGACCATCGCGACGACGTCCGCTTCTGTCGCCCCCGGCAGATGGTCACCTTTTTCGACGGAGGCGCGCAACAGTGTCGAAAGTTCCGGATCCTCGCCGGCGGACTTGCTCTGATGCGGTAGCGGGCCCGAGGCGAGGATCCTTCCGCCGGCGGAAGCGAAGCGGGCCAGCGTACCCGCAGTGCCGGGGCCCGCGAGCGTGGTGACGGCGGGAAGGATGAGAGTGGTGTAGCGCCCCGCGGGCAAGCGGAGTTCGCCGTCCTCGACCGCTGCCGCCGCGACCGCATCCTCGCTGACGATGTCGAAGCCGATGCCGGCCTCCGACAGGGCCTTTGCCCACCAGCCGAAATGCCGTCCGCAATCCGGCGCCATCGCCTCGGCGCGGATCGTCTCCAGCGGATAGAGGAGCGCCACCGGTCGGATCGGTTCGCCCTCTTCCAGAAACGCCGAGAGACGGGCGATCTCCTCGAACACCAAGGGTACGTCCTGCCACCAAGGCTGGAAGTTGAAGCCCGGCGCGAAGTCGAAGCGCGGGTTGGGCCCGGAGGCCGTGCCGGGCGCAAAACCGTCATCGAGATAGAGCGCATGCAGAAGGATGCGCCGGGCGCCGAACAGCGTGTGCCGGATCGCCTGTGCCCGCAGGCGGCCAAGGGTCAGCCCCCATTGGCCCGCGGCACCCGGCATGCCGGTCTCGCGCCCGGTGGAATACTGCTCGACGGTGCAACGGCTGCGGCCATGCGCGCGTGCCACGGAGTCGCCGAAGCGTGCCGAGATCTGCGGCGCATAGTCGGCAGCATCGACCGAGGTCTCGCTGCGAAAAGCGTCGACGCCGAAATAGTCGGTGCCGGGCATGGCGCGCGGATCGATGCCGCCAAGGCCGTCATGCAGCGTCCAGCCGCCGACATGGGTCAGGAGTTCGTGGCCGGAGAAGGCGAGGCCATGCCGGTCGCACCAGCGGCGCAGCGTGCCGAAGAAGGCCTCGTGCAGCTGCGCCGAATAGGCCTCGAGGAAGCGCACGCGCAAGCTTGACGTCCGCGGCCCGACGTCCTTGGTCAGTGCCAGCAATTGCAGGCCGAGCGGTTCGGATGGAAGAAGATCCGGCAGCTCCGCATCCCAGAGGAGGCTGTTGCCGAAATCACCCTCCAAGCCCTTCCAGACGTAGAACCCGGCATAGGGGTGGTCGAAGAAGATGCCGTCCGCCGATCCGCCCGACGCCGCCAGCAAGGGCGCATAGGCGACTTCGGCGAAGCGCTCAGCGGCTTCCGGCAGAAGGTAGTTGATCATCCGCGATGTCCGGCAACGGGCGGAGACGAACACCGTCACCCGCTGTCCTCCGCCGCCAGCGGCATCGACGCCGATCCGGCAGCCGGTGCCCTCCGACGACAGCAGCCGCGTCGTCGCCCCGAGATTCTGCGTCCCGCCGTCCGTCTCCGCGACCGCGGCGACGATCTGCCATTCGTCGAACAGCGGCACGCCGCCCTCGTAGCACCAGTCGAGGCCGTCCTTGCCGAGGAACTCCAGGAAGGGGGAGCGGATCTCGGCGATATCGAGCGTCGCGTGCCCGTCGGCGTCGAGACTGGCGCTGGTCCAGAACAGAGGGCGTTCGCGCAGGTGGTCGGCGTCCTTCACCGTGCGGCCACCGCCGTGACCGGACATCCACTGGTACTCGTCGTAGATCTCGACCCCGATCCCCAGCCGTCTCGCCTCCGCGCTGGCGAAGCGGACGGCCGAGAGGTAATCCGGCGAGAGGTAGAGCGGCAGCGGCAAAGCGAGCCGCGCCTGGATCATGATCGTGCCGAGCCCAGAGACGGCGATCTCCGCCAGCCGCTCGGCAATATCCGTCTCGCTCGGCAGATGGTGCCAGAACCAGAAGGCGGCCGGACGAAAGCGGTGGTCCGGCGAGCGGAACCATAGCGGCGAGTCGAGCACCTCCGTCGTCACCGGGTGGCCGCCGGCGTGAAGTGAACGTCGAGTCGGTTGGCGCGGCCAAGGACTATTCGGATGCCATCGACCTTGCCGGTCGCCTCGGCCTCGACGCCGTCGAGCCGGACCGCGACCACGCTGTCGATCCCGATGCCGGGCAGCTCGAGCACCGCTTCCGCAGTTGTTTCTGCGGGGTCGAAGCGGCAGGAGAAGAGACCCGGACCCATGACAATCTGAGAGAGGCGGCCGATGAAGTCGGTGGCGAAGACGATGCCGCCGGGGCGTCGAAGCGTCAGCCAGCCGCCCTCCGCCACCACCGTGACCGGCCCGATCGGCGTCTCGACCGGGCCCAGCACGACAGGCGCGCCGGTGTGGCAGATCTCCCATCCACCCCAGGGATTGACGTCCATCACCTCGGCCATGCCAAGCATCGGCAGCAAGGCGGCCCAGGAATAGAAGGGGTCGGTGTCCGGCTGGTCCATCGGCTCGCCGGTCTCGGCGCTGTAGTTCTCCGCCGCGATCCGTCGCCCCCTCCAGGACTGGTCGAACAGCGCCAGGCTTTTTTCGGCGAAGGCAGAGGCCTCGGCGTCGAAGCCGTAGCGGCGCAGGCCGTGCCAGACGAAGAAGTTGACGTTCGGCCAGATCCGTCCGCGCCAGTAGACGTTGTCGGCATAGGCCGGGTCGTCGCGCGACGCGTTCGGGATGACGTAGGCGCCGCCGAAGGTCGCGGGATCGCTGAGATGGCGGAGAAGGCTCGCCGCCTGCTCGGGTGTCGCCGCTCCGGCGATCAGCGGGTAGAAGCTCGTCGGCCCGAGGCTGCGCACGAAGCCGCCGGTCCGCTGGCGGTTGGCGAAGATGCCGCGCGTCCCGTCGTAGAGTTCGTCGCGGATCTTCTGCCGGCTGGACGCGGCAAGGCCGCTGAACTCCGCTGCGTCCGACGAAAGCCCGAGCTCGGCTGCGATCAGCGACAGCATTTCGGCGTCGAGCGCGAGCGAGCAGTTCAGACCGACGTCGAGGGTCGAAAGCGTCCGGCTCGCCTTGTCGTAGACGGCCTCGTCGTGCGTCGCCGAGTTGTCCATGCCGGTCTCGTTGCGGGCGCCGAAATGCATGCCCTTATAGAGGCCTTCGCCGACGTCCGATGTGCCGCAGGAGACGAGACCCATTCCCCCGGGATCGCGCATCGCACGCCACCAGCGCTGGTTCCGGGCGAGCGGCGCATAGACGAGATCGAGCAAAGCGCGGTCGCGGCTGCGCAAGAACATCATCCAGGCGATGAAGGCGCCGTTCGGCGCCTGGCTGCGGTCGACCCAGCTGTCGCTCTCGTTGACGATGCAGGCGAAATTGCCTTGCGGGGTCGCGTTCGACATCGCGACCGCCATGTTGCAGATGCCGGCATGGCGCGAAAACAGCCCGGACATCAGCGCCGCATAGGTCTGGTCGTTGAACCAGACGGCGGAGCCGCCGAGGTCCCACATCCGGCTGGTGGCGGTGAACTGGCGGTGGTTGGCACCATCATGCAGCGTGTTCCAGGCGATGACATCGCGCACGGCGTCCAGCGCGCCGGCGTGGCGGCCGGTCTGCTTCGCGAGGGCCGGCAGCGCAGCCGTATCGTCCAGCGCCGCCCGGGCCCCGGCAATGGCCAGCGCACGGCTGTCGGCGACGGCGGCCGCGAACCGGCCGCTCAGCGACATTTCCAACTCGAACCTTAGCGCCAGCACGGGCGCGCGGTCGCCGCGGCTGCCAAGATGGAAATAGCCGTTGGCGTCGAAGTCCTCGACCACGGCCTCGATGCTGGGATGCGCCGTCACCTGAACCGGCTCGCCTTCCGTCACCAGGGCAACGTAGCGCGTGCCAACATTGATGACGGCGGCACACGAAGCCGCGTCATACTCGGCCACCGCGCCGTTCTCGGCGGAGAGGCAGATCGAGACCCAGTAGCGCAGGCCCCACTCCTGGAGCTCCAGCGCCGTCCAGCCGCCGCGCACCGCGTAGGAGCCGGTCTTGTCGTACTGGAAGGCAAGGCGGCTTCCCCCATGGCGGGTCTCGAACTCCACCAGCTCGCCCAACGGCGCATGGCGCCCGAAGAGGAGATCGGGGCCGGGCCGGATCATCGTCGCCTTGCCCAGGCGGTTCGAGAACAGCACCGGCGTCAGCCGCACGCCGAGCGGCAGGAAGACCATTTCCGCCGGACGGCTCGACCAGGTGTTCCAGGCCTCGGCGTGGGGGACGGTCGGGTCGACGAGCATCGGCTTCATCCTCATGGCCTCGAACCGCCGGCATTGGCACCGGGGATCGTGCAGCAGGCACGGCGATGGTGATCTCCTGCCAACTGCCGGTGGTCAAGAGCGCGGGTGTTCAGCACCGCGGTTCCGCGGACGGGCCGCCGCGGCCAGCGGAAGGATGCAGCTCCCCACCCCGCAAAAAAGGCCGCCTGGAGTTCCGGGAAGAGGTGGCGGCATCTGCCAAGGGCTGAACGCCGCCCCGCGGGTCAGAGCGTCGACGGCCGTGGCTGGATCGGCGGCTTGACGTCGGCCGGGATCGGCGAGGCATAGGGCTTCTTCGCCAGCCGGGCCTGGTGATCGGCCTTGGCGCGGGCGAGGAGCGCCGGATCGTTCAGGAGGTCGACGGCGGTGCCGGCCATGGCTTTTGCGGCGTAGACGAGGCCCTTCTTGGCGGCGGGGGCCTTGCCTTGCGCGGTGATCTGCCAGGAATGGCCGGGCGAGCCGATCGCGTGCGTAGCCACCAGCGCCTGCACCGTCGGCACCGCCCAGGACACATCGCCGACATCGGTCGAGCCGAGCATCGACTCTCCGACCGAGTTCAGCGGCACGATAAAGTCGCAGAGCGGCGTGTTCGCCCGCTCCTCGATACCGCAGCGCAGGTAGTCGTTGGCGATGTCCTCCTCGCTCAGCGTCGCCTGGATTCGCTCGGCATAGGCGCGGTCCTCGGCGTCGAAGGCGACGGGCCCGAGGCGCTCGAGATTGGCGTGCATGGTCTCCTCCATCGGCGTGTTGGCGAGGAGGTTGGAGACGGCGCTGAGGATCCGGACCTCGACCGCGGTACCGGTCATCAGCGCCGCACCGCGCGCGACATCGATCACCCGCTCGTTCAGCGCCTTCATGCCGTGGATGTCACGCGAGCGGACGGCGTAGCGGACCTTCGCATGCGCCTGGACGACGTTCGGCGCGATGCCGCCGCCGTCGATCATGGCGTAGTGGATGCGGGAGTCTGCGGGCACGTGCTCGCGCAGATAGTTGACGCCGACATTCATCAGCTCGACCGCATCGAGCGCCGAGCGGCCGAGATGGGGCGCCGCCGCCGCGTGCGAGGCGCGGCCCTTGAACGAGAAGTCGATGCGGGTGTTGGCGAGCGACTTGGCGTCGTCGACGCGGGTCAGCGAGGCCGGATGCCAGGTGATGGCGGCATCGACGTCGTCGAAGAGGCCGTCGCGCACCATGAAGGCCTTGGCCGCGCCGCCCTCTTCGGCCGGGCAGCCGTAATAGCGCACGGTGCCCGGCAGTCTGTTCTCGGCGAGGTAGTTCTTGAAGGCCGTGGCGGCGAGGAGGGCGGCCGAGCCCAGCATGTTGTGGCCGCAACCATGGCCGTGCCCGTTACCATCGAGCGGTTTCGGCTCGGCGATGCCGGCTTCCTGGCCAAGGCCCGGCAGCGCATCGTATTCGCCGAGGAAGGCGATGACCGGGCCGCCGGAACCGGCCTCGCCGATCACCGCCGTCGGGATGCCGGCGGGCGCTTCGGTCACCGTGTAACCCTCGCCCTGCAGCATGGCCGTGTGCTCGGCGCAGGAGCGGAACTCGGTATAGGCGATCTCCGGCATGCCCCAAATACGGTCGCTCAGCGCTTCATAGTCGGCGCGCCGGGCGTCGACGAGGTTCCAGATGGTTTCGGCGTTGGACGGGGACATAAATCTTCCTCTGGTCTTTCCGGAGCGCCGCCTGGGCACGGGCAATGCGGCGACGCTCCCCTTCCTCAACCTCAATACGGGATCGAGTTGGACGCGAGGGATAGATCATCCACCGGTCTTTGTCCCAAGCGGTCCCACCGCTATCCCGCGCCGATGCGATGCGTTGCGAAGCGCCGCCTCACTTTCCTTGTTCTGTCGCGTTGCTCCCGTGTTCAGCGCTGAGGCTCGGGCGAGGCCGCGTCATCCACCCGCTCGGTCGACCGGGGCACGCCATCGACCTCCTCGGTCCTGTCGCGGTAAAGCGCGGCGCGTCCGAGGAGCATCAGGCTGATCGGCGTGGTGACCACGAGGAACACGGCGAGCAGCACCTCGTGCAGCACGGGCTTGGTGCCGAGGACGCTGAAGCAGATCGCCGAGGCGATGAGGATGCAGAGGGCGCCTCCGGTATTGCCAAGCGTCGGTGCGTGGATGCGCTCGTAGAAGCTGCCGAACCTCAGGAGCCCGATCGTTCCGAGCAACGTGACGGCGGCCCCCACGACGATCAGGATCCCGACAACCAGTGCCGCCCAGACGGGGAGGTTTGCGAGATGGTTCATTCGATGACCTCGCCGCGCATGAGGAATTTGGCAAGCGCCGCCGTCGAGACGAAGCCGAGCAGCCCGATCACCAATGCCGCCTCGAAGTAGATCACCGATCCGGTCCGCACGCCGAAAGTGACGACGAGCAGCATGGTGCTGACATAGAGCGCGTCGAGCGCCATCACCCGGTCCTGCGCCCGCGGCCCCAGCATCATCCGCGCGGCGCAGCAGGCGATCGCCAGGAAAAGGAGAAGCTGCGCGACGGTGATCGCGGCCAGGAGGGCGGTCTCGGTCATTCGAACAGCTCCAGCAGCAGGGGCTCGTAGCGCTTCTTGATCAGGTCGATCCAGTCCTGTTCGTCGACGAGGTCGAGAACGTGCAGGAGGAGATGGCCGTTCGACGAGCGGTATTCGAGCCAGGCGGTTCCCGGCGTGCAGGTGAGGATGCAGGCGAGGATCGCCAGCGCTGTCGGATGGCGCAGCGTCAGCGGAATATCGACGAAACCAGACTTTTGGGCCCCCCGCGATGGGACGACGATCAGATGGGCGACCGCGAAGTTCGAGCGGACGACGTCGAGGCTGACGGTGCCGACGAGCTTCGGGATCGCCGACCAGCGGCGAATTTTCGCCTTCTCCGGCTGCAGCGGCACGACCAGAAGCGAGGTGATCACGGCGATCACCGTCCCCAGCAGAAACTGTCCAGCCGAGAAGCCGCTAAGCAACAGCCACATCAGGAGAAGGGACAGCGTCAGCAGCGGGTAGGGAAGGACGCGGCTCATGGGTGCGCCTCCGCAGCCGGTGGGACCCGCGGGGCGGATAAAACGTCGGAGATATAGCCGGAGGGCGCGTGGAGCGCGGCCGCCGCCGCATCGGTGAAGCGCAGGATCGGGCCGCCGAACACGGTCATCGCCACACCGATGGCGAGGAGGAAGCCGATGGGGGCGATCTCTAGCAGCCGGACCGCCGGTACCGTCCCGGCGATCGGCGCCCAGAAAGTGCGGATGCCCGCGCGCATCATCGCGATCATCGAGGCGAGGCCGGAAAGGATCAGCATCGCCGCCAGCACCAGCGCAGCGTTGGACATCGCAGCAGGCGCGCTCGAATTGCCCGCGGGAATGAGCGCGGCCAACATCGCGAATTTCGCAACGAAGCCGGACAAGGGCGGAAGGCCTGCCAGCAGCAGGCCGCAGACGGCGAACGAGATGCCGAGCACCGCCAGCGTTCCCGGAATCAACGTGCCGACCTCCTCCGCCTGCTCCGTCTCGTCGTCGGTCTCGCCATAGGCCTCGAGCGTCACCGCGAGGACCGAGGCCGCCGGGTCCTGGATGCGTTCCACAAGTTCGATGAGCAGGAAGAAGGCGCCGATCGTTAGCGTCGAGCTCACCATGTAGAAGAGGGCGCCCGAGGTGACCCCGACATCCCGCATGCCGATGGCGGCGAGAAGCGTGCCGGAGGAAACGAGAATGCTGTAGCTGGCCAGCCGGCCGAGCGCTTGGGAGGCGAGCACGCCGGCGGCGCCGAAGGCGATCGTCGCGATGCCGCCGATGACGAGGAACGTGCTGCCAAAACCGGCGGAGCCGCCGGCCTCGGCGCCGAAGACCAGCAGCGAGAGGCGCAGTAAGGCGTAGGCACCGACCTTGCTGAGGATGGCGAAGATTGCCGCGACCGGCGCTGCGGCCGCCGAATAGGCGGTCGGCAGCCAGAAACTCAGCGGCCACATGGCGGCCTTCGCCAGGAACGCCATCCCGAGGATGGCGGCGCCGGTCTGCAGCAGCGCTCGCTCCTGTCCGCCGAGCAGCGGCACCTGGCGCGCCAGATCGGCCATGTTGAGCGTCCCGGTGGTGCCGTAGATCATGCTGACGCCGATCAGGAAGAACAGCGAGGCGACGAGGTTTACGACGATGTAGTGGAGGCCCGCCCGCACCCGGGGGACGCCAATTCCGTGAAGCATCAGCCCGTAGGATGCGGCCAGCATCACCTCGAAGAAGACAAAGAGATTGAACAGGTCGCCGGTCAGGAAGGCGCCATTCAGTCCCATCAGCAGGAACTGGAACAGGCTGTGGAAATGCGGGCCGCTCCGGTCCCACCGGGCGAGGGCATAGAGGAGGGCGGCCACTGCGAGGATACTCGCCAGCAGCACCATCAAGGCGGACAGGCGGTCGAGGACGAGCACGATGCCGAAAGGCGCCGGCCAGTTGCCGAGGAGATAGGCATTGGTCAGCGTCCGGCCATCCGGTGCGCCGCCGGTATCGGCGATGCCGACGAGCATCACCGCGACGACGGCAAGCGCGAGCGTGCAGACTAGGCCGATGGCGGCCTTCATGCCGTGGCGCCGCTCGTCCAGCAGCAGCAGGAAAGCGCCGGCGACCATCGGCAGCAGGATGGGGACGATCATCAGGTGGTTGCGGATCATCCGGGATCCTTTCCGTCGACGTGGTCGCTGCCGGTCAAGCCGCGCGAGACCAGCAGCACCACGAGCAGGAGCGCCGTCGTCGCAAATCCGATGACGATGGCCGTGAGGACTAGCGCCTGCGGCACCGGGTCGGCGAAGTCAGCCGGGTTGATGGCGGCGGTATCGGCGAGGATCGGCGGCGCGTTCACGCGCAGCCGTCCCATGCCGAAGATGAAGAGATTAACGCCGTAGCCGATCAACGAAAGGCCGATCACCACCTGAAAGGTGCGGGGCCTGAGGATTAGCCAGACGCCGGAGCCGACGAAGGCGCCGATGAGGATGGCAAGCAGGAACTCCATCAGCCGTCCTCCCTTTCCGCTGCCGCTAGGCGGCTGGCGCGCAGGCTGCGCGTCGACTGATGCGCCAGAGCGATCAACATCAGGACCGTCGCGCCCATCACCAGCGAGAACACGCCGAGATCGAAGAACAGCGCGGTCGCCATCGGCACGTCGCCAATGATTGGCACGTGGAGATATTGCGAATGCGAGGTGAGGAACGGATAGCCGAACACCCAGGAGCCGCAACCGACGATGACGGCCAGCAGGAGGCCCGCTCCCATCCAGCGCACCGGCAGCACCCGAAGCCGGTCTTCCACCGCCCGTGTGCCCAAGGCCATGTACTGCAGCAGGAAGCCGCAGGCCATCGCGATGCCGGCCGCAAAGCCGCCGCCGGGCAGGTCGTGGCCCCGGATGAAGAGGTAGGCTGCAAACAGCATGATCACCGGGAACAGCCACTGCATGATGACCGATGGCACCAGCATGTAGTCGGTCAGCGTATCGCCGACGCTTCTATCGGAGCGGGCCGCATCGAAAGCGTTCTGCTCGATCTGCTGGGCAGGCGCCTCGATGCTGTCGGGTGCCGGCCGGAAACGCCGCAGCAGCGCGAAGATGGTGATCGCCACAATCGCCAGCACCGTGATCTCGCCGACGGTATCGAAGCCGCGGAAGTCGACCAGAATGACGTTGACGACGTTGCGCCCGCCGCCCTCGGAGTAGGCGCGCTCAAGGAAGTAGTCGCCAAGGCTCGCAGGCACCGGGCTCGCCATGACGGTATAGGCGAGAACGGCGATGCCGAAGCCGCAGGCGAGGGCGATGGCAAGGTCGAAACGCCGGAGGCTCGCGATCACGCGCTGGGTCGTCGAAGCGATCGCCTCCGAGCGTTTCGGCAGCCAGCGCATGCCGAGCAGGATCAGGACCGTCGTCACCACCTCGACCAGCAGCTGCGTGACCGCAAGGTCGGGTGCCGAGAACCAGACGAAGCTGATGCAGGTCACGAGGCCCGCCCCGCCCATCAGCATCAGGGCGAAAAGCCGGTGGAACTTCGCCTGGTAGGCCGCCCCGATGGCGCAGACGACGCCGACGGCGCAGAGCCCGGCATAGGCCGGATCCATTCCGGCGAGCCGCAACGTCGGCCAGCTGAAGCCACTCGCTTCCAGCGTCGCCAGGGCAGCGAGGAAGGCGATGACGACGAGCCAGCGAAGCTGCGTCTGCAGCCTGCGGGTCCCCAGCCGCTGCTCGATGAAACGGGCAAAGCGCCAGGAGACCGTCACGAGGATGCGCTCGAAGATTCGCTGGCCCTTTAGGCGGCGGAAATAGGGAGGGCCTTCCTCGCAATGCGCGAGATAGGATTTGAGCCAGGCGTAGAGCAGCATGCCGGCAGCAAGCGCGAAGATGCTCATCAGCAGCGGCACATTGATGCCATGCCAGACCGAGAGGCTGTATTCCGGCGTCGCCTCGCGCAGGACGGACCGCACAGCGACGTCGAGAAAGGGCCCGATCGTCACGCCCGGGATAATGCCGACGACGAGGCAGACGAGGACAAGAAGGCCGATCGGAAACCGCATCAGCATCGGCGGCTCGTGCGGGACGGTCGGCAGGTCAGAGGAGAGCGGACCGAAAAACACGCTGTGGATGAAGCGCAGCGAATAAGTGACCGCAAAGGCGCTGGCGAGGACGGCGGCATAGGGGGCCGCGGTGTCAAGCAGCGAGTTGGCATGCGTCTCGATCGCCTCGGCGAAGAACATTTCCTTCGACAGGAAGCCGTTCAGCAAGGGCACGCCCGCCATCGAGGCGCTGGCCACCATGGCCAGCGTCGCGGTCACCGGCATGAAGCGGAAGAGACCTCCGAGATGGCGCATGTCGCGCGTCCCCGTCTCGTGGTCGATCACCCCCGCGGCCATGAACAGCGAGGCTTTGAAGGTCGCATGGTTCATCATGTGGAAGATCGCGGCGACCGCGCCGAGCGGGCTGCCGAGGCTTAAGAGCAGCGTGATCAGGCCGAGATGGCTGATCGTCGAATAGGCGAGGAGGCCTTTGATGTCCTGCTGGAAGATGGCGAAATAGGCGCCGAGCACCATCGACATCATGCCGGCGAAACCGACGATCCAAAACCATTCATAGGTCCCGGCCAGCACCGGCCAGAAGCGCGCCATCAGGAATACGCCGGCCTTGACCATGGTCGCCGAGTGAAGGAAGGCCGACACCGGCGTCGGCGCCGCCATCGCGTTCGGCAGCCAGAACTGGAAGGGAAACTGCGCACTCTTGGTGAAGGCGCCGAGCAGCACCAGGATCAGCGTCGGCAGGTAGAGCTCGTGCGAGCGGATGAGGTTGCCCGAGGCCAGCACCACGTCGAGGTCATAGCTGCCGACGATGTGGCCGATGAGGAGGACGCCGCCGAGCAGGCAGAGGCCGCCAAAGCCGGTGACCGTCATCGCCATGCGCGCGCCATCGCGCGCACCGACGTTATGGTACCAGTAGCCGATCAGCAGGAACGAGAAGATGCTCGTCAGTTCCCAGAAGACGACGAGGAGGATCAGGTTGCCGGACAGGAGGATGCCGAGCATCGCCCCCATGAACGCCAGGAAGAAGGCGTAGAACCGGTGCACCGGATCCTCGGGCGACATGTAGTAGCGGGCGTAGACCGCGACGAGCAGGCCGATCCCGCCGACGAGGACGGAGAACAGCCAGGCGAAGCCGTCCATCCGCAGCTTGAAGTCGACGCCAAGGGTCGGGAGCCATTCGAGCCGGAAGACCGCGACCCCACCGGCGGAGACGCTGGGATAGGCGGCGATCGCCAGGACCAGCACGCCGAGGGTCGTCGCGACCGCGAGCGCTGCATGAAGGTCGCGCAGGCGCGAGGGCAGCAGCGGCATCGCGAGGCTGCCGAGGAACGGCAGTGCGATCATCCAGATGAGCAAGGCGCCCCCGGTCATGTCATCGATGATCCCCAAATCGTGTGTTTTGCTATTTCACCCAATATGGTTGATAATATCAAGGTTCAATAGGGCCAGCCGTATGCTTATTTTCCCGGAGCAATGCCGTGCCGCCCGCGGCCTGCTCAATTGGAGCCAGGAAAACCTGGCGCTCGCCGCCGGCATCTCGCGCAGCACGATCAAGGATTTCGAGGCGCAGCGGCACTGCCTGCAGCGGGCTTCCGAGAAGCTGCTGGTCGAGACGTTCGAGATCGCAGGCGTCGAACTCCTGTTCGACGAGACCGGCGGCCGCGGCGTTCGGTTCAAGCGCTGAGGGGAAGGTGGGCGGATGCCGATGCCGGAAGGCTCGGTGTCGAGTGGACCAACTAGTCAGAAAACACAGCGTGGCTTTGGCAGGACAAAGGATCCTGCTGCAGGCCTAGCGTCGGAGGGCAAGTGCCTTAAACGCCGCGTTGAGGTTTATCGCGGAGATTTGGCGGGTTGCCGATGTTCCTCTACCGCTCACGACCGGACGCCCCAGAAATGCGCAAAGCCCATCTCCTCGCTTTTTCCCTCTTCATCTCCGCGATCCCAGCAGTGGCGCAGGAAGACCGAGCCCTTTCCGGGGCGGAAGTCGCTAAAATCATCTCCGGCAATACCGTGCAGGGCAACATGGCGGCGGGCGGTCCCTACCGGGAGTTCTATCTGCCGGACGGGACGCTGCGGGGGTCGAATTATGACGGGCGCTGGAGCGTTGTCGGCGACACGCTCTGCTTCACCTATGATGCGACGACGCCCGCGCAGTGCTGGAGCGCGCGGATCAACCGGTCGAAGGAAATCTCCTGGATCAAGAACGGCATCGTCGACGGGACCGGCGTCATCCAGCCCGGCAACCCCGCCAACTTCTGAACGGGCACGGATCAGGGCGGCCTGAGATCAGGCGGCCTTGATCGCTGCGACCGAGCCCTCGACAAGGGACGCGCTCTGCAGCGCTGGCAAGGGACGGCCGAAGAAGAAACCCTGCACCTGCTGGCAGCCCTCGCGCCGCAGGAACTCGGCCTGCTCAGCGGTTTCGACGCCCTCGGCTGTGATGACCATGTTAAGGCTGTGGCCGAGCCCGATCACCGACCGAACGATCGCATTTGACTTCTCCGCCGACAGATCGGCGATGAACGATTTGTCGATCTTGATCTTGTCGAAGGGGAAGGAGTTGAGGTAGCCGAGCGAGGAGTAGCCGGTGCCGAAATCGTCCATGGCGATCCGGACGCCGAGCGCCTTCAGCCGGTTCAGCGTTTCTCGCGCTCCCGCCCCGTCGCGCAGCAGAACGCCTTCGGTGATCTCGAGTTCGAGCTGTGCGGGCGCCAGCCCGGTCTCCTCCAGGACTTGAGCGACGAGGGCGACGATGTCGCGCTGGATGAACTGCACCGGCGACAGGTTGACCGCGATCACAATGCCCGGCCATTCCGTCGCCTGGGCGCAGGCCGTGCGCAGCACCCATTCGCCGAGCGGCACGATCATCCCGGTTTCCTCGGCCAGCGGGATGAAGTCGTTTGGCGGAACGAGGCCGCGCGCCGGGTGGCGCCAGCGCACCAGCGCCTCCATTCCGAGAATGCGCTCGTCCTCCAGCGCCACCAGCGGCTGGTAGTGCAACTCGAACTGGTCGAGTTCGAGCGCCTTGCGGAAATCCTGCTCCAGCGCACGGCGGGCATCGCGGTCGAGGCCCATATGCGCCTCGTAGACCTGCGCAGTGCCGCGACCCGCTTCCTTGGCACTGTAAAGCGCAATGTCGGCATTGCGTAGGAGAAGGTCGCTGGACATAGCGCTGGCCTCGGGCATGGCGATGCCGATGCTGACGCCCAAATGGTGCTCGCGCCCCGCGATATCGTAAGGCGCCTTCAACGCAGCCTGGATCCGGCGCGACAGCGCCATGGCGTCGAGAGGCTGGGCAAAGCCTTGCTGGACGACGACGAACTCGTCGCCGCCGAGCCGCGCGACGGTGTCGTTGGCGTGGATGCAAGACTGCAGCCGCAGCGCCAACTGCTGCAGCAGGCTATCACCGGCCGCGTGTCCCTGGGTGTCGTTGACCTCCTTGAAATGGTCGAGGTCGAGGCAGAGGAGGGCGAGCTGAGTTTGCCCGAGCCTGTGGCTTTCCATCGCTCGGTCGAGGCGCTCGCGGAACAGCGCGCGGTTCGGCAGACCGGTCAGCGTGTCATGCAACGCAAGATGCTCCGCGCGCGCCTGTGCCTCGACTTCTCGGGTGATGTCGGTCGCCGTGCCGCGATAGCCCATCCACACGCCATCGTCGCGGATGATGGAGCGGGCCGAGACGCGCCCGATCCGCGGCCGACCCTCGCCGTCCTCGTAACTGTAGCGCAGATCCCGGACGCGGTGACCGGCTGACGACGAGGGAGATGGCCGCAGCCAGCCGGCCTCGGAACTATCGACTCGGAAGAAGGTCTCGAGCGGCATGCCGATCGCCGCCCGCTCGGAAAGTCCCGTTACCTCCTCGAAACGCAAGGACACGAAGACCAGCCGCAGGTCGCGGTCGCATTCCCAGATCCAGTCGGACGAGGCTTCCGCCACGTCGCGAAAGCGCGCTTCGCTCTTCTGCAAGGTTTCGGCATAGGCGTCGATCGTCCGAGCGGAAGATGTCAGCCGGTCGTTGGCACGTCTGGAGTAGCGATAGGTCAGTCCGGCCAGAACCGAGAACACCGCGAAGGCGGCTCCCATCGGCGGGAGAACGAACCCCATGAGCTGGTCGCCCGGCCGTTCCGGTATCCAGGTGACGTATCCGATGGTCCCGCCCGTCGGCGCGTGCAGCGCTAGCGACGCCCCGAGGTCGGCGCCCTCGTTCGGCCGGAGCCGGAAGCGGTTCAGCAGGTAGTCGCTGCCGATCCGGGACAGCAGCGGTCCGTTCAGCTTCTTCGAAAAAACGAGGACGGGGCCGCCGGGCATGGCAGCTGCGGTCTCCGCGCGAATGGCCGCGGCGGCTACCAGAAGAATGTCGTCGCCCGAGCGTAGGAGCCCGACCTCGGGCATGCTGCGGTCGCGCGCGCGGTCGACCAGCTCGCGCAGGCCTGCGGGGATCGCCGCGATGGCATCCAGCGCCACCGAACGGCCTTCCACCACCGCGTAGCGCGTCTTCTCGTTGTCCGACAGCACGAAGGCCATCTCGTAGCCGAGGCTGGCAAAGATGTTGGCGCCGAGATTGCCGTCGCCGGCCGCCCAGCCAAGGTCGTCGGAGTTGGCGAACCGCTCCCTAAAATCCTTGCGCTCGGTATAGTCCTTGAGGTTGCGGGCAATTTCCCGGTGCTTCACGCCGAGCGCCGTCTCGGCGAGCTTGACCGACGCCTCGATAGCGGCATGGTTCTGCCGATGGGCGCTGATCAGGACCAGCGCGGTACCGACCATCCCGGCAGCCGCCAGCATCGCCAGCAAGGTGCCCACGACCCGCCGGCTGTAGCCGCTCCCCACGAACTCACTTGCTTTGCTGCTCACCGCACGCTCCCGAACGCGCGGTGATGCTGCCAGATAGAGGTGAAACAATTGCCACCAGACCAGCTGCTAACGAGGGCCTGTCGTTTAGTTTTTGCAGCGCAACTGCGTCAGGCCGAAACGACCATCGGGGCGAGGGCCAAGGCGACGGCGATGAAGATCGCAGCCACTAGGAACAAGGTCGCCACCACCCGGGCGAGGGCGGCAAAGCATCCCATCCCGGCCCGCAGCACGAACCAGCGGACCTCGACAGCGACGTACCAGACAAGACCCGTGCCGAAGGCCAGGGCCGTCACGACGAAGGCGCTCGTCGTCGCGTAGCGAAGGCTCGTCATGGCAAGATCGAAGGACAGCGCGAAGGGGGCGGCGATGTAGCACTGGCTGTAGAAGGAAGGCCGCAAGGTCTCCCGTGTCAGCATCTGTCCGTTCCGATGGACGCGCTGTACCGCCAGCATCAGGGGAAACAGGCTGAAGGTGACCGCCCGAAACAGAAGAAGGTTGCGCTGATCGGCCATGGCGCCGGTCAGGGCGCGCTCGGGCAGGCCGAAACGCAACTCGACGAGATGCGCGATGATCAGCGTCAGGAAGAGAAAGATCGGCGGGCTGAGGGCGGCAGCAAAGCGGTTTTTCGGATCGGCGCTCAGTTCGCCCTCGGCATATTCCATCATCCGGATCGGCTGCCGGATGCATTTCCAGAACGTCAGCGGGTAGAAGAGGAGCCACGAGACGACTTCGTACAGCAGTTCCTCAATGGACTTCAGAAGGTTCATCAGGTCCATGCGCACGTCTTCCTGCTACCGCGACCACTGATGCCGGCATGCTCGTCACGCGCGTCTGCGAGCGCGGGCCATGCCTAGGCTCGGAGGCGGTAGCGTATAATCGTTGGTTTGGGAAAGACAGCAGAGGGGAGTCAGGTGAGGGTCTGCGTGCATTGGCCAGCAAGGCCGAAGGAGCCGTCAATGCCTGCCGCCCGCGCCCTCAAGCCGACCACCCTGACGCCGGCGTTTGCCAGCGCCAGCGCGGTGTTGAGCCCTCCGGGCAAGGCGACCGACGGGTTCTCTTAGACCAGACCGAGCAAGGCGGTCTGCGTCGTGATCTGACGCCCCGATCCGACGGTCTGCCGGGAAGGAGCCTGTGTGATACCGCGACGGGCCCGCCTACCAGCAGGTGAAGCCGCCATCCACCGCAACGATCGCCCCGGTCATCAGGCTCGCGGCGTCGGAGGCAAGGAAGAGCACGGCCGAGGCAACTTCATCGGGCTGGCCCATGCGGCCCATCGGCGTGTCGGCGAGCCAGCCGGGAATGCGGTCGACGTTCAGCGGATTGGCCTGCACCATCGGCGTCTCGATATAGGTCGGCGCCACGGCGTTGACGCGAACGCCATGGTGCGCCCATTCGGCGCCCATCGACTTCGTCAGATGGTGCACGGCAGCCTTGGAGACGTTGTAAGGCGTCTGCGGCTGCGGCCGGTTGGCGATCGTGCCGGACATCGAGCCGATGTTGACGATCGCCCCGCGCCTGGCGGCGATCATATGCCTGCCGAAGGCGCGCGAGCACCAGAACACGCCGTTGACGTTGACGTTCATCATCCGAAGCCAGCCGGCATCGGTGACGTCCTCGGAGGGAATGCCGCTCTCGCCGATGCCGGCATTGTTGACGAGGATGGTCGCCGGCGTGCCGCGCGCCGCCAGCATGTCGGCGATCTCCGTCATCCGCTCCGACGAGGTGACGTCACCGACGATGGCCTCGACTTTGAAACCCTTGGCCTCGAGAGCCGCCACGCCGGCGAGCCCAGCCTCTTCGGTCGGCTCGATCAGCACCAGCGTCGCACCCGCCTCGGCGAACACTTCGGCGCAGGCAAGGCCGATGCCCCGGCCGCCGCCGGTGATCACCGCGACTTCGCCGTCGACCCTGAAACGTTTCATCTGCATGTCGCTACTCCCATAACGAAATTATCGAGGCCGGACCGCCCGGGGCGGACGCCCGGCCAGATCAGCGTCAGCGCGTGGTGTAGCCGCCGTCGACGAGCAGCACCGAACCGGTGACGTAGGCCGAAGCCGGCGAGACGAGGAACAGCACGCAGTTGGCCACTTCCTCGGCGCTGCCATAACGGCCCATCGGCGTCCGGCCGCGCCAGACCGGATCCCATTCCGGATTGGTGAAGCCGCCGCGCGACATGTCGGTGTCGATATAGCCCGGCGCGACGGCGTTGACGCGGATGCCCTCGGCGGCGAACTCGCTGGCGAGGCTCTTGGTCATCATGTGCACGGCGGCCTTGGACGCATTATACATCACCTGGCGCTGCGGCATGTTGGTGGCAAAGCCCGACATCGAGCCGACGTTAAGGATCACGCCTTCACCCTGGCTCTGCATGGTCGGCAGGACCGCGCGCGAAAAGCGGAAGACCTGGGTGATGTTGGTGGCAACGAGCTCGTCGACCCGCGCATCGTCGAAATCGGTGGTGTCGCCGTGCCGGGCAATGCCGGCATTGTTGATGAGGATGTCGATGCGCCCGTATTTGTCGAGCGTGTGCTTCACCAGCCGCTCCGGCGTATCGTCGGCGGTCGCGTCGGCGGAGACGAAGTCGTATTCGTAGCCCTTCGCCTTCATCAGCGCGTCGGCTTCCGGATTGTCGCGCCGGGCGGTGAGCACGGACTTGGCGCCCGCCTCGCCGAACAGCTCGGCACAGGCAAGGCCGATGCCGCGGTTGCCGCCGGTGATCAAGGCCACCTTTCCATCGAGACGAAATTGACCGAGTGACATGGATCCCTCCCAGGTGATGTCCGTCCCGGACGGCTGTCCGGAACGCAGGTTAAGCTTCGCTTAGTCGGCGCAGGCCGTCCGGGCGATGAAATCGTCGAGCTCGGCGCGCGAGCCCGTCCCCTCCATAGGGCCGCGCACGCCGACATTGCGGGCACCGGCGGCGTTGGCGTAGTCGAGCGCTTCGGCCGGCGGGAGGCCAAGCCGCCGGCAAGCGACATAGGCCCCGCCGAAGCAGTCGCCGGCGCCGGTCGGGTCGACTTCCTCGACAGTGAAGGCTTTCGCGTCGATGCGGCTGCCGTCGGCGCCGAAGACGGTGGCGCCGTGCTCGCCGCGCTTCAGCGCAATCTCGCCGATTCCGCCGGCGAACAGCGCTGCAACGGCTTCTGCCTCGCCCTCGACGCCAGCGGCGACGTTGAGTTCCTCGCCGGACGGCAGGAGCAGGTCGGCGACGTCGATCAGCTTCTGGAAACGCAGCTGCGTCTGGCCGTGGCCGAGCAGTTCCTTGCGCAGGTTCGGGTCGAAGGACACGCTGCCGCCGCGGGCCTTGATGGTGCCGATGGCGCGCTCGGTCAATTCCCAGGCGCCGGGGATGGCGAAGGCGGTGCCCATCACATGCAGATGGCCGGCGCGCGCGAACAGCGCCAGTGCCGCCTCGGTCGGGCCGATCTCGGCCGCTGCCGAGGTGGCGATGTTGTAGACGAAGTCCCGCGCGCCATCGCCGCGGTAGCGCACGAAGGCGCTGCCGGTCGGCAGAGTCCGGCTGACGGAGATGGCGGAGATGTCGGCGCCATCAGCGCTCAGCCGCGCGATGTTGAGCCGGCCAAAATCATCGTCGCCGACGCTCGCGACGATGCCGGCCTGGCCACCGATCTTGGCGCACTGGTCGATGAAGATCGCCGGCGCACCGCTGGGATAAGGTCCGACCAGCTGCAGGGGCTCGAGGAAGCCGAGACCGGGCTCGATCGCCATGATCTCGACCAGGATTTCCCCGATCACCACCGTCGGCCCAAGCGCGTCCGGCGCCAAGAGGGAAGGGCGGGCCGCAGCGCTAGCCATCGAAGGCGGTGCTTCCGTACCAGGCGTCTTGCATGACGATCCTCCCTTGTCGGCCATTCTCTGCTGCCCCGCGACGGCGTCGGGGCAGAGCGCTGCCGTGACGAGGGTCACGGCGCGCGCAGGTGCCGCTTTTCAGTCAGGGGTAAACAACTTTGTTTTGGCGTGCAACATATTCCATGGGGACGACCAAATTCAGGATCGAAAGCTGGTCTCACTCTCGCAATTTTGCGAGCGGCACACCCGCGGTTGCCTACTCAGCCGCTTCGATTGGTGTCGCATCCTCGACGTAGCGGGCGGCCTCCACCGACAGAAAGCGCTGGTGCATCATGCAGGCCGCGCCGAAAGCGCCCCCGAAGGCCGCCTCCTGGTTGACGCTGATCTCGGGGCTGGGGAAGCTGCCTTCCTGCGCCTGCTGCATGTAGGCGGCGACGCGCTTGGCGACGAGCGGGTAGAGCGCAGCGACCGAGCCGCCCAGCACGATCCTGTCGGGGTCGATGATGCGGCAGGCCTGCACCAGGCCGAAGGCCAGCGCCTTGGCCCACTCCTCGGCGATGGCGATGGCGCGAGGCACCCGGTCGCGGACATCGGCGACCAGCTTTTCGAAGCCGGGCAAGGCGGCGGTACGCGACTCGCGGTAGGCGGCGATCAGCGTTTCGAGGCCGATCGCCTGCTCCAGCGTGCGGCCGGGCTCGCCGTCCAGCACCTTCAGATGGCCGATCTCGCCCGCCAGCCCATGCGCGCCGCGCAGTAGCACGCCGTCGACGATGATGCCGCCGCCGACGCCGCTCTCCAGCACCAGGAACAGCGTGACGCCGGATTCCGGCGCCGCACGGCCATAGGTGGCGCCGATGGCGAAGGCGTTGGCGTCGTTCTCGGCCATGACGGCGACCGGGACGGGCAAAGCCTTATCCAGAAATTCAGCGGGATAGAGGTTGCGCCAGCCGAGCAGCGGCGCGATGCGGACGAGGCCGTTCTTGTCCATCTGCCCGGGCACCGACAGGCCGACCCCCTCGCAACGTCCCCAGCGATCTGCAGGGATCATCCTCTCGGCCTGCTGCACGGCTTTAGCCACGGCCGCCTCGATACCGATCGAGGGGCCGTCCAGCGGCTCGACGCTGGAGGAGACGATCCGTGCCGCGAGATCCAGCTCGACGATGCTGATGTGCTCGACGCCGATCTCGATGCCGAGGAAGAACATTGCTTCCGGTACCAGCTGCAACAAAATGCCGGGCCGGCCGGCCCGGGCATAGCTCGGCCGCTCCACGGCAGCCTGCGCCACCTCGCGCACCAGTCCGCTCGCCGTCAGCCCGGCGATGATGTGGCCGGCGGACGAGCGGTTGAGCTTCAGCTTGCGCGCGAGCTCCGCCCGGCTGAGATGGCCGAACTGGTGCAGCGCCTGCAGGGCGGCGACCTCGTTGCTCTGCCGCACGCGGCGCGGGGAACTGGCGATCGCGGCGGGATCGGACAACGGCGTTTCCTTGACCACGGGGCGGCGCGGCGGACGGGTAGGAGGCTTCCTGCATAGAGCCGGTACCGAGAGGTCACAACCCCCGTGCCGGCGGAACGTCATGGCGACGCGCCCCGGCATGTTCAGCCGGTTGCAGGTCGGCGGCCGAGCCTTCGTTCGGCAGCTGGATGCTAGCGCTGAAATGCCTGTAGCGCCTCCACCACCAGTGCGTGGTCCTCGACGTCCGGCAAGCCGCTGACCACTGCGGCGCCGATGCAGCCGGTGCCGGTGAGGATGATCGGCACGCCGCCGCCGCTGGCGGCATAGTCGCTATCGGCCAAGCCATAGCGCTCGGCCAGCGACTTGCCCTTGAGCTCGCACAGCAGGCGCATGGCGAGCGAGGAGCGGCGAAAACGCATCACCGTGTTGCGCTTGCGGCGGATCCAGAAGGCGTTGTCCGGCGTCGCACCGGGCAAGGCGGCGGCAAACAGCACGTGCTCGGCGACACTGATCTCGACCGCGATCTTCAGCTGTCGTTCGGCCGCCTGCGTCCGGATCCATGAGCCGACCTTCCAGGCGAGATCGGCGTCAAAGGCGGAAAAGCCGAGGCTTGCCTCCTGCCGATCGACATCCTCGAGGGTCAAGACCGCCATCCGTGTCTCCGCGCTGCTCTGCCGGCCGGTCAGGCCGCCGGCGGTTCCGCCGTGCCGTCCGCATCGAGGGCAAGGGCGCCCCAGATCGCCGCCTGCCAGCCCAATCGGGTATAGACGATCTCGGGCGGCTGGACACCGGTCTCTCCCGGCAAGCAGGCGCGGATGTGATCCGCAAGGGCTGTCCGCGGGAACCCATCCATCTCGGTGACGCCGCCGCCGATCAACAGCCGGCGCGGCGAGAACAACGCGAGGGCGGTGACGATGCCCAGCGCCTGGTCGCGCACGAGCTGGTCGAGCGCTGCGCGAAAGGCCGGATCGCCGCCGCCGAGAAAAGCCTTTGCGACAGCGATGCCGGAGCTTTCGGCGAGCGCTGCGAGGGCCGCGCCGGAAGCGTGGTGCTCGAGGCTGTCCGGCCGGTTTTCCGGCATGGCAGGGCGCACCGGGATGTGGCCGATCTCCAGCGCCCAGCCGCCGCCGCGAAAAATGCCATCCCGTCCGAGATAGGCCGCGCCGATGCCGGTGCCGATGTAGACGGCGAGAACCTCCGTCTCGCCGACGACGGCGCCGGCCTTGGCTTCGCCGAGGAGCTGCAGCACGACATCGCGCTCCAGCCGCACGGGAATGCCGAGGGCGGCGGAAAGCTCCGTCGCCAGCCTGTGGCCGTCGAGCTCGGGAACATTCTTGGCGTGCAGTACGGTATCGAAGTCGTGGTCGAGGAAGCCGGGCACGGTCGCCACCACGCGGGTCGGGGCGAAGCCGGCATCCGCGCCGGCCTCGCGGATCAGGGCGGCAAGGGCGGCAGCGGGATACGGGATGCGGATCCGCATGGTCGGATAGGTCCGCGTGACATCGCTCGGTCGGCCATTCTCGGCAAAGCCGATCTTCACCGAGGTGCCGCCGATCTCGACCACCGAGAGGACGCTCACACCAGCCGCTCCAGGAAGGTGGCGAGCGCGGTCCGAAAGTCGTGGGCGTAGCGGTCTCGGTCGACCGATTTCGGCGTGATGCGGACGAGTTCGGCGCCGGGGATTAACGCCGCCAGCTTTTCGGCCATGGCTTCGGGGTGAGCGAGATCCTGGCCGTGGCCGATCACCAGCACCGGCAGGTCGATCGCGGCGATCTCCGCTTCCGTCACGCCGGGCCCGTCGGCGGCGATGGCCGACAGCAAAGCGCCGAAGGTCTTCGGCTCCGGCCGGTCGAAGAAGCCGGTGAGGCTCGCGAGATTGTCCGGCGCGAGGCGGTTTAGCTTGGCTGCCGAGTCGCTGGCGTCGAAACGCCGGCGCGCTTCCTCGGGCGTGTGCTCCTGCATCAGCGCGCCGGCGAGGGCGTAGGGCGCCATGTTCGGCGGACCGGGCTCGGCGACCCAAGCAGGGCGCGCGAGGATCAGGCCGCGCAGCCGGTCCGGCTGTCGAACGGCGAGCCGGAGCGCGATCGCCGCACCCATCGAGATGCCGCCGATCACCGCCGGCCCAAGGTTCAGACTGTCGGCGAGGGCGGCGAGGTCGTCGGCGAAGATGGCGATCGAGAAACGCTCGGCGGGGCCGAAAGGCGAACCGCCCTGGCCGCGGCATTCGAGGGTGATGCGACGCACGGCGGGTGCGGCGGGAAAGATGCCGGCCACTTGCGCCTCGTCACCGCCAAGCCCGTGCTGGAAGAGCACTGGCGGGCCGCTGCCGACGTCGCGGTAGCGCAAGGCGATACCGTCGCGTGGGAAGCTCGCAAAACTCATCGGCTGCCGCTCTCGGCCAAGACGCCGCGGAGATAAACCGCGACACCCTTCGCCTCGGCTTCCGACAGGCCATGCGTGACGAGCGGACCCGCAAAGCCCGCGCTGCGCAGCCGGGCGACGAAATGCGGGAAGTCGATGACGCCGCTGCCGGCGGCGGTGAAGTCACCTTGCGGGTCGCGGTCCTTAGCGTGGGCCATGGCGATGTCGCCGGCGAGAAGGTCGATGGCCTCGTCGACGAGGCGCCGGCGCTCAGTCGGCTCGGCGACCTCGAAGAGGTTGGCAGGGTCGAGCACGACGCGCAGCCGGCGGCTTCCCATCGCCGCGATCAGCCGCCGCGCATCGGCGGCCGAGGCGACGACATTGGCTAGCTCCGGCTCGATGCCGAGATCGACGCCGTGTGTCTCGGCGATCTCGAGGGCTTTCGCCATTTCGGTGCTGAGATCGCGCCTGGCCTCAAGCGCCGCGTTGTCGGGGTGGAAGCGCCATTGGTCTTCGGCGTCGCGGGTGCCGGTGCAGAGCGTTACCAGCCTCGTGCCCATCGCCGGGGCGGCGGCGCAGAGCACCTCCAGCCGAGCGAGCCCTTGCCGACGTACGGCGGGGTCCGGGTGGATCATGTTGTAGGTGCCGGACACCGCCTCGATGACGACGCCCGTGGCGCGCGACGCTGCGCCGATCGAGGCGGCGATCTCGGCGTCGATCGCGTCCGGCATCGAGGGGAGGCCGAGGCAGGCGAGATTGAACTGCGCGCCCGCATAGCCGGCGGCGGCAACCGCCTGCAGCGACGGCTCGGCGCCGACGGCGGCAAAGGTTTTCGCGAAAATTCCGAGCCGCATCAGACGGCTCCCGTGACGTCGGCGAGGCGGACGAGCTTGCCGCCGGCCTCGGCCGAGCGGGCGACGGCGACCATGGCCCGCACTGAGGCGAGGCCCTCGTCGATGTCGGCGCCGACCATCGGTGCGCCATCGAGGATGACGCGGGCAAAGGCCTCCACCTGGCGGCGGTAGAAATGCCCGTCGGCGCCGAGCGTCCGGTGCCAGCCGCCGTCCGCCTCGCGAAAAATGTCGACGTCGCTGCTCTTGTAGAACCAGGGATTATAGATCTTGCCGAGCACGCTGCCGTTCTCGCCGTAGATCTGGAAGCCCTCGTGCCAGTCCATGCGCACGGCGACGGTGAGGTCGAGCTGGCCGATGGTGCCGTCGGCGAAATGGGCGGTGACGAACCAGCAATGGGCGCCGAAACGCTGGGTGAGGTGGGCTTCCACCGCCTCGATCGGGCCGCCGAGATGGCGGGCGGTGTCGAGCATGTGGCAGCCATGCGCCAACATGTAGTAGCGCTTGAGGTCGGCTTTCGGATTGACCGCCGGCTTTCTGGCCTTCGCCGATGTGACGATCAGCGGCTGCACCGCGTCGGTCATCGCGTAGCGGTGGGTGTTGTCGCAGTACCAGCCCTTGTAGCCGAGCTTCTCGCCCATCTCGGCGTCGACGAAAGCCTTGGCCGTTTCGATACCGGGGTCGAAGCGCTTCATATGGCCGACCTGCAGCACTTTGCCCGAGGATTCCACCGCCGCCCTGAGGCCCTCGACCTCCTCGACCGCGACGCCGATCGGCTTCTCGCACAGGACGTGCTTGCCCGCCTCCAGCGCCATGCGCGAGGCCTCGACGTGGAAACTGTCGGCGGTCGCGATGATCACCGCGTCGACATCGGGATCCTCCAGCATGGCGCGGTAGTCGGAGAAGGCGCGGGTCGGCGCGAAGGTCGCGGCCATGCGCTCGCGCAGATCGTCGGCGACATCGCAGATCGCGTAGAGCTCAGCATTGCGGGCCTTGGTGCAGGACTCGAAGTGCGCGGCCTGGGCGATCGGTCCGCAGCCGAGAACGCCTATGCGCAGCCGCCTGTCGTCTTTGTTCATCGTCCGAATTCCTCGTTCGATCCTAAACGCACCGCAACACGAGCAGGTGAGTGCATATTTGTTTAGAGAAGCAACTAATATGCAGGTCGTTCGCCGTCAACCATTCAGCCATGCTGCGGCGCACGCATCTGCGGATGCGCTGCGAAAATTGACGCCCGCTGTTTTGTCTGGTTTGTAGAAAGAAAAGACAAATAAAGTGGGAGGGGATAACTTGGCGGTGCTGGCCAGTCTCAAGAACATCGTCATGGTTTTCGGCGCCATCCGTGCGCTGAACGACGTCTCGCTGGACATTCACCAAGGTGAGGTGCTGGGCCTGATGGGCGACAACGGCGCCGGCAAGTCGACGCTGGTGAAAACCATCGCCGGCAATTTCCAGCCGACCTCCGGCACCTTCATTATGGAGGGCAAGCAGCTTTCGCTCTCCGGCCCCGCCGATGCTCGCCGGCACGGGATCGAGGTGGTCTATCAAGACCTTGCGCTCTGCGACAACCTCACTGCCGCCGCCAACGTCTTCCTCGGCCGCGAGCTGATGAAGCAGGTCGGCCCGTTCCGGGTGCTCGACCGGCCCCGCATGAACGCCCGCTCGGCCGAGCTCTTCGCCGAGCTGAAGTCGGAGACGCGGCCGGCCGACCTCGTCAACCGCATGTCCGGCGGGCAGCGCCAGGCCGTCGCGATTGCCCGCACCCGGCTTGCCCAGTCGAAGATCGTGCTGATGGACGAGCCCACCGCGGCGATCTCGGTGCGGCAGGTGGCGGAGGTGCTGGCGCTGATCCGGCGGATGAAGGACCAGGGCCTGTCGGTGATCCTGATCAGCCACCGCATGCCGGATGTCTTCGACGTCTGCGACCGCGTCGTGGTGATGCGCCGCGGCCAGAAGGTCGCCGACAAGGCGATCGCGCAATCGAGCCCCGAAGAGGTCACCGGCCTCATCACCGGCGCCATCGCCACGGCCTGACCGCCCCCATTCGGAGCATGCAATGTCCTCTCCCAACCATATGCAGGTCGACCTCGGCGCCCCCAAGCGTTCACTGGCGAAGCGCCTCGTCGGCACGCAGGAAGCCTGGATCGCGCTGGCCATCCTGGCGCTCGGGCTCGTCGTCTCGCTGATCGCGCCGCGCTTTGCCACCTCCGGCAACCTCCTCAACGTGTTCCAGAACGCCTGCTTCATCGGCCTCATGGCGCTCGGCATGACGCCGGTGATCATCTCCGGCGGCATCGACATCTCGGTCGGCTCGATCCTTGGCCTCTGCGGCGTGACGCTCGGCATCCTCTGCAATGCCGGCTGGCCGCTCGGCGCCGCGATCCCAGCGGTGCTGCTCCTCGGCATTGCCTGCGGCATGGTCAACGGCGCCGTCATCGCCTATCTCCGGCTGCCGCCTTTCGTGGTGACGCTGGCGACGCTGTCGATCGGCCGAAGCCTTGCGCTGGTCGTCAGCAACAACGAGGTTTTCTACGAGTTCGGCACCGCCACAGACGCGCTGCTGGCGCTCGGCGGTGGGGCAACCTTTGGCCTGCCGAACGTCGTCTATGCGCTGATTCTCGGCGTCATCGTGCTGCACTTCCTGCTGACCATGACGCGCTGGGGCCGCTACATCTTCGCTGTCGGCGGCAATGAGAACGCCGCGCGCCTTTCCGGCATTCCGGTCGAGCTGATCAAAATTTCGGCCTACGCCTTTTCCGGCCTGATGGCCGCCGGCACCGCGATCTTCCTTGTCGGATGGCTGGGCGCCGTCACCAATGCCATCGGCACCGGCTACGAGCTGCAGGTCATCGCCGCGACGGTGATCGGCGGCGCCAGCCTCGTCGGCGGCTTCGGCACGGCGATCGGCGCCGGCATCGGCGCGATCCTCGTCGAGGTCATCCGCAACGCCCTCCTGATCGCGGGCGTCAATCCTTTCTGGCAGGGCACCTTCGTCGGCAGCTTCATCCTCGCCGCCGTCCTGCTCGAACGCATCCGATCCTCGCGCTGACGGGGACGGAGAAACAAACGAAACCTGGGAGAGAAACGATGTCCAAACTGAAAAGCCTGGCGACGGCGCTGTCGGTCGCCTGCGTCACCTTAAGCCTCGGCATGCCGGCCAAGGCGGCCGACCGCGAGTTCGCGCTGGTGTTCAAGGTGCTGAACAATGCCTTCAGCCCGCCGATCGACGCCGGCTGCAAGGCCGCAGCCAAAGAACTCGGCGATGTCACCTGCACATATGTCGGCCCGACCGAATACGATGAGGCGAAGCAGGTGCAGCTGGCGCAGGACATCATTACCCGCGGCGTCGCCGGCCTTGGCATTTCCGCCGGCAATCCCAAGGCGATGGCGCGTATCCTGAAGCTCGCCAAGGCCGCGAACATTCCGGTGGTGACCTTCGACACCGACGTGCTGCCGGAAGATGCAGGCCTGCGCTCCACCTATATCGGCACCGACAATTACGAGTTCGGCAAGGTCCTGGGCGAGAAGGTGCTGGAGTCGAAGAAGAAGGGCGGCACCGTCTGCATCCAGTCCGGCGCGCCGGCTTCGGAAAATCTGAAAGCCCGCATCCAGGGCATCCGCGACACGCTCGCGGGCGCTTCGAAGGACAAGCCGGTCGGCACGCTTGCCGGCGAGAACGGCTGGACCGAGCCCGCGGGCTGCCCGGTCTACAACAATGACGACATCACGCTCGCCGCCCAGCAGGTCCGCGACGTCATGACCAACAATCCCGAGCTCGACGCCTTCGTCGCCGTCGGCGGCTGGGCGCAATACGCACCGCAGGCCTATACCCAGGCGATGGAGCCGCTGAAGGCTCGGCTCGATTCGAAAGAACTCGTCGTCGTGTTCGGCGATAATTTCGGCCCGCAGTTGCCGCTGCTGGCCAAGGGCCTCAGCCACTACAATGTCGGCCAGCGCCCCTACGACATGGGTTTCCAGACCATCATGGCGCTGGACAAGCTGACCAAGGGAGAGACCTTGCCGCCGATGATCATCACCGGCACCGAGGTCTGCACGCCCGAGAACGCCCAGACCACCTGCGGCAAGTCCGGCAGCTAGCCCGGCCGACGCCGATCAGTGATCAACGCTTAAAACATCCGCGCCGCCGCGATGGCGGCGCGGGCGCAGGGAAGGAAGACCATGTCCCGACGTCTGAGGCTCGCGATGATCGGCGGCGGGCAAGGCGCCTTCTTCGGCGCCGCGCACCGGGCCGCCGCCCGGCTGACCGACCGCTTCGAACTCGTCGCCGGCGCCTTCTCGTCCGATCCCGCCCGCGGTGCGGCGAGCGCTGCAGGGCTGCATGTCGATCCGGCCCGCAGCTATGCCGATGTCCACGCGCTGTCCTCGGCGGAGGCGGCGCGGCCGGATGGTGCCGAGGTGGTGACGATCGTAACGCCCAACCATTTGCACCACGCCGCCGCCCGCGCCTGCCTGGAAGCGGGCTTGCACGTGATCTGCGACAAGCCGGTGACGACGACGCTGGCGGATGCCCTGGATCTTCAAGGGCTGGTGGAGGCGACCGGGCGGCAGTTCGGCGTCACCTATACGAATGCCGGCTACGGCCTCGTGCGCGACGCCCGTGCGATGGTGGCGGAGGGCCGTCTCGGCGCGATTCGAATCGTTCGGGTCGAATTCCCGCAGGAGTGGCTGGCCGGGCCGGTCGAGAGCGCCGGCAACAAGCAAGCGGAATGGCGCACCGATCCGGCGCGCAGCGGTGCTGGGTGCCTCGCCGACATCGGGACGCATGCCTTCCATCTCGCCGAATATGTCTCGGGCCTTCGCTGCGAGGCCTTGTGCGGCGAGGTGCGCAGCGTGGTTCCAGGACGGCGGGTCGACGACCAGGCCGACCTCCTGCTGCGCTTCGAGGGCGGCGCGACCGGCGCGCTCTGGGCGAGCCAGGTTGCGATCGGCCAGAGCGTCGGCTTGAAGCTGCAGGTCTATGGTGACCGCGGCGCGCTGCAGTGGCGGGCCTCGGAGCCGAACAGTCTTCTCCTCTCCGAACTCGACGGCAGGACGGAAGTGGTCGAGCGGTCAGGGCGCGGCACGCGGTTCCCCGGGCGGCTGCCGGCGGGCCATCCGGAAGGGTTCCTCGAGGCGCTGAGCCAGCTCTACGAGGACATGGCGGAGAAGATTTTTGCGGCGCAGGAAGGGCGGACGGCCAGGCTTGAAGCGCTGGCCTCGCCGGGAATTGTCGAGGGCGTTCGCGGGTTGAGGTTGGTCGAGGCGGCGCTGCGGTCACGGGGCGAGTGGACGTCTCTCTAACGACCGGACCGGTCGGCTCGAGGGCTCCTCGGCTCTGCAGGCTGAGCTTGGTCGGCCATCCCACGACTTTGCGTCAGAGGCGAAGCCCCGTATTGGCGTTGAAGACATGCGCTTCCCCCGGCATCGGCGTGACGAAGGCGGTGTCGCCGGGCGCGTGGCGGGCGCGGCCGTGCACAGCGATGACCGCCGCCTGGCCGGCAAGGCGGCCGTAGAGGTGGGATTCGGCGCCCGTCGGCTCGACGAGATCCACGGTGAAGGGCAGGCCGGTCGCGGCGGTCTCGGCCGAGACGAGGTCGGCGTGTTCCGGCCGGATGCCCAGCATGACGGCCGTGCCGGTGGCGGCGTCAGCCCCGCCTTCCAGCGCCAGCTGCGTCTCGCCGATCTGGACGAAGGTCCGTTCTCCGCCGCGCCCGAGAACGCCCGGCAGAAGGTTCATCGCCGGCGAGCCGATGAAGGTCGCGACAAAAAGGTTGGCGGGGCGGTCGTAGACGTCGAGCGGCGCGCCGGTCTGCTCGATCCGGCCGCCGTTCATGATGACGATGCGGTCCGACATCGTCATCGCCTCCATCTGGTCGTGCGTCACGTAGATCGACGTGGTGCCGAGCCGCTTCTGCAGCGACTTGATCTCGACCCGCATCTGCACGCGCAGTTTTGCATCGAGGTTGGACAGCGGCTCGTCGAACAGGAAGACCTGCGGCTGGCGGACGATCGCCCGGCCCATGGCGACGCGCTGTCGCTGGCCGCCGGAGAGAGCGCGGGGCAGACGGTCGAGATAAGGTCGCAGGCCGAGAAGCTCGGCCGCATCTTCCACCGCCTTGCGGGTCTCGGCCTTGGAGACGTTCCGCAGGCGAAGCGAAAAGCCCATGTTGTCGGCGACGGTGAGGTGCGGGTAGAGCGCGTAGTTCTGGAACACCATCGCGATGTCGCGGTCCTTCGGCGCGACGTCGTTGATGACGCGGCTGCCGAGCGAGACGGTGCCCTCGTCGATTTCCTCGAGGCCGGCGATCATCCGCAGAAGGGTGGACTTGCCGCAGCCGGAGGCACCGATCAGCGAGACGAACTCGCCGTCGGCGATCGACAGGCTGACGCCGTGGATCACCTTTTGGAGGCCGTAGGCCTTGCGCACGTCGCGAATTTCAACCGTCGCCATGATGCTCTTCCGCTTGTTGCAGGCGTATGCCGCGGTGTCGCGGCAAACGAAGGCTCGCCCTCAGGCGAGGACGACGACCTTCGAGAGATGGCGCGGGGCCTCGGTATCGACGCCGCGCATCTCGGCGACGCGCTCCCCGAGGATCTGCAACACCGCAAGGACCGCGAGCGCCCGGTCGGCATTGCCAGCCGGAACGTCCAGCGACAGGTCGCCAGGGCCGCCAAAGCCGAGGACGAAGGCCCCCTTCGACTGCACGTCCCGGATCACGCCGGCTTCCTCCTCGGCGGTGTCGCCATTGTAGATCGCGACGACGAAGGTCTTGTCGTCGACGAGGCTGATCGGGCCGTGCCGGTATTCCATGGGGTGGAACGACTGCGAGTAGCTGAGGCTCATCTCCTGCAGCTTCAGCGCGCCCTCGGTGGCAAGCCCGTAGAGGAGGCCGGCGCCGAGATAGACGAAGTGCGAGCGGCCCTGAATGATGCGCGCGATGTCGGCGTCGGCCTCCAGCATCAGCGCCTCGGCGGTCGCCGCGATGCCGGCATCGATCACGATGCCGGCCATTCGCAGGCCGAGGAGGAGCATGATCGAGGCCGAGGAGGTCATGACGATGCCCTCGTTCGGGTGCGTCGGCGCAAAGACCACGACCTCGGCCGCGCGGGCGATCGAGCTGTCCTTCTCGCAGGTGATGGCGATGGTCTTGATGCCGGCCATCCGACTGACCTCGACGGCCTGCACCGTCTCGCTGGATTCACCGCTGCGCGACAGAGCGATGACGGTGGGGTTCTGCCAGGCGGCGTAGTTCTGTCGGCGGCGCGCCCATTCTGCACCGGGCACGGCGATCGCCATGTGGCCGCGGCTGTTGAAGGCGGCAGCGATGCTCATCGCGAGATAATAGGACGTGCCGCAGCCGACGATGACGTTGAGGCCGTTGCCGGGGGTTGGCAAGGCGATGTCGAGAGCGCCGTTCCAGAAAGGGAACTGCTCGCGGATGACGCGTTCGGTGACGTTCATGAGATCGGTCCTTGAGGGGAAGCTATTTGCCGGCACCGGCCATCAGGCCGCTGACGAGGTATCGGTTGAGGAAGAGGACGACGAGCACCGGGGGAATGATCGCCAGGATGCCGGCAGCGTTCATCAGCCCGTAATCGACGTAGTTGCGGGTGACGAATTCGGGGATCAGCACGGTCAGCGGCTTGGTCGCCAGCGTCGGCGAGAACACCAGCGGCACCATGAACTGGCCCCAGGCGCTGAGAAACGTGAGGATCGATGCGGCGATCAGCCCGGGCGCCGCGAGCGGCAGAACGATGCGGATCAGCGTGTAGGTGCGGCCCGCGCCGTCGAGCCATGCGGCTTCCTCGAGCGACAGCGGCAGCGACTGGTAGACGCTGCGCATCAGCCACAGCGCCAGCGGCAGGAAGGCCGAGACGTAGATCAACGTGACGCCGAGATAGGTGTCGATCAGCCCGAGCGCGATCATCAGCCGGTAGAGCGGGATCATCACGGTGTAGGCGGGGATCGCCAGCGTCGCGACAACGAGGACGAAGAGCACGTCGCGGCCGGGGAAACGCAGGCGCACGAAGGCGTAGCCGGCGAAGGCAGCGAGAACGATCGTCACCACGGTCGACGCGAGCGAGGTGATGAGGCTGTTGAGGAAGGCCGCGGAGACCTGCGGCCAGATCGACTGCGTCTCGTTGCCTTGCGAGGTGCTCGTCGCCCCGAACAGTTTGGCATAGTGCTCGAAGGTGACGTTCGGCGGCCAGAAATGCGGGGTCCGCGAGACGAGGTCGGACGGCGTCGACAGGCTGGTCACTAGGGCCCAGTAGATCGGGCCGAGCGACCAGAACAGCAGCACGAGGACGGCGGCGGCGATGCCGATCTTGCCGGCGAGGCGGGAGAGGCTGCGCTGGGTCATCATTCGTACCGCGTCTCGCGGTAGACCCGCAGCACATAGATCAGCGACACCAGCAGCGAGGCGATCATCGCCAACACCGACAGCGCCATGCCGAGCGAGAATTTGAGGTTCTGGAAGGCGGACATGTAGACCTGGATGATCACCGTCCTCGTATCGAGGCTCGAGCCGGCGAGGATCCAGGCCTCGTCGAAGAGGTTGAAGGCGAACACGGTGGACTGGCTGAGCGCGATCGCGATGCCGCCGGAGATCAGCGGCAGCGTCACCATGCGGAACGCCTTGACGGGGCCGGCGCCATCGAGCTTGGCGGCCTCGTAGAGCTCCTTCGGGATGCTTTGCAGCGCGGCGAGGAGAATGATCGCCGTCAGCGGCAGCATGCGCCAGACATGGACGAGGGCGATGAGGAAGAGCGCGGTGGTGCGGTCGTTGAACCAGACCTTGTTGGTCTCGATGATCCCGAGCGTCTGCAGCACGGAGTTCAGGAGGCCGTAGCTCGGGTTGTAGATCCACAGCCAGACGAGGGCGTTGACCACCGGCGGCAGGCACCAGGGCAGGACGAGCGCGGCGAGCAGCCAGCGCCGGCCGGTCCGGATCCGGTTGAGCAGGAGCGCGGCCCCGAGGCCTCCGACCGCCTGCAAGGCGACGGCGATGACGACATAGACCAGCGTGTTGAACCAGGCCTGGCGGACATTCGCGTCGCCGGCGAGCGCGGTGTAGTTGCCGAGGCCGATGAAGGGCGTCCCTACCTTCATCGGGTCGATGCGGTAAAGGCTGTCGATCACCGTCGAGATCACGGGCAGGAAGACCAGCCCGCCCATGATCGCGATGATGGGGACGACGAAGGCGAGGCCGAGCCAGGCCTCGCCGTTCAGGCGGCGAGGCCGTCGGGTTGACGGAGGGGATGTGACGGCCTCGCCGGACATGGCTATTCCTGCGCCGTCTTGGCCGCGTCGGCGATCTGCGTGACGGCCTCGG
Organism: Mesocryomonas lacus; assembly: GCF_055730105.2. Taxonomy (NCBI): domain Bacteria; kingdom Pseudomonadati; phylum Pseudomonadota; class Alphaproteobacteria; order Hyphomicrobiales; family Aurantimonadaceae; genus Mesocryomonas; species Mesocryomonas lacus. Next base: position 192,608 of record NZ_JBUZWF020000004.1, read on the forward strand.
CCACGGTGATCTGGCCCTTGGCCGCCTGGTTCAGGAAGGTGGCGACCGCGCTGGAGAATTCCGGGTACCAGCCGGGCGTGCCCTGTGCGAACAGGGGCTCGACGGTTGCGGCCTGCTGCAGGAGAACATCGCCGCTGGCGAGCTTGCCGTCGGCGTTCAGCTTTTTGAGGACGCTGGTTCGCGTCGGCAGGTTGCCGAGCTGCAGGTAGCTCTGGGTCTGGTTCTCCGGCTTCAGCAGCCAGGCGATGAAGGCCAGGCCCGCTTCCGGATCGGCAGCAGAGACCGGAATGCCGACGGCACCAGGCAGGCCGAAAGTACGCGACTTGCCGGTGACCGATGGCATCAGCGCGGCCTCGACATGCTCGGATACCTGCGACTTCGCCTTGTCGGAATAGACGGCGACGTTGCCGGCCCAGCCGGCGACGTCGAACGAGATGCGGCCACTCTTGAAGAGCTCCTGGATCTCGACGTCCTTCAAGCCGGTGGCGGCGGGGTCGATCAGCCCGGCCTTCAGCGCCTCGATCTCGAATTCCATCGCCTTGTAGCCGGCCGAGTCCGGCGCGGTGAACTGCGGCGCGAAGGACGCGTCGAACAGCTCGCCACCGAAAGCCTTGGTCAGGAGGTACCAGGCGGTAGCACTCCCTTCGGTCGCCGAGAGCGGCAGGCCGATCGGGTAATCTGCGATGCCGGCGGCCTTGATCGCCTTGGCGGCGGTCAGCAACTCGTCCGGCGTCTTCGGCGCCTCGGTGATCTTGGCGCGGGTGAGATGATCGCGGTTGAGGATCAGGATGCGAAAGTCGTTGTTGTAGGGGACGGCGAGCAGCTTGCCCTCGAACTCGAAGATCTTGGCGGTCGGCAGGTCGGCGAGGAGCGCCGGATCGACCTTGTCGGCGAGCAGCGAGTACCAGCCGGCCGAGCCGAACTGCCCGACCCAGGACCAGTCGACCTCGGTGACGTTCGCTGGGGCGGTGCCGGCGACCATCGAGGTGACGATCTTGGTGCGGATGTCGTCCCAGCCGAGCGTCTGGGTCTCGAGCGCGACGCCCGTCTCGGCGGTGAAGCGGTCGGTCATGTCCTTCGGCAGCGTCTCCCACGGGGGAAGCAAAGCGGAAATCGCCTTGCCGGACAGGGGTTTGGCATCCTGACCAAAAGCGGGAAGCGAGAAGACGAGCGGCATGGCGGTCATGGCGGCGAGAAGCGAGCGTCGGTTCATGGCATTTCCCTTTGGCTGCGGTTGCGGAGGAGAAGCGGATGGTCGTCGAGCGCTGTGGCGAGCCGGTCGATCCAGGCCTCGTCGATCGGCCAGCCGGCGCGCTGGGCGGCCCTCAGCAAGGCGCCGCCGATGGGGGGTAGACGCGGCGCAACCGGGGCGGTGCCAAGATTTTCGGTGACGGCGGCGAGGAAGGTGGGGCTAGCGAAGACGCCGCCGGCATAGCTCCAGACGAGGGGCGATGCTTCGCCGACCATGCGCCAGGCGGCGCCGGCATGGGCGGCGAGGTGCGCCGCCGCAGCCTGGATCAGGCGCAGGGCATCCGGGTCGCCGGTCTCGCAAAGCGCTGCGACGATGCGGGCAAGCGCCGCAAATCCCGCGCGGCGGCTTTCGAGGCCGGCGGCCCAGGAGAGGATCTCCTCCGGGCCGATGTCGAGGCTGTCGACGAGGGCGGCGGCGAAAGGCAAGGCATCGCTGCGGCCGTCAAAGGCGCGGGTGGCAAGGCTCAGCGCCTCGCGGCCGATCCAGAAGCCGCTGCCCTCGTCGCCGAAAGCCTCGCCCCAACCGCCGACGCGGACCTGCCGGGCCTCGGGGCCGCCGGCGCTGGCCCAGGCCATCGAGCCGGTGCCGGCGAGCAGCAGCACGCCACCGGCGCCGGCGAGAGCGCCATCGAAGGCGATGCGCACGTCGTTCTCGACCAGCGCGCCGTCGCCTGCGAGCGCTGCGACGACGCTCTTCTGATGATCGCTCTGGGCGTCGATCTCGCCATAGGACGACAGGCCGAAGACAGAAGCATCGATCTCCAGCGCGGGAGCGCGGGCGGCGACCATCATGTCGCGCAGGCGGATGCCCCAGTCGGGGTCGGCGGCCGGGTCTGTCCCGGCGCCGGTCTCGATCCAGACGATCTCGGCCTCGCGGGTGGCGAGCGCCAGCAAGGTCTTGCTGCCGCCGCCGTCGACGCCGAGGATCAGGCCCATCAGCTCGGCTCCCCGTCAGCGACCGCGGCGAGCGGAACCGATGCGACCGTGACGGCGCATTGCAGCTCGCGCAGCCGTCCCCGCCAGTCCGGCGAAAGCGCTTCGTCGGCCACGAGGTGGAGCGCGGGGCCGAGCGCGGTGACGAGATAGGTCAGGCGCTGGCCGAACTTCGTCGCATCGACAAGCAGCACGGTCTTTGCGGAACGCGCCATCATCCGCTCGTTCAGTCGTGCCTCGCTCTCGTCCAAGCTGTAGAGCCGGCCGTCACTGGCAATGGCGCCGGCGCCGAGGAAGAGCTGATCGAACCAGAGCCGGTCGATCATCGCCTCGGCCGCGGCGCCGACCATGGACGCGTTCTCGGCGCGCAGCCGTCCGCCGATCACCGTGACCGACAGGCCGGGGATCTCCATCAGCGTCTGCGCGACGACGAGTCCGTTGGTGAACACCGCGAGCGGCATCGGGTCGAGCCTTAGGCGCCGGGCCAACTGCAGCACGGTGGTGCCGGCATCGAGGAAGACCGAGCTGTGCGGCTTGATCATCTCGAAGGCGGCGTCGGCGATGGCGCGCTTGGCCGCGAGGTTTTCCTGCTCGCGCAGGGCGAAGGCAACTTCGACGCCGCTGCCGCTGGAAATGCGGGCGCCGCCATGGGTACGGGCGACGATTCCCTCGGTTTCCAGCGCCAGCAGGTCGCGGCGGATCGTGGCGAGCGAGGCGCCGACGGCATCGGCGATGTCCTGCACCGAGCTGAAGCCGTGCGAATAGAGGTGCTGGCGGATGGCCGTCAGGCGGTCGTCCTTCATCTGGCGGGTCTCCTTCCGCGGTCTCGCCACCGCTGGGGCTGTCACGGCCGCTGGCACCGTCAAAAACTCTCAGGCATCATTGATGACCGGCTAAAAGATCATCGTCAATCAGAAAAATGACGAAGCTTGATCGTTTTGATTCGCCGGGCTAGCTTCTCTGATGGATCGCGTCTGGAGGGGGAGATTGGGAATGCTGCAGGCACTGAAGGCGTTGGCGGGACGCAGCGCGGGAGAGACGGGCTGCGGTATCGTCTCCGTCTGCTCTGCGCATGAATGGGTGATCGAGGCGACGCTGCGCCATGTGATCGGCGGCGCCGGGCCTGTCCTCATCGAGGCCACTTGCAACCAGGTGAACCAGTTCGGCGGCTATACCGGCATGACGCCGGCAGATTTCCGCGCTTTCGTCGAAGGCATTGCTGCGTCGGTCAGCTTTCCGCTTGAAAGGCTGATCCTCGGCGGCGACCATCTCGGCCCCAATCCTTGGCGAGACAAGCCGGCAGAGCTCGCGATGCGGCATGCCGAGGCGATGGTCGCCGCCTATGTCGAGGCCGGTTTCGGCAAAATTCATCTGGATGCGAGCATGGGCTGCGCCGGCGAACCCGAGGCCGTGGGTGACCGCCTTGCCGCCTACCGCGCGGCGCGCCTTGCTGTCGCGGCGGAGGCGGCGGCCGACCGGTCGGGCGTCACGCCGCCGCTCTACATCATCGGCACCGAGGTGCCGACGCCCGGCGGCGCGCTGGAAGCCCTCGACCATGTTCTGCCCACCGCGCCCGGAGCAGCCCTCGAGACGCACCGCATCCATGCCGAGGCCTTTGCCGCTGCCGGTCTTTCCGACGCCTTCCACCGCGTCGTCGGCCTGGTGGTGCAACCGGGTGTCGAGTTCGGCGATGCCGACGTCCTGCATTACCGCCGCGAGCGCGCCGCCGACCTCAGCGCAGCGCTGACGCAACTCCCAGGCCTCACCTTCGAGGCGCATTCGACCGACTACCAGAGCGAAGCGGAACTGACGGCGCTCGTCGACGACGGGTTTCAGATCCTAAAGGTCGGACCATGGCTGACTTTTGCCCTGCGCGAAGCGCTGTACGGCCTCGACGCCATCGCCTGCGATCTCGGCCTGTCCCGTCCCGGCGAAGGGCTGGAATCCGCGATGGAGCAGTTGATGCTGGCGGAGCCGGCATATTGGGCGAAGTACTATGGCGGCAGCGCCGAGCTGCAGCGGGTGAAACGCCACTTCAGCTTCAGCGACCGCATCCGCTATTACTGGCCGCATCCGGAGGCGCAAGCGGCGCTGGCGGCGCTGCTCAGTCGGCTGGAGGGCGTCACCCTTCCGCTGCCCTTGATCAGCCAGCATCTCGGCCGCATCGCCGGGCGTTTCGAAACCCCCGAAGAGCCGGTGACGGCAAAGGCGCTGGTCTTCGCCTCGATCGAGCGCGTCCTCGACATTTATGCGACGGCTGTTCGCGCGAGGTGATGCAGGTCCGCGCGGCATTGATGTCGTGAATCACCCCGTGGCCCGCGGCCACTTCAGAGGTTTTTGCCGTCAGGCCGCGGACAGCGCCAAACGACTTGGGTTCTCTGTTGGGCCTAGCCGGTCAGCTCTCATCGATCGGACGTCGTGAAGAGCTTTGGGACCGGTAGTGGAAGACCAGGATCAGAATCATCGAAGGCGGGGGAGAGGGGAAACCCGCTATCCCCTGCGGGGATATGGTGGGCGATGACAGGCTCGAACTGCCGACATCCTCGGTGTAAACGAGGCGCTCTACCAACTGAGCTAATCGCCCTCTGCGAGGTGCTGCCCGCATAGGCAATTCCCGCCGAGCGCGCAAGCCGGTGCGGACGTTTTCCACACGCACATGGTGCTGTTTTTCTGTTTATTCGGAAGAATTGCGATGATCGCATGTTTCCGTTCGAACGCGCTTGACAGGGAAGGGGGGCTCTCGTAAATCACCGCCATCAGCCGCGACGAGCGGTGGAGCGCGGGTGTAGCTCAGTCGGTTAGAGTGCCGGCCTGTCACGCCGGAGGTCGCGGGTTCGAGCCCCGTCACTCGCGCCAGTTTTAACTCCTTGCTGAAAAGCATGGAATTAGAACTGAAACTCCAGATACTGAAACAGTAGTTCAACTCTACTGATCAGTCCGAGGCAGAGCCTCTTTCGATCATCTCACATTCTTTGAGGCCACCGCTCCTTACGGAGAAGGTTCTTGTCGCGTAGAATGCGCTGAGCGGACCTGGCGGTCATCTTCGATGCCCGAAACGAGTCGCGGTGAGCAGTTGGCGGCGCTTGCCGGGTCGTCTCTTTTTCCCTTTCAAGCATCGCCCGCTGCCGCCGGTCCCAACAAAACTGGTAGCCACCTAATATAGTAGCTGGCTATAAAACATGAGCTTGGTATTCGAGTTTCGTCACGGCATGATCTTCATGGTTCGGTCGGAGTCGTAATCATGACCCGGCTCCTTCTGCGTTTCCTGTCGATTGCCCGGGGTGCCACACCCTCCAAGAGCGGAAATGGCGATGTCTGACAAACTCCCCAGAGCCGGCGCTTGGCCAGGGTTGGCTTCAAATCATCCGCCAATCGGCGGAGGTTTGCATGGGTCGGCCAACTGTGCCGAGGGCGGCCAGATACAGTCTCGCGGGTCCGTGCCTTCTACGTATTGCGAATGCTTGTTAGCAAGTGCACCAACCCTTCCAGTATTCGCACCGTAGAGGTAGGATTAGAGATGAGCTTGTTTTTACCAATCAACGCTGTCGACTATTCCGCGAACGATAACCGTGACGTCAATGTCGTCTCTGCGCTGATCGCCTTGTCGAAATCCACCAGCGCCTTGCTGGCGCTCCGGCTATCGGCGATCGGGCTAAAAACTGGCCAGGATGAGGTGCTGATGGTGCTGAGCCCGGTCGAGCCGGTGGAGATCAGCACGGTCGCTGACCGGTTGTGCATCCGCGTGGCGACGGCGACGGCGGTCCTGCGCCACCTCGCGGAGAAGGGGCTTGTCCGTTACGGCGGCGGCTTGAAAGCGGAAGAACTGGTTTTTGTCACAGCCGCCGGCGCTGCGCTTCAGCACAAGATCCGGCAGGTTCACGCGCAGCTCGAGCAAGATCTGATGGCGCCCGAGGGAGTCCCCGGGCCGTTGCTGGCGGATCTCGCCAACCTGCAGAAGCGCCTCTCGAGCCTGCTCTATTCCGTCGGCTAGCCCGCTCGGCTCCCGCCTTTGACAGGCGCGGGCGCGGTCTCTGTCCATCTTCAGATGGTAGGGGCGTTAACATCCGGCTTGGGCGGTCCCATCACGGTATTCCTTTGGGCCTGGCAAAAGCCCGGCATCCATTTTGGAAAGGGATGGGTATCGATTGGGTGCCTAACTTCAGCGGGGCACTGGATGGTCAGGATGCGACAGAAGCGAAGGGCGCACCCTGCTCTGTCGGCGGAAGAACATTCCTTTGTTTCCCAGTGCTCCCTCATCCGCGAACCCCAGGGTGGGTACACGTTCCAACCCCGCCGAACGAAGCTTGACCGTGGGTGACCACTCGCACGAAGTCGACAGCCGGCAGTTGCAGGCCAACGCATAGCATCTCTCAGTAGCTAGCTATATTTTTCGAGCCGATACGTAGCCGCGTATGTGAATTTCTCGTGAGGCGAGAGATTTTCCCCGTTCATCTGTTGCCGCACGACAGTCTTCCTCATCCAACGCACGAGATGTTAAGATGAGTTCACTAGCCTCCCCGGCGGGTGAATGGATTGTTTCGACCATGGCGCATACTCTTTCCAGCCTGACGTCGCTGAAGCTTTCGCGCTGGATCAGGGTCTGCACCGGCGGACTACTCATTCTATTCGCCGCCGGCGCGTTCCTGATGGAACGGCAAGGGACTGAAGAAACGCTCCAGCATGCGGAAGATCAGTCCGAGACGATGGCGCGTTCACTTGCGCAGCATGCCGGCGATACGTTCCAGATGGCGGACCTTGCGCTCGTCTCCTTGTCCCGCATCCTCGGGACCGAGCCCCCGACGCGGTCGAAGCTGCTGTCGGTGCAAACGGATATGCGCGAACTGCTCTCGCGGGTGCCGCGTCTGCATGGTCTTGCCTATTACGAAGAATCGGGTTGGCGGCTCGCGGGCTCCGAGAAGGATGCGAGCGAGGTCGTCAACGAGTCCCGCAGCGCCTTCTTCCAGTTCCACCGCCGCCAGACGCACGCCGGATTGTTCGTCGGCCCGGCGATCCGGGAGGCCGACGGGACCTGGGTGATCACGATCAGCCGGCGCATCGCCAAGGAAGACGGCAGCTTCAACGGCGTGCTCGTTGCCACCATCGAGGCGCGCTACTTTGCCGAATTCTACCAGAGCTTCGACACCGGAATCGACGTCCGCGTCGTCATGCTGGGGTCCGATGGCGCGGTGATGGCCCGCAACCCCTACGATACCCAGCTCATCGGGAAGTCACTCGCAAACACACCTGTCGTCTTGGCGGTTCAGGCGGGCGATCGTTCCGGCGTGTTCCGCATGCCGTCGCCGCTCGACGGCGTCGAGCGTCTTTCGGCGTTCCATGTCGTCGAGGGGCTCGGGGTGACCATCGTCTACAGCCTGTCTCGCAAGACCGCGCTCGCGCCTTGGCATCAGGGAATCTACGGTCGCGCGGCGGTGTTCATTCTCCTGGCGACGGCCCTCGTGCTTGGCGGCCTGCGTCTGGCGCAGCAAGCCGAGCGACGCCATGCTTCCGAAAAGAGCCTGCTGCAGCTCTCGCTCACCGATTCCCTGACAGGTCTTCTCAATCGCCGGGGATTCGATCAGGCGATGTCGATGGCGTGGCGGCAGAGTGGCGAGGCCGGCATGCCGTTGTCGCTGCTGATGATCGACGTCGACTGCTTCAAGTCGTTCAACGACACCTATGGCCATCCCGCCGGCGATACTTGCCTGCAGCTCGTTGCCCTGTCGATCTGCAGCAACGTGCCGTTTTCGGAGGAGCGCGTTGCCCGCTATGGCGGCGAGGAGATCGTGGTCATCCTTCCCGACACCTCCGCGGCGGCGGCGGTCGCGGTGGCGGAGGCGATCCGGTCCTCGATCTCGGCGCTGAACGTCCAGCACGCCAAGTCGGCGGCGGCGAGCCACATCACCGTCAGCATCGGTTGCGCGACCGAGCGTCCGGCCGCCGATATCAGGACGGCGCCCGCCGAACTCCTCGCCGATGCCGACAGGGCTCTCTATGAGGCCAAGCTGTCCGGCCGCGACCGGGTCGTCGCCTTTGATAAGATTGAATTTGAACGGCAGCGGACAGGACCGCCGCTGCGCCTTGTCACGGCCAGCGGCTGAACGCGCTCGTCCGGGGAATGGGCTGGCGAATAGCGTCCGCTCTCATGTGACAGACGCGCTCAACCTCTTGCGGTTACCCGCGTCAGGCTGAAACGGCGTAGTAGGCCACTTCCTCCTGCCATTCTTCCTCGTACCATTCGTCGAAGCCCGTCACGAAGACGATCTCAACGCCCTGCGCGCGCAGGATATCGAGGGAGGTGACGTCGGCCGTATCGAGGAGGGGGGCGGCCATCATAGCGCAGTCGACCCGAAGGCCGGTCGCGAGAAAAGCCACAGCAGCCGCGATGCCGGGAACCGCCCCGACCAGCGTACCGCCGCTGTTCTCGATGTCCCGCGCCATGTCGGCCGCAAGGTCGAAATCGGTCTCGATGGTGAGAACGCGGCGTCCGATCAGGGACGTGGTGGCCAGACGGAACATTCATTACCTCTATAGCGGGGACCGTCCGGACTTCCGGCGACGGAAAGTGGTGAGGAGAGCGGATAAGCCGACGGTTAACGCCGACGCCCTTAGCCCCCTATGCTCAACAATCTCGTTCCGCTAGCTTTCGTGACGCTTACTTGTGTAGCAGGCTGTCGTTATTTATGTCTAAATAGCTAGCTAATTCACATCGGACGATTTGCTGTGTTGGGTTGGAATGGAATAGTTACAAAAAGGGACCGGCACTTGCGCCGACCGGTGGGCGATGCCCGCGGTCGACAACCCGCTGTGGCAGGCCCCTGCGCCTTGCTTCCGGGCGTGGAAGGGTTTAGGTCTCGCCGCATTGCGAAGAGGGCGATTTTACGAGCCTGCGACGCATTGACCCTGACGACGGCACTGTTCGCCAACCGCCTGGTTCATATATGAGATACATGTGCAGTTTGAGTGGCTTAATCGGAAACCCTCAAACTCCTTTTGCACCAAGGGTCAGCCGCGATGCCTGAGCTTCTCGCTTCCTATCTTCCGATCATCATCTTCGTCGGCGTCGCGCTGTTCATCGGTCTTGCGCTGCTGGTGTCGCCGTTCCTGGTCGCCTTCAAGGCGCCGGACGACGAGAAGCTGTCGGCGTACGAGTGCGGCTTCGACGCATTCGACGATTCGCGCATGAAATTCGATGTGCGGTTCTACCTCGTCTCGATCCTGTTCATCATCTTCGACCTCGAAGTGGCCTTCCTGTTTCCTTGGGCGGCGTCCTTCGGTGCCGTGGGTTGGTTCGGGTTCTGGTCGATGATGGTTTTCCTCGGCGTCCTGACCGTCGGCTTCATCTATGAGTGGAAGAAAGGCGCCCTCGAATGGGATTGACCGATAGAGAGACCTTCATGCGGGCTGCTGCGGTGGAAGCGGGCAGCCGGTCGTCGGCGCTCCAGGTGCCGCCAGCGCAGGACCGGTTTCTGACGGACATCAATGATGAGCTGGCCGACAAGGGCTTCCTCGTGACCTCGACGGACGATCTCATCCAGTGGGCACGCACGGGCTCGCTGATGTGGATGACGTTCGGCCTTGCCTGCTGCGCCGTCGAGATGATGCAGATGTCGATGCCGCGCTACGATGCCGAGCGCTTTGGTTTCGCGCCGCGCGCCTCACCACGGCAGTCGGACGTGATGATCGTTGCGGGCACGCTGACCAACAAGATGGCCCCGGCGCTGCGCAAGGTCTACGACCAGATGCCGGAGCCACGCTACGTCATCTCGATGGGCTCTTGCGCCAATGGCGGCGGCTACTACCATTATTCCTATTCGGTTGTTCGCGGCTGCGACCGCGTCGTACCCGTCGATATTTACGTGCCGGGCTGCCCGCCGACGGCGGAGGCGCTGCTGTATGGCGTGCTCCTGCTGCAGAAGAAGATCCGCCGAACGGGGACGATCGAGCGCTAGGCGCTCTTTCCCGTCATGGCGTCCTGAGAGAAGAGGCCCGCGCGTCCGATGAACGAACTCGCCGAACACATCAACACTTCACTCGGCGTCAAGGTCGGCGAGTCGAGCATCCGCTTCGGCGAACTGACGCTGATGGTTGATCGCGCCGATATCGTTGCGGTCCTGACCTTCCTGCGCGACGACCGCAAGGCGCAGTTCCTGAACCTTACCGACATCTGCGGCGTCGATTATCCGGAGCGCGAGCAGCGCTTCGACGTGGTCTATCACCTCTTGTCGCCGCATCTGAACCAGCGCATCCGGGTCAAGGTTCGCACCAACGAGGACGACCCGGTTCCGTCGGTGACCGGCGTCTATTCTGGCGCGGACTGGTTCGAGCGCGAAGCATACGATCTGTACGGTATCCTGTTCACGGGTCACCCTGATCTGCGCCGGATCCTGACCGACTACGGTTTCGAGGGACATCCGCTGCGCAAGGACTTCCCGCTGACCGGCTTTGTCGAAGTTCACTATGACGAAGTCCTGAAGCAGGTGGTCTACGAGCCGGTGGCGCTGCGACAGGAGTTCCGAAATTTTGACTTCCTCTCGCCATGGGAAGGCACCGAATACGTGCTGCCGGGCGATGAAAAGTCCAAGGCGAACTAAAGCGTCCGACAGGGCAGGGCAGCGACAACTGCCGAACAGGATACACAGCCATGGCTGAAATCGACGTCCGCAACTTCAACATCAACTTCGGCCCGCAGCATCCGGCGGCGCATGGCGTTCTTCGGCTCGTTCTGGAGCTCGATGGCGAGATCGTCGAGCGCGTCGATCCGCATATCGGCCTCTTGCACCGCGGCACGGAAAAGCTGATCGAGGCGAAGACCTACCTGCAGGCGATCCCCTATTTCGACCGGCTCGACTACGTCGCGCCGATGAATCAGGAACATGCCTTCTGCCTCGCGGTCGAAAAGCTGACTGAGGTAACAGTTCCGATCCGCGCGCAGCTGATCCGGGTGCTCTACTCCGAGATCGGCCGCATCCTGTCGCATCTCCTCAACGTCACCACGCAGGCGATGGACGTCGGCGCGCTTACCCCGCCACTCTGGGGTTTCGAGCAGCGCGAGAAGCTGATGGTATTCTATGAGCGGGCGTCCGGCTCGCGCATGCACGCCGCCTACTTTCGGCCGGGTGGCGTCCATCTCGATCTGCCGCCCGAACTGGTCGATGACATCGGCGCCTGGTGCGACCCGTTCCTCGCGACGCTCGACGACATCGACGAGCTTCTGACCGGCAACCGAATCTTCAAGCAGCGGAACGTCGACATCGGTGTCATCGGCATCGAGGATTGCTGGGCGCTCGGCTTCTCCGGCGTTATGGTGCGCGGGTCCGGCGCGGCTTGGGATCTGCGCAAGTCTCAGCCCTACGAGTGCTATGCCGACGTGGATTTCGACATCCCGATCGGCAAGAACGGCGACTGCTACGATCGCTATCTCATCCGCATGGTCGAGATGCGCGAATCCGTGAAGATCATGAAGCAGTGCGTCGAGCGCCTGTCGGGCAAGGAGCGGCTCGGGCCGGTGTCCTCGACCGAGGGCAAGGTCGTACCGCCAAGCCGCGGACAGATGAAGCGTTCGATGGAGGCCCTGATCCATCACTTCAAGCTGTACACCGAGGGCTTTCACGTACCGGCGGGTGAGGTTTACTGTGCCGTCGAGGCGCCGAAAGGCGAGTTCGGCGTCTACCTCGTCGCGGATGGCACGAACAAGCCGCACCGCTGCAAGATCAAGGCACCGGGCTTTGCGCATCTCCAGGCGATGGACTTCATGTGCCGCAAGCACATGCTGGCCGACGTCTCCGCCATTCTCGGCTCGCTCGACATCGTTTTTGGAGAAGTGGACCGTTAATTCGCCAGTCCTTGGCTGGCTCTGGATGTGATAAGGTGAAGGCATGAGCGCCGGAGCCGCCAGAACAGCCGCGATGAGCGCGGACGAATTCTTCACCTGGGCCGAAAGCTGGGGTGAGGGCGAACGTTATGAGCTCATCGAAGGAGCTGCCGTCCGTCTGCAGTCGGAGCGGGTCAGCCATGCCGAGCGCAAGGCGAACATCTGGCTCGCCTTGCGGCAGGCGATCCAGATGGGTGGACTCGACTGCCGCGCTTTCCCCGACGGGGTCAGCGTTAGAGTCAGCGACCGAACGGTCCGAGAGCCGGACGCTTTGGTGCAGTGCGGGTCTTATGACCCCGACAAGACTTACGCCCCGAACCCGGTCGTCGTGGTCGAGGTCGTTTCGCTCTCCAGCGTTCGGACGGATGTCGACCGAAAGCTGATCGATTACTTCTCGGTACCGTCGATCCTGCACTACCTCATCGTCTACGACGACCGGCGGGTGATCCATCACCGGCGGGACTGCGCGGACGGCGAGATCACCACCCGATTGCTCGGGGCCGGCAGCACCATTCTGCTGACGCCACCGGGCATGGAACTGACCGTCGAGAGCCTGTTCGCAGACCCGTGACGATAAGTCCGACAATTGATTTCCGATAGGCCGATGCTGCGGCTTTCGGACACTGGCCTTTTGCGGCGCGTATGTTAGAACGCGCCGCAACATCACGTTTAGAAACAAACCAAAAAGCCGAGGTCCGATGTCAGTCAGACGTCTCGCGGAAGACAGTGTCCAGCCCGCCAGCTTCGCCTTTTCGGCCGATAATTCGACCTGGGCGGAAGACACGATCCGTAAGTATCCGGAAGGGCGCCAGCAGTCCGCCGTGATTCCGCTGTTGATGCGGGCTCAGGACCAGGATGGCTGGGTCTCCAAGCCCGCGATCGAGCACATCGCCGGCATGCTGCAGATGCCGCTGATTCGGGTGCTCGAGGTCGCGACCTTCTACACTCAATTCCAGCTGAAGCCGGTGGGGACGAAGGCGCACATCCAGGTCTGCGGCACGACGCCGTGCATGCTGCGTGGCTCGGACGAGCTGAAGCGCGTCTGCCAGTCGAAGATCCACCACGACCAGTTCCATCTCAACGCTTCCGGCACGCTGTCTTGGGAAGAGGTCGAGTGCCTCGGCGCCTGCGTCAACGCGCCGATGGTCATGGTGTTCAAGGATACCTACGAGGACCTGACGCCGGAGCGGCTGGAGCAGATGATCGATGCCTTCGAGCGTGACGAGACTGTCAAGGTCGGTCCGCAGATCGATCGGCATCTGTCGGCGCCCGAGGGCGGCCTGACATCGTTGACGTCTGAGGACAAGCCAGAGGGCGAAGCGGCGACGCAGGATAGCGGCTCGCAAGAGGGTGCGTCTAGCGAGACGGTGCCTTCAAACGCAGGTCGTCCGACGACGCATGCGCCTGAGACCGATCCGAGCATCGCAGCGCCAGGCAAGGCAAACCAGAACAACGTCCCACAGTCGGTCGAGACGGCCGAGAGCATCGACCCGTCCAAGGGCGCGCACGTGCCGGGCGCCGGCCATACCGGAGGCTCCGAGGGCGGGCCGACGGGCGCGGGCGACAAGGAAGACGACGCCACCAAGGCGGCGACGACCGAGGCGTCGGATAAGGGTGGCCTGGAGCCGGGCCAGTCGGCAGCGGCACCGTTTGCGAAGAAGCGCAACGACGCCGATGCGCCGACGGAAGGCGCACGCGTCAGCGATGATGCTTCGCCGGCGCCGGAAAAGGCCAAGTGATGCGGGCGACAGGACGGGGAATCTGAGATGCTTCAGGACAAGGATCGCATCTTCACCAACATCTACGGCCTGAAGGACAAGAGCCTGCAGGGCGCGATGTCGCGCGGCCATTTCACCGATACCGCCGATTTGATCGGCAAGGGCCGCGACTGGATCATCAACGAGATGAAGGCCTCCGGCCTTCGCGGCCGTGGCGGCGCAGGCTTCCCGACCGGGCTCAAATGGTCGTTCATGCCGAAGGAGTCGGACGGTCGTCCGCACTACCTCGTGGTCAATGCGGACGAGTCCGAGCCGGGCACCTGCAAAGACCGCGACATCATGCGCAACGATCCGTTCACGCTGCTGGAGGGCTGCGTGATCGCCGGTTTCGCGATGGGCGCCCATGTCTGCTACATCTACGTCCGCGGCGAGTACGTCCGGGAGCGCGAGGCGCTGCAGCTGGCGATCGACGAGCTGTACCAGGCCGGCAAGCTCGGCAAGGATAACGGCTCCGGCTGGGACTACGACATTTACGTCCACCACGGCGCCGGCGCCTACATCTGCGGCGAGGAGACGGCGCTGCTTGAAAGCCTCGAGGGCAAAAAGGGCCAGCCGCGGCTGAAGCCGCCTTTCCCGGCCAACATGGGTCTCTACGGCTGCCCGACGACGGTCAACAACGTCGAGTCGATCGCCGTGGCTCCGACCATTCTGCGCCGCGGCGGCGCCTGGTTCGGTGCGCTCGGCCGCGCCAACAACACCGGCACCAAGCTCTTCTGCATCTCCGGTCACGTCAACAAGCCGTGCACCGTCGAGGAAGAGATGGGCATTACTTTTCGCGAGCTGATCGACACGCATTGCGGCGGCATTCGCGGCGGCTGGGACAATCTGCTTGCCGTCATTCCTGGCGGTTCCTCGGTGCCGCTCGTGCCGGCGGCCGACATCATCGACTGCAAGATGGACTTCGACGGTCTGAAGGACATCAAGACCTCGCTTGGCACCGCGGCGGTGATCGTCATGGACAAGTCGACCGACATCGTTCGCGCGATTGCCCGTCTCAGCTATTTCTACAAGCACGAGAGCTGCGGCCAGTGCACGCCGTGCCGCGAGGGCACTGGCTGGATGTGGCGGTTGATGGAGCGCATGGTCGTCGGCAATGCCGAGAAGCGCGAGATCGACATGCTGCTCGACATCACCAAGCAGGTCGAGGGTCACACCATCTGCGCGCTCGGCGATGCGGCGGCTTGGCCGATCCAGGGCCTGATGCGTCATTTCCGTGCCGAGGTGGAGCGCCGCATCGACGAGTTCTCGGCCAACAAGGCGCCGGGCGTGAATCGTCCGCTGATCCTCGAAGCGGCGGAGTAGAGATGACGGAGATCATCGGCCGCGCCGACGTTCTGACGGTCCAGAAGGCGGACATCTCGCATTCGGCGTTTTCCGACGCGGACCTGTCGGAAGCCCGCTTCGAGAACGTTGATTTGTCGGGCGCCGAGATCACCAATGCGGATCTGGCGGGCGCCTTGTTCACCGACGTCGACATGACCGAGGCCCGGTTCAAGAACGCCAACTTCACGGACGCCGCCTTCGACAACGTCAATACGGATGGCATGACGATCAACGGTATCGCCGTCGCCGAACTGTTCGCTGCGTACACCGCGGCGAAAGACCCACGAGGCAACTGACATGGCCAAACTCAGAGTCGACGGCACCGAGATCGACGTTCCCGATCACTACACGCTTTTGCAGGCGGCCGAAGAGGCCGGTGTAGAAATCCCGCGCTTCTGCTTCCACGAGCGGCTGTCGATCGCCGGCAATTGCCGCATGTGCCTGATCGAGGTGAAAGGCGGACCGCCGAAGCCGGCGGCCTCCTGCGCCATGAACGTGCGCGACCTCAGACCCGGTCCGAACGGCGAGAGCCCGGAAATCTTCACCAACACCCCGATGGTGAAGAAGGCCCGCGAGGGCGTGATGGAATTCTTGCTGATCAACCATCCGCTGGATTGCCCGATCTGCGATCAGGCCGGCGAGTGCGACCTGCAGGATCAGGCCATGGCCTTCGGCGCCGACAACTCGCGCTACCGCGAGAACAAGCGCGCCGTTGAGGACAAGTATATCGGTCCGCTGGTCAAGACGATCATGACCCGCTGCATCCACTGCACGCGCTGCGTCCGCTTCACGACCGAGGTCGCCGGCATTTCCGAGCTGGGCCTGATCGGCCGCGGCGAGGACGCCGAAATCACGACCTATCTCGAGAACGCGATGACGTCGGAGTTGCAGGGCAACGTCATCGACCTCTGCCCGGTCGGCGCGCTGACCTCGCGCCCCTACGCCTTCCAGGCGCGCCCGTGGGAGCTGACGAAGACCGAGAGCATCGACGTGATGGATGCCGTCGGCTCGGCGATCCGCGTCGACACGCGCGGACGCGAAGTCATGCGCATCCTGCCGCGCATCAACGAGTCCATCAACGAAGAGTGGATCTCCGACAAGACCCGCTTCGTCTGGGACGGCCTGCGCACCCAGCGTCTCGACAAGCCCTATGTCCGCAAGGACGGCCGCCTTGTCGCGGCCTCCTGGTCGGACGCGTTCGCCGCGATCAAGGCCAAGGTTTCCGCCGCCACCGGCACCAAGGTCGGTGCGATCGCCGGTGATCTCGCCTCGGTCGAAGACATGTGGGCGATGAAGCGGCTGATGGGCGAACTCGGCTCGTCCAGCATCGACTGCCGCCAGGATGGCGCGGCGCTCGATCCGGCCGACGGCCGGGCGTCCTACATCTTCAACACGACGATCGCCGGCATCGAGGATGCCGACGCGCTGCTGATCATTGGCGCGAATCCGCGCTACGAGGCATCCGTGCTCAACGCTCGGATTCGCAAGCGCTGGCGGATGGGCGGCTTCCCGATCGGCATGATCGGCGAAAAGATCGACCTCCGCTACGACGCCGTCTATCTCGGCGCAGGTCCGGACACGCTGTCGAACATCGAGGGCGCCAACCGCGGCTTCTACGAGGCGCTGATGGCGGCCAAGAAGCCGATGATCATTGTCGGCCAAGGCGCGCTCACCGGCAGCAACGGCGCAGCCGTGCTGGCGGCGGTGGCGGCGCTCGCCCGCGAGATCGGTGCTGTCGGAGAGGGCTGGAACGGCTTCAACGTCCTGCACAACGCGGCGTCGCGCGTCGGCGGCCTCGACATCGGCTTCGTGCCAGGCGAGGGCGGCCAGACCGCGGCCGAGATGGCGCGCGGCGGTGTCGACGTACTCTTCAACCTCGGCGCCGACGAGATCGACATCGCGGCTGGTCCCTTCGTCGTCTACATCGGCACGCATGGCGACAAGGGTGCCCACCGCGCCGATGTCATCCTGCCGGCTGCGGCCTACACCGAGAAGTCGGGGACTTGGGTCAATGTCGAGGGCAGGGCGCAGACCGGCAGCCGGGCGGCTTTCCCCCCAGGTGACGCGCGTGAAGATTGGGCGATTCTGCGGGCGCTGTCGGCGGTCATCGGCAAGACCTTGCCGTTCGACTCGCTCTCGGCACTCCGCGCCGATCTCTACGGGAGCCACGCGCACCTCCGCTCGAACGCGGTGGTCGCTGCCGATGCATCGGTCATCACGACGCTCGCTGATCGTGCCGAGACCCTGTCCGGTCCGTCCTTCGTGTCGGGCACCGGAGATTTCTATCTGACCAACCCGATCGCCCGCGCCTCCAAGGTGATGGCGGAGTGCTCGCAGCTCGCGCATGCCGAACATTTGCAAGCCGCGGAATAGGGAGAGGGACCATGACTGACTTCTTCTCCGTCTACGCCTGGCCCGCGATTGTCATCATCGCCCAGTGCCTGCTCTTCCTCGTCGTCCTGCTGGTGCTCATCGCCTACATCCTGCTTGCCGATCGCAAGATCTGGGCGGCGGTGCAGATGCGCCGCGGACCGAACGTCGTTGGCCCCTGGGGACTGTTCCAGTCCTTCGCCGATCTCCTGAAGTTCGTCCTGAAGGAGCCGGTGATCCCGGCCTCTGCCGATAAGGCAGTGTTCCTTTTGGCACCGCTCGTGGCAGTGACGCTTGCACTCGCGACCTTCGCCGTGGTGCCAGTCGCCGACGGCTGGGTGATCGCCGACATCAATATCGGCATCCTCTACATCTTCGCCATCTCCTCGCTCGAGGTGTACGGCGTGATCATGGGCGGCTGGGCCTCGAACTCCAAGTACGCCTTCCTCGGCGCGCTTCGCTCGGCCGCGCAGATGGTGTCCTACGAGGTCTCGATCGGCTTCGTCATCGTCACGGTGCTGCTCTGCGTCGGCTCGCTGAACCTTACCGACATCGTCCTCGCCCAGCGCGACGGCGTCGGCACGATGATCGGCCTGCCGAACACGTTCCTCGACTGGCACTGGCTGTCGCTGTTCCCGATGTTCATCATCTTCTTCATCTCGGCGCTCGCCGAGACGAATCGGCCGCCCTTCGATCTGCCGGAAGCGGAGTCCGAGCTCGTCGCGGGCTTCATGGTGGAGTACGGCTCGACCCCGTACATGATGTTCATGCTCGGCGAGTACGCCGCCATCACCTTGATGTGCTGCCTGACGACGATCCTCTTCCTCGGAGGCTGGCTCCCGCCTTTCGCCTTCGCGCCTTTTACCTGGGTTCCCGGCATTATCTGGTTCCTCACCAAGGTCGCGCTGGTGTTCTTCATGTTCGCCATGGTCAAGGCCTTCGTGCCGCGCTACCGCTACGACCAGCTGATGCGGCTGGGCTGGAAGGTCTTCCTGCCGATCTCGCTCGGGATGGTCGTCCTCGTCGCCTTCGTGCTGAAGCTGACGGGCTGGGGTCCGGCGTGATGACCGCCGCCATCATCGGCGCGATCGTCGGCCTTCTCGTCGGTATCGCAGACTTCGTGGTCCTCGGGGCAGCCGGCCGCGCCAATGCGCGCGCTGCCGCCTCGGGACCGCTGAAGCTGATCCGCATCATGTCGCTTTTCGTCTTCCCGATTGTCGGCTGGTTCGTCGGCCCGATCGTGGCGGAGAGCCTGTCCGCTTCAAGCCTTGGGGGCTGATCCATGACCGCCGTCACCCAGACCATCAAGTCGCTGTTTCTCGTCGAGTTCGCCAAGGCGTTCGTGATGTCGATGCGCTACTTCTTCGCGCCGAAGGCGACCATCAACTATCCCTTCGAGAAGAACCCGCAGAGCCCTCGCTTTCGTGGAGAGCATGCTCTGCGCCGCTATCCCAACGGCGAAGAGCGTTGCATTGCCTGCAAGCTCTGCGAGGCGATCTGCCCCGCGCAGGCGATCACCATCGAGGCCGGCCCGCGCCGCAACGACGGCACCCGCCGCACGGTGCGTTATGACATCGACATGGTGAAGTGCATCTACTGCGGCTTCTGCCAGGAAGCTTGCCCGGTCGACGCCATCGTCGAGGGCCCGAACTTCGAGTTCTCGACCGAGACGCGCGAAGAGCTCTACTACGACAAGGACAAGCTCCTCGCGAACGGCGATCGCTGGGAGCGGGAACTCGCACGCAATATTGCACTCGACGCGCCGTACCGCTAATCCGGGGCGGTGACGGGGAGGGCGCTTCGATCTCTCCCCGAATCCCCGACATCGACAGACACGCAAGACGGCCAGTGGCAAAAGCCTTTGGCGAACGACGACAAGGAGCCCGACGATGCTGGGCCTGCAGGCACTTTTCTTCTACGTCTTTGCCGCCGTGACCATCGGCGCCGCCATCATGGTGGTGCTGTCGCGCAATCCGGTGCACTCGGTCCTGTTTCTGATTCTGACCTTCGTCGCTGCAGCGGGGCTGTTCCTGCTGACCGGTGCAGAGTTTCTCGCGCTGATCCTGATCGTCGTCTATGTCGGCGCGGTGGCGGTGCTCTTCCTGTTCGTCGTCATGATGCTCGATGTCGACTTCGTCGCGCTGAAGCGCGGTGCCCTCGACTACGCGCCGATCGGCGCGATCATTGGCATCGTGTTGCTCGCGGAACTCGTCATCTCGGTGACCGGCAATGTCTACTCGCCGAACCTTGCCACCGCGACCGCCTACCCGACGCCGGCGCTTGCGACGACCTCGAACATTGAGGCGCTCGGCTTCATCCTCTACACACGCTACGTCTACTTCTTCCAGATCGCCGGCTTGATCCTGTTCGTCGCGATGATCGGGGCGATCGTCCTGACGCTGCGCCACAAGGTGGGCATCCGCCGCCAGTCGATCCCGGAGCAGGTGGCACGCACACCGGAAACCGCGATCGAGATCCGCAAGGTCAAGAGCGGGCAGGGCATCTGATGTCGTCGGGGCAAGGATAAAGAACATGGAAGTCAGTCTCGGCCACTACCTCACCGTCGGCGCCATCCTCTTCGTGACGGGCGTCTTTGGCATCTTCCTCAACCGGAAGAACGTCATCACCATCCTGATGTCCATCGAGCTCATCCTGCTCTCGGTGAACCTCAACCTCGTGGCGTTCTCGGCTTTCCTGAACGATCTCGTCGGTCAGGTCTTCGCGCTGTTCATTCTCACGGTCGCGGCTGCGGAAGCGGCCATCGGCCTTGCAATTCTCGTCGTCTTCTTCCGGAACCGCGGCTCGATCGCGGTCGAAGACGTCAACACGATGAAAGGCTGATCGTCGATGTATCAAGCGATCGTCCTCCTGCCGCTGGTCGGCTTCCTGATCGTCGGCCTGTTCGGCAATCAGATGGGTGCCAAGGCGTCCGAGTACACGACCTCCGGCCTTCTCATCGTTTCGGCCATCCTGTCGTGGATCGCCTTCATCTCCTTCGGCTTCGGCGAGGGCGAGACGCTGCGCGTGCCGCTGCTGCAGTTCATCCAGTCCGGCACGCTTGACGTGTCCTGGTCGCTGCGGATCGACCGGCTGACACTGGTCATGCTGGTGGTTGTGAACACGGTCTCCTCGCTCGTGCACGTCTATTCCATCGGCTACATGCACCACGACCCGCACCGGCCGCGTTTTTTCGCTTACCTGTCGCTCTTCACCTTCGCCATGCTGATGCTGGTGACGTCGAACAACCTCGTCCAGATGTTCTTCGGCTGGGAGGGCGTCGGTCTCGCCTCCTATCTGCTGATCGGTTTCTGGTACAAGAAGCCGTCCGCCTCGGCGGCGGCGATGAAGGCTTTCATCGTCAACCGCGTCGGTGATTTCGGCTTCGCGCTCGGCATCTTCGCGATCTTCGTGATGTTCGGCTCGGTCAACCTCGACACCATCTTCGCCGGCGCGGCCGATATGGCCGCACAGCTGGGTGCTGGCGCGGCGCATGGTGCGGAGGCTGCCGCCGCCACCGCCGAGCCTGCCGCCAACGCGATGTCGCATGCGATCTTTACCTTCGCCGGATACTCGCTGACCACCGGTGGTGCGATGACCGTCATCTGCCTCCTGCTGTTCATGGGCGCCATGGGCAAGTCGGCGCAGCTCGGCCTGCACACCTGGCTGCCGGACGCGATGGAAGGCCCGACCCCGGTCTCCGCGCTGATCCATGCGGCAACGATGGTCACCGCGGGCGTCTTCATGCTGGCGCGCATGTCGCCTTTGTTCGAGCTGTCGCATTCGGCGCTGACCTTCGTCACCTTCATCGGCGCGACGACGGCGTTCTTTGCGGCGACGATCGGCCTCGTGCAGAACGACATCAAGCGCGTCATCGCTTACTCCACCTGCTCGCAGCTCGGCTACATGTTCGTCGCGCTCGGCGTCGGTGCCTATGGCGCGGCGGTTTTCCACCTCTTCACGCACGCCTTCTTCAAGGCACTGCTGTTCCTCGGCGCCGGCTCGGTGATCCACGCGGTGGATGGCGAGCAGGACATGCGCCACATGGGCGGCCTTCGGAAATACATTCCGAAGACCTATTGGATGATGGTGATCGGCACGCTCGCGCTGACCGGCTTCCCGTTCACTGCCGGCTACTTCTCCAAGGACGCGATCATCGAGAGCGCCTTTGCCGGCCACAACGCCTTCGCGGGCTACGCCTTCGGCATGACGGTGATCGCCGCGCTGATGACGAGCTTCTACTCCTGGCGCCTGATTTTCCTGACCTTCCACGGCAAGCCGCGCGCCTCGCACGAGGTCATGCACCACGTGCACGAGTCGCCGATGGTCATGCTGGTGCCGTTGTTCATCCTGGCCGCCGGCGCGCTTCTGGCCGGCATCGTGTTCGAGCCGTACTTCCTCGGCGAGGGCTACAACGAGTTCTGGCGCACTGCGCTGTTCTCGGGACCGGAGAACCATATCCTGCACGACCGCCACGAGGTGCCGGGCTGGGTCATCGCGTCGCCGTTCGTCGCGATGGTCATCGGATTCGCTTTGGCCTGGCAGTTCTACATCCGCTCGCCGGGCACGCCGAAGGAGATCGCCGAGACGCACCGCGGCCTCTACGCCTTCCTCCTCAACAAGTGGTACTTCGACGAGCTCTACGACTTCCTGTTCGTCCGGACCGCCAAGCGCGTTGGCCGCTTCCTCTGGAAGACCGGTGACGTGAAGATCATCGACGGCTTCGGTCCCGATGCCATCTCCGCCCGCGTGCTCGACGTCACTGGTCGCGCGGTCAAGCTGCAGAGCGGCTACCTCTATCACTACGCCTTCGCCATGATGATCGGCGTCGCGGTCCTCGTCACCTGGATGATGGTCGGAGGAGCAAGCTGATGACCGGTTGGCCGATCCTTTCTGCTGTTACCTTCCTGCCGCTGGTCGGCGTCCTTCTGATCATGCTGGTCAAGGACGACAACGAACTCGCGCGCCGCAACGTGCGCAATATTGCGCTGATCACCAGCGTCTTCGTCTTCCTGCTGTCGCTCCTCATCTGGATCGACTTCGACAACAGCGTGACCGGCTTCCAAATGGTCGAGCAGGCGCAGTGGCTGGGCGAGGGCGGCATCAGCTATCACATGGGCATTGACGGCATCTCGATGCTGTTCGTGATCCTCACGACCTTCTTGATGCCGATCTGCATCCTTGCGAGCTGGGAGACCATCCAGACCCGTGTGAAGGAGTACATGATCGCGTTCCTCCTCCTGGAGACGCTGGTCGTCGGCGTATTCTGCGCGCTCGACATCGTCCTCTTCTACGTCTTCTTCGAAGGCTCGCTGATCCCGATGTTCCTGATCATCGGCGTCTGGGGCGGCAAGCGGCGCGTCTACGCCAGCTACAAGTTCTTCCTCTACACCTTCCTCGGTTCGGTGCTGATGCTCGTCGCCATCATGGCGATGTCCTTCACCGCTGGTACGACGCAGATCCCGGATCTCCTGGCCTACAACTTCCCGGCCTCCATGCAGACCTGGCTGTGGCTCGCCTTCTTCGCATCCTTCGCGGTGAAGATGCCGATGTGGCCGGTCCACACCTGGCTCCCGGACGCGCACGTCGAGGCGCCGACGGCAGGCTCGGTGATCCTCGCCGGCATTCTGCTGAAGCTCGGCGGCTACGGCTTCCTGCGCTTCTCGCTGCCAATGTTCCCGCTGGCATCCGCCGACTTCGCGCCGCTGGTGTTCACGCTGTCGGTGGTGGCGATCATCTACACCTCGCTGGTCGCCCTGATGCAGGACGACATCAAGAAGGTCATCGCCTATTCCTCGGTGGCGCACATGGGCTTCGTGACCATGGGCATCTTCTCCGGCAATGATCAGGGCGTGCAGGGGGCGATCTTCCAGATGCTCTCGCACGGTCTCGTCTCCGGCGCGCTCTTCCTCTGCGTCGGCGTCGTCTACGACCGCATGCACACCCGCGAGATCTCCGCCTATGGCGGCCTCGTCAGCCGCATGCCGAAATACGCGACGGTGTTCCTGATCTTCACCATGGCAAATGTGGGCTTGCCGGGCACCTCCGGCTTCGTCGGCGAGTTCCTGACCATGCTGGGCGCCTACCGCGCCAACACCTGGGTGGCGATCTTCGCGACGACGGGCGTCATCTGGTCGGCCTGCTACGCGCTGTGGCTTTATCGCCGGGTGATCTTCGGCGAACTGGTCAAGGACAACCTCAAGGACATCCTTGATCTCTCGCGCCGCGAGAAGATCCTGCTCTATCCGCTGGTGGTGCTGACGATCTTCTACGGCGTCTACCCGATGCCGGTGTTCCATGCGACCGCAGCCTCGGTCGACGCGCTGGTGTCGAACTACACCGCTGCGATCGAGGCGGCCCATTCCCTCGCGCTGGCGCAGTAGCCGGAGACGATGATGACACCCGATTTCCTCTCCGCCAGCCTGCCGATGATCGGCCCCGAGATGATCCTCGCGGTGGGTGCGATGGCTCTCCTGATGCTCGGCGTCTTCATTGGCGAGAAGAGTGCCCGGCTGATCACCAAGCTGGCCGTGGTGCTTCTCCTCGTGTCTGCGCTCTGGCTGATGTTCGTGGCGCCCAATGGCGTCGCCTTCGGCGGATCCTTCGTGCTCGATCCGTTCGCGCGGTTCATGAAGGTTCTGGTGCTCATCGGCTCGGCTGCCGCCGTGGTGATGTCGGTGGGCTTTGCCGGCAGCGACCGTCTGGACCGCTTCGAGTTCCCCGTTCTCATCGTGCTGGCCACCGTCGGCATGATGCTGATGGTCTCAGCCGGTGATCTCATCGCGCTCTACATGGGCCTCGAGCTGCAGTCGCTCGCTCTCTACGTCATCGCCGCCTTCAACCGCGACAATGTCCGCTCCACCGAGGCGGGACTGAAGTACTTCATCCTCGGCGCGCTTTCCTCGGGCATGCTGCTCTACGGCGCGTCGATGGTCTACGGCTTCACCGGCCAGATCGGCTTCCAGCAGATCGCCGCCGCCCTGTCCGCCGAGGGCCGGT
Organism: Mesocryomonas lacus; assembly: GCF_055730105.2. NCBI lineage: Bacteria > Pseudomonadati > Pseudomonadota > Alphaproteobacteria > Hyphomicrobiales > Aurantimonadaceae > Mesocryomonas > Mesocryomonas lacus. The sequence continues at coordinate 217,130 of NZ_JBUZWF020000004.1, forward strand.
CTTTCGGTCTCGTTGTCGGCCTTGTCTTCGTGATCTCGGGCCTTGCCTTCAAAATCTCGGCCGTGCCGTTCCACATGTGGACGCCGGACGTCTACGAGGGTGCGCCGACGCCGGTGACGGCGTTCTTTGCCGCGGCGCCGAAGGTCGCGGCGATGGCGCTGCTGACGCGCTTCACCGTGCAGGGTTTCGGTCCCTATACCGGTGACTGGCGACAGGTCATCGTCTTCATCTCGATCGCCTCGATGGTGTTCGGCGCCTTCGCCGCGATCGGTCAGCGCAACATCAAGCGGCTGATGGCCTATTCGTCGATCGGCCACATGGGCTATGCGCTGGTCGGCCTTGCCGCCGGCGATGCGCTCGGCGTGCGCGGCGTCGTCATCTACATGGCGACTTATATGGCAATGACCCTCGGCACGTTCGCCGTCATTCTCGCAATGCGCCGGAAGAACGGCATGGTCGAGGAGATCCAGGAACTGGCTGGCCTGTCGCGGACCAATCCGATGATGGCGCTGGGTCTCACGGCGCTCATGCTGTCGCTGGCAGGCCTTCCGCCGCTCGTCGGTTTCGTTGGCAAGTACTACGTCTTCATGGCGGCTGTCGGCGCTGGGCTGGTTCCGCTCGCGGTCATCGGCGTCGTCGCGTCGACGGTGAGCCTTTTCTACTACCTGCGCATCGTGAAGGTGATGTGGTTCGACGAGCCGGCTGAAGGCTTCGTGCCGATGACGATCGAGTTGCGCGCCGTCCTCCTGATCTCGGCACTCTTCGTCTTCCCGCTCTACATCGTCATCGGACCCTCGCTTCTCTCGGCGGCGACGGCGGCTGCGGGGACGTTCTTCTGACCCTGGCCCACCGGCCGCTTCGCCGGCGCCTCGCGCTCGACGAAGTCGGGTCGACCAACGTCATCGCCCTCGAGGCGGCGCGGTCCGGGGATCCAGGTCTCTTGTGGATCACGGCCGAACGCCAGTCGGCCGGAAAGGGCAGGCGGGCGCGCCCTTGGGTTTCCGAGCGGGGTAATCTATATACCAGCCTACTGCTGATCGATCCGGCTCAGATGGAGCATGTTTCGAACCTTCCGCTGGTCGCGGCGCTGGGTGTCCGGAACGGACTGGCATCGCTGGATAGCGGGGATCGCCGGAACATCCGGATCAAATGGCCGAATGATATCCTGATCGAAGGAAAGAAAACTGCCGGCATTCTGGTCGAAAGCGAACGCCTTTCCGATGGGCGCCTGGCGACGGTGATTGGCTGCGGTGTGAACGTCGCGAATGTTCCGGAAGGAACACCTTATCCGGTCACCGGACTGCGGCGCGAGGGGATGAGCGCCGAGGTGGCCGATGTGTTTGCCGCTGTGGCAACGGGCGTTGAGGACGCGATCGCCCTCTGGCGACGCGGATCGAATTTTGCGGCCGTCCGGCAAGCATGGATCTCCCATGCAGCCGGTATCGGCAGACCCTGCACCGTCAACCTGCCGGACCAGTCGGTTGCCGGGATCTTCGCCGATCTCGATCCGAGCGGTCGGCTGGTGTTGGACGAGGCTGACGGCAACCGCCGTCTGGTATCGGCAGGCGATGTGTTTTTGCTGGGCTGAACGCGTGCGGGCACTGCGCACCTTCGGACCAAACGACGATTGGCGCATGGCGCCCTTAAGATGAACGACCCCACTGAAACGGCGGAATCGCCTTACGAAGATGAAGTGACAAGATATTGACAGAACTGGTATTTGTGCCGCTCGGCGGCATTGGCGAAATCGGTATGAATTTCGCCTGCTACGGCTACGGTCCCGAGCATAACCGCGAATGGATCATCGTCGATTGCGGCGTCTCCTTCGCCGGACCGGATCTTCCGGGCGTCGACCTGGTGTTCCCCGACATCCGCTTCATTCAGGAGCAGCGCGGTGCCCTGAAAGGCATCGTCATCACGCACGCGCACGAAGACCATTACGGCGCGCTGATGGACCTTTGGCCGATGCTGAAGGTGCCGGTCTATGCGACGCCGTTCACCGCGGCGCTGCTGTCGGCCAAGCGCGAAGGCGAGGCGGGTGCTGCCAAGATCCCCGTCACAATCTTCAATGCCGGCGATCGCTTCAAGGTAGGCCCGTTCGACATCGAGGCAGTGAACGTCACGCACTCGATCCCGGAGCCGGTGGCGCTCGCCATCCGCACGCCGCTCGGCACCGTCGTCCACACCGGCGACTGGAAGATCGACGCGACCCCGTCGCTCGGCAAGCCGACCGACGAGAAGCGGCTGCGCGAGATCGGCGAAGAGGGCGTTCTCGCCCTCATCTGCGACTCCACCAACGCCATGCGCGAAGGTGTCTCGCCGAGCGAGAAGGACGTGGTGAAATCGCTGCGCGAGGTGATTCAGGAAGCCAGCGGCCGTGTCGCCGTGACAACCTTCTCGTCAAACGTAGGCCGAATCCGGTCGATCTCGACCGCGGCTGAAGAGGCGGGCCGACAGGTCCTGCTGCTCGGCCGTTCGATGAAGCGGGTCGCCGATGTCGCGGGGGAGCTTGGCTACCTCGAGGGTCTGCCGGAGTTCCTGGGCGAGCAGGATTTTGGCTATATCCCGCGGGAAAAGGCAGTGATCATTCTGACGGGCAGCCAGGGCGAAGCCCGCGCGGCTTTGGCCCGCCTGTCGCGCGACGAGCATCCGTCGGTCGCCTTGTCTAAGGGGGATACGGTCGTGTTCTCGTCGCGGGCCATCCCCGGCAACGAGCGGGGCATCCTTGAGATCAAGAACGCACTGATCGACCGCGGCATCCTCATCGTCGAGGACAGCGACAAGCTGGTGCATGTTTCCGGCCACCCACGCCGCAACGAACTGCGCCAGATGTATGAATGGGTGAAGCCGAAGATCGCCGTTCCGGCGCATGGTGAAGCCGCCCATCTTTCAGCGCATGCCGAGCTCGCGCGCAGCCTTGGCGTTCCCGAGGTCGTGTCGATCCGCAACGGCAAGATGGTTCGGCTCGCGCCGGGCCGGGCCGAGGTGATCGACGAGGTGCCGGTCGGTCGCATCTACAAGGACGGCAACCTGATCGGTTCGATCGAGGAGATGGGCATCGGCGAGCGCCGCCGCGTCGCCCAGGTTGGCCACGTCACGGTGCTGATCGAGCTGACCAGCAAGCTGGAACTGCGCAACGATCCCGACGTCGTCTGCCTTGGCCTGCCGAAGTTCGACGTCGCCGGCGAGGAACTAGAGGAATTGCTGATCGATGCGGTCGCCGAGGCGATCGGCAGCATTCCGCGCGGTCGTCGCAAGGACCTGGAGTTGGTGCGCGAATCGGCGCGCCGGGCAACGCGTTCGGCGGCCTATTCGCACTGGGGCAAGAAGCCGATCGTCACGGTTTTCGTGACGCAGTCGTAAAAGCCGCTAATCTTTGAAATGATGGATGCCCGGGCGCAGTGTCCGGGCATCTTGCTGTCGGCGGGGTGGTTCGATTGCCCTTGCGCTGCGGCGGGCGTGACTTGGGCGAGGGGAGAGACGCAATGCTGGGCAGGCTGAACCACGTGGCCTTGGCCGTGCCGGATCTTTCGGCCGCCATTGCGCGCTACCGCGATGCGCTTGGCGCCAGCGTCTCGGTGCCGCAGTCTCTGCCTGAGCATGGGGTGACCGTCGCCTTCGTTGACCTCGTCAACAGCCGGATCGAGCTGATGGAGCCGCTGGGCGACGCATCGCCGATCGCGGCTTTCCTCGCAAAGAATCCCCGCGGCGGGATGCACCATGTCTGCTATGAGGTGGACGATCTGGCGCGGGCGCGCGAAAGGCTGCTGGCCGAGGGTGCCAGGGTGCTGGGTGAACCGAAGATCGGTGCCCATGGCCGACCGGTGATCTTCGTCCATCCCGCCGACATGCTGGGAACGCTGATCGAACTCGAGGAGATCTGAGAATGGGCTGGCCGACCGGATTGGCGATCTACTTCATCATCTGGTGGACGGTTCTGTTCGCCATCTTGCCTATCGGTCTGCGCTCGCAGGCGGACGACAACCAGATCGTCGACGGCACGCCGGCGAGTGCGCCGACTCATTTCAGCTTTGCCCGGACGGCGCTGTGGACATCGGCGGTATCGCTGCTGGTGTTTGCGTTGTTCTACTGGGTGACCGAGGTTCTCGGCGTCGGACCCGCGAGCTTTCCAAACTTCCTGCCCGGGGCTGGTTGAAGTCGCGCCCAGCCGGCGGCAGACGACCGCTATCTCAGCTTCGCTAAAATGCGCACAAAAAAAATGCAGAGCGCGAGCCCTGCATTTCCTGAAATGACGGTCCGGATTTTCTACCAGCTACTCCGGCTGGGGCGCGAACCAAAGTTGCGCCGAAAACCACGTCCTCCCGAGACTGGACCGTGTTTAGAGCGTCTTTCCGACGTCCTTTTATGACCTGACGTTAGCGGCCTAAAAAGCGCTTGTCACGATAAATTTCAGTTTTATGACGGATGATATACACAGCTGGCGTCTGATTAAGCTTCTTCCGCCTCTTCCTTGTGCAAGGTTGCCGTGGCTTTTCAAGCGGTCAGTGGCGGGTTAAGAACCGTTTAAGAAACGGGTGGCCGGGGCGAAATGGGGACGCTGATTCCGGTTGGCACCGTCCGACATCCAGAAGTTTTCCCCTGTCGCCTTGTTCCAGCCCCATCACGGCAGCACGAGGCAGTCCTCGTCACATTCGGAAAGTGCGGTCCCAGCATGCGCATGTCGCGTTACTTCCTGCCGATCCTCAAGGAAACCCCGAAAGAGGCTGAGATCGTCTCGCACCGGCTGATGTTGCGGGCCGGCATGATCCGCCAGCAGACCGCCGGGATCTACTCCTGGCTGCCGCTTGGCAAGCGCGTGCTCGACAAGATCTGCCAGATCGTGCGCGAGGAGCAGGATCGTTCGGGCGCCGTCGAGATGCTGATGCCGACGATCCAGTCAGCCGATCTCTGGCGCGAGAGCGGTCGCTATGACGACTACGGCAAGGAGATGCTGCGGATCGAGGATCGGCAGAAGAAGGATCTGCTCTACGGTCCGACGAACGAAGAGATGATCACCGACATCTTCCGCTCGTATGTGCGGTCCTACAAGGACCTGCCGCTCAACCTCTACCACATCCAGTGGAAGTTCCGCGACGAGGTGCGGCCGCGGTTCGGCGTGATGCGCGGGCGCGAGTTCCTGATGAAGGACGCCTATTCCTTCGACGTCGACTACGACAAGGCGAAGACAGCCTATGACCGGATGTTCGTCGCGTACCTCCGCACCTTCGAGCGGCTGGGCGTCAAGGCGATCCCGATGCGCGCCGATACCGGCCCGATCGGCGGCGAGCTCAGCCACGAGTTCCTGATCCTCGCCGCGACCGGCGAGAGCGGCGTCTTCCTGCACCGCGACTATCTCGACCTTGCGCCGCCGGGCGACGGGGTGGATTTCGACGATGCCGCCGGGCTTGCCGCAGTCGTCGAGGCCTGGACGACGCCTTACGCCGCGACCGAAGACATGCACGACGCGGCGGCCTTCGAGGCCGTGCCGGAGGCGGACCGCGTCGAGGCGCGTGGGATCGAGGTCGGCCACATCTTCCACTTCGGCACCAAGTATTCCGAGCCGATGAAGGCGCTGGTGACCGGCCCGGACGGCAAAGACACGCCCGTCTTCATGGGCTCCTATGGTATTGGCCCGAGCCGTCTTGTTGCGGCAGTCATCGAGGCCAGCCATGACGAGGCCGGCATCATCTGGCCGAAGGGCGTTGCGCCGTTCGATGTCGGCGTGATCAACATGAAGCCGGGCGACGCCGACTGCGACAAGGCCTGCGAGGATCTCTACCGCGATCTCGGCGCCGCCGGTTACGACGTCCTCCTCGACGACGAGGACACGCGGGCCGGCGCGAAGTTCGCGACGATGGACCTCATCGGTCTGCCGATCCAGGTGATCGTGGGCCCGCGCGGTGCCAAGGCCGGAGAGGCGGAGATCAAGATCCGCGCCACCGGGGAGCGCTTCGCCTTGCCGCTCGCCGACGTCCTCGCCCGTATCGCCGCGTGAGCGCCTTGGCGGAGACCGAGGTGAAGGGCCCGGCGCCGATGATCGGGGCGACGAAACCCTTCGCCCGGTTCGAATGGATGATCGCCGGACGCTATCTCCGCTCGCGGCGCAAGGATGCCGGCGTCTCGGTCATCGCCGGATTCTCCTTCATCGGCATCCTCCTCGGTGTCGCGGCGCTGATCATCGTGATGTCGGTGATGAACGGCTTTCGCACGGAGTTGCTGACACGCATTCTTGGCGTCAACGGCCACGTCATTATGCGGCCGATCGATACGCCACTCAACGACTTCGCGGAGGTCACTGACCGCATCGCGAAGGTGGCGGGCGTCACGAACGCCATGCCGCTGGTGCAAGGCCAGGCGCTGGTTAGCGGCAGCGGGGCGGCGCGGTCCTTCGCGCTGGTCAAGGGCGTGCGCGGCGACGATCTGATGAAGCTCGGGCCGGTGGCGAACAACGTCATTCTCGGCACCATCGGCAATTTCGACGCCAGCGGCGGCGTCGCCATTGGCAGCCGCCTGGCGCAGACGCTCGGCCTCAACCTCGGCGACCAGATCACGCTGATCTCGCCGGACGGCGACACGACGCCGCTCGGCACCGTGCCGCGCGTCAAGGCCTATCCGGTGGTGGCGATCTTTGAGATCGGCCTGTCCGATTTCGATGCGGCCTATGTCTATATGCCGTTCCCAGAATCCCAGCTGTTCTTCAACGTCGAGGGACAGGCGCAGTCGATCGAGATCTTCGCCTCCGACCCGGACGACGTGCGCAATCTGCAAGGGCCGGTCGAGCAGGTGGCCGGGCGGCCGAACTACACGACCACCTGGCAGCAGGACAACCAGTCCTTCTTCTCGGCCCTGCAGGTCGAGCGCAACGTCATGTTCATTATCCTGACGCTGATCGTGCTGGTGGCGGCACTCAACATCATCTCCGGCCTTTTCATGCTGGTGAAGGACAAGGGCCGCGACATCGCTATTCTCCGTACCATGGGGGCGACGCGGGGCTCGGTGATGCGGGTGTTCTTCATCACCGGCGCGTCGATCGGCGTGTCGGGAACGCTCGCTGGCCTGTTCCTCGGCGTGGTCTTCTGCCTCAACATCGAGAACATCCGGCAGTTCTTCTCTTGGGTCTCAGGCCGCAGCCTGTTCGATCCCGAGTTCTACTTCCTCAGCCGGCTTCCGGCGGAGATCGACGTCAGCGAGGTGGTGCTGGTCACCGCCATGGCGCTCGGGCTCTCCTTCCTCGCGACGATCTTCCCATCCTGGAAGGCGTCGACACTCGATCCCGTCGAGGCACTGCGCTACGAATGACCGAACAGCCGCATTCCCTCCGCCTCGACAAGGTGAGCCGCCACTACGCCCAGGGCGAAGAGAAGCTCGTCATCCTCGACGCCGCCGACTTCGAGATCCAGCCGGGCGAGATGGTGGCGCTCGTCGCGCCGTCCGGCGCCGGCAAGTCGACGCTTCTGCACATTGCCGGCCTGCTCGAGCGTCCGACCGAGGGCGAGGTCTTCATCAACGGGGAGGCTTGCGGCAGCCTCGGCGACCAGCGACGCACCCAGATGCGGCGCCAGTCGATCGGCTTCGTCTACCAGTTCCACCACCTCCTGCCGGAGTTCTCGGCGTTGGAGAACGTCATGCTGCCGCAGCTGATCTGCGGCCTCGGGCACAAGGAAGCGGCCGAGCGGGCGCAGCAGCTGCTCGACTACATGCGCGTCGGCGCACGGGCCAGCCATCGTCCGGCCGAGATGTCCGGCGGTGAGCAGCAACGCGTCGCCATCGCCCGTGCGGTCGCCAACAGCCCTTATGTGCTCTTGGCCGACGAGCCGACCGGCAATCTCGACCCGACCACCGCCGGCTACGTCTTCGACGCGCTGACGGCGCTCGTGCGCCAGTCGGGCGTCGCTGCCCTCATCGCCACGCACAACCATATGCTGGCCGCCCGCATGGACCGGGCGATCACCCTGGAGGGCGGCAAGATCGTGCCCTTCGTGCTCGACGACGCGCACCGCTTCTAGTCCGCCCCTCTTTACAGTCGCGAGGACGCGTCCGCTGGACAGATTCGGCGGACGCGTCGTTGCGTCCTTAACCATGTCTCGCATGTCGAGGCCCGTCAGCTACCGGACGGACCAACACGGCTTGACTCAGCGGCCACAAAGGAACAAAAAGAGAACATAGAACAAGTAGGGAACATTCCGATGCTGCTTTTCGCCAAAGACCTCGCCTCGCTTGCTGCCATCGCCCTCTTCATCGCCAGCTTCTCCCTGATCCTCAATTCGATCTGATCCTTCGTCTGTTGATAGGCCCTGCACCGCCCTCGACAGGCCGGTGCGGGGAGACGAAGGTGCCGACCGACGGACCGGGAGAAGAACATGGGCGAGAACACCAGCGGACCATCGACCCTCAAATTCGTCCACCTGCGCAGCCATAGCGCCTTCTCCTTGCTCGAGGGCGCGCTGCGGATCGAGCAGATCGTCAAATACGCCAAGGCCGACGGCATGCCCGCCGTCGGCATTGCCGACACCAACAACCTCTTCGGCGCGCTCGAATTCTCCGAGAAGGCAGCGAAGGCGGGGATCCAGCCGATCGTCGGCTGTCAGCTCGACGTCGACTTCGACGACGCGGACCCGGAAGCCGGAAACTCGCACCGCGAGCGGGCGACCCTTGCGGCTCACGCGGCCATGGTCTTCATCGCCGCCACCGAGCGCGGCTACGAGAACCTCGTCGAACTGGTTTCGCTCGCCTACCTCGAACACGATGGAAACGTCCGTCCGCACATTCGCCTCGACTGGCTGCAGGCGCGGTCGGAGGGGCTGATCGTCCTCACCGGCGGATCGCTCGGTCCGGTGGGCGCGGCGATCCAGGCGGGCCGGGGGCAGGTGGCGCGTGAGCGTCTGGAAAGCCTCTGCGCAATCTATCCGGGCAACCTCTACGTCGAACTCCAGCGCCATGCCGGCCGTGGACGCCGCATCGAGAGCGAGATGGTGGCGCTCGCCTACGATCTCGAATTGCCGCTGGTGGCGACCAACGAGCCGTATTTTGCCTCGCCCGAGGATTTCGACGCGCATGACGCGCTGATGGCGGTGGCGAGCAACCGGCTGGTCAGCCACGAGGATCGCCGCAGGATGACGCGCGACCACTGCCTGAAGAGCCAGGCGGAGATGGCGGTCCTGTTCGCCGACCTGCCGGAAGCGCTCGAGAACACCCTCGAGATCGCCCGCCGCTGCTCGTTCCGGCCACGGACCCGCAAGCCGATCCTGCCGCGCTTCGCCGGTGCCGACGTCGACGCGGCGGAGGCCGAGGAGGCCGAAATTTTGGAACTCCGCCGTCAGGCGGAGGAGGGGCTTGAGGCCCGACTCGCGGCGCACGGTCCTTGTCCCGGGCAGACCGCCGAAGTCTACCGCGACCGGCTCGCCTTCGAGCTCGGCGTCATCGAGCGGATGAAGTTTCCCGGCTACTTCCTGATCGTTGCCGACTTCATCAAGTGGGCAAAGGCGCAAGGCATCCCCGTCGGACCCGGCCGTGGTTCTGGCGCCGGCTCGCTCGTCGCCTATTCGCTGACCATCACCGATCTCGATCCGCTGCGGTTCTCGCTGCTCTTCGAGCGCTTCCTGAACCCCGACCGCGTCTCGATGCCCGACTTCGACATCGACTTCTGCCAGGACCGTCGCGGCGAGGTGATCCGCTACGTTCAGGATAAATACGGCCGCGAGCAGGTCGGGCAGATCATCACTTTTGGAACGCTGCAGGCCCGCGCTTGCCTGCGCGACGTCGGCCGCGTGCTCGAAATGTCGTATGGCCACGTCGACAAGCTCTGCAAGATGGTGCCGGCCAACCCGGCCAATCCGGTCACGCTGGCCCAGGCGCTGATCGAGGAGCCCCGGCTGCAGGAAGAGCGCGAGAAGGAGGAGATCGTTGACCGGCTGATCACCATCGCGCTGAAGCTTGAAGGCCTCTACCGCCACGCCTCGACGCATGCCGCCGGCATCGTCATCGGCGACCGTCCGCTGTCGAAGCTCGTCCCGATGTACCGCGATCCGCGCTCCGACATGCCGGTGACGCAGTACAACATGAAATGGGTCGAGCAGGCCGGCTTGGTGAAGTTCGACTTCCTCGGCCTAAAGACGCTGACCACGCTGAAAACGGCAGTCGACCTCATCGCGCGGCGCGACGTCGCCATCGATCTCGGCAGCCTGCCGCTCGACGACAAGCTCACCTTCGACATGCTGACACGGGGCGAGACCGTCGGCGTGTTCCAGGTCGAATCGGTCGGCATGCGCAAGGCACTGATCGGCATGCGGCCCGACCAGTTCGAGGACATCATCGCGCTGGTCGCGCTGTATCGGCCGGGCCCGATGGAGAACATCCCGACCTACAACGCCCGTAAGCACGGCGAGGAGGAGGCTGACTTCATCCACCCGATGATCGAGGTGGTGCTGAAGGAGACGCAGGGCGTCATCATCTACCAGGAACAGGTGATGCAGATCGCGCAGATCCTGTCCGGCTACTCGCTCGGCGAGGCCGATCTTCTGCGCCGCGCGATGGGCAAGAAGATTCGTGCCGAGATGGACCAGCAGCGGGTGCGCTTCGTGGAGGGCGCGGTCAAGAACGGGCTGACCAAGCCACAGTCGAACATGATCTTCGACCTTCTGGCGAAGTTCGCGGACTACGGCTTCAACAAGAGCCATGCCGCCGCCTATGCGCTGGTCGCCTACCAGACGGCCTACCTGAAGGCCAACTACGCGACCGAGTTCCTCGCGGCGTCGATGACGCTCGACATTGGCAATACCGAGAAGCTGAACGATTTCCGGCTGGACGCCATGCGCCTTGGCATCGAGGTCGTGCCGCCGTCGGTCCAGACCTCGCACAAGGCCTTCGAGGTCGAGGACGGCCGCATCTTCTACTCGCTCGCCGCCATCAAGGGCGTCGGCGAGCAGGCGGTCGAGCATATCGTCGAACGCCGCAAGCAAGGCGGGCCCTACAAGAGCCTTGAGGATTTCTGCGCGCGGATCGACCCGAAGGTCGTGAACAAGCGGACGCTGGAAAGCCTCGTCGCCGCCGGTGCGCTCGATCTCTTCGGGCACGACCGGGCGCGGCTGACAGCCAACCTGGAACTGCTCTCAGGCTATGCGTTGCGCCTGCACGAGGCGCGCATTTCGGGACAGAACGACATGTTCGGCGCGGCGGCGGGCGGCGATCCCGAGCGGCTGCGGCTGAACGATGCGGCCCTGTGGACGTCGACCGAAAAACTCATGCGCGAGTTCCAGGCGATCGGCTTCTACCTCTCCGCCCATCCGCTCGATGAGTACAAGGAAACGCTGAAGCGGCTGAGGGTGCAGACCCATGCGGAGGTCGTGGCGAGCGTGCGCCGCGGTGCCGCCGCCGGCAAGCTCGCGGGCACAGTCACCTCGCGGCAGGAGCGCAAGACCAAGAGCGGTGGCAAGATCGGCATCGTCGCCTTGTCGGATCCGAGCGGCCAGTACGAGGTCGTGCTGTTTACCGAGGCGCTCGTGCAGTTTCGCGACTTCCTCGAGCCCGGCGCCTCGGTGATCCTGATGGTCGGTGCGGAAGAGAGGCCGGAAGGCATTTCGCTGCGGGCGCAGAGCGTGCAGTCGCTGGAGGACGAGGCGGTCCGCATGCAGAAGTCGCTGCGGGTCTTCATGCGCGATGCCGGGCCAATGAAGGCGTTCCGAAGCCAGTTGCAATCCGGTGGCGATTCCGAAGTTTCGGTGGTGCTGATTCGGGCAGGCGGCGAACGGGAGATCGAGATCGCTCTGCCCGGCCGCTACCGGGTCTCGCCGCAGATGGCGAGCGCGATCAAAGCGGCGCCTGGTGTTCTCGACGTCGAACTCGCCTGATTCAGAATCTGAGGCGGTGGACTCAATCTCTTAGCGTTTGGTCGGCGGCCTCTGTGCAGCCTGGCCTTTTTCGTCCTCGAGAACCCGGAGCGACGTCTCCGGCGCGTCGACAGGCTTCGCCCTGAACGTATAGCCGGTCTCGATCGCCGCGAGGCCGAACTTGGCACGGAGGCGATCGAAGGCGCCTTCGGCCTTGGCGCGCTTTTCCGCCAGCGGATCGACCAGATCAGCGGGATCGGCTAGGGCCGCCTCGGCAAAGTCGTTGCATCCGATGCCGATCAGACGGAAGCGCGTGCCGTCGAGTTCCCTTTCGATCAGCTGTCGTCCGGCCTCGAAAATCCGGTCTGCCAGACGCGTCGGGTCGGCGAGCTTGCGGCTGCGCGTGCGCGTCTTGAAGTCGGCCGTCTTCAGCTTCAGCACGATCGTCTGCGCCGCCATGTCGGTCGCCTTCAAGCGCCGCGCGACCTTCTCGCTGAGGCTGCGCAGGATCGGGATCAGGTCCTCGCGGTGTGAAAGGTCCTCGTTGAAGGTGGTTTCGGCGGAGATGCTCTTCATCTCGCCGACCGGATTGACGGCACGTGGGTCGATCCCTCGGGACAGGCGGGCGAGACGCTGGCCCATCACCCCATAGCGGCGCATCAGGACGCTTTCCTCCATCGCCTGCACCTGGCCGATGGTGCGCAGATTGTCGCGCGCCAGCGTCGCGTCGGTAGAGGCGCCGACGCCCCAGATCATCGAAATCGGCTTGTCATGCAGGAAGGAGAGCGTCTCAGCCTTCCCGATCACCGAAAAGCCCCGGGGCTTGTCGAGATCGGAGGCGATCTTGGCGAGGAACTTGTTGTGCGACAGGCCGATGGAGACGGTGATCCGCAGGTCCCGCTGGATCTCCGCGGCGAGCCGCGCGAGCGTCAAGGCCGGTGGGCGGCCGTGCAGGCGGGCCGTTCCGTTGAGGTCCATGAAGGCTTCATCGATCGACAGGGGCTCGACCAGCGGGGTGATCGACCGCATGCGCTCGCGCACCTCGCGGCCGACCTCGGCATACTTCACCATGTCCGGCCTGATGATCACGGCTTCCGGGCAGAGCTTCAGCGCCTGGAACATCGGCATGGCGGAGCGCACGCCGGTGATGCGGGCGATGTAGCAGGCGGTCGTCACCACACCGCGTCGGCCGCCGCCGATGATCACCGGCTTGTCGGCAAGATCCGGACGGTCTCGCTTCTCGACCGCGGCGTAGAAGGCGTCGCAGTCGAGATGGGCGATGGCGAGATTGAAGAGCTCGGCATGGCGGGCCACCCTTGGGCTGCCGCAAGCCTCACAGCGCCGTCCGCTTCCCCGCTGGATGGCCAGACAGTCGCGGCAAAAGGCCGGGATCGCGTCGGGGCTGGGGGACTCGCTAGTGGCCATGGCGGAGTTTATTCCCCGCGCATGGGCGTCCGCAAGCACCGACTTGACGGGCACCCGCGCCCGAACGGTGAAAGATTAGTCTTCCACATCAACGCCTTCGATGATGAAGACGCGGTAGTCAGCAGCTTTCAGCCGGTGCTGCATGGCCGCCTGATAGGCGGGGCTGCGGTACCACGCCTCTGCCGCCGCCCGGTCGGGGAAGCTGAGGATGACGCTGCCCTCGATCGGATCACCCTCAAGGACCTCGAAAGATCCGTAGAAGGCGAGCGGCGTGATCGCGTGCCCCTCCATCGCGGCGCCCGCCATTTCCCCGTAGCGCTCGAATTCGGCGGTATCGTGCATGCGCTCGCGGGTCAGGACGATGTAGGCGGTCATGTGCTTACTCCTTCGGATCAAAGGCCGGTTTCCAGCCCGCGCCTTGATCTAGCGGCGACAGGAAGCAAAGCGAGCACAGGCGCCTGTCTTCAGGGAGCCTTGCCCGCGAGCAGGCTCTCGATGAGGGCCTCCGCCTCGTTCCAGTCGGCAGCGCTCAGCGCGCCCTCGGGCAGCGGCGGAAGATGCGGGCGAAAGACCTCGTTGGCCATCAGGTGGATCAGCCGGGCACGCGGCAGGCTCCGTCCAGCGGAGACGAGATTGGGTGGCAGATCATCGGCGAAGACGATCGTCCCGGGCCAGCGCGCAGAGAGCTCCGCCAGCACGCCGCCCTTGGCGCGCTCCGTGGCGATCATCGGAAAGCCGAGGCCAGCAGCATCCAGCAGCCGCCGGCGCTGCGGATAATAGGCCGGCGTCATCGCGGTCAGGAACACGATGTCGGCCTTCTCGGACAGGCGTGCGAGCGCCGCCTGGACACCATGCACAGGCAGCTGTCGAACTTCCTGTTCCTCGTAGAGCCGAACGGTGACCTTATCCAGTTCACTGCCGCTGATGGCCGCGCCGGTCGAGAGGGAGCGTACATTGCCGGTCAGCCGGAAGCTGTCGACGTGAAGCCGCGCGCCGAACTCCTCCAGGAGCTCGCAGAAAGGAGAGATGAAGTGCAGCACCACCTCATCGATATCGAGCACGATCAGATCGGACCGGCTGACGCTGAGATCCGCGATGGCGGGTCCCGCCGTGACAAGCGCCCGGCTCACGGCGCGGCCGTGCCGAAAGACTGGCTGAGGGTCTGCCGCGCAGCCATCACAGCGGCAGGAGACAGGTCGGCGTCCGCTGCGAAGGCGAGGAGCGTCGGCTCGTGCGCCAGCATGAAATCGAGGAGGCCGGCGAAGAACGCCGGCTGGGCCGCCGCCGCCCGCAACTGGCCGACGTCGAGGCCGGAGAGGTCGAGGAAGCGATGCAGGTGCACCGGATCGCCCGCGAGGAACTCAAGCGCCTGGACGCCGATCGCCAGTGCGGCTTCCGGGCCAGGCTGTGCTGCTTGCCCTCGATCAGTTTTCAACATTCACCCGGTCCTTCAGCCTGCCCATGATCCGATTCCCAATTCTTAAATCAAATTGCGATAGGTCTCGATGAACCTGGCGCCGAAACATCGGCGAACGGGCCGCATTTTTGCAAAGTGGAGTGTCGCGGATGCCAAAGACCGTGATGATCGTTGAAGACAACGAACTGAACATGAAGCTTTTCCGCGACCTGATCGAAGCCCATGGCTACCGGACCGTTCAGACCCGCAGTGGCCTGACGGCCGTCGATCTGGCACGCCAGCACCGTCCGGATCTCATCCTGATGGACATCCAGCTACCGGAAATTTCCGGCCTCGACGTGACGAAGACGTTGAAAGCCGATCCCGAGCTGCACAAAATCCCGGTGATCGCCGTGACGGCCTTTGCCATGAAAGGCGACGAGGAGCGGATCCGGCAAGGCGGCTGCGAGGCCTACATCTCCAAGCCGATTTCCGTCACCAAGTTCATCGAGACCATCAAATCCTTCCTTGGCGACGCCTGAGAGAAACCATGACCGCGCGAATCCTGGTCGTCGACGACATCGAGGTGAACCTTCGGCTGCTGGAGGCGCGGCTTCACGCCGAGTATTTCGAGGTGATCACCGCGTCCAGTGGTGACGAGGCTCTGGCGATCTGCGCCCGCGAGACCATCGACCTCGTCCTCCTCGATGTCATGATGCCGGACATGGATGGCTATGCCGTCTGCCGCGCTCTGCGGCTGAATTCCCGCACGCAGCACTTGCCGATCGTGATGATCACCGCGCTCGACGAGGCGAGCGACCGGCTCAAGGGGCTCGAGGCCGGCGCGGACGATTTTCTGACCAAGCCGGTCCGCGATCTCCAGCTGTTCAGCCGCGTGCGCAGCCTCACCCGGCTGAAGCTCCTGACCGACGAGCTGCGGGCGCGGGCGGAGACCACGGTCGACCTGATGGCCGGGACGGACATCCTGGCGCGGATCGCCAATGGCGGATCTGGGGGGCGGGTACTGGTGTTCGGCGAGAGCGACGGCACGGCGGGCCGCGTGCGGAAATATCTGCGCAGCGACCACGAGGTGGTCGGGGTTGCCGACCCGTCGACCGTCCTCAAGGAAGAGGCGACCGGCAGCTACGACATCTTCATCATCAGTCTCTCGGCGGTTGGCTACGATCCCCTGCGGCTTTGTTCGCAGATCCGGTCGAGCGATCACCTTCGCCAGATCCCGATCCTGCTCCTCACCGATCCGGCCGACGAGGCGAGGACTGCCAAGGCGCTCGAGCTTGGCGCAAACGACTATCTGGTCCGGCCGATCGATCGGAACGAGCTTTCCGCCCGCGTTCTCACGCAGATCAAGCGGCGGCGTTACGACGAGGGCCTGCGGCAAACGCTGAAGGCGACGATCGAGATGGCGGCCATCGACCCGCTGACCGGTCTCAACAACCGTCGCTTCTTAGAGACCTATGTTCCGAGCGCCATTGCGCGCGCGCGCGCCGATGGCAAGCCGCTCGCGGTTCTGATCGCCGACATCGACCATTTCAAGCGCATCAATGACGGCTGGGGGCATGACGCCGGCGATGCCGTCCTTCGGCAGTTCGCTGCGCGGCTGAAGGAGAGCCTGCGCGCCAGCGATCTCGCTTGCCGTTTCGGCGGCGAGGAATTCGTCATCGTCATGCCGGAAGCGGACACGCGGGTGGCGTTCACCATCGCCGAAAGGCTGCGGGAGCTGGTCGCCGGGCATCCTTTCGAGATCTCGCAGGAGAAGATCACGGTCACCGTCAGCATCGGGATCGCGGTCCTCGACCAGGCGAGCGACGATCGGCAGAGGCTCCTGCAACGGGCCGATCTCGGCCTCTACGCGGCCAAGCGCGACGGCCGCAACCGGGTGATCAGCCTTGGCACCGAAGAAGAGCGACGATTGTCAACCGGCTGTTGATCCGACACTCGCCGACTGGTTGCTTTCCGCTCCGAATCGCGTGACCTTCCTCGTCGGAAGAAACGTCGCCGGCCCTTGCCGGCGCGGCTGATTCTCCCTTGGCCGGCTCAGCTTCGTCACAACCTCTGGGCTATCCATCGGGTGGTCGGTCGGCTTGCACGGCCCATGGCGGTGTCCTCGCACCGCCGCCGGAAGCCGACCGATCCGCTTCCGTCTTCAGGCAACCCAGATCCGCCTCCCAGCATGCCCGCGCAGACATCCCTGGAAATAGCCGCGTCTTCTTTCGCCACTGCGGCGGAATGTGCTTACCCCCTGACGTAAGCGCGAAAACGGGACTACCTTGCATCTGGCTCAGCGAGCGGCCGATCCGGCGGCAGTTGCCAGCAACCGTTTCAGCCCCCCAACGCAAAACGCCGCCCCGAAAGGAGCGGCGTTTTCAGTGACCGATCAATAAAGCCAATGGCTTACTTGATCTTGGTCTCCTTGAACTCGACGTGCTTGCGCACGATCGGGTCGTACTTCGTCTTCGTCATCTTGTCGGTCATCGTGCGGCTGTTCTTCGTGGTCACGTAGAACGAGCCGGTGTCAGCGGTGCTGAGCAGCTTGATCTTGATGGTGGTCGCCTTCGCCATATCCGTATTCCATTGTCTTCAGAAGGAGGTCTAGCAGGTCCCGGCCGGTCGGGGACCGTGCATGAGGCTTGCGGCAATGTCGGGTTTGACCGGGAACCCGATCCGGAAGCAGACGTGCCTCCAAGAGCGCGGCAGCCTGTCTCCAAGGCCGATCAGACGAATGTCCGCACCGACCCACTATTTCGCGCGAACACTAGCCGAGCCGCGCGCGAAGTCAAGACTGCTTCCGGTGCAGCACCAGTCGTGCCAAGGTCAGGATGACATAGGCGGCGAAGAAGAACGCCAGCGCCCAGGCAAATCCGGACGGGCCGAAGAGATCGAGCGAGCTGCCGATCGTCTGCGGTCCGATCAGCATGCCGGCGGAATAGCAGAAGATGAAGGCGGCATTCGCCGAAGCGAGCTCCGAGCCTTTGAGCTCCGAGCCGAGATGCGCGAGGCCGACCGTGTATAGCCCCGCTACCACGCCGCCCCACAGGAACAGGACGCTCGCCATCATCCACCAGCTGTTGATCAGAAGGGGAAGGCAGAGCGAGCCGACAAGGCCCACGGTCGCGAAGAACAGGAGCAGCGAACGGCGGTCCTTCACCCGGTCGCTGAACAGGCCGATCGGGATCTGCAGGAGCACGTTGCCGAGACCGATCGCGGTCAGCAGCTGGGCAGCGCTGGCCTCGGAGAAGTTCATCATCTGCCCGTAGATCGGGAACAGCGCGAAACCACCGGCCTCGACGGCGCCGAAGATCAGTACCGCGCCTGTTGCCGTCGGCACGGCGTAGAGATAGCGCCAGAACGCGCCGGGACGGTGTCCGCCGATCTGCGGTTGGCGGTTCCAAGCGAGCGCCAGCGGCAGAAGCGCGGCGAGAATCACGCCGGCGGCGATCGCGAAGGGCAATATTCCGGTCGAGCCGATCTGCGAGAACAGCCAAGGACCGAAGGCAAAGCCAAGCGATAGGAAGGTCGCGTAGATGCCAAGCATCAGGCCGCGTTTCTCAGAGGGCGCGGCCGCGCTGATCCAGAACTCGGAGAGGATGAACAGAGCGGTGATGGCAAAGTGGAACACCAGCCGCAGCGGGAACCACATCCAGAATTCGGTCAGGAAGTAGAAGGCGAAGGCCGAGGCGGAAGCCGCGACGATCGACAGCGCCATGGTCAGCCGAACGCCGACGCGCCGGGCGATGGGCGTGATCAGCGGGGCGGCGGCCAGCGAGGCGATGCCGGCGACGGCGGTGTTGGCGCCGATCATCGTCGCCGAGATGCCGCGCTGCTGCAGGATCACGCTGAGCAGCGGCAGACCAAGTCCCAGCGCGATGCCGACCGCGCTGATCGAGGCGATGGCCGCGCCGGCAGCCACCCAGTCGACGGCCTCGAGCTCCGTCTCGATGTCCTCCGAGAGGCTCGTTTTGTGTCCGTTGTCCATGGGAGTCAGATCATCTCTCGAACGGGACGGCCATGGCGCGTCCGATAGAAGGGCATCGCCCGGCTGGTATCACGCCAGCTGCCGTCGCGCAGCCTGGTATCGATATCGGCGAGGACGTGCCGGGTTATGCCGGGAAGATCAAGCGTGTCGAGCCTGTCGAGGCGAAACCAGTCGACATGATCGAACTCGTCATCGGCGCGCATAACAAAGGATTGCGGCGCAACGACGCTGTCGGCCGACACGCAGAAGAAGCGCGTGTCGAAACGACGGATGTGACCGGGCGGCGTTATGGCTCGGGCCACCGGCGCCAGACCGGAAACGTCGACGATCACATCGCCATCGACAGAGCTGCCGACGCGGACCCCGACTTCCTCGAACGTCTCGCGGACGGCGGCGCGCGCGATGGCGATAGCTCGCCGCTCGGTGAAGCCGGATGCGGTCGCGGCCATCAGACGTTCGCGCGTCGGGGCAGGGAGCGTCATGCGCCCGGATGAGCCGAAATCGCCGATCTCCACCCGGCCGCCTGGAAACACGTATTGGCCGGGCAGAAAGGCGAGCCGCGCGGCGCGGCGCCCCATCAGGAGGCGCGGCATGCCGCAACTCTCGTCGATAATGAGAAGCGTGCCGGCATCGCGTGGCCGCAGCGGCAACCGCGAGCCGGGGTTCGCAGGCGTCAAACGATCCGTATACGAGGACACCGCAGCCGACCTAGTGGTCGGCGCCATCGGGCGATTCGCCGAAACCATGCATGCGCATCGCCCATTGCAGCCCGATCGTCGCCCCCTTGAACGGGCGGAGAAGGGCAAGGCAGAGGACCAGCGTGATCGGGATCCAGATCGCAAGGTGGGCAATGAGCGACAGATCAGCCATCTGCTCGGCCGCCATGAAAAGCGCGATCACCAGATGTCCGACGACGAAAACCGTCAAGTAGGGCGGCAGATCGTCGGCGCGATGATGGGTAAATTCCTCATGGCAAACAGCGCAATGGTCGACGCTCTTGAGGTAACCGTCGAACAGTTTTCCCGTCCCGCATTTCGGGCAGCGGCAGAGAAAACCGCGTCCGATCGAACGCCACAGCATGCGGTCGCTGATATCCGGCATGCCGGTGGCCGGTGAGGCGCCGTCGGTCATCGCTTGTTCCTTCGGCCCGCGACGTTTCTGTCCGACCGACCCGGGCGGCCAGAGGCCCGAGGCCGTCCCTTGTGGAACGAGGCCGTGGAGCCCGGCAAGGGCCGCGGCTCGCTCAGCATCTCGAACCGCATCGAGCCTGCCAGCGGCACCGCCTCGGCCAGCCGGACCTCGACGGTGTCGCCGAGCCGATAGCCGGCGCCGGAGCGGCTGCCGACCAGCGAATGGCTGACTTCGTCATAGTTGAAATACTCGTTGCCGAGCGTCGAGATCGGCACGAAGCCATCGGCGCCGAAGGCAGGCAGCTGGACGAACAGGCCGGCCTTGGTCACCCCGGAGATGCGGCCGTCGAAACCTTCGCCGATCCGGTCCGCCAGATGATGGGCGATCAACCGGTCCACGGTATCGCGCTCGGCCGACATGGCGCGCCGCTCCGCGCGAGAGATTTCCTCCGCGACCTTGTCGAGCTCCAGCGATTCCTCGCGGCCGAGGCCGCCTTCGCCAAGGCCAAGCGCCGTCACCAGCGCCCGGTGGACGATGAGGTCCGCATAGCGCCGGATTGGGGAGGTGAAGTGCGCGTAGCGCATGAGGTTCAGGCCGAAATGCCCGATATTCTCCGGCGAATAGGCTGCCTGGCTCTGGGAGCGCAGCACCACCTCGTTGACGAGACTTTCGTGCTCGGTGCCCTTCACCTGGTGGAGGATGCCGTTGAAGTGGAAGGGACGCAGCGTGCCGGACCTGGCGAGGCTGATGTCCAGCGTGCGCAGAAAGTCGCGCAGCGATTCGAGCTTGGCGAGCGAGGGCGTGTCGTGCGCGCGGTAGATCAGCACCTGGCGCTTGGACTCCAGCGTCTCTGCCGCCGCGACATTGGCGAGGATCATGAACTCCTCGATCAGCCGGTGCGCGTCGAGGCGTTCGGGGATCATCACCGTCGCCACCCTGCCGTCGGCGCCGAGGATGATCTTCTTTTCCGGCAGGTCGAGATCGAGCGGCTGGCGCTTGGTCCGAGCCGTTTTCAGCAGTGCATAGGCTTCCCAGAGCGGCCGGAGCACGGTGTCGAGGATGACGGGCTCGACCGTCGTCGTCTCGCCGTCCACGGCCTTCTGTGCGACGGCATAGGCGAGCTTGGCGTGGCTGCGCATCAGGATGCGGTGGAAGGAGTGGCGTATCTTTTCGCCCGAGGCGTCGATCGTCATTCGGACCGCTATGGCCGGGCGATCCACGTCCGGCTTCAGCGAGCAGAGATCGTTCGAGATGCGCTCCGGCAGCATCGGCACGACGCGGTCGGGGAAGTAGACGGAGTTGCCGCGCAGCCGCGCCTCGGCGTCGAGCTTCGAGCCGGGCCGGACGTACCAGGAGACGTCGGCGATGGCGACGGTCAGCACCATGCCGCCGGGATTGGCCGCATCGTCGTCGCGTCGTGCATGGACGGCGTCGTCGTGGTCCTTGGCGTCGGCGGGGTCGATGGTTACCAGCGCCAGCTTCCGCCAGTCCTCGCGGTCGGTCAGCGGCACCGTCGAGGGCGCTTCTTCAGCCTCGGCGATCACCGGCTTCGGAAAGACATGCGGGATGCCGTGGACGTGCAGAGCGATGGTCGAGATCGCCTTCTCGCTGGTCAGCGAGCCGATGATCTCGGTGACCCGGCCGACCGGCAGGCCGGCGCGCGAGCGCTCGGACGGCTCGACCTCGACGAGGTCGCCGTCCTTGGCGCCGTTCGTCTGGTCGGGGCCGATGATGTATTCGAGCTGCCGGCGCTCGACCGGCTCGATCCGGCCACCGCCGCCGGGGACCTCGCGGAAGACGCCAAGGGCGATGGTCTTCTTGCGCTCGAGCACGCGGATGACCGAGGCGGTCTGTTCTTCGGGGTCGCTGCGGTCGAGTTTCGACAGGATCTGGTCGCCGATGCCGGCGACGGGTCCCTCGCGCTTCTGCCGAACGACGAAGACGGGGCGAGGGCCGTTGGCCGTCACGTCCCAGCCGAGCGGCTCGGCGAGCAGTCCGCCCTCGTCGTCGCGCCGGCGGATTTCAAGGACGGTGATGTCGGGGAGGGCGCCGGGCCTCGAGAACTGCTTGCGACCGCCCGCGAGCAGGCCATCGGCCTGCAGGTCGGCGATGATGTCCTTCAGGAGGATGCGGTCGTCGCCCTTCACCCCGAAGGCCTTGGCGAGTTCGCGCTTGCCGGCTTGATCCGGGTTCTCGGCGACGAAGCGCAGCACCGCCTCGCGCGTCAGCACCGTCCGCATGTCGAAGGGTTTGTCGCGCTTGGCCATTCCGTCTATTCCGCTGCCGGCTTGGCGGCCTTGGGCGCCTTGATCAGCGTCATCGTCGGCGCCGCCTTCACCGGCGGCGCGGCTGCGACCTCCGCCTTGGGCTTGGGCTTGGCACGCGCGCTGGTCTTGGCTGCGCCCTCGGCCGCAGGCTTCTTGGCGGCGGGCTTCTTTGCCGCCGCGGTTTTCGTCCCGGCCGCCTTGGTCGTGGCAGCCTTCGCCTTGGTGCCGTCAGCCTTCGCGCCGGCGGCCTTCTTGGCAGGGGCCTTCTTCTTCGGCGCCTTGCCAGTCTTCTCGGCCCGCTCGTTTAGAAGGACGATCGCCTCCTCCAGCGTCACGCTGGTGGGGTCCTTGCCTTTCGGCAGCGTGGCATTGACCTTGCCGGCATTGACGTAAGGCCCGAAGCGGCCCTCGCGCACGGTGATCTCACCGCCGAGGTCGGGATGCTCGCCGAGCGTCGCCAGGGCCGCAGGCTTCGCCCTTGCACTGAAGCGATCCTTCTTCTCCGCGATCACCGTCACCGCGCGGTTGATGCCGACGGTGAAGACGTCCTCGATGGTCTCGAGATTGGCGTAGGCACCATCATGCTGGAGGAATGGACCGTAGCGGCCGAGGCCAGCGAGGATCGGCTTGCCGCTTTCCGGATGCAGGCCCACCTCGCGCGGCAGGCTGAGCAGCTGCAACGCCTTGTCGAAGTCCATCTCCGCCGGCATCCAGCCCTTCGGCAAGGACGAACGCTTGGCTTCCTTGCCTTCGCCGCGCTGCACGTAGGGACCGAAACGCCCCGAGCGCAGGGTCACCGGCTCGCTGGTATCGGGGTCTACGCCGAGTTCGCGCGGCTCGTCCGAACCGCCATCCGCGGCTTCCGCCGACAGGTTGCTGCCGAGCTGCCGGGTGAAGCCGCAATCGGGATAGTTGGAGCAGCCGACGAAGGCGCCGAACTTGCCGAGCTTCAGGCTGAGCTGGCCGTTGCCGCAGCGCGGACAGGCGCGCGGATCGGTGCCGTCTTCCTTCGGCGGGAAAGCGAGCGGTGCGAGTTCAATGTTCAGCGCATCGAGAACGTCGGTGACCCGCAGCTCCTTGGTGCCGTCGACCTGGGCGGAGAAATCCTTCCAGAACTCGCGCAGCACGTCCTTCCAGGCGAGCTCGCCCGAGGAGATCCGGTCGAGCTGCTGCTCAAGATCCGCCGTAAAGTCGTATTCCACGTACTTCTCGAAGAAGTTGTGCAGGAAGGCCGTGACCAGCCGCCCCTTGGAGTCCGGGATCAGCTTGCGGTTCTCGTTGATGATGTATTCGCGGTCCTGCAAGGTCTGCAGGGTCGCGGCATAGGTCGAAGGACGGCCGATGCCGAGCTCTTCCATCTTCTTGATCAGCGAGGCCTCGGAGTAGCGCGGCGGCGGCTCGGTGAAGTGCTGCGAGGACAGAATCTCGCGC
Organism: Mesocryomonas lacus; assembly: GCF_055730105.2. Taxonomy (NCBI): domain Bacteria; kingdom Pseudomonadati; phylum Pseudomonadota; class Alphaproteobacteria; order Hyphomicrobiales; family Aurantimonadaceae; genus Mesocryomonas; species Mesocryomonas lacus. Next base: position 240,599 of record NZ_JBUZWF020000004.1, read on the forward strand.
TTGTCGGCCTTCTCGTTCGCCTCGATGCGCGGCAGGCGGGCCGACTCGTCGTCGTCCTCGCCGCCTGCGGGCGCGCTGTCGTCGCTGTGCTCGACATAGGCGCCGAGGAAGCCGTCGAAGCGCACGGCCGAGCCCGTCGCCCGGAGCGTCGCGCTCTCGGCGCCGCGGCTGGCGGCGATCTCCACCGTCGTCCGCTCGATCTCGGCCGACGCCATCTGGCTGGCGATGGTCCGCTTCCAGATGAGGTCGTAGAGCCGCGCCTGGTCACGGTCGAGATACTGCTCGACGTCCTTCGGCAAGCGGAAGAACGAGGTCGGCCGGATCGCTTCGTGCGCCTCCTGGGCGTTCTTGGCCTTCGAGGTGTAGATGCGCGGCTTCTCCGGCACATACTTCTGGCCGAAGGTCTCGACGACCGCGTTGCGGGCCTCTTCGATCGCCTCGGGCGCAATCTGCACGCCGTCGGTTCGCATATAGGTGATGAGACCGACCGTCTCACCCCCGATTTCCATGCCCTCGTAGAGCTTCTGGGCGATCTGCATGGTGCGCGAGGCCGAGAATCCGAGCTTGGCGGAGGCCGCCTGCTGCAGCGTCGAAGTGGTGAAGGGCGGGCCCGGATTGCGCTTGGTCGGCTTGGCCTCAACCGAGGCGACCTTGAAGCTTGCGCCATCCAGCATGTCGCGGATGCGACCGGCGCGCTCGCTATTGTTGACCGACAGGCGCTGCAGTCTGTCGCCCTCGAAGCCGGTCAGGCGGGCGGTGAACTCGTCGCCGCGCGGTGTCGCGAGCCGCGCGGCGATGTTCCAGTACTCTTCTGGCTTGAAGCGCTCGATCTCGCTCTCGCGGTCGCTGACGAGACGCAGCGCCACCGATTGCACGCGGCCAGCCGAACGGGCACCGGGCAGCTTGCGCCACAGGACTGGCGAGAGCGTGAAACCGACGAGATAGTCGAGCGCGCGGCGGGCGAGATAGGCGTCGACCAGCGGCACGTCGATCTCGCGCGGATTGGCCATCGCGTCGAGAACGGACTTCTTGGTGATGGCGTTGAAGACGACGCGGCTGACCGGCTTCGTGCCGATGACCTTCTTGGCCTTCAGCACTTCCAGCACATGCCAGGAAATCGCCTCGCCCTCGCGATCCGGATCGGTCGCGAGAATCAGGCGGTCGGCGGTCTTCATCGCCTGGGTGATCTCAGTGAGGCGCGGTCCCGACGACTTGCCGATCTCCCAGCTCATCGAGAAGTCGTCATCGGGCAGCACCGAGCCGTCCTTCGCCGGCAGGTCTCGGACATGGCCGTAGGAGGCCAGAACCTTGAAGTTCGAGCCGAGATACTTGTTGATCGTCTTCGCTTTTGCCGGCGACTCGACGATGACCAAATCCATGTGCTGCCGGTCCTAGATTCTCGATGTCAGTGGGGGTTGCTCGGAAGGGTTGTGCGTCGCTTCAGAGCCGAACCATCTCCGCACACATGGACAGCGAAGAACGAGCGGTCAAGCCCCGCCGAGGGGGTGGACGGGAACGCTCTTGCAACCTAAGATAGTTTTGTAGAAATCATGGCAACCAGTAAGTGCTATATTGGTGCCGTCTCGCTCCCGATTGCCTGTGAGTTTCGACAAGCCGATGGATGAACCACCGCAACATCGTCCGCCCGGCGGAAACCTTCGCTACGTCAGCGATATGCTATCGCAACTAAAGGTTGTTTCGGGGCGGGAGGGTGGTCCGTTTCTCGCCTACCTCCTCGAACTGGCCCGGGCCGAGGCGATCGAGCGCCTCACAAAGGCCGGCGCTCATCCCGCCAGCGACACCCTTCCGTCGGAGTGACGCTCCAGTCGGCCCGCAAGGTCGAGTTCCAGCAGCGTCAGTTGCACCACGCCCGGCGACGCGCCGGTATGGGCGATGATGTCGTCGATCGCGATCGGCGTCATTCCCAGGGACTCGACGATACGGGCCCGGTCGGTTTCGCTCGGCACGTCCGCTGCCATCTCGCTTATCTCCTCCTCGACGAGGTCCGCACCGCCCTTTCGTATCCGCTCGTCGAAGGGCCGCAAAGCGTCGATGATGTCGGATGCGGTCGTGACGAGCAGGCTGCCGTCCTTCAGCAACTGGTTGGTGCCGGCAGCCCGCGGGTCGAGCGGCGAGCCCGGAACGGCGAACACGATGCGGCCCATCTCGGCGGCGAGCCTTGCGCTGATCAGCGAGCCGGAGCGGGTCGCGGCCTCCACGACGAGAAGGCCATGCGCGAGGCCCGCGACGATGCGGTTGCGGCGGGGAAAGTCGGCCGCCCGCGGCTCCCAGCCGAAAGGCATCTCCGACACGAGGCAGCCGCCGGAATCGACGATGCGCCGCATCAAGGGGCGGTTCTCCTTAGGATAAGGTCGGTCCAACCCACCGGCAAAGACGCCGACCGTGCCGCTGTCGAGGCTCGCCTCGTGCGCTGCCGTATCGATGCCGCGGGCGACCCCGGAGACGACGACAAAGCCCGCACGGCCGAGTTCCGCGGCGATGTGCTGGGCAAACTTGATGCCTGCAAGGGAAGCGTTGCGGGCGCCGACAATGGCGACGCTCGGGCGGTTCAGCGGCTCGGCCTTGCCCATGACGGCGATGACCGGCGGTGCGCCGTCCGCGGCGCGCAGCAGCGCGGGATAGTCGGGCTCGCCGAGGCAGACGAAGCGCGCACCGAGCCGGTCGGCCTGCGCCATTTCCGACTCGACCTCGGCAATCCCCGCGATCCTCAGCGATCGCTCCGAGCCGCCGCGTCTGGCGAGATCCGGCAGCGCCTCAAGCGCTGCATCGGCACCGCCGAAGCGGTTGATCAGCGTCCGGAAAGTGACCGGACCGACGTTTTCGCTGCGGATCAGCCGCAGCCAGGCCAGCCGCTGGGCGGGAGTCAACCGGATGCCGGACGGGGCATCCGCGCCGCTCACCCCTTGCCGCCAAGCCGGCCTTCCGTGCCAGCGATCAGCCGCTCGATATTCGGCCGGTGCTTGAGGTAGACGATCACGGTGAGGACAGCTGAGAGGATGGCGGCCGTCTTATTGCCGAGGAGGGCATAGCCGATCGGCACGACGAGCGTCGCGGCCAGAGCTGCGAGCGAAGAGAAACGAAAGGCCGCAGCCGTCGCGATCCACACAGCGGCAAAGATCAGCACGCCCACCGGGGCGAAACCGAGGAGGACGCCAATGTAGGTCGCGACGCCCTTGCCGCCCTTGAAGCGGAGCCAGACCGGGAAGAGGTGCCCGAGAAACGCCCCGACGCCTGCCGCGGCCGCCGCCAGTTCACCGAAGTGCCAGCCGATGAGGACCGGGACCGTGCCTTTCAGGAGATCACCAGCGAGGGTCAGCGCGGCCAGCAGCTTGTTGCCGGTACGCAGCGCGTTCGTCGCGCCGATATTGCCGGAGCCGATGGCCCTCAAATCGCCGAGCCCGAAGAGACGCGTCAGGATCAGGCCGAACGGAATGGTGCCGCAGAGGTAGCCGAGGAAGAACAGCCCGGCGATCACGGTGGCGCTGGCGGAATCCTGCAGCATGCTAGCCCCTGTCGTCGCCGCGTTCGTACACCGTGCGGCCTGCGACGATAGTGCGCAAGACCTTGCCCTGGAAGCGGGCGTTCTCGAAGGCCGTGTTCTTCGATTTCGAGCGGATATCGGCCTTGGAATAGATGAAGGGCGCGTCGAGATCGACGATCGCGACATCGGCGACGCTGCCCGGTCGCAGCGAGCCGCGCTCGAGCTTCAGGAGCTGCGCGGGCGCCAGCGTCAGCGCCTCGACGATCCGCATCAGCGACACTTCGCCGGAGTGGACGAGGCGCATCGCCGCCGGCAGCAAGGTCTCCAGCCCGATCGCGCCGACATCGGCCTCGGCGAAGGGATGGCGCTTGCCGTCTTCGTCATGCGGATCGTGCGAGGAGACGATGATATCGATCGTGCCGTCGGCGAGGGCCGCCACCATCGAGAGTCGGTCGTCCTCGGTCCGCAGCGGCGGCGAGAGGCGGAAATAGGTGCGGTATTCGCCGACATCGTTCTCGTTCAGCGAGAGATGGTTGATGGAGACGCCGGCGGTGGCGTGCGCGCCGCGCCGTCTTGCGGCGCGCATCACCTCGGCCGAGGTCGAGACCGAGAGCTTCGAGGCGTGGTAGCGGCAGCCCGTCAGTTCGGCCAGACGAAGGTCGCGCTCCAGCGGGATGATTTCCGCCTCGCGCGGCGCGCCGGAGAGGCCGAGCCAGGATGCGACGAGGCCCTCGGTCATCACGCCGGCGCCCGTCAGGTCGGCATCCTGCGTCTCGTGCATCACCAGCGCGTCGAAGTCGCGGGCATAGGTCATTATCCGACGCAGCAGAGCGGGATTGCGGATCGTCTTGCGGCCCTCGGTGAAGGCCCGCACGCCGGATTCGCCGAGCAGCCCGATCTCGGTCATCTCGGCGCCGGCCAGTCCACGGGTGAGGGCGGCGGCAGGAAAGACGTTGATGTCGGCAGTCTCGCGGGCGGTGCGCATGACGAATTCCGCCAGCGCCACATGGTCCACCACCGGATCGGTGTCGGGCATGGTGAGGATCGAGGTGACGCCGCCGGCGGCGGCGGCCCGGCTCACGGAGCGGATCGTCTCCCGGTGCTCGCCGCCGGGCTCGCCGATGAAGACCTGCGCGTCGATCAGTCCGGGCAGCGCGACAAGGCGCGAGCCGTCGACCACTTCGGCGCCATCCGGCACGCCCTGGCCGAGCGCATCCGGTCCGGCGGCGCTGATGCGGCCGTTCTCGATGATCAACGTCCCGACGCTATCCAACTGACGCGCGGGATCAACGATTCGGATGTTCTGATAGACGAGGGGCGAGGGGCTCATGTGTTGCTCCCGGCCATCGGCAGCAGCGCCTGGATGACCGCCATCCGCACCGCGACCCCCATCTCCACTTGCTCCTCGATGACGCTCTGCGGCCCGTCGGCAACCTCGGAGGAGATCTCGACGCCGCGGTTCATCGGGCCGGGGTGCATGACCAGCGCATCGGGCTTGGCGTAAGCGAGCTTCTCCGCGTCGAGGCCGAAATAGTGGAAGTATTCGCGGACCGACGGCACGAAGGATCCCGCCATCCGCTCGCGCTGCAGCCGCAGCATCATCACCACGTCGGCGTCCCGCAGACCCTCGCGCATGTCGTGGAAGATCTCGACGCCCATGTTGGCGATGCCCGCCGGCAGCAGCGTCGAAGGGGCGACTACCCGGACGCGGGCGCCGAGCGCATTGAGAAGGAGGATGTTGGAGCGGGCGACTCGGCTGTGCAGCACGTCGCCGCAGATCGCCACCGTCAGCCGGGCGATCTTGCCCTTGTGGCGGCGGATGGTCAGCGCGTCGAGGAGTGCCTGCGTCGGGTGCTCGTGGGCGCCGTCTCCGGCATTGACCACCGAGCAGCCGACCTTCTGTGCCAGAAGCGCCACGGCGCCGGCGGCATGGTGGCGCACCACCAGGATGTCGGGATGCATGGCGTTGAGCGTCATCGCGGTATCGACGAGCGTCTCGCCCTTCTTCACCGAAGAGTTCGACACCGACATGTTCATGACGTCGGCGCCGAGCCGCTTGCCGGCCAGCTCGAACGAGGCCTGGGTTCGGGTCGACGCCTCGAAGAACAGGTTGATCTGGGTGCGGCCCTTCAGCACCCCTTTCTTCTTGTCTTGTCGTCGCCCCACCTCGACTTCGGCTTCGGCAAGATCGAGCAATTGCTCGATCTCGTGCGGCAACAGATTCGCCATGCCGAGGAGATGGCGATGGGGAAAGACGGGAGGAGTGAAGGGCGCGCTCATGTCAGGTGCGGGCTATAGGGAAAAGCGGGGAAGGCGGCAAGCGATGCCTCCACCGGAACGCCAGAGTTCACCGATCTTGCCGGGCTTCGGCCCGGGCCAAGCCGGCCGGTTAAGCTTCTTCGGCGAATGCCGTTGCCCTCGGCTGCGCGAAAGCGGAAGATCGCTTAACGATCCGCTAACCATGATGATGGCCTCATGCGACGTCTTCCCACAACCCTCGCCTTCGGCGCCTGGATCGGCTTCCTGGCGGTCGAGGTCTTCCAGCGCGCGTCCGGACTGGGCGACATCCTGCGGTCGTCCCGTCCCGTCGTCGAGGCGACGGCCGTCCTCACGCGCATTGAGCTGCCGACCTTTCTCATGCTGCTGGCTGGAGCGCTGCTCGCGTCGGGCCTCCATTTCCTCATCGAGGAAAGGATCGACCGACGGCTTACCGGGGAACGGCTTGGAATGGTTGGGCTCGGCGTTCTGGCGCTGCTGGCGTCTGCCCCCGGCCTCGGTGCAACGGCATCCATTGGCACATCTTTCGGCTTCTGGGCGGCGCTGGCGGCGACCGTGGCATTTCTTGCCTTCGACCATTTTATCACCGACGAAGCCCCGGACGACGAGGCGGAGTTTCGCGCCGGGATCGCCGTCATCGCCGCAGCCATGGCGCAGCAGACCCGTCTTTATGCTGAGCCGGCTGGGGAACACGAGGACCGCCGCCGTTGATCCGGAAGCTCGCCCTCTGCTGGGTCTGCCCGGTCGCCGGCTTCTGGCTCTGGCACTACCTGGCCATGCTTGACATCGGGCCGGGCATCTTCTCCCGCGCCTTTCACCATTGGCTGCTGTCGGCCCTGTCTAATGTCGTCGGCGTCGAGCCCGAGCTATTCTTGCCGATGCTGGCCAAGGGCATTCTCGCCGATGCGCTGATCGTCGGCGCGGTCCTTGCCTTTGCCCGGCGTCGCAAGCTGGTGACGCATTACCGGCGCTGGCGGCTGGGCCAGTCTCAGCCGGCCATGTCGGGCCGGGAAAGCCTGTCCAACGCGCCCTGAAGAATGAAGGCGGCCGCCGCTGAGTCGATCCGCTCCGCCCGTTGTTTGCGCGAGACGTCGGCGTCAATCAGGCTCCGCTCGGCCGCGACCGTCGACAAGCGTTCGTCCCAGAAGGCGATCGGCCGCGTGTCCACGCGCAGGAGGTTGCGCACGAACGCCCGGGTCGACTGGGCACGCGGCCCTTCGGAACCATCCATGTTCAGCGGCAGCCCGATGACGATTCCGCCGCAGCGCTCCAGCTGCAGCATCTGCAGCAAAGCCTCCGCGTCGGCGGCGAACTTCTTGTTGCGCCGAATGACCTTTCGCGGGGTCGCAAACCGCAGCCCGAGATCGGAGATCGCCACGCCGATCGTCTTGGTGCCGAGATCCAGGCCGGCGACGACCGTGCCAGCCGGCAGCATCGCTTTCAGGGCGGTGATATCGACGATGCTCATACGACTTCTCCGATGACGGGCATGGCTTTGCGCCGAGCCCCCGACCGGTCTTGACGCCGCTCCAGAACCGGTCACTTACCGGCGAGATGGACCGGGTGATAGTCCCCGCCGCACCATAGCCGTCTGAGAAGCAAGGATTTCCATGAAGATCACCTATTTCGGCCATTCGGCCTTCCGGATCGAAACCGGGGCGTCGGTCATCCTCATCGACCCGTTCCTGACCGGAAACACGCACTTCAAGGGCGACATCGGCGAAGCGGCAAAAGGCGTGACGCACATCGTCCTCAGCCATGGTCATGCCGACCATGTCGGCGACACCGTCGGCCTCGCCCAGCAGCACAACGCCAAGGTCGCCGCGACCTATGAGCTGTGTCTGTGGCTGAACAAGAAGGGCGTCGCCAACATCGAGCCGTCCAACACCGGCGGAACGCTGAAGTTCGACGACTTTTCCGTCACCTTCACCCAGGCTTTCCACTCGTCCGGCCTTCTCGAGGACGACGGCACCGTGACCTATCTCGGCATGCCGAACGGCCTCGTCTTCCACTTCAACGACGGCCCGACGGTCTACCACATGGGCGACACCGACATCTTCGGCGACATGGCGTTGATCGAAGAGCTGCACCATCCCAAGATCGGCCTCGTTCCCATCGGCGATCGCTTCACCATGGGCGGCGCCGTCGCGGCACTCGCCTGCCGACGCTACTTCGATTTCGATACCATCGTCCCCATCCACTACGGCACCTTCCCGCCGCTGGATCCCGATGCGAACAAGTTCGTCGAGGCGATGGAAGGCGACGGTCGCAGAATCCGCATGCCGAACGTCGGCGAAGCCTTCGAGGTCTAACCACGAACGGTCGGGCAGGCGGGTTTCTTGCCTCGCCCGACCAGCCTCGCTATAGCCAGTCACCACGCGGTCGCCTCGGGCGGCCGCTGTCGTTTCCAGCATTTTCGGGGAATCCCATGTCCGTCGACACCGCCACAGTCCGCCGAGTCGCGCGTCTCGCGCGCATCGCCGTCAGCGAGGAGGACGTCGTCGCGATGCAAGGCGAGCTCAACGCGATCCTGGGCTTCGTCGAGCAGCTCGGCGAAGTCGACGTGTCCGGGGTCGAGCCGATGACTTCCGTCATTCCGATGGAGATGCGCAAGCGCCAGGATGTGATCGACGATGGCGGGAAGGTCGCCGACATCATGCTGAATGCCCCGGCGCACGACGAGAACTTCTTCATGGTGCCGAAGGTCGTCGAGTAGGAGCAGAGCGTGGCCATCGAGATCGCCGTGGAATCACCGCTTCAGGATGATGTCCGCCGCCTCATCGCGGCGTTGAACGCGGCGCTGCTCGAGCTGTCGCCGCCCGAGCATTGCTACCACATGACGGTCGAGGAGATGGCGGATGCCGCGACCACCGTCTGGATCGCGCGGCGCGACGGTGAAGCCGTGGGCTGTGGCGCTCTCCGGCGGATCGCCGGCGTCGACGGCCCCCGGGCCGGGGATGGCGAGGTGAAGCGGATGTACGTGCGCCCCGACCTCCAGGGTCAAGGCATTGCCGGACGGATCATCGCGGAAATCGAGGCCATGGCCCGCGCCGAAGGGCTGTCGCGGCTGGTCCTCGAGACCGGCGACAGACATCCCGCGGCCTGGCGCGTCTACGAGCGGGCCGGCTTCAGCCGCCGCGGCCCGTTTGGCGATTATCCCGACAGCGGTTTTTCGGTATTCTACGAGAAGCCGCTCGCCGCCAACTGAAACAGACCAGAATTCGCTCTCGGAAATCGATCATCCGATCCCGACAGACCTCAGATCCGACGAAACGGACCCCTTATGACCGACCTTACAGCCCTCAGCATCGCCGAAGCCCGCGACGCGCTGCACCGCAAGGCCGCGAGCGCTGTCGAACTGACGGAGGCCTATCTCGGCGCGATCGAAGCTGCCAACGGTGCGCTCAACGCCTATGTCGCGGTTACGGAAGAGCCGGCCCGCGCGATGGCCAAGGCGTCAGACGAGCGGATTGCGCGCGGCGAGGCCGGCGCGCTGGAAGGCATCCCGCTCGGCATCAAGGACCTCTTCGCCACCAAGGGGGTCCATACCCAGGCAGCGAGCCACATCCTCGACGGCTTCAAGCCGCCCTACGAATCGACGGTGACGGCCAATCTCTGGGCCGACGGTGCGGTGATGCTCGGCAAGCTGAACATGGACGAGTTCGCGATGGGCTCGTCGAACGAGACCAGCCATTACGGCGCGGTCATCAACCCGTGGCGCCGCAAGGGCTCGAACCTTGACCTCGTGCCGGGCGGCTCGTCCGGCGGTTCGGCGGCAGCTGTGGCAGCGCACCTCTGCGCGGGCGCGACGGCGACCGACACCGGCGGCTCCATCCGCCAGCCCGCCGCCTTCACCGGCACGGTCGGTATCAAGCCGACCTATGGACGCTGCTCGCGCTGGGGCACCGTCGCCTTCGCCTCCTCGCTCGACCAGGCCGGTCCGATCGCCCGCGACGTCCGTGACGCGGCGATCCTGCTGCGGTCGATGGCCTCCGTCGATCCCAAGGACACGACCTCCGTCGATCGGCCGGTGCCGGACTACGAGGCCGCCGTCGGTCGCTCGGTCAAAGGGCTGAAGATCGGCATTCCCCGCGAATATCGCGTCGAGGGCATGCCGGAGGAGATCGAGGCGGTCTGGCAGAAGGGCATCGCCTTCCTGCGCGAGGCCGGCGCCGAGATCGTCGATGTCTCGCTGCCGCACACCAAGTACGCGCTGCCGGCCTATTACATCGTCGCCCCGGCGGAGGCCTCGTCCAACCTCGCGCGCTATGACGGCGTGCGCTTCGGCTTGCGCGTTCCCGGCCGCGACATCACCGAGATGTACGAGAACACCCGCGCCGAGGGCTTTGGCCGCGAGGTCAAGCGCCGGATCATGATCGGCACCTACGTGCTCTCGGCGGGCTATTACGACGCCTATTACCTGCAGGCGCAGAAGGTGAGGACGCTGATCAAGCGCGACTTCGAGACCGTCTATGCCGACGGCATCGATGCCATCCTCGCGCCCGCGACGCCCTCGGCCGCCTTCGGCATCGCCGACGAGGACATGGCTTCCGACCCGGTCAAGATGTACCTCAACGACGTCTTCACCGTCACCGTCAACATGGCGGGCCTGCCGGCCATCGCGGTTCCCGCCGGTCTCTCCGGCGAGGGCACGCCGCTTGGTCTGCAGCTGATCGGCCGGCCTTTCGACGAGGAGACGCTGTTTGCGACGGCCTCGGTCATCGAGCAGGCGGCGGGTCGTTTCGCGCCGGCAAAGTGGTGGTAAAGGTGATCGGCGACAACGCGCCGGCGGAGGGCGCTGCGGCGCCTGGCAGCGCTCCTGCGCCGGCGGCCGCGGGGCTACCGGAGGATCGCGGTCGACGTCGCGTTATCGAGAAAAAGATCGAGCACGGCATATTTCTCAGCCGTTGGATTCTCGCGCCCTTCTACGTCGGCCTGCTGATCGCCGCTTTCGTGCTGCTGCTGCATTTCGTCATAGAGCTCGTGCACTTCGTCACCCACAGCTTCTCGGCCACGGAGACCGAGATGATCATCGGGATCTTGACGCTGGTCGATCTGACGCTGATCTGCAGCCTGGTCCTTATCGTCGTCTTCTCCGGCTACGAGAACTTCGTTTCACGCATTGATCCAGCCGAGCATCCGGGCTGGCCGGAATGGATGTCGAAGATCGACTTCGTCGGTCTGAAGCAGAAGATGATGGGGTCGATCGTGGCGATCTCCGCCGTGCAGCTGCTGAAGGCCTTCATGACCCTCGGGGAAGCCACCAATTCGACCCAGATGTCCTGGCTCGTCGGAATCCATGTCGTCTTCGTCGTGTCGGCCGTGATGCTGGCCCTCAGCGATCGCATCTCCGGCGACCACTAGGAGGCCCTTGATGAGCCAGACGCCCCGAACCGCCCCCGCCCAGTGCCAGTCGATGGCCGAGCTTCGTGCAGAGATCGACTCCCTCGACGCCGAACTGTTCGAGCGCTTCGCCGAGCGGATGACCTACATCCACCGTGCCGCCGAGCTGAAGCGCAGCGCCGGCATTCCCGCCAACGTGCCGGAGCGGGTCGACGAGGTCGTCGCCAATGCCCGCCAGCGAGCAGTTTCGCACGGCCTCGATCCCGAACTCTACGGTGCCTTCTGGCAGCAACTCGTCGCCGCCGCTATTGCGGAAGAGGAGCGGCTGGGGGTGTGAACGTCAGATCCGGCGCTCATCGGACGTTTCGGTAAATGTCCTCGAAGCGCAGTTCGGCGCCGATTCCGGGGATCGCGACTGCCGCGTCCGGCTCATCGAACAGGTCCGGCGACCCTGGCCAATCGCCCTCGGCATCGCGGCTCCAGCGCCACGCATAGCGCCTCTCCTGATCGATGATCAGATAAGTCGTCAACAGAGGCAGGGCCATGTACTCCCGCGCTTTCGGACCGAAGTCGATATGCGCGGTGCTGGGCGAAAGGATCTCGATGAGGACGACTGCAGCATCGGCCAGTCGCCCATCCAGAGCGTCCCCCAGCGGCTCGACCAGCACATCGGCATACCGAATGCTCTCCGGTCCCGTTGCGACTGCGAAATCACCCTGGTGAACAGCGTAAACGGCTCTATCCAGCTGCGTCTGCAACGCGAACGACACATTGCCAGCAATCAGCGAATGGCTACTCTTGACCCATGGCTGCAAGCTCGGAACTCCGTTTACGAGCTCAAATTTTCTGTCACGCGTTTCCGCCCAGCGAAAAAATGCCTCGACCGACATCTTGGGTGGGGCGTCGCCTGTCGGATCGATCAACCTGGATTGGAAAGTCATCTCGTCTCCAATCGGCGATATGGGTGCAAAGGAGGCCTGTCTGAGCCAGAAGGATAGCCCTTTTCCCCGCCTGATGCAGCCCCTCCTTGAACCCCCGACGCCTTTGCTCTAGCGCTTTGCCAAGCCTTGCCGACCTCTTGAAAGCTCGCCCCCATGCTCGTCGACACCCGCATTCCTGATCCGAAGAAGTTCATCGCCGGCGCCACCGGCGATTGGGAGATCATCGTCGGCCTCGAAGTCCATGCGCAGGTGCTGTCCAACGCCAAGCTGTTCTCCGGCGCCTCGACGACCTTCGGCTCGGCCCCGAACGACAATGTCAGCCTCGTCGATGCGGCGATGCCCGGCATGCTGCCGGTGATCAATGAGGAATGCGTGCGCCAGGCGATCCGCACCGGTCTCGGCCTGAAGGCGAAGATCAACCATCGCTCGGTCTTCGACCGGAAGAACTACTTTTACCCCGACCTGCCGCAAGGCTATCAGATCTCGCAGTTCAAGGATCCGATCGTCGGCGAGGGCGTCGTCCAGGTCGCTGTCGGCCCGAACAACAAGGGCGAGTTCGACGACGTCGAGATCGGCGTTGAACGCCTGCACCTCGAGCAGGATGCCGGCAAGTCGATGCACGACCAGCATCCGTCGATGTCCTATGTCGACCTCAACCGCTCGGGCGTCGCGCTGATGGAGATCGTGTCCAAGCCCGACATGCGCTCGGCCGACGAGGCGAAGGCCTATCTCACCAAGCTGCGGACCATCGTGCGCTATCTCGGCACCTGCGACGGCAACATGGACGAAGGCTCGATGCGCGCCGACGTCAACGTTTCCGTCCGCCGCCCCGGGGGCGAGTTCGGCACGCGCTGCGAGATCAAGAACGTCAACTCCATCCGCTTCGTCGGCCAGGCCATCGAGGCCGAGGCGCGGCGCCAGATCGAGATCATCGAGGACGGCGGCACGATTGACCAGGAGACGCGTCTGTTCGACCCGGTGAAGGGCGAGACGCGGGCGATGCGCTCGAAGGAAGACGCGCACGACTACCGCTACTTCCCCGACCCGGACCTGCTGCCGCTGGAGTTCGACCAAGCCTATGTCGACGCGCTGGCGAAGGATCTGCCCGAACTGCCGGACGACAAGAAGGCGCGGCTCGTCGCCGATGCCGGGCTTTCGGTCTACGACGCTTCGATCCTCGTCTCGGAGAAGGCGATCGCCGACTATTTTGAGGCCGTCGCCAAGGGGCGTGACGCCAAGCAGGCGGCGAACTGGGTCATCAACGACCTCCTGGGTGCGTTGAACAAGTCCGGCAAGGACATTGAATCGACTCCCATTTCGGCCGACCAGCTCGGCGGCATCCTCGACCTGATCCGAGCCGAGACGATCTCCGGCAAGATCGCCAAGGACCTGTTCGAGATCGTCTGGAACGAGGGCGGCGACCCCGCCGAGATCGTCGAATCGCGCGGCATGCGGCAAGTGACCGACACCTCCGCCATCGAGAAGGCGGTCGACGAGATCGTCGCCGCGAACCCGGACAAGGTCGCGCAGGCGCAGGCCAAGCCGACGCTGGCGGGCTGGTTCGTCGGCCAGGTCATGCGCGCCATGGGCGGCAAGGCCAACCCGGCGGCGGTCAACCAGATCGTCAAGGACAAGCTCGGACTGGAATAAGACGCTTTGCCGCGGTGTCCGAACCGAGGCCAGCCATATAGACTTTTCCCCTCCGCGGCAGCATAACGGCCGCAATGTCGGCAATGGACGCGATCCCATGAAGAGCACGCTGCTTCAAATCTTTACCTGGTGGCAGAGCCAGACGATCGGCACGCGCTTTCACACCTGGCGCTTCGGCAAAAAGGTGGGCGAGGACGAGGCCGGCAACGTCTACTACCAGTCTGCCGACGGCGTTCGCCGCTGGGTGATCTACAACGGTCCGGCGGAGGCGACAGCGATCGGGCCGGGCTGGCACGGCTGGATGCACCATCGCGTCGACGTGGCGCCCTCGCAGGAGAGCTACACGCCGCACGCCTGGCAGAAGCCGCACCAGCCGAACCATACCGGCACCGCTGCTGCTTATCGGCCGAAGGGCTCGCTGCTGAACACCGCCGAGCGCCCGCGGGTCACCGGCGACTACGATGCCTGGCAGCCCTGAGCCGATCCGCCACAGCAAAGTCTCATCCTCGGCTTAGAGCCGTCCGCACGGCCAATCCGGGCAGGGGCCTTCGGGCATCGGCGAACGCCGCAGGAAAACATTCGATGAAGCGACTCCTCGTTCCCATGCTGGCGGCCATGCTGACCGCCGGCACCGCCATGGCGCAGGAGGATGTGCAGCAGTACGATTTGCCGCCGCTCGATGCCCCCGCCGAGGACCTGCCGCCCGCGGGCGAACCGCTCACGGCGCCGCAGCCCGATGCGCCCGTCGAGGGTGTCCCGGCGCCAGCGCCGAAGGTCGACCGCATCAAGAACAAGGTCGCCGAGTTTTCCGGCATCGACAAGATCACCGGCCGCATTACCAGCTTCGACGTCTATATCGACGAGACCGTACAATTCGGCGCGCTGCAGGTGACCCCGCGGGTCTGCTACACCAGCCCGATCAGCGAGACGCAGAAGACGGACTCCTTCGTCGAAGTCGACGAGATCACCCTCGACCGCGAAATTCGCCGCATCTTCACCGGCTGGATGTTCTCTGACTCGCCCGGCCTGAACGCCGTCGAGCACCCGGTCTATGACGTCTGGCTGAAAGGCTGCAAGACCGACTCGACGGTGCCGGCGCCCGCCGGCTGAAACGTCGCAGTCCGCTGGATCGCCTGTTCGAGCAGCAGGTGGTAGTCGTCCCGCGAGATCTCGACGGCGCCAAATTGGGCAAGATGCCCCGTGATGAACTGAGTGTCGAGCAGGCGGTAGCCGCCGCGCCGAAGCCGGTCGACGAGATAGGCGAGCGATACCTTCGAGGCATCGGTCTTGCGCGAGAACATGCTTTCCCCGAAGAACGCTGCCCCGAGGCTGACCCCGTAGAGACCGCCGACGAGATGGCCCTCGTACCAGGCCTCGACCGAATGGGCATGGCCCTCTCGGAACAGCGACAGATAGAGTTCGCGGATCTCGGCATTGATCCAGGTCTGCTTGCGGTCCGGCGCGGGTTCGGCGCAGCCGTCGAGCACGGCCGCGAAAGCCGTGTTGACGCGCATTTCGAAAAGACCCTGGCGGATCGTCTTCCGGAGGCTTCGCGGGATGTGGAAGCCATCGAGCGGCAAGATGCCGCGCTCGGTCGGATCGACCCAGAACATCGCCGGGTCGTCCGCCGTCTCGGCCATCGGGAAGATCCCGCAGGCATAGGCCTTCAAAAGGATCGCCGGGGTGATCTCGAAGCGTTGGTTGCCCCGTCTGGCCATGTCCGCCGTCAGGCCGGCTTGTCGCCGGCCAGATACTTCTCCAGCCAATGGATGTCGTAGTCGCCGGCGGCGATGTCGGCATTGTCGACGAGGTCGCGGAACAGCGGCAGCGTCGTCTTGACGCCATCGACGACGATCTCGTCGAGCGCCCGGCGCAGCCGCATCATGCACTCCTGCCGGGTGCGGCCGGAGACGATCAGCTTGCCGATCAGGCTGTCGTAGAAGGGCGGGATCGAATAGCCCTGGTAGATGCCGCTGTCGACGCGCACGCCGAGGCCGCCGGGCGTGTGGTAATGGGTGATCGTGCCAGGCGAAGGCGCGAAGGTCTTCGGATCTTCGGCATTGATCCGGCACTCGATCGCGTGCCCGGAGAAAACGATCTCCGACTGCTTCAGCGACAGACCGAGGCCGGCGGCGACGCGGATCTGCTCGTGCACGAGATCGAGGCCGGTGATCGCCTCGGTCACGGGGTGCTCGACCTGCAGGCGCGTGTTCATCTCGATGAAGTAGAACTCGCCGTTCTCGTACAGGAACTCGATCGTGCCGGCGCCGCGATAGGAGAGCTTGGCCATCGCCTCGGCGCAGATCATGCCGATGCGGTTGCGCTGCTCGTCGGTGAGAGCGGGGGAACGGGCCTCCTCCCAGACTTTCTGGTGGCGCCGCTGCAGCGAGCAGTCGCGCTCGCCGAGATGGATGGCATTGCCCGCGCCGTCGCCGAACACCTGCACTTCGATATGGCGCGGCTTCTCAAGATATTTTTCGATGTAGACGGCATCGTCGCCGAAAGCTGAACCCGCTTCGGTCCGCGCGGTGGCGAGCGCCAGCGAGAGATCCTCTGCAGTGCGGGCGACCTTCATGCCGCGGCCGCCGCCGCCGGCAGAGGCCTTGACGATAACCGGGAAGCCGATTTCCTTGGCGATACGGGCCGCCTCGCCATCATCGGTGACGGCGCCGGGCGAGCCCGGGACGACCGGAATGCCGAGCCGCTTGGCGGTACGCTTGGCCTCGATCTTGTCGCCCATGATCCGGATGTGATCGGCGGTCGGTCCGATGAAGGTGATCTTGTGGGCGTCGAGAATGTCGGCGAAACGCGAGTTCTCGGACAGGAAGCCATAGCCGGGATGAACGGCGTCGGCACCGGTGATCTCGCAGGCCGCCAGGATCTGGGGAATGTTCAAGTAGCTGTCGCGCGAGGGCGGCGGGCCGATGCAGACGCTTTCGTCGGCAAGGCGCACGTGCATGGCGGCATTGTCGGCGGTGGAATGAACGGCGACGGTCGGGATGCCGAGTTCCTTACAGGCGCGCAGCACCCGCAAGGCGATCTCGCCGCGATTGGCGATCAGGATTTTCTTGAACATGAAAAGTCTCTCCGTCTCAGCCGATGACGACGAGAGCTTCGCCGTATTCCACCGGCTGGGCGTTGTCGACGAGGATCTTCTTGATCTTGCCGGCGCGCGGGGCGGGGATCTGGTTCATCGTCTTCATTGCTTCGATGATGAGAAGCGTCTCGCCCTCGACCACCGTCTGCCCGACCTCGATGAAGGGCTTGGCGTCCGGGCCGGAGGCGAGATAGATGGTGCCGACCATCGGCGAGGGAACGCTGCCGGCCTCGGGTCCGCTCGACGCCATGCTGACAGGAGCCGACGGAACGCCAACCTCCTGCATTGGCATCTGCCCGGCATAGGGCTGCATCTGCATCTGCGGCATGTAGTTGCCGGAGAATTCCTTCTGACGCGAGACGCGGATGCGCAGCGTGCCCTGTTCGACCTCGATCTCGGTGAGATCGGTGTCCTTCAGGATGTCGGCGAGTTCGCGCACGAGGCCGCGGTCGACGATGTTGTCTTCATTCGACATGGTTTTCTTTCCGAACTTCATGCCGCAGTTTCATCAGCGGCTGCAGGTGGCCCATCGGCCGCACGGGGAATGATCTGGCCGGGGCCATGGTTGGGTGTCGTGCCGACCATTCCGGTCGAGAAGGTCTTGCGGCATTCTTCAGACGAGGTAGAGCACAGCGAGCCATACGTCACCTCTGGAGTCGGCAGGGTATAGACTGCGCGAGAGACTTCGAAAAGCCGAAACCGTGCAGGAGCAATGGCTGTTCAGCAGCTTGTCTTGCCGCACTCCCGGACGCTGGCGATCTTGGCGGCCAGCCCGTCCGCACCGATGGCACCCGGCACGACCTCGTTCCCGATGACATAGGAAGGCGTGCCGCTGATCTTCAGAAGACCGGCAAGCCGCTCGTTGTCGGCCAGCACCGCGGTCACCTCCGGAGACTTCATCGCCTCGCGCAGCGCCGGCTCCGCGACGCCGAAGTCGGCCGCGACGGCGATCGCGCGGTCGGCATCGGCAATGCCCTTGGAGGCCAGGAGCTTCTTGTGGAAGTCTCCGTACTTGGCGGGGGCTAGGTGACGGAAGGCGGTGCTGACATGGCTCGCCGCGACAGACTGCTCGCCGAGCACCGGGATTTCCTTCAGCACGAAGCGCAGCTTCGGATCGTTCTCGACCAGCGTCTCCATGTCGCCGAGCGCATGCTTGCAGTAGCCGCAATTGTAATCGAAGAACTCGACGACGGTGACGTCGCCGCTCGGATTGCCAAGGACGGTTCCTTCCGGCGAGGCGTAGAGGCTGGATCCGGCCCCGGCGATGGCGCCCTTCTGGGCCGCCTGGTCCTCCGCGGCGCGCTTGGCCTGCAGTGCGTCCATCGCCTCCAGCAACACCTCGGGATTGCGGATGAGGTAATCGCGGACAATCCCCTCGATATCGGTCTTCTCGGCGTCGTTGAAGGCCAGCGCCGGCGGCGTGGCAGCCGCCGTCACGGCCAGAAGCGCGGCGCCGAAGAGGTATGTGCGGATCACGTGTCTTCCTTCCGGATGTCCCGCGCGAGGCGGGCAAGACTCACTTGCTGTCGATGATGTCCTGCGCCTGCAGCCAGGCGGGGGATTTCGGCTTCAGCTTCATCTGGGCACGCGCGGCGAAGATCCGCGCCTGCAATGTCGAACCGGCATGCCAGTAGCCCTCCGCCGTGGCAAGCTCGGCCAGCGGTTCTTCGCCGGTGCGGCCATAGGCCATGGCAAGAAAACGATAGGCATCGGAATTCGACGGATCGGCCTCGAGCCCGCGTTTGATAAGGCCGATCGCCTTCTTCATCTCGGCGGGATCGCCGGTCGTCACCATGGCCTTGCCGACGGACGCCTGCAGCATGCCCGAATTGGTACCGTCGAGCTTCACCGCCTTGGAGAAGGCGGCAGCGGCTTCCTTGCCGCGCCCGGCCTCTAGCAGGATTTCGCCGCGCATCTCGTGAAACCACGGGCTGTTCGGCTGCTTGGCGATCAGTTGATCGATCTTCTGCAGAGCCACCGCCGGCGCGTCGTCGAGATGGGCGGCGATGGCGTCGCCGTAGGTTGCGGGCAGGCCGCGCGGATCCTTGCGGAAGAGCCGGCGCACCGAATTGGCCCCATCGGCATAGGCGGCAATCTTGGCCCGGGCGAGGTCGTGCCGCATCTGCAGCTCCGGGCTGTCGGTCTTCTCGTAGAACGGGCTCTGCTTCGCCTGGGCCTCCAGCCGCGAGATGCGGTCGCGGGGGGCGGGGTGCGAGGTGATGTAGCGGTTCGGCGAGACGCCGGACAGAAGGTTGCTGCGCTCGAGGCCCTCGAAGCTTTCCATCAGCCCGCGGCCCGACTGGCCGGTCTTCTCGAGATAGACCAGTGCAGAACCGTCCGCGGTGATTTCCTCCGACCGCTGATAGGCCCGCAAACCGTTGACCGCCGCCGCGCCGCCGCCGGAGAGAATGCCGGTACCGGCTCGGGCGACGTTGGAATCGCCGGCGACCGCACCGGCCGCGGCAACGCCCATGCCGACAAGACTTGCGATCATCGCGATACGCTGCGCCTGTTCCATCTGCTGGCGCAAGCGCTGCTGGTGACCGCCTGCGAGATGACCGATCTCATGCGCGATCACGCCGATCAACTCGTTCGGGCGGTCGGAACCGAGGATCGTGCCCGTGTTGACGAAGATTCGCCGCCCCGACACGAAAGCGTTGAACTGCATGTTGTTGACCAGGACGACCTCGATCCCCGCCCGCGACAGGCCGGCAGCCTTCAGTAAGGGTCTTGTGTAGTCCTCGATCAGGCCCTCGATCTCGGCGTCCCGGATCACCGGCACGTTGGGGCCGGGCGAGCGGGCGGCCACTGCCGGCAGCGGCAGGACGGCGACGGCGGCCGCCAGAAGCAGCGACATCAGGCGGCGGGGGAGGCGATCGGTCATCGGCGGTCCAGCTAACCCTATGTTCCCCAGCGGCATCAGGCCTCTGGACACATCCATTTCGGCGAATATGAGGCTCGCGCAGAGCCGGTTCGAAAAATCCGGTCGCGCCGCCCTAACATCGCCCGCTTGGCGTGTCGGCGCTGCCGTCGACGCGGCGCGCCAAACCGTCTAGGCCGCATCATCGCCGGGTGACCGGCCAAGGGACAAGTCCGAGGGACATCACAATGCAGGAAGATCGCCGCCTCCGCGGCTCCGCGCGTTCGGCGGTGGAGCCGTTCCATGCCATGGACATCCTCGCCGAGGCAAACCGGATGATCGCCCGCGGCCAGAGCGTCATCTCGCTCGCCGTCGGGCAACCGGCGGCACCCGCGCCTCAGGCAGCGCTCGCCGCCGCCCGGGCGATGCTCGACCACGGCCGCATCGCCTATACCGACGCGCTCGGCCGTCAGGATCTTCGCCGCCGGATCGCGCGCTACTACACCGAGGCGCACGGCGTCGACGTTCCCATCGAGCGGATCATGATCACCACCGGCTCGTCGGCCGGTTTCAACCTCGCCTTCCTCGCCGCCTTCGACCCGGGCGAGCGCGTCGCCGTCGCCGCCCCCGGATATCCCGCCTACCGCAATATCCTGAAGGCGCTCGGCCTAGTGCCGGTGGAGATCGAGGTCGACGCCGACGACGGCTATATCCTGACCGCCGATCGCCTGGCGGCCGAGCACGCTCGCGCGCCGCTGCATGGCGTCCTCATCGCCAGCCCGGCCAACCCCACCGGCACGGTAACCCCGAGAGACGAGCTGCGGCGCCTCGTCGAGTTCGCCGACCAGGCGCGGCTGCGCTTCATTTCGGACGAGATCTACCATGGACTGGTCTACGGTGCGGGCGAGGCGACGGCGCTGGAGTTTTCGACGAGCCCGATCGTCGTCAATTCCTTCTCGAAATTCTACTGCATGACCGGCTGGCGGATCGGCTGGCTGGTGCTGCCGGAGCCGCTGGTTCGTCCGAGTGAGCGGATCGGGCAGAGCCTCTACATCTCCGCGCCGGAGCTCTCGCAGGTGGCGGCGATGGCGGCGATGGACGCGACCGCCGAGCTCGTCGCCGTGCGCCACACCTACGAGCAGAACCGCGATCTCCTGATGACGGCACTGCCGGCCCTCGGCTTCCGCGACATCGCGCCGATCGACGGCGCCTTCTACGCCTATGCGGCGATCCCAGAGGGCTATTCATCGTCGACCGCCTTTGCCCGCGAGATCCTCGAGCGCTGCCATGTGGCGATCACACCGGGCATCGACTTCGATCCGCGCCGCGGGGAGCGTTTCGTCCGGCTGTCCTATGCCTGCGACACGCCTTCGCTGGTCACGGCGCTGGACCGACTGCGCCAGCACATGCCGTCCGCCTGATCCCATACGCCGACAAGACGCAGTTCAAAGAAAAAGGGCGGGGAAATCCCCGCCCTTTTCGCATTCTGGATCGTGGTGGCTTCTAGAAGAAGCCGCGCGACCACCAGCCGGTGCGCTTCGGCTTCGCCTCGCCGGTCTCGTCTGCCGCAGGCTCGGACGGCTGGCTTGCCCCAACAGGTGCCTCGGCAGGCCGGCTCTCTTCAACGACGACGGCCGTCGGCGCCGGGGCCGACGTCTCGGTCGCGACCGGCGCGGCATCGGCAGCGGCGTGCGCGACTTCTGCTGCCGGCTCGAATGCCGCCGGCTCCGGCTGGGCGTAGACCTCCGCCGGTCTCTCGGCGTGCGTTTCCGCGGCGAGCGCCTCGACGATGTAGGAACCCGCCGGGGCGGCATCCTCGTGCACAGCGGCTGCCGGCTCTTCGAAGGCCGAGACCGGGACGGCCGCGTCTGATGGCGCGTCCTCGGTGGCGTCGACGTCCTGGGACTCGCTCTCGGCCGTCACCGTCTCCTCGCCATCGCGATTCTTGCGGCCCCCCCGACGGCCGCGACGCCGACGCTTGCGCGCCCGTGCCGCCTCGTCGTCACCCTCGTCGGTGCCGATCTCGCCAGCGACGGCCTCATCGCCTTCGCTCTCTGGCTCGGCCGATGTCTCGCTTTCGGCGACGTCCGCGTCGGAGCCCGACACTTCGAAGCCGTCCCCGGCCTCTTGGCCGTCCTCGGACGTCTGGTCGTCCGAGCCGCCACGCCGGCGCCGGCGCCGGCGCTTGCGGCGCCGCTGATCGTCACCCTTGTCGCCGCCGGCGTCATCGCCCTTTTCGTCGGACGCCTCGACCTCGGTTTCATCCGCGACAGCAAGCGCCTCGGCCTCGTCGGCGATCTCCGGCTCGACGTCGTCTTCGTCGTCATATTCCGGGAAGGCGACGGGGCTGAGAATCGGCGGCTGCGGCTCGCGGCGGACTGCTTCGGCGCCGTGCTCGATCGCGACGTGCTGGTGCCCGTGCGAATCGTCGGCCTCGATGGTGATACGGAGGCCGTGCATCGCCTCCAGTTCCTCGATCGTGCGGCGCTTCTCGTTGAGCACGTAGAGCGCCGTGGCGGTCGGCACCTTGACGATGATGTCGTGCGTCGACTGCTTCTGCACATGCTCCTCGATCGCGCGCACGACGTGCAGCGCCAGCGACGAGTTGGAGCGGATGTGGCCGACGCCGTCGCAGGTCGGGCAGACCCGCGTGGTCGACTCTAGAACGCTGGCGCGGATGCGCTGGCGGCTCATTTCCATCAGGCCGAAATGCGAGATACGGCCGACCTGGATACGGGCGCGGTCGTCCTTCAGGCAGTCCTTCATCTTCTTCTCGACGGCGCGGTTGTTGCGCTTCTCGTCCATGTCGATGAAGTCGATGACGATGAGGCCGGCGAGATCGCGCAGGCGCAGCTGGCGCGCCACTTCCTCGGCTGCCTCGAGATTGGTCTGGTAGGCGGTGTCCTCGACCGAATGCTCGCGCGTCGAGCGGCCGGAGTTGACGTCGATGGCGACCAGCGCCTCGGTCTGGTTGATGATGATGTAGCCACCGGACTTCAGCGTGACATGCGGCTGCAGCATGCGGTCGAGCTGTGCCTCGATGCCGCCGCGGGCAAAGATCGGCATGGTGTCGCGGTAGGGCTGCACGACCTTGGACTGGCCGGGCATCAGCATGCGCATGAAGTCCTTGGCCTCGCGGTAGCCGGCTTCACCGGCGACGAGAACCTGGTCGATGTCCTTGTTGTAGAGATCGCGGATCGACCGCTTGATCAGGCTGCCTTCCTCGTAGACGAGGGTCGGCGCTGCGGAGGCGAGGGTGAGGCTCCGCACGGTCTCCCACAGCCGCATCAGGTACTCGTAGTCGCGCTTGACCTCGGCCTTGGTGCGCATGGCGCCGGCGGTGCGCAGGATGATGCCCATGCCCTTCGGCACGTCCAGCTCGCGCGCCACTTCCTTCAGCCGCTTGCGGTCGGCCATGTTGGTGATCTTGCGCGAGATGCCGCCGCCCCGGGCGGTGTTCGGCATCAGCACGGAATAGCGCCCGGCGAGCGACAGGTAGGTGGTGAGCGCCGCGCCCTTGTTGCCGCGCTCTTCCTTGACGACCTGCACGAGCAGGATCTGCCGGCGCTTGATGACTTCCTGGATCTTGTACTGCTTGCGCGGCACGCGCGGCTGACGGACGGGGACTTCCTCCATCGCATCTTCGGCGCCAATCTCGTCGACGATTTCCTCATCATCGTCGGAGGAGGGCGCCTCTTCGGCGTTCGACGAACCGCGGCGCGAGCGCGAACGGCGCTGGCGCTTCTGGCCGCTGGCGGAGACTTCCGTTTCACCCTCGGTGCCCTCATCCGAGGTGTCCTCGAAACCGTCCTGATCGTCACCGATCAGCTCGGGCGCCTCGTGCTCGTCATGGGAAAGCTCGTGCGCGTCATCGCCCTCGCTGGCCTCGTCGGACGACAGCGATTCGGAGACGGTGTCACGGTCGGAGGCTTCAGCGGACCGGATCGACTTGCCGCCGCCCGGACGGCGCGGGTTGCGGCGGGGGGCGGCGAGCTTGCGCTCCTCGTCCTCTTCTTCCTCGCGAACGCGGGCGATCTCGTCTTCCATCAGCGCCTGACGGTCGGCGACGGGGATCTGGTAGTAGTCGGGGTGGATTTCGCTGAAGGCGAGGAAGCCGTGGCGGTTGCCACCGTATTCCACGAAAGCCGCCTGCAGGGACGGTTCGACGCGCGTCACCTTGGCGAGGTAAATGTTGCCCTTGATCTGCTTCTTGTGTTCGGACTCAAAATCGAATTCTTCGATCCGGCTACCCCGGACGACGACGACCCGCGTCTCTTCTGGATGAGACGCGTCGATCAGCATCTTGTTTGGCATGGCGAAGGTGCTCCCGGACATCCGCCCTGGCGCGCATGCCGGCGTCATGCGCCGAGTACGATGCGGGGGAAGGCGCGTCCGCTGAGGGCGCTCGATAGCGGCGGTGCTCTGCACGGGACGGCCGGAGCCAAGCCCGAAGGGGCTCAGTCGATGGCGTCAATATTCCGATGGAGGCTGGCGACACTACGAGGCGACCTGCAACAAATGACTGGCCACCAAGGCGGCGACCGATGGATATGGCGTTCAGGCGAACCTAATTTCGGCCCGGATGAACGGTGAAAGACAGATGTCCGGGGGAAATCCGACGGACGAAAAACATCTTCGAGGTTGGGAAACCTTGGAATTCACCGTCTCACGATCGCCACGCTCTGATCTCGACCCATGGGGGCGACCTCGACCGGCTCGCGGGCCAGAACATCGTTCCGCGGCCCTTGCGTGTCGTGGACGGGAGCTTTCAAAGGTGTGTGAGTCTTCCCGGCCTCACTTCTGCTTTTATGATGCGCGAGGCGGAGAAACAAGTGTAAAGCCCTGCACCGGCTTGCTCCAGACCGTTTAACCCACCGCTTCTCCGGTTTCGCGCAAGGAGAATACGGGGTGTTGCGGCGAAATCGCCTTTCTCGGGATGCCATGCACCAGGCAAGTCTTCTCCACCATCGGCGCCTCCTTCTGATCTGCGGGGCGATGCTCCTCCTTGTCGCAGCCGTCTTCAGCGGCCGGGCGCACGCGCAATCGGCGGCGTCGGTGGGAGGGGAGGCGGGCGACAGCGTCCTTGTCGGCCTCCGCCAGTCAGTATCGCCCAAAGGCTTCACCGCGACGCTCGATCTTCGCGGGACACCGCGCTCCAAGCTGATCCTGCTGCGCAACCCCAACCGGGTTGCAATCGACCTGTTCGATACCGTCTCGGCGCTTGAACCGGTGGAGGTCGAGAAGAATCCGCTGGTCTCGGAGATGCGACAAGGTCTCGTCGCGTCCGACCGTTTCCGCATTATCCTGACGCTGAAGCAGCCGGCATTGCCAAAGGCGTGGTTCGAGATGAAGGACGGTCACACCATCCTCAGCCTCGCCTTGACGCAGAGCGATGCGAAGAGTTTTGCAAAGGCCGTGGCGACCCAGCCCGTCGGCCACGGCCCGGATCCCGTTCCCGTGTCAGCGAGTGCTCCGGACGACGATGTGACGGTGGTGATCGATCCCGGCCACGGCGGCATCGACACCGGCGCACGCGGCCGGAACGGCACCCTCGAAAAGGACATCAACCTCCTTTTCGCCCTCGCTCTGCGCGACCGCCTGAAGTCTGAAGGTCACCTCAAGGTCATCATGACCCGTGAGGACGACCGCTTCATCTCGCTCGGCGAGCGCTCGGCGATTGCCCGCCGCGCCAAGGCGAACCTCTTCATCTCGATGCACGCTGATTCGATCCGCTATGCCGACATTCGCGGCGCCACCGTCTACACGCTGTCGGGCCGCGCCTCGGACGCTTTGTCGAGCGAAGTCGCAGAGAGCGAGAACTCCTCCGACCGCTTCGTCAATCCGGAATGGCAGAAGAACGAGCCGGAGGTCTTCGACATCCTGATCGAGCTCATGCGGCGCGAGACCGACAGCTTTTCCGAGCATTTTGCCGCCGGGCTGGTGCAGGAACTCGGCCGCCACAAGATTCGGCTGATTCGCAATCCCAAGCGCTCGGCTGGCTTTAAGGTGCTGATGGCGCCGGACGTGCCTTCGGTGCTCGTCGAGATCGGCTACCTCTCCAACATCGACGACGAGAAGCTCCTGGTCGACGAGTCCTGGCGCAAGGATACCGCCGACGCCATCGGCAGCGCCGTGGCGGACTTCTTCCGGCTGAAGCAGGCCAGCGACAAGGCGGCGCGCGACTGACGCCAAGCTGTGGGATCGCTGCCACACTGCCGCGTCAAGTCGGCGTCGGAACCCCTTATGGGTCATGCGCTTGCCGTATTTCGAGAGCATCCGCAGGACGACGGTCGCCATACCAGCTATAGCGGGTGAAACGGGGCCCGAGGGCTCGACGGGCCTTTGCCCGAAACGTAGGAGCCCAGCGGCAAGGCGGATCGGTCCGTGCGCGGGGACGGAGCTCAGATGATCAGACTGCTCGGCTATTTCTTCGGGATCGGCACGGTGATGTTCCTGATCGTGGCCGCGGGTGTCGCGCTCTACGTCCAGAACATGAGCGAGGACCTGCCGGACTATCAGGTGCTGGCCGCCTACGAGCCGAAGGTCACCACGCGCTTCCAGGCGTCCGATGGCTCGCTGATGGCCGAATACGCCAAGGAGCGCCGGCTGTTCCTGCCGATTCAGGCCATCCCCGACCGTCTGAAGAACGCCTATCTAGCCGCCGAGGACAAGAACTTCTACGAGCATCCCGGCATCGACATCCAGGGTCTCGGGCGCGCTGTACTGATGTTCGCCAAGGGCGGCCCCCGCCAGGGCGGCTCGACCATCACCCAGCAGGTGGCGAAGAACTTCCTCCTCACCAACGAGCAGTCGATCGAGCGCAAGGTCAAGGAAGCCATCCTGTCGCTGCGCATCGAACAAGCCTATTCGAAGGACCGCATTCTCGAGCTTTACCTCAACGAGATCTATCTCGGCCTCGGTTCCTACGGCGTTGCCGCAGCTTCGCTCGCCTACTTCGACAAGTCGGTGAACGAGCTGGAAATTCAGGAAGCGGCCTATCTCGCCGCTCTGCCAAAGGCCCCCAGCAATTACGACCCGTTCCGCCATCCCGACCGTGCGCTCGAGCGCCGGAACTGGGTGATCGACCAGATGGAAGCGAACGGCGTCATCACGCACGCCGAGGGCGCGGAAGCCCGCGGCAAGCCGCTCGGCATCAACCCCAAGCGTACCGGCACCTATCTCTTCGCCGGCGAGTATTTCACCGAGGAAGTCCGCCGCGAGGTCATCCAGCGCTACGGCGTGAAGGCGCTCTACGAAGGTGGCCTTTCCGTCCGCTCGACCCTCGATCCGGTGCTCCAGGTCGAAGCCCGCGGTGCCCTTCAACGTGCGCTGCTGCGCTATGACGAGGCCCGCGGCTACCGTGGCCCCGTCACCAGCATTGACATCGACGGCGACTGGGTGAAGCCGCTCGGCGCCGTGCCGGCCTTCTCCGACGTGCCGGAATGGCGCCTGGCGGTCGTGCTGTCGGCCGAGCCGGACAGCGTCAGCCTCGGCCTGCAGTCGACCCGCGCTTTGTCCGGTGCGCCCGGTCAGGACCGCGATCTCGGCACGCTGGCGCTCGCCGACATGAAGTGGGCGCTGCGGATGAACACCGCCGGCAAGACCTCGTCGGTCCGTTCGGCCGACCAGGTGCTGAAGCGCGGCGACGTGGTGTTCGTCGAGAAGAAGGCCGAAGGCGAGGGCTACCGCTTGCGCCAGCCCCCGAAGATCCAGGGCGGCCTGATCTCGATGGACCCGCACACGGGCCGCGTGCTGGCCATGGTCGGCGGCTTCTCCTACGCGCAGTCCGAGTTCAACCGCGCTACCCAGGCCTATCGCCAGCCCGGCTCGTCGTTCAAGCCGATCGTCTACTCGGCGGCGCTGGACAATTTCTACACCCCGGCCTCGGTGATCATGGACGGCCCTATCTCGATCCCCGACGGCAACGGCAACATCTGGACGCCGAAGAACTACGGCGGCGAATCGGCGGGTCCCTCGACCTTGCGCTCGGGCATCGAGCACAGCCGAAACCTGATGACGGTGCGCCTCGCCAAGGACATGGGTATGAAGCTCGTGGCCGAATATGCCGAGCGCTTCGGCGTCTACGACAAGATGGGCCAGTATTTGCCGATGGCGCTGGGCTCAGGCGAGACCACGGTGATGCGGATGGTCTCGGCCTATTCGGTCATGGCCAATGGCGGCCGCTCGATCGAGCCCTCGCTGATCGACCGGGTGCAGGACCGTTACGGCCGCACCATCTACAAGCATGACAACCGGGGCTGCGAGACCTGCAATGCGCAGACCTGGCAGGATCAGGCGGAGCCGGAACTCGTCGACAACCGCGAGCAGGTGCTCGATCCGATGACCGCCTACCAGATCACCTCGATGATGGAAGGCGTCGTCCAGCGCGGCACCGCGACCAGCGTCAAGGCCCTCGGCGTGCCGGTCGCCGGCAAGACCGGAACGACCAATGACGAGAAGGATGCCTGGTTCGTCGGCTACACCCCGGACCTCGTGACCGGCGTCTACCTCGGCTACGACAACCCGCAGCCGCTCGGCAAGGGCCAGACCGGCAGTGGCCTCGCCGCTCCCGTGTTCACCGATTTCATGAAGCAGGCGCTGGCCGGAAAGCCGGTCGCGAACTTCCGCGTGCCGGAGGGCATGACGCTGATCTCGATCAACCGGAAGACCGGCATGGCCGCCAAGGGCGAGGGGACGATCGTCGAGGCCTTCAAGCCGGGCACCGGCCCGTCCGACAGCTACCAGGTGATCGGCGACGACGAGATGGCCTATGGCTCGGCACCGGCCCCGGTCTCGCAGCAAACGCAGGACGCTATCGTCCAGGGTGGGGCCGGCGGTCTTTTCTGACCGTCGGAACCACCGCGTTACGGCGGCAAGGCGAAGGGTCCGCTGCTTTACAGCTGCCGACCCGGGTCCTATACCCGCCGCCATCCTTTCCATCCCAAGCAGCGGGGTAGCGGCATGCGTGCCGAGTTCGAAACCATGACCTCCGACATCAAGCAGGCCATAAGCCTGCTGAGGAGGCATCTTTGACTGGGACGCTTCCCTTAAGCGCCTAGAAGTCCTCAACGCGCAGTCCGAGAACCCTAACTTCTGGAACGATGCCGCCGAGGCGCAGAAGCTGATGCGCGAGCGTCAGTACATCGAGTCCTCGATCGACGGCATCAACAAGATCGAGCAGGGCCTGCAGGACAACATCGACCTCATCGCCATGGGCGAGGAGGAGAACGACTCCGCGATCATCGACGAAGCCGAAGCCGCCATTCGGGCTATCAAGGCCGATACCGACAAGCGGCAGATCGAGATGCTGCTGTCGGGCGAAGCCGACAAGTTCGACACCTATGTCGAAGTCCACTCCGGCGCCGGCGGCACCGAGAGCCAGGACTGGGCGTCGATGCTCCTGCGCATGTACATGCGCTGGGCCGAGCGCGCGGGCATGAAGGTCGAGCTGCTGGAGCAGCATTCCGGCGAAGAGGCGGGCATCAAGTCGGCGACGGTGATGTTCAAGGGGCACAACGCCTATGGCTGGATGAAGACAGAATCGGGCGTCCACCGTCTGGTCCGCATCTCGCCTTTTGACAGTCAGGCCAAGCGCCATACCTCGTTCGCGTCGGTCTGGGTCTATCCGGTCGTCGACGACACCATCGACGTCGAGATCAACGAGTCGGATTGCCGGATCGACACCTACCGCGCCTCCGGCTCGGGCGGGCAGCACGTGAACACGACCGATTCGGCCGTGCGTATCACCCATATGCCGAGCGGCATCGTGGTGCAGTGCCAGAACGAGCGCTCGCAGCACAAGAACCGCGCGACGGCCTGGGACATGCTGAGGGCGCGCCTCTACGAGGCCGAACTTCAGCGCCGTGAAGAGGTCGCGAACAAGGAGGCCGCGTCGAAGACCGACATCGGCTGGGGCCACCAGATCCGGTCCTACGTCCTGCAGCCCTATCAGATGGTCAAGGACCTCCGGACCGGCGTGCAGAGCACGGCCCCGCAGGACGTGCTCGACGGCGAGATCGACGAGTTCATGGAAGCAGCGCTCGCGCACCGCGTCCATGGCGGCAGCGTGGATGTCGCCGACGTCGACTGAGGTCGCGACGAAAACCTTTCGGCCATAGGCCGGCTGCAGATCACTGCAGCCGGCCTTTTTCGTTCAGGTGACCGCGTCGAGCTTGCGTCCGGCGCGCAGAAAGCGCGAGGGATCGATCGGGCTGCCGTCGCGCCGGACCTCGTAGTGGAGATGCGGCCCGGTGCTGCGGCCGGTCGAACCGACACGGCCGACGATGGTGCCGGCCAAGACCTTGTCGCCAACACCGACAGCAATGCTCGACAGGTGGCCGTAGCGCGTCACCATGCCGCCGCCATGGTCGATCTCGACCATGTTCCCGTAGCCGCCGTTGGAGCCGGCTTCCGTGACGGTTCCCGCCGCGGCCGCATCCACCGCCGAGCCGCTCTCGGCCACGAAGTCGATGCCGGTGTGCATGGCCGCTTCGCCGAGGAACGGGTCGCTGCGCACGCCGAAGGCCGAGCTGATCAGCTTCGACGCGACGGGCGAAGCGAGCGGCAATCTTGTCGTGCGCTGCTTCAGGAGCTGCAATTCGGTGAGCGCGCGGTCGAGTTCCTGGAAGCTTGCATCGAACAGCTGGTCGGTCGGGGCGGCAACGAAGGGACCGCCTTCGCCGCCAGCAAAGGTCGTCAGGTCCGGGACGGCAATGCCTTCCGAGCGCAGCACCGAGGCGATGTCGACCGCCTTGCCGCGTGCCTTCTCGGCCAGCGTGGTGAGGTCGGCGATCTGGGTATCCTGAACGCTGTCGATCGACTTGCCTATCTGGCGGATCAGGTCGTGCGCAATGCCGGGGACGGGTTTGGCCGCCTGAACGGCTGCATCGCGCCGGAGCCACGGCCCTGCGCCGGCGGAGCCATCGACGAGATCGAAGCGGGCGAGGGCGGCGTTCGGCGTGGACCCGAGAAAGGCCAGCGGCTTCGTTTCGGCTGCCGGCGGAGGGGAGGCAGCATCGGCAGTCGAAGGCTTCGGCTGGGGCACCGGCACTGGCGCGGGCAGTAACCCGCTGTCGCGGGCGCGGTCGAGCAATGGCTGCAGCTTGTCGTAGCGTGCGGAAAGCTCGACCTGCTGTCCGATCAGCGCATCGACCTTGCTCTCGACGATCTGCTGGTCGAGCATCTGGCGGCTGACAACGCGATCGAGCTGGGAGCGGAGGGATGCGATCCGCTCCTCATAAGATTGCTGGAGCTTCAGCTGGGTATCGCTGGCCGACGAACGGAGGTCGTTTTCCAGCAGCAGGTAGCAAGCGGTCGAGGCACAGCCGATGAAGAGGGCCATGGCGAGGGCGCCTGACATGCCGACCAACCGTGCGGACACCGTGAAATGCCGGACCTTCTCGCCCCGCGCGATGATGACGGTGTGCGGTTGCTTCTGCTGGCCAAAGGTATTCTGCAGCTGAGCCGAAGTCATGATGGGTCCCGATCAGGAGCGGCTCACCAAGCCGCGTCCTGTCGGAGTAGACCTTGTTAGGGTTAACAAAGCCTGACCGGTCGCGCGCAGCCACTTCATATCAGGCTGCAGAATTGAGCCGTAACACGTTGGGAGCGAAGAGATGATCTCTCCGAAAGCCCGGCCGAAAATTGATCAGGCCGACAGGGCGCGGGCGGCCGACAGAACCTCCTCGGCGTGACCGGGCACCTTCACCTTCGGCCAGAGACCGACGATGGTGCCAGACGCGTCGACCAGCGCGGTGGTGCGCTCGACGCCCAGGTAGGACTTTCCGTACATGCTTTTCGTCACCCAGACGCCGAAGGCCTCAAGCAGCACCTTATCCTCGTCCGAGAGGAGCCGGACGCCAAGATCGTGCTTGTCACGGAACTTGGCATGCTTCTTCACCGGATCGGGGGAGACGCCGATCACCTCGACACCCGCTGCGGCAAAATCGCTCTGCAGGCTGGTGAAGTCGATGGCCTCCTGAGTGCAGCCGGAGGTGTCATCCTTGGGATAGAAGAAGAGGACGAAGGGTTTGCCTTTCAGATCGGCCAGCGCGACCGGTGCGCCGGTGTGATCGGGCAGCTGGAAGTCGGGGCAGGGCGTTCCGATGCTGAGCTTGGACAAGATGCCATCCTTTCGGCCAATTGGATTGTGATGGGTCGCGCGGCAATACCGCAGTCGCCGACCTCAGCCTAGAGCCGTGGCCGCCATTTGGCGACCGGCGGCGCGGGCGTCGATGCCGGTGTATTGTTTGCCGAGGTCATGTCGGAGTGAGCTTCGCGTGGCAAGGATGTGTGTGCTGCTGTGGGGTGGCGATTCGCGATGGCGGTAGCCTTGGGTGGTTCGAACGCATGACGAAGACACTGACACCGCTTGGCGCGATCAACGGCGATCGCCCTGATGTCAGCGGAACTCGCGTTTGAGACGCCTCGGTCGCATCTCCTGCGCGGTTCTCAGCACCAGCATGACGTTCGGTGTCCTGGTCGGCAGCTTCGTCTTCCTGGCGCTCGGGACCGATCGGGGACAGGACCTGATTCGGCGACAGACCGAGGCGGTGGTCGCCGATGTGCTGGGTGCCGACCTCTCCGCCCAGTTCGGCGATCAGCGTATCGGCTTTGCCGATGACGGCAATCTTGCCTTGGAATGGTCGGACATCCGCCTGATGCGCACCGGCCTGCCACGGGCGCGCGTCGATTCGGTCAAGGTCGGCCTGCGGATCCTGCCGCTCCTGACTGGTCGCGTCCTGTTCAAGACGATCGAGGTTCGCGGCAGCCGGATCGACCTGACCGGCTTCCGCTCGATGCTTGGCGCAACCCGCCCGGGCGTCGGCGCTCAGTTCGCCGCGACGGCGCCGGTGCCGACGCTGCCGAAACGCTCCGCGCGTGCGTTGCAGGTGATCGAAAAGCAGCTCGGCACCCTGCAGCGGGTCGGCATCGAGCGCATCGTCCTCGGCGACATCGAGGTCATCGTGCCGCTGGGGACCGAGGGCGACACGATCACCGGGCGGCTCGAGCGCGGCAACTTCCAGCTCTCGAACAACCGGGCCCTGACCGCCACAGCCGATCTCCGGGTGCGCGGCATGTCGGTGCCGGTGACCGGGCGCGCCGACTACGATGCCAAGAGCGCCCGCTTGCAGTCGCTGCAGCTGTCGGCCGGCCCCGTTGCGCTCGGCGATCTGCTGCCCGCCGCACCCGCGAGCGACACGCTCGATATGCGCCCGATCGGCATCGAGGCACCTCTTACCGTCGCGCTGGATGTCAACACCCGCAACGAGGACGATGCGCGGGTCGCGACCCTCTCGCTCGATCTCGGTGCCGGCGATCTTCAGGCCGGTCGCGGTCACACCAGGATCGAGAAGGTGAAGGCCAAGCTCCGCTATGTCGAAGGCGAGGAGTCGGTCGAGGTCGCCGACACCCATGTCGCCTTCGACGGCATGTCGATGGGCCTCGAGGGGCGCGCAGTGGCGCTGTACGACCGTCCGATCACCAACGAATTCAACGGCTTTGGCTTTTCCCTTCAGACCCGGGACATGGCCTCGTCGATCGGCGCGACCGCTGGCAAGACGCTGGACGGCAGCCTGCTAATCGAGGGGCGCAACAACATCGCGGCGAACGAGGCCGTGCTGTCGAAATTCGCGCTGGAGACCGGAGGCGGCACCCTCAGTGGAAACGCGGCGCTGCGCTTGAGCACGCCGGACGCGCGCACGGAACTGAAACTGGCGGCCACCGACCTTCCGGCTGCGAACATCAAGGCGTTCTGGCCCTTCAACCTCGCCGTCAACACCCGCCGCTGGGTGCTCAGCCATCTCGGCGACGAGGGCACCGTGCCGAGCGGCACCATCGCCCTCGACCTCCGCCGCGATCGCCTCGGTCCGGCCTTCAAGCCCGGCAGTCACCCGACGCCGGAGGAAATGGACCTCGCCTTCGCCGTGGAGGGGGCGAGTGCCCAGACGGTCGGCGACCTGCCGCGCCTGACGGACGCCAAGGGAACGATCCACACCTCCGGCGGCGATACGCAAATTTCCGTCGCCGAGGCCAAGGTCGACGGTCTGCCGAACGTCGTCATCGCGCCCAGCAGCATCGCGTTCCTGCGCGCCGCGGAGCCGGCGCTGCAGGACATCGACGGCCAAGTCGACCTCGCTGTCAGCGGCGACGTCCCGGATCTCCTCGAGATCGCCTCACGCAAGCCGCTCGACGCGCTGCGCAGCCTGCCATTCAAGGCGACGGAAGCGACGGGCAAGGCGACCGCTACCGTCAGCCTGCCGTTCATCCTCGGCGACGACGTGCCGAAGGACCGGCAGTTCGGCGCATGGAACGTTGCCGTTTCGCTCACCGATACCGGCCTTTCAGTCCCCTTCGAGGGTCGCAAGATTGGTGGCATGACGGGTTCGGTCGATATTCGGCCGGGTGCTGCCACCGGCGAGCTGGAAGGCAAGGTTGACGACATTCCGTCCCGGATCGCCTTCACCCAGCCTTTCGGTCCGACGTCGGAAGCGAAAAGGCTTCTCGAGGTCAGCGTTTCGCTGGGCGATGACGAGACGCGGAAACTGTCGCCGCAGCTGGCCGAGATCGTCGACGGCCCGATCGAGGGAAAGCTGCTGCGAGATGGCGATTCGCCGATGAGAGGCAGTTTTAACCTCAAGGCGACGACGCTGAAGCTGCCCTGGGTCGGCTGGCGCAAGGGCAAGGGGGTCGCGGCCGCGCTCGCCTTCGATATCGTGCCCGGCGACAACGGCGTCGATCTGCAGAACGTGTCCCTGACAGGCGACGGTTTCTCTGCCGCGGGCGACGTCGCCCTGGACAAGAACGGCATCCGCAAGGCTCAACTGAGCGAAGTCGCGCTCAACGAGGGCGATGACGTGGACGTCGGCTTCGAGCGGGTCGCCAACGGGTTCAGCATCCGCGTCGACGGCAAGCGCTTCGATGCGCGGCCCTTCCTCAACGACCTCAAGGCCAATCTCGGCGCCAAGGCCGCCAACCCCACGACCGCCAGCAAGCAGCAGGTCGACATTGGCATCTCGCTCGACAAGGTCCTGGGCTTCGGCAACCAGACCATCGGCGGCTTTTCGCTGAACTATGCCGGCAGCGGCGGCAAGGTTGCGGCCCTGTCGATTTCCGGTTCGACCCGAAGCGGCGGCTTTTCCGCCGATATGTCGCCGCGCGGCGACGACCGGTCGATTGCCTTGCGCGCGCCGGATGCCGGACTGCTCGCCGCCTTCACCGGCATCTACGGCCGCATGCAAGGCGGACAGGTCGCGCTCGATCTTCTTGGCTCGACCGAAAGCGGCTACCGCGGCACGCTCAATGCCGAAAACTTCACGCTGGTGGACGAGCCGCGGCTCTCGAGCCTCGTCGGCACTTCGCCCGCGCCGAACGCCGCCAGCCTCTCGCAGGCCGTCGGCAAGAACCTCGGCACCGAGAGGGCCTATTTCGACCACGCCTCGGTCGGCATCGACTATGGCAAGAACGGGCTGCGCGTCTCGAACGGCATCATCCGCGGCCCGGTCTTCGGCTCCAGCTTCTCCGGCACGGTCTACGACTCCGCCAACCGCGTCGACGTCGTCGGCTCGTTCATGCCGGCCTATGGCGTCAACCGCATCTTCGGCGCCATCCCGCTGGTAGGCCAGATTCTCGGCAACGGTAATGAAGGCGGCCTGATCGGCATCACCTATCGCCTCGACGGGGCTTTCGCCTCGCCGAAGCTCACCGTCAACCCGATCTCGGCCATCGCCCCCGGCATCTTCCGCAGCATCTTCGCCTACCAGTAGGCGTCGTCTTCCATCATCCCGGCGCATCCGCCAGGATGGTCCAGGCTCAGCCGACGGGGCGGATGAGCACGTGCTTCTTGCGGCCGAGCGAGATCTTCACGACATCACCCGCCACGAGGTCGGCAGGGCCGACGATCCGCTTCTCGTCGGCGACGGCGGTGTCGTTGATGCGCACGGCGCCGCCCTGGACGTGGCGGCGAACCTCGCTGTTGCTGGCGGCAAGACCCGCGCGGACGTAGAGCGTCAGAAGGCCAATGCCGGCCTTGAACTCGTCCGCCGGGATCTCGACGGTCGGGAGGTTCGCTGCCAGCGCGCCTTCCTCGAAGGTCTTGCGGGCCGTCTCGGCGGACTCGAGCGCGACAGCTTCGCCGTGCAGCAGCGACGTCACGGCATTGGCCAGCAGCTTCTTCGCCTCGTTGATCTCCGAGCCACCGAGGGCTTCCAGCCGGGCGATCTCGTCCATCGGCAGCGTCGTGTAAAGTTTCAGGAAGCGACCGACATCGGCATCCTCGGTGTTGCGCCAGTACTGCCAGAACTCATAGGGGTTCAGCATGTCGGCGTTGAGCCAGACCGCGCCATTGGCCGACTTGCCCATCTTGGCGCCGGACGACGTCGTCAGCAGCGGCGAGGTCAGCGCGAACAGCTGCGGCGTGCCCATGCGATGGCCGAGGTCGAGGCCGTTGATGATGTTGCCCCACTGATCGGAGCCGCCCATCTGCAGCCGCACGCCGTAGCGCTTGTTCAGCTCGACGAAGTCGTAGGCCTGCAGGATCATGTAGTTGAATTCGAGGAAGGAAAGCGACTGCTCGCGGTCGAGGCGCAGCTTCACCGAATCGAAGGCGAGCATGCGGTTGACCGAGAAGTGGCGGCCGACGTCGCGCAGGAACTCGACGTAGTTCAGCCCGAGCAGCCAGTCGGCATTGTTAACCATGATTGCGTCAGTCGGGCCGTCGCCAAAAGCGAGGTAAGGTGTGAAGGCCTGGCGGATGCCGGCGAGATTGCTCTCGATGCCTTCCGGCGTCAGCAGCTTGCGCGCCTCGTCCTTGAACGAGGGGTCGCCGATCATGCCGGTGCCGCCGCCCATCAGCGCGATCGGCTTATGGCCGGTCTTCTGCAGCCAGTGCAGCATCATGATCTGGATCAGCGAGCCAACATGCAGGCTGGTGGCGGTCGGGTCGAAGCCGATATAGGCGCTGACGGTCTCGGTCGAAAACAGCGCATCGAGCGCCTCGTCATGCGAGGTCTGCTGGATGAAGCCGCGCTCGGACAGCGTGCGCATAAACTCGGACTTAAAGCCGGACATGGAGAATGATCCTTGACGGGGCCGGACGCATCCGGCCGATGAAGGCTGCGGTTTACCAGCATTCCCGTGGATTTAAAGAGCGAGCGACCGGATTGACCGACAGAGCCTCCCTGCGCGCCATCGGCCTGATGAGCGGAACCTCGATGGACGGAATCGACGTCGCCTTGCTGGAGACCGACGGCATCTCGTCGCCCAAGCGCGGCCCGGCACGGACCTATGGTTTCGATGAAGGCTTTCGCGGCCGTCTCGCGGCAGGGCTGGAGACGGCGAAGACGATGACCCACCGCGACGAGCGGCCGGGCGCGCTGGTCGCCCTAGAGCGGGAGATCACCGAACGCCACGCGGAGGCGCTTTGCGCCTTCGCGGCGGAGACCGGCATCGCCCTCGGCAGCGTCGACGTCATCGGCTTCCACGGGCAGACGGTGCTGCACCGGCCCGCCGAAGCGCTGACGGTGCAACTCGGTGACGGGCAGCTTCTGGCCGATGCCGTCGGCTGCCGTGTCGTTTCGGACATGCGCGCGGCCGACATGCGGGCGGGCGGGCAAGGGGCACCGCTGGTGCCGGCCTACCACGCCGCGCTCGCCGGCGCGCTGCCGGCGGCGATGCAGGCGATGCCGGTGGCCTTCGTCAACATCGGCGGCATTTCCAACATCACCTGGCTCGGCGACGCCGAGGCACCCATCGCCTTCGACAGCGGTCCCGGCAATGCGCTGCTCGACCAATGGGTAGCGCGCGAGGCCGGCATCGCCTTCGACGCAGAAGGTGCCATCGCCGCCGGGGGCGCGATCCTGCAGCCGCTGGCCGAGCGCTATCTCGGCGCTGCCTTCTTCGAGCGGCCCGCCCCCAAATCGCTCGACCGTTTCGACTTCGAGGCGCCGACTTCTGAAGACGGCACCCTCGAAGACGTCGCGCGCACGCTCTGTTTCGTCGCGGCAGAGGCGATCCTGAAGGCTGCCGACCATCTCCCGGCAGCGCCAAAACTCTGGATCATCTGCGGCGGCGGACGGCGCCATCCCGTCATCATGCAGGATCTGACGAACGGCGCGGCGCGGACCGGCGCGCGGGTCGTGTCGGCGGATGAGGCAGGGTTCGACGGCGACGCCATGGAGGCGGAGGCTTGGGCCTTCCTCGCCGTTCGTGCATTGCGCGGCCTGCCGCTGACCTGGCCGACGACGACCGGTTGCCGGGCTCCGACCACCGGTGGCGTCGTCTCGAAGCCTCAACAGAAGTAGCCTCAATAGAAAACGGCGCCCCTGGGGACGCCGTTTGTCATATCTGCAGATCCAGATGCGTTGAATTAGCGCAGGCGCTTGGGGCGCACGTCGACCAGCTCGCCGGCGAGGCGGCGGTCGAGGTAGTCGGCGCATTCCGCCATCAGCTCCTCGGAATGCTCGCCGTAGAAGTGGTTGGCGCCGGCGAGGATCTTCTGGGTGATCAGGATGCCCTTCTGCGTCTTCAGCTTCTCGACGAGGACCTGAACGTCCTTCGGCGGCGCGACCCGGTCCTTGTCGCCGTGGATGATCAGGCCGGACGAGGGGCAAGGCGCGAGGAAGGAGAAGTCGTAGGAGTTCGGCTGCGGCGAGATCGAGATGAAGCCCTCGATCTCCGGACGGCGCATCAAAAGCTGCATGCCAATCCACGAGCCGAAGGAATAGCCTGCAACCCAGCAATGCTTGGAATCGGGGTGCAGCGACTGGACCCAGTCGAGCGCTGCCGCCGCATCAGACAGCTCGCCCGACCCGTGATCGAACTCGCCCTGGCTGCGGCCGATGCCGCGAAAGTTGAAGCGCAGCGTCGTGAAGCCACGCTCTACGAACATGTAGAACAGCTGGTAGACGATCTGGTTGTTCATGGTCCCGCCGAAACGGGGATGCGGGTGCAGAATGATCGCGATCGGCGCGCTCTTTTCCTTGCCGGCCTGGTACCGGCCTTCGAGACGACCTGCCGGACCGTTGAAGATCACTTCGGGCATATGCTTATCCTATCCAGCCTGACGCGCGATCGGAGGGCGCGCCTTGACGAAGAACACGCGGCCTTTTAGGTTCTACTTTAGAACAATTCAAAACTACACGCTTCCACTGAAGGCGCTACATAGGCCATTCAGGGGTCGGAATTCAAGATTTTTGCGCTTTGCGGCGGGCAGACATAGGTTGGCTCTGTCGGAGCCGCCAACACGGATGAGATGACCGTTCGAAACCCGCGCATCTATCTCGACTACAACGCCACGGCGCCGCTGCTGCCCGAGGCGGGCGACGCCCTGGTGTCGGCTCTTTCCCTCACCGGAAATCCCTCTTCGGTCCACACAGAAGGACGAGCGTCTCGCGCCGTCGTCGAGGAAGCCCGCCGCAACGTCGCACGGATGCTGCACGCCCTGCCCGAAAACCTCGTCTTCACCAGCGGCGCGACGGAAGCGGCGAACACTTGTCTGACCGACCGCTGGCTGATCGGCGGTGCGCCGCTGGAGCTGGCAGGCCTTGCCGTCGCCGACAGCGATCACCCTGCGACCCGCGAGGGCGGGCGGTTCGATGCGGGCAAGGTGCGGCGGCTGCCGGTCGATGCGGCTGGCGTGCTGAAACCTGTCGAGTTCGACGCCTGGGTCGGCGAGAGCGACGCCCCCCGAATGCTCAGCCTGACGCTTGCCAACAGCGAAAGCGGCGTCATCCAGCCCTTGGACGAGATCGCCCGCCGCCTGGACGGCACAGGCATTCTTCTCGTCCTCGACGTCGTGCAGGCGGCGGGCCGCATCGATCTCTCGGAAGCGGCGGCCTTAGCGGATGCCTTGTTGGTGTCCGGCCACAAGCTTGGTGCCGCCAAGGGCATCGGCGCCTATGCGCTGCGCGACGGCAGCACGCGTCCGTTTGCGCTTCTGACGGGCGGCGGCCAGGAGCGCCGACACCGCGGTGGCACGGAGGCCGTTCCGCTCATCGCGAGTTTCGGCGCGGCGGCAGTCGTCGTCGAGGGACGCTGGCCTATGGCGTCCGCCAGAATGGCAGGGTTGCGCGACCGGCTTCTCGGCGCGCTTAACCGCAGCGGTCTGCGATTCGTCACTTTGGGCGCTGCTGCGACGTGTCTGCCGAACACCGTCGCCATCGCCGCTCCGGGGCTTCGCGCCGAGACGGCGCAGATCGCGCTCGATCTCGCCGGTTTCGCCGTTTCGTCCGGCTCGGCGTGCTCGTCCGGCAAGGTTGGCCCGAGCCATGTCCTCAGCGCAATGCAGGCCGGCGGGCTCGCCATCGATGCCGCTGCCGGTGCAATCCGCGTCAGCTTCGGCTACGAGACCAGTGAATTGGAGATTGATGCCGTTGCCGTCGCGCTCGTCGGCCTGCTGGAGAGGGCCGATGCTGCGTCATCGAGCCGCCACGCCGCCTGAATGAGACGAATTTACGGTCTTATTGCTTCGAAGGCTTCTAATTTGGGCCAAGAAAGACCATCTAACACCCAACGCTAACGTTGATAATGACGCTGGCAGAACCAAACCACCGGACCTTGAATCCGGCGAGGGCGGAGACATCCCATGGCTGCAGTCCAGGAAACCATCGACCAGGTCCGATTGATCGACGTCGACCAGTATAAATACGGCTTCGAGACCATCATCGAGTCCGACACGGCGCCTAAGGGCCTCGACGAGAGCACCATCGCTTTCATCTCGGCCAAGAAGGACGAGCCGCAGTGGATGCTCGACTGGCGCCTCGAGGCCTTTGAGCGGTGGAAGACGCTGGAGAGCCCAAGCTGGGCGAAGCTCGACTACCCGCCGATCGATTTCCAGGATCTGCACTACTATTCGGCGCCAAAGTCGATGTCCGGACCTGCCTCGCTCGATGAGGTCGATCCCGAACTGCTGCGCACCTATGAGAAGCTCGGCATCCCGTTGCGCGAGCAGGAAATGCTGGCCGGCGTTGTCAAGCCGGTTGCTCCGATCGAGTATGACGAGAACGGTGACGCCATCGAAAGCGTCGAGCGCCGCGTCGCCGTCGATGCCGTGTTCGATTCGGTTTCGGTCGCCACGACCTTCCAGAAGGAGCTGAAGAAGGCCGGCGTGATCTTCATGCCAATCTCGGAAGCCATCCGCGAGCATCCCGATCTCGTGAAGAAGTATCTCGGCTCGGTCGTCCCGGTGTCCGACAACTTCTTCGCGACGATGAACTCGGCCGTCTTCACCGACGGGTCCTTCGTCTACGTGCCGCCGGGCGTGCGCTGCCCGATGGAGCTGTCGACCTATTTCCGCATCAACGAGCGCAATACCGGCCAGTTCGAGCGCACGCTGATCATCGCCGACAAGGGCTCCTACGTCTCGTATCTCGAAGGCTGCACGGCACCGCAGCGCGACGAGAACCAGCTGCATGCGGCCGTGGTCGAGCTCGTCGCGCTCGAGGACGCCGAGATCAAGTACTCGACCGTCCAGAACTGGTATCCCGG
The DNA here is from genome assembly GCF_055730105.2 of Mesocryomonas lacus. NCBI lineage: Bacteria > Pseudomonadati > Pseudomonadota > Alphaproteobacteria > Hyphomicrobiales > Aurantimonadaceae > Mesocryomonas > Mesocryomonas lacus. The sequence continues at coordinate 281,752 of NZ_JBUZWF020000004.1, forward strand.
CGACAAGGAAGGCAAGGGCGGCATTTACAACTTCGTTACCAAGCGGGGCGACTGCCGCGGCGACAATGCCAAGATCTCCTGGACGCAGGTCGAGACCGGCTCGGCGATCACCTGGAAGTATCCGAGCTGCATCCTGCGCGGCGACAATTCGCGTGGCGAGTTCTACTCGATCGCCGTGTCGAACGGCCGCCAGCAGATCGACTCGGGCACCAAGATGATCCATCTCGGCAAGAACACGTCGAGCCGCATCATTTCCAAGGGCATCGCTGCCGGCCAGTCGAACAACACCTATCGCGGCCAGGTGACGACGAACCGCAAGGCGTCGAACGCGCGCAACTTCACCCAGTGCGACTCGCTGCTGATTGGCGAAGAGTGCGGCGCGCACACCGTGCCCTACATCGAGGCAAAGAACGCCACCGCTCAGTTCGAGCACGAGGCGACGACCTCGAAGATTTCCGAGGACCAGCTGTTCTACTGCATGCAGCGCGGCATCCCGCAGGAGGAGGCAGTCGCGCTGATCGTTAACGGCTTCGTCCGCGACGTCATCCAGCAGCTGCCGATGGAGTTTGCCGTCGAAGCGCAGAAGCTCATTGGCATCAGCCTAGAGGGTAGCGTGGGGTAATGTCGGACGCCGCCGCCGTCCAGATCCTAGAGCTTGTGCAGCTGTTGCGCGCCGATGTGTCGGCGCTCAAGGATCAGGCTTCGACGGTGTTGTCCGATGTACTGCAGATCGGTCCGCAGTTGGCCATGGTTGCCGAGACTTCCGCTCGACATGCCATCGAAATAGCCTCGATAGCGGTTCGCCTCGATCGCATCGAAAAGCGTTTGGAACTGTGGGACTGAGGCTGGCGGACCATGTGTCCGAGGAGCCTGTACCGTCTCTGCATGCCGACCAGACCGTAAACATTGACGATGACCCGCACTACAGACGTGCGCCGTTCAAAGAGCAGAATTGACCATGCTGGAAATCAAGAACCTTCATGCCCGCGTGGCGGGCACAGATACCGAGATCCTCAAGGGGCTCGACCTCACCGTTCAGGACGGCGAAGTCGCCGCGATCATGGGGCCGAACGGCTCGGGCAAGTCGACGCTATCCTACATCCTCGCCGGTCGCTCGGACTACGAGGTGACGGACGGCGACATTCTCTACAACGGCGAGTCGATCCTCGAACTGGACCCGGCGGAGCGCGCGGCCGCCGGCGTGTTCCTTGCTTTCCAGTATCCGCTGGAGATTCCGGGCGTCGCGACCATGACCTTCCTCAAGACCGCCGTGAACGCTCAGCGCAAGGCGCGCGGCGAGGGCGAGTTGACGACACCCGACTTCATGCGCCGGGTGAAGGGCGCGGCGGAAGATCTGAAGATCGACTGGGCGATGCTGAAGCGGCCGCTCAACGTCGGCTTTTCCGGCGGCGAGAAGAAGCGCGCCGAAATCCTGCAGATGGCGCTGCTGGAGCCGAAGCTCTGCGTCATGGACGAGACCGATTCCGGCCTCGACATCGACGCGCTGAAGATCGTCTCCGACGGCGTCAACGCGCTGCGCTCGGCCGATCGCTCGTTCCTTGTCATCACGCACTACCAGCGCCTGCTCGAACACATTGTGCCGGACACGGTGCACGTCCTCTACAAGGGCCGCATTATCAAGTCGGGCGGCAAGGAACTGGCGTTGCGCCTGGAAGACCAAGGCTATGCCGAGATCATCGGCGAGGCGGCCTGAGATGACCGTTCATCAGTTGCGTCGCCTGACGCCGCCAGAGGAAGCCCTGATCGCCAATGCCGAGGCCGGTCTCGTTGACGGCGACGAGACCCGGCGCAATGCCATCGCAACGCTGCGCCGTGACGGCCTTCCGCACCGCCGCATCGAGGCCTGGCACTATACCGACCTGCGTTCGCTCGTTGGTGGCACCCAGCGCGGGCTGATCGGCAAGATCATCGACGCGGTCCTGCCTTCTTCCGAGCCGACGCTCGTCGCGCCGCTTTTGTCCGGCAGTGTTGTCGTCGACCTCGGCGCCGAGGCAGCCTTGCCGACGCACCTGCCGGAAGGCGTCACCGCGTCCCGCTCTGCGGAGACACCGGACTGGCACCAGGTGGTCAACCACCTCGACCGCGACGTCGACACGATCCGCCTCGTCAGCGCCGCTTTCGGCGCGACGGCGACGCACCTCTCGATCGCCGCCGGTTCGAATGTCGAGCAGGCGATCGAACTCCGCGCCGAGCCGCTCGACGGCGGCGACCGCGGCTACGTCCGCTGTGACGTGGGAATTGGCGCCAAGGCGCTGATCGTCGAGCGATTGTCAGCCGGTGCTGCCGGTGCCCTTTCGACGGGCGTCGCGCATCTGACGATCGGCGAGGGCGCCGAGGTGCTGTGGATCATCGATCAGGCGAAGGGCAAGGGAGAGACCCATCTCGGCCAGCTCAATGTCAGTGTCGGCAAGGATGCGCTGTTCCGGCTGTTCGTGCTCAACGCTGGCGGCGCTTTGGTGCGGATGGAAGTGCATACCGAGACGGCCGGCGAGGGCGCCGACATTCAGATGCGCGGCGTCAACCTGCTGCATGCGAACCAGCACATCGACGTCACCACGACGCTGAACCACACCGTGCCGAACACGACCTCCACGGAGACCTTCCGTAATGTCGTCACCGGCGGCCACGGCGTCTTCCAAGGCATGATCAAGGTGTCGCGTGGCGCGCAGAAGACCGATGCGCGGATGGCCTGCAACAGCCTTCTCCTCTCCGATGACGGTGACTTCTCGGCCAAGCCCGAGCTTGAGATCTTCGCCGACGACGTGCAGTGCGGCCATGGGGCGACGGCGGGCGAGATCGATGCCAACCATCTGTTCTACCTGATGTCGCGCGGCATTCCGGAGCGCGAGGCGCGGTCCTTACTCGTCAAGGCCTTCGTCAAGGAAGTCGTCGAGGAGCTCGAGCACGAGGGCGCCATCGATGCGCTCGAGGCGCGGATCGACGCCTGGCTGGCGACGGATCACTAGGAGCCGGCACACCCGGTTCGGAAGGGAAGCAGCATGAACGCGGAAAGCTCGATCAAGGCTGGCTACGACGTCGAGGCAATCCGGCGCGACTTCCCGATCCTGTCGAAACAGGTCTACGGCAAGCCGCTGGTCTATCTCGACAACGGCGCTTCTGCACAGAAGCCGAAAGCCATGCTGGACGCCATCCAGAAAGCCTATTCGGAAGACTATGCGAACGTCCATCGCGGCTTGCACTACCTGTCGAACAAAGCGACGGAAGAGTTTGAGAACGCGCGGGAAACCGTTCGCGGCTTCCTGAACGCCGGGAGTGTCGACGAGATCGTCTTCACCTCCTCGGCCACGGAGGCGATCAATCTCGTCGCCTATGGCTACGGCATGCAGGAGATCGGCGAGGGCGACGAGATCGTCCTGACGATCATGGAGCACCACTCCAACATCGTGCCCTGGCACTTCCTGCGCGAGCACCGCAGCGCCAAGCTCGTCTTCGTGCCGGTCGAGGACGACGGATCGATCTCGGTCGAAGCGTTCGAGCGCGCGATCACCCCGCGCACCAGGCTCGTCGCGATGACGCACATGTCGAACGTACTGGGTACCGTGACGCCGGTGAAGGAAGTCGTCGCCCTTGCACAGGCGCGCGGCATCCCGGTGCTGGTCGACGGCAGCCAAGCGGCAGTGCACTTGCCCGTTGACGTTCAGGATCTCGGTTGCGACTTCTACGTCGTCACCGGGCACAAGCTCTACGGCCCGACCGGCATCGGCGTGCTCTACGGCAAGGCGGCAATGCTGGAGCGGATGCGTCCCTTCAATGGTGGCGGCGAGATGATCGTCGAAGTCACGGAAGAGGGCGTGACCTACAACGCCCCGCCACATCGCTTCGAGGCGGGGACGCCGCAGATCGCGCAGGCCATCGGCCTTGCGGCATCGCTTCGCTACATGGAAGGGCTTGGGCGAGAGGCAATTCTGTCGCATGAGACCATGCTGCGGGATTACGCCACCGATCGACTGTCGGCCATCAATTCGCTGCGGATCTACGGCAGCGCGCCTGGCAAGGGCGCGATCCTGTCGTTCGATCTCGAGGGCATCCATGCCCATGACGTCTCGATGCTTATCGACCGCGAGGGCGTCGCCGTTCGTGCCGGGACGCACTGTGCCCAGCCGCTGCTAAAGCGCTTCGGGGCGACTTCGACCTGCCGCGCTTCGTTTGGCCTGTATAATACGACGGCAGAAATCGATATCCTGGCTGCGGCCCTGGAAAAGGCGAGACGATTTTTCGCTTGAAGGACAATATCATGATCGAAGATCTCAAGCTCGACACGGCAATTGCGGACGATACCGCCGAAGCCAATATCGGCATGGCATCCGGCGGGACGAAGGTCTCCGCGATTCCCGCCGACGAGTTGACCCGGATGACCGACGACATCATCGCGGCGCTGAAGACCGTGTATGATCCGGAAATTCCGGCCGACATCTACGAACTCGGCTTGATCTACAAGATCGACATCGAGGACGACCGCAGCGTCGGTGTCGAGATGACGCTGACGGCGCCGGGCTGCCCAGTGGCCGGCGAGATGCCGATCTGGGTGGAGAATGCCGTGTCCTCGGTCGGCGGCGTCTCGCACGTGACGGTGAACCTTGTCTTCGACCCGCCGTGGACACCTGACCGCATGAGCGAAGAGGCTCAGGTCGCTGTCGGTTGGTTCTGACGCAAGGCTTGCCGACGCGCGGCTGGTGCCCCGGCACTGCTTGCGCCGGGGCTGAATAAGGCCCATTTTCGGAGTGGCCATCGCTCGGCCACTTCGACTCTTGAAAGGATGCCATCATGAGCCGCTTTGCCGTGATGAACCTCACCGATGCCGCAGCGCTTCGCGTTCGCTCCATCCTCGCTGGCCGGGAAGCGCTCGGCCTGCGGATCGGCGTGAAGAAGGGCGGCTGCGCCGGGATGGAGTACACCGTCGACCTCGCCACCTCGACCAAGCCGTTCGAGGACGTCGTCGAGAAGGACGGTGCGCGCGTCTACATCGCTCCGGAAGCCGTGCTGTTCCTCCTGGGGACGGAGATGGATTACGAGGAGACGACGCTCCGGTCCGGCTTCACCTTCAAGAACCCCAACCAGACCTCCGCTTGCGGTTGTGGTGAGTCAGTTGAGCTGACGCCGGCAGATGCCTCCGTGCTGGAAGCCCGCGCCAACTAAAGCGCGGGGACGTCTCCTTTGGACCCGGAGCTGCTGCACGAACTCTTCGCAGCAATCGGTCCAATCCGGATCAGCCGACTGTTTGGCGGACAGGGGATCTACGCCGACGGCTTGATCGTCGCCATCGTGGTCGGCGGTGAGCTCATGCTGAAAGTTGACAGTGTTACCGCAGGCGAGTTTGCCGACGCCGGCAGCCGGCGATGGCACTATGCCCGCTCCGGCAAGACGCCGGTCGCAATGCCCTATTCCACCTTGCCAGACGAAGCCTTCGAGGACAGCGACAGCGCCGCCTACTGGTCGCGCCTCGCCCTTGCGGCAGCCCGCCGCGCCAGCGCCGCGAGGCCGGCGCGCGAACCTTTTCATCGCCGAACAGCCCATGAAAAAGGGTGACGCCCGCTGGGAGCATCACCCTTTCTCGTTCGACGTGATGTGAGCTAGGCTTCGCTGCTGGCCAGCATGCCCGTTTCGATCAGCATGAAAGCCGGCGTGTCGTCGCCGAAGCCGATCGGCGAGGGGCCGCCGTCATCCGACCGGCCGCGGCCGCCACGTTCGCGGTTCGGAGCGTCGCCATAGGCGTTGCCGCCCCGAGGCTGCTGCTGACGGGAAGACGCAACGGGCGCAGCAACAACCGGCACTGCCGCAGGGGCCGGCTCAACCGCACGGGGCTCCATGATCGGCGGCTGCAGGAAGACAGGCGCTTCCACCTCGACATGTGGCGCATCGACCGTCGGCGCCGACAAGACTGCCTCGAGGGGAACGTCATCCTCGGCAACGGCCTCGATGACGCGCGGCGCCCGCGGACGGCGGGTCGTCCCGCTGGCGCTCTTGCGACCGCCGGCCCGCTTCTCCGGACGCTCCTCGCTTGCCGTCTCGGCCGCGATCACGGCGGGAAGGTCGGATACGTTCCCGTCGAGCCATGGCAGTTCGAGGCCCAGCATCTTCTCGATGGCATCGAGGTGCTTCTTGTCCTTCGACGTCACCAGAGTGAAAGCCTTGCCGGAGCGACCCGCGCGACCGGTGCGGCCGATGCGGTGGACGTAGTCCTCGGCATGGATCGGGACGTCATAGTTGAAGACGTGGCTGACGGCGGGAATGTCGAGCCCGCGCGCGGCGACGTCGGACGCCACCAGCAGCTGCAGCTTGTTCTCACGGAAATTGTGCAGCATCGTCATGCGCGCCCGCTGCTCCATGTCGCCATGCAACGCGCCGGCGGAGAAGCCGTGCTTCTCGAGCGACCGGAAGAGCGAGGCCACGTCGATCTTCCGGTTGCAGAAGATGATGGCGTTGGTGATGTCGTCCTGGCTGCGCAGCAGCTTGCGGAGCGTCTCGCGCTTGGCGAAGTCCTCCTTCTGCGACGCCACGACCTTCTGCTCGACCGTCAAAGCCGCCGAAGAAGCCTTGGCTACCTCGATGCGGACCGGGTTCTGCAGGAACTGCTCGGTCAGGCGGGTGATCTCCGGCGGCATGGTCGCCGAGAAGAACAGCGTCTGCCGGGTGAACGGGATCATCTTGCAGATCCGCTCGATGTCGGGGATGAAGCCCATGTCGAGCATGCGGTCGGCTTCGTCGATGACGAGGATCTCGACGCCGGTCATCAGGAGCTTGCCGCGCTCGACATGATCGAGCAGACGACCCGGCGTCGCGATCAGCACATCGGCGCCACGGTCGATCACCTTGTCCTGCTCGCCGAAGGACATGCCGCCGATGAGGAGGGCGATGCTGACCTTCTGGTCCTTGCCGTACTTGGTGAAGGTTTCCGCCACCTGCGCAGCGAGTTCGCGCGTCGGCTCGACGATGAGAGTGCGGGGCATTCGGGCCCGGGCACGGCCTTTCTCGAGCCGTGTCAGCATAGGAAGGACGAAGGAGGCGGTCTTTCCTGTTCCGGTCTGGGCGATGCCCAGCACGTCTCGGCCTTCCAGCGCATGCGGAATAGCCTGGGCCTGGATCGGGGTCGGCTCGGTATAGCCGGCGGCTTCCACGGCAGCGAGAACCTTGGCGCTGAGGCCCAGTTCGGAAAATAGCATTGAGCTGTGTAATCTCGCGATTGACGAAGGGTGAGGTCGGACGCCTCGATCCGCCCGTGTCTAGCATGGGCGATACGGCGTAGGCTTTTTCAAGTCAACCTCCCAGCCTATATAGGAGGCCTTCCGAGGTTTCACATGCTTAAGCGGTACAACTGTTCAGATTGTCGTCCGCCGGAGACAGCATCCGACCGTTAGTCGGCGAAGGCAGCACTTGCCGAGCCTTCGCCAATTGCCGGAGTTCAGTTCGTCGAAGGACCGAAAGTGTAGGTCCGATCCTCCTGGAAGTGCAATTCGTAGGTCTCGGCAATTTCGCCGTCGCTTGGAACGATGTCGAAGAAGAGGGTCAGTCCGGTCGTGTCACCCTCGGTCGGTTCGTCCGCGCGGTAGCCGACGATGGACCCATTGACCCCTGTGACTTCCTTGATCTCGGTCGAGGTCAGAACCGTCGCCACTCCCGCGGCCTTCTCCACTTGCTGGATGAAGAAGCGATAGTTTTCCTTATCGCCAGTGCCGACCTGAACCATCGCGGTGCGCCAGACGCCGCTCTTGTCGCCGTCGATCCAAGGCCCGACCACCTGCACGTCCTCAATGCCGGTCGGCAGGCTGGCGATGGCAGCGGCCACCGCATCGTCGGCGGCAGGCAAGGGCGCAGCCGCCGTGTCAGCGGGCGCGGGTGCTGCCGGAGCGGCGGGCTCGGCAGGGGCCGCCGCTGGCGGGGTGTAAGGGGCGGGCGCTGTCGGCGCCGCCGGTGCCGGCGCGGCAGCGCCCGGTGTTTCCTGCGCCGAGGCGGCGCCAAGTCCGAGCGCGAACACTGCGATGCCAGCGAAAAGGCGGGTGCGGTGGGTCATGGTTTCATTCCCTGCTCTGGCGGCTCGTGTCCCGACGGTCGGCTTGGCGGAAAGCCTGTCGTCGATCCTATAACGGACGAGCATGTCGTTTGATGGCGTGTCCGGCACTGATTTCCAGCGCCGACGAAAGACTATACGTCGAGATCGACAGCGAAGGCAGCCCGGTCCTGGATGAACCGGAAGCGCAGGTCGGGACGGTTGCCCATCAGCGCATCCACCGCATCGGCCGTGCCGATCTCCGGCGTCTCATCAATCGCCACCTGCAGCAGCGTCCGCTTCTTCGGGTCCATCGTGGTCTCCTTCAGCTGCGACGGCAACATTTCGCCAAGGCCCTTGAAGCGGCTGACCTCGACCTTGCCCTTGCCTTTGAAGTCGCGCGCCATCAGCCGTTCGCGGTCCTTGTCATCCCGCGCATAGGCCACCTTGCCACCTTGGGCGAGACGGTAGAGCGGCGGCACGGCGAGGAAGAGGTGGCCTTGCCGGATGAGGTCGGTCATCTCCTGATAGAAGAAGGTGATGAGCAGCGAGGCGATGTGGGCGCCGTCGACGTCGGCGTCCGTCATGATGATCACGCGCTCATAGCGCAGGTCCTCTTCGCGGTAGCGCCCCTTGGTACCACAGCCAAGCGCCTGGATGAGGTCCGAAATCTGCTGGTTGGCCCCGAGCTTTTCGCGCCCGGCACTCGCGACATTCAGGATCTTGCCGCGCAGCGGCAGGATCGCCTGCCGCGCGCGGTCGCGCGCCTGCTTGGCCGAGCCGCCGGCGGAGTCGCCCTCGACGATGAAGAGCTCGGCTCCAGCGGCGCCGCTCTGCGAGCAGTCCGCGAGCTTGCCCGGCAGACGCAGCTTGCGCGTCGCGCTCTTGCGGTTGACTTCCTTCTCCTGGCGCCGCCGCAGCCGCTCGTCGGCGCGGTCGACCACCCAGTCGATCAGCTTGGCGGCGTCCTGCGGGGAGGAGGCAAGCCAGATGTCAAAACTGTCGCGCAGCGCGTTTTCGACGATGCGCTGGGCCTCCGTTGTCGCCAACCGGTCCTTCGTCTGGCCGACAAATTCCGGCTCGCGAATAAACACCGACAGCATCGCGGACGCGGTGATCATCACGTCGTCGGCGGTGATCACCGAGGCCCGCTTGTTGCCGGAGACCTCGGCAAACGCCTTCAGGCCGCGCAGCAGCACGGCGCGCAGGCCCGCCTCGTGGGCGCCGCCCTCGGGCGTCGGAATGGTGTTGCAGTAGGAGCGAACAAACCCGTCGCCGCCGGTCCAACTCACCGCCCACTCGACCGCGCCGTGGCCGGAAAGCTTCGCGGTCCGCCCGGCAAAGCTTTGCGAGGTGATCCGCTGCTCGTCGCCGAGCGAGCCCTCGAGATAGTCCTTCAGGCCGCCGGGGAAATGGAAGGTGGCGCGGGCAGGGGTCTTGCCGTCGGCGGGCAGCAGCGAGGCGTCGCAGGACCAGCGGATTTCGACCCCGCCGAAGAGGTAAGCCTTCGACCGCGCCATGGCGAAAAGGCGCGCCGGATCGAAAGCCGCCTTGGCGCCGAAGATCTGCGTGTCCGGCAGGAAGCGCACGCGGGTGCCTCGGCGGTTCTGGATTTCGCCGACCTCTTCCAGCTCGGTCACGGCGACGCCGCGCTCGTAGACCTGGCGGTAGAGCTTGCGGTTGCGGGCGACCTCCACCTCGAGGCGCGACGACAGCGCGTTGACCACCGAGACGCCGACGCCGTGCAGGCCGCCGGAGGTCTCGTAGACCTTGGAGTCGAACTTTCCGCCGGCATGCAGCGTCGTCATGATGACTTCGAGCGCCGAGCGGTTCTTGTATTTCGGGTGCGGATCGACGGGAATGCCGCGGCCATTGTCGGACACGGCGAGCATGCCGTCGGCCTCCAGCGCCACCTCGATGAAGTTCGCATGGCCGGCGACGGCCTCGTCCATCGAGTTGTCGATCACCTCGGCGAAGAGGTGGTGCATCGCCTTCTCGTCGGTACCGCCGATGTACATGCCAGGGCGGCGCCGGACCGGCTCCAGCCCTTCGAGCACCTCGATGTCGGCGGCGGTATAGTTCGATCCCGAAGTGTCGACGGCATCCGCAAAGGCCGCCCGCAAAGGGTCGACCGGCTTCGGCCGCGGCGCTGCCTTCGGCGCGCGGACCTTGGCGGCAGCGGCGCCGGAGAAGAGATCGTCGCTCATGGGGACCTGAAAGCCGCCTTGCGACGGACGTCGGGGGCGAAGGAGAATGCCATGCCTTGGAGCTACACTTTCACGAAATGTTCTTCAAGGCGATGCGGCCCACAAACGCCGAAAGAGCGGGGTTAACCAACAGGTTTTCGCCCTCGCGTGACTTGCAAAACACGCTGAACACGGCAAGGACGTTCACATGTCCGGACACGCCATCAGACGCTCCCTTCTCGCCGGCATGCTCGGTGGGCTCCTCGCCACCGCCGCGGCGGCAGGCCCTCCGCCGCTGGCGCCGTTCAAGGATGCGCTGTTCGCCTATCCGCGACTCACCGCCATCCTCGACGGCGGCGCCGAGATCGACGTCGACTATTCCGAGAAGCGCGATATCGACGACCGCGACGAGATCCCGGAGCGGCGGGTGAAGCCGGCCTATGTCGATCTCGCGCCATTGCGAAGCCAGGCGGAGAGCGTGGTTCAGACGCCCGCCGGCCCGCTGAAGATCATGACGGTCGGCGACACCAAGGCGCCGACGACGATCGTTCTCTTCGTCCACGGCCGCAATGGCGACCGCCGCCTCGGCATGAACGACCGCAGCTTCGGCGGCAATTTCAACCGGCTGAAAAACCTGATGCAGCGCGCCGGCGGCCTCTACGTCACCGCCGATGCCGGCAGCTTCTTGGGCCAGGACATGGCCCGGATCGGCGCGCTGGTCGAGGGGTTCGGCCGAGATCATCCGACCGCCACGATCGTCCTCGCCTGCGCCTCGATGGGCGCCGAGTTCTGCTGGGACCTTGCCGGCGACCCCGCCGTCATCGGCGTCGTCGACGGCCTCGTAATGCTCAGCGCCAACACCCCGCCGGCCAAGCTTGCCGCCATGCGCAAGGCGGCCGGTGCCCACCGCGTGCCGCTGGTGCTGGCACACGGCACCCGCGACAAGGTGTTCGCCTGGGACCGCGCCAAAGCCGTCTACGCGGCGCTGCGGGCGGAAAGCTACCCCGTCCGGTTCGTGTCCTTCGATAGCGGCAACCACGGGACGCCCTTGCGCATGCTGGACTGGCGCGACACGCTGAACTGGCTCTTCCAGCGGATGGACTGACTCAGACGGTTGGCGTCGATCCCCAAGGCGACGCCAGTTCTGGACACCAGTATTGCCTGCTGAGAGGCCCACGAACACCCAAAGTTCGTCATCCCGGACTTGATCCGGGATCCATGCCAAACCGTCGAACGACGCCGTGACGGTCGACATTCCCTTCCGCCGCGGACCATCCGCCTCAGTGCGGAGGAATGGATCCCGGCTCAAGGCCGGGATGACGAAATTGAGAGGTCTGCTCCCGATGGCAGGCCTCGTCACGGGCGTCCAGAATGACCTCTTCTGGCCATGACCGTTTCCCGTTCGTCATCCCGGACTTGATCCGGGATCGATTCCAAACCGTCGAACAAGGCCGGGAGGGCCGACATTCCCTTCTGCAGCGGACCATCCGCCGCGGCGCGGAGGAATGGATTCCGGCTCAAGGCCGGGATGACGAGCTGAGAGATGGACCTCCCAACGTCAAGCGTGGTCACGGCCATACAAAACCACGCCTTCTCGACACGACCGTCAGTCAAGTTTCCATCAAAAAAAAGCCCCCGCCGAAGCGGAGGCCCTCATCTTCGTCACCGCAAGCGAAAAACCTACAGCGAATAGTACATGTCGAACTCGACCGGGTGCGGGGTCATTTCGAAGCGCAGGACCTCGGCCATCTTCAGCTCGATGAAGGCGTCGATCTGGTCGTCGTCGAAGACGCCGCCGGCCTTCAGGAACTCGCGGTCGGAGTCGAGGTTTTCCATCGCTTCGCGGAGCGAGCGGCAGACGGTCGGGATCTGCTTCAACTCTTCCGGCGGCAGGTCGTAGAGATCCTTGTCCATGGCTTCGCCCGGGTGGATCTTGTTCTTGATGCCGTCGAGGCCGGCCATCAGCATGGCGGAGAAGGCGAGATACGGGTTCGCCATCGGGTCGGGGAAGCGGACCTCGACGCGCTTCGCCTTCGGCGACTGGCCGAAGGGGATGCGGCAGGAGGCCGAGCGGTTGCGCGCGGAATAGGCGAGCAGCACCGGCGCCTCGTAGCCCGGGACCAGGCGCTTGAACGAGTTGGTCGACGGGTTGGTGAAGGCGTTCAGCGCCTTCGCGTGCTTGATGATGCCGCCGATGTAGAATAGCGCCGATTCCGACAGGCCCGCATATTCATTGCCGGCGAAGGCCGGCTTGCCGCCCTTCCAGATCGACTGGTGCACGTGCATGCCCGAGCCGTTGTCGCCGAAGATCGGCTTCGGCATGAAGGTCGCGGTCTTGCCATAGGCATTGGCGACCTGGTGCGTCACGTACTTGAAGATCTGCATGTTGTCGGCGTTCTTCACGAGCGTGTCGAACTTGATGCCGAGCTCATGCTGAGCGGCCGCCACCTCGTGGTGGTGCTTCTCGACCTTGACGCCCATCTCGGCCATCACGGTCAGCATTTCCGAGCGGATGTCCTGGCAGCTGTCGATCGGCGGCACCGGGAAGTAGCCGCCCTTGACGCGCGGACGGTGGCCGAGGTTGCCGGTCTCGTACTCGGCGTCGTCGTTCGACGGAAGTTCGGTCGAGTCGAGCTTGAAGCCGGTGTTGTAGGGGTCGGCCTTGTAGCGGACGTCGTCGAAGATGAAGAACTCGGCCTCGGGGCCGAAATAGGCGGTGTCACCGACGCCGGACTGCTTCAGATAGGCCTCGGCCTTCTTGGCGGTGCCGCGCGGATCGCGGTTGTAGGATTCGCCCGAGATCGGGTCGAGGATGTCGCAGAGGAGAACCATCGTCGACTGCGCAAAGAACGGGTCCATGTGTGCCGTCTCGGGATCGGGCATCAGCACCATGTCGGACTCGTTGATCGCCTTCCAGCCACCGATCGAGGAGCCGTCGAACATCGAGCCTTCCGAGAACATGTCCTCGTCGACGATGGTCTGGTCCATGGTGACGTGCTGGAGCTTGCCCTTCGGGTCGGTGAAGCGCAGGTCGACAAACTTTACGTCGTTGTCCTTGATCTGCTTCAGAATGTCATTGGCGGTCGTCATGGCGTTCCTTCCCTAGTGAACCACGGTGTTTGGATGAAGTCAGATCGCGTCGTTGCCGGACTCGCCGGTGCGGATGCGGATCGCTTCCTCGATGTTGGAGACGAAGATCTTGCCATCGCCGATCCGGCCGGTCTGGGCGGCCTTGCGGATCGCCTCGACGGCAGCGGCAACGCCTTCGTCGGCGAGCACGATCTCGACCTTCACCTTTGGCAGGAAGTCGACGACGTATTCGGCGCCGCGGTAGAGCTCGGTGTGGCCCTTCTGGCGGCCGAAACCCTTGGCCTCGGTCACGGTGATGCCCTGGAGGCCGACTTCCTGCAGCGCTTCTTTCACCTCATCGAGCTTGAACGGCTTGATGATCGCCTCGACTTTTTTCATCGACATTCCTTCTCGACGTTGCCCTGCAAGGCGGCTGAAGCCCATCTTGCAGGGTGCAGGGGCCATGCCAGGCGGAATGGCGAGCGGACGGCGCGCTTGCGGCGCTTCCCTCGCATGGATAGGCGTTTAAGACACGGCGGGCAACCGAACCCTCGCGAGATCGCACGCGTTCTCGCCGATATGACGCCGTTCTGCGCCCGCCGTGAAACCGCCGGACGCCAAGCCGTCGCCAACCCGCCTTCCGCTTCTGCAAACGAGAGCCTGCTCCATGACCATGCCCGCCTCCGTCGCAGCGCTCGCCCTCCTCGAACCAGCGGAGATGGCTGAAGCCGATCGCCTGACGCTCGCCGGCAAGAGCGATCACCCGCTGATGGAACGAGCCGGGGCTTTTGTCGCCGCGACGATCCGCGTCCATTTTCCGGCGGCCGCCCGGATCGCGGTGCTGGCCGGGCCCGGTGCGAATGGCGGCGACGGGTTCGTCGCGGCCCGGTTGCTGGCGGAGGCAGGGCTGGAGGTCGCGCTGTTCCACCTTGCCGGCACAGCCGCGCCGGATGCCATGACGGCGGCGGCTGCCTCGGCCTTTTGCGGTCCGGTCCTGCCGCTCGACGCCTTCGCACCCGACGGGTTCGATCTCGTCGTCGATGGCCTGTTCGGCGCGGGCCTGTCGCGGCCGGTGTCGAACGCGGTCGGCGACGTGATCGACCGCGTGCGGGAAAGCGGCGTGCCGGTGGTTGCCATAGACCTTCCCTCGGGCGTCTCCGGCCTGTCCGGCGCGATCCTCGGGAAGGCGTTCGGCGCCGCGCTGACGGTCACCTTCTTCCGCCGCAAGCCCGGACATCTGCTGTATCCGGGCCGGGGTCTCTGCGGCGCAGTCGTGGTCGGGGACATCGGCATTGAGACCGGCGTGCTCGACAGCATCCGTCCGGTGACCTTTGCCAACGGCCCGGCGCTTTGGCCGCGTCTGGCGCAGGGTCCGGCTGCGGAGGGCCACAAATACGACCGCGGCCATGCCGTCGTCTTCTCCGGCGGCGCCAGCAAGACGGGGGCCGCACGCCTGTCGGCTCTCTCGGCGCTGCGGGCAGGGGCAGGGCTGGTGACGGTGTTCTCGCCAGGCTCGGCGCTGCAGGTCAACGCCGCGCACCTCACCGCCATCATGCTGCGGCGCTGCAACGACAAGGCAGAGCTCGAGACGCATCTCGAGGATCGACGCCTAAGCGTCTTGGTGCTCGGTCCGGGCTTCGGTGTGGGTGAACTTGCCCGGAACTATGCGTTCGCAATCCTGTCGGCCGGGCGCAGCTTCGTCCTCGACGCCGACGGACTGACGTCCTTCGCCAATGATCCGTCGGAGCTGTTCGATGCGATCCACGCTGCGGCCAGCGCCGTAGTTCTGACCCCGCACAGCGGCGAATTCGCAAAACTGTTTCCCGACATCGCCGCCGACGAAACGCTCGCCAAGCCCGCCAAGGCGCGGGCCGCTTCCGCGCGGTCGGGGGCGACGGTCATCCTGAAAGGCGCGGACACGGTCATCGCCGAACCGGGCGGGCGGGCCGCGATCAACGCGACGGGCACGCCCTGGCTGGCAACAGCGGGAAGCGGCGACGTGCTGGCCGGCATCACCGCCAGCCTTCTGTCGCAGCATTTTCCGCCGTTCGAGGCGGCAGCGGCGGCGGTTTGGCTGCACGGCAAGGCGGCGGAGGCCTTCGGCCCCAACCTCATCGCCGAGGATTTGCCGGGCCTTCTGCCGCAGGTCTACAGGGACCTTGCCAACGCGAAGGGCTGAGGGAAACGGACGGCTAGTCCGCGACCTTCGGCTGTGCCCAGGCCGGAACGCGCTTCTGAAACGCCATGGCCGCCTGCGGCGCCCGCACTTTGCCCTCGTGGATGAAGTAGACGAACACGTCGCGCTTCACCTTCTTCGGCGGATCATCCGGCGCGACCAGCGGCAGGTCGTCCGGCACGCCGCCGGCGGCCCAGACAGTCGCCCGCTTCGCCCAGGCGTCGAGGGCGTCTGCCGGGTACGCCGTCGGCTCGGTATCCACGCCCTTTTGTAGACGGGAATAGACGATGCTGCCGGTCACGTCGGCGATCTCCGGATAGGTCGCGTGCTCGGCATGGACGATGGCGACACCCTTCTCCCTAGCTAGAGCTATGAAGTCCGGCACCGCGAAACTGGGATGACGCACCTCCAGCACGTGCTGGAGCGGAATGCCCTCAGCCTCAGCCGGAAGAAGCGCGAGAAAGGCGCCAAAATCCTCGGCGTCGAACTGCTTGGTATTGGCGAACTGCCAAAGCAATGGACCCAGCTTATCGCCGAGCTCGGCAATGCCGGAATCGACGAAACGCTGGATCGACTCGCCGGCCTCGCCGAGGATCTTGCGGTTGGTCGCAAACCGCGGCGCCTTCAGCGCGAACACGAAGCCATCCGGCACCTCGCTCGCCCATTTAGCAAAAGTCGCGGGCGTCTGAGAGCGGTAATAGGTGCCGTTCACCTCGATCGTCGCCAGCTGCCGCGAGGCGAAGCCAAGCTCCTTGGCATGGGCGAGCTTCTCCGGGAAGAACGTCCCGCGCCAAGGCTCGAACGTCCAGCCGCCGATCCCCGCCCTGATGATGCCGCTCGCCGCCATGCCGCCCATTCCCTTACGCTGAAGACCCTGCGGCGGCCGCGGTTATTCCGCCGCCTGCTGCTTTTCGATGGAAGGGCGACGCTCCAGCAATTCCTTGAGGAACTGGCCGGTCCAGGAGCGCTCGACCTTGGCGATTTGCTCGGGCGTGCCGGTGGCGACGATCTCGCCGCCGCCATCGCCGCCCTCGGGGCCAATGTCGACGACCCAGTCGGCGGTCTTGATGACTTCGAGATTGTGCTCGATCACGACGACGCTGTTGCCTTGGTCGACCAGCTCGTGCAGCACCTCGAGCAGCTTGGCGACGTCGTGGAAGTGGAGGCCCGTCGTCGGCTCGTCGAGGATGTAGAGCGTCTTGCCCGTCGCCTTGCGCGACAGTTCCTTGGCGAGTTTTACCCGCTGCGCCTCGCCGCCGGAGAGCGTCGTCGCCTGCTGTCCGACCTTGATATAGCCGAGGCCGACGTCGAGCAGCGAGCGCAGCTTGTCGCGCACGGCCGGGACGGCGGCGAAGAAATCGACGCCTTCCTCGACCGTCATGTCGAGCACGTCGGCGATCGACTTCTCCTTGAAGGTGACGTCGAGCGTCTCGCGGTTGTAGCGCTTGCCGTGGCAGACGTCGCAGGTGACGTAGACGTCGGGCAGGAAGTGCATCTCGATCTTGATGACGCCGTCGCCCTGGCAGGCCTCGCAGCGGCCGCCCTTGACGTTGAAGGAGAAGCGCCCGGGCATGTAGCCGCGCGCCTTGGATTCCGGCAGGCCGGCGAACCAGTCGCGGATCGGGGTGAAGGCGCCGGTATAGGTGGCGGGGTTCGACCGCGGGGTGCGGCCGATCGGCGACTGGTCGATGTCGATGACCTTGTCGAGCAGCTCCAGCCCGTCGATACGCTCGTGCGGGGCCGGCACGTCGCGGGCATTGCCGATGCGCCGCGCCGCCGCCTTGAACAGCGTCTCGATGAGGAAGGTCGACTTACCGCCGCCGGACACGCCGGTGACCGCGGTGAAGAGCCCGAGCGGCACCTCCGCCGTGACGTTCTTCAGATTGTTGCCGGTGGCGCCGACGACCTTCAGCCGCTTGCCCTTGACCGGCTTGCGCCGCTTGGCCGGCACGGCGACGCCGAGTTCGCCCGACAGGTACTTGCCGGTGGTCGAGCGCGGGTGCGCCTTGATGTCTTCGGGCGTGCCATAGGCAATGATCTCGCCGCCGTGGATGCCGGCAGCCGGGCCGATGTCGACAACGAAATCCGCCTGCAGGATCGCGTCCTCGTCGTGCTCGACGACGATGACGGTGTTGCCGATGTCCCGCAGGTGCTTCAGCGTGATCAGGAGCCGCGCATTGTCGCGCTGGTGGAGACCGATCGAGGGCTCGTCCAGCACGTAGAGCACGCCGGTAAGGCCGGACCCGATCTGCGAGGCCAAACGAATACGCTGGCTCTCGCCACCGGACAGCGTGCCGGACGAGCGCGACAGGGTGAGGTAGTCGAGGCCGACATCGTTCAGGAAGCGCAGCCGATCGCGGATCTCCTTGAGGATGCGTATGGCGATCTCGTTCTGCTTTTCGTTCAGCTCGGCGGGCAGCGCCTCGAACCAGGTCAGCGCATTGCGGATCGACAGTTCGGTGACCTCGCCGACATGCTTGCCAGCGATCTTCACGGCCAGCGCCTCGGGCTTCAGCCGGTAGCCCTTGCAGGCCGGGCAAGGCGTCGCCGACATGAAGCGCTCGATCTCCTCGCGCATCCAGGCGGAGTCGGTTTCCTTCCACCGGCGCTCGAGGTTCGGGATCACGCCCTCGAAGGTCTTGGTGGTCTTGTAGGCGCGCAGGCCGTCGCTGTATTTGAACTCGATCTTGGTGTTGCCGGTGCCTTGCAGGATCGCATACTGCCCCTCGAAGGGAATGTCGGACCAGACGTCGGTGAGCTTGAACTTGAACTGCCGGCCGAGGCCTTCCAGCGTCTGCGCGTAGTAGGGCGAGGTGGACTTCGCCCACGGCGCAACGGCACCTTGCTTCAGCGTCAGGCCCTCGTGCGGCACGATGAGCTTCGGATCAATCGAGTTCTGCGAGCCGAGGCCGTCGCATTTTGGGCAGGCGCCGAACGGGTTGTTGAACGAGAACAGCCGCGGCTCGATCTCGGAAATGGTGAAGCCCGAGACGGGGCAAGCGAATTTCTCGGAGAACAGCAACTGCTTCGGCTTGCCGTTCTCGTCGAGGCCTTCGGCGAACTCGGCAACCGCGATGCCATCGGCAAGGCGCAGCGCCGTTTCCAGCGAATCCGCAAGGCGCGCGCCGATGTCGTTGCGGACCACAATGCGGTCGACCACGACGTCGATGTCGTGCTTGAACTTCTTGTCGAGCTCGGGCGCATCGGCGATGTCGTAGAACTCGCCATTGATGCGGACGCGCTGGAAACCCTTTTTCTGGAGCTCGATCAGCTCCTTCTTGAACTCGCCCTTGCGGCCGCGCACCATCGGCGCCAGCAGATAGAGGCGGGTGCCTTCCTCCTGAGCCATCACGCGGTCGACCATCTGGCTGACGGTCTGGCTCTCGATCGGCAGGCCGGTCGCCGGCGAATAGGGCACGCCGACGCGGGCGAACAGGAGGCGGAGATAGTCGTAGATCTCGGTGACCGTGCCGACCGTCGAGCGCGGGTTCTTCGACGTCGTCTTCTGCTCGATCGAGATCGCCGGCGACAGGCCGTCGATCTGGTCGACGTCCGGCTTCTGCATCATCTCCAGGAACTGCCGGGCATAGGCCGACAAGCTCTCGACATAGCGACGCTGCCCCTCGGCATAGATCGTGTCGAAGGCGAGCGACGACTTTCCGGAGCCGGACAGGCCGGTCATCACGATCAGCTTGTCGCGGGGAATGTCGATGTCGACGTTCTTGAGATTATGCTCGCGGGCACCGCGAATGGAGATCATTTTCAGTTCGGGCATCGTCCGCCGCTCAAATAGCTGGAAAGGGCGGGCGTCACTGCCGCTATGCGGCGCGCCCGAGCCTTAGATAAAATGTCCTGGCCGGATGTCGAGAAGCCGGGGACCGGAATCGGCGATATCGCGCGGCACCGCCTTGAAGAAAGAACATAGTACGAACATAAAGGGTTTGGAAAGCCCGGCGGCCGTGCCGCGGCTGTGGAAAGTCTCCAGCAGGCCGGGCGCGACGGGGGCAAATGCACTATCGTCCGCGCGAAGCTGCGGAACGGCGGCACAGATTTGGACGGAGACGAACGTCATGGCGGGTAGCGTCAACAAGGTAATTCTCGTCGGCAATCTCGGGGCCGATCCGGAAATTCGCCGGCTGAACTCCGGCGATTCCGTCGTCAACATGCGCATCGCGACGTCCGAGACCTGGCGCGACAAGTCCTCGGGCGAGCGCAAGGAAAAGACCGAGTGGCACAACGTCGTCATCTTCAACGAGAACCTCGTGAAGGTGGCCGAGCAGTACCTGAAGAAGGGCTCGACGGTCTACATCGAGGGCCAGCTGCAGACCCGTTCCTGGGAAGACCAGTCCGGCGTGAAGAAGTTCACCACGGAAGTCGTCCTCCAGCGCTTCCGCGGCGAACTGCAGATGCTGGGTGGCCGTGGCGACAATAGCGGCGGCGGCGGTGGCGGCGATGACTACGATCGTGGCGGTGGCGGTGGCGGCGGCGGCGGTGGTCGCGGCGGCCCGAGCCGGGGTGGCGGTGGCGGCTACGACCGCGGCGGCCAGGACGACCGCGGCAGCTCCGATCGCGGCGGCGGCGGCGGTGGCTCCTCGCGTGACCTCGACGACGAAATTCCGTTCTGACGCCTGTCGGCACAGCCATGCGGGGGAGGGAGCTAGGAGGCTCCCGACCCCTGTTTTGGCTCCTGCTCCGAAGGCACTATCCGGCTTCTATCACGCTACCGGGCGCGCCTGCGCTCCTCTGCCACAGGATGATCGCATTCGATCGCCACAGGCTTTAACCAACGGGTAACGGTGCCTTTGAGGGAGGGTCCGATCGTTCTCGCCTTCGTCGTCTGTCCTGGCAGGTGGTCGTGTCGCCCTGAAAGATCTTGCCCATGCAGCGTGCCGCTGAAACTCCGCCGATCCGTCGTCCCAGATTTCTGCTGATCGTCGGGCTTGCTCTTGTCGCGAGCTTCTCGAGTTGTGCGTCCCGCCCTTATGCGACATTGCAGCCGGTGGCTGGGACGGTTCCGGGGGCCCATGTCGTCGACATGCTGGTGGCCACGACGCGCGCCCGGTCCGACGTGCCGGGCGTGGTGTTTTCCGGCGAGCGGGGTGCTGGACTCACCATGGAGAACATCATCGTCTCCATTCCGCCGGATAGCGTGCGCAAACCCGGCGCAGTGATCTATCCCAAGCGCAATCCCGGCAATCCTGCCAACGAATTCGTGGCGCTGAAGGTCGAGCCGCTCGACAAGGCCGGGTCTGTCGACTGGTTTCGCCGCGTTGCCGGGCCGAAAGGCCGACTGCTGATCTTCGTGCACGGCTTCAACTCGACCTACGAGGAAGCGGTCATGCGCTTCGCCCAGATCAGTTACGACACCCGCGTGAACGCCGCGCCCGTGCTGTTCACCTGGCCGTCGAAGGGCAGCATTTTTGGCTACCTGTACGATCGCGAAAGCGCGAACTTCTCTCGCCGCGCCTTGGAATCATTGATCGAGCAAGCGGGCAAGGATCCGCGTGTCGGGGAAATCACCATCATGGCCCACTCGATGGGCAGCTGGCTGGCGATGGAAGCCTTGCAGCAAGTAGCGATCCGCCAAGGCAAGCTGCCGGAGAAGCTGCGCAACATCGTCCTTGCCTCGCCCGATCTCGACGTCGACGTCTTCCGCGAGCAGCTCGACGAGATCGGCCCCGAGCAGGCGCGCATCACCATCTTCACCTCGCAGGACGACAGGGCGCTCCTCGTCTCGCGGCGGTTGGCGGGCGGCGTCCAGCGTCTGGGATCGGTGGACCTCACGCAGCCCGACGTTCAAGCGGCTTTCGACAAGCGCGGCATCGACGTGGTGGACCTCACGCAAGTGCGGGCCGGCGATAGCCTCAACCACACCAAATTTGCCGAGAGCGCCGATGTCGTGCAGGCCATTGGGGCGCGGCTGATCGCCGGCGACAAGGTGTCGGATACGCGCCTAAGCCTCGCCGACACGATCGGAGCCACAGCCATCGGTACGGCGCAGGGCGTCGGTTCCGCCATCGGCGCGGCCGTCAGCGTGCCCGGCGCGATCGTCAGCCGGGACGAGCGGGAGCGCCTGGGGACACGTCTGGAGGATGTCGGACGCAATCTCGGCGGTTCGCTGCAGACCGCGACCGGCAACTGACGGCTGGCCTATTGGCCAAGTCCCCGGCAGAGGGCGTCGACAACCGTTTCCAGCTGACGACCCAGCTGGGCGAGCGGGACCGAGACAACGGTTTCCTGCAGCCCGATCGAGACGATGCCGTGGACCATCGAGAACATCGACAGCGCGAGTTCGGCGATGGCGTCCTCGGACCAGGACGGCAGCAGGGCGCGGAGCGGAACGATGATGCGCGCGACGAGGGCAAGATGCTCGGCGCGGTGCCATTCGGGCGCCGCCTTGCCGGAAACCGCGGCCCGTTCGAACAGCGCGGCCCAGGCATGGCGGCGGGTGTGGGCGAAGTCGAGATAGCCCCGCGCCAGCGAGACGAGCACGGCCGTCGGCGCCGCCGCATCAAGCGACAGCGCGTTCTCGGCGAGATGGGCATCGAGTTCGGCGATGGTCCGCGAATTGACGGCGACCATCACGGCATCGATGTCCTCGAAGAACGTATAGACCTGCCCGAGCGAACAGCCGGCGACGCGCGCGACATCCTTCACGCGCAGCGAGGACATCCCGCCGTTTTCGACAGCCTGCACCGCCGCATCGATAAGCCTAACCCGCAGTGCTTCGCGCTTTTCCGCGACCGTCATACCATACCCTAGTTTTTTGAACCACGTTCAATTTTGCACTTGCAGGCATCCCTGCTTCGTATAGATATGAGCTCTGTTCAATATTGAACCGTGCTCAAATATGGATAGCACCCATGATCAGCGCCATCAAGTCCGCGCTCTCGGCCGATCCCTATGACGACCTAGCCTCGATCGAGGTGACGGCGTCATTGAACCAGCCCGCCGTTCCCCAGCCGATACCAGGCTCGCTGCTCGGCTCGCGGCGTTTCCTGCCGCTCTTCATCACGCAGTTGCTTTCGGCCTTCACCGACAACTTCCTGAAGAACGCCGTCGTCCTCTTGATCCTGTTCGGACTCGCGGGAGAGGGGGGTGCTGCGCTGGTGCCGTTGGCGGGCGCTGTGTTCATCCTGCCCTTCGTGCTGCTGTCGGCGCTGGGCGGGCAGATCGCCGACCGGAACGATAAGGCGCTGGTGGCACGCTACCTGAAGCTCGCCGAGATCGGGGCGGCGACCGTGGCCGTCGCGGGGCTCTATCTTGTCTCGCTGCCACTGATGTTCGGCGCGCTGTTCGCCTTCGGCGTCGTCTCGGCGATGTTCGGTCCCGTGAAATACGGCATCCTTCCCGATCACCTCAGTCCCGAGGACCTGCCCCGCGCCAATGCCTGGATCGAGGGCGCGACCTTCTTCGCGATTTTGACGGGCACAGTCGGCGCCGGTCTTCTCTCGGGAACCGAAGCGGCGCGCAGCCTTGTCGGGCCGGCCATCGGCGTCCTCGCCATCGCCTGCTGGGCCTGCAGCTTCGCCATCCCCCGGACCGGCACCGGCGACCTGACCGCACGGCTCGACCCCAACATCTTCCGTTCGACCTGGCATGAGGTCGCGACGCTCCGGCTCGACAACCGGCTCTTCACCGTCGCCGCGATGCAGGCTTGGTTCTGGACGATCGGCGCGGTCTGCCTCTCCATTCTTCCCGTGCTCGTCCGCGACTCCTTCGGCGGCGAGCAGAGCGCCGTCACGCTGTGCCTCGCGACCTTCGCCATCGCGGTCGCGGTCGGCTCGGCGGTCGCCGCCGCCCTCGTCAAGGGACGGGTGGTCCTCCTTCCCGTGCCGCTCGGCGCACTCCTGATGGCCGGTTTCTCGGCCGATCTCGCCTGGTCCACCTGGTTCATGGACGGCACGGCCGCCACGGGATTGCTGGCGGGCGCCGGCGGCCTGCGTTCGCTCATCGATCTCGCCGGCATCGCCTTTTCCGGCGCGCTGGTGGCCGTGCCGTCGGCGGCCGCTCTCCAGGCCTGGTCGGACAGCCGTCGCCGCGCGCGTACGGTGGCGGGCTCCAACATCCTCTCCGCCGTCGGCATGGCGCTGGCCGGCATCGCCGTTGCGGCCGGACAAGCCGCAGGCCTGTCGGTCCCCGCCATCCTTGGCGTGCTCGCGGTTCTCAATCTGGTCGCGGCTGTGTTGATGTTCATTAAGCTGCCGACAAAGCCGCTCTATGATGTCGCCTCGATGTACTTCCGCGTCTTCCACCGCATGGAAGTGCGCGGCCTCGACAACGTCGCCAAGGCGGGCAGCCGCATGATCCTTGCGCCCAACCACACCTCGTTCCTCGACGGACCGCTGGCGCTCGCGCTGACCGATCTAAACCCGGTTTTTGCCGTCAACACCGAGATCGCCCAGCGCTGGTGGGCAAAGCCGTTCCTCAATGCCACCCGCGCTCTGCCGATGGACCCGACGAAGCCGATGGGAACGCGCACCCTAGTGCGGACCATCCAGGGCGATGATCCGGTCGTGATCTTTCCCGAGGGACGGATCTCTGTGACCGGTAGCCTGATGAAGGTCTATGACGGCGCGGCGATGGTGGCCGACAAGACCGGCGCAAGCGTCGTCCCCGTGCGGATCGACGGACTCGAGCGTTCGCCTTTCTCGCGGATGAAGGACACGCAGGTGCGGCGCCAGCTCTTTCCCAAGGTGGTCGTCACGGTCGGCGAGCCGCAGTCCATCAGTGTGGATCCGGCGCTGCGCGGTGCCCGCCGCCGCGCCAGTGCCGGCGCGGCGCTCTACGAGCTGATGTCGAGGACGGTCGTCGACGCCTCCGACACCGACCGCACCGTGGCTCGCGCCGTGGTGGACGCGGCGCAGAAGTTCGGCATGTCGACGAACGCCGCCGAGGATCCGCGGGCAGGGCGCATGTCCTACGGCAAGCTGCTGGTCTCTTCCGCCGTCCTCGCCCGCAAGCTCGATGCCCTGCTCAAGAAACAGTCCACCGTCGGGCTGATGCTGCCGAGCTCGATCGGCGCACTCGTGACCTTCCTGGCGCTGACCCGCTCGGGCAAGGTGCCGGCGATGGTGAACTTCACTGCGGGCGCCGCGAACGTCGCGTCCGGCATGCGGGCGTGCAAGGCCGAGACCATCCTCACCTCGAAGGCCTTCGTCGAGCAAGGCAAGCTGCAGCCGCTGGTCGAGGCCCTGTCCGCAGAGTTCAAAATTGTCTGGCTCGAGGAAGTCCGGGAAAGCATCGGCTTCCTCGACAAGCTCTCCGGCTTCCTCGGCAGAAAACGGATCGCCAGCCGGGCGAAGGCCGACGACGGCGCCGTTGTCCTGTTCACGTCGGGATCGGAAGGCAAGCCAAAGGGCGTCGTCCTCAGTCACCGCAACATGCTGGCGAATGCCGCGCAGGCGGCGGCGCGGATCTCGTTCGACCGGTCCGACAAGGTGCTGAACATCTTGCCGATGTTCCACTCTTTCGGCCTAACCGCGGCCACCATCCTGCCGCTGACGCATGGCGTACCCGTCTACTTCTACCCGTCGCCACTGCACTACCGGATCGTGCCGGAAATCGCCTACAATTCGAACTCGACCATCATGTTCGGCACCGACACCTTCCTGGCCGGCTATGCCCGCACGGCCAACGCCTACGACTTTCGCTCGATGCGCTACGTCTTCTCAGGCGCCGAGCCGGTGAAGGACTCGACGCGCAAGGTCTGGTCCGAGAAGTTCGACGTCCGGCTGCTCGAGGGCTACGGCGTGACCGAGTGCTCGCCGGTGGTGGCGCTCAACACGCCGCTGTTCAACCGGCCCGGCACGGTCGGCCAGCTGATGCCGGGCATGGAGCATCGTCTCGAGGCCGTCGATGGCGTGGAGACGGGCGGCCGGCTGCACGTCCGCGGACCCAACGTCATGCTGGGCTATCTCCGCGAGGAAAATCCGGGAGTGCTCGAGACCCTCGTCGACGGCTGGCACGATACCGGCGACGTCGTCGACATCGATGCCGAAGGCTTCGTGAAGATCCTTGGCCGCGCCAAGCGCTTTGCCAAGATTGGCGGCGAGATGGTCTCGCTGGCGGCCCTCGAGGCCCTCGCAGCGGAGTTCTGGCCCGGGGCCGCGTCGGCGGCCGCCGTGGTGAAGGACGCCAAGAAGGGCGAGGCGATCGTGCTTCTCACCGAGGCCGAAAATGCCGACCGTCTGGAGTTCGCCCGCTTCCTGAAGTCACGCAACGCCTCCGACCTGATGGCCCCTTCGAAGGTCGTCGTCGGCAAGATCCCGCTCCTCGGCACTGGCAAAATCGACTTCACCGAAGTGGGACGGCAGGTTCAGGCCTGATGCGGCTGGCGCGGTGAAGCCTTTAGGGGAAGGTGGGACGCGGGCGACGGTGACTGACGTTCCACCGAACCCGGCGGTGTCCGCGAGACAATGAAGTGCCTCCGGGCCGGAAATCGCGCCGGTACGCGAACGGCCTTTGCATCGCGGGCCGTCGTGGCGGACGATAGGGAGGCTGGATCGAAGAGGCCATAAGGGGTGGGGAGGGCCGCGATCGATGTCATGGACCTGTTATCTTTCGCTCGTATTGCTCCTTGGAATGGTTCGAAACCGGATGCCGACAGCATTTCGGATCGAGCCTGCCACATGCCGTCGAACAGGAAACGCACCATGAGCAAGCCGACCGTGCAAGGCGCCGTCTTCCGGACCAGCCAGCTGGAAGCGGAAGAGGGCGAAGGCCACAATCCGACGTCGAACCGCACCATGGGTGAGATCATCGCGGTGCGCTTCTCCCGCCGCGACTTCCTGCGCGGTTCGCTGGCCGCCACCGCGATCGCCGCGACGGTGAGCCCGCTGGCGCTGGTCGCCGCCGACGACGCACGGGCCGAGGGGGCCGGGTCCCGCTTCACCTTCAAGGAAGTCGAGGCCGGGATCGACGCCCACCACCACGTCGCCGAGGGCTACGACGCGGATATCCTCCTGCGCTGGGGCGATGGCCTCTTCGCCGACTCGCCGGCGTTCGACCCGACGAAGCAGACGGCGGAATCCCAGGCCCGTCAGTTCGGCTACAACAACGACTATGTCGGCTACATCCCGATCGACGGCTCGTCCGAGCACGGCTACCTCGTGGTGAACCACGAATACACCAACGAGCATCTGATGTTCCCCGGGATCGTCAAGATCGTCCAGTCGCCGGACGAGAAGAACCCGGGCAAGACGCTTGCCAAGATCGAGATGTCCGATCCCGACCAGAACCGCGTCGACGTCGAGATGGCGGCTCATGGCGGCACGGTGGTCGAGATCCGCAAGGCCGACGGCAAGTGGCAGGTCGTTCGGGATGGCGCCAACAACCGGCGCATCATGTCGACGACCGAGATGGCCCTCAGCGGCCCGGCCGCCGGTCACGACCGCCTGAAGACATCCGCCGATGCGACCGGCCGCAAGGTCTTCGGCACGATCAACAACTGCGCCGGCGGCGTGACGCCCTGGGGCACCTACATCATGGCCGAGGAGAACATCCACGGCTACTTCATGGGCGAACTGCCGGCGGGACATCCCGAAGCCGCCAACTACAAGCGCCTCGGTATTCCCGAGGGCACCTATGCCTGGGGCAAGTTCCACGACCGTTTCGACGTCTCGAAGGAGCCGAACGAGCCGAACCGTTTCGGCTGGGTGGTCGAGGTCGACGTCAACGATCCCAACTCCATCCCGAAGAAGCGCACGGCGCTTGGTCGCTTCAAGCATGAAGGCGCCGACAACGTCGTCAGCCGCGACGGCCGCGTCGTCTTTTATCTCGGCGACGACGAGCGCTTCGACTACGTCTACAAGTTCGTCACCGCCGGAAAGTACAATCCGGACGATCGCGCAGCGAACATGGATCTCCTCGACGAGGGAACGCTCTACGTCGCGAAGTTCGAGGATGACGGCAAGATCGCCTGGCTTTCCCTTGTCCACGGCGACGGTCCGCTGACGCCGGCGAACGGCTTCGCCAGCCAGGCCGACGTCCTGATCGAGACGCGCCGCGCCGCCGACCTTCTCGGCGCGACGCCGATGGACCGCCCGGAGGACATCGGTCCGGACGAGAAGACCGGCCGCGTCTACGTGATGCTGACGAACAATACCAAGCGCAAGGACGACCAGGTCGACGCCGCCAACCCTCGCGCCAAGAACGCGTTCGGCCACATCATCGAGATCGCTGAGGAAGGCGGGGACTTCGCCGCGACCACGGGCACGTGGGAAGTTCTGTTGAAGTGCGGCGATCCGTCGGTCGCGGCGGTCGGCGCCACCTTCTCTACCGAGACCACCAAGAACGGCTGGTTCGGCATGCCCGACAACTGCGCGATCGACACCGACGGGCGGCTGTGGGTCTCGACCGACGGCAACTCGCCGAAGGACACCGGGCGTGCGGACGGCCTCTGGGCCGTGGATACCGAGGGCGCTGCGCGTGGAACCTCGAAACTGTTCTTCCGCGTGCCGGTGGGCGCGGAAATGTGCGGCCCGCTGCTCCTGCCCGACATGCAGACGGCTTTTGTCGCCGTCCAGCATCCCGGCGACGGCGGCGAGGACTGGGACGGCTTCGGCCGGCTCTCCTACTACGAAGACCTGTCCACCCGCTGGCCGGACTTCAAGGACGACATGCCGGTTCGGCCATCGGTGCTCGCCATCACCCGGCAGGGCGGCGGCAAGATCGCCTGATCGTAACGCCCCCAGGACTTTTCAAGGCTTCCCGCACAATTGAAAGGCGGCGCTTTCGGGCGCCGCCTTTCTGTGTCGGAGCCTCCAAGGGGAGGCAGGCAGCGAAGCTTTCAGCGGCCGCAGATCATTCGAGCTGTATGGCGACGAGCTTGCCTTCGGTCGACAGCGGGACGTAGGCCACCTTGCTGGCGAAGTCGTAGGCGAGATCGGCAGCGCCCGGCGCAAAATCCATCAGCCTGTCGACCGCGCCGTTCTCGTAGATCCGGTAGAGCGGCCCCTTGACGATGTCGGTCGACAGGTAGGTTCCGTCGCCGACGATGGCGAGGCCATCGAGGAAGCCGACCGCCGTGCCGTCGCCGAGCGCATGCGGCTCCTTGTCGCTGAACGAAATCTCGACGAGATGGGTGGGCGCACCGGGCTTCCCATCCTTCGGCACCTGGCCGAGCCCCGCGACTAGAAGGCGGTCCACATCGACGGCGATGCCCTCGGGTGCGTTCAGGACGTCGCCCTGCAGCCACGGCTTGAAGCTGCCCTTCTCCAGCAGCCAGATCGTGTTGGTGGCGGTGTCGGAGACGAAGACGCGTCCGTCACGCGCCGTCGACACGTCGTGCAGAGCCACGGCACCGGGCGCTGGGTAGCGCTGGGTGATCTTGCCGGTCTCGATATCGACCGCCACCAGTTCGTCGATGTCGGCGACGTAAAGCGTTCCCTCGACCCGCCCGATACCCTTCGGCGCATTGAGGCCGGACACCCATCCTTCCTCCAGCATCTTGCCGTCCGGCGAAACCTTGGAGATCGAGCCGAGGCCGTCCTTCGCCTGCCGGTCGCCGGCCATCTCGGTGACGTAGAGAATGCCCGCGGGAAGGTCCGGTTCTACCGCAGCGGGGTTCTTCAGCCCGTCGAGCGTCCAGATCGGCTCGGCCGTCGCCGCGCCCGCCAGCGCGGTGCCCACCAGCGCGGCTAGAAGGACGGTCTTGAAAAGGCTAGGCATCGACGAGCTCCAGTCGTTGGGGTGTTGGGATGTCCGGCATGTCCGGCTTGTCTTTCAGGCGATCTTCCGTCCAGTCCTCGGTATCGGCCGATCCTTGCGCAAAGGGCAACCTGCACCGAAGCTCGGCGGAATTACGATAGGGTTCAAGATCCCGCCAAGACCTGCCGCAATGGTTTCACAGCGAAGATGGGCATCGCGTCTTTACTTGGACTGGGGAAGGACAGGGCGCTTTCTCGCGTGCGGAGGGATAGCCGTAGGCCATCGGCCACGCGGGCTCTGAACGAGCGGCGGCAAATCCAGCCGGAAGAGGTAACCTTCAAGGGCGACCGAGCCTTCCTCTTGTGTGGTATTCTGGCAATTCAGGCCGGATGCCGCCTCAATATGGGCGCCACGGGGCTGCGGGACGGGCAATACCCCCGATTTGACCGGCAAAATCACCGGATTCGCAGGCGTTTATCGCGCTTGTCCGCAGGTTTCTTTACCGGCTCAAGCAAGAGGCTGTAATCACACGAGTATTAGCACCTTGCTGCGCCGCGGCAGATTTGCCCAATGGCCAGGGGAAGCGCTATAAACGGCAACAGATTCGAGCACACATCAGGATAAAATCTTGGCAGAAGACGAGATCGCAGCAGTCCCACCGGAACGCCCTCGCGGCATCGATACCATCTCCATCGTCGAGGAAATGCAGCGATCCTATCTCGATTACGCGATGAGCGTGATCGTCAGCCGCGCCCTGCCGGACGTGCGCGACGGGTTGAAGCCGGTACACCGCCGCGTGCTCTACGCCATGCACGAGATGGGCCTCGTCTGGAACCGGCCTTTCCGAAAGTCGGCCGGTGTTGTCGGTGAAGTGATGGGTAAGTTCCACCCGCACGGCGACGCCTCGATCTATGACGCCCTCGTGCGCATGGCGCAGGAGTGGTCGCTGCGGGCGCCGCTGATCAACGGACAGGGCAATTTCGGTTCGATCGACGGCGATCCGCCGGCGGCCATGCGCTACACCGAGGCGCGGCTGCAGAAGGTGTCGGACGCGCTTCTCGCCGATATCGACAAGGAAACCGTCAACTTCCAGGAGAACTACGACGGCCGTGAGATGGAGCCGGTCGTGCTCCCCGCGCGCTTCCCGAACCTCCTCGTCAACGGCTCCGGCGGCATCGCCGTCGGCATGGCGACGAACATCCCGCCGCACAATCTCGGCGAGATCATCGACGGCTGCATGGCGATGATCGACAATCCGGCGATCACCCTGGACGAGCTGATGGAGTTCATTCCGGGGCCGGACTTCCCGACAGGCGCGCTGGTGCTCGGCCGTGCCGGCATCATGTCGGCCTACTCCACCGGTCGCGGCTCGATCCTGATGCGCGGCAAGGTGTACATCGAGCAGATCCGCGGCGAGCGCGAGGCGATCATTGTCACCGAGGTTCCGTACCAGGTGAACAAGGCCTCGATGATCGAGAAGATGGCCGAATTGGTGCGCGAGAAGCGCATCGAGGGCATTTCCGACATCCGCGACGAGAGCGACCGCGACGGTTACCGCGTCGTCGTCGAGCTGAAACGCGACGCCACCACCGACGTCGTCCTGAACCAGCTCTACCGTTTCACACCGCTGCAGACATCGTTCGGCGCCAACATGGTGGCGCTGAACGGCGGCAAGCCCGAGCAGATGACGCTGCCGGACATGCTGTCGGCCTTTATCGCCTTCCGCGAGGAAGTGGTGAACCGGCGCACCAAGTTCCTGCTGCGCAAGGCGCGCGAGCGGGCGCATGTCCTCGTCGGCCTCGCCATCGCCGTCGCCAACATCGACGAGATCATCAAGCTGATCCGCCAGGCGCCCGATCCGCAAACGGCACGCGAGCAGTTGATGGAGCGGCACTGGGAGGCGAAGGACGTTGCCCCGCTGATCCGGCTGATCGACGATCCGCGCCACCGCATCACGGAAGAGGGCACCTACCGCCTGTCAGAGACGCAGGCGCGCGCCATTCTCGACCTCCGCCTGCAGCGCCTTACCGCGCTCGGCCGGGATGAAATCGCCGACGAGCTGAACAAGATCGGCGAGGAGATTAAGGAGTACCTCCTGATCCTCTCGTCGCGCTCCCGCGTGCGCGAGATCATCAAGGAAGAGATGACCGAAGTGCGCAACGAGTTCGCGACGCCGCGGCGGACCGAGCTCACCGAGGGCGCCGCGGACATGGACGACGAGGACCTCATCCCGCGCGAGGAGATGGTCGTCACCGTCAGCCATGGTGGCTACATCAAGCGCGTGCCACTCGCGACCTACCGGGCCCAGCGCCGCGGCGGCAAGGGCCGCTCGGGCATGTCGCTGAAGGGCGATGAGGATTCGGTGACGCGGCTGTTCGTCGCCAACACCCACACGCCGATCCTGTTCTTCTCCTCGCGCGGCATCGTCTATAAGGAGAAGGTCTGGCGCCTGCCGCTGACGACGCCGCAGTCGCGCGGCAAGGCTCTCGTCAACATGCTGCCGCTGGAGAAGGACGAGCGGATCACCTCGATCATGCCGCTGCCGAACGACGAGGCGCAGGCGGGCGAGCTGAACGTGATGTTCGCGACCACCAAGGGCACCGTCCGCCGCAACAAGCTAGCCGACTTTATCCAGGTCAACCGCAACGGCAAGATCGCGATGAAGCTCGAGGATGCCGGCGACGAGATCCTCGCGGTCGCCACCTGCTCGGAGGACGACGACGTGCTGCTGATGGCCTCGTCCGGTCTCTGCATCCGCTTCCCCGCCACCGACGTCCGTGTCTTCGCCGGGCGCAACTCGATCGGCGTGCGCGGCATGGCGCTTGCGGAGGGCGACACGCTGATCTCGATGGCGATCCTGCGCCATGTCGACGCGACCCCGGCCGAGCGGTCGATCTACCAGCGCATGCGGCGCGCGGTCGATCCGGATGAGGTGGCGGTTGACGAAGTGCCCGCGGACGAGGAGGCGAGTGCCGAGGACCAGACCGCCCAGGTCGGGCCGGAGCGCTACGCTTTCCTCAACGCGCAGGAGCAGTTCATCCTGACGCTCAGCGAGTTCGGCTTCGGCAAGCGTTCCTCGTCCTACGACTTCCGCACCAGCGGGCGTGGCGGCAAGGGCATCAGGGCGACCGATATCTCCCGCACGGGCGAAATCGGCAAGCTGGTGGCTGGCTTCCCGGTCGAGACGGGGGATCAGGTGATGATGATCTCCGACCGGGGCCAGGCCATCCGCGTGCCGGTCGAGGGCATCCGCATGGCCAGCCGCGCCACCAAGGGCGTCACCATCTTCAAGACGGCGGACGGGGAGCGGATCGTTTCCGTCGAGCGCATCCCGGACCAGGGATCGGAGGTTGTCGACGAAGCTGATGCCGAGGCAGTTATCGCCGACGAGCCGCCGGCCCCGCCAACCTCGGACGTCCCGCCAGGTGACGAGCCGACAACTGAGTAACGCTAAAACCGAGGGATGATCATGGCCCGCGCTGTGCCGCGGGCCATTCCACAGCGCGAATAAAATCTGAAGGCGGTTAAGATGGTCACGAAAAAAGCCGCCCTTTCGAGCGGCTTCGACTGTCTTGGTTTACTTCTGCGGATACTGAGCGACCGTG
The DNA here is from genome assembly GCF_055730105.2 of Mesocryomonas lacus. Taxonomy (NCBI): domain Bacteria; kingdom Pseudomonadati; phylum Pseudomonadota; class Alphaproteobacteria; order Hyphomicrobiales; family Aurantimonadaceae; genus Mesocryomonas; species Mesocryomonas lacus. The sequence continues at coordinate 314,464 of NZ_JBUZWF020000004.1, forward strand.
CCCAGGGCTGCGGTCAGTTCATCGGACGATGGCGCCGCGCGACCACCTTAACCCGCGAATTCTCTGCTTCGTTGTGCAGAGCGACGGCGGTGGCGGTGCAGAGGCCGGCGGCCATGGCGAGGGCAAGCGCAAAAACCAGCATGTTACTTCTCCGATTGTCCTGGAATTAACGAAGTCTTACGCTGATCGTTCCACGACCTAGAATTTAGTGCAGAACCGAGTGTTGGGCGCTGACCTTCCGCGCTTTCCTTGTAGCGGAAAAGGCATTGAGCCTTGGTTTCGCAACATGCTGAAGAAATTACAAAAATGAAGGATGTGGCCGTCCCGATGCCGTCCCGTACCGCGCTTTACCCAGGTTCTTTCGACCCGCTGACCTTGGGGCATCTCGACCTCATCCGGCAGTCGATACGGTTGTTCGACCGTCTTGTGGTGGCGATCGGCGTCCACCCCGGCAAGCAGCCTCTCTTCAGCTTCGAGGAACGGGCAGACCTGATCCGGTCAGTGCTCGATGCCGATCCGAAGTCAGCCTGCACGGTGGACATCGTCTCCTTCGATGGCCTGGTGGTCGACCTTGCCAGCCGCGAGGCGGCGACTGCGCTGGTGCGCGGCGTGCGCGATGGGTCGGATCTCGACTACGAGATGCAGATGGCCGGCATGAACGACACGCTTGCGCCGGCGCTGGTGACGCTGTTCCTGCCGGCGCGCCCGGCATTCAGGCCCATAACCGCCACATTGGTCCGCCAGATCGCCGCCATGTCGGGCGACGTGTCGCCTTTCGTCCCGCCGGCGGTCGCCGCCGCGCTGAGGTTGAAGTTCGCCTGACGACGCTAGTTTCCACGCACCAGATCAATCATCCCGGGAAGACACCATGAAGCGCCTCGCCCAGTTCGGCCTCGCCGCCGCGATCACCCTCTCGAGCCTTGCCGGCGCGGTTTCCGCCGCCAGCGCCAAGGACACCTTGGTCATCACCACCAAGGATGGCGAGATCGACATCGCACTGCGTCCGGACATCGCGCCGAACCACGTGAAGCAGATCGAGGCGCTCGCCAAGAAGGGCTTCTACGACGGCATCGTCTTCCACCGCGTCATCGACGGCTTCATGGCCCAGACCGGCGATCCGACCGGCACCGGCGCCGGCGGCTCGGACCTGCCGGACCTGAAGGCCGAGTTCAGCAAGGAAGAGTTCAAGCGCGGCGCAGTCGGCATGGCCCGCTCGTCCAGCCCGGACTCGGCGAACTCGCAGTTCTTCATCATGCTCGACGACGGCGACTTCCTGAACGGGCAGTACACCGTGGTCGGCAACGTCACCAAGGGCATGGACGTCGTCGACAAGATCAAGAAGGGCGATGCGGCCGACAATGGTTCGGTCAGCAATCCCGACAAGATGCTGAAGGTTACCGTCAGCGACAAGTAAGGCACGGATCGTGCCGCCGGGCTTGTTTCCGGGCGGCCGATCGTCCATTTGCTGACCATCGTAATGCCGGGCGGCGCCGAGAGGCGGGTCCGGCATGCCTTTTATCCCGGGCGGCAAAACGCCGCCGCACAGAAGGAGACAAACGTGGCCTACGAAAATCCGGAAGACACGCTCGTCCTCGAGACCACCAAGGGCAAGGTCGTCATCAAGCTTCGTCCCGACCTCGCACCGGGCCACGTCGCCCGGTACAAGGAGCTGGCGCGCGAGAAGTTCTACGACGGCGTGGTGTTCCACCGCGTCATCGACGGCTTCATGGCGCAGACCGGTGATCCGACCGGCACCGGCGCCGGCGGCTCCGACAAGCCCGACCTCAAGGCCGAGTTCTCGGCCGAGCCGCACAAGCGCGGCACCGTCTCGGCGGCCCGTACCGGCAACCCGAACTCCGCCAACTCGCAGTTCTTCGTCTGCTTCGAACGCGCCCCTTGGCTCGACAAGCAGTATTCGGTCTGGGGCGAGGTGATCGAAGGCATGGATGTCATCGATCAGATCAAGAAGGGCGAGCCCGTGCGCGACCCCGACTCGATCACCACCATGCGCGTCGCCGCCGACCTCTAAGGTCTGGGCAACTTGCACGCCGTACGGCGTGACGGGTATCTCCATCCGCTCGGCCGACAAGGCCGGGCGGTTTTTTCCTTTTCAGAAGAGGGCGCCATGCGCGTCGACGCGTTCGATTTCGATCTGCCGGAGACGAGCATCGCGCTCCGTCCCGCCGTGCCCCGCGCCGCCGCACGGCTTCTCTCGGTAGAGCCTGCCGGGATGCTGGCGGACCGGACCATCGCCGACCTGCCGCAGCTTTTGCGGCGTGGCGACGTCCTCGTCTTCAACGATACCCGCGTCATCCCCGCCCGACTGACGGGCCTGCGCCACCGCGGCGACACCGCCGCCAAGGTCGAGGCGACGCTGCATATGCGCGTGGCGCCGGACCGTTGGCAGGCCTTTCTGAAGCCGGGCAAGCGCATAAATGCCGATGAGACCCTGGTGTTCGACCCCGCACCCGGCGGCCTTTCCGCTCTCCTTGCGGAGAAAGGCGAGGGCGGCGAGGCTCTTCTCGTCTTCGACCGAGGCGGCCCGGCGCTCGATGCGGCCCTGGCCGAGACCGGCATCCTGCCGCTGCCACCCTACATCGCCTCCAAGCGCCCCGTCGATGCGCAGGACACCGCCGACTATCAGACGATCTACGCCCGCGAGAACGGCGCGGTCGCCGCGCCGACGGCTGGCCTCCATTTCACGCCGGATCTTGTTGCCGCGCTGGATGAGGCTGGCGTCAGCCGCGAATACCTGACGCTGCATGTCGGGGCGGGGACGTTCCTGCCGGTGAAGGCCGACGACACCGAGGCGCACCGCATGCATGCCGAGATCGGCCGCATCGACGCCGAGACCGCCGCCCGCCTCAACGCCGCGCGGGCAAGCGGCGCACGCATCGTCGCAGTGGGCACGACGTCGCTGCGCCTCCTCGAAAGCGCGGCGACGGAGGACGGCGAGATCAGGCCCTTCGACGGCCCGACCTCGATCTTTATCACGCCCGGCTACCGGTTCCGCGCGGTCGACGTGCTGCTCACCAATTTCCATCTGCCGCGCTCGACGCTGTTCATGCTGGTCTCGGCCTTCTCCGGCCTCGACACCATGCGGGCGGCCTATGCGCATGCGATTTCCAGCGGCTATCGCTTCTATTCCTATGGCGATGCCTGCCTGCTCGAACGAAGGACCGACCGGTGAGCGATAGCTTCCAGTTCCGCCTGCTGGCCACCGACGGTCTCGCCCGCCGCGGCGAGATCACCATGCCCCGTGGCACCGTCCGCACTCCGGCCTTCATGCCGGTCGGCACCGGCGGCACGGTCAAGGCGATGTATCTCGACCAGGTGCGCGACCTCGGCTCAGACATCATTCTCGGCAATGTCTACCACCTGATGCTGCGGCCCGGCGCCGAGCGCGTGGCGCGGCAAGGCGGCCTGCACGAATTCGCCCGCTGGCCGCACCCGATCCTCACAGACTCCGGCGGCTTCCAGGTGATGTCGCTCGCGAACCTCCGAAAGCTCGACGAGACCGGCGTCACCTTCCGCTCGCACATCGACGGCTCGGCGCATGCGCTGACGCCGGAGCGTTCGATCGAGATCCAGAACCTCCTCGATTCCGACATCCAGATGCAGCTCGACGAATGCGTTCGGCTGCCCGCCGAGCGCGCCGAGATCGAGCGGGCGATGGAGATGTCGCTGCGCTGGGCCGAGCGGTCCGCCAAGGCATTCGGCACGCAGCCGGGCAAGGCGATGTTCGGCATCGTCCAGGGCGGAGACATCCCGGACCTGCGCCTGCGCTCCGCCCAGCGCCTCGCCGCCATGGACCTCAAGGGCTATGCGATGGGCGGCCTGGCGGTCGGAGAGCCGCAGCATGTGATGCTGAAGACGCTCGACGAGACGCTGCCGGCCCTGCCGCACGAGAAGCCGCGCTACCTCATGGGCGTCGGGACACCCGACGACATCGTCCAGTCCGTCGCCCGCGGCATCGACATGTTCGACTGCGTGATGCCGACCCGGGCCGGGCGCCACGGCCTCGCCTTTACCCGCTTCGGCAAGGTGAACCTGAAGAACGCCCGCCATGCCGACGATCACCGGCCGCTCGACGCTGCGTCGAACTGCCCCGCGAGCCGCGACTACAGCCGCGCTTACCTCCACCACCTCGTCAAATCCGACGAGGCGCTGGGGGCGATGCTGCTCACCTGGAACAACCTCGCCTATTACCAGAGCTTGATGGACGGCCTTCGCACGGCGATCTCAGCCGGAGGCTTCTCGGATCATGTCGCTGCGGTCAGAGAGGGCTGGATCCGCGGGGATCTCGAGAAGCTCTAGCCTTTCCGTCAGGCCGATACGTCGTTACCCTTGCGGATGGCACAGCCGGTGATCTTCAGCGATCCATCCGGCTGGCGCTCGAGCGTATAGCTTGCGACGTAGCTTTGGCCGGAACTGTCGGTGAGATAGACCTCCTGCCGAAAACCCTTGCCCTCGGCGGTCATCGTGCCGAAGACGGCGTTGCTGGAGCGGAACACCGGGGCGTAGCCGCCCTCGACCATCGCCATGAAGGCCGACTCGCTCGGAAACATCTGCTTGATGTTGGGCGCCGCGTAGGAGTAAGCCGCGCCGCCATCGCCGGCTTTGAAAGCCTGCAATTGACCTGAAATGACGGACTTGATGTCGCCGGCATCGTCCGCCCGCGCGGCCAGCGATTGGGCCGGCAGAAGCAGCGCGGCTAGGGCGAGGGCATAAAGGGTCCGTCGCATATGGCCTCCTTCCGGTCGATGGGACAGCGTCCGACGAAAGTGCTTGGCTGGCCATCCCCGGCCCATCAACTTGACGTGACGCCGCGGCCGAACAACCGCCAGCCGACCGATGGTCGGTGCGCGGTCCCGTCTCAAGAGGAGTTCAACGCCGCGCATAGGAAAATGCTCAGCATGCACTAGCTAGGTTCAAGACCGAATTCCCGGTGCAGGTGCTTTCCCATGAAGTCGACGATCCTCCTTCTCAGCCTCGGGCTCTGCTCGCTGGCGCTCTCCGGCTGCGAAACCAACAACCGTGGCGGCGCCTACGACCGCGCCATCAACGAGGGCCCGGTCGGCCGCGGCCCCATCATCGTCGACAACCGCCAGCCCGACTACCGCGACGATCGCGGTCCGCGCGGACGCTATGACGGGCGTGACGACCGAAGCGACCGCCGCGATGGCCGAAGCGACCGCTACGACCGCCGGGACGATTGCCGCAACGGCCCGAACGACGATCCGCGCTACAGCCGCTGTAACCGCTAAGCCAGCCAGCACAAACCGGTGTCATCACCGGCTTGTGCGTCGCATCGCCGAGGCGATCGTGCTCAGTCGAAGTCCTCCCAACAAAGCGAGTGGAAGACCATGTTCACTACACAGATGCGGCCGCTACGCCGCCTGCTGGCGGCTTCGGCCGTCGCAACCCTCGTCGTCGCGACCGTCGCCCCGGCCTTCGCCCAGGCGCCGCCGGCGAACGCCGTTCGCGTCCGCGGCACGATCGTTTCTCTCGACGGACCGGTCCTCAACGTGAAGTCGCGCGACGGTTCGGACGTCAAGGTCATTCTGAAGGACGGCTGGAAGGTCGGGACCGTGACGAAGGCTTCGCTCGCCGAGATCAAGGCCGGCGACTTCGTCGGCGTCGCAGCGGCACCCAAGGCTGACGGCTCGTCCGGCGCGCTGGAGGTCCTGGTATTTCCCGCCGGGATGGCCGGGACGGGCGAGGGGCACTATCCTTGGGACCTCCAGCCTAACAGCACGATGACCAATGCAACGGTCACCAATGCCGTGAGCGCGGTCGACGGTCGCAACCTGACGCTGACCTATAGCGGCGGCAATGAGAAGGCCGTGTCGGTCCCGGAGAACACACCGGTGGTGACGTTCGCACCGGCCGAAAAGGCAGATCTCGTCGCGGGCGCTACCGTCTTCATTCCGACCCAGAAGCAGGCCGACGATTCGCTTCAGGCTGCGTTCGTTGTCGTCGGCAAGAACGGTGTCGTTCCGCCGATGTAAGACTGCGACGGGAAGGCGGGCGGCAGCGATGTATTCCCGCGATCCTGAGGGAAGCACTGGCGGCATCCAAACCCCGCCGGCCTTCCCTTAGCTTTCCTCGTCGTTGAGGAACCAGTCGTCCCAGGTGGTGACGACGACCAGACGTACGCACCGGTCCTGGAGCCATTCCGGTACAAAAATGGGCGCCTGTGCCAAGGTATGAGCGTCCAGCATCACGCAGTCGATGTGTCGCGGGTATTCAAAGGCCGCGAGCATGGCCGCAATATCCTTTACTGTGGCGATCACGTCCCCGCCTGAAATTGTGACATCTCTAGCCATGCGGCTGGCCGTGTCGGCGTTACCTTCGACGATGAGAACGCGTTTGTTGCTGAGTTCCACCGAAGCAAGCCTGAACATAGCTTTATCGCTCCCGCCCCATGACGGGACGTCGGCAACCGGCGGGTCTGACGCAAGGACACCTCGACCGTCCCAGCTTTGTCCGTATCCAATCGACATGACGCAAGAAGCCACCTTTACCGCCTCACCGTCATCACCGACGACACGAAGGACCGTTTGAAGACTATATTTGCCATCACATCTATAAATTACGATTTGTCCAGTGCGGATTCATCAGATTTTATAATGAGGCAAACTTTTTAAAGCTTAACAAAACTGAGAGTGGCCACCGGAGATGTGGTTGGAAGCGAATGCTATGGCAGCAAGTAATGATGATCAATAAAGCGAAGGGTTCGGCCAGGCGCGGGACCTACGTTTTTCTTTGCTCAGGCACCTCCTGAATCTGGAGGCCTGCAAAACCGCAAGGCAAGCCTTTGTCACCGCTCGAGTGGGCAGGCCGGGTTGCCGCCACGCGGGGGGTGGGGTACTCGACCGGCCTGCCTTACGGCCGGTCACCCCTGCGCCGGTCCGCGCGAAGCAGGATGGCATGATGAAGCGACTGGATCTCATCGATGGGCTGCGGGGCTATTTCCTCGTCTTCATGCTCATCAACCACTTGGCCTTCGACGGGGGCTACTGGCTGGTAGAGATTAACCATCGCCAGCTGGCCTTTGTCGAGGACGCGCAGGGCTTCGTCTTCCTCTCGGGCCTCCTCGTCGGCATGGTCTATGCCGGCCGGATGGAGCGCAAGGGCTTCCTGACGGCAGCGCGCGGCGTCTGGTCGAGGGCAGGGGACCTCTACCGCCAGACCCTCTTCCTCCTGGCCTTTGCGATGACGATGGCGCTGCTGATCCCGGCGGCCAAGCTCGGCTGGGTTGACTGGATGGCCGACCTCGACTGGCGCAACCCTTTCCGCGCGGTGAGCGCCGCCTTGCTGCTGTTCCAGCCGACCTACATGGACATCCTGCCGCAATACATCGTCTACATGCTGATCTCGCCCTTCCTGATCCTCGCGTGCCTGAGGGGGCAGTGGCACCAGGTCCTGATCGGCTCCTTCCTGCTGTGGCTGGCGGCGCAGTTCGGGGTCCAGCGGCCGCTGACGGCCCCGCTCAACACATGGCTGGCCGGCGACACCGGACACGGCCTGCGGGTCAACTTCAACCTGATGGCCTGGCAGATCGTGTTCGTCTTCGGCCTCGTCTTCGGCGTGCTGACCGCCATGAACCGCGTCGACTGGCAAAAGGTTTTCAGGCCTGGCGACACCCTGCTGCCGATGACCGCTTTGTCGGTCTGCCTGTTTTTCCTGCCGTTCCGCTTCGCGACGGCCCACGACTATATGCCGATCGACATTCTCGGCACCTTTCAGAGCTACGAGAACCGCTCCGAGTTCGGCCTCGTCTATCTCCTGAATTTCACGGCGGTCGCGTCGGGCCTGGCTTGGCTGCTGGTGGCGGGCCCGGAACATGCTTCCACGCGCGTTCGCCGGTTCGCGGGCTTCCTGTCCTGGCTGTTCCGGCTGCCGTTCCTGCGTCTCCTCGGCCGGCACTCGCTCCAGGTCTACGTCTGGCACGTCGTCATCGTCTATCTCGTCCGCTTCGTGGACTTCGAGACCCCGCGGTTCAGCCAGTTGCTGAAAACGACGATCGCCTTGGGCTGCATCGCCCTTCTCTCGCTGCCGGCCGTCTACCGAGAGCGCGCCCGCCTCTTCGGACGGGTGGAAGGAACAGCAGCATGATCCGGGCTCAATCCCGCAAAGCCCGGCAGCGTTGCGCATGAAATGGCTGCAGCGCTTCGTCGTCTCCCGCGAGACGATCCTCGCAAGCCGCTGGATCAGCCCGTTCGCCCATCGGCTGGCGCACCCCTCCTTGTGGCACTTCAACCGGCGGTCCGTCTCCCGCGGCGTGGCGCTCGGGCTTGTCGCCGGCTTCATGATCCCGGTGGGTCAGATCATCGTCGCGGCGGTCCTGGCGCTGAGCGTTCGGGCCAACATCATCGTCGCGGCGAGCTTTACCTTCGTCACGAACCCGCTGACCTTTCCGGCGATTTATTACGCCGCCTACCGCGTCGGCAACTTTCTCCTCGGTTCGGGCGCCGGCGGCGAACTGACCGAGGATCAGGTGATGGCCATGGCGGATGATGTGGCCTTGGACGAGACAAGCTGGAGCTTTGGTGGCTTCCTGTTGCCACTGGCGATCGGGCTGTCGGTCTTTGCCGCGGTCTCCAGCATCGCGGGCTTCTTCCTTGCCCGCTTCTACTGGACCGTCCGCGTCCGCCGCCGATGGCGGCACCGGGCCCTGGTCCGCGCAGCCCGGTGAACTCGACGGTCGGTCCAGTAAAACGGGGTGAGGGCACTCGCCTCGCCCTCGGACCGAATCGATCGCGCGACGCCATAAAAAGGGCCGCGGCGAACCGCGACCCCCTTTGCAATCTCATGAAGAAGCGTAGCGCTCAGGCTGCCTTCTTGGACGCCTTCGGCTTCGCCGGGGCCGAACCGCTGGCGATCTTCGTCAGCAACTCGTCCGCCTTCTTTTCCTCCTGCAGGGTTTCGTCGAAGAGCGCGGCTGCCTCGTCATAGCCGAGCTTGGTGGCCCAGGCCTTCAACAGGCCGTAGCGGGCGATCTCGTAGTGCTCGATGGCCTGCGCGCACCCGATCAGCACGTCATCCGACGCCTCGGTCCCACCAAAATCCTCGAGGTCCGATTCCATCTCGCTGGTGATGCCGACCATCGCCTCGCAGGTCTTGGCGCGCGCCGGCTTGCCGATGATCTCGAAAGCCTGCGTCAGCCGCTCGACCTGGGCTGCCGACTCGTCGGCATGGTCGAGAAAAGCCTGCTTCAACTCGGGCGACTGTGCCGCCTTCGCCGACTTCTTCAGCGCTTTCACCGACTGCTTCTCGGCGAAGTACACATCCTTCAGCGTCTCGTAGAAAGCGTCTTCGAGCGTCTTTTCCTGGGCCATAGTCTTCTCCGATAATTGCCGCGTTCTGGCGGTCGCGGAGTTGAACCTGCGGCCTGTGCAACCGTTCCGGCGTTTGGCTGACCGCGCTAAAGCGTACGCAGACGCAAGTTACGAAGCGCTGCAAAGGCTTTGGTGGAGAAGTGGAACATTGTGGGCTGTAAGCTACGCAGACAGTCCAGACGACCCAGCAGGGCTCGATCGCTTAACACGGTAACCCTCATCATCGACCACATGCCGGGGCACCGAGCCCATGAGACGCAGATATGAAACTGGTTTCGGGAAATCAGAGCTGATTGGTGAGCGCGCCGGGGCTCGAACCCGGGACCTACAGATTAAAAGTCCGTTGCTCTACCAACTGAGCTACGCGCTCGTCCGTCGATGGCCGAGGCCGATCGCTGAATCGCGCGGAACATAGAAAGCAGAGATCGAGCGGTCAACCGCTAAAGGCGTCGACCCCCAGCCTTTTGACGAGATCACGCAGGGATGTCCCAGTTCGGTTTGCCGCTCGCGCTTTCGCCAGCTAGGAGACGGGCGAGGGGGCTGACGTCTTCGCCCGAAAGGAACCTGCGTGATCGACGATCTGTCCTATCCGACCGCTGTCCTCGCCGGCGCCCTATCCTTTCTGTCACCTTGCGTGCTGCCGCTGGTGCCGCCCTATCTCTGCTACATGGCCGGCGTCTCCATCGAGGACCTGAAGGCCGGGCCGCAGATGAAGGCGACCGGCCGCGGCTATGTCCGGGTGCTGGCGACGGCCCTGGTGTTCGTGCTCGGCTTCTCCACCGTCTTCATCCTGCTGGGCGCCGGCGCGAGTTCGGTCGGGCGTCTGCTCCGGCAGAACCTCGACTGGCTCGGCATCGTCGCGGGCATCGCCATCATCGTCATGGGCCTCAACTTCCTCGGCGTGTTCCGCATCGCCTTTCTGTCGGGCGAGAAGCGCTTCCGCTCGCCGGACAAGCCGCGCAGCGTTCTCGGCGCCTATCTGATGGGGCTTGCCTTCGCCTTCGGCTGGACGCCCTGCATCGGACCGGTGCTCGGCGCCATCCTCGGGCTTGCCGGTGCGCGCAGCACGGTGGCCGAGGGCGCGACCATGCTCGCCTTCTATTCCGCCGGCCTTGGCATTCCCTTCCTTCTGGCCGCCGCCTTCTCAGGCGTCTTCTTGCGGTGGATGGGGCGCTTCCGGCAGCATTTCGGCAAGGTCGAGAAGGTGATGGGCGGGCTCCTGGTGATCACCGGCATCCTCTTCCTGACCGGCGGCATGCAGGCGGTCTCGTTCTGGCTGCTCGACACGTTTCCAGCCCTGATGGACGTCGAACGCCTGGCGACGTGACGTTCGCCCGCCCGGCGCGGCAGCCGAGGCGCGGCATTCACCGCTTGCTCAGGAACGCCTGCTAAGGCAGGTGATCCAGGCCTCAACACCGGAAGCCCGCCATGTCCCGTTCCTGCCTCTCGATTATCCTCGCCGCAGGCGAGGGCACGCGGATGAAATCGGCGATGTCGAAGGTCCTGCACCCCGTCGCCGGTCTGCCGATGGTCTGCCATGCCGCGCTGACCGCCGCGACCGCCGGCTCCGACCGCACGGCGCTGGTGGTCGGACGCGGCGCCGAGGCGGTGCAGGCGACCGTCGCCGCAGCGCTGGCCGGCACGACCGGCCATGTCAGTTCCCACCTCCAGACCGAGCGCCTCGGCACCGGCCATGCGGTGCTCGCCGCCCGCGCCGCCATCGAGGAGGGGTATGACGACATCCTCATCCTCTTCGGCGACACGCCGCTGGTGCGGCCGGAGACGCTGTCGCTGGCCCGCGAGGCGCTGGCCGCCGGCGCCAGCGTCTGCGTCGTCGGCTTCCGGACGCCAAACCCGACCGGCTACGGCCGCCTGATCGAGGCTGGCGGCGAGCTCCTGGCGATCCGCGAGGAACGCGATGCGAGCGAGGCCGAGCGGCGGATCGACTTCTGCAATGGCGGCGTGATGGCGATCGCGGGCGAGCACGCCTTGGCGCTGCTCGGCCAGATCGGCAACGCCAATGCCAAGGGCGAATACTACCTCACTGACGTCGTCGAGATCGCCCGCGCGGAAGGGCGGAGCGTGCGGGCGATCGAGGCGGAGGCGTCAGAGGTGCTGGGCGTCAACACCCGTGTCGAGCTCGCCGCGGTCGAGACACTGTGGCAGCAGCGCCGCCGCCGCGAGGTCATGCTCTCCGGCGTCAGCCTGATCGCGCCGGAAACCGTCTTCCTCGCTTTCGACACCCAGCTTGCCGCCGACGTCCTGATCGAGCCGAACGTCGTCTTCGGCCCCTGCGTTTCCGTCGGCGCCGGTAGCGTCATCCACGCCTTCTCGCATATCGAGGGCGCCGAGATCGCCGAGAATGTCGCGATCGGCCCGTTCGCCCGGCTGCGGCCGGGGACGGAACTTGGCCAAGGCGCCAAGGTCGGCAATTTCTGCGAGACCAAGAACGCCAAGCTTGGCCAAGGCGCGAAACTCAACCATCTCAGCTACATCGGCGATGCCGAGATCGGCGCGAATGCCAATATCGGCGCCGGGACGATCACCTGCAATTACGACGGCGCGCTGAAGCATCATACCGAGATAGGCGAGGGTGCCTTTGTCGGCTCGAACTCGGCGCTGGTGGCTCCGGTGCGGATCGGCGAGGGTGCCTATATCGGCAGCGGCAGCGTCGTCACCGAGGACGTCCCGGACGGTGCGCTCGCCATCGCCCGCGGGCGCCAGGTCACGATGCCCGACCGCGGCCGGCAGATCGCCGCCCGCAATGCCGCGGCGAAGGCCGCAAAGCTCGCCAAGGCGAAGACGCCGCACTGAGCCTGTTGCCGGCGGCAATCAAACTTGTGTCGACGGCGGCGGGGCGGAACCGCTACCTCCGGTGCCAGCGGCTTTCGGCCGCAACCATTTTGCTCTTCAGGAGATGCGCTGCATGTGTGGCATCATCGGTATCGTCAGCCGTCAGCCCGTGGCCGGGCGCCTCGTCGACTCGCTGAAGCGGCTGGAATACCGCGGCTATGATTCCGCGGGCATCGCGACGCTTTCCGCCGACGGGCTCGACCGGCGGCGCGCCGAGGGCAAGCTCGCCAACCTCGAAGCGCACCTCAGGCAGAACCCGCTCGCTGGCACGATCGGCATCGGCCACACCCGCTGGGCGACGCACGGCGCTCCGACCGTGCGCAACGCCCACCCGCATGCGACGAAGACACTCGCCGTCGTCCACAACGGCATCATCGAGAATTTCCGCGAGCTGCGCGCCGATCTGGAAGCCGACGGCTACGTCTTCGAGAGCGAGACCGACACCGAGACGGTCGCCATTCTCGTCACCCGCGCCATGGATCGTGGGGCCGCCCCGCGCGAGGCCGTGAAAGCCTCGCTGCTGCAGCTGGAAGGCGCCTTCGCGCTGGCCTTCATCTTCACCGGCGAGGAGAGCCTCCTCATCGGCGCCCGCCGCGGCTCGCCGCTCGCCGTCGGCGTCGGCGAGGGCGAGATGTTCCTTGGCTCGGACGCGATCGCGCTGTCGCCCTTCACGGACAGCGTGCGCTATCTCGAGGATGGCGACTTCGTCGTGCTCGACCATGGCGGCGCCGAGATCTTCGACGTCGATGGCACGGCCGTAACGCGCCCGATCCGCCGCTCGGTCGGCAAGGCCTTCTACGTCGACAAGGGCAATCACCGCCACTTCATGCAGAAGGAGATCTACGAGCAGCCGGAGGTCATCGGCCACACGCTCGGCGCCTTCGTCGACATGACCACCGGCCGCACCCGCATCCCGGGCAGCCAGGCGCTCGATTTCGCAAATGTCCAACGCATGGCGATCTCGGCCTGCGGCACCGGCTATCTCGCCGGCCTCACCGGCCGCTATTATTTCGAGCGGCACGCCCGCATCGCCTGCGACATCGACGTCGCCTCGGAGTTCCGCTACCGCGAGAGCCCGCTCGGCGACGTCGACCTCGCGCTCTTCGTCTCGCAGTCCGGCGAGACCGCGGATACCCTGGCATCGCTGCGCTACGCCAAGCAGATGGGGCTGAAGACGGCAGCGGTCGTCAACGTTCAGGAATCCACCATCGCCCGCGAATCCGACATCGTCCTGCCGACGCTCGCGGGCCCCGAGATCGGCGTCGCCTCGACGAAGGCCTTCACCTGCCAGCTGATGGCGATGGCCGCTCTGTCGATCCGCGCCGGCGTCGACCGCGGTGTCATCTCGCCGGACGAGGAACTGGCGATGACCCGGGCGCTCGCCGAGGCGCCGCGCCTTGTGAACGAGGCGTTCAAGCTGGAGAGCCAGATCGAGGCGATCGCCCGCGAACTGTCGACGCACAAGCACGCGCTCTATCTCGGTCGCGGCTTCAGCTATCCGCTGGCGCTGGAGGGAGCGCTGAAACTTAAGGAAATCAGCTACATCCACGCGGAAGGTTATGCAGCGGGCGAACTGAAGCACGGGCCCATCGCGTTGGTCGACGAGACCATGCCGGTCATCGTCATCGCGCCACATGACCGCGCCTTCGAGAAGACTGTCTCGAACATGCAGGAGGTCGCCGCGCGCGGCGGGCGCATCATCCTCATCACCGACGAGAAGGGCGCTGCGGCTGGCGCCATGCCGTCGGCCGAGGTGATCGTCCTTCCCGACATGCCGGAAATCCTGACGCCGATCGTCTACGCCGTTCCCTTGCAGATGCTCGCCTACCACACGGCAGTGCACATGGGCACGGACGTCGATCAGCCCCGGAACCTCGCCAAATCCGTCACAGTTGAGTAGAGAACGCGGCACCTTCGCTGCGTTGCAAAAAACTCTCGGCCGTCGCGCCGTCAGCGTCGAAGCCGAGGTTTTGCCATGCTAGGCTTGGCGACGGCCGGCGATCGGCGCGACCGGTTCGCGGCGATCGCCCGCGAACGATGGAACCGATGATGACCCGCATCCGCAACTACTTCCTCACCGGGTTCATCATCTGCGCCCCGCTGGCGATCACCGCTTGGCTGACCTGGTCCTTCGTTCGCTGGGTCGATGGCTGGGTGAAACCCTACATCCCCGGCCGCTACAACCCCGACAACTACCTCGTCTTCAGCGTTCCGGGCTTCGGCCTCGTCGTCGCGCTGGTCTTGATCACCCTCGTCGGCTTCCTCACCGCCAGCTTCGTCGGCAAGACGATCGTCGGCTGGGGCGAGCGCCTGCTCGGCCGCACGCCGCTGGTGCGCACGCTCTACACCGCGTTGAAGCAGATCTTCGAGACGGTGTTCGCCAACCATTCCTCCTCGTTCAAGACGGCGGCGCTGATCGAATATCCCCGCCGCGGCATCTGGTCGATTGTGCTCATCGCCACCGAAGCGCGCGGCGAGATCGCCTCGACCCTTGCCCCCGACGGCAAGGAGATGCTCGCCGTTTTCCTGCCGCCGACGCCCAATCCCACCTCCGGCTTCCTCCTTTACGTGCCGCGCGAGGACGTGAGAATCCTCGACATGAAGGTCGAAGACGCGATGAAGCTCGTCATCTCCGCGGGCATTGTCGGGCCGGACAGCGAGCGGCCGTTGACGCAAGGCGAGGCGGCGAGACTGGCAGCGGCGAAGGCGTAGGGAGCGGCGTTGTAAGCACCCGCGTGGTCCAGAGGGCGCGACGCCGCAGCCGCCTTCTTCTGCCCCCGGGGAGAAGGTCGCGGCAGCGGGATGAGGGGAGCGCCGACGGGAAAGGCCGATGTCGACTCGCGTGGTCGATCATTCGTCGTCGGCGCTCCCCCCTCATTGGCCTGCCGGCCACTTCTCCCCAGAGGGGCGAAGAAGGCAGCGGCGCCGTCGCATCTCCTCCGAAGCTACCCCGCCCGCAGCAGCCTGATCGCGTCATCGCGCCCGAACAGGTAGAGCAGCGTGCGCAACGCTTCGCCGCGCGGCGTCTCGAGGCCGGGGTCGCGCGTGAGGACCAACCGCGCATCGTCGCGGGCGGTCTCCAGGAGGTCGGCATGCACCTCCATGCGGGCGACGCGGAAGCCCGGCAGGCCTGATTGCTTGGTGCCGAGGAGGTCGCCTTCGCCGCGCAGCTTCAGGTCTTCCTCGGCGATGCGAAAACCGTCCTCGGTCTCGCGCATCACGGCAAGCCGCGCCTTGGCCACTTCGCCGAGCGGCGCGCGGTACAGCAGCACGCAGGCAGACGCCTTGGATCCCCGGCCGACGCGGCCGCGCAGCTGGTGCAGCTGCGACAGCCCGAAGCGCTCGGCATGCTCGATGACGATGATCGAGGCGTCCGGCACGTCGACGCCGACCTCGATCACGGTGGTGGCGACGATCAGCCGAGTCTCGCCGGCCTTGAAGGCCGCCATCGCCGCGTCCTTCTCCTCGCCGTTCATCCGGCCGTGGACGAGGCCGACCTTGTCGCCGAACACCTGCTGAAGCTGGGCATGCCGCTCCTCGGCCGCCATCAGGTCGCTTTTCTCGGACTCTTCCACCAGCGGGCAGACCCAGTAGATCTTGTCGCCCTCCGCGATCGCCTTGCCGGCGCGCTCGACGATCTCGTTCAGCCTGTCCATCGGCACGGCGACGGTGGCGATAGGCTTGCGCCCGGCCGGCTTTCCCTCCAGGCGCGAGACGTCCATGTCGCCGAAGGCGGCGAGCACCAGCGTGCGCGGGATCGGGGTCGCCGTCATCACCAAGAGATCGGGCGCCTCGCCCTTGCTGGTGAGGCTGAGACGCTGGTGCACGCCGAAGCGGTGCTGCTCGTCGACCACCACGAGGCCGAGGTCGTGGTAGACCACCTTCTCCTGGAACAGCGCATGGGTGCCGACGACGATGTCGCAGCGGCCCTCGGCGATATCGGCAAGCTTCTCCGTCCGGGTGCGGCCGGTGTCGCGTCCGGTGAGCAGCACCATCTTCAGCCCCGCCGCCTTACAATAGGGCTGCAGGCCCATGGCGTGCTGGCGGGCGAGGATTTCGGTCGGCGCAAGGAAGGCCGACTGCGCGCCGGCCTCGGTCGCCGCCGCCATCGCCATCAGCGCCACCACGGTCTTGCCGGAGCCGACATCGCCTTGCAGCAGCCGCAGCATGCGGTCGTGCTCGCCCATGTCGGACCAGATCTCGTCGATCGCTTTGCGCTGACCGGATGTCAGCGTGAACGGCAAGGCGGTGAGCACCTTGTCGCTGCGGCTGCCGTCGCCGCGCATGGGACGCCCTTCCGCCTTCTTGATCTTCTGCCGCGACAGCGCCAGCGCCAGCTGGCCGGCGAGGAACTCGTCATAGGCGAGCCGTCGCCAGGCCGCACCCAGTGGATCGAGATCGAGCGCGTCGGCGGGATGATGCACCCGCTTCAGCGAATCCGCGAAAGGCTTGAACGAATGCTTCGACACGACCGTCGGCTCGATCCACTCGGCCAGCACCGGCAGTTCCTCGAGCCCCGCGGCAATCGACTTCTGCAGCACCTTGGCCGACAGTCCGGCGGTCAGCGGATAGACCGGTTCGACCAGCGGCAGGTTCTCGGCGTCGGCGATCCGGCAGACGAAGTCGGGATGCACCATGGACGGACGACCGTTGAACCAGTCGACCTTGCCCGACACCAGCATGGTCTCGCCGACCGGCAGGAGGTTCTCCATCCAGTTGGACTGGCCGCGGAAATAGGTGAGGGCGATCTCGCCGGTCTCGTCCGTCGCAAACACCCGGTAAGGCATCGAGCGGGCGTCGCGCGGCGGCGCTAGGTGCCGGTCGATCCGCACCGTCAGGGTGACAATCACGCCCTCCGGGGCAGTCGCGATCTCGCCGCGCTGGCGCCGGTCGACGAGGCCGCTCGGCAGGTGGAACAGGAGGTCGCGTACCCTCAGCGCCACGTCCGATCCGGAGGCGAGCAGCAGCGTCTTCAGCATGCCGGCGACTTTCGGCCCGACGCCGTCGAGGGTGGTAACCGGAGCGAAGAGGGGATCGAGCAAGGACGGGCGCATGGCAGCGAGGTTTATAGGGTCCGGCGGCGCTGACAAGCCGCCTGCTGCGCTATATACGGAGCACATTCTGTGAACACCGAGAACACCATGACAGGCACCAGCCGCTCCTCGATCGATCTCGACATCCGCCGCCGCAAGGCGCTGTTCCGCTCGTGGCACCGTGGCACGCGGGAGATGGACCTGGTGCTGGGCCGTTTCGCGGACGCCGAGATCGACCGCCTCGACGAGACCGAGATGGACGATTTCGAGGTGCTGATGGAAGCGATCGACCGCGACTTGTTCCAGTGGCTCACCGGCGAACAGCCGGTCCCGGCGAACTACGACACCGGCATCTTCCGGCGCATCAAGGCGTTCTACGAGATCCCAGTAGAGGACAGGCCGGGCGTCGACGGCCCGCGGACCCGCTCGCTGTGAAGGCCGAGGACCGCCTGAAGAAGGCGCTGAAGGGCCGCGACGGCCTGTCGATCGGCAATGTCATCGACGGCTACGAGCCGTTCCTCCTTGCCGAGATCGCCCGCGAGCGGGCCGGCAAGGCGCCGCTCGTTTTCGTCATGCGCAACGGCAACCGGATGGGTGAGCTGGAGGACGCGCTGCGCTTCGTCGCGCCCGACCTGCCGATCCTGTCGCTGCCGGCCTGGGACTGCCTGCCCTATGACCGCGTCGGCCCGTCCAGCGAGGCTGCCGCCATGCGCCTCTCGGCGATGACCGCGCTCGGCAACCTGCGCAAGGAGCCGCACCGCGCTCTGGTGCTGACCACCGCCAACGCGCTGCTGCAGAAGATGCCGCCGGCGCAGATCCTGGCGGACGAAACGATCTCGGCCCGCGCCAGCGGCCGCATCTCGATGGACCACATCGTCCGGGTCCTGCAGCGCGGCGGCTTCGAGCGGGTCGCGACCGTGCGCGAGCGTGGCGAGTTCGCCGTGCGCGGCGGCATTCTCGACCTCTTCGCGCCCGGCGACGACGAGCCGATCCGCCTCGATTTCTTCGGCGACACGCTGGAATCCATCCGCGCCTTCGATCCCGCCACCCAGCGCACCACCGCCCAGCGCAAGAGCTTCGAGCTCGCGCCGGTCAGCGAGGTGACGCTGAAGGACGAGACGATCAGCCGCTTCCGCACGAGCTATCTCAAGCGCTTCGGCGCGCCGTCGCGCAATGACGGCCTCTATGCCGCGATCAGTGAGGGCCGCCGCTTTTCCGGCATGGAGCACTGGCTGCCGCTGTTCTACGAGAAGCTCGACACGCTGTTCGACTACACCGCCGGCTTCCCGATGGTGCTCGATCACCTCGTGCTGGAGGCGATCGGCGAGCGTCGCACGACGATCCAGGATCATTACGAGAGCCGCCGCCGCGGGGCGGGCGAGGGGACGGCGGACGCCGTGCCGTACCACCCCGTCGAGCCCGATGATCTCTACCTCTCCGAAGACGAGCTGATGGGCGGCATCGCCAGCGCCGATCCCATCCGCCTGTCCTCCTATGCGCTGAGCGACGCGACCGGCCGGACCATCGTCAACCTCGACATCACGCGCGGCCGCAACTTTGCCGCCGAGCGGGCGGCCGGCGACGTCAACGTCTTCGAGCGGGCCGTCGAGCACATCTCAAACCTCAGGGCCTCTGGCAAGAAGGTGATCCTCGCCGCCTGGAGCGAGGGCTCGCGCGAGCGCCTGGTGCAGGTCGTCGAGGAGCAAGGCCTCGGCGGGCTGAAATTCGTCGAGACCTACGTCAAGGCGCTGGAGATCCCGAAGAACCTCGTCGCCTCGGCCGTGCTCGGCATCGAGGCCGGCTTCGAGACGGACCGCATCGCCGTTATCGGCGAGCAGGACATCCTCGGCGACCGGCTGGTCCGCCGCGCCCGGCGCAAGAAGCGCGGCGCCGACTTCATCGCCGAGGTCTCCGGCCTCGACGAGGGCGACATCGTCGTCCATGTCGACCACGGCATAGGCCGCTTCGTCGGCCTGCGCTCGATCGAGGCCGCCGGCGCGCCGCACGACTGTCTGGAGATCATGTATGCCGGCGCCGACCGGCTGTTCCTCCCCGTGGAGAACATCGAGCTCCTGTCGCGTTATGGCGGCGAGGGCTCGGAGGGCGTGCTCGACAAGCTCGGCGGGGGCGCCTGGCAGGCGCGCAAGGCCAAGCTCAAGAAGCGGCTGCTCGACATGGCGGGCGGCCTTATCCGCATCGCCGCCGAACGCCAGACCCGCGGCGCGCCCAAGCTCCTGCCGCCGGACGGGCTCTGGGGCGAGTTCGCCGCGCGCTTCCCCTACGAGGAGACAGAGGATCAGCAGAGCGCCATCGACGCCGTCGCCGACGATCTGGCCGCCGGACGCCCGATGGACCGGCTGATCTGCGGCGACGTCGGTTTCGGCAAGACCGAGGTGGCGCTGCGCGCCGCCTTCATCGCCGCGATGAACGGGCTTCAGGTCGCCGTCGTCGTGCCGACGACGCTGCTCGCTCGCCAGCATTTCAAGACCTTCTCCGAGCGCTTCCACGGCCTCCCGCTGAACATCGGTCAGGCCTCGCGTCTCGTCACCGCCAAGGATCTCGCGACCACCAAGAAGGGGTTGATCGAGGGCACGCTCGACATCGTCGTCGGCACGCACGCTTTGCTCGGCAAGGCCGTCACCTTCAAGAACCTCGGCCTCCTCATCATCGACGAGGAGCAGCACTTCGGCGTCAAGCACAAGGAGCGGCTGAAGGAGCTGAAGAGCGACGTCCACGTGCTGACGCTCTCTGCGACGCCGATCCCGCGCACTCTCCAGCTAGCCCTCACCGGCGTGCGCGAGCTGTCGCTGATCACCACCGCCCCGGTCGACCGCATGGCGGTGCGCACCTTCATCACGCCGTTCGACCCGCTGGTGGTGCGCGAGACGCTGCTGCGCGAGCGATACCGCGGCGGCCAGAGCTTCTACGTCGCGCCAAGGCTGTCGGATCTGCGGGGTATCCACGACTTCCTGTCGGAGCAGGTGCCGGAGCTGAAGGTCGCCATCGCCCATGGGCAGATGGGCGCCGGCGAGCTCGAGGACATCATGAACGCCTTCTACGAGGGCCAGTACGACGTGTTGCTGTCGACGACGATCGTCGAGTCAGGCCTCGATATTCCCTCGGCGAATACAATGATTGTACACAGGGCCGACATGTTCGGTCTCGCCCAGCTCTACCAGTTGCGCGGCCGCGTCGGCCGCTCCAAGGTCAGGGCCTACGCGCTGATGACCATTCCGGCCAACAAGACGCCGACGGCCCAGGCCGACCGGCGCCTGAAGGTTCTACAATCATTGGATACACTGGGCGCCGGCTTCCAGCTGGCCAGCCACGACCTCGACCAGCGCGGCGCCGGCAACCTCCTCGGCGACGAGCAGAGCGGCCACGTCAAGGAGGTCGGTTTCGAGCTCTACCAGCAGATGCTGGAAGAGGCGGTCGCCGAGATGAAGGGCGAGCCGGACGCGGGCGACGGCCAGTGGTCGCCGCAGATCACGCTCGGCACCGCGGTGATGATCCCAGAAGGCTACGTGCCCGATCTGCAGCTCCGCATGAGCCTCTATCGCCGCCTTGCCGACCTCGCCGACGCCCGCGAGATCGACGCTTTCGGAGCCGAGATGATCGACCGTTTTGGCCCCTTGCCGGACGAGGTGGAGCATCTTCTGAAGGTGGTGTTCATCAAGTCGCTCTGCCGCCGCGCCAACATCGCCAAGCTCGATGCCGGACCAAAAGGCCTTGTCATCCAGTTCCGCGACAAGAGCTTCTCCAATCCGGGGGCCTTGGTGCGCTACATCGGCGAGCAGGGATCGGCCGCGAAGATCCGGCCGGACCAGTCGATCGTCCTCATCCGCGACTGGCCGACGCCCGACAAGCGCCTTAACGGCGCCGCCACCATCGCCACGCAGCTGGCGCGGTTTGCAGACGAAGCGCAGAAGAAGGCGGCCTAGAGAGATCAGAAGGTATGAAAATGTTTTGCAACAGGGGCTTGAGCTAGTTTGTTGAACTGATTTGGTAGCAGAGGGGGGCGCATGAAGACGCCAAAATCGGTCCAGTCGCTGACGGATTTTGGTCGCGCGCGGCTGTCCCAATCGTTCTTCATGCGCGACTTTCTCTTCTCCGAGATCGCCGCCCTGCACGGGATCAGCAACGTGCCGGACGACCCGGATCTCGCCATCGCGGCCGGCACGCGTCTCTGCGAGGACGTGCTGGAGCCGCTGCAGGATCAGTTTGGCCGGCTGGCCATCCGGTCCTCGTTCCGGTCAGCGGACATCAACGAACTCGGCTGCCGCCTCCAGGCTGCCGGGAGGCCGGGATACAACTGCTCGGCCAATCCTAAGAATTTCGCTGGCCACATCTGGGACCGGCGCGATGCCGAGGGCTGCATGGGCGCTACCGCCTGTATCGTCGTTCCCCGCTTCTGGGACCGGTTCCAGGCGGAAGGCGACTGGCAAAAGCTCGCCTGGTGGATCCACGACCATCTGCCGTATTCGACGATGGAGTTCTTCCCGAGATATTGGGCGTTCAACCTCGGCTGGCACGAGCGGCCGGTCCGCCGGATCGACAGCTACGTCGCCCCGAGAGGCTGCCTGACCAAGCCGGGCATGCCGAACTTCGCCGGCAGCCATGCCGACGCATGGCAGGCGATCGTCTAGCGACCGAGACGTTTCCTACTTGCCCGGTTCGCGCCAGAAGCTCGGGAGGTAGTATCCGGTCAGCGGCGTCACGGCGGGATGCTGGATGAAGGCCCAGCGGCCAAGCCACTGCTCGGCGACGTAGAACAGCGGCACCACATATTGTCCGGAGATCAGCACCCGGTCGTAGGCCCGGACAGCGGCGACGAACTCTTCCCGGGTTCGCGCCTTGGTCATCGCCTCGATCAGCGCGTCGATGGCGGGATCGGCGGTGCCGGCGAAATTGAACGAGCCATTGGCATCGCGCGACGCCGATCCCCAGCGCTGACGTTGCTCGGCGCCCGGCGACAGCGACGAGGTGAACGAGGAGATCAGGACGTCGTAGTCAAAACGCTGCTTGCGCAGCTGGTACTGGGCGTCGTCGACGAGGCGCATGTCGGCCTCGACGCCGATCCGCGAGAGGGTTCGGGCATAGCCTTGCGCGATCCGCCCCTGGTCGGCGTTCTGGACCAGGATCTCGAAGGTGAGCGGCTTGCCGGCCTTGTCCACCATCCGCCCGCCGGCGAAGGTGAAGCCAGCCACCTTCAGCGCATCGACGGCCTGCTTCAGCAGCTTGCGGTCGCTGCCGGAGGCATCGCTGACCGCGGGCCGCCAGGTGCCGGCCATGACCTCGGGCGTCACGGCCTGCGGGAACGGCGCCAGAAGCGCTTTCTCGAGGCCACTGGCGGGATGCCCGACGCTCGACAGTTCCGAGTTCTCGAAGAAGCTCGTCGTTCGGCGATAGGCGCCGTAATAGAGGTTGGCGTTCGCCCATTCGAAGTCGAACAACAGGCCGAGGGCGGCCCGCACCGCTCGGTCCTCGAACAGCGGACGGCGGGTGTTGAAGAAGAAGCCGTAGGTGCCCGCCGGCTTGCCGTTGACGAATTCGTCGCGCTTCACCCGCCCATCACGCACGGCCGGGAAGTCGTATGCCGTGCGCCAGTGCAGCGGGCTGCCTTCCGGGAAGACGTAGAAAAGACCCTTCTGGAAGGCCTCGAACTGCGCGTTCGCGTCGCGGAAATACTCGATGACCACCTGGTCATAATTGTCGATCCCGCGCTTGATCGGCAGGTCCTTGGCCCAATAGTCGGGATTGCGCCGGTAGGAGATGCGCTGGCCGGGCTCGACCCTCTCGATCACATAGGGGCCCGAACCGATCACCGGCTTCAGCGTCGTCTGCTCGAACGTGGCGCGGTCGAAACCGTGCGCCGGCAGCACAGGCAGGCCGGCCAGCAGCAGCGGCAGTTCGCGGTCGGCCTTCTCGTTGAAGGTGAAGCGCACGCCGCGCTCGCCGACCTTCTCGATCTTCGCCACGCGCTGGAGCCAGGCCGTGTACTGCGGCCGGACGACGCCGATCTGCTGCATCATCTCCGTGGTGAAAAGGACGTCCTCGACCGTGACCGGGGTGCCGTCGGAGAACTTCGCCTTCGGGTTCAAGGTGAACTCGACGAAGGTGCGGGCGTCGTCCGTCTCGACGCTCTCCGCCAGCAGCCCGTAGAGCGTGAACGGCTCGTCGGGCGAACGCTGCATCAGCGGCTCGAAGACGAAGTTGCCGTATTCCTGGTCGGCCCAGATGCCGCGGGCCGTCGTGGTCGAGCCGCGCACGATGATCGGGTTGAGGTTGTCGAAGGTGCCGAAGACTCCGTAGCGCATCACGCCGCCTTTCGGCGCGTCGGCGTTGACGAAGGGCAGATGGGTGAAACCGGCCGCCAGCGCTGGCTCGCCTTGCATCGCGATCCCGTGGCGGGGCTCGGCGAGGGCGGGCAATGCAGCCACCGTCGAGAGCAAAAGGATCAGCAGTGCTTTCGCGGCAGCCGGCGCAAGCGTCCGAAAGGGCATGATGGGCAATCTCTCCGGCAGGGTTGGCGGATTCTTATCCGCTCCGGTCTGATTTGCCTATCGGCGGAATGGGATTCCTCGCCGAAGCCCTTTCGGCAAGGGTCTTTAAACGGCCTCATTTGCGCACGAGCAGCAACCCGGTTAAGGGAAGCCTTACGCCGAATGATCGACGCCGAGAGGATGCAAGGCCCGTGAAGAACCGTTTGCTGAATGTCACTGTCAACGCGCTGGCCGCAGGTGTGATCGGCATCACCACGCTGGGCATGATGGCCGGCTCCGCCGCGGCGCAGGCCGCCCCGGCTGCCCCCGCCGCCGGCAAGCCGGTCGAGACGCAGTGGTTCAAGGTCTGCTCCAAGCAAGGCGAAAACGACATCTGCAACACGCAGTTCACGCTCGTTGCCGATACCCGCCAGCTGGTCACCGCCATCAACCTGATCGACGTCAAGGGCAAGGTCACCCAGCGCGTGCTGCAGGCGGTCGTGCCGACCGGCCGCGTCATTCCGGCGGGCGTCCAGCTGCAGATCGACAAGGCCGCGCCGCAGGCGATGGGCTATTCCGTCTGCTTCCCCGACCGCTGCATCGCCGAGGCCCAACTCACCGATGCGGTCATCGCCTCGCTGAAGAAGGGCACGACGCTGACCGTCACCTCGGTCAATTTCCAGCGCCAGCCGAACCCGATCAAGATCACTCTGTCGGGCTTCTCAAAGGCCTATGATGGCGCACCGGTCGCCCAGCCCGAGCTCGCCCAGCGCCAGCAGGAGCTGAACGACGCGCTGAAGAAGCAGGCCGATGCCCGCCGCAAGAAGTTCGAGGACGCCCAGTCCGCCGCCAAGACCGGCGGTGCCGCTCCGGCGCAGTAAGCCGCAGGCCAGAATGCAAAACGGCGGCCTCGGGCCGCCGTTTTCGTCTGCTGGATCTGGTTCGGCGCCGGCTCAGTTGCGGTGGTTGCCGCGGATCCTGTAGGCGCCGTCCACTTGCCCGTCGAACACCTCGGCCACCTGCGGATGGCGCACCGGATCGCCGGTCTCGTCCGGGACGAGGTTCTGCTCCGAAACATAGGCAACGTATTCGGTTTCGGCGTTCTCGGCGAACAGGTGGTAGAAGGGCTGGTTCTTGCGCGGGCGAACCTCTTCCGGGATCGCTTGGTACCATTCCTCGGTGTTGTCGAACTCCGGGTCGACGTCGAAGATCACGCCACGGAACGGAAACACCCGATGGCGCACGACCTGGCCGATGAAAAAGCGGGCTGTCTGCATGGCGGCTTTCCTGGAAGTCTCTCAGAACCATTGAAGCGGTGCGACCAGGGGCTGGTCCGCGCCGCGTTGGCGACAGGATGCCGGATAATCATGAACGGGACCATCATGCAAATCCGGAGGACCGCCCGGGGCGGTCCCTCAACCGGCCTCCGGCCGAGCTGATCCGCCCATGCTCGCCATTATCGGGCTGATCTTTCCGTTTTTCGCGCTGATCGGGCTAGGCTTCGGTACCGGACGCATCGTTAAGCGCCCGCTCGAGGGGCTGGCCTGGCTCAACGTCTTCATCGTCTATCTCGCGCTGCCGGCGCTTTTCTTCCAGCTTCTGTCGAAAACGCCGGTCGAACAGCTCGCCAATCCCGGCTTCGTCGGCGCGACGACGCTCGCGACCTTCGTGACGTTTCTGGCCGTGTTCGCCACCGGCTATCTCAGAACCCGCGGCGACATTCCGGCCTCGACGATCCAGGGACTTGCCGGCGCCTACGGCAATATCGGCTATATGGCACCGGGGCTCGCGCTCGTGGCTTTCGGCCCCGCCGCAACCGTCCCGGTGGCGCTGGTGTTCTGCTTCGACAACACCTTGCACTTCGTGATGGCGCCGCTGTGCATGGCGCTCGGCGGCGACTCCGACCGTCCCGCGCGCGCGGTCGTCCTCGATGTCCTGACGAAGATTTTCACCCACCCCTTCATCATCGCGACGCTGGTTGGCGTTGGCGGCGCCATCCTCGGCGTCTCGCTGCCGGGGCCTCTCGACCGCCTGCTGTCGCTTCTGGCGGGGGCAGCGGCGCCCTGCGCGCTGTTCGCGATGGGCGTCACGCTGGCGCTGCGGCCGCTGAGGCGCGTGCCGCCCGAGCTCGGCTACATCCTGCCGGCCAAGCTGATCCTGCACCCGCTGCTGGTCTACGCGCTGCTCGCACTGGCCGGCGAAAGCGATCCTGTCTGGGTGAACACGGCGATGTTGCTGGCCTGCCTGCCGACCGCGACGAACGTCTTCGTCATCGCACAGCAATACGGCATCTGGACCGAACGCGCCTCGGCGGCCATTCTGGCAACGACGGTTGCCTCCGTTCTGACCGTGACCCTCGCGCTCTATGCGATCTCAACCGGTTGGTTTCCCGCCAATCCCTTCGGTTACTGATCTCGGCATCCCGAACAGGCCGGCGCCTGGTGAGACTCCCTCGCGCATCAAGAAACGCCGCAACAACGGAACTGCCGCCATGGCCGACAGGCCGAGCGTCCGAGCCGCCTGCGCCGGAAGATATCCGGCCAGCAAAGACCGGTTGAGAAGATCCACGCCGAAGGTGCGCGACGCCACGTCTCCCCGGCGCGCTGCGGCATAGCGGGCTAGTGCGCCGGCGGCGCCGGGATCATCGCGGCTGCCGGAGGCCGCGGTGACGATGGCGGCGGCATCGCGTAGGCCGAGGTTCAAGCCTTGCGCGCCGATCGGCGGGAACACATGCGCAGCCTCGCCCACCAGCGCGACCCGCTTGGCGGTCATCTGAAGCGCCGTCGCGCCGCTCAGTGGGAAACGCTGGGCCGAGCCGTCCACGGTAACCGCGCCGAGGATCGAATGCAGACGCGTCTCGATCATCTTCTGCAGTCGCTCTGGCTTCAGGTCGACGATGAGATCGGCGGCGTCAGGCGTCTCCACCCAGACGAGAGAGGACATCCGGCCGGGCAGGGGCACCTGCGTGAACGGGCCGGTCGCGGTATGGAACTCCGTGGAAATCCCCGTATGCGGGCGCTCGTGCGAAAAGTTGAGAACGATGGCGCTCTGCGGATAGGACCAGTCGCGCAAGGCGATGCCGGCCTGCTCGCGGACCATGGATTTCCGGCCATCGGCGCCGATGACGAGGCAAGCGACGACCGTCGTTCCGTCGTCGAGCGTCAGGGTCGCGCGGTCGTCGCCCGCCTCAAGCCGGCGCGCGCCGCCATCCACCAGCGTCAGCCGGTCCGCCAGTTCCTCTGCGCGGGCATGCAGGATCGCCAAGAGATCGGCGTTGAGGATGTTGTAGCCGAAGGCGTCGAGACCGATCTCTGCGGCCTCGAAGGTCAGCGTCGGCGCGCGCAGCAACCTGCCGGTATCGTCGATGATGCGCATCGTCGACATCGGCTCGCCCTTCGCGCGGACCGCATCGAGCACGCCGAGCCGCTCAAGGAAGGCGATCGACGGACCGATCAGCGCGGTCGAGCGACCATCGGGGCGCGACGGGGTCGGGGCGACGAGCACCGTGTCGATGCCCTCGGCGGCAAGGCCAATGGCCGTCGCATAGCCCGCCAGTCCGCCACCCACCACGGCAATATCGCGTTTCAGCTGCGTCAACTGTCCGTCTTTCCTGTTGCCGGGGCAGAAAACCGAGTGCCTGTCCGCCGCGTGAGCCTTGGATTCTAGAGATACGGACGATAGAGCTTATAGCAATGGGGGGAGGCGTACGCACTGGACCCTGCGACGATGGGTTTCAGGTCAGCATGGCGGCACCGGTATCAAAGTTCGAGGAGTGGCGCGGCTTTGCCGTCCACCTGCTGACGGCGAGCGGCGCCTTCTGGGCCTTTCTCTCGATCATCGCCGCGGCGGACCATCGCTGGGTGGCGATGTTCGGGTGGCTGGGGCTCGCGCTGTTCGTCGATGCGATCGACGGCCCGATGGCCCGTAAGGTCGAGATCCAGCGCGTGCTGCCGAACTGGTCCGGCGAGGTGCTCGACCAGATCATCGACTATGCGACCTACGTTATCATTCCCGCCTTCGCCCTCTATGAATCAGGCATGATCGGCGGCCTCCTGTCCTTCCTGGCAGCAGCGATGATCGTGATCTCGAGCGCGATCTACTACGCCGACACGCGGATGAAGACGACGGACTACTTCTTCCGCGGCTTTCCCGTCGCCTGGAACATGGTGGTCTTCACCTTCTTCGCGATCCAGCCGAACGAGATCACCGCCTTCGCCTTCGTCGCCTTCTGCTCGGTCGCGACCTTCCTGCCGATCAAGTTCCTGCACCCCGTCCGGGTCAAGCGCTTGCGGCCGCTGAATCTTGCCGTCTGCGCCGCCTGGGCCGGCTTCGGCTTGGCCGCGCTGTATCAGAACTTCGACCTGTCGCCCTTCGTCAAGTTCGGCGTGGTGGCGACCGGGATCTACCTCTTCTCGATCGGTGCCGTGCTGCAGGTCGTCGACATGGTCCGTCGCAGCAACCCCTGACGTTACCCGCAGACAAGGGAATATCGCATGAGCAAGGCAATGGTCGTTCGCGCCGTCGGCGGTCCCGAGGTCATGTCCTGGGAGGACCGAGACCTTGGTGCGCCCGGTCCCGGCCAGATCCTGGTGAGACAGGCGGCAGCGGGCGTCAACTTCATCGACGTCTATTTCCGGACCGGCCTCTACAAGGCTCCGTCCATGCCCTTCGTGCCGGGCAAGGAAGGCGCTGGCATGGTCGTGGCGGTCGGCGAAGGGGTGACCCGTTTCGCCCCGGGCGATCGCGTGGCGTATAATGATGCCGCCGGCAGCTATGCCGAGGAAGTGCTGGTGAAGGCCGACTCCGCGGTGACCTTGCCGGACGCGATCGACTTCGAGACGGCCGCGGCAGTGATGCTGAAAGGCATGACGGCCGAGTACCTTCTGCGCCGGACCTTCGAGGTCGGCCCCGGCACGGTGATGCTCTTCCACGCGGCAGCCGGCGGTGTCGGCCTGATCGCCGGGCAATGGGCGAGACATCTCGGCGCAACGGTGATCGGCACGGCAGGCTCGGCCGAGAAATGCGCGCTGGCGCTGGAGCACGGCTACCACCACGTGATCAACTACCGCGAGGAGGATTTTGTCGCGCGTGTGCTCGAGCTGACGGAAGGCGCCAAATGCGACGTCGTCTACGACTCGGTCGGCAAGGACACGTTTCCCGCGAGCCTCGATTGCATCAAGCGGCAAGGGCTGTGGGTGACGTTCGGTCAGTCCTCCGGCAAGCTGCCGGATGTCGACATGGCGCTTTTGAACCAGAAGGGATCGCTGTTTGCGACCCGGCCGAGCCTCTTCGGCTACACCGCGACCCGCGCAGAACTAGAACAGTCGTCCGCGGCGCTTTTCGAGGTCATCGCTTCCGGTGCCGTGAAGGTGCGGATCGACCAGACATATGCGCTTAAAGATGCCGCAGCGGCCCACCGTGCGCTCGAGGCGCGCACCACGACCGGCGCCACTGTGCTGACGATCTGAACGCTTCCACATCGGCTCTGCACCAGAAACCAAAAAACCCGCCGGTTCAAAACGAACGGCGGGTTTGCGGCGTTCAAGGGACTGAAGTTCTAGAGCTGAAGGCGACCGCGACGCACCACGAGATCGATGTCCTGGCTGGCGATGCCGATGTCGGACAGTTCGTGGCGGTCCATGCGGGCGAGGTGGCTGACGGCGATCCGGCGTTCGCGGTAGCTGCGAATGCGGTTGGCGAGAGAGGCGAACATGAGAATTCCAATGGGCTATTGCTTCTAGCCCTAGGTATGCGCTGAGACTGCCTACCGTTAGTGCACTTCGTGCACACTTGTTATGCACGCAGTGCATCTCATGTTCACACGTTTTTAACCAAACGCGGACAGCGTTGCGCCTTACCCGACGATCCTCGGTGTGTCGCAGACCACGGCGTCCACCCGCACATCGAGTTCGCCGATGCTGATGCCGGCGGTCGCCAGCGCCGACTTGATGAGGTTGTCCAACGGCATCGTCAGGCCCGCCAACAGGTCGCTGACCGAGGAGAGGAGCGGCGAAACCGGCAGGCCAATTAGGCCGACATTGACTGTGATGTTGGCCTCCTTCATCAGGGTCGACACCAGGCTGCTGGCGATCGTGTCGGTCTTGGCCGTCTTGACCGTGCCGTTTCCGATTTCAGATCCCTTGAAGACCAGAACTCTCGGTACGGTCTGTTGGATCGAGGCATAGCTGTCCCCCTTTACAGAGACGAGGGTCACCTGAACCAGCTCCGCCGGAGACAACCGGTCATGGGTGTTGGCCGCGCTCAGCGGGCCCGAGAACTGCCCGAGCGCGAGCTTGGCGACCCCCGGCATGGCCTGGACAGTCACTTGGCGCTGCGCCGGGTCGCTGGAGCATTTGACGTCGGTCACCTTCGCCGTCCCGCCGGCGATCACGAGTTCGATCGGAACGTTCAGACTGATATTGACGAGATCGAGATAGCCTGGCGTCTTCACCTCGGCCCGCATCCGAAACTGGTCGGTCTGGATTTCCGCCGAGGTCTGGCCGATCGAGGCAGACTGAGCATTCTGACTGGCCTCGCCAACCATCATCTTGACGGTGGCACTGGGAAGGCCAGGAAACGTCAGGCCGGTCGAAATGGTATTGCCGATCGTGTCCGAGCCGATCGCTGCATTCAGCATGCCGAGAACGCCGATGTTGGCATCCAGCGCCTTGTTCGGATAGTCCAGGGCCAGCTTCTGGAAGTCTTGGTCGAGCTTCAGGAATTCATCGAGCGCGACGTCGATGTTCGAAGCGCCGATCTGCTGCGAGGCCTTTCGCAGAACCGATCCGCCGACGAGGTCTCCCGTGCCGTCGAGACACGTCGACAGGATCTGCAGGAGGCGCGTCAGCTTGATCGGCCTGGAGACGACATCCCTGACCAGCGTCCCGGAAATCTGACGCCCTAGCCCATCGACCGCCAGCGCCTTCAGGAGCGTCCCGAGGTTGGGCTTAGACTGGACGAGACCCTTGTAGTCCGTCGTCGACAGCTTGAGATCGAGGCCGGTCATCGGCTTGAGAAAGGCGTTCAGCATCAGCGGGTCGGTGGCGGCGAGACGGCTGCCGGCGGCGATCGTGACGATCGGGATCACCGCGGCTTCCGAACGCGCGGAGAGATCGAGGTCCTTGATGTTGAAGATGCGGCCGAAATAGACGGGCGCCTTGATCTTGGCATCAACCCGAACGGCATTTCCGGCGGGGTTCGCGACAAAACGGTTGTCGCGATCGAGCGTCGTGCCGACGTAAGTGCCGATGGTGAGCACAAAGGTCGCATCCTTGTTGCCTGAGGCATCAAGCATGGCGCGGGCAACCTGGCTCGCGCTTTCGGGTCGGCTGGCGGCGGCTAGCGCTGCCGAATCGGCTGCCGTCTGCAGCGAACGGCGCTGGAGGTAAGCTAGGCCCATGTCGGTGGCGAAAGCGCCGGCCCCGAGCAGCACGGGGATCGTCACCGCGAAAAGCAGCGCGACAGAGGCCGAGCGATCTTTTTGGAAAGCGCTAAGGAGTTTGGCACGCGGGGCTGGCTGGGTCATGGAATGAACACCGTCGCGGAGCGGAGGATGGTCGTTGGGGGGGCCACGATATTGGTGAGGATCGTCGGCGGCTGGGGCAGGTAGGTGATGTCGTAGGAGACACTCACCATCAGCGTCGTACCGTCCTCGACCGTCTGATAGGTCAGACGCGCTGGGACGATCAGCGGATAGTTGCCGGCGGTATTGGTGATCCAGCGACCGACAAGTTCGTTGCGTTCGACCGCGTTCTTGCCGACCATGGCATAGCGCCCGGTATCGGCGGATATCTGCTGCAGGGAATTGGCGATGCCAAGGTAGACGCCGTAAAACAGGATGACCAGCATCATCAGGCAGATGACCGGGGCGATAATGGCGAACTCGACGGCGTTGCTGCCACGCCGATCTAACCAGAACGAATCCCGGGCTGCACGGCGATCCGCTGCTTTGCCCTCCATCTTTTCCGGACCCGCGACGACCATTTTCCCCGCCATGATTAGCTTACTAACTACTCGACTATTACACGTTTAGGGCGAGGAGTCGTTACGGCATGCTCGGGCGGTTCGAGTACCAAATTATATGGTTTAGAGATGGTTTAGCCCACAGACAGACGTTCATGCCCCGTTGTGATCTCGTCAGGATTCCAAACGTTTACGGCGAGGAAACTCCAGTTCATCGCGGTTTGACGCGATGAAGCTGAGTCGAGTTCCCCAGCACATGCCTTGCTGCCGGCAGAGCCATTTCTCAGTCGGGAAATCTGGGAAAGAATTCGCTGACTGGCGCGCTTGCATCCGGAAATACAGGGCTTTCGGCGCCAGGCGTGCCCCTCGATCCTGCAACCATCAGCCGCAAGCCGGCTGCGAAACTGCTAGTCCCAGTCGATATGGTGCAGGTCTTCCGCACCTTCGTAGTCCTGATCCTGCTCGTATTCCCAGCCGTCAGCCGTCCGCCGGCGCCAGTTCTGGCCTCGACCGACGCGACTCCAGCTTCCATCGCGCAACAGGACGGCGTTACCGGGATTCCACTTGTGCCAGCCACCCAGACGGGCGGCGTTGGGCTTCCCATTGATCCAACCGACCAGCGATTGCTTGACCTTGTCTAGCATGGCCGTCCGCGCACACTGCGTATGTTGCACTGCAAAAAGGCAGAATTTTTCATGCCTTTTTGTCGAGCAGGCTCTCGATTATGTCAAGCGAAGGCGGAATCTATGGCGGTCAGGCGAAGCCGAAGGCGCGGCGCGCCATCAGACAATCGTCGTCGCCGGGCATGCAGGCGCGGCAGACGTCCGGTCGGATCGGGTAGATCGTGCAGGCGGTCGCGGTTCCCACAACACCGCCCAGCGCCGAGCAGCGGACACCGTCGCAGCGCATGCCGCTGAGGTCGGCAGCGACCAGCGCTTCGGGGATCTGATCCAGCTGCCAGTCCTCTTCGAGCGAAAAGCGCGGCCAGTCCGCCGAAAACGAACAGCAGGCACCGCAGCTTTGGCAGTCGAGAAGGGTATCGGAAGAGGTCATGCCCTTGCTTAGCGCTCGGCGGACAAGCCTTCCAGCAGAAAGGCAAGGGACTGAAGACCGACGGCGAGCCGTGCAGCCCGCAGCGGTCCTCAAGCTTCCGGCGGCGCGAGCGGGTTGGTCAGGCCGAGATGGTGGCGCAGCTGATCTGCTGTTCCGGAGAAGGTCGCGCCGCGCTGCTCGGCCCGAAAGCACTTCCAGAGTCCCGTCTTCTTGTCGCGTTTCCAGCCCTTCGTCGCCACGGCCGCTTCCGCGGCGGCCTCGGCTTTGGTCTTGAATGCCATTCCCTGTCCTCCAAACGTCGCGCGGACGGCCCGCCTTTGCCGCGAGCCTCGAACGGCGGGTTCCCGGCCTCTTCAAAGACCGAACACCGATCCCGCTGCTTCGCACGTCACTATCATGAGAGCCAGCGCTTGGATGAGCACGTCATCCAACCTTTCGTGTCGCGCGGAACAGGCGCAAACCCCTCACGCGGAGCAGCAGGGAACGAACCGAGACGACGGCCCGCTGTCGAAGGCGATGGCTTTCAGCCGGCGATGATGGGCCTTGTTCCCGTACGGGATATGCTACATCACCACATGGTGTCTTCGCACCACAGGGTCCGCTCCAGAAACGACAGGCGGTCCGGAGTTCAAGGCGGGTACAGTTTTCGATGACGAATGCCACCGATCGCATTTCCTCGGGCAATGACGGGCTCGACACCATCCTCAACGGCGGCCTGCCCGCGAACAGGCTCTACCTTCTCGAGGGCGCGCCAGGGGCTGGCAAGACGACGATGGCGCTGAACTTCCTGTTCGAGGGCGTGCGACGCGGGGAAACGGGGCTCTATGTCACCTTGTCGGAAACTGCCGAAGAGCTCGGCGCGGTCGCCAAATCGCACGGCTGGGACCTCGATCAGCTCGACCTCTTCGAGCTCTCCTCTGCCAATTCGGTGCTGGGCGAAGGCCATGCGCAGTCCATCCTGCACCCTTGGGAAATGGAGCTCGGCGGTACGATCCGCCTGATCCAGGATGAGGTAGAGAAGGTTCGGCCGAGCCGCATCGTCTTCGACAGTCTCTCCGAGATGCGCCTCCTTGCGCAGGACCCACTCCGCTACCGGCGGCAGGTCCTGGCGCTCAAGCAGTTCTTCGCCGGCCGTAAGGTGACGGTGATGCTGGTCGATGATCTCACCGGCTCGAACGGCGAGCGTGACACCCAGCTGCACAGCCTCTGCCACGGCGTCGTGACGCTGGAGCGGCAGACGCTCGAATTCGGCGCGGCCCGTCGCCGTCTGCAGGTCCAGAAGCTGCGCGGCGTCGATTTTGCCGCCGGCTATCATGACTTCGTCATCCGGCCCGGCGGCATCACGGTGTTTCCGCGGCTGATCGCACCGCACCACCAGAACGCCGAGATCGGCGGCCCCGCGTCAAGTGGCGTTGCCGAACTCGACGCCTTGCTGGGCGGCGGGCCGCGTTATGGCACCAGCGTCCTGATCTCGGGACCGGCAGGGGCGGGCAAGACCAACATCGCCCTGCAATATGTCGCCGCCGCTTGTGAACGTGGCGAGCCCGCGACCATCTACCAGTTCGACGAACGGGTCGGCACGCTCCTTGCCCGCAGCGCGCAGCTCGGCCTGAAGCTGCAGACCTATATCGACGACGGCCTGCTGGTGATCAAACAGGTCAACCCGGCGGAACTGTCGCCCGGAGAGTTCGCCTGGCTGGTGCGCAGCGAGGTGGAGGAGCGCGGCAGCCGCATGCTGGTGATCGACAGCCTCAACGGCTATCTCGCCTCGATGCCGCAGGAGAAGCAGCTGCTGCTGCAGATGCACGAGATGTTGTCCTACCTGAACCAGCAGGGCGTGGTGACCTTCCTCATCAATCCGCAGCACGGCTTGCTCGGAACCATGTCGACCGGAACCCTCAACGTCTCCTACATCGCCGACACGATCGTCCTCGTCCGCTTCTTCGAGGCGGGCGGGCGCATCCGCAAGGCGATCTCGGTCCTCAAAAACCGCAGCGGTGCACACGAGGATACCATCCGGGAGTTGCGGATCGACGTCCGCGGTGTGCGCGTCGGCGAGCCGCTGGTGGAGTTCTCCGGCGTCCTGACAGGCACGCCCCAGTATATCGGCGCCGTGAACCCGCTGCTGGAAGACCGCGACATTGGGCTTTAGGACTGCCACCGAAGGCCATCGGGTACTGATCACGGCGCCGTACGGACGCGATGCGGAAAGCGTCGCGGCGTTGCTGCGCGACGAAGGTTACGAGGCGCAGGTCAAGGCGACCTTGCAGGACGTTGCGGCCGCGCTCGACGAGCACACCGGCGTCGTGCTCCTGACCGAGGAGGCCTTGCAGGCCGATCTTGCGCCTCTCAAGGCCATCCTCGAAGCGCAGCCGGAATGGTCGGACGTTCCCTTTGTCCTCCTCGCGGCCCGGCAGGGCGGACGGGTCCGAACAGCCGAGACGTTGCGCCTACGCCTGCCCGAGGTCGCGACCAACGTCATGGTTCTCGAACGGCCGCTCGGTTCGATCTCGCTCCTCAGCGCGGTCGCCTCCGCCATGCGCTCGCGGCAGAAGCAGTTCGAAATGCGGGACCGGATCCACGATCTGGCGGAGGAGCGGGCCCGGCTCTCGGCCTTGCTGGACAACCTGCCGGTCGGCGTGAACTTCGCCGATCCGAGCGGCCGGACCGTCCTGTCGAACCCGTCCTACCGGCGCTTCCTTCCCAACGGCTCGCCGAAGCCTGGCGATATCGGCGACACCCCGGAATGGCAGAGCTTCGACGTCGACGGGCGGCGCCGGACGCCGGCGGATTTCGCCGGCACACGCGCGCTGCGCGGCGAGCGGGTAGAGGGCGTCGAGGCCCTCTACCGGCTGGAAAACGACCAGGAAGTCTGGACGAGGGTCAGCGGCGTGCCGCTGCGCGACGCCAACGGCAAGATTTTCGCCGCGCTGACCGTGATCGTCGACGTCGACACGCAGAAGCGGGCACAGGAGGCGCTGCAGCGCTCGAGCGAGCAGCTGGAGGCGCAGATCCTCGAACGGACCGCCGATCTCGAGGAGGCCCTCGATCATCTCCGGGCCGAAAGCGAGGACCGCGAACGGGCTGAGACGGCCTTGCGGCAGAGCCAGAAGATGGAAGCCGTCGGCCAGCTCACCGGCGGCATCGCCCACGACTTCAACAATATGCTGGCCGGCATCGTCGGTTCGCTCGACCTGATGAAGCGGCGGCTCAGCACTGGCGAACTCGAGCGAATCCCGAAATATATTGATGCGGCGATGACATCGGCTCAGCGCGCCGCGGCGTTGACGGCACGGCTCCTCGCTTTCGGGCGACGCCAGTCGCTGGATCTGGGGCCCGTCGATGTCAACGCGGTCGTCGGCAGTCTTGACGACCTCCTGCGGCGGACGCTCGGGGAGGGGATCCAGATCTCGCTCGCCCTGTCGCCCGATCTCTGGATCAGCCGGACAGACACGAACCAGCTGGAAAACGCCCTGCTGAACCTTGCCATCAATGCCCGCGACGCTATGCCGGAAGGCGGCACGCTGACCATCGAGACCGCGAATGTCGTGCTCGACGCCAAGGCTGCGCGCCAGCACGAGGGGCTGTCGCCGGGACGGTACATCGTCATCCGGGTCCGGGACACTGGCACCGGCATGTCGGAGGGGACGCTGAAGAAGGTGTTTGAGCCTTTCTTCACCACCAAGCCGATCGGGCAAGGCACCGGCCTTGGCCTTTCCATGATCTACGGCTTCGTGAAACAGTCGGAGGGGCATGTCGACATCGCCAGCGTCGAGGGCCAAGGCACGACGATCCGGCTTTTCCTGCCGACCCAATCGACCAACGAGGTCGAGGCAGCCGACCAGACGCCGATCGCTCCGGACGGCAGGGGCGAGACCGTACTCGTCGTCGAAGACGAGCCGCTCGTCCGCATGCTGATCGTCGACGTCCTGGAAGAGCTGAACTATACGGCGCTCGAAGCGCCGAGCGGGGACGAGGCCTTGCCGATCCTGCAATCCGACCAGCGGATCGACCTTCTCGTCACCGATGTCGGCTTGCCCGGCATGAACGGTCGGCAACTGGCTGAACTCGGACGCGGCCTGCGGCCGACACTGAAGATCCTGTTCGTCACCGGCTATGCCGAGAAGGCGGCGGTGCGCAGCGAGTTCCTCGGCGAGAACATGGAGATCGTGACGAAACCCTTCGCCATGGAGGCCCTTGCCACGAAGATCCGCGAGATGATCGAACGCTAAAGCGCCTTGCGCCGGGCCGAAGGAAACAAACAGGGTATCGGCTTCGGCTCGCCGGCAGCCGAGGACAGCGCAAGTCTCCCGTCGCCGGTTAAGCAGTGACGAGGCCGGCGCCGAGAGAGGACCGTCAGCCTCCCGGCTCGTTCAAGAGACGCTCTCCTCGATCGGGGCCGACACGATCACCCTGAGACCCGGCTCATTGTCGGCATAGTCGATCGTGCCTTGCAGCCGGTCGACCATCGCCTGCATCATCCGCGTGCCAAAACCTTTCTCGGTCCGCGTCAGGCCGCTTCCTTGGTCCGCGACGATCAGGAGAAAGCGGTTCCGATACTGTTCGAGCGTGACGGCGATCTGGCCTGTACCGCCGCCATAGGCATATTTGTTGGCGTTGATTACGAGTTCCGTCAGGATCAGGCCCACGCTCACCGCCCGGTCCGAGGCGATGAGGATCGGCGCGAGATCGAAGGCCAGCTGGTCGCCGCCATCCCCGCCCATCGATAGCCGCGTGTCGACGCAAAGTTCCTCGAGATAGCGCGACAGATCGACCGTCTCGACATTGTCGTCGCGGTACAGCCGCTTGTGAACCAGCGAGACCGCCGAGAGACGCCGCTGCGCCTCATCGAGATGGCCGGTGAGGACCGGGTCCTTGATCGAGCGCGACTGCAGGCTAAGGAAAGCGGAGACCAGTTGCAGGCTGTTCTGGACGCGGTGATTGACCTCCTTGACCAGGAAATCTTTCTGCTGAAGCAGCCGCTCCTTCTCCGCCAGCGTCGCCGTCAGCTGGGTGTTCAGCTCCTGCAGGCGCCTGTTCTGGCGCGACTCGGCGACCGTCCCCTTAATGCGCTGCGCCGCCTCGACCTCGCCGAGGGTCCACGGACGGGCCAGTCCGCGCACCGTCTCGCTCCAGGCGTCGAAGGAGGCCCGCGGGTTGAGCGCTTGCCCCGGCACCTGGTCGACGGCCTTGTGCGGATTGCCGGCCCAGTTGATCACCTCGACCTGCTCGGCCCGAAACCACATGAAGACGATCGGCGTATCGCTCGACAAGGTGACCGTCAGCAACCCGCTCGCCGCTTCCCGGTAGGCAGCAGCCCGCGGAAAGATGCGCGACAGCTGGTGGGTGGCGAAAGGCTCGACGCGGGTTTCCGCCCCCAGCCATTGCGCGAGCTCGCGCACGTCCTCGGCCGGCGGACATGACCCGTAAAGATCGACTTTCGCGCCTTGCACGAGCGCGAAACCATCCGCCCCCAACATGCGCTGGATATCGCCCTGCGCGCCGGTGATGGCGTGATCGATGGCCGTCATGCGGGCGAGTCGCAGGGTAATCACGTCCTCGGCCGACCGCAGCCGGAGCCGCTCGCGATACGCCTCGGCCTCTTCCTTGGCGCGAACCTGCCGGGCCAGGCTGCCGGCGAGCATCCGGCAAGCGGTGCGGACATCGCAGGTGAGGTTCTTCGGCGTCTCGTTGTGGCAAGCGACGAGCCCCCACAGGAAGCCATCCTTGACGATCGACACCGAGGCGGAAGCCCCGACGCCCATGTTCTTCAAATACTGGACATGGATCGGCGAGACACTGCGGACCGAGACGTCGCTCATGTCGAGAGGGCCGCCGATCATCGTCGGGCGCAGCGGCGCCGGCTGGTAGCCGACGTCCGGGATCACCCGCACATGGTTTCGTACGTAGAGCGCGCGCGCCTGCTTGGGGATGTCGGAGGCAGGAAAGTGGTGGTTGAGGAAGGAATGCCGATGGGGATCGCGCGACTCGGCGACGACAACGCCGGCATCGTCGTCGAGAAAGCGGTAGATCATCACCCGGTCAAAACCGGTGAGCTGGCGGAACAGGATGGCCGCCTGGTCGCAGAGCGCGATGAGGTCAGGCGCCCGACCGAGACGGGCGCCGGCATTGTCGAGGAGCATCAGCACTGACGTCGCCGAGGGTGGCCTGGCGGGCGCCGGTTCCAGCTCGATCAGAATGCGCGCCCCGACGCGGTGGATCGTGCCGTCGAAGGTTTCGCGGCGACCTTCGATCAGGCCGTCGACGACTTGGCCGCCGGGTGCGGAAGAGACGGATGGCAAGTGGGCCGAGATATCGCGGCCCATCAGAGCCTCCAGCCGTTTGCCGCGCCAGTCAGGCGCGAGCCGGCCCTCAATGTCGCCGGCGCCATGGGTCACCACAAGGCTTGTGGCATCGACGACGAGGAGCAGGCCATGGGGCTGGATGGAGCCGGGGATATGGATGGGCTCGCGGTCGCAGATGCTGAGATCGGGTCCGAGATCGGAGGGATCGCTCGAGCTCTGGAGGCTCGCCGTCAGGTCAGTCAATCGATACCTCGTATCCCGGAATCACCGCATGTCAGGGTTGATACGCGCCCGACCCAGCCGACATCGCCGCTCTGTTTGCCAACTAAGGCGATTTTTGGATCGTAAGTCGCTATAACGCCTCGATTGACGTCACGCCATCAGATTCCATTGCGGATCAATGCCTTCTAGGCTGCATGACGCGGTATTCGGACGCCGCGGGGCGACACGGGCACCGTCAGCGAGGGTGGGCTGCCGGACGGGTAGAGGAATGACTGCGGCGGCCGCTGCCTTCAATAAACCGCCCGTCCCGACGCCAAGGCACTCGACAGCGGCACCCCACCCGCAGTATTCAAAACCCGACCACCGACCGGCGCGAACTGTCCGCCGCCCGAACGAGGTCCGTTTGCCGCCCCAACTCGGCGAACGCGGTCGTAGGCTCTGCCCGCCGATCGAGTTGCCGGCTTAGCTCAGTTGGTAGAGCACCTGATTTGTAATCAGGGGGTCGCGGGTTCGAGCCCTGCAGCCGGCACCAACAAAATCAAAGACTTAACGTTCCGCCGCCATGCCCCATTGAAGCGGCTTGGTAGCCATTTGGTAACACGAGCGACATTGGCCGCCTGTGGACGCCGCGCGAACGATGGTCGATATATGATGACAACGCATGGCAAACGTCAGCATTGCACAGGGGACAAAATGGCAACATCTACGAAGGATCGTCCAACCCGCGGTGTGCCCGGCACCGCTTGGAATGATTCGAAGACCCCCGGCCTTCGCCTTCGTCATCTCGCCACGAAGAGCGTTTGGTATCTCTCCTACCGGACGAAGGCCGGAATCCAACGCAACCAAAAACTCGCCGACGAACAGCTCCTGACGCTGACCGCGGCTCGAGAACGAGCGCGGAATGTCCTAGAGCGCGTGAGCCGAGGCGAGGATCCTGCCAATGAGCGGGCGGCGCTTGCCGCCAGAGCGACCCTTCAGGTGCTGAGGGAGCGTCACATCGCCGAGCATGCCGCAGAGAAAAACAAGCCGGTGTATCGCAAAGAGCAGGAGGCAAAGTGGGATAACGTCGTACTGCCGTGCCTCAAGCCCGACACGGCGGTTGCCGACGTAACCGACGCAGACATCGCCCGGCTGCATCACTCGCTTCGGGCGACGCCTTACGCAGCCAACCGGACCATGGCGATGTTGCATAAGGCCTTCGAACTGGCCGAGATGTGGGGCATGCGGCCGAGGAACAGTAACCCTGTCACTGTCCAACGTTACAAAGAGAAAAAGCGGACCCGGAAGCCCCACGCTGACGAAGCCATCCGACTGCTTAAGGAACTCGACAACATGCGGAACGACTCCCCGCATTTCGTCGGACTCGTTGAATTGCTGTGCTTCACCGGCGCTCGCCTAAGCGAGATCAAAGCCGCCAAATGGGAGTGGGTCCATGACGACGGGCTCCATCTTCCTGACTCAAAGACCGGCGAGAAGATCGTCCAGCTCTCGTCGCATGCACGCGAGGTTCTTGCCAGAATTCCGGTCCTACACGACAACCCCTTCATCATCATTGGCCATCGCCGAGGGCAACACCTAGTCAACGTCTCTAAGCCTTGGGCGCGCCTTATGAAGGCTGCCGGCATCAAGGAACGGCTCGTACGGCACGACCTGCGGCGGTTCTTCGCAAGCGCTGGACTGTCGAGCGGTATAAGTCTCTCGCAGGTCGGCGAGCTTCTCGGGCATATGGAGGCGAGCACAACGAAGCGTTACGCGTTCTTGCTAACTGGCGCCGCTCAGCAGGCGGCTGAAGCTACGTCCGCCAGTGTCCGGAGCATCATGACCGGCGGCGGCAAGGTTACTCACCCAGAACTGGTAAGCAACGCTTGACCTAAAGGCGACTTCACAACTTAGTGATCGAGCGGAGTTTATGTACTCCGATTGAAAATTTTTAGGCGTTTACCCGTCGTGCAACCCACGCAAGAACAGGCTAACAGTCTGTTAATCATCAGCCAAGTAGACAGACGGGCATTAGCGTTTGCATATTGCAAACTGAGGGTTTGGCTGGTAGAAATCGCTCAGTTGACTAGAGCCAAGTTTGATCGCATTCTCAGCGCGTCGGAATAAAAAGAATTCCGATGCGGGTTGAGAGCCGCACCGAACGTAGGCGCCATCGACGCGCCGGATTTTGCCCGAGCGCGTTTTTTTCGTGCCCGGCAGACAGCCGGCTTTATGGTCAGGCGCAGTGGGAGGCTTCGGCCTGCCGTGCCCTACGTCGCGGTCTCTCAACCCGCTGTAGCCTGACCGCCCATTTGAGAGTGCTCGGTCAGGTCAACCCCAACGTAGGATGACCATCATGACATCGCTTGCGCTATCCGACCTCCATCTTGTCAAAGACGAACCCCGGGTTCTCGACCTCACGCTCGCAGAGCGTTTGGGCTACGATCGCCCCCGGAACGTGCGCTTGGCCATCGAGCGGAATCGTCCTGAACTACAAGCACATGGGATTTTGCTTCAGACTGAAGCAAATTCGAAAC
Source organism: Mesocryomonas lacus (assembly GCF_055730105.2). Taxonomy (NCBI): domain Bacteria; kingdom Pseudomonadati; phylum Pseudomonadota; class Alphaproteobacteria; order Hyphomicrobiales; family Aurantimonadaceae; genus Mesocryomonas; species Mesocryomonas lacus. The sequence goes on from NZ_JBUZWF020000004.1 coordinate 356,234, forward strand.
CGGCTCGCGGGCGTCCGAGTGTTGGGTACTGGCTCAACGAACCGCAGTCGCTGCTCATCTGCATGTTTAGCCGGACGCCACAAGCCGCAGAGGTTCGCAAGCAGGTCATCGATGTCTTCATGGCATGGCGCGCCGGGCAGGGCGCTCAGACCACGGCGGTGATGCCACAGCCTGCCAGCGCTGGCGTTTTAGTCGACGAGAAGTTCCTCACCGACCTTGGCACAATCCTCAGCGTCGCCACCATCCGCCGCCCTCCGGGGTTCGAGCCGCTCGCGGCCACCATGGCGGTTTTCCAACTGCAGATGATCCTTGCCGAGGCAGTTGAGAACGGTCGCTCAGCCGTTGCGTATGACCGCCAGGGGAAGGCGGCGCTTTCGTCGATGCCAATGACCGCGCTGGCCGGGATCTACAAGCGGCAGCGCGACGCCTTCGACACGTCGCGCACGGCGCTCAACGAGAACGTTGACCCGGAAAGTGAGTGGCTACTTGAGACGGCGCAGCGAAACGCGTTCGAGTCGATCGAAGCGATCGCGGCCGAGGCTAAAACCCGGCGTCCCGACAATGAGACGGATCGCGAGGCTTGGCGCTTCGTCCTCGTCGACATGGCGGTTCTACGGGGCACGCCGATCGATGAAGTCGCGAAAATGATTGCAGCCTTCTGACGCTAGGAATGTGGCAATTCCCTCGGAGCGGATATGCGCTACGCATAGGCTGGCTATGAGGGGATTGCCGTGTCCGACGCCCGCCGTGAACTTACCTTGCTGATGAAGGCGACCCGAACGTCGCAGAAGCGCCTTGCTGACCTCCTTGGCACGGCGCCAACCACCGTCAACCGATGGGTCCGGGGCGAGCGCGAGGATGCAGTCGAGCCACCGTTCTACGCGGTCAATTTCATGCGTGCCTATATCCAGTTGCCGGACAAGACGCGGGAGCGGTTGCCACTCGCTTCATGATGCGATCAACCTCGATTGACCGACAATCAGAAAGAGAACAGAGTAGGAACATCTTGAAGGGAGTTCCTCTGTCCGAGACCGTAATGCCCGGCGCCGGCGCCGAAGCCACGACGTTCCTCATCTCCCCGCCGAGGCGCGAGGAATGGAATCAACAGACCGTGGACGAACTGTTGGCGCACCTCTCAGCCCGTCTGCCGGCGCTCACGTTTCACGTCATGCTGCATACCCCTATGGGCGATGACCATCTGTTTTCGTGTGTGCCGCTGTTGAATGGACCGAGCTACGCCAACGACGACGCGGACGGCTATATGCGGATCCTCCGGCGCCCTAGCGAAGCGACTATTGATCTTATCGTTTTGGCGCTCGACGACTTCCCGCCGCAGCCTGCAAGAGCGACCGCGAATGCCATGGCAGCGGTCGAAAGCTCGCGTCGTCTCGCTCGGCTAGGCCAACGCCGACAAGCTCATTGAGGATGATGCAGTTAAAAGGCAGGCGCCTGACCGTTACCGCGGTACTGTCTGTGAATCAGAAAACAGCTTCGGGAGCCGGCCTACGGCGAGCGTCGGAGCGTACCGCCCTTTCGCCGATCGCCACAGGCCTACTCCCGACCATAGTGGAGAACTGGCAAACTAGAAGATTGCTGTCTTTAGGGTATGTTTTGACTTTCTTACCAAAACGAGTTGCTCTGACCGTACGGCCTCAAGCGCTCGGCTAACTAAGCGGATAGCATTTGCAGTCAGCGGACGCCGGAAGCAAAGGGGCTTCCTCGGTAAGTTCAGGCGCCCTATCGAAAATGACGACACCGGTGAGGCTTCCCATCAGCGGCAGCGAATGCTTGTCTGCTCTACCTGCAATTGAGATGGTGCTACATGACGTCGAAATGCCCGAAGTGCGAAAAGCTGCTTACTCGTCTAAATTTGGAGACCGTCGACGGCAGTTCAGGTGTCGGCTCTACCGTCTGGAAAACCGTCGTACTATCCTGCCCGCTCTGCGCGACGGCGATCAGCGCTCAGATAGACCCGATCGCAATCATGGCAGAGACAGTCAAGAAGGTTGCATCCATGCTGAGGGTGCAGACGTAGCTGTCGGTAGTCCTTTAGATAGGGACAGTTAACCCGACTTCTCCACGGCGTTCACTCGAGAAAGCTGACGCCATTCATCTTCGAACGGTCTGATAGTCTCGATTGTAGCTAAGCGACCCAGACCGAGGAACGACATGGCATTAAGCCCAGCAAACCATTCAGTGGCGAAGGAGGAGCTGGCCGATGGACGGATTCTCATCAAAGTTTACGAGGGCGCCGCTCGGCCGCGGGAAATCCTGTGCCAAGATTCGGACGAGGCAGATCTGATCTATTACCGTGAATATGAGATACAGCGGAAAGCGGCCCTGTAGCGATCTTTGTCAATCCGCGGGTCATCATCGTGCTCGGCGCGGCCGGCCCGATTTGAATGTTCCGCAACCAAATCTTAAGCATAAAACGCACATCCCAGTTTTCAGCCTAACTTTAATGAGCTCACTGCGTTGGACCCTGCATGGTCGCGAAATGCGAGGGAGAACGCGTGTCCGCTTTCATGACTAAGTTGAGCTTCGCCCTGAAGGTACCCCCTGCAGTCTCTGAAACTGACCTTGGCATTATCGAAGCGATGATCGAGATCGGGGCGGACGATAAGGAGATATCCGAGCAATTTGGCTACTTGTTGCCTGTGATCAGGAAAGTGCGGATGAACCAAAACAATTCTCCCTACCGGGTCCTGGCTTCTTGAACCCCCAGTATGGTGGCAGAAGTCCTAGAAGCCGCGCAAAGCTCCTAGCTCGGAATCTAAATCACGGTCTGAACCGGTCTCAGGCTTGTTCTACGCTTCGAGGAATGAGGTGCAAAATGACCTACGATCGGTACAGCCTGGCGGAAACTGGTGATGGGACAACGTGGTCGATCATCGACCTGTTTACCGGGCATCCGGCGTTTGTTCGCGATATTGCGCTCGACCACTTGGAGATCGAGGAAGCCGACGCGCTTATCGAACTGATGAATTTCGCCGACCATCAGAAGCGCGTTCTGTACGCTGTCCGCCGCGAGCTGGAATAACCAACGGTCTAGTATCGACAACCGGATTGCAACGGACAAGTTGAAGCGCCTAAGGCGAACCGGCGACACCAATTGACCTAGTGTCTCCGGCCCTTTGTACCTGCTTCAGCGCTGACACTGGAGTACCCTTAGGCGCGGTTTTCAACCCTCGACAATCGAGCCTGCCTGAGGCTTGAGACATGCGTAAAAACGTTCTTAATCCGTTGCGAGGTGGCGCTGATCTGTCGAGCTTCGATAAAAATTAGTTTTAGCGGCCTCTCGGTAAGGCGAGTGATTTCGCGCTGTTGGAGGTCCGCTGCAGCATCGTACTTACTCTCGTTAGGAAGCAGTTGCCGACGTGCGATCTGCCGCTCTGCTTATTGGCGGCGCTCGGAAATCTTTGATCGGCCGGGAAGGGCGCATTGCCGCCATCTGTCGAGCCTAATCCAAAAATCCGGTATCCGCCCATTCTCGCTGTCGAATGCAAATAGCGCCGCTGCCGACTGCGACAGTTGGTTTACACAGAATTAAGGTCGAGCCGCGTTGATGACGAAGTCAGCTATTCTCTAACATACGATAGACCTACATGCGTGAGCAGCCGAGCTCGCGGGCAATCGCCGACGGGCCAATGCCGGCCGCATGCATCGCCTTGATGCGGTCGCGGTCAAATCGGCGTTTGCCACCCGCAGTCAGATCTAGGGCTCATTTCCTTATCTTCCTGGCGGCAATCCGGTCGAGACGCTCAATTTCCGCAACGATGAGAGCGCCGGCCTTCACCAGATCACGCCGCGGGTCGGTTGGCTTCCACCAGTGCGACAACCACGGCCAAGCCATGGGAACGCCGAGGCGCTTTCTCGCGGCGGGGTCGTCGATCGACGCGCGGTGCGCGTAAGCGGATGCGGCCAGCGCAAGTTCCCCGGCCATGTGGAAGTCGTCGTCCGCAATGCTGTGTCCCTCACCGTGGACTTGGCGATTGCGCTCCAACGCGATTTCCAGCAGCGGCGTCAGTTTATCTTTACATTCTGGCATTTTATGATCCTTTAAGGTTGCAATATGTCAACGCGGACGCCGCATGACGACCTCGAAACCGAAGGTCTCGGCAAGGGCGACGAAGTTGGAAAGGGCCGGGTCGCGCTGGCATTTCCGCCAGCCATAGAACGAAGGCAGCGATATGCCCGACCGCTCTTCCATGTCGGACAGCGACCACTGGCGAGACTTCCGAGCGTCGGCGATAATGTTGATCGCCGCCGGCACGTCCCGCATGTCCGTTTCGAAATCGGCCCGACGCATGAAGACTTCAAAGCCAAACGCCGTCGCCAGTCTGACCAGCTTCGAAAGCGACGGGTCACGGTCCTGCGTCAGCCAACCCCGATAGGAATTGAAGGACAGCCGGGCTTCCTTCACCATCTGGACCATCGAGACGCCACGCGCGCGCCGCTCGGCGTCGATGGCCGCCATAGCCTCAACCTGCCGGCGCAGGTTCACCTCTTTCGGGGCAAGGGTGGCGCTCATTGCCAACCCCGCATTTTCTCCCGAAGACGGATTTTCTCGACGGCGGATATGTCGCCGGCGATGTTGTTGCAGCGGGCGTGCGCCAGGTAGGCGTTAGAGATGTGGTTCGGCCCGCCATGCGAGATGCTGACGAGGTGCTCCACACTCGGCGCAAAGTCGGGATGCGACGACTGATCAGGGGCGACCACGTCAGCCCCGCAGAAGAAACACCCGCAGCCATCACGCGCGACGATCACAGGATACCGCTGCTTGAGCCGTGATGACCGGCGCGTTTTGGAGGTTGGCGACAGCCTCGGCGATCCGCCGTCGAGGTAGAGGTCTACAATCTCCGACAGCGGCGCCGGCCAAGTCTGTTTGCCTCGGCGGTTCTTGTGCACGACGTGAACACCGGACGACGTTCGGACCCGGAGCACCTCGTATGGATTCGTCGGGGCAAGGACTTCGGCGCCGCGACGGCCGAGCCACACCTTGAAGGCTTCGAGATCCCGCACCATCAGACGAGACCAGACTCGACGGCCATGCGGCGAGGCAGACTTAGACGGTGATAGCCGCCTGTCGCTGTGACCTCCGCATGTGCAAGGGACACGGTCGCCACCTTGCCGGTGTCGACATTCTGGACGCGGGCGACACGCTCGCCGACGTTCAGCAGCCGGACGGATAGCTCGACGCTATCGGGCATTGGACACCTTGTCGCGAGTGCCCGTGCGGACCTGCCCCCTAAGGTGAGCCTCGAGCGACTCTTGCGAGTAGAGAACCCGACCCTGCATTTTGATGTAGGCGGGGCCGATGCCTTGAGAGCGCCAGCGGGCGACGGTGGAGGAGGTGACGCGCAAATACGCGGCAGCCTCCTCCGTGATGAGGAAACGGTCCGACATCGTCAGGCCGGGCTATAGTCGTCGTCTTCGGCGTCGCCGAAGGGGACATGGTCGTCGTTGGCGTCTACATCATTGCCGTCGTCTTCAACGACTTCGGCATCCTCGACCTCGGCGTCCGGCTCGGGCTCGGCGGCAGCGGCGGCGGCCGGCTCGGGCTTCTTCTTTGGTGGCTTGTCCGCCTTCGGTTCTTCTGCCGGCTTGCCCCGCGCCATGGCGGCATGCACGCCACTTGCGCGGCCTTCCGGCTTCGGCTCGACCACGACGGGATCAGCGACGGGCGCCGCCTGGCGCGGCGTGATGTCATGGAAGTCGGAGATGTCGAGCACCTCGTCTTCCATCGGCATGCCGTTCAGGATGTGCGGCGCGTACAGCCGGCCGAAGAACGCCGCGGCACGATAGCGGATCATCAGATCCGGCATGGTGACCCATTTGGAGCCGGGCTTCGTGTACCAGCCTTCGGCAACCGCCATGGCGATGGAGACGGGCGGGCCTTCAAGGATTTCGCCGGTGCCCTTTTCGGCGGTCCAGGCGACGCATGTCATGTCCTCGACATCCGTTTTTGCCGTCACCTTCGTTCGGTTCCCCTTCGGGCCTTCCCATTTATCGAACGAGACGGACCGCTTGCCGAGCTTTTCGATGCGGAAGCGGATCGGAGCAAAAAGGCCGCAGCTATTCAGGGCGCCGATGATGAACGACGATGCCCACGACGGCCGGCCCTCGATGATGTGAAGGTTCTGCATCACGACGAGGGGCGACAGGCCCATGCGTCCGGCGGTGTCCATCGCTATGAGAGCGTTGCCGATGTTGTCGACCCCGCGGTAATTCGAGGGAACAAGGTCCGAGGATACAAGCGCTTTCGCGATGCGCTGCGCCTGTTCAAAAGACGAGGTGGATGAGAAGACCGAGAGTGCCCGGTCCGGCTGCTGAGACTGCACCGCAAGGGCGTTCGAGGACGTGTCGCTCATGTGGATTCCTTGGCTTTGGTAATGCGGACGTTGCGGAAGGACGACGCCCGTTGGGTGATGACGGCCTCGGCGCGATGGGTAGTGCCGGCCGAGACCTTCCAGCCGGTCGCGATGACGCGTTCGTGGTCGCCGATGTTCTCGATGAGTTCGGCCCGAGCGCGCTTCTTGTCTTCTTCGGCGGCCTTGAAGACGAGGCCGGCGGCGTGGTCGGCTTTGATCAGCGCCAGCAGGTGCGTGGCGACGTCCGGCTCGGCCGTATCGAGGTCGAGTTGCTTGCCAATGGTAGCGTTGCGGTAGAGCGTCCGGATGGTTTCGTAATCGGCGAGGTAGTCTGCCGGCGGCGGATCCTGCCGGGCAATGCGATCGAACAGTTCGCCGATGCGCAGCCCGATATCAGCACCGACGACCCGGTCGCGTTCCCGCCGGTAGACGAGGGTGTCGTTGCCGCCGATGAGGCCGCCGATGGCACCCCAATTGAGGTCGCAGGCCTCAAGCTGATGCTGAAGCTGGAACTCGATGTGTGCGGGGGCCTCGTCCTCCGACCAGTCATCTTTGGCGATGAACTTGTCGACGTTCTTGATCTCAAGCAGGCCGTAGCCGAGTTCCGGCTTGGCGATGTCCTCGATCACGTAGTCAGGCGAGGCACCCATATGCGGGAACTTCACCGAGCGGGCGTAGAGGAACGGATGAGCATCAACGATGCGCCACCCGTTGTCCTCGCAAATGCCCTGTGCGATTGCATTCTGCAAACGCTTTCCCCAAAGCATTCGGTCATTCTCGGTGAAGACCACCTCCACGTTGCCGGCGAGCCGATGATAGAGGTCGAACGGCGTCATGTAGGGCGAGACGCCGTAGAGGGCCGCTGCCGCCGTCGCAGTGACGTCGGGAGTGCGAAGCTTGTGCCAGGAGGCTTCCTTGCGAGGCCAGAACCACGAAGAGCCGGAGTAGATGATGCGGCGGCTCATGCAACTTGATCCGGCGAACTGGACCACTCGGAAACGAGGTCGAAGCCAGTGGCCTTACCGAAGCCCTTTCCGGTTGCGTCCCAGCTTCGGCCGTCGATGTCGAATTCGATGTAGACATTGACGGCAGGCGACTTCATCGGCCCAACCTTCGCGCCGATCGTGTCAACGTAGCATTTCCCTGCCACGATCCTCACGCCCGAGCCTCCTCAACAGCCCGCGCCCGAAGCACGTCGTCGAGGGCGACCCAACCGCCGCCGTAGCGGACTGCGATCGTTGACATTTCGTCAACGTCAAGGTCATGCGAAACGCCGTCCAACGTGACGGACGCACGGCGCACATGCACCTCGCCGTCATTATCGGGATCGTTCGGGCTTTCGTGGCCGGGCGGCGGCAGCCTTCCGTCCATGGCCGCGGTGACATCGCCGAGCAGCGTCGGCACCGTCACCGTCATATCGAAATCTCTTCGACCCATCCTCAAAACCTCCGTTGCTTTTTGTCATTTGCGTTTGCAATATGTCAACGGAAGTGGCATGTGTCAATCACGGTTGGTTAAGGAAACGATTTTATGCGGTCAGATGGGGCGAAGGCCAATAAGCGGTTGGAAGGACTCGATGTCCGCGTCGTGGATCAGCTCACCGTTGAGCGGGATGACGGTGTAAAGGTTCGGCGCGTAGCCGCGACGGGCCTTGCCGTAAATCACCTCGCCGGAACGCAAGTGGATGAGGCCTGTCCGGTCGAGCCCGCCGGCGCCGCCAGGCTCAGCTTTTCCGAAAGCCGCAATGAAGCCGTCCCAAACATCGGCCGCGGACTGCGCAGTGCGGAACTGCAAGCCCATAGCCTTCTCGGGCAGGTCCCACGGAAACTGCACGGTTGTTCCCGGCGCGCCGTCGTGGATGACGGCGCGTCCCGTGCCGTCGAGGTAGCCGATGACTTTCAGGCGACCGTACGTGCCTCCGGTGGTCTCCACGCCGGCCCGGCGAGCGATTTCGCTGATGGGCAGGTTGAACACGCGGGCAAATTCGTTGGCTTGTTCAACCCGCATGCGCCGGTGACCGTCCAGAAGAAGCGAGAGGCTCGACGGATCCGTGTTCAACAGCTTCGCCGCGGCACGCTGCGTCAGCTTCCGGTCGGCAAGCTGATCACGAAACCACTGGCTGTCGATCTTGGGCCCGGTTTGTGCGTCGTCGCTCATTTACGTCTTTCCCTCGTTTGCAAGTTGCGATCATACTAGCCAAAAATTGGCGAATTGTCACTAGTCCCTATTAGGCAGCATCCAATAACATGATTACCGAAACACCACTTGATATGACGGTTCGATTGTTGGCGAACGGCTGTCGGGCGAAGCTTGCCCGTTTGCTTGGCGTCAACCGCTCTACTGTGACCGGTTGGGGCAACGCTGAACGCCGACCTGATGGGCTCTGCGGTACGATCCCGCCGCGCTACATTCCGGCGGTCTTGAACCTTGCTGAGAGCATGGGCGTCGCCCTCGACCCGGCATCGCTTCACCCCACACGTTGACGTTTTGCAAATAAGGAGTGGATCCTATGGGTGAGCCGCGATTGTTTCTCGGCGGGCGCGTTGCGCTGCATGCCGGCGACTGCCTCGACGTGCTGCGTTTGCTGTCGGACAACAGCATCGACGCCATCAATACGGACCCGCCGTATGCGCTGACGTCAATCACTGAGCGGTTCGGTTCAGACGGTGCGGCTCCCGCGCAGTTCGGGACGGATGGCGCTTTCGCGCGGGCATCCCGCGGCTTCATGGGACGCACCTGGGACACAGGGGAGCGCGCATTCTCCGCCGAATTCTGGCGTGAATGCCTGCGCGTCCTCAAGCCTGGCGGACATCTCGTCGCGTTCTCTGGCACGCGGACCTATCACCGGATGGCGGTGGCGATCGAGGACGCGGGCTTCGACATTCGCGACCAGCTTGCCTGGGCATACGCAACAGGATTTCCGAAATCGCACAACGTCAGCAAGGCGATTGATCGCAAGGCGGGGGCTGAGCGCGAGCCTGTCGGCATCATCACTAGAGCCCCGGCGGGGAAAGACGATCCGAGCCAGAGCAAGGGCCGCAACTACCGTATGGCGGGGGAGTACGAGGCGACCCTCGCATCGACGCCAGAGGCCGTAGAATGGGAAGGCTGGCAAACCGCCCTCAAGCCTGCATGGGAGCCCATCTGCCTTGCGCGCAAGCCTGTCGAAGGGACCGTGGCCGAGAACTGCCTCAAGTGGGGAACGGGCGCTCTCAACGTCGGCGGCTGCCGCATAGGCGCCGAACAGCGCACGGCTTCCTACAGTTCGCTCAAGGCGGCCAGCAACAACCGCCTCGGCGACCCCGCAGTAAAGGAAGCCCGTCGCGGGCTGCCGCTGACCCAAGCGAACTATGTCGGCCGCTACCCTGCGAACATCTTGCATGACGGCTCGGCGGAGGTTGCCGCGTGCTTCCCCACAGTCGACGACATCTCAGCAGCGCGGTTTTTCTACTCGGCGAAGGCTGATGGCGATGACCGCCACGGCCTCAACCACCCGACGATCAAGCCTGTCGACCTCATGCGCTGGCTCGCGCGGCTGACATGCCGGAAGGGCGGCACCATCCTCGACCCGTTCGCCGGCACCGGCACGACCGCCGAGGCTGCCTATTGGGAAGGCTGCAACGCCGTCCTCGTCGAGCGCGAGGAAGAGTACCAGGCCGCAATCGCGATCCGCATGGGCCTCGTCCTCGCCGGGCCCGACGAAAAGAAGCGGGCACGGACGAAGCCTGCCGCCGCCGAAGGCCTGCCGCTTTTTGGCGGGGTCGAGGCCGAGCCGACGCCATACGCCCGCGTGCTCGGCGCCTTCGCGGACGATGCGCTAACCCCGCAGGAGCGAGGCAAGGCGGCGACTGCCCGGAAGGCGCGTGCTCGCGGCAATGACAAAACGCAATCGGACGCGGCATAGCCATGACGGTTCAGCTATACGATCATCAGAAAGCGCTGATTGGTGACGCTCGCAAGGCGCTCGCCGAGCACCGGTCCGTCCTTGTTCAGCTTCCCACCGGCGGCGGCAAAACGATCGTCGCCAGCTTCATGGCCGGCAGCGCAGCGAAGCGCGGCAAGACCGTCACCTTCGCCTGCCATCGCAAGGAACTCATCCTGCAGACGGCGAAGACCTTCGACAAGGTCGGCATTCCCTACGGCATCATCGCCGCCGGCATCACCGGGGATCGCCGGCAGCCGGTCCAGATCGCCGGCATTCCGACCCTCAACAGCCGGTTCGATCAATACAAGGCGCCGGACCTCTATGTTGTCGACGAGGCGCACCACGCCGGCGCGAAGACCTGGGCTGAGGTCATTGACGCCTACAAGGCGCAAGGCAGCTTCGTCGTTGGCCTGTCCGCCACCCCGGAGCGCCTCGACGGCACGGGGCTCGGAAGGTGGTTCAATGCGATGGTGAAAGGGCCGACGACCGCCTGGCTCATCGAGAATGGCTTCCTCTCGCCTTACCGGCTGTTTGCGCCATCCTCGCCCGACCTGACTGGCGTCAAGCGCATCGGCGGCGACTTGAACAGGAAGGAGCTGGAAGAGCGCGTCGGCACCACTGCTGTCACCGGCAACGCGGTCGAGCACTACCGCAAGCTGGCGCACGGCAAGCGGGCGATGGTGTTCTGTGTCTCCATCAAGCACAGCCTCGCGGTGGTCGAGCAGTTTCAGGCGGCCGGCTACAAGGCCGCCCACATCGACGGCGATAGCCCGGACCGCGACAAGCTCATCGCCGACTTCACCGCGGGGCGCATCGAAGTCCTGTCGTCGGTGGATCTGGTTTCGGAAGGCTTCGACCTTCCGGCGATCGAGGTGGCTATCCTGCTGAGGCCGACCGACTCGCTTGCGCTCTTCATCCAGCAGGTTGGCCGCGCGCTCCGCGTCGCGCCAGGCAAGAGCGAAGCCATCATCCTCGACCATGCCGGCAACAGCCGCGCGAAAGAGGAAGGCGGTCGAGGCCATGGCCTCCCGTGCCAGGAGCGGAACTGGACACTCAGCGGACGAGAGAAGCGGAGCCGCGGAGGCAGTTCCGATGAGCCATCGTCGCCGGCTCGCCAGTGCCCGACCTGCTACCGCGTCCATCCACCGGCGCCAGTCTGCCCGAACTGCGGCCACGATTACCCGGCCCTCGGCCGCACCGTGAAGGAACTCGCCGGCGAGCTGGCCGAAGTCGAGATCGCCGCCGCCCGCACCGCTGTCCGCCAAGACCAAGGACGAGCCCGCTCGCTGGCGGACCTTGTCCAACAGGGCAGGGCGCGCGGCATCGCCAACCCGACCAAGTGGGCCGAGCACGTCCTCAAGGGTCGAGAGGAAAAGCGCGAGAACGAAAACGCGCAGTCGCTCGAAGACCTCATCCGCATCGGCACGCTTCGCGGCCGGAAGAACCCCGCTGCCTGGGCTCAAAAGGTCTGGGATGCCCGAACCGAAACCACGCAAAGGCGCTACGCATGACCCGAAGCTATTTCGACCACGTCTCCACAGGTGAACTGGACGCCGGCACGGCGCTGACGATGAAGCTCGCGCGCGACGCCGGGCGTGAGGCCGGCCGGCATGTGCTTGCGACCGCACAGGAGCGCGCCGACAGCGCGGCATTCGGGCTGCTGGACTATCTCGCGGCGGCGCTGGTGAGGATGTACGGGCCGACCGATACGGCGGCGGTGTTTCGGCACTATTCGGAGGTCGTCGGCCGCCAGGCGGACCCGCGCCCGGCGAACGCCGCAGAATGAGCGGCACTGCCCTCATGAACCGCTGCCTGATGGCGCTCTCACGCGCCGGGGCGTCGGTGTTCCGCAACAACACCGGGCAGGGATGGGCCGGCAAATCGTTCGGCCTCACCGCCGGCGAAGTCTACCGCGCCCGAGGCGGCGAGCGTATCGTCATGGACGCCCGGCCACTCAAGGCAGGTCTTACGACCGGCTCGTCCGACATCATCGGCTTCCTCACCGTCGAGGTCACGCCGGAGATGGTCGGGACGAAGGTCGCCATGTTCGTCGCCGTCGAGGTGAAGGACGGCACCGGGCGCGCATCGGCCGACCAGTTAAACTTCGTCCGGCATGTCGAGGCCGGCGGCGGCTGCGGTGCCGTCGTGCGGTCGGAAAAGGAAGCCGTCGAGGCGATCGACGCAGCAATGATATTCCGAGGACGTGCATGTCGATGACGAAAAGCGACGGGGACATTGTCGCCGAATTCATGGATGCGATGCGGTCCATCGGCATCCGCATGGACCCTTCTGGCGGTCACCCCATCACAGACGGCGTGCTTCACCGCGCAAATTCGCTCGACCCAAAGCGGAAGGGCAAGAAGGACATCTATTACGTCCTGCACCTCGACCACCCGGCGTCCGGCCACTTCGGCGACTTCAAGCTGGGTGTCGAGGATACATGGTCGGCGAAACGCCCGACCGCGATGACGGCGGCCGAGAAGTCCATCTTTCGTGAGCGCGTCGAGCGGGAGAGGGCCGCCCGCGCCGAGGACATGCGCATCGGCAACGAGATGGCAGCCGCGGCAGCCGCTGAGCTCCTGGCGGCATCGACCAAGGCCAATCCCGAGCATCCATACCTCGCCCGCAAGGCGCTGCCGGTGTTCCCCGGCCTTCGGCAATTGAAGGAAGCCGTCCGCTATACCGTCCACGACCCGGACAAGCCGAACCGCACGGCCCGCGCCGGGACACTCATTGTCCCGATGTACTCGCCGACCGGCGCCATCGTAGGCGTGCAGACGATCGACGACGCCGGTAAGAAGCTGTTCCTGAAGGGCACGCCGAAGGCCGGCAACTATCACAGCATCGGCAAAGCGCCTGAGGCCGGCGGCCGGGTCATCATTGCCGAGGGTTACGCCACCGGCGCGCGGATCCACAGCGCCACTGGCGCCCTCGTCATCGTCGCCTTCGACTCGGGCAACCTCAAAGCCGTGGCCATAGCCATCCGCGCGAAGTACCCCGCCGCTGAGATCATCATCGCCGCCGACAACGACCGCTTCACGAAGACGCCCGTCGACAATCCTGGCCTCACCATGGCGCGCGAGGCGGCAAAGGAAATCGGCGTGCTCGTCGCCGTGCCTCACTTCGACGACGCCAGCATCGAGGCAGGTGGCGCGGCGCCGCGCGACTTCTCCGACTTCGATGACCTGTTCCGCCTGGCCGGGCTCGAGCCCGTCCGCGCGGCGCTGGCTGCTGCAGCCGCGCCGAACTTCGTCAGCTTCGAAGCGGAGAAGGCAAAACGTGCGGCATCGTCTGACGAGCCGCCGCAAGCCGAGCCAGACGATTACAATCCCGACGACCGCGACTATGGGCCTGCTGGCGGCGAGGATGATACCCCGCACCCGCTAGCGAACTTCGGCGACCCACACTTCCGTTGCCTCGGCATCGGCAAGACCACTTGCTACTATCAGCCGTCCGACGTGTCCGAGGTCATCGAGCTATCGGCCTCATCGCATAAGGCCGAGAACATGATGATCCTCGCGCCGTTGTTGTGGTGGGAGATCGAGTTTCCAGGCAAGGGCAAAGAGGGCGGCGTCGACTGGAAAGCCGCCGTCAACGCATGCATCCGGTCATGCAAGAGTCGCGGCAAGTTCGTGTCGCACAACCGCATTCGAGGCCGCGGCGCGTGGTTCGAAGGCGAGGACGCCGTGTTTCATGCCGGCGACCAGCTCGTCATCAACAACGAGCCGCGCCGGATCTCGCACCACCATAGCCGCCACGTCTACGATGCCGGCGAGCCGCTCGATGTCGACATGGACCGCCCAGCGACGCAGGAGGTCGCCCGCGAGTTCCTGTCCATCTGCAAGTCGCTGCGCTGGTCGGCGCCGCTGTCCGGATACCTCCTTGCGGGCTTCTGCGTCATGGCGCCGGTGTGCGGCTTCCTCACCTGGCGACCTCACATCTGGATCAACGGACCTGCCGGTGCCGGCAAGTCGACGGTAATGGACAAGATCGTCAAGCGCGGCCTCGGAACGTCGGCCATCAGCATCGTCGGCAACACGACCGAAGCTGGTATCCGCGGCGCGCTCGGCATGGATGCGCTGCCCGTCATCTTCGACGAGGCCGAACCGCGTGACATGCACAGTCAGGCGCGCATCCGGGCCATTCTCGACCTTGCTCGCGTTGCCGCGTCCGAGTCCGATGGCGTCATCATGAAGGGCACGTCCAGCCAAGGCACGAAGGGCTATCGAGCGCGGTCCATGTTCGTGTTCGCGTCGATCAACACACAGATCGAGGGCTATGCCGACGAGACCCGCTATACCCAGCTCACCCTTGCCAAACCCGACGCCGACACCCCGGAACAGGAGCGCGCGAACAAGGAGCACTATGCAACCTTGGTCTCTCGGATGATGACGACGATCGACGTGAACTTCGCGCGCCGCATGCTCGCTCGGACCATCCACCACCTGCCGACGCTTCGGCACAACGTCGCCATCTTCACCGAGGCAGCAGCGATGCACCTCGGCGTGCAGCGGCTTGGCGACCAGCTCGGGCCTTTGCTGGCCGGCGCATACCTACTGAACAGCGAGCGCAAGGCTACCCTTGCAGAGGCGCTCAAGTGGATATCGGCAAACGATTGGGCCGACCACAGCGCCAAGAACGCGGTCAAGGATCAGGACCGGTTCGTGCAGCACCTCTCCGGCCATCTGGTGAAGAACATGACCCCAGAGGGCGGCACATGGGAGCGGACGGTCGGCGAGCTACTCGAACTCAGCACCCATCCGCAGAGGGTGCTGATGGTCGACGATTACGGCCACGACACCTACGTCGATAACAAGGCTCGCAAGTCAGCCATCGCCGCGCTCGTTCGTCTTGGGATCAAGGTGCAGGAGCGAACCGGAGAAACGGTGGTCTACGTCTCGACGTCGGCCGAGGCACTCAAGAGCCGTGTCTTCAAGGGGACGGAATGGGCCGGGACGAACCTGCGGACCATCCTGAAGAACATCGACGGCGCCGTCGCCCACAAGGGCAACCACTACTTCATGGCGGGCGTGAATACGCCTTTTGTTGAGTTGCCGATTGAAGCGCTGATAGGGGAGAGGTCGCCTGGGGATGATATTTAGATAAGCGGAAGCTGCTATTTCCGCCACCGCTCGTAAATTGCACCGTACTCTTTGTAGCCGTTAGGATTTACAGCTTTGACACCGTCTATGAACGGCTTGATCGCCTCGTAGTCTCTAACGAATGTCGACTCGAAATAGCGGCGATAAATCGTCTCATCAAGTACGCCGACCGAAATTCCGAGCGAAATTATCTCATAGTTATTGAGAATTGACCTTACGGTTCCTGCCTCTTTCGTTTTGGCATTAGCCTTGTCTGCCAGGTCGCGCAGTTCGGTCGCGTTCTTGGAGTCGCGAAGGCTTATGAATTCTTGACGAGCCTCGATGTAATCCGAGTCCCATAACTGGCTCACGATGGTGTTAAATGTCAGGGTTTGACGAGAAATTCGGCGCTGCCAGAAAGCTCCAATCGCAGCGGCTGAAATTATCACGGCGGCGGACAGTAAAATGGCCCAGGTCGGTTGACCTGAGCCACTTGCCGCCACCTGAGCTGCTACGTCAGCAGCCGAGGGGTCTGGCGTCATTCTTAGCCGCCATCGCCTTCACGGCGGACCGGCGTGTTGAGAAGTGTCATCTGAAATTCCCTCCGTCTGTGCCAGTTTGTAGCCCACACCGGCGATAGTGGGGATAGGCAGAAAGTGTACAATCACCGCTCCGATTGCAAGACACGTTACGCGTCGACCGGCTTACAACGGCTTAATGATAGATCGCCAGTCATCTCCGGAGCTGACCCCCATTAATGACGACGGTTGCGGAGTTCTTTTGTTCCGCAAGCAGCTTAGCACCAAGCTGGGTTTTAGCTAGCAGCCGATCTGCGCTTTAATATCGTCGACCTGAGCCTTGCTGCTGCAGACGTTCTCGCACGGGATGCCATCCTTGTCCGCGTCCGCCCGGCTATAGCCGCTGCACCACAGCCGCACCGCGTCTTCGCAGGTGTCCATCGCCTTGCAGCTCCGCGCCGCAGCCATCCGCGTCAAACCCTCAAGCCGCTCGCGTCCGGACTGCGCATTTCCCACAGCGCGCACGTCGGCCGCTGCCGGTAAGGCCGCCAGACTGGCCGCCGCTACCATCAGTATCCTCAACATCTTGGTCCTCCCATTATCCGCGGACAGCCCGCCACCCTGCCGCGACAGCCTCGACCTCACTGCAAAACCACCGCTCTCCGGCGGATTGATCGATCTTTGTTTTTGGGTAAGCGCGTGAGCCAGGGAGATGGTAAATCCGGCCGTTGCCGCTGATGTTGCCCTTGATCTGACAGTTGCCGGGGCCGGCCGGCATCTTCGCCTCGGTTGCCAAGCGTTCGCCCTTGCGCCACTTGGCGGGCTCGACGAACGTCCCCTGCCACAACCCGACCTTGGCGGCGCGCGCCTCGCGCTCTTCGTCGCTATACCGACCGTCGCTATAGGCCTTGTACTCGACAGCCCATCCAGAGCGCACCAGCTCGGCATTGACGACGACGTCGCCATGGCGGCACTCGGCGACGATGCGGCCATAACGGTCGCCATCAATCTCAGTGCAGGCCAGCCGACCGTTTCTGCCGATGAGGTTCGAAAGGAAGTCCGCCGCGCGGGAGCCGCACAAGTAGCGATTGCCGGCGGCGTCGTCGCATGTCTGCTGGCCCTCAGGCGTGTCGACGCCGTACAGCCGGATGCGCTGCTTTGTACCCTCAACGGCTACCGTGTCGCCATCGACGATCGTGGCGCGACCCTCGATTGCAGAAACAGCAACGGCGCTGCCAGACAGCGCCGCCGAAAAGATGAGGATGCATGTTGTAAGTTTTGCGATCATAGGTAGCATCTGCTCAGAAGCTCTGTGATCCGTCCATGCTACTTCAGGCTGCGTACGATTCTGAACTAACTTAGGCTGGGCACAGCCATACAAACAAAAGCCCCGGCTACTCGCGTAGCCGGGGCTCAGATTTAGTGCCTTCCGTTTTTATTAGCTGCGGAAGAGCGCCAGAATGTTCTGGGTCGAGGAGTTCGCGATTGACAGCGCCTGGATGCCCAGCTGCTGCTTGGTCTGCAAAGCCTGCAGCTTCGTCGACTCTTCCGACAGGTCGGCGTCGATGAGACCGGAAACGCCCTTGTCGATGGTGTCGATAAGGGTGTCAACGAAGGTATTCTGCAGCTCGACGCGCGCCGAGACGGCACCGAGGGTCGATGCGGCCGTGGTAACGGCCGAGGCGGCGTTGCTAACGACGTTCAAGTACTTGGCGAGATCGACTTTGCTAGCGTTGGTGACATCGAGGTTCAGGATGCTGGTGCCCTTGTTCGGGGTCACCGAGCTGATGCGGATATCCGAATTCGCACCCAGAACAGTGCTGGTGAGACGGATGTTGCTACCGGCGACGTCAGCCGTCAGCGTGGTGAAGCCTGCGCCCTGAATGGCCGAATTCAGAACCGAAGCGTACTGCGAAGCGGTCGTGATGCGGCCGGCGGAGGCGGTGCCGAGAGCGGTCGTGATGGTGTCGCGATCGATCGTGATGGTCTTGGACGCGGCACCGTTCAGCTCGAGCTGGAAAGTGATCGAGTCGTTGTTGTCGAGTACGATCGGCGTCGTGCCGAAAGTGCCCGCCATGGTCGTGGTCGCGGCAGTCGCAGTGCCAACGACGCCGGTGTTCGTTGCGACGCCGGTCAGGGTCGAAGCAGTCGTCGCGCCGGTGCCGGTGAAGGTCGCAGCCGTAACGTTGACGATCGAAGTTGCACCGGTCGTGGCGCTCTTGATCGTCAGGACACCGCCGACATCGCTCGCCGTGCCGGCAGAGCCGAGACGCTGATTGATCTCGTTGGCGAGTTCGCCGATCGTGTCAAACTTGTTGGAGTCCGTGATCGTGAACGCGAAGTTCGAGCTGTCGACGGTGATCGCCAGCGCCAGTGTTTCAGCCGTTTTGTCGAAACCGGCGCCCGTGCCCGCGGTGTAGGCAAACGCCGCGGCCTGGGTCGACGTGCCGTTCGTGGCAGTGCCGGAAACCTTCGTCGCCATGGAGGCTAGGCCGCCGACGAGCGAGTTGCCGACCTTGCCAGCGTCAAGGATGCCCTCGGCGTTGGCCGAGCCGTCGATCAGCGCGAACGACTTGGTGTCAATGTCGATGGTGCCGATGGAGAAGTTGCCGGCGAGGTCGCGGCTGATCGAGGACACGACGGTCTTCTGCGCGGTGTAGCCAGACACACCGGAGTTGACCGACAGCCAGTTCTCGCCGGAGAAGCTCGACGAGGTCGCAATCGACTTCAGCTGGTTCTGCAGCTCAGTGATTTCCGACTGGATGGCAACGCGGTCGACGCCGTCCTGGGTAGCAGCGGTCAGCTTCGACTTGATTTCGTTGACGACTTCGAGGGTCTTGTTGAGGCCCTGGTAGGCGACGTCGACGGTGGCGCCGCCGAGGTTAAGGGCGTCCTTGATGGTCGAAAGCGACTTGTTGTCGGACTTCAGGGTGGTCGAGATCGACCAGTAGGCAGCGTTGTCCTTGGCTTCGCCGATCTTCAGGCCAGTGGCGACGCGGTTCTGCGACGTCTCGAGGGCGCTGTTGGTCTGCTGCAGGGTACGGAGAGCAGTGTTTGCTGCAACGTTATAGTTGATCGAGGTCATTGTTCAGTCCCAAAATTTAAGAAAACGGGACATTGCGGCCCATGCCGCGGATCAGCAGACGGTATCATATCCTTGGGTTCCGGTAGGGAAGCCACTGCTGATAGGCACAAAATGCACGACGAGAATGAATAGTTTGCTAACGCCAATTTTTTTGCGTGAGTTGGGCGACCCGTTCGGACCAACCATCGAGAAGCGCTATCTGCACGCCATCTGGGGGCGTCCCGAGGGCGCCGGTCGAAACGATTTTGACGAGCGATCGCAGCTCATCTCCACCAAGCGCCCTAAGGTTGTCTATCGCAGTCAATCGCAAGTCGTGGGGGGTAGCTTTCTTGCCGACAAGACGCTGCACAGCGTCGAAGGTTGACGAGTAGCTTAGAGGACGGTCTGGGCTGCGCTGAGGGCCAGCAGATGCAAGGACGTAGTCGGCCGGCTGATCGCGATGGATGAGATCGCCAAGTTCTTGAGCTTGAGCTATGAGGTCCAGCGCCAGCGCGGAAAGATGAACGTAGCGAGGCGGGCTTCCGGTGACCCAGAGTTTGTTGGTAACGTCGACCTCGCTCCGGAGCATGCCGATTAAGCTGCCAAGTGGTTGGAGGGTGACCCCGCTTAGCATTACCGCGAGACACGCTCCACGGTCAGCAGTCGCGGCGCCGCTCGCGGCATAGGAAAGCGTCTCCCACGTGCTTTTTAGGACAGCATCGCTCAGGGCTGAAGGCTCTTTGCCAGTGCTAGGAGCCAGAAGGCGTTTAGTGCGAACGCTTTGGATGATCCCTTGCCGGACGGCAAACTTGTCTACGTTGCTGAAGATCGTTCGCAGCCAACTCGCGGCCTTTTCGGCGCCTAAGGCTGCGGTGTCGTCGATGGCTACCTGCATATCGACCCCTGAAAGAGAGGCGAAACGACTCTCCAGATATGATTCACCAACGTATTGCTGAACCATGTTGCGCTGAGTCTTGAGGTCGGACTTGTCCTCTGGCTCGCCGCTATCCCGGTGCCCGCCTTTTTCAGCCTGGACGAAGTACCAGTTTATGATCTGGCTGACCCTAGCATCATCATTCTGCATTCTGCTGCTGGCGCCTTGCTGCATTGCTCGAAAATCCAACCTCGCATGCCAATCTAGTTCGAGGCTATCCGGTTCAAGTTGGTTCCATCATGGCGCACCGGCGGGGAGGCGCCCGGCGATCCTGGCGTTGATGACTGCGGCGCTTTCATGCCGCAGCAAGGCAGCGAACAAAATCGCATTCTCCCGGCGGACAGTATCGTATTCCGATTCCGGGCGCATACCCTGCACATTGGTTGCCGCCGCGAAGACATCCTGCATCGACCGTGCCAACCGTCGCGCCTCTCCAGCTTCGAAGCCATCGGGTGCTCGATTGTAGTCGCTCTCGGCGACGCCCATGGAGAACCTGCTGAACTGATAGGTGGAATAGGCGTTCGCGAAGGTGCTCGATGGCACCGAGATTGGCACGACAACAGCGCACATCGATATAGGCATTCTGTCCTCCTATTGCGGATCATGATCCTAAGAGAAGCATCTTTTTTGATGGAGCGCTAGGGAAAGGCCAGCGAGGATGTTCTTATTTTGTTCTCTTTACCCACCACGGCTTTGGCGTCATGCGGGGTGGATAGTTCATTATCCACAGGTTGTCCCCATCACCCTATGCCCGTCGCCGTCTGCTTGCGGCTGCGTTGCGGATATGAGCGCGAACATCTTCAATTGTCAGCGGAATTCTGCCGGCCGTCGTTTCCAGAAAGCCGACGCCATCCTCATAGGACGCGGAGACCAGCGTCGTGCCCTTCTGCCCCGCCTGGCGCCACTCGATGTTCACTGCATCGACCAGCGACTGGATGAACTTCGTCTCGGTGGGATAGGCCGACGTGAAGCGATCAGCAATCAGGACGCGCGAGAGCATTGACGTGCCTGCCGCCGAGCGGCTTCGTCTCGTATGAGCATGTCGTCGACCGCGATGACCATGGCCTCGGCATGCGACAGGCCGGCGCGGCGGTTGCGCCAGAAGCACGCCGCAGCGATCTCGTCGAGGGCGTCGAAGCCTGCTTGCTGGCGGGCTGTGAAGCGGGGGACGTGAGCGGTGAGGGGGTGGCGGGTCACTCGACGGCACAGTCGCCGAAGCCGATCGCCGTGCGCAGCCGGGCTGAGGTCTCGGCGAAGGTCTTATGCAGGATCGCAACGCCACCCTCAGCCGTCCAGGCATCGGTGTTCCGCGCGAAGTCGTCGATGAGAATGTCGCCTGGCGCATGCATGAACAGCGGCTTGCTCTTGCCGCCCATGACGGGAAGGATGACGACGTCCTTCGAAAGGTGCTCGCGGACCCATGCGCGCTTCTGGCGGGCGACGTGGGCATATGCCGATTTCGGGCAGGCCGTCAGAATGATCGGGTCGAGGTGCTCGATGGTGCGGAAGAACGCGACCGCACCGGGGCAGGGCGGCATATCGCGGAAGTAGGACGGGTGAGCGTTGATCGTCGCCCACAAAGCGTCGTCCGCCATGCCGCGATGGTCGATACCGAACGTCGCCGGGAAATGCGCATCGAAGTCGGCCATGACGCCGTCGAGGTCGAGATACAGGCGCGGCGAGGTGATGATTGCCGGCGAGCCGTTCATCTGCGCCGAGGCAGGATCATACGTGCCGATTGGAACAGTCGTCATCAGATTATCCCCTGCATAACGGCGGCCATGACGCCGAACGCGGCGCCGCCAACGAACCCAACTGCGACGCCGGCCATCAGCCGCTTCACACGCGCCACCTCAGCCCGGTCAGCGCAGTAGAGCGGTCCAGTCGCGGCGCTCACGACGGCTCACCGTGCGAAACCGCGGCGCTGAGGTCGTGGTTCAGGGCGGCGAGCGAGACGGCGCCGATGCAGGCCGCGAGGACGAACGCAGCAGCGAGGCTGCAAAGATCCTTGCGCAACTCGCGCCAGGTGAGCCGCGGCGGGGCCGGGTAAATTTCGATATGGTGACGCATGGATCAATCCGTTGATAATTTGCAAACGATAGAGGCGAACGGAAAAAGGGTGGTGACGGACTAGTCTGGGGCGAGCGCAGACAGGAGCGGGTTTTCGGCGAAGTGTTCGCGGAAGGCGCGGGCCTTGTCCTCGTCGATCGCAGCGACGATCGCGTCCGCAGTCGCTAGCTTGAGATTGCGAATGGTCATGTCGACAGTCGCCGCGGGGAACGACGCAATCTGATGGATCATCTCCCGCTCAATCTCATCGGCTTCAGCGTCCGGCTCGCGGTAGTAGAGCACCTGATGACCGTCAATTTCGAACAGCTTGGCGAACGGGGCGGGCTTGTCAGGCATGGCATATGATCCTGTGATGATTTTTTGCAAACGCTTCGGCGAAGCTATTTTGCGAAGATGATCCCTGTGACAGGGAAGGCGCCGGGCTCGTCGGCCATGCAGATGTCGAGATAGAACTCGTCGAGGCCGGTATTGCCGCGGATGTCCCGCATGTGAAAGTGCTTGATGGCCATGCCGTCAGGCAGGTGGCGGGACATGAAGTCGGTTGCCGCGACGTAGAAAACCCCGTCTGTCGCAGGATCCTGTCCGGCGGCCCGGAGCTTCTCGTCGACTGTCTCTCGAACGAAAGCCGCACCGGCATGATGGGTGGCTCGACCGTAGTGACGGAGGTCCACATGCCCATCGCAATAGACGCAGACCGGGTCGCCATCCTCGTCGATGACCTGAGTGAATTCCATCTGAGCCCTCCGTCTTGCGATGACCCAATGCTTACATCAGCTCGTTTGCGTTGTCAAATTGCAAACACAAGGGTGAACGCGACGCGACCATGCCACGGGCGGATTTCGGCCTGTTTTCGAGATAAAGAAACACAGCGCTAATAAGTACAGTTTTCCATGCACCTAAAGCACTGATTTTGTTGCTCTGTATTTGTGTATGAAACTATGGCTCAAACCGAGAGAGACAGACATGCATGCGCGCTATGCACACGGCATGCATGCGCAGACAGACGCGCTATTATTATTATTTTCCTTATGAAAAAGATAAATAAATACAGTGTCAGCGTTTCCAATGGCTTCGGTGTATGCCGAGATGTATCCGGCTCTCCAATCTGTATCTTGCGGAGCAAAAAGCCCGGAACTGCGGTGTATGTTGACAAATTAGGCCAGATAACGCATTGCAGATTTGCAAATCAGCAACAAGGATTGCGATATGGTCGAAGTGCGAAGTGACATTCCCGTGCCAGGCAGTGCCAAGCCTCGGCGTGAACCGAACGGGCCATGGCGGACGATGGCTGTTGGCGAGAGCTTTTTCATGCGCAAGGCGGTTTCAGCCATCAACGGCGTCTACGTCCGGAACCAGCGCGACGACGCTAAGCGCTACGTCTGCGAAGAGCGGGTGGAGGATGTCGACGGCGAACGGGTGAGGGGCGCACGCGTCTGGCGGACCGCATAGCGGATTTGCCATTGACGTTTCGCAAACTTCGAGCCATGTTCGACGGCAGATGGCAATCACCCCAACGGGAATCGATCATGTCCGAACAGATTATGCGCAGCGTCAACGTTGCAGTCGGTGGCAAGGCCAAGCAGTTCAGTCCCGGCGCGATCCCCGAGGGCACGTCCACGGAAGTCGTCGACCGTCTTCGTCGCGCCGGCGCCTTCGGTGAGAAGCCGATGGCATCGCAGGGCGGCGCCGGCACCCTCGAAATGTCCGGCCTCAATCCCGTTACCTCGACCGTCACCGCCGACCTCGTCTCCGGCGAGTCGAGCGACTACGCCGAAGTCCGTTCGACCGAGACCGAACGCGAGGCGGCTGCCGAAGCCGATGGCGGCGGCGAGATCGGAGCCCTTGGCAACACCGGCGAAGCTGTCGACCTCGATGCCATGACCCGTGCCGAGCTGGAAGCCCATGCCGCGTCTCATGGCATCAGCATCGAGGGCGCGAACAGCAAGGCCGACGTCCGCGCTGCGATCGACGCCGCGTCCTAATTCGCCCTAGCGGCGTCCGAAGAGTGGAGCAGAACCACTCCTTCCCGAGCGCAGGGAATAGCATCTGCAAAGCGTGACCCGAAAGGGGATGTCGGCTAGAGCCTCGCCGATGTGTCAGAAGCCCGCCCGGTTAGCGCCGAGGCGGGTTTTCTTTTAGGAGCATGGCCCATGTTTTTCATCAAGGCTCAATGGCGCGCCAAGGGGCTGCATCAGTACCTCGACCACCTTAAGGCACCACGGCTCAACCAAGCCCTGTCCAAAAGCGTCAACGACACGGCGCGGCAGGTCGAGCGCATCGCTGAGAAGATCGTTGCCTCTCGCCTCTCCTTGCAGGCAAAGCGCGTCCGCAAGGGCATCTACATCCGCCCACATTCAACGCCGAAGACACTGACGACAATCATCCGCGGATCTACGTCCGAGGTGCCGCTCAAGGTGTTCCGAGCGAAGGAGGTGCCAGGCGGCACGGTAGCGACGATATGGGGGAAGAAGCAATTCCACCCCGACGCCTTCATCTTCGGCGGCAAGGTAGGGGACCGGAAGGACATCAGCATGGGCGACAACGTCTTCGTCCGAATGGGGAAGGCGCGCCTGCCCATCCAGAAGGCCAAGGGCGCCAGCATCGGCGAGGCTATGAACGAAGGCGCTGTGTCCGCTGCAATCGAGCGGAACGCGGACAAGCTGCTGGCCGCCAACGTGCTGCGTCAGCTAGAGCGCTACACCCGCAAGGCGCGGGGCAAGTTCTAACGCCCTAAGCCTCATCTAAGTAGTCTCAAGATTAGAAATAGTATGAGGCCAAACCTTATCATCTGCTCCAGTTTTCGAGACGGCAGGATCGGTCAAGGCTAAACACGCCCAGAATGGCCGAGAGTGACCCAAAATGTGTGACATTTGGGCATCAAAAGGCAATAAAGTGTGGCTTTAGGGTGACACCACACCCCCTTTCGGGTCCTCCCCGGGGGTGGCTCCTATGCGGGGGACAAGACTGGCGCAGGCTTCCTCTAGTGACAGATAAATACAAATGCCTGCCGTTACTATGCATTGCGCGTTGTTATGCTCGAATGTCAGCGGGAATGGTTGGAGTTAGTTATTTCCAGAGAGATCAACGCTGTAAAAATCTCAAACGCCATAATTGATCTCAAGTTGATAGACGTCGGAACCTGCCTACTCTTGCGTTTTCACGGGACCGTTTTTATCGTCCTTGCGCTCGCTCTCGCGCTGGCGATCACGCTCAGCCATCGCTTCCTCTTCCCTGGCGGACTGGTATTCCGCATCCGCCCAATCGTCCCTGCTTGGATGGCCGCGGTACAGCCGGCGGTTCATGCTGGCGCCGTCAGGCTGAGGGCCAAGCGGCCCGCCTGGGTAATCCGGCAGGACGCCACGTAGCCGCCGCGCGTCAGTTCGCCTAGTTCGGCCTTGGTGATGGTCGCGCTTGCCGCATCGGTCCCGCCGCGCATCGCTTGGAAGTGTGTCCACTGCGATGGGTGACCAGACGCTGCGACGAGAGTGCCACCCGCGGTCATTTGCTTCCAGCCAAACCACTCAGGTGGCCGTTGCGATCCGAGCAACGCGAGGAAACAGGATTGATCTTTTGTCAACGTTGCAGTCATGCCGACGCCTCCGTCGCCATGACGTAGCGGGCCGGCTTGCCCTTCACCGACTGGATGTCGTGGCCGCGCTTGCGCAGCGTGCCAGCGATGTAGCCGCGAAGCGTATGCCGCTGCCAGCCGGTAGCGGTGAGGATGTCCTCGACTGTTGCGCCTCCTGGCCGCGAGACGAGCGCGACGATGATGGCAGCACGGGACGGGCCGCGCTCAGCCTTCTTGGGATCAATCTTGTTTCCCAGCCGGTCCCGCAAACCGGCTGCCTTCTCTTCCTCGACACGAGCACGACGCTCGGCCCGGCGAGCCTCGATTTCGTCAGCACTCGACCGCGTTGGCGGAATGGAGCGGACCGCCAAAACGAACTCGGCCCCGGCCAACGGCTTCGGCTTGACCGGCTTGTCGACCGGCTTTGGCCGGGCCGGGGCGATGGCTGGTTTCGGCGGCAGGCCAATGATGACAGCCTCGTTGCCGATGAAGTCCTCGACGTCGCGGATCACATCCGGGTTGACCTTGTTCGCACCGATGATCTGTACGGAAGGGTGCCAGGCACCATCGACGGCGACGGGCTCGGCAGCCTCAAGGCACCGCCACTTGAACGCGTCCGCCAGTTTGCGAGCCGCTCGCTTGGCATTGGACTTTACGGTATGCGCTTTCATCTCCATTCCTCCGATTGCAATTCGCGATCAACGATGACATTTTGCAAACGAAGGCGTATCACGCAACAACGCAGGGCGCATAGGGAAAAGATCAATGGCAGCGGCTTTGATACCGCAGGGAATGAGCGTCTACGCCTTCGCCAAATCGGTGGGCGTTGCGAAAAGCTCTATCCAAGATGCGGTGAAGAGTGGGCGCCTGGCCGACGCTGTCTTTCCCGATGGGAGTCTTGACGAAGTGCATGCGCGCGTCCTCTGGCTCGCGACGACGCAGACGTCCCGGCAGAAGTCTCCGACCCCGCGATCAAAGCTCGCGGCGGACGCCGATAGGGCTCGCGGGATTAACGACGTCAAATTCGACAAGCTCGAGGTCGAACTCGAAAGCGCCCGCCTTGACTTGGCGGAACAGAAGCGGACGTCGATCCCGTATGCCGCCGCTCGCAAGGCGCTCGCCGGGTTCATGCGTCTCTACCGTGACATTTGCCTGCAGTTCGCGGTGCGGCACGGGCCGGCCATCGCCGCCGAAATCGGATGCGAGGAAGGTCCGCTGATCGCCGCGCTGTCGGCGCATATGCGGAACGCCCTCAACGAGGCCGGGACCAATCCACGCCCGTTTCCAAGAGTGGCCGAGGTTGCGATCCCGAACGAGGGTGACGAGTGAACGCTCACGTCGTCCTGCCCCCTGGCCCGTCTATTGCGGATATGGCCGACGCTCTGAGAGCGGATTGCCTTAGCGGTTCGTTTCTCCCCGACCCGCCGCTGATGGTGTCGGCATGGGCGGACAAGAACCGCGTCTTGGCATCGGTGTCCTCGGCCGAGCCCGGCCGTTGGCGCACCAGCCGTACACCGTACCTCCGCGAGATCATGGATTGCCTCTCGGCGTATTCACCGGTCGAGGAGGTGGCGCTCATGAAGGGCGTCCAGATCGGCGCGTCCGAGAGTGCCTTCAACTTCGTCGGCTACGCCATCCACCACAATCCCGGTCCCATGATGTACGTCATGCCGACCGAAGGGATGATGAAGAAGTTTTCGAAGACACGCATTGATCCCATGATCGAAGCGTGTCCAGCGCTGCGGGAGCGCGTCAAGCCGGCCCGCGCGCGCGACAGCGACAACACCACCCTGCAGAAGGGTTTCGAGGGCGGCGTCCTCATCCTGACCGGGGCGAACTCCGGCTCCGGACTTCGCGGCCTACCTGTTGGCAAGCTGATCCTCGACGAGGTCGACGGCTATCCGGTGAGTGCCGACGATGATGGCGACCCTGTCACGCTGGCGACGGATCGAACGTCGACCTTCAAGGGCCGGAAGAAAATCTTCAAGCTCTCGACGCCGACGCTGAAAGAGACAAGCCGCATCGGCAAGGCTTACCGCGAGGGCGATCAACGCCGCTACATGGTGGCATGCGAGGGATGCGGCGCCCGGCAGCCCATCACATGGGACCGG
This sequence comes from Mesocryomonas lacus, assembly GCF_055730105.2. NCBI lineage: Bacteria > Pseudomonadati > Pseudomonadota > Alphaproteobacteria > Hyphomicrobiales > Aurantimonadaceae > Mesocryomonas > Mesocryomonas lacus. The sequence continues at coordinate 383,876 of NZ_JBUZWF020000004.1, forward strand.
ATCAAATGGGAGCCAGGTAAGCCTGAGACGGCAATGTTCGTCTGCGCCTCGCATGATCCTGAGACGGGGGAGCTTTGCGAGCATAGGCATCCCGAGCACCGTAAGGGCGTGCTTCTGGCCGGCGGCATCTGGACGCCAACCGCTATAGCGACGCGGCCCCGGATGCGCAGCTATCACCTCAGCGCCCTCTACTCGCCCTGGTACACTTGGGCCGAGTGCGCCTTCCGGTTCATCGGCGCTAAAGATGATCCCTCACGTCTGCAGCCGTTCGTCAACAACATCCTCGGCGAGGAATGGGAGGATCTCGGCGGCGAGCGGATCGACCCCGGCTCGCTGATGGCGTTACGCGAAGATTATGCCGGCGTGCCCGACCGGGTTGCGTTGATGACCGCCGGCGTCGACGTGCAGCCGGACCGCCTTGAGGTAGAGGTCGTCGGATGGGGGCGGGACGAAGAGTCGTGGTCGATCGATTATCAAATCATTCCCGGCGATCCGAACGAGCTGGATGTCTGGGATAGCCTCGACGATTACCTTTCGCGTCGCTGGCCGCATGCGGGGTTCGAACACGGCATGCCGATTTCCGCGGTGGCGATCGACACCGGTGGCGCGAATACGCAGGCGGCATATCGGTTTGTCCGGCCGCGCGAAGGCCGGCGGATATGGGGCATCAAAGGCTACGCAGGGAAGCGGGCCGTCTGGCCAAAGAAGCCGAGCCGCAACAATAAGGGCCGGATCAACCTCTACCCAATTGGCGTCGATTCCGCGAAGGAGGTGGTTGTCGCGCGCCTGGCGAAGGTCGGGCCGGATGTATCCGGCGCCGGAGCCTGCCACTTTTCGACAGAGGTTTGGGACAAGGAAGCATTCGACCAGCTCACCGTAGAGCGACGGCGGACCCGCTATGTGAAGGGATTCCCGCTTACCGAATGGTGGAAGCCAGAGGACGCCAGAAACGAGCGGCTCGACTGTCGTGTCTATGCCTATTCCGTCCTGCAAGGGCTCATCATCATGGGGCTGAACCTCAATCGCGAGGCGACAACGGTTGCGGCGAAGGTAGTCGCTCGGACGAAGCCGCCCGCTGATGTCGAAGAAGCGCCGTCAGATGAGGCAGCCGCTCAGGCGCCGCCGCCGGCAGAGGATGCCGCGCAACATCGTGGAATCCCCGCACCCGTGCCGGATGCTAAACAGCCAAAGGCAAAGCCTCGGCCGCGGCGCCGCGTCACCGTTTCCCCTTTCATGGGCTAGGCCAAAGGAGTGGGGATGGCCGACATGACCGAACTCGAGGCGCAGCGCGCAGCTCTCAAGAAGGCAATGCGTTCGGGTGTCCTCTCGGTCGAGCATGGCGACAAGAGCGTCCGCTACCGCAGCATGAACGAACTTCGCGCTGCGCTCGCCGACCTCGATGCCGAGATCGACGCCACCACCGGCACACGCCGGAACCGCGTGTTCTACCTTTCCAATGACCGGGGGCTCTGATGGCTGAGAAGCCGCGTATTCGAGTTGCCGCCGGCTCCCGCCCGTCTGTCGGTGCCATAAGCGACCCGTTCAAGGTGCCGGGCAACGGCGCGTCCTCATTTGAGGCGGCAGGGCAGGGGCGCAGGCTTCGCGGCTTCAATCCGTCGCGAAGCCATATCAACGCCGCGCTGCAGCGGTCGGGCTCCACGCTCATCGCGCGGGCACGCTGGGTCTATGAGAATTCGGGCTATGCCGGCAACGCGGTCGACGAGTTCACGTCGGCGGCGGTTGGCGATGGCATCAAGCCGCGTCCAAGGATCAAGGATAAGGCGTTGCGTTCGGCGCTGATTGATCTGTTCTGGCGCTGGACCGAGGAAGCCGACGCCGACGGCGTCACGGACTTCTACGGCCTGCAGGAGAAGATTGCCCGCGAGGTCTATCTTGCCGGCGAGGGCTTCGTTCGCTTCCGCGCGCGCCGGCCTGGCGACATGATGACGGTGCCTTTTCAGTTGCAGTTCCTGCCTTCGGAGATGCTCGACCCGACCTTCAACGCGGTCCTCGGCAACGGCAGCTACATCCGGGCCGGCATCGAGTTTGACGCCATCGGCCGCCGTGCAGCCTATCATTTCTGGCGGAATCATCCCGGCGACGATCGACCGCTTAACGGCTCCGCGCTGCGAGACCGTGTCCGTGTGCCAGCGGTCGACGTTGCACATATCTATGATGGTCGGCAGGGCGGGCAGATCCGCGGCGTCCCGCGCATCGCGCGCGTCCTCGTTAAGCTGTTCGTGCTGGAAAGCTATGACGACGCGGAGCTTGAACGGAAGCGATCGGCCGCGCTGTTCACCGCCTTCCTGATTGGCCGCGGCGAGAACCCGCTTGGCCCGGTCAACGTCGACAGCGACGGCCTTGATATGGAGCCCGAGCCGATTGCGCCGATGCAGCCCGGCGCCATGGTTGACCTCGGCGACGACAAGGACATCAAGTTCTCGTCGCCTACAGAGGTCGGCGGCAGCTATGAAGCCTTCCAGTATCGGAACCTGACGCAGATCTGTGCTGGGCTCGGCGTGCCCTACGCATACGTCACGGGCGACGTCGCCAAGGGCAACTTTTCCAACGTCCGGACTGACATCATCCGCTTCCGCCGCCGGACTTCGCAGTGGCAGAACAACACTATGATCTTCCAGTTCTGCCGTCCTGTTTGGAAGCGGTTCGTTGAACTGGCAGTCATGGGCGGCTTCGTCGACATTCCCGACTACGCCGTCAACCCGACGCCGTATTGGGCTGTCGATTGGCTGCCGCCGCGTATGGAATGGATCGACCCTGCGAAGGACGTGAAGGCCGAGCGCGAAGCCGTGCGGGCGGGGTTTAAGACTCGGACGCAGGTCGTCGCCGAGCGCGGCTATGATCGCGAGGACGTTGATGCCGAGTTCGCCGATGAGCGTGGGCAGTCGGTCGAAGACCTCATCTTCGACAGCGACGCCGGCGCCGTCTCGGCGAACGGCTCAATGATGCCCGCCGCCGTTCCTGCGCCCGGCGCCGAGGACGAAGACGACGAAGGCGAGGACACGCCAGCCAAGACACCTGAGGAAGCCGATGCCGATTGATCTCCCGCACATCGCGTCCCGCGTCTTCGGCACGCCGCTGTTGCTGCACCGGGGCAAGCTCGACACGATCCTATCCGCCATTGGACCGCGGCTGCTTAGCGGACTGGAAGTGCCGAAGTCGGTTGAAGTCGACAGCCTACGCGATGATCGACGCAATCGGTCCGCGTTCGTTGGTTCGCGCCAGTCGTTTACCAGTGGTGGATTCTTGGCGCACAGCGGCATTGGCGTATTGCCAGTACACGGCACGTTGATGCGGCGTGGCTCTTGGCTCGACTCCGCATCCGGCATGACCAGCTACGGCGCCCTAACGGACGCCGCGACTGAAATTCTGGAAAGCCCGCAAGTCAGCGGCCTGATGCTAGAGATGGATACGCCGGGCGGCGAGGCTGGGGGCGTGTTTGACCTTGCTGACCATATTCGGAGCCTCAGCGAGTCGACTGGTAAGCCGGTGTGGGCGCATGCCAATGAATTGGCGGCGTCGGCTGGATACGCCATTGCCTCGGCAGCGTCCCGGATTTGGGTGCCTACCACCGGGGAGGTCGGCTCCATTGGTGTTGTCGCGGCGCACATCGACCAGAGCGGATACGACGCCAAGCTCGGTGTAAAATGGACGTATATCTTCTCCGGTGACCACAAAGTCGACGGCAACCCGCACGAGCCACTGACCGAACGTGCCGAAGGCGACATCAGCGACGATGTTGAGGATCTCTATGAGATGTTCATCGATCTAGTCGCGCGGAATCGTAAAATCGCGGCTGAAAAAATCCGTGCTACCAACGCGGACATCTACCGAGGGCGTCGCGCCGTCGAGTCAGGCCTAGCCGATGAAGTCGGCACCTTCGAAGACGCGATGGAAGCCTTTGCGGAACACATTGACGAATTGCAATCGTCGAGCGGCATTGATGCCAGTTCGCCGAGTGTCAGGAGAAGCCTAATGGCCGGACGCACCGCGACCACCCCGAAGCCTCGCGCAACCGAGACGCAGCCCGACGCCGATGAGACCAAGGGCGCGCCGAAGGGCGGCAAGGCCGACGAAGGTGCCGAGGGTGACAGCGGCGACAAGTCGGACGAAGCCGATGAGAGCGACGTCGAGGGCAAGGACACCCCGACCAAGGACGACAAGCCGGACGCCGCGGCAGCCGCTGGCGCGAACGAGCGGAAGCGCTGCAGCGAACTGAGTGCCATCGGCGCGCAGGCCGCCCGCATGGGCGTGAAGTTCGATGTCGGCGCCGCCATCGAGAAGGGCACCAGCCCCGATGCCGCGCGCTCGGCGGTCATGAAGGCCGCGTCCGAAAAGGACGCCGCCGAGACCACCACCCATGTCGCTCCGACCGGGAAGTCCGGCGGCGGCTCTTCGGCCGAAGGCAGTGCATCGGCTTGGAAGAAGGCAATGAAGCGCCGCTAAGCGGCAACTGAGGGACGCGCGCATGTCGCAGGTTTTGAACGAAGGCCGTCGCACCGGCGCCTACATCCGCAGCGAAGCGGAAGACTCTTCGCGGTCGCGCGAAACGGTCATCTTCGCGGCGGCTGCGGCGATCGTCGCAGGCACCGTCTGCAAGGTCTCGGGCGGCAAGTACGTCCCGATCGGCACTGATGGCGCCAGCGCCGTCGCCATCGCCTACGACAATTACAACACCGCGACCGACAAGCGCGGCGTGGCATCCGTCCGCGACATGGAAGCGAACGGCTACGAACTCGTCTGGCCTGCCGGCATCGGCGCGCCCGCCAAGGCAACCGCTATCGCTGCGCTCGCGGCGGTCGGCATCATCGTTCGCTACTGACGCGGCGCCAGGGGAACTACCACCATGCATATGGACATCTTCAACGACGATGCCTTCTCCGCGGTCAGCATGACGACCGCGTTGGAAGACTTCGACTTCAAGCCGGACCTCATCGGGTCGATGAACCTTTTCGAGGATGTCCCGATTGCCACCACGCATGTGTCGGTCGAGCGCCAAGGCAATCACCTTGCGCTCATCCCGACCACGCCCCGCGGCGCGCCCATCAACGAGGGCGTCCGCGACCGGCGCAACCTGCGCAGCTACGAGACCAGCCGCATTGCCAAGGGCATGACGATGCAGGCCTCGGAGATCCAGAACATTCGAGCGATGGGCACCGAGTCCGAAGTCGAGACCATGATCGGCTACGTCGGTCGGTACGAACAGCGGCTCGTTACCGACGTGGAAGCCACCTGGGAAAACATGATGCTCGGCGCCGTGCAGGGTGTAGTGCTCGACGCGGACGGCTCGGTCATCATCGACTGGTTTTCCGAGTTCGGCATCGCCAAGCCCGAAGAGATCGATTTCGCGCTTGGCACCGCCGGCACTGATATCGAAGGCCTCTGCCGCTCGGTCATTCGCAAGATGATCAAGGGCTCCAAGGGCTCGTTGACCGCCGGCTTCCGTATCGTCGGCCTCTGCGGCGATGTCTTCTTCGACATGCTGACGAAGCACAAGACGGTCCGCGAAACCTACCTGAACATGCAGCAGGCACAGGCGCTCAACCGCTCCTTCGGCGTGGCGACGCAGTCGGCCCTCGGCGCCGGCAGCTACGCCACATTCGAGTATGGCGGCATCCTGTTCATCAACTACCGCGGTACCGACGACTTCGACGATGCCGCTGCAGGCGCCGGTACTGCGGTGGGCACTGCCATGCTCGGCATTCCTTCGGCCAAGTGCAAGTTCTTCCCGATGAACTCCCGCGGCATCTTCCAGAAGGCGTTCGCGCCGGGCGAGGCCTGGGATTACGTGAATACCATCGGCAAGCCGCTCTACTCGCTGATGATCCGCGACGAGAAGCGGAACTTCTGGGTTCGGCCCGAGGTGTACAGCTACCCGCTCTACATCTGCAGCCGTCCCGAGATCCTCTACACGGCGCGCGCCGCCTAACTGGAAGGCTGCATCTCGATGGATTGGAACGGGCTTCTCGATGGTATGACCGCGATCGTGCGGGATACCTTCGGGGAGCCCGTTTTGTATGGGATCGAGGCCACCGGCGAGACGGTTGAAATCACCGGCATCTTCGATCCAGATTTCAAGGAGGTCGCGGCCGGCGGGACGATGCCGACGCTGTCAAAGGTGCCGATGCTAGAGGTCCGCGTCGCAGACATCGGCGTCGACCCGGTGCAGGGCGACAAGGTCACCGTGCAGGGCAAGCGCTACCTCGTCTCGGCGCCATGGCCGTCGTCGTCCGGCATGGTCAAGCTGCAGCTCCGGAAAATCTGATGCGACATCCTCGAGAGATCATCCGCGACCGGTTCGCGGCGCTTTTGTCGACGCCGACAGACAGCACGACCCCGGTCTACCCAACCGCCGCGAAGCGACGTGTCTACAACAGCCGCGACCTGCCGCTTGACGCCGAGACGATGACGCCGGCCATCCTCATCTACACGCTCAGCGAGACCCTTGACCCGGTCGAGATGATGGACGGCGGCATTCGGCGGCGGACGATGGACCTGGCGGTGCAAATCTATGAGACTGGCCTGTCGCGCGAGGGTGACCCCGGAGAGATGGACCTCGGCGCTCTTCGCGTCGATGAGATCGCGTGGACGGTCGAGAACCTCGTCTACGCCGACCCGACCTTTGGTGGCCTCGTCGAGCGCTGCACGCTGAAAGAGACATCCATTCAGGTGGCGGGCGACGCGGAGGAAACGGCGCTATGGGTCGCCGGCATGGCGTTCGAGGTCGTCTACGTTACGCATATGCGCGAGACCGAGGGCACGACGCCAACGCAAATTTTGCTCGGCTTCGACCCCGACACGGGGCCGGGCAACGAGCCAGAATATTATGAGGTCTACAACACGCCTGTCGTCGGCGATCTGCCATGACCGCCAGGCGCGACCCAGAACTCACCGAGCTCAACCGCCGCGTTGCCGGAACGGTGACGATCGGCACCGTATCGCAGGTCGACCCGAAGCTCGCGCGGTATCGTGTGAAGGCCGGCGCCTTGGAAAGCGACTGGCTCCCGATGTCGCAGCGTCGTAGCGGCAACACGAAAACCTATGAGTCCCTCGTTGTCGGCGAGCAGGTCGTCATTGCGGCGCCTTCTGGCGACCTCTCGCAGGGCGTCATCATCGGCAGCATCCCCACCGAAGAGCGGGAGATCGGTGAGGATGCCAAGGAGCATCGGACCAAGTTCGCCGATGGCGCGATCGTCGAGTACGACGACAAGGCGCACGCCTACAACATCGCGATTCCAGCCGGCGGTAAGCTGGTCATTTCGGTCGGCAGCACGAAGCTCGAGATGTCGTCGGACGGGGTGAAGCTCTACACGCCTGATTTCGAGGCGATCAAGGTATGAGCTACGGGGCAGCAGCCCGACCCATCGATACCGCCGGGGCGCCGCATATGTCCGGCGCCATCGATTGGTTCAAGGTCGAAGGCAATGAGATTGTCGTCCTTGGCGATCTCGTCACGCCACATCTGACCGCCGTGCACGCGAAGCCGCCCGCAATGGCGCAAGCCAGCCCGTGGTTCCGCGTCGGCGGCATTCCGGTCTGCCGGGCAGGACATCAGGCAGAATGCGGCCATCCCACGACAGGCCGGATGTGGTTTAAACTCAGCGAGTGAGGGAAGGAGGGGAACGATGGCGCTTGGCATAAACCGCGATACCGGACAGCCCCTTGACGGCTTCTCGCACCTTCGCCAGTCGGTCCGCGACATCCTGACGACCCGCAAGGGGACGCGGGTAATGCGACGCGACTACGGCTCCAATATACCGAACCTCGTCGACCGACCCATCGACGACGAGCTGCGCGTCGACCTCTACATCGAAACGGCGCAGGCGCTGTTCGATTATGAGCCGCGTCTTCGCGTGCTGGACGTTGACGTTTTGTCACGATCTTCGGGCCGAATTGAGCTTTCCTTAACGGCGGAATATCTGCCGGACGGCAAGGTCGTGTCGTTGGAAGGGATCATCATCCGATGAGCCTGACGACGACCATTGATCTGTCACAGCTTCCGCCGCCGGACGCCGTCGAGGCGCTCGACGTCGAGATTATCTACGCCGAGACGCTTGCCGATTTTCGCGCCCGCTATCCGGGGTTCACGGCGATCCTCGAAAGCGACATGGTCCTCAAGCTCATTGAGGCTGTGGACTATCGCGAGTTCCTGATGCGGGGTCGCGTGAACGACGCGGTCCGCGCGGTGCTGGCGCCGCTCGCGAAGGGGGCTGACCTCGACAATATCGCGGTCCGTCAGGGTGTCACACGGCTAGTTCTGACGCCGGCGACAGCCACCACCCCCGCGGTGCTGGAAAGCGACGTGAATCTTCTGCGCCGTTACCTCCTGTCATTCGATAGGGCCGCCGCGGGATCGGTCGGACGCTATCTGTACGAAGTTTTCAGCGCTTTTCCGCTCGCCGGGGACGCGGCGGTTGTTGGACGAGCGGTTCATGGGCGGAGAGGCGACACCGACATCGTCGTTTCGGGTCCTGCAGGCCGAAATCCTACCTCTGAAGAGATGACAGCGGTCCGTGCGGCTGTTTTAGCGCCGGATGTGCAGCCTGAAGCCGTCAGCGTGACTGTTTTGGCGGCCGTTCGGCGCGAATACACGATTGATCTCGTCATCGAGGTCCCGCCCGGTCCTGATGCGGCGCTCGTTCGCGTCGATAGCGGCAATCGGGTGCGGGCTGCGGCGAATGCGAGGACGAAAATCGGTGCCGAGGTGCCGGTTGGGCTCCTTGCCGGAGCTGCGTACGGGCCGAACGTCATCAAAGTCCGCGATGTGTCTCCTGTCGCCATCCCCGCTGACCCGTATACGGTGCCTGTGTGCACCGCCATTGCCGTAACCGTCGAGGTGCGGCAATGATCTCTGCTGACAAGCTTCTGCCGGCGAACTCGACGCCTACCGAGTTCGCCCTTGCCGATATCATGAGCGCGGACGTCGGTTTGCCCCTTCGCCAGATCGTCGATCCGTCTGCCTCGCCGGCTGTCTGGCTCCCGTTCCTGGCGGCTCATGAAAGCGTCGACCTCTGGTACGAAGACTGGTCGGAGGGGCGAAAGCGCTTGATGATCTTGATGGCGGCACGCCTCGCCGCCATTAAGGGCACGCGAGCCGCGGCGACCGCCTTACTGGAGTTCGTCGACACCGTCGTCGTCCACAAGCGCAGCTATCCGGCCCGCTTCCCGGTAGGGAAGATCGCCGCCGGCGTTACGCCGATACAGCACCCCAATTTTACAGCGCGCTTGCTGCTGAAGGTCGGCCTTCGTCGTTCGTCGCGCACGCTTCTGGTTGGGCGCTCGATCGCAGGCCGGTCGGCCATCCGAACCTTCAGTCGCGAGCCGATCCGTCGCGCGAAGCACGCTCTCGTCGTCTCCAAGGCGCCCGAGACCTCTTACACCGTGACGTTCGCGCATCGCATCCCCATCACGCTGGACGATGGCATCGACCTCGATGCCGGGCACCCCCTCGGCGCCTTCCGAGACAGGATCAGAATATGAGCAAGCGACTTCTCGTCGGCGAAGCTGAGTACCTTGAGCCGGTCGATTACGAGCGCGCTGGCCTTTTTCCTCAGGCTGCGCTCGATGCCGTCGTTGGCGACGTAATTGCCTATCCCGCACATTGGGCTGGCTTCACGGTCGCCCGCAAGAGTGCGCAGGAAATCACGGTTTCCCCCGGCCGGTATCTCGCCGGCTCGATGGTGTTCGAGTCCGAGCTTCAGCAGACGCTGAACCTCACAATCTATCTGCCGCTGGCGGCAAGCGACGAGAAGTGGGTTGCGCTCATCGCGCGTGACATCCTGCGCACTGTGCAGGAGGACCGCGCCTTTGAGACCAGTGAAGATCCGGAACTCAGCGTTCCCGTCTCCATCCCGACGCCGACCATCGAGGTTCGCGCCGTCGAGATGACGGTGCAGCAGGGCGTTGCCGCTCCCGGTCCCACTTTCCGCCCGACTATTGCGGAGACCGACGCCTGCATCGCCTTCGTCCGCCTAACGACGCAAGGCGTGCAGGAAATTGAGCCGGGCGAGCAATGGCGGGCCAAGAGCCTTTTTGAGGTCGAGGGGCGGGTGACGTCGCTCGAGCTTAGCTTCTCGGGTATCGTCGTCCGGACGGAAGTCCTTGAGACCGGCATGACCAACGTCAACGGCGCCATCGCCGAGCTGCGCAACGGCATGATCCGACCGGAAATCTTCCGGCAGGTCCGGCGCGATGTTGCCGCGATCCGGCGGCAGGTGAACGTCCCCGAGGGCGCGCGCTCCGACTGGTACGACCCCGGCCTCCTTCTCGACCAGTGGGACACGGCGCACGCAAGCTGGCTGGCCCGGATCGACGAGGGCATCCAGATGCCCTTCTCGACCATCCGAGAGGCGCGGCTCGAGGTTCAGAACGAGGATGACCCGCGCATCATGCTGGCCGGTCGCCGGATGGTGCCGGCTTGGGACAAGGTAAAGCGCATCGCCAACGAAGGCGGGCGGGCGACGCGGTTGATCTCGCAGCTGGTGCACAGCGACGTCGTTGCGACCAAGCGCCAGGTCAGCCGAACCAAGACGACGTACGGCCCGACCGTCAACATCTGCGAAAATGCGGCTGAGTGGTCAAAGTACGCAGCGCAATTGAATGCGAACGCCTCGTTCTCCAAGGACGGGGAGACGCTTCAGTCTCTCGGTGCCATCGCCGACAACGGCAACACCGCCAACGGCTACGTGCCGGGCCACAAATTCTATGCCGTGCGCTCGGTGAAGACCGAGAGCTACACCGAGACCTATTGGGACTACAGCACCATCACGGTGGGCCTCAATGGCTCGGTCTACGGCCAGACGTTCCTCGTCGACCAGCCGCTCATCTGCCCTTCGGTCGAGCTTGAGTTCGCCAAAATCGGCACGGATGGCGATGTGCACGTCCTGTTCTGTGGGACCGACCCCACGGGCGCTCCGATCATCACCGACGTCATCGCGCAGGCCACGCTGACTCGTGCGCAACTGAAGGTCGGTTGGAATGAGTTCGTCGCTGACCTGACGTTCTTCGCACCCGGCAAGCGGTATGCCTGGTTCGTGGTGACGACCGGCAACCATACCCTCTATGGCTCCGACGCCAATGCCTTCAGCGGTGGCACGTCGTTCCGCTTCACTGATGGCGCTTGGGCGCAGGGCGACCTGACGTTCGATTTCAACTTCCGGATCAACGGCTGCCGGTTCCGCAACGCTCGGACCGTGATCGACTTCAAGTCGATGACGCTCGCTGAGGGCATGACGCAATTCCATCTGCTCTACCCGAACTGGGAGCCGGACGGCACGGCCATATCCTGGGAGTTCCAGCCGGTCTATGGCGGGCAGAACGTCCTTTGGTACAAGATCGAGGCGACCGCCGGCGCAAGCCCACTGGTCGGCTTGCCGGGTATGGTTAATCTGCGCTGCACGCTGCTGACGACGCCCGACCTGGCGCCAATGATCGAGCTGTCGGCCGATGCCGTCTACAAGACGGCACGGGTCCGCAACACCTTCCTGGCGGTTTCGAAGCCGATCAACCTTGGCCTGACGACGACCATCATTGAGACGCTGACAGTCATCGACGACTTCGACCCCGCGGTTCACACGTTCACGCCGCGGATCATGGTCGGCAACGGCCCAGCGCTCATTGTGCCTGACAGTTCCACCACCGTCGTCGATACCGACAAGCCGTCTCGTCGCGCCATCCTGTCCCGCTACACCGTGCCGGCGGGAACCTCGATCGTGCGGAACGCGCCAGGCGGCAGCACTACGAACATCGTGAATGTCTTCTTCGTCCAAAACACCGCGCTGTTCGCCCTCTAGGAGCCCGCCATGCCTGCTGAAATGACGCCCGCCTACACGGATGAGGCCACCTATGCCGTCAAATTCATGCGGCTGGTGTTGTTTCGCCAGTCGAAATATTTGCCGCTGCCGATACATGAGATGAGCGGTGCTTTCCTGAAACAGATCATTGAACAGGAGGGTGCCGATGTCGTCGACAGTGCCGAGCCGCGATAACGATTACAGGTTCCCGCCGGCGCCCGCCAAGGCGGTCCTGACGCGCGAAGCATGGGACGGCGTAATGGCCGACCTGTCTGCGCGGCTGGCCGCCGTAGAGGCGCAGCGGACGGAGCTTGTGGACCTAATCAACGACCTGTCGTTCAACGCTCAGGCCCGCATTGATGAGGCCATCACGCCTCTTATCGAGCAGACGCAAGCGCAGCTTGCCGATCTTCAGGCGGACGCTGAAGCATTGCGGGCGCAGGTGGATCTCATCCTATCGGGCGGCATCCCGGCAGCCGACGTTGTGGAGAGCGTGAACCGCGTTTTTCTCTCCGCCGGTGAGAAGGCCGCGCTCGCCGAGGCGCTGCTCGATATCGCCGCCGTGGAGTCTGACGTCGCGGACATCGAAGCGGCTGAGTTGATCCAGAATGCTCGGCTGGCAGCGCTGGAAATATCGTCGCCCTTCACCTTCGCTTACGCCTTCCGATAGGAGCCGCCATGGCCAGCCAAAACCTCAAGTCGCCGCCGGGCTTCACGCTAACCACCGCTGCCGCCCAAACGCTCTACACATGCCCGACCGTCGCACCTCAGTACCGAGAGATCGTTCAGGTCACGTTCAACAACATCGACGGCGTCAACGATGCTGCGCTGCCTGTTTGCAACTGGATCGACGCCAGCGCCGCAAGCGCGGCGACGGCCATTCTGCCGGTCAACGCGAAGGTCGCGAAACTGGACAGCGTGATGGTGACGAAGACGCTCGACCCCGGGGACAGCATCGTGGCCAACGCTTCAGCGAACGGCGACATCTCTGCTGTCATCGAGGTTGTCGGGCGAGAGCTAGTCTGATGCGTACGCGCGGCGGTGTGCGGCGCGGCTTCTCGCGGCTGAGCGACCGGGTCGGACTCGGTAGCGCGCTGATTTTCGGGAAGAACTATTTCGCCTCCCAGACTGTGACTGTGCCGAAAGACGGCACCTATTCAATTGGCGTCTGGGGGCCCGGTGGAACGGGCGGAGGCGGATACACTGTTAGCGGAGCGTCTGGTGGGTTTTGCTTAAAGACCCTCGATCTGATTGCTGGAACCGCTATCGTTATAACCATCGGCGCTACATCAACCCAAGTTGTCGTTGCCGGATTTACGCTGACCGCCACCGCCGGCGGCACAGGCTCAAACTCAGGCGTCTCAGGTACAGCAAGCGGCGGCGATGTGAACCTAAACGGGTCTGCTGGTAAGACGACGGGCGACGGGAACCCCGGCCTTGGCGATAATGGTGGTGCTGGTGGTTTAGCTGCAGGTTCTGCCGGCGGGGCCGGCGCTCCGGGCGCTGGGGTATTCCAGGGCGGGAGGGGGGGGCAAGCAGCTCAGAACGGTGAAAGCCCAGGGGCTGGTGGGGCTAGGACAGCTAGCGGAATGACTAGCGGCGGCGCTGCTCAAGTTTCGATATTCGGAGTAGGAGCGCTATGACCGACCTTTTCATCCGCCCCGGCATCGATCCGCAGCCGCTCCCCTTTGACGCTCACGACGAGACCGGGCGCCTCTGGACAGACCTCGCGGGGAGCGCCGAGGGTCGCAAGGCGACTGGCTGGAACAAGCTGGCGCCCGCGCAGCCGCAATTCGACCCCGCTACGCAGGAGATGGTGTGGAGCGGAAAAGCCTGGGTCATTTCCGATCTACCGCCTCCGCCGGCCCCAACCTCCGACGATGTCAACACGGAACGCGACCGTCGCATCGCCGCCGGCTTCGACTTCAGCGGCAAGCCTTACGACTATGATGACAAGTCGCAGAAGCGGATTACGGGCGCGGCTACACTCGCAGGGTTCGCGGCCGGTGCCGGCGCTGAGCTTGGCAATCTTCGCTGGCATGGCGGCCCTGAGGACTTCGTGTGGATCGCACAGGACAACAGCCTTGTCCCGATGGACGCGCCGACGTGTTTCGCCCTCGGCCAGGCCGCCGCGGCATGGGAAAGCTCCAACGTCTTTGCGGCGAAGGCTATCAAGGACGCGGGCATCCCGGAAGACTATGCGGACGACGCTTACTGGCCGGCTCGCTAACAGCTTCGCGCCATATGCGACAATGACGATTTGCAAACCCCCGGTTATACCGTGTCAACGCGAGTAAACCGGGGGCCGACATGGCGGGCACTGACTTTCTGCATGGCGTCGAGGTCATCGAGATCGATGATGGTCCACGCCCAATCCGAACGGTTCGCTCGGCCATTATCGGCATCGTTGGAACCGCTCCCGATGCGGACCCGGTTGCCTTCCCGCTAAACACCCCCGTTCTGATCGCTGGCTCGCGCCTTGAAGCGTCGAAGCTCGACGTTTCCGTTGGCGCCACGCGCGCCGGCACGCTTCCGAACGCCGTCGATCTCATCCTCGACCAGATCGGCGCAGCCATCGTCGTCGTCCGCGTCGCCGAGGGCGCAGTCGGAGCAGGGCAGGCAGCGGGCACGTTGTCCAACATCCTCGGCGGCGCTGCGAACGGCACATATCAGGGCGTCCACGCTCTGCTTGGCGCTCAGTCGAAGCTCGGCGTTGCGCCGCGCATTCTGCTGGTTCCCGGCTTCACCGGCGACCGCCCCGTCGACCCCGACAATGCCGGCACTTACCTTGCCAACCCGGTCGTGTCCGAACTTGTCGGCATTGCCGAGCGGCTCCGCGCCATCATCGTGGCGGACGGCCCGAACTCCAATGACGCCGCCGCCGTCGCTTACACCGGCGATTGGGGGTCCAAGCGGGTCTATGTCGTGGACCCGTTCGTCAAGGTTCAGCGCGGCGCTGCCATCGTCAACGAGCCGGCGTCGTCCGTTGTCGCCGGCTTGATTGCCAAGATCGACAACGACCGCGGCTTCTGGTGGAGCCCGTCGAACCAGAACGTCAACGGCATCCTTGGCACGGCGCGCCCGATCGACTTTGCCCTCGGCGACGTCAACAGCCGCGCCAACTTCCTCAACGAAGCGAACGTCGCCGTGATCATCCGCGAGGACGGTTACCGGCTGTGGGGCAACCACACCTGTTCGTCCGATGAGAAGTTCACGTTCCTCAACGTGGTTCGCACGGCCGACATCATCAACGACAGCATCCTGCGGGCGCACCTGTGGGCCGTCGATCGCAACATTACTAAGACGTACATCGACGACGTCGAGGAGTCGGTCAACGCCTACATCCGCACGCTGGTCGCCATGGGTGCGATCGCCGGCGGCCGGTGCTACGCGGACCCCGACCTAAACAGTCCGACCAGCATCGCCGAAGGCAAGGTCTGGTTCAATGTCGAGTTCACGCCGTACTACCCGGCCGAGCACGTCATTTTTCGCTCGCGTATTACTAATGACTATTTGGAAGATATTGTCTGATGGCTCGGCTTCCGCGACTTCTCAAGCACTTCAACCTATACATCGACGGCGAAGACTATGCGGGGCGAGCGGACACGCTCACGCCGCCGCCGCTCTCCTTCACCATGGAGGACCACCGCGCGGGCGGCATGGACGGCGTTATGGCGCTGGAAATGGGCATGGAAAAGATGACGATGACATTCGTCATCTCCGACGCTACGCCGGCTCTGATCTCGCTGATGGGCCGCGCTTCGGTGCCGCTCGTTGCGCGTGGTTCTGTCCATGCGCAGGGCGTCGGCAAGCCCGAGCCCGTCGTCATCAACACACGCGGCTTCTTCTCGGGCCTCGAAATGGGCGAGTGGCGCGGGGCCAACAAGGCGGTCCAGACGCTGACCGCCGAGCTGGAATACTACCGCTACCGCCAGGCGGACGTCGAGTATTGCGAGATCGACGTCATCAACATGGTCCGTAAGTTCGGCGGCATCGACCAGCTCGCCGAGCACCGCGCCAACATCGGCCTGTAGGCCTTCTAACGACAGGAGCCGGCATGTCGGCAAGGACCATCCACACTCTCAAAGAGCCTGTCCTCGTCGACGGCGTCGAGAAAAAGACGATCGAACTGCGCCGTCTCAAGGGCAAGGATCTCCGCGCCATGGGCGAGGATAACGGCAACAACGTCGACAAGATGTTGAGTACCATCCAGCGCCTGTCAGGCTGGCCGCCGGAGGCCATGGACGAACTCGACGCCGCCGACATCGAGGCGATTGGCCTCATCGTCGAGGGTTTTATGGGTCGGAAGCGGCGAGCCTAGAGGTCATTGAAGAGATGATCGCGAACATCGCCGTCGTCTTTCACTGGCCGCCTTCCGAGATGTACGAAATGGACATCGCCGACCTCAAGCGATGGCATGAACGGGCGGAGGCGAGGGCGCCGCAGGCCCGCAAGGGGTCCTAGATGGCGAGCACGACCGTTGACGTCATCCTCAGCGCTGTTGATCGCATCACGGCGCCTATCAACGCTATCCAGCGCCGCATTGACCGCCTGACAGCGCCGGTCCGCAGGGTCTCAAAGGCCATCGGCAACATCGGCCGGGCTGCCGGCATCGATAAGCTCGCTGGCCGGCTTTCCAACCTTGGATCATCCATCGCAAATGTCGGCCAGCGAGTGTCGACGCTGGCGCTTGGCTTTGGCGGGCTCTTCGCCGTTGGCGCCGGGGCAGGGCTGTCGCAGTTCATCAGCGTCAACTCAGAATTTGAGAAGTTCGGAGCGGTCCTAGAGACGGTTCTGGGTAGCTCGGATCAAGCGAAGTCGTCGCTGTCGTGGATTTCGGATTTCGCGGCAAAGACGCCTTACGACCTGGCGGGAGTCACCGATGCCTTCGTCAAGCTCACCTCCTACGGCATGAAGCCTATGGATGGCGCATTGCTGTCCGCCGGCAACGCCGCGGCAGCCATGGGCAAGCCGCTCAACCAAGCCGTCGAGGCGCTCGCCGACGCGATGACCGGCGAAAACGAACGCCTGAAAGAGTTTGGCATCACGACGGAAAAGACCGGCAATAAGATCCGGTACAATTGGACGCAGAACGGCAAGGCGATGACCGCCGTTGCCAATAAGAACTCCCGAAAGCAGATTGAGGCCGTCATCACCGGTATCTGGAATCGCCAGTATTCCGGAGCGATGGATAAGCTGTCGACCACCTGGGACGGCATGACGTCCAACCTCGGCGACCAGTGGGCGCGGTTCATCCTGCGTATCGGCGACGCCGGCGCCTTCGACAACGTCAAAGGCATCCTTGAGGACGTGCTTAGCTGGTTCGACCGGATGGCGAACTCCGGCAACCTCGACGAGTGGGCGAAGAGCATCTCAGACAGCATCTCGGGTGTGGCAGACGAGTTTCGGAAATTCCTGCTCGGTTATGACGTCGTTGGCGACAGCTTGAAGGACAGCTTCCATGTGCCCGGCTTCCTTGACGAGTTCCCGACCCATCTGAAGGATTTCACGACAGCTCTTGGCGACGTAGCTGCAAACGTGAAGGGGCTTCATGAGGCGATGAAGCCCGCTATTGACCTTGTAGGAGGGCCGGGAAACGCGGCGCTTATTGCGTTGGGCGGAATAACATTCGGGCCGTTGATCGCTTCGCTTGCGGCTTTGGCGTTCGCTTTCGGCGGCCTGGTCGTGGCGATCTCGCTGCCAGTGTGGCTTGCCATCGGAACCATCGCCCTGCTCGGCGCCGCCGTCTACGCGCTATACGACAAGTGGGATGAATTCTCTGCGTATTGGGCCAACCTGTGGACCCGTATCGGCGACGCCTTCAACGAGTCGTGGACGACAGGCGTCATTGCCGTCCTGCAGGAATTCAACCCGCTCAAGCATATCCTTGTGGGGATGAATGCTCTCATCGAGTATTTCACCGGCATCGACCTGCTGGCCGAAGGTGACCGGATCATCGGCAGCTTCATCGACGGCCTGGCTCAGGGCCTTGCCGATGGCATCGACAAGCTGACGGCGGCTATGCCGGACTGGCTCAAAGAGAGCCTCGGCATTGAGGTCAAGGCGCCTGTCGTCGCGAATTATGGCGAGGGCTTGCTCGGACAGGCGGGCGTATCTCAAAGTCAGTACGACGCGGCAGGCAGTGTGCTGCCGCCACCAGAACCGCGCCGCCTTCCCGAGCCGACAGCGCCGGCCTTCGATCCCAATAAGGTTTTCAACGGCTCGCCGACGTTCATGTTCGGCGAGGCGCCGAAGCTTGATCTACAGATGCCGGACGTCGGGCCGGCTAGCATTGCCCCGCCGTCGTTCGATTGGAAGCCACCGGAGATCAAAGTCGCGCCGGTTGCTCCGCCTACGCCGACGCCACCACCGGTTCCGTC
This sequence comes from Mesocryomonas lacus, assembly GCF_055730105.2. Lineage (NCBI taxonomy): Bacteria > Pseudomonadati > Pseudomonadota > Alphaproteobacteria > Hyphomicrobiales > Aurantimonadaceae > Mesocryomonas > Mesocryomonas lacus. The sequence goes on from NZ_JBUZWF020000004.1 coordinate 402,066, forward strand.
AGCTTACAGTAGCAGCCTCCTTGGCAGCGCGGGCGTAGCGCAATCCGGCTTGCCGCAGTCGGGGGGATCTGGACCGGTCCAGACGAGCCAGATCGATGCCGCGTCGGTCTCGGTCGGCTCTGCGACCTTCCCCGAGCCGATTGTCGCGAACCAGCCGCAAAACGTGAATGCGCCATTCAATGTCGGCGGGGTCACCATTTCAGGCACGGGGTTGAGCGCGCCAGAGGTGCAGGCCGCAATTCAAGGCGCAATGGCCGCATCGTCGGCGAAGCATGCTGCCGCCATCCGCTCCGCGCTCAACGACTAAGGGAGGCCACCATGCTTGTCATGATGGGCCTCGGCCCTTTCCGGTTCGGCCTTGATACCGCCGCCTATCAGACGCTCACCCGCGCGACCGAGTATCGCTGGGAAAGCCAAGAGCGCATCGGCCGACACCCGGCCATGCAGTTCATCGGAGAGGGGCATACGACCATCGATCTCGATGGGACAATTCTGCCGCTCTTTCGCGGCGGTCTGTCTCAGATTGATCGCATGCGGACGATTGCCGGCACAGGCACACCTCAGTTCCTGGCGTCCGGTCGCGGCAAGATATTCGGGCAGTTCGTCATCATGAGCGTCAGCGAGACGCAGACTATCTTCCTGCCGAACGGCGTCGCGCGAAAGCTCGAGTTCTCTGTCCAGCTTAAATCCTATGGCCCGGATCGGGGGTACTGATGGCAGACACCTACATCGCGAGCGACGGCGACATGGTCGACGCAATCTGCTGGAAGCACTACGCGAAAGGGCAGCAGCCGTTGGCCGTCGAGCGTGTCTACGAAGCCAACCGAGGCCTGGCGGATCTCGGCCCGGTGCTTGCCGCCGGCACGGTCATTATCCTGCCCGACCTTCCCGCGCCTGAGGCAACACCGATCGTCAGGATTTGGGGATGACGCCATTCTGTCGCATCACCGCCGGCGGCGTAGACATCACGGGGTCGCTCACCGACCGCCTGATGTCGATCGAGGTACATGACGAGGCCGAGGACAAGTCCGACCGCGTTACGATCACGCTCGATGACCGGCCGCGGTTCGCCGACAATGCAGTCGCAGCCATGCCGGCATTCGGCCTGACGCTCGGCGTGGTGATGGGCTACGTCGAAGGCGCGAGCCGGAATATGGGCAGCTATCTCATCGACAACATCGACGTCGCCTCGCCGCCACGGACGCTGACGATCGAAGGCAAGCCGGCGAACATGCCATCATCGTTCCGCACGCCGCGCAGCGGATCATACCATCAGAAGACAGTGCAGGAGATCGTTGACGAAGTCGCGGGACGGAACGGTTTCACGGCTCACGTCGACCCGGACCTCGCGGACATCGTCGTGCGGCACATCGACCAAAACGGCGAGTCCGACCTGAACTTCGCCAACCGCCTGGCGGCCGACCATGATGCTGTTGCCAAGCCGGTAGACGGTCGTCTTGTCGTCGCCAAGCGCGGAACCGGCAAGGCGATCACTGGCGCCACTCTGCCGACCATCACCCTGACCGAAGCCGACTGTTCGCAATGGAAGTTCAGCTATTCGGCACGAGACGAAGCGGGCGAGAGCGGCAAGGACATGGGCGCGTCCGAGTCTGCAGGCCAGCAAGCCGCCGGCGACAGCCGCTTGCCGGAAGTCGTCCAGTTCGATGTCGGCGGGACCAAGACACCGGCAGGGACCGAAAGCGCCAGCGGCAAGAAGGGTGGGGTCCGAGCCTACTGGACCGACATCCGGACAGGCGAGCGGAAGGAAGTGACGGTCGGCTCCGAGCCGTATCAGGATCTCCGGCACACCTACCACAATGAGGCCGAGGCGAAGGCGGCGGCATCCTCGACGAAGAACAAGGCGTCGCGCGGCAAGGCGTCGTTCTCCTGCACAATCGGGGGGCGTGTCGAGGTGCAGGCCGAGGCCGTGCTCATGGTGCCGTTCCGGTCGTACATGCCGAGCAAATGGCGGATCAAATCGGTCTCGCATCGCTACGAGCCTGGCGGTGGCTACACCACCGGAATCGATGCCGAGCTTTTCGACGATGCCGCGGATGACACGGCAGGTGGCGTCGGCAAGACCACGCCGACGAAAGATGACACGGTCGATAAGGACGCTCCGAAGAAGGCGAAGAAAGGCGGCAGGAAGGGCAAGAGCAAGGGTGGCGACGACGACACCGGTGGCGCAACCGAGGTCAAGCTCTTCTAGGCGTTGATATACGACAATCGCCCTTCGCAAGACGTATGCTAAACGTCAACCAAGATGCTGATTTCTAAGGGCCGCGGCTCTTGCGGAGACGTCCATGTTCACAAACGCGCAGCGGTTTGAAGTCGGCGAGGCGGCTCGGGCTTTCGGGCTTCCCGAGGCTCACGTCCTCGCCATCACCAAGGTCGAGAGCAACGGCGTCATCTTCGCGACCGTGAGCGGCGAACAGAAACCGGTCATCCGTTTCGAAGGGCATATCTTCTATCGGCGCCTGGCGGGGAAAGAGCGCGACGTCGCCGTTGCCAAGAAGCTCGCTTCCCCGAAGGTCGGCGGGATCCCGAACCCCTCTGAGCAAGCCGATCGCTGGCGACTCTTGGCAAAGGCCATGAACATCAACCCGGCTGCGGCGCTGGAAAGCTGCTCTTACGGCGTTGGGCAGGTGATGGGCTTCCACTGGAAGGCGCTCGGTTACGCCAGCGTGCAGGCGCTCGTTGCTCGGGCGTGCGAGGGGCTTGGCGGCCAAGTCGAGCTGATGCTCCGCTTCATCCGCGAGAACGGCCTCACCGACGAGTTGCAGCAGGGTCAATGGGCGCCGTTCGCCCGCGGCTACAACGGCGACGGCTACAGGGCCAACAAGTACGATACGAAGATGGCTGCTGCTGCGGCCGAGTTCGGCGGCCTCATTTCTGAGAGCCCCGGCATGCTCCGTATGGGCTCGACCGGCCGCAGAGTTCGCGAGCTGCAGGCGTTGCTCATCCGCGCTGGCTACGCCGTCAAAGAGGACGGCGACTTCGGGCCGACGACGAAGAAGGCGCTGGCGGCATTCCAGACGGCGCGCGGCCTTACGCCGGACGGCATCTATGGGCCGCAAACCGAGACGGCGCTGGCGGACCTGCGCCAGGCGGCCAACGACAGCCCCGGCCACCAGTCGATTGCTAAGGTGCTCGATGTCCAGAAGGGGCTCGGCGCAGGCCTCGGTGCCGCGGTAACCATTGCGGGCGCTAAGTCTGCCCTGCAGGAAGCCGCCATGCAGGTGGCCAGTGTCGGCGTGCAGTCGGCAATCGTCGACTACCTGCAGACGGCACTTACGGTCGGCATCACCGGATGCACGATCGCTGGCCTTGGCTATGCCGTCTACGGCTGGATCAAGAGCAAGCGGACGGTGGAAGCCTGATGCTCACTGCTATCGCCGCCATCATCACCAACCGCGCGTTCCTGCCGTTCGCTGGCGGCCTCTTGCTGGGCTGGATCTTGTTCATGCCCATCGGCCAGTGGCGCGGCTGGACTGACGGCAATGCAGCCGGGCGCGCCGCCATCCTCTCGGAAATCGCACTGAAGGCCGCCGAGGCCGAAAAGGAAAGGGTGTCCGACGATGCGGCCCTATCGAAGCTGTCTGACCATGACCTTTGCGTTCGCAGCCTTCGCGCTAGCGGGATGCCAATCGACCTCTGCGCCGACCTGTAGTGGCTTCCGGCTCAATGATCTTTCGCCGGCAGGAACCGTCGCGCTCATCCAGGCTGACCGGCCCGGCGCCGAGCGGGTCATCGGCAACGATGCCAACTATCGACGGCGAGCCTGCTGACCGGCAGCCAAACGACGACGAGAGCTGACGATGTCGAACAGCAGGATAGGTGCTATGGATAGCCAGCGCCGCCATGAGGACGCCGGCCTTCCGACTCCTCAGGCGATGACCCAATTGCCGGAAAAGACGAAAGCGTTCCTTGGGCAGCTGAGAGAGGAGGAGGTCGAGACGCTTCAGCGTTTCTCTCGCCTCAGCAAGGAGGAACAGGAAAAGTTCTTTGCTGGCGTGAAGTTTATCACCTCGGCGATCGGCGTTGGGAAGGTCATGAAGTGGGCAATTTTGGCCCTCGTCAGCACGTTCTTTGGCTTCATGCTCCTGTGGGACCAGATCGTAAAATTCCTCGATTTTATCGGAAAGGCGAGCGGAAAATGATCAAGATCATTGCTGCGGTAGTGTTCGCTGTGCCTGGCGCCATGCTCGGCATTTGGGCCTCGGACCGGGCGCCGACCACTGATACTATCCGCGTTGAGGTGATGCCGGCCATCATCTCCGCCGGCGGGGAGGGTGAGGTCGTGTACACCTACCAGCGCTTCCGCCAGTGCCCGCGCCGTTCGGTTCAGGAGATCATCGACGCGACTGGCCGCATCTATTCGGCTGGCGTCCAAGAGAGCCCGCCATTTGCAAACCGCCTGAAGGAGCGACCGGACACTTTTGCCCAGCCGATCAAGATACCGCTGACTGCTCGGCCTGGTCCGGCAATTTACCACGTCATGATCAAGGACTTCTGCAACCCGCTGCACTACGTCTGGCCGATTTCGAAGGAGATCAACGTGCCTTTCGACATCGGGCCGCAGCCTGGTCACTGAGTGGCCTACCTGACGAAGGTGATGCCCTCGCCCCGCAGAGCTGCGTCTACGTCAATTAGTGGTGCAGCTGAGTTTATTTTTAAGCGCTTGTCCTCGGGAAGCAGGTAGAAAGCCCGCATGAAATTTATTGCGTGAAACGGCGCAACCTTGGCATCATCACGCTGGGGGCGCAGCCAACGATTAATTGTTACATGATGAATACCGAGCAGCCGTGAAAGAGATCGTTGATTGACGCGGCATACCGCCATCATGGATACTAGCTCCTGCCCCCTCGCTGATAGAAGCTTTACCTCTCTCAGCGAGGTCTTCGGTGCGTTATCTAATTCCATCATAACTGCATGGATGTCGATTACAGGAGTCAAATCTCCTAAACGTACGCGCGACACATCGGGCAGTAATAGGTAAGCCCTTAGAAAATTAACAGTGTAATACGGGGGCTCTACTGTGCCCTGTCGTTCTGGGCGAACCCAGAGATTAACGTTACCGACTTTGACCCCCATGAGTGATGCAATGAATGCTTGTGAAACTTGCAGGCCATGTATCATCGCGATTAGCTCGCGGCGATTGTCTGACATCGTTTCGTATCGCAAATCACCGGCATTTATCCGCATTTTCTGAACTCAGGTTTCACGAAGACCCTCGCGCATTTGCCCCATTGGAAGGCATGTTAGTCCTTGAAGGACGCTTGTCGAGACCGGCCGGCGTCCTTCGTCCATTTAGGCTAGGCGTTCGCTGGCTGGGGTGTGGTTTGATCAAACACGAATTGTTGGCCGTTCTGACGGTGATGCGTTGGAGGGTGTCGAGGAGGGTGTCAATGGAGCCGGCCGCGGCCTTTGCGGCGATCTGAGCGAGAGCGACGGCGCACTGGCGCCAGTCGATCGGCGCGTCCCGCATCCGCGCGAGGTCGTAGCGCCACCAGGGCGCGCGCTGCAGGGCGGCGATGGTGGCTGCGTCGAACCGCCCGCGGATCACCTTGGCCGGAACCCTGCCGACGATGCTGTAGGGCGCGACGTCCTTCGTCACGACGCTGCCATAGCCGACGATCGCCCCGTTTCCGATGGTCATGCCGCCCATCACCGCCACCCGCGAGCCGATCCAGACGTTGTTGCCGATGGCGACGGGCGAAAGCTCGTCGTGCCGCCCCGATCGAGCAGTAGCGCCCGACATGGACAAGGTTGAGCGTCGACTGGGGGAAGACGTAGCTGTAGGCGCCGAGATGGCAGTCGAGGAGCCTGGCATTCGAGAACAGCCGGATGGTCGGCTCGAACTGCAACTGTCCGGTGATCAGCGGATCGCCATCTGTGATCAGGCCACGCTGCAGAAACCAGTCGCGGTTTCTGTAGGCGTTGATAGGCGTCATGGGAAGGGCATTGTCCGGAGAACGCAGCAGTCGCCGTAATGCGATGACATTTGCGTGGTCGGTTTAAGTGAAAAAAGGGCGGTCTCGCGACCGCCCTTTCTAAAGTTTGAAAACTAATTAGGACGCGAAGAATTCAGATGCGTCCAAGGTGCCGGTAAAGCCAGTGACGTTGATGACGATATCTGCGCTAGCACCATCGAGAACCAAGTAGGATCCAGCACCCGCCCCAGCCGTGAAGGTAAGGATCTGAGCTGTATTATCGCCATTGGTAGCCAATGCGGTCGTGATGGCGGCGTTAACCTCAGCAACAGTTGCGGTTGCTGTAGTAGCCGTCGTGACGACCGTCACGCCTGTAGTGAAGCCCCCAAACTCAATCCTGTCTGCAGAAGCGCCGGCCGCACCACCGAAAGCTGCGTCCGTGATGACATCAGCAGTTGTGGAGACTGTCGTGCTGTCGCCAGCAACGAAGGTAAACGAATCGCTACCCGCGCCGCTGGTAAGGACGTCACGACCCGCACCGCCGATGATCGCGTCATCGCCAGCACCACCGATAATGGTATCGGCAAACGCGCTACCCGTAACCGAGAACGAACCGTCGGTCTCAGCAGAGCCGACAAAGTTCAGGCTATCTGCATCAGAAGCATCGAAAGAGACAGTCTCTTCGGATCCAACCAGCGTATCGGCGGTGACAACCGAAACGGCGCCGTCAGCGATGATAGTCTCAAAACCGGTGACATTCGTCAGTTCGGCAGTGCCAGCACCGCTGTCGGTAAACGTCAGGGTGTCCGTACCACCAGCACCGCCGTCGACGGTATCAAGCGAGTTCAGCGTAGTATCGAACGTGATCGAGTCATTGCCCAGACCGCCGTAGATCTGATCATTACCGCCGCCGCTGTCGATGGTGTCATTACCGCCGTTGCCGTAGATCACGTCATTTCCAGCGCCACTAATGATGCTGTCTTCGCCGTCAGCAGCATCGGTGAATCCGTTGCCGCCATAGATCGTCGAATCACCGGGACCGGTAACCGTGATGACCTCGGTGGTGCCGACATCGTTCGTGCCGCCGTAGATTACAGCGGTCGCGGCTGCATTGTTCAAATTGACCGAAATCGTGTCCTCATCGAGACCACCGTAGACGATCGTCGAGACGTCCGCATCAACGAAGATCTGATCAATGCCAGCGTTACCGTAGACAACGCTTGCGCCGCCGGAGATGAAAATCTGGTCGCCAGCATCAGCTTCGTCACTAACGCCAAGGCCGCCATACACCGTGGCGTTCGCCTGGGCGGCCAATGCAACCTGAATCGTATCGATATCTGCAGTGCCACCGTAGACTACTACATCGCCCAAAGCAGCGTCAGTCACTACCCCGGGGCCGAAGAAGGTACCTACGGTGATGGCATCGGTGCCGAGGCCGCCATAGATCGTGGAAGAACCACCGGTCTGCGTGACGTTGATATCATCTGTGCCGGCGTTACCGTAAATAGTCGCCGTGCCAGCGTTTGTAATATTGAACGTGTCATTAACGCCGCCAACGGTCGACGTGTCAACGACGCCGCCACCACCGTAGTAGGAGCTGGTCTCGCCAGCCAGGACACCAGCCGTGATAACGTCTTCACCAGCGCCGCCGTAGATGACGTCGTTGCCGGAAGTGCTGGAGATAGTGTCGTCACCGCCGTTGCCGTAAATGCGGTCGTTGCCGGTACCCGACGTGATGGAGTCATCACCATCATTAGGATCAGTGACGCCCGAACCACCGAGGATGAAGTTGTCGCCGTTGCCGCCAACAATTGTATCCACGTTTGCAGTGTCGGTCCGACCGATGAGAATGTCGCCACCTTCGCCGCCAACAACCGAGAAAGCGCCGAGTTCACCGAGCTGGATCACGCCGCCGTTGTCGGCCGCAAAGTTCAGGCTCTGAAGATCAGCAAGCAGCACCCCGGTTAGGGTCAGCGAGCCTGTGGTCGTGGTAACGACGACATTGGCGCCCGACTGCGTGAAGTCGACGATTTCCGAAGCAGGGACCTGGAAGATGATGGTGTCCGAGGCCGGATTGAATGTCGCAGTCGTCAGGCTTTCACCTGTAAATGTGTAAATAGCCATTTATTCGTCTCTCCTTGGAGCATTTAGGACGGGTGCCGCCGTGCAGGCGCGCACCGCCCCCCTCAGATCTCTGCTACCCACTGGTATCCAATGGTGACGCAAGGGCAGATATGCACGTCCAGAGCCATCTAAGCAAGCTGTCAAGTCGGGTGACATTACCCTTAGGTTAGGTTGGTGCTAAGAGATCACACATAGCGAGATTGAGGCGCACAAACCGCCGTAAAGTAACAGGTTTTCAATGTTTCGTCGCGACAAGGCTGCCGTGATCCACGGCGCACCAAGATGCTTTCAGCGCCTTAGGTTTCGCTATGATGATCAGACCCCCAGAGAGTGATTCGGCCGGTCTGGTAAAAATGTCGGTTCAGCTTCGGGGCGTGGAGCGCGAACTGCGGTTCGTCCGGTCCTGGGACAAAGGGCCTAGTTGCCTGTCTGGCGGTCAGCCGACATCGTGTGTTTGGCTCAACTGGATGTAGGCGCGAATGAAATTGATTGCGTAGAAAGCGGTTCAACGCATTTTCCCGGCGCGACGTCACGGATCATGCTTATCAGCGGCGGCTCCGTCGTGAGTTCGTCGTGCTGATCGAAGGCGTAGCATAGTCTGGGCGATAGAGGGCATCAGCTTCCGCTCTTTCAATGCCGTCGACGAAGACGGCATTGCGCCATTGAACGGGCAGGGGGAGCGTTACGCCTTTCTCAAGGTAGGGCTGAAGCTCGGCCTCGTGGCGTAGCTCCAAGCCCACCGACTGCGGCAGAAGGCGATCATACTCGTCCTCGAGGAACGCCGCGACCTCGCGTGGCGATCCGGCTATGTGGCCCCTGGCGTTGTAGACTGGCATTCGCAAGCCGGTCAGGCCCCACATCCATTGCCCTTCATCCGAACCGGATGTCAGCAGGCCGACCCAACCGAACTGCAGCACACAATCCGTTCCGCCGAAAGACGTATTGCTGCCACCCGAACTGCGGCGCCAGCTATATCAGAGGGTGGCCATATACAGAACGAAGCACGAACCATGGCTCAGAGTCGAGTGACATCGGACGAGTGCTGGCGTGGTAGCAGCTTGGCAGCACCTTGGTAGCAGACTGGTAGCAGAACCGTAGCAACGGGTAGCAACGCAAAATATTTCATAACGATCTAAAGCGAGGATTTTGCTAGCAAAATGCCTTTAACGGCAACGCATAACAAAGTTTGCGATATGATTTGTAATCAGGGGGTCGCGGGTTCGAGCCCTGCAGCCGGCACCACTTAAACTCCTGCGCAGTAAGGCTTTTGGAGTATATCGGGAGGTATCATGCCAGCCGCCATGTTGCACCCGTGCCCCCCTCGTGACCCTTTGCATGCGACACGGCTCGGAGCTCCCCCGGGATGTAGCGAGGCCAAGAACCCCGAATCGATAGACGTTAGTGTCTAACTCGGATCCTTAAGAAGTATAACTCTATGCCGGCAAACGCCTTGCCTTGAGCAGGGGGGCGAGGCGGGTGTTTGAAGCCGCTCGATCTTCCGTTGCGGCCTCAGAACGCTTCCAGAAAATCCCGTGTTGGGTGGGAAGTTGTCTCCGTCCTACTCCAGCTCTTGGCAAAGCCGATGCGTAGGAGGCAAAATCATTAATTGAATTGCGGTCTTCCGCCTGTTCGGCACGGAAGGTCTCCGCAATCGTCCCGAAGTTTGTTTCCGGGACCGCGCAGCGTACGAACCGCGGTAGTTCCAGGCGGTCCCCCTCGACGCTGAAGCTGCATGTCGTGTCCAAGAGCTGGATTAGGCGATAAGACCAGCCGACCTCGATGTCAGTTTTTGTCTCGCGAGCGGCGTCGACAACGCGGCGTCGCCGCACAGCGGATGCGATATCGTCGAGGTGTGCGTTCATTCAATTTGTCTTGGCGCGGAAGAGTTGGTCGATCTGGCCCATATGGTGATCACGGCGGTTGATCTCATGGGCAGGTTGGCCAGCAGCAGGCGCCAGAAAAGCCCGGGGTCTCCCAGAGAAGTCACAAGCTTTGTGAGGAGCAATGGAACAGGCAGTCAATCAAAAATGATAGCAGGATTTAGTTAGCGTGCTACTGATCTTGGTATCACTCTTGGTTAATTCTCTACCTCGTCATCTAAGAGTTGCATAGGCCGGACTGAACCTTCACTTGACACTTCCGCACACCAAGCAAATGATAAAGAGGTAATCCTCATTTGCCGGTGCCAATATGCCCGTCTCTATATTGATTGTTGACGATCATCCGGCCTTACGAACTGGCCTGGTAATATTACTGTCTGGCGTGCATGATTATTCTGTTGTCGCCAGTGGTGGAAGCGTGCGGGAGTTGATCGAGCTTTATTCAACCCACGCTCCGCAATTGGTAATTGTCGATATCTATATGCCCGGCGATGTTTTTGGCGCTATTTCACAGTTGAGAATGCAAAATCAGTCGCTAAAAATATTGGTTTTTACCGCATCTGATCGCGTGGACCATGCCATCAATGCGTTAGAGTCGGGCGCGAACGGATATCTCCTCAAGGGAAGTACATTGGAGGAGTTGATCGGCGCGGTATCGACTGTGCTCAAGGGGGAGACATTCGTGACCCCCAGCCTATCAGGCAAAATCATTTCGTCCCTCAGCAGCAAAAAACCGGAGGCAGAACAGGTTAAACTCAGCTCGCGCGAGGAGCAGATCATCAGGCTTTTGATGCGCGGTCTAACGAATAAGGAGATCGCCTCGATCTTGGCGATCGGCGAGAAGACCGTGAAACATTATATGACGATATTAATGCAGAAAATGAACGCGAGAAATCGAGTAGAGGTTGTCATCGCTGCTCAGCAAATAGGTGAATACAGAAATAGCAAATCCCTGCAGGTAAACTGAATGGTGGTAGCGCTCATTTCAATGTAAAACATTAAGTTGGCAACATAGCAGTAATTGATATTAAGCAAGGCTACTGGTCGGGAATGCGACGATCAGGCTGGATTTCCCCCCTTTTCGGCTGTCGAATTCAACGGTTCCGCCAAAAGTTTGTGCTCGTTGGCGGGCGGACAGCAGTCCAAGCCGCGGTCGGTCTAAGTCCGTCGGCGGCCCGGTGTCATCCGGCGCCGCATTCTCGACGATAAAGCGGAGTCGCTGGTCCGTCATCCGCGCGGTGACAGCTTGCTCTCTTCCTTTGGCGTGCGTCGCGGAATTATTCAGGGCTTCCTGCAAGATCCGGTAGATGCAGGCCCTGAGTTCGAGGGATGTCTCGGGCATTTGGTCAAGTTCCAGTTGCACTGCCGTCCCTGTCCTGCGTTCGTGCCGGCTTACGACGAGATAGATGGTTTCCTCGAGGTTGAGCTCTGCAAGTTCTGGCAGAATGAGCCCCGCGGACATCGAGCGGAGTTCCGTGATCGCCTCCGCAATGAGATTGGCCGGCATCGACGCGCCGGACGTCATGTCGGACTGTTGCCCGGATGCCCCCACCTGCAACATCGCGAGCGCCAGGACCTGAATTGGGCCATCATGAATATCGCCGCCAATCCGGCTCAGCAGCAACTCCGTCGCCTGTGCGGCGTGGCGCCGCGACTGGTCTGCGAGCGACTGTAGCATCCTGACCTCGTGGCGATAGCGAAGGGTGGTGCGCGCATGCTGGCGAATGGCCAGCCGCTGCCGTTTGATGGTCTTTGAAGCTTGGTTCACCAGGCCGAACAGAACGAGGATGGCGAGCAGGCTGAACAGAATGCCGATGGTCCAGCTGCCGACCAGGGTCTTGGCCAGACGGTCACGGAAAACCGACAGAGATTGGTAGAATTCCCCGACCATCACGACACGGCCGTCGAGATTGCGAAGGGGAATATAGATTTCTACGATTTCCTCATTGTCGATCCCGAGAGAACTGTTGTGCGTATCGGGTTTGATAAAGTCTTGGGCCAGCATCCCGGAGGCTGCCTTGGTGACCTCTTCCGAAGCAAAACGGCGTCCGATCAGACCCTGATAGGTGCTGAACACGACCGTGCCGTCCGGTCGCCATAGCGTGACCGCGCGGATGCCTGACTTCGACATCAAGGCCGTCACGTCCAGCTTTAGTGCCTCCTCCTCCACCTCGGTCAGGCCGGCGTCCGAACTGGCCCGGACATGCGGTTGGATCACCGCCTCCATGTACAGCGAGGCCATCTCGGCGTTCGCTTCGAATAGCGTCTTCGTGACCCACCAAGACTGGGTCACGCCCGCCAGGGACAGGATCGCGATCATCAAGGCGACCGATGCGACCATGAATTGTGCGGAGAGGCTGAGCCGCGCCCAGAGGCGCCGTGGCGCATAATGCGATCTCATTTATTGGACCTTGGTCGGATCATCTTTTCGACCTTTGTATTCAGCGCATCGGGACCAAGGCCCCGAAAATTCGTCCGACCTTAAGTCCTTCCGCAGCTGTAACAAAGCGTAAAGAATGTAATTCTGATTTTTCAGTATCGTTTCGCATTCTTGCGCGGGGCTGTGATGTCGATGGATTGGCGCATCTACTTCGCGCATAGCCGTTATAGTTGGTAAGGCTGCCTGCGATCGTGCTGCACTGCAATTATTCATTCTGAGGGAGTTAAAGCGATGGCCGTCAAGCTGAACACAGCAGACCTTCAGTTTATCCTGCGGCAGATCAAGATCGCCGAGGCGAATTCAAGCGGCATTCCGTTGATCGAACTTCGAACCGGTCCGGACGGAAGCCTTCTGACGGACCGCAGCCTCTACGATGCCACGAGCGGCGTGTGGCTCGGCGATCCCGCGGCACCGAAAGCGATCTCCGATCCGCACCTGCCCTACGGCCTTCGCACCGTCGACGGTTCCGACAACAACCTCGTCCCGGGCCGGGGCACATGGGGTTCCGCCGGCCAGCCGATGCCGCAATTGTTGGAGCCTCGGTTTCTGGACGATAATGACGGCGACGAGATTTCATTCGGCCCCGGCCAGGCGCCGATAAGCGGCGGCAACTACGGCAATCCGTCCAATATCGTCGACAGCGATCCGCGCACCATTTCCAACCTCATCGTCGACGTCACCCTCAACAATCCGGCCGCCATTGCCGCGGCCCTGCAGCTCAGCGGATCGACGAATGTGATCGCCGACCAGCAGGCGATTACCGCGGCCTTCGAAGCGCTGAAGGCGGCCCGTGCGTCCGACCCTGGCGGTCCTCATACGGAGCTGGAGAACGCGCTGGATGAGCTGGTCGAGGCAAAGGGCCTCGTCGTCACCAACGGTTCGATCAATATCCTCAACGTTGCGCCGGACGACGGGCTGTCAAAACCCTTCAACCCTTGGATGACCTTCTTCGGTCAGTTCTTCGACCATGGTCTCGACCTGATCTCGAAGGGCGGCAACGGCACTGTCTATGTTCCGCTCGAGGCCGACGATCCGCTGATTGCCGGCAAGGACGGCGCTCTCGGCACCGACGACGACCTGCCCGAACACCTGCGCTTCATGACCTTGACGCGCGCGACGCCCGTCGACGGCTCGCAGCGCAACGTGACGACTCCCTTCATCGACCAGAACCAGACCTACACCTCCAACCCCTCGCATCAGGTGTTCCTGCGCGAATACGTCCTCGTCAACGGACAGCCGCAGGCCACGGGCCGGCTGCTCGGCGGCGCGGATGACGGCCTTGCCACCTGGGCCGATGTAAAGAACCAGGCGAAGACGATGCTCGGCATCGACCTGCAGGACTCCGACGTCGGTTCCGTGCCGATGCTGCTGACGGACGCCTATGGCGCGTTCGTTCGTGGCGCGAACGGGCTGCCGCAGGTGATGGTAGGCATCTCGCCAACAGGCGAGGCGGTCTATGCCACCGGGAGCCTTGAGTCCGGGCAGGCTTTAAAACTTTCCGCCATCCAGCTGGCGGTCGGTACGGAACTGGTGGGTGTCGGCGGCGCGATCAACATGATCGAGGCGGGCGAGACCGTCGGTGCGGCCCGGACGCTGAACGCCTTCCTCGACGATATCGCGCATACCGCCGTCCCTGTTCTCGTCGGCGGCGTGCTGCAAAAAGACCTAGACAATAGTGCCGGCAATGAGGTGGCGGTTAATTCGACCGGGCGCAATACCGAGTACGACGACGAGCTTCTCGACCGGCACTACGCGACCGGCGACGGACGCGGCAATGAGAACATCGGTCTCACCGCCGTTCACCACCTGTTCCATTCCGAGCACAACCGTCAGGTTGCCGCACACAAGATGACCATCCTGCAGTCGGGGGATCTTGCCTTCGTCAAAGAGTGGGTCACGAGCCCGATGAGCCAGGAGACGCTCGACGCGATCAACAGCGGACTATCCGCGGCCACGAACAAGGCCGCATTCTTCGCGCTTCTCGAGGACGACGACATCGCATCCGGCGTCGCCGGCGTGAAGCTTGCCTGGGATGGCGAGCGGCTGTTCCAGGCCGGCCGCTTCGCAACGGAAATGCAGTACCAGCATCTGGTTTTCGAGGAGTTCGCCCGCAAGGTTCAACCGCTGATCGATCCCTTCGTCTTCAACCCGGTAACCGACATCAATCCGGCGATCTTTGCCGAGTTCGCCAACACGGTCTACCGTTTCGGCCACTCCATGCTGACGGAGAGCATGCCGCGGATCGGGCCGGACGGCAAAACCATTGTTCACGTCGATGCCGAGGGGAACGAGCTGACCGGCGAGCTCGGTCTGATCGAAGCCTTCCTCAACCCCATCGCCTTCGACAATAACGGTCAGCTTTCGCCCGACGAGAGCGCCGCCGCCATCATTCGCGGCATGACGATCGAACGGGGCTCGGAGATCGACGAGTTCGTCGTCGACGCGCTGCGCAACAACCTCCTGGGCCTGCCCCTCGACCTCCCGGCGTTGAACATCGCCCGCGGCCGCGACACCGGCACGCCATCGCTGAACGACGCGCGGGCGCAGCTCTATGCCGCGACGCAGTCCTCCTTCCTCACACCCTACAAGAGCTGGGTCGAGATGGCGGGCAACCTCAAGAACCCGATGTCCATCGTCAACTTCATCGCCGCCTACGGCACCCATTCCACGATTGAAGCCGCCACGACGCTCGAGGCCAAGCGCGCCGCCGCCATGGCTCTCGTCTTCGGCGACGACGATTCCCTGGACCCGAACGAACGGCTCGACTTTTTGAACGCACGCGGCGAGTGGGCCAGTAAGGAGACCGGCCTCAATCTGGTCGACCTCTGGGTCGGCGGCCTCGCCGAGAAGCAAATGCCGTTCGGCGGCATGCTGGGCTCGACGTTCAACGCCATCTTCGAGGCACAGCTCGAGAACCTCCAGGATGCCGACCGCTTCTACTATCTCAGCCGCACCCAAGGTCAGAACTTCCTGAACGAACTCGAGCAGAACTCCTTCTCGAAGCTGATGCTGGCCAACACAACCCTGGCCGATCCCGGCGCCGACGGCATTCGCGGCACGGAGGACGACATCGTCACGCGCCACATCGGCATCGATGCCTTCGCCGACTACGACTACGAGTTCGAGGTGAACGTCGCCAACCAGCTCGACCAGAACGGTGCGGAGGGCGGCAAGGACCCGACGGGCATCGACCCGCTTCTCGAGGCGATGGGCCTCAGCAAGGTCCAGCGTGACGATCCGCGGACCATCAGCATCGACGAGAGCGTTGCCGATCCGACCGCCGACCAGTCCGGCGCGACCGGCCACTACCTGAAGTTCACCGGCGGCGAGCACGTCCTCGTCGGCGGCACGGCCGGCGATGACACGATCATCACCGACTTTGGCGACGACGCGGTCTGGGGGGATGCCGGCGACGACCGGATCGAGTCCGGGGCGGGCGTCGATCTGGTGAACGGCGGTGGCGGCGACGACATCATCACCGACAGCGGCGACAGTGGCGACTTCCTCAAGGGTGAGGAGGGCAACGACGTGATCGCCAACTCCAACGGCATCGACATCCTGATGGGCGGTCGCGGCAAGGACGTGATCTTCGTCGGTGTCGACGATACAGAGGTGTTCGGCGGCGATGGCGACGACTTTATCCTAGGCGGCGACGGCGTGAACCTGCTCATGGGCAATGAGGGCAACGACTGGATGGAGGCCGGCGGCGCCTTCGACACCACGGCCGGCGACAATTCCGAACTCTTCTTCAACTCAAAAGTCGTCGGTCACGACGTCATGTTTGCCGGTAATGACGAGCACGACTTCGACGCGGAGTCCGGTGACGACATCATGGTCCAAGGCGAGAGCGTCATGCGCAGCGAGGGCATGTTCGGCTTCGACTGGGCGATCTTCAAAGGCAATGCTCGCGACGCCTACGCCGACATGCGCATCCCGATCTTCACGACCGAGGAAGCCGACATCCTGCGCAACCGCTTCGACAAGGTCGAGGCCCTGTCGGGCTGGGAGAACGATGACACGCTGATTGGCGACGACCGCACTTCTGAAGCTCTTGCGGGGGCTGAGGAGCCAGGCGCGCCGACCGTCGGCGCCAACGAGAATGTCTTCTTCGGGGACGGTCTGGACCAGGCCGGCATCGACCGGATCGACGGGTTGGACGAGATCGTCTCGGTCTCGGGCAGCGGCTTCTTCGACGCCGGCAATATTCTTCTCGGGGGCGCTGGCAGTGATCTCCTGACTGGCAATGGCGGCGACGACATCCTCGATGGCGACCGCTGGCTCAACGTGCGCATCCGCATCACCAAGGCCGACATTCCTGCGACCGGGGGCGTCAACGCAGCGACCGTCGACAGCGCCGAAAACGAACTGACCAGCGTCGACAGCCTCAAGCACATCTTCACGGCGACGCAGGTCTCGAGCGAAGATCTGCCGTCCGCCTGGGCCGGAAAGTCGCTGTTCGAGCTCATGATCTCGCGCGAGATCCGGCCAGAGCAGATGCACATCGTTCGTGAGATCAAGATGAGCGGCCCGTCGAACACGGACGTCGACACCGCCGTCTTCTCTGACGTGCAGGCCAACTACACGCTGTCTCGCCGCGCCGACGGCTCGGTCGTCGTCACCCACAGCACTCTCACCAACGGCCTTCCCGACGACGGGACGGACACCTTGCGCAACATCGAAAAGCTGCAGTTCGCGGATGGCAGCGTCGACGTCGCCATGGTGCTCGACCAGCCGTTCGAACGGCTTAACATCACGGCACCGAACGGGGACGTCGGCACGCTTGAAGCCGTCTTCACTGATCTTGATGCGACCCGGCCCGTCACGCTGCAATGGCAGGTCCTCGGCGCCAACGGCAGCTGGCGCGATGTCGGAGCCGGCGACGGCGCCGTGGCGGGCGCCCGCTTCACCCCGACCGCCGCCCTTGCCGGCAGCGAGATCAGGGTCGTCGCGAACTGGACGGGCACGCTTGCCGGCTCCGGTGCACAGCGGACGGTTTCGGTCGAGACCGGTATCGTCGGTACAGCGGCCGACGAGGATCTGGCGGGCTCTACGGCGCCCCACGTCATTCTCGGGCTCGCCGGCGATGACGATATCGAGGGCGACGCCGCAAACGACGTTATCGATGGCGGTGACGGCGACGACCGGCTCGACGGCGGCGACGGCGACGACACGCTTCGCGGCAATGACGGCGCGGATGTTCTGGTCGGGCGCACCGGCAACAACCGGCTCGACGGTGGCGCCGATGACGACGCGCTGTCCGGCGGGCACGGCAACGACACCATCGATGGCGGCACCGGCACCGACACGGTGGCCGTCAGCGGCCCCGTGGAGGCCTACTCCTTCGAGCGCAGCGGCGCGGCGATCATCGTGCGCGACAATCTCGGGCTCGAGGGCGACGGCGTGGACTCGCTGGTGAATGTCGAGCTCCTTCAGGTCGGTGACATCGACGTCTACACGCTCGGCGCGGACGGTACCGCGGCTGCCGACATCGTGGTCGGCACGGGTGGCAGCACCACGCTTTCCGGCAACGCCGGCAACGACCGGATCTTCGCCGGGGCCGGCAACGACTCCATCGCCCATCGTTCCGGCGACGGCAGGGACTTCATCGACGGCGGCGCCGGCGTCGACACCTTCCAGTTCGACGGCACCGCCGCAGCGGAGACGTTCCGCGTCTACACCCGCCTCGCTTGGCAGCAGGCCGGCAACAGCCTTCTTGGGCTCAGCGAGGAGACGGAGATCGTCGTCACCCGCAATGGCACGACTGATGCAAGCGTCGTTGCCGAACTCGCCGGTATCGAGGAGATCCACATCAACGCCGCGGCCGGCGGCGCCGTCGGCGGAGATGCCGTTCTCGTCATCGGCGACTTTACGCCGACGAGTTTGCTCCTCAGCACGATCACCATCGACGGCGCAGCCGGCGACGACACCATCGACATCTCCGCGCTCGGCTCCGCGCATCGGATCGTCTTTCGGTCGCATGGCGGCAACGACACGATCGTCGGCAATCTACGGCCACTGGACGTAATCCAGCTTCCGGCGGGACAGTCGCTGGCGTCCTTCAGCCTCACGTCCAATCCCAACGGTACGAACACCTTCTCGAACGGCTCTCACTCGATCACCTTCACCGGGGCAGTGCTTCCCCAGTTCCAGGAGACCGCGCCCGGGCAGAACGGCGGCGCCGACGGGGGAGAAGACGAAGGCGAGGGCATCACCGGCGCTTTCAGCTACACGGCGCTGGATATCGATGGCCTTGAGGCTTTGGTTAAAGGCCAACGGCCGGCAGCCGCCGGCGATGACGACGTGCCGGTCGGGCCGCGCAATCTCAGCGGCTTCGGCAACAATGTCGACCATCCGACCTGGGGCAGCGCCGAGCAGCCCTTCCTTCGTCTGACCGAGGCCCATTATGGCGAAGCGGACGCCTTGGGAAATCGGGCGATCAACCCGCTCTTCGAGGGGCTCGACGCCCGCGAAATCTCCGACATCCTCGGCGTTCAGGAAGCCGGACTGCCGCTGGCGGGCAACGATGCCAACATCTTCTTCATGGCCATGGGGCAATACATCGACCATGGGCTCGACTTCCTGCCGAAAGGCGGCAACGGCACGATTGCCATTGGCGCCCCCGGCGGTGGTGGTGCTCCCGGCACTGCCAACCCCGCCGACCTGACCCGCGGCACGGTGCTGGCCACCGACGCGGACGGCATTCCGCAGCACGAGAACCAGACCTCTCCCTTCATCGACCAGAACCAGGCCTACGGGTCGAACGCGCTGGTGGGCCAGTTCCTGCGCGAAAGCGACGGCGCCCAGGGCCACGGCATGCGGCTCCTGGCCGGCGTTGCGGATCCCTCGAACCCCGATTTCAAGCTGCTGCCAACCTTGCGGGAACTGATCCAGCACCACTGGAACGCCAACACCATCTTCACCGCACCGGGCCTGCCCGGCGGCTCGATCAGCTTCCGCGACTACTATACGAATTTCACATTGGCGCAGGGCGTGACGGGCACGCTTTTTGACAGTGCCACCGGCACTTACAATCAAAGTGTCCTGGACAGCGTGGTCTCGAACTTCATGGGGTCCGGGTATCCCCTGCTGATCGACACCAATCCTTTCGTCAACGTGCTCGACCACTTCGTGGCGGGTGACGGACGTGTCAACGAGAACTTCGCGCTGACCTCGATCCATACGATCTGGGCACGAAACCACAATTTCCACGTCGAAACACTTTTGGCCTCCGGTTTCCAGGGCACCGCCGAGGAGGTGTTCCAGGCCGCCAAGATGGTCAACGAGGCCGAATATCAGCGGGTCGTCTTCGACGAATATCTCGACACGCTGATCGGTGGGATAAGATCGCCGGGGACCCATGGCTTCGAGGAATACAATCCGAACGTCGACTCCGGTATCAGTCACGAGTTCGCCGCCGCCGTGTTCCGTTTCGGCCACTCGTTGATCGGCCAGACGATGGAGGTCCGCGGCGCCGACGGCAGTACGACGAGCGTCAATCTCTTCGACGCCTTCCTGAACCCCAGCAACGCCCCCGGCGTCTTCAACGGTCAGCTCCCTCCAGGCTACGTTCCCCAGCCGGGCTATGCCCAGCATGGCGTCGGCAACATCATTGCCGGAACCGTCGGACAGCCGGCGGAGGACGTCGACTTCAACATAGTCGATGCCGTGCGCAACGATCTCGTCCGCATTCGGGCCGATCTCTTCGCCTTCAACGTCGCCCGCGGCTGGGATGTGGGTCTCGGCACGCTCAACCAGGTCCGCATGGACCTCGCCAAATCCACCAATCCCTATATCCGGGACGCGGTGGGCTTCGCCGGCGGCGATCTGTCAGCCTACGTCTCTTGGGAGGATTTTCAGGCCCGCAACGGTCTCAGTGACACGGTCATCGCGCAGTTCAAGGAGGCCTATCCGGACCTCGTGCTGAGCGCAGCCGACATCGCGGACTTTCGCGCCATCAATCCGGACATCACCATCGCGATGCAGGCGGACGGCACCGGCATCGTCAAGGGGATCGACCGCGTCGATCTGTGGGTCGGCGGCCTGGCCGAGGCGCACATTAACGAGGGCATCGTTGGGCAGACCTTCTGGGTCGTCCTGCATGAGCAGTTCGATCGCCTGCAGGACGGCGATCGTTTCTACTATCTCTCTCGCTTCGAGAACTTCGACTTCTACGAGAACTTCATCGACGGCCAGCAATTTGCCGACATCATCGCCCGCAATACCGGTCTCGAGAACCTCCCCGAGCGTGTCTTCGAGACCAATGAAGGGGTTGGTGCGCCCGCTGGCGGACAGGACGAGGATGAAGATGAAGATGATGACGACGACGACGATGACGCCGGAGGTGGACAGGGCGACGGTGACGAGCCCGTCGGCTCGGGTGACGACGACGACGATGACGATGACGATGACAACGATGGCGAAGGTGACGGCGACGAGCCCGTTGGCTCTGGCGACGACGACGACGAAGACGACGAAGACGAAGACGGGGAAGGCGATGGCGAAGAGCCCGTCGGCTCAGGCGATGATGACGACGACGACGACGATGGCGATGGCGACGATGAGGGCTCCGGCGACGAGGATGATGATGGCGAAGTCGACCCCGGCAATGGGGATGGCGACGACGACGGATCGGACAACGAGGGCGACGATGATGGCGGAACCGTCGTGGTTCCTCCCCCGGTGGTCGTACCGGCCGGACAACCGCTCATGGGGACGGCAAACGGCGACACGCTGAGCACGGGAGACGGCGACGACGCCATCATGGCGCTGGACGGCGACGACATCGTGATCAGCGCCGGCGGTGCTGATGTCGTGACGGCGGGTGCCGGGGGCGACCTCGTCAAGCTCGGAAGCGGCGCCGATGTCGGCTTCGGCGGTACCGGCAACGACCAGATCTTCGGCGGCGAGGGGGCGGACCTTCTCTTCGGCGAGGCGGGGGACGATACGCTGTTCGGCGAAGCCGGCGACGATGCCATCGAAGGCGGCAGCGGCAGCGACGACGTCTTCGCCGGTGCAGGCGACGATCTGGTGCTGGCGACACGAACGGATGGCGACGACACCTACTGGGGTGAGGCGGGCACGGATACGCTCGATTACTCCGCGATCTCGGCGAATATTACCGTCGAGCTCGGGTCGGGAGCGCTCAACCGGGGCTCGGTCACGAGTGCCCAGAGTGGCGAAGACGTCGTCTACAGCTTCGAGAACTTCCTCGGCGGCTCCGGTGCCGACCGGATCGTTGCCAACACGCACGTCAATGTCATGGACGGTGGTGCCGGTAACGACACCTTCGTCTTCCAGACGGCGGACGCGGCGGACGGGGACGTGATCACCGGCTTCCAGCCCGGCGACAAGATCGATCTGTCACCGCTGAACGGCGGCCAGCCTCTATCGCTCATCACAGGCTCCGCCTTCACCGCAACGGGCCAGGTCATGGTGACCCACGAGACGCGTGCGGACGGAGACCACACCCTTGTCCTCGGCAATCTCACGTCGGACGCGGGCTCCGAGTTCACCATCGACATTCAGGGGCGTCACAACCTCGGGGTGAACGACTTCCAGGGCGTCGCCTGAGGACCAAGCTTGGCCGGCAGGCCGATGTTCAGCCTGCCGGCCAAAGACAGACGGGGATGGCAGACGCAGGGGTGCAAGGCGCGGGACGCTTTAGAGGGGCAATCGGATGACACATCAGCGCAAGAGTGGCGCCGCGAACGGGCAGAGGTTCAAACGCGTCGAAGGATACAAAGGGGTCGTCCTGTTTCTGTTCGGGCTGTCGGGCATCATCAACCTGCTGGCGCTGACCGGATCTTTCTACATGCTGCAAATCTACGATCGGGCGCTGACAAGCGGCAGTGTCCCAACGCTGCTCGCCCTTTCAGCGCTGGCGATTGGCCTCTATTTGTTTCAAGGCTGCTTCGACGTCCTGCGGTCGCAGATTCTGGTCCGCGTCGGGTCGCGCATCGACACCCGCCTCGCGCCTCTCGCACACCAGGTGGCGATCGAAATGCCGCGCTATGGCTATTCCACCGCCGATGCGCTGGAGCGCGGCCGCGACGTCGACGTCGTCCGCGGCTTCGTCGCCAGCCAGGCACCGATCGCCTTCTTCGACTTGCCTTGGATGCCGCTCTTCCTCGCCTTCATCTACCTCCTGCATCCAATGCTCGGCCATCTGACGGTCGCGGGGGCGATCGTGCTGATTGCCTTGACGGTCCTGACCGAACTGATGACCCGCCGCTCCAGCGTCGAGATGTACCGGGCCGCCTCGATCCGGGCCAATCTCGCCGACTCCCATGCCCGCAATGCCGACATTCTACGAGCCATGGGGTTCGGCGGCCGGGCCGTCGAGCGCTTCACTAAGGCGAACAAACGGCATGCGGCGCTGCAGACCCGGACGAGCGATATCGGCGGATCGCTGAGCGGCGTCTCCAAGGTGGTGCGCATGCTGCTTCAGTCCGCGCTGCTCGGCCTCGGTGCGTATCTCACGATCGGCGGCGAAATTTCAGCCGGTTCGATCATCGCCTGTTCCGTCGCCTCGGCACGGGCGCTGGCCCCGATCGATCTTGCCATCGGCAACTGGAAGAACTTCACCGCCGCGCGCCGCTCCTTCCGCCGGCTAAAGGAGACCTTGGCAGCGATGGACGACGACACGGCCCTGCTGGATCTCCCGGCGCCGACGCAATCGCTGAAGGTCGAGGGCATGACCGTCGTGGCGCCCAATAGCGGCACCGTTCTGGTCTCCGACGTGTCGTTCGAACTCCGGAGCGGGCAGGCGCTCGGGCTGATCGGCCCGAGCGGCGGCGGCAAGACGAGCCTTGCCAAAGGCATTGTCGGGGTCTGGCCATTGTTGCGCGGCAGCGTGCGGCTCGACGACGCCGAGCTCAGCCAGTGGAGAACCGCCGAGCTCGGGGCGAGCCTTGGCTATCTTCCGCAGGATGTCTCCCTTCTCGACGGGTCGATCGCTGATAACATCGCGCGGTTCGATCCGGACAGGAAGGTGCGCGGGATCGTCGGTGCCGCCAAGGCCGCTGGTATCCACGAGATGATCGTGCGGCTGGAGACCGGCTACCAGACCGAACTTGGTTTTGGTGGAACGGCTCTGTCCGCTGGCCAGCGCCAACGGATAGGTCTTGCACGCGCCCTCTATGGAAATCCGTTCCTGGTGGTTCTCGACGAGCCCAACTCGAACCTTGATGTCGAGGGCGAAGCAGCGCTGACGGAGGCGCTCTGCAAGATCCGGCAGCGCGGTGGCATCGCTATCGTCATCGCGCATCGCCCGAGCGCGCTGGCGGCCTGCGACATGGTCGGCGTCGTGCAGAACGGCAAGCTCGTCGCCTTTGGGCCGAAAGAGGAAATCATTCGCCAGCCCGGGCGCGCCGCCAATACCGCTGCCGCCTCCGTCGCCTTTGGCGGGGCGTCACCGCCCCGGTCCACGGCCACCGCGTCGCCGGTCCTGTAAGGAGACGAAGATGGAAGAGCGTCTCGCCCTCGGACTGCCCAACGCCAAGGAAGCTGACGCTCCCCGACGGAAATTCGCGGTAGAGGAGAAGGGCACGCAGCTGAATGGTTTTGCGGTCTTTCCGCTCTTTGTTGCGTCGCTTTTGGCTGCACTGCGGCAGTTCTTCTCGGAGGACGAGCCTCGCGAAAGGCCGCCTGGCTCGCCGTTCCCCGACCATGGCATGCCGCCGCCCGTTCCGGAGGCGGGCGCAACGGACCCATCCATCGCCCGGACATTCGCCTCCGACGATCAAATCATGGCGTTTCCGTCGGGTCTCGATGCCTCGCCGCTGCAGCGGCTTGAGATTGATCGACTGTCTTTCCAGCGGTCGAGAAGCGATGACGGCACCCCGCAGTCCCATCGGCAGAGTGCCGGGACGGCGAACGATAATCATGGTCAGCCAGACATCAGAAGCCTCGATGGGGGGGCGCCGGCCCCCGGTGAAGCAGGGGCACTGCGCCCGGTCGAGCGGCCTCAGGGTGCGAACCCGGCACCCTCGTCATCTCCGCCGGGACCTTCCATTCCCTGGCCCTCCGCCGACGGACTGGGCCCGGCCAGCGCAATTCCCGACGTGAACGGGCCGGGTGCACCCTCCGGGCAGGCCGGGACTGATGGGCCCGCCGGACCCGGCGGCGACGACGACGGCAACAACGGCAACGAGGGCAACGACGGCTCGGGTGGTGGTCAGCCCGGTGACGACGACGGGGACACCGGAGGGGATGGCGGTGTCGCGCCGCCCTCGGCTGGCGGCAAGCAGAACCGTCGGCCGGTTCTGTCTGGTCCCGTTCAACTCAATGACGGCACGATGGGCATTGCGGTCATCATCAGCATGTCCGAATTGCTCGCCGGGGCCAGCGATCCGGACGGCGACCGTCTGATCGTTCGTCTGTTGCAGGTGAGTTCGGGCGAATTGCAGCGCATCGGACTCGAGCAGTGGCTCTATACGCCGGCCGTCGGGGATACCGGCGAGGTCACGTTCACCTACCAGGTCTCCGACACCCAGGAGGTGGTGGCCCAGACCGCTTCGATGCTGCTGAAGACGGCGCATGGCGCATCGATCAAAGGGACCCAAGGCGACGATCTCCTCATCGGCACGCCGCTGGACGACGCGATCGATGCCGCCGACGGAAACGACATCGTCTACGGCCGCGAGAGCGATGACGGGATCAAGGGTGGCAAAGGCGACGACCGTCTCATCGGCGGCGAGGGCGATGACGTGCTTTGGGGGAGCGAGGGCAATGATGTGCTCTTCGGTGGCGACGGTGGCGATACGCTCTTCGGCGAAGAAGGCCGCGACATTCTCTATGGGGACGACGGCGACGACATTCTCCTCGGTGGGAGCGAGGATGATTTCCTCTACGGCGGTGTCGGTGCCGACAACTTGGACGGTGGTTCCGGCCGGGACGCCTTATTTGGTGAGACAGGCGTCGACATTCTCGATGGCGGTTCCGACGCAGACACGATCGACGGCGGACTCGGCGCCGACACGATCTTCGGTGGGGACGGGCAGGACTCCATCATGGGCGGCGAGGGTGCCGACGTCATCAGGGGCGGCAGCGGCGACGACGTCGTCGACGGCGGGTCCGGCTCGGACCTGCTCTATGGGGACGAAGGCGGCGACGATCTCAGGGGCGGCGCCGGGGCTGACACGATCTCCGGCGGGGATGGCCGGGACACGCTGAACGGCGGGGAAGGCGTCGATCTCCTCTCCGGCGGCAACGGAGACGACGACCTCGCGGGAGGCGCGGACGCGGACACGCTGCAGGGCGGCGACGGCGCGGACACGCTCAATGGCGGCGCCGACAACGATACCCTTTACGGCAATACCGGCGACGATCTCCTGGCGGGCGGGTCGGGGGACGACCTCGTCTATGGCGGGGACGGTGCCGACTTTGCCGACGGCGGCGAGGGAAACGATGCCGTCCAAGGCGGCGATGGCGCGGATACGCTGCAGGGCGGTGCCGGGGCCGACCAACTCTCCGGCGAAGCGGGCGACGACACGCTGGCCGGCGGCGCCGGCGACGACACCCTCTACGGCAATGCCGGCGACGATCTCATGGCGGGCGGGGCCGGCGATGACCTGGTCTATGGCGGAGACGGTGCTGACCTTGTCGACGGCGGCGAGGGCGACGATGTCCTAGACGGCGGCGAAGGCGCAGACGGACTGCAAGGTGGGAGCGGCGCCGACGAGATTTCCGGGGGCGCGGGCAGCGATACGCTGACCGGCGGCGATGGCGCCGACATGCTCAATGGCGGTTCGGGGGGCGACGTCCTCGTTATCGACGCTGACGGGAGCGTCGACATGATTTTCGGGGGGGACGGAGACGACACCGTCGATCTCTCCGACATTGTCTTCGACGCCGATGTCGATCTGCCCGATGGCTGGGTGTTCATCGGCAACCAGCGCGAGGCCCGGCTCTTCGAAATCGAGAACGTTCACGGCGGAAGGGGCAATGATCGGCTGGTCGCCAATGATGAGGTGAACATCCTCTACGGCGAGGGCGGCAACGACACCTTCCTCTTCCGCTCCCTCGATGCCCTGCAGAACAAGGGCGGTCCCCGCGACCACATCATGGACTTTCAGCCCGGCGATCGGATTGATCTCTCCCAGATCGCCGGGGAGGGCGAGTTTAGCGCCCAGAAACTGTTTTTTGCCGGTGCGGCCGCGGCAAACATCGCGCAACTCGGCGCGATGACCTTCGAGCACCGCATGGTGCAGGATGCCGAGATCACGGTTCTGCAAGGCCAGCTCAACAATGATGACGTCAGCGATTTCGAGATTGTCATCGATGGCCATCACGAATTGACCCGTCAGGACTTCATTCTGGCGGGCCGCGATCTCGACCAGACGACGTGAACAGGCCGGTTCCTTCGAAACGAAGGGGAAGCAGATGGGATGGGGAAGACGATGAATGATGCTGGCGAACGACCCAAAGCTTCCTCTGAGCCTTCTTCGGGCATCGGCTCGCGGGTGGCCGTGGCCAGCCTTCTTGGCGCGGCCCTCATTCTGGGCTGCGGGGGCTGGGCGGCACAGGCCGAGCTTTCCGGTGCGGTCATCGCTCAGGGAAAGGTCGCCATCCGCTCGCAGGTCAAACTGATCCAGCACCGAGACGGCGGCATCGTCGGCGATATCCGCGTGTCCAATGGCGATCGCGTTGCGGCGGGAGCGGTTCTCATCCGCCTCGACGAGACGCAGACCAAAGCCGAGCTCGGCGTGGTCCGCACGCAACTGGCGGAGTTGGAAGGGCGCCGTGCCCGGCTCCAGGCCGAGCGCGACGGGCTGGACAGCGTCACCTTCTCCCAGCGTTTCACGGAAGCCACGCAGACCTCGGCCATTGCGGCCGGTGAGACCCGCCTGTTCGAAAACAACAGGGCGACGCGGAACGCGCAACGGGCTCAGCTTGCCCAGCAGATCGATCAGTATGGCGAGCAGGTCCGCGGGCTCGAGGCGCAGAAAACGGCCAATAGCGCAGAGCGCAAGATGGTCGCGCACGATCTCGAAAAGCTGCGCCCGCTCGTCAAGGTCCGGCTTGTGGAGGAAACCAAGACGCGTCTGATGGAGCGTGATCTCATCACGATCGACGGCCTCAGCGGCGAAATTCTCGCCAACATCGCGCGGGTGAACAGCCAGATCAGCGAGGCGCGGCTGAAGATCATAGAGCTCGACCAGCAGGTGCGCACCGATGCCCAGCGCGAACTCCGCGACCTCGATGGCCGCTTCGCGGAGCTCGAGCAGCGGCTCCTCGCCGTGGAAGACCGTTCCAAGCGGATGGAACTGCGCGCACCGATGGCCGGGATCGTCAACGATCTGTCCGTTCACACCGTCAACGGGGTGATCGAACCCGGACAGACGGTGATGTCGATCGTGCCCGACGGCGAAGACCTGGTCGTCGAGGCCCGCTTCATGCCAGGCGATGTCGATCAACTGATGAGCGGACAGCCTGTCCGTCTTCGTTTCTCGGCCTTCAATCAGCGAACGACCCCTGAAGTGCCCGGACGCGTCGATGTTCTGGCGGCAGCGCCGACCATGGATCCGGCCACCGGGCAACCCTATTTCCTGTCGACCGTCACCATCGAAGGCGGGGCGCACGCGGTCGCCGGCAAGTCACTTGTTCCCGGCATGCCGGTCGAGGTCTTCGCATCGACCGGTGATCGAACTGCCTTGTCCTATCTGTTGAAGCCCTTCTCCGATCAGATGATGCGATCCCTCCGGGAGGAATAATCCATCCAGCTTCGATGCGCGGCAGCAGACAGTATCTTCGCCGTTCGTGGCCATGGCACGTGCGTCCGCATGGTCAGCGAGATTTGACGGTCGGGTGCGGTCTCTTTCTGACGCGCCATTGTTCGCATGTCGCGCATTGTGTGGCAGAGCGCCTCGATCCGCTCGTTCAAACGCCTCTTGCGGATCTCGGCAACGTCCGTCTCCTGCCGATCGACGGAGTCCAGCTTGTCGAGGTAGCACTCGATGCTCGACTTGCGCCCAGAGGAGGCGGATCGAACCCGGCGTGTAGTTCTTGTCTGGCGTGTTTACGGCCCTGAACCAACTGCCCTAAACCGCCACAGTGCCGCCCGCGATCAGCCCGATCCGACGGCACAGGATGACGAACTGTTTGCACGTGGCACGAACCTCTCCGCCGTTGTCGCGTCAAAAGTTTACGATCGTCTCAAAGTCGAGGCGCAAGCTTGACCGTCAGCCAAATGCTGCCGGATGACAGATTGGTCCTTAAAGCTCCGACCCTTTATCCTAAGAGTGACTTTATTCCTTAAATGATAATGAAGTTAATCTATATAACCTGATTTTATAATTGCGCAGCAAATGTGGTAAAGTAAAAGCAACAATTATGAGGCCCAAGCGAACCTGGACAGCATCGTATCTTCACCTTATTCGGGAACTTGCGCTGGTGGGCGCATCGGCCTCATTGCGGGCCATGATTTTACTGATCGTCTAGGATGGCGAGATGGCTGACACCTCGGACGCACGCCGATCCACCGGATAAGTCTCTCAGCCGACATTCGATGGCGTCGATAGTTGCAAGATCGCTAGGCATGGCGGACGACACGCAGCAACGGAACCGGAGTGCTGGCCAAAACTTTCTCCATCACCAACAGGAGAAAGTTCCAATGTCCGAGATCAGCAAGACGACCAAGGATGCTGAGTACCGCGAGGACGGCTCGAAGGTCGCCACCGAGGACAGCCCGCACGGCGAGACGGAAACCGAACATGTCCAGCGCCAGCAGAGCAAGCTGCCCAACGGCGGACGATCGCCCGATTACGAAGAATCCGATGCGGACGACATCGTAGCGCCGTCTCCTCCGACCGGAGCGTAGTCTCTCCAATTCAAACTAAAACCCAACAGGGCCCCGGCGAGAGATCGTCCGGGGCTCTCCTGAAAGTGACACCAGGTCACAAGGTCATTGGTGCGCCTGTAGGCGCCACACTCGAATGCGATTCTGCTTTGACCGGCGAAGCCTATCGCGTCGTTCTCGGAGGGCACGAAACGCCAGCGGCATTTCGCTGCCGTATACGGCCGGAACGATTGGTAGAATGCGCCACTGTCGCTCCCGCTTGATTCACTAGCCGGCAAATGCAGAGTGCAGGGTGCGATCCCTACAGCGGGGGGCGACTTGCGCCGAACGGAGCTGCGGATATTGGCGGGACGGGGAGGGCAGATGCGTGCTTTACCAGGATGGCCACTGGCCGGGATGGCTGTCGCAGCGCTTGTCTTGTCAGTCGCGACGTCCGCCGCCGCTGTGCTACCGGCGTGTGAGGGCGCGAACCGGCCCGGACGCGGCGGTACCTGCATCTATGACGGCGACACCGGCTGGCAGGATGGCCGCAAGTGGCGGTTGAAGAACGTTGACGCGCCAGAACTCAGCGGGCGCGTCGCCGCCTGCCGGGCCGAGCAGATCATGGCGATCCGTGCCCGCGACCGGCTGCGGCTGTGGCTGGCACGCGGCTTCACCATCCTGCCGACCGGGCAGAGCGACAGCGACGGTACCGCCCTCGTCGCCATCGAGCTCGCCGATGGCCGCGACGCCGGGATGCAGCTTCTCAGCGAAAATCTCGTCCAGGCCTTGCCGAACACAGGCAATCCCTGGTGCGCCCCGCGCTGAAGCCTGCTGCGAAGAGTTGATATCTGCTCACCCAAGCCGCAATTCTTCCGAAGTGTGAGACCTGTGAATTCGTGCGCGCCGGCGGTCCCACCCGGCGTCAGAGCAAGCGTTCCGAATGCCGGCCGACGAATCGGCGGCACATAGGACTTGCGATTCCTCTGCCGGCCTCGAAGGGATTCCTTGGTTGGAAAAACGTAGGGACCCGTCGGTAATGTCGGAGGCCCGCCCGAGCGGCACTTCAACTATTCGCGCCATATAATACGTATTAATTATCATAATATAACTATATCGCATACATAAAGAATCTATAGTATTTTTAGTTATTTTTAATAGCAGGTTTACGAATTTCTTCTAATGCTAGTTTAGCTGAAGTCGAGAAGCTAGCTTCTTGTATTCTGCTGGAATTTGCCCTCAGATATATGGTTCGAGGCCGCGCTATGTTTCATTCGCCGTTCCACAGCAAGCTAACGTCGCATAAGATCGCGGCGATCGAAGCCTTGCGCACCAACATCATGCTGGCAGACAAGGATCTGCGGATCACCTACATCAACCCGTCGCTGCATGAGATGCTGAAGTCGTCTGAAAGCGAGATCAGGACGGACCTGCCTAAATTCAGCGTCGCCACCCTGATCGGCAGCAATATCGACGTCTTCCACAAAAATCCCGGCCATCAACGCAATATGTTGGCTACGCTCGAAAAGCCTCACAATGCCACCATCAGGGTCGGCTGCCATGTGTTCGACCTCCTCGTCGCGCCCTTGCGTGAGGGCGGCAGGACCGCCGGCTTCGTTGTCGAATGGGCGGATGGATGCGAAGGAGCGCCTCCTCAACCTCGACTTTTCCGGACAGATTCAGGCGATGTCGCGGTCGCAGGCGGTGATCGAGTTCAAGGTCGATGGAACCATCACGCACGCCAACGCCAACTTTCTGAAGGTCATGGGCTACGAGCTCGGCGAAATCGTCGGAAAGAACCACTCGATCTTCGTCGACAGCGCCTACCGCGAGAGCTCGGAATACCGCAACTTCTGGAACCAGCTGCGGGAGGGAAAATACCAGGCCGACGAGTTTCACCGCGTTTCCAAGAGCGGCAAGATCGTATGGATCCAAGGCGCCTACAATCCGATCATCGACGCGCATGGCAAGGTCACCAAGGTCGTCAAGTTCGCTATTGACGTCACGCAGCGCGTCGATGCCGTCACCGAGATCGCCAGCGCCCTCAGCGCCTTGGCCGAGGGCGAGCTTGGCCGCCGCATCCACACGCCGCTGACCCCCGAACTCGACAAGCTGCGCATCGACTTCAATAAGGCGTTGGAAGGGCTCGAAACGGCAATGAGCCTGGTCAAGCATGCGTCGGGCACGATCGGCGAGGGCATGAAGGAGATCGGGGTCGCCGCCTCCGACCTCTCCCAGAGGACCGAGCAGCAGGCCGCGACGCTGGAGGAGACGGTCGCCTCGCTGTCGGAAGTGACGAGGGGCATCAACAGCACGGCCGCCGACGCCAACAAAGCCAATACCGCGGCGACCAGCGCGCTCGCCAATGCCGAGAATGGCGGTGCGATCGTCTCCAAGGCGGTCGTCGCAATGAACCAGATCGAGGAATCGTCGCAGAAGATCGGCAACATCATCGGCGTGATCGACGAGATCGCCTTCCAGACCAATCTCCTCGCGTTGAACGCTGGCGTCGAGGCGGCGCGGGCGGGCGAGGCGGGCAGGGGATTTGCCGTCGTCGCCCAGGAGGTGCGTGGCCTTGCCCAGCGTTCGGCCGAGGCTGCCAAGGAGATCAAGAACCTGATCTCGGTTTCCTCGCGCGAGGTCGACAACGGCGTCCAGCTCGTCACCGCTTCGGGCAAGAGCCTCGAGGAAATCGTCACCACCGTGCGGCTGATGGGCGATCTCATCGGCGACATCGCCCGCAATGCCGGACAGCAAGCGACGACGCTGCGCGAGGTTTCGGGTGCCGCCGACCAGATGGACAAGGTCACCCAGCAAAACGCGGCAATGGTCGAGCAGACGACCGCGGCCGCCCAGAGTTTGCGAACCGAAACCGAGCAGCTCAGCCAGTTGATGATGCGCTTCCAGACCAGCGACTCCACCAACACGGCCGCGCGGCCCGCGCCCCGCGCCCCCGCCCGCAAGCCCGCCCCCCCGGCAAGGTCGGTGCCGATGTTGAAAGTCGCCGGCGGCGGAGGGGTAAGCGCAGCACCCGCCGCCGAGAGCAGTTGGGAGGAGTTTTAAACCTGAGGCGGCCAGCGAGTTGCTGTCGACGAAGCCAACAAGTGTGATCGCTGGCAGATGATGGAGCGATTGGGGGATGGAGTGGGACCACTTGCCGATCTCCGCCACAAGCCACTGAAATCGCACTTCGGGAGTGCGACCGTCTTCCGCGGCATCTAAGAAGGGGGCGGGATTGGTACTGCTGCCGAGGCGGTCGAGGCTTGCTACGGCTCCCTGAAAAGGAAGGCGTCCGTCGAGAAGTTGGCGGAGTGCGCGGCCCTCGACATCACGGCCGCGAACATCGACGGGCAAGCCGCGGCGAGCCTTGGCGTGCCCGCATACGCCTTCTTCTCCGGACCGAAGCTCAAACGGCGCGTTGCGGCCGGGATGAAGGCGGCGGGCCTGACCAAGGGGGAGCGCGCTGCGTTCAACCTCGCGATCATGGCAGCGCTGGGCGGCGGGTCACTGAACCTAAGCGCCCGGCGGCGGGCCTGACCAAGGGGGAGCGCGCTGCGTTCAACCTCGCGATCATGGCAGCGCTGGGCGGCGGGTCACTGAACCTAAGCGCCAAGCCGCGCCATCCGCGATGTGCTGAGGGTTCAGTATACGTTCAGAGCGCGGTAACTGACGCTATTCCATTCCGCTTAGAGGTTCTTGATTGACCAGCCCCGCAGCCGCGGTGGATCAGTTCGGGATCAGCATTTGAAAGACGGCGAGGGCACCATCTGTGTTGTCTGATCGAGAGGGTATCTCGTCCTTGGATCACGGATGTTGCGATAGGCAGTTGGAATGGCTGGGAACGTACCCGTCGCCGGGTCGCATCTGTAAGCATTGCCGTGACGGATGAAGCGGTCGGCGTAGGTCCGTTGATCCGAGCTTGCCGCGATCTACCAGTATGCCATGCGTTCTCCCATGCCTCCGGCCGGGCTACAACCGCACACGGAGACTAACGTTGCCGCACTTCCGAAGCCGTGCTCCACCAGGACATGTGTCTTTGCGGCATTCGGTAGCAAAGGCCACCAATTCAGCAGGCGGCCTCGAGCTGAGCGGGAAGCGAATGGCTGGAAAGCGGTCGTTGCGGCACCAACCACCTCGCGTCAGCTATGTACGAGCTGGTGTGGCACTCACGTGCTTAGCGAAGTTGTCGAGAATGGCCTGCCAGCCGCTGCGCTGCTGGTCGACGGAATGCTCGGTTTCTGCGTCGAACGCCACCTGTACATGCGTGTAGTTGCCATGAGGCTTGAAGCTAACGGTTACCTGACGACCGCCAAACTCATACTCAATCCGCTTGTTCGGGATGAGCTTCGTATACGTGCCTGCAAACTCGAAGCCGGTGCCGCCGTCCTTTGCTTCCATACGAGAGCTAAATCGCCCCCCTTCGCGAAGGTCAACGCTGGCAGCTGGGCAATGCCAGTCGTCAGACGCAAAGTTCCACTGTGTGATCCGGTCGGGCGAAGTGTAGGCATCCCATGCTTCCGTGACCGATGCGGACACCTCGGCCTCCACAATAATCTGCTCGCCAGCCATTCTGCATCCCCTGTTCGATGTATTTGGGCCTCGCTTCCATTCTTCCGCTTGCCTAATCCTAATACCATAAAATGGATCTAAGAGAACAACAGCGTGGTGTCAGCAACGGGTCAATGGCGGCCAAATCGTTCGATGCTTCTGCTGCCTAACCCGCTTCGAAGGGCGAGGCGAGGCCTCGGGCAAGGCATCTACGTGTCCTATCGGTCAGGCGTATCCCACCCAGCCCCTGAACGTAAATGCGGCATAGAACAAGGCGACCCCGTCGAACCCTGCCTCCTGGAGCAGAGCCTCGTCCTCTTCGGGAGACATTGTTGGCAGGCGCTCGCCGATCGCAAGGGCCGCGACGCGCATCTGTGAAGCGGACATGCCCGGCGCCGTGGCGAACGCTGCGAAGCGATCCAGCCATAGCGACTTCTCCGTAGGTTCCTGCGGGAAGCTATGGTGCGCGACGACAAAGGGCGCGCCGGGCGCCAGTCGCCGCCGGACCTCGACCAAGGTGCGCAGGCGCTCGTCCCGCGGCAGGAAGTGAAGCGTCAGCAAGCACGTCGCGCCGTCGAAAGGTCCTTCGGGTGCGATGTCGATCGTGCCCTTGTGGAAGCCGACGCGTGAGGCGAGCGGCCCGAGCGTGCGTGCCGCAAGCTCCAGCATCTCTGCCGACGGGTCCACTCCGTCGAACCGCCAACCTGAACGGTGTTCGGCGAGCACTTTCAGTTCCAAGCCGCCGCCCGCTCCCAGAACCAGCACGCGACCGTCGTTTGGAACGCGCTCCTCCAGCAGCAGCGCGGCCATACGCTGCATATGGTGAAAGCCAGGCACCATTCGAACCGGACCATCAGCGTATCGGGCCACCGCTTCAGGATCGGAGAAAGACGACAAGCAGCAACTCCAACATGTTCGGGATGATCGTAGGTGGATCGGTCGGCGGTGGTGGGGTGGACAAACGGCATTCCTCACGAAGGCCTTCGCGCCCACGCTCCAAACAGGGTGTCTTCGACGTCGGTCGCTTCCGAGGCCACACGGTTATGGTCGAGGCGTCTTGCCAAAGCTTTCGGTGTCGACCTCGTCCGCTGCGGCGGCGTCCTCAGCCAAACACAAGGGACCGGTGGACCGAAAGTCCGGCGGTGACGCCGTCGCTGGCCGCCCAAGTCACTGTATGAGGCGCGCGGGCGACGTCACCCGCGGCGTAGACACCAAGCACGGTCGTCATCTTTTCCGCATCCGTCCTGATGATCGGCCCGAGCGGCCCATCGTCGACGGCACATCCCAGCCGTTCGGCGAGGTCGCTGTTCAACCGGGTCCGCGCGGCGATGAAGAGCGCGCCGACGAGGGCGCTCCGACCGTCGTCGAGCAGCACGTCGAGAGGCCGCGCGTCGCCGCCGTCCAGAGATTTCACGGGACTTTCCTCAATCGCGACGCCGCGCCCGGCGAGCGCCTCGCAGGTCGCCGCGTCCGGCATGTCCGCGCCGCTGAGGAACAGGGTCGTCTGCCCCCATTCCGCAATCAGCATTGCTTGATGGGCGGAATGGGGTGCCGTGTGCAGAACGCCAAGGCTCCGGCCCGCGAACTCGTAGCCATGGCAGTAGGGGCAGTGGAGCACGTCGCGGCCCCAGCGCGAGCTCAGCCCCGGGACGTCCGGCAGAACGTCGCTGACGCCGAAGGCGAGGACGAGCTTCGCAGCCTCGAGAGTGTCGCCGTTGTCGAGGACGACTGCGAAGCCGCATTCGATCGGCCGAGCGTCCATCACGGTTGCCTTGATGAGTGAGGCCTCCGGGTAGGCGGCCAGTTGCCGCCGCCCGGTCGACAGGATGGCCTGGGGATCCGCGCCGTCCTGCGAGAGATAGCCGTGGGAGTCGTCAGCAAAGCGGTTGCGCGGCGAACCGGCGTCCATCACCGCAACCCGCCGGCGGCCGCGGGCGATGTAGGTGGCTGCCGACAGGCCGGCGAAGCTGCCACCGATGACGATCGCGTCATGCCGCATGGGGTTGTTCCTCGAAGTCGCATTGGCTGGCCCGCCGTGTCAGCCGGGCATGGAAATCGGCATGGAGCGCGGCCAGCGTCACCGCGCCGAAACGTTCGAGAAGCAGAGCCTCGGCCGTGGCGAACGTGTCGTCCAACGCCGCGTTGACCGCCTCCTCGACGAGGCAGCCGGGCGCGTCCGTGCGGTTGCCCATGGAGAACAGGCCGGGCGATCCGAGGGCCGCGTAGACGTCGCGCAGCGTTACGCTCGACAGGTCGCGCGCGATGGTCCAGCCGCCGCCGTGCCCCTTTTCGGACCGCACGAGACCGTCGTCGCGCAGTCCCGCCATGATCCGACGGATCACGACCGGGTTTGTCTGCATCGCCTTCGACAGGTGTTCTGATGTTACCGGACCGTCGGTCTCGGCCATGTGGAGCAGGACGTGCAGGACGCCCGATAGTCGGCTGTCTCGTTTCATGTATCATACCATGTTACATGAAATGGTTTTGGTCAACACAGTCGAATTAGAGTTGCCACATCCCTCGGATGCGATCGGTCACGGGTGATTAGGATTTTCGGCCGAACCATCGCCGTGTCGAACTCTCATAATCGCGGTAGGCCGTTCCGAACTTGGCAGCGAGATGAACCTCCTCCCGCCGCACAGCGAGACGGTCCGTAAGGGCTATCGCGACAGCCGCGGCTGGCAGGAACCAGGCGATGTCCGCGGCCAACCCAATGCCCGTCAGCAACAGGGCGTTGCCAAGGTAGATCGGGTTGCGCGACCAGGCGAAGACGCCGTCGGTCAGGAGCGTGCCCGCCGGGCGGTGCGGCAGTATGTTCGTCCCGGAACGATGCATGGACGCCATCGCGAGAACATCGAGGAGCAACCCGCACGCAACAAGGACAATGCCCGCCACGCGGACCGGGAGCTGGCCTCCAAGGCCAGCGGGGAACCAGGCATTGAGGCCTAAACTGACCATGGCGCTCGCGCCGAGGACCAGCGGCGGCCAAGGTATGGAGTTGGGCGACGCTTGACGGGAGTTCATGTGCTGAATCTCCTTCGAGAGCTGCGGGCACAGGACGGACGGATGTAGGCGCCGAGACAAACGCACAAAAAACGGAGCACGCCGCGAGATCGTTGCGTCCTCGATGACGGGAGCGCAAGCCTGCCGGGAGACCGCACCGAAGGATGCCGTGACGACCCTGAAGTTCAGACTTGCCTTCGTCGGGCCTGGCCTCGCCGCGATGAGTGGCGCAGCCTTCGCGGCGGAAATGAAGTCCTTCGACCGCGCTGGCTTCGACGTGGCCGACGCTGCGGACCGATCGATCGTCGTCGACATCTCTGCGCCGTGGTGCCCCACCTGCGGCACAGAAACCGACCGTCGACAGGCTCGTAGCGTCCGCCGAGTTCAAGGAAAAGCAGTCCGCGGATGAGCCGACGGCTTGCACAATGGAAGCAGCGACTTCCCGGGAGAGAACATGCAAGACCGATCCAGGCTGACCGTTGTCGCAACGCTCGCCGTCACCATTCTTTGTCATGGACCGAGCGCGGGAATGGCCCAGATGGCCGGACTGGACATGAAGTCCGCAAAGATGACGCAGGCCACCATGACCCGGGCAGATGTTGAAGACGTGCTAGCACGGGCAACCCCTTCCGCTCCCGCCAACTTCACCTTGAAGTCCCTCAACGGGCTCGACCTGTCCGGTCTCGACTTCAGCGGCGCGACGCTGAGGTCCGCGTACTTGAACGGCACGAAGTTCGTCGGCGCGAAGCTCGATGGGGCCATCCTGGACCAAGCCTGGGCGCTCAAGGCGGACTTCACCAACGCGAGCTTGAAGAAGGCGAGCCTCTTCCAGGCACAGATGATGGATGCCGACTTCGACGATGCCGACCTGTCGGGCGGACGTTTGACTGCGGACTTCTCACGGGCATCGATGGTGAAGGCGAACATGGAGGGGGCCAACCTCTCGGCCGACATGAAGAACCAGTCGATGGGCATGATGCGGGGAATCCTGAACTCTGCGAAGCTGCGGGGCGCGAACCTGAAGGCGGCGAACCTGTCCCGCGCGCAGGCGAAGTTCGCAGACTTTACCGATGTCTCCTTCGAGGGAGCGGACATGAGCAGCGTGGAGGCGCAGGGAGCGAAGTTCACGGGAGCCAACGTGGCAGGGACCGACTTCTCCGGTATGCGGATCCAGTCGGCCGACATGGCCGGGACGAAGGGTACGCCCGTCCACGCCGACAAGGTCCTGCTCAGGTGACGGCCCAAGCTCTGGGTTTACGATTGCTGCCTCTGGCAACAATGCCTGTTTGGCTCTCGTTTCCTGCGAACTGCCTGCTTTAGGGGTCGTTGGGCAGCCGCCCGTCCAGGATGCCGGCGGCAAACTATCGCCCCGCGAGGATGATATGGGCGGCGGTTCGCTCGATCGATGTCTCCATGAAACGAAACGGTTCTGGATTCAAATCATGTCCCTCGTGGACGCGTCTGTGCACTCCGTTCAGCGGATTGTCGGCGCGCCAGCCTCCTTAAGCGCGGGAAATCCACCCTCCACCGAGACGACGTCTGTGAAGCCCATGGATTGGAGCGTGGCGGCGGCTAAGGCCGACCGTCCGCCCGAGGCGCAGAAGAGGACGAGGCGCTTGGCCGGCTCGAGTTCGGCCTTGTGACTTGGACTGGAGGGATCGGCCTGGAACTCGAGAAAGCCGCGCGGCACATGGACGGCGCCCTCCAGGGTTCCGGTCTTTTCCAGTTCGTTCGCCTCGCGCACGTCGACGAAGATCGCGCTTGGCGACTCGACGAGCTTGGCGGCGTCGCCGGGTGCGATCGTCTTCACCCCGGCGGAGGCCTGCAGGACGACGTCCTTGGCGCTTCGAATGGTCATGCCAATCTCCTTCGGTTGTTGGTGTTCACCACGCGACGCCTTCAAGGGCGTCGGGCGGGATCTTAAAATAGCATCGGCCGTCATCTTCGGCTTCAGGCAGTCGGCCGCCGCGAATGTTCACCTGGAGAGAATGCAGGATGAGGTTCGGAATGGCTAGGTCGCGATCGCGCGCCTCTCCAAGCGCCACGAAGGCTTCCCTCGTCGGCGCCTTAACGATGTGGACATTGGCACGTCGCTAGTCTTCAACCGTAGATCCCCAACGCGGCTTGCGTCCGCCTGGCCGGTAGTCGTGCCCGGTGAAGACGCGTGTTTCTCCGGGCAGGGCAAGGATGACGCTGATGCTGTCCCACAGCGCTTCGGCGCTACCGCCCGGGAAGTCCGCGCGTGCCGTTCCGCCGCCCGGCATGAACAGCGTGTCGTGGACGAAGGCAGCGTCGCCGATGCAGTAGGCGATCGAAGCCAGCGTGTGGCTAGGCGTCAACATGACCTCGACCTCGAAGTTGCCGATCGGGAAGCGATCCCCGTCGGCGAAGAGACGACTCCATTGCGAGCCGTCGGACGGGCAGCATCCCTTGATGTGGGCTAAGGCCAGTCGATGACATCAAATCTTCTAGCATTACCGGGCTTGCCGTCGGTACCGGGACCGACGTCGCCATCGAGAGTGCGGACGTCGTCCTGATGTCGGGCAACCTGATGGGCGTCGTCAACGCGATCGCGATCTCCAAGGCGACCATCGCCAACATCCCGCAGAATCTCTTCTGGGCGTTCGGCTATAACGTCGTCCTGATCCCGGTCGCCGCTGGGGCGCTCTATCCGTTCACCGGCATCCTCCTGTCGCCGGTTCTGGCCGCGGGGCCATGGCGCTGTTGAGCGTCTTCGTGCTCGGCAACGCGCTGCGCCTGAGGCTGTTCGAGCGGCTGACGCCCGTCCTCATGACGGCGCTGTCGGCGGGTGTCGCCCTGGTGCCGCTGATGATCGATGCCTCTGCGCCGGGCAAGGAGATCCTCCACCCGGTCGCGGTGACGATTTTCGGCGGCCTCGTCTCCTCGACGCTGCTTGACACCTTCCTGACCCCCGTCCTCTTCCTGCGTTACGGCGAGAAGCCGCTGAAGCGCCTCGTGAATGCCGCTCGTCAGGCCATGTCGGGGACCGCCGAAGCGGCACCCGGCGCGGCAGCCGTCCATTCCTTCTGACCTCAACCAGAGACCCGAACCCATGACCATCCGCACATTGATCATCGTCGCCGCACTCTCGCGGCCGGCATCGCGCAGGCCCATGAACCCCGCAAGGGACCCAACGGCGGAACGCTGGTCGATGCCGGGGCCCACCATGTCGAGCTCGTCACCGCGGGAAGCGAGGTGAAGGTGTTCGTCAGCGACGCCGCCGACGCTCCGGTTGCGGTCGACGGCTTCAAGGGGACCGCGGTCCTCATAGTCGGCGGCAAGCCGGTTCGCGTCACGCTCGCCCCGGCCGGCCCGTTCCTGTCGGGGACGCTTGCGAGTCCGTCCGAGGGTCCGGTCAAGGGAGCGGTTCAGCTCACGGGTCCCGACGGCAAGACCTCGCAGGCGAAATTCAACTGATCACGCGGCCGGCGGTTTGTCGTCGCCCACAGTCATCACCCAAGGGCCATCCAAGGAGACCAGGCGCAGGATACTCGATCGAGCCGTTGATAGGGTGGCGTTGCGGCTGTTTCTTAACGCAGTTTGCGAGCGTGATGGATCGGCTAACTCGCCTTCGAAAGGACGAGGTCCGTCGCGTCCATAGTGCGTCCGAAGTCCTCTCCTTCCAGGCATCCGAAGAATACCCGACCGATGCCAATCAGGATCGGACGGTCGACGCCGATGCGGCTGACGATGGCGGCAAGGTTCTCCAGCGTGCCAGCGGCCCGTGTTTCGTCGATGCGGGAGATGTTCGCGGCGACCGCCACAGGAGTGTTGCCTGGCAGCCCGTGTGCCATCAAACGTAATGCAATGAGGGGGGCCATACGGCCGCCCATGTAAAAGATCGTGGTGGCGTGGACGTCGGCAAGCGCCGGCCAGTCCAGCGTGTCGGGCAAGCCGCCCTTCTTCGAATGGCCGGCGACGAAGCGAACCTGGCTCGCGTGGTCGCGGTGGGTGAGCGAGACGCCGAAGCCGGCGGCGAGTGCTGATGCGGCGGTGATGCCGGGCACGATGCGGACCGGGATGTTCTCCGCCTTCAGCGCCTCGATCTCCTCGCCGGAGCGGCCGAACACCGAGACGTCACCGGACTTCAACCGCACCACATGCTTGCCGGCCTTGGCGAACTGGATCATCAGCGCGTTGATGTCCTCCTGGCGGCAGCTCTCGCGCGCGGCGCGCTTGCCGACCAGCAAGCGTTTGGCCTCTCGGCGGGCAAGTTCCAGAATCTCGTCGGAGACGAGGTCGTCGAATAGGATGACGTCCGCCGCCTGGAGAGCGCGCACAGCTTTCAGCGTCAGCAGTTCGGCCTCGCCGGGGCCGGCGCCGACCAAAGTCACACGACCTCGAACGTCCTCAGCGTTTGCGATTTCGTCGACGAGACTTTTGATGTCGCCCTGATCTTCACATGTCGGCGTCGCCACCGTGAATGCCTTGCTCGCGAAACGCTCCCAGAACGCGCGTCGTAGAGGCCCCGGGGCGAGCCGAGCCATCACCTCTTCGCGGATGGTGGCGGCGAGTTGGGCCCAATCGGCAAGAGCGGGCGGCAGCAGGGTCTCGATGCGGCGTCGGATCGCCTGTCCGAGGATCGGAGCGGCCCCGTCCGTCGAGATCCCGATCACCGCAGGCGAGCGATTGACGATCGTCCCGAATTGAAAGGTACAGAAAATCGGCTTGTCGATGACGTTGCACGGCACACCGGCATCGCGCGCGGCACATGCGAAGGCTTGAGCCTCTGCATGGTCGGCGCAATCACCCACGGCAAGCGCCGCATTGGCAAAGGAATCGAGGCCCCAAGGACGATCGAGATGCGTGAGCGAGCCAACGGAGGGACCGTTGGCGAGCAGCGCCGCCATTTCCTCGCCCAGCTCCGCGGCAGGGGCATGCAGAACGACAACAGCCCCAGCCGCCGCAAGCAATTCAGCCTTCCAAGCCGACGCGGCCCCGCCACCCGTCATGACGACCCGTTTCCCCGTCAAGTCGAAGAAGACGGGCAACGTCGCCAGCGGTTGGATGCGTTGGCTTCGGGCGCGGCGATCGTTCGTGTCAGGCTTCGTCGCGGACAAGGCAGCCATCGATAATTCCCTGGATTTCTGTACGGCATGATCCGCAGTTCGTGCCCGCCTGAAGTAGACTGCCGATGTCCGGAACCGTCCGACATCGGCCATTCCTTACGGCGCCGCTGATCTCAGCGGAGCCCACTGCGAAGCAGGCGCAGACGATGGCACCGATATCGGGTCGGTCGGCCCCGCCGCGTCCCGCCAGAAGGCGCTGTCGCGAGAGCGCATGAGCCGCAGTCAGTTGCTCGACAGCCCAGGCACGTGCCACAGCCACGGGCGCCGCGGCGATCCAAAGAGCGCCAGCCAGCGCTTCGCCATCGAAGGCGGCAAGGCGCGTAGATGTCGCGTCACGGTAGGAAACGAGCTCCTCCTTCTCCGTGCCGAAGAGGTCCGCCGCAAACGTCGACCATTGCGCGGGAACGGTTAGCCCGGCTAGTTCCAGTCGCCAGCCTCCTTCGGTGCGGACGATTGCCCAGTACTCGGCCGGAATGACCCGCGGCCGATGCCGAACAACAGCGAACCCGTGCCATGACACGGGAAATCGCTGTACCGAGACCGCAGTCGCCTTCAATGCGGGCTGGCCTGAATGCGGATCCGTTCGTTTTTGAGCCAGCGCACCCGCCCGAGATGCTGACGCGAACTGATCCGTCCAGTGCATCGGCACGAAGATGGAGCCCCGTCGTTGGCGGGTTGTAAGGCAGGCCCGGAAAAGGCCGCTTCCCTGCCGCGTCTCCAGTCGCACGATCTCCGCGTCCAAAATGCCGAGACCCAGGGCATCATCGGGATGGATCTCTGCGAAGGGCTCCGCGATGTGCGCGGACAGGCGCGGAGAGCGGCCCGTGCGGGTCATGGTGTGCCAGTGGTCGCGGATGCGTCCAGAATTGAGGATGAATGGGCGTTGCGGATCAGCGGGAACCTCCGCCGTCGTGCGTACGGGGACAAAGCGCGCCCGGCGATCCGGGTTGAAGAAGCCCCCTGCGGCGAAGAAGCGACGATCGGAAGGCTGATCGCCGAGCGCGTGGGCATCGTTGGCAGGCACGGGCCACTGCACCGGGGACATCAGGTCGTATCCGTCGGGGGTCAAAGAGGTGAGGCCGGCAAGGTTGAAGTCACGGGCTCCGTCGTTTTCCATCGCAGACAAACGGGCATGCTCGTCGAACACCTCGCCGACGCTCAGCCAGTCGAAGGCCCCGTCGAAGCCCATGCGGCGCCCGACCTCGGCAAGGATTTGCCAATCGGGCCGCGCTTCCCCCGGCGAGTTGAGGAAGCTGCGCTGGCGCGAAATGCGGCGTTCGGAGTTCGTCACCGTGCCGTCCTTCTCGCCCCAGCCGGCCGCTGGCAGCACGATATGGGCAAGCGGCAGGGTGTCTGTATCGGACACGATGTCCGACACGACGACGAAGGGGCAAGCGGCGAGGGCAGCCCGCACGCTGTCGGCGTCCGGTAGGGAGTCGACCGGGTTGGTGCCGATGATCCAGAGCGCCTTGATCCTTCCGTCGCGAACGGCGTCGAAGAGGTCCACCGCCTTGAACCCCGGTGTCGCGGCGATCCGGGGGGACTGCCAGAAGTCCTGGACGAGATTGCGATGCCCGGCGTCTTCGAGGTCCATATGGGCGGCGAGCTGGTTGGCGAGGCCACCCACTTCGCGTCCGCCCATGGCGTTCGGCTGTCCGGTGACGGAGAAGGGCCCCATCCCCGGCCGACCGATCCGCCCCGTGGCGAGGTGACAGTTGAGGATCGCATTGACCTTGTCGGTGCCCGAGGCCGACTGATTGACGCCCTGGCTGTAGACGGTAACGACCTTTTCCGTCCGGGCGAACAGATCGAACAGCGTCGCGATGTCGGTGGCGGCAAGCCCGGTCGCCTTGGCGATGTCCGAAGATGACCTCGCTGCCGCCAATGCTGCGTCAAAGCCGTTGGTGTGATCGGACACGAACCCGGCATCGACCATGCCGGTATCGGCGAGATGGGCGAGAAGGGCGCAGAAGAGCGCGGTGTCGCCGTCTGGCCGGATCTGGAGGTGGAGGTCCGCCGCATCGGCGGTCGCGGTGCGGCGGGGATCTACGACGACGATCCGCATGGCGGGCCGGGCGGCCTTGGCTGCCATGACGCGCTGAAACAGCACCGGATGACACCAGGCAAGGTTCGATCCGACCAGCACCAGCAGGTCCGCTTCCTCGAGGTCGGCATAGCATCCCGGCACCGTATCGGCACCGAAAGCCCGTCGGTGGCCGGCGACCGACGAGGACATGCAGAGGCGCGAATTGGTGTCGATGTTGGCCGAGCCGATGAACCCCTTCATCAGCTTGTTGGCGACGTAGTAGTCCTCCGTCAGCAGCTGGCCGGAGACGTAGAAGGCGACGCTGTCGGGGCCGTGCGCCGCGATGGCCTGGGAGAAGACCGTCGCCACAACGTCCAGGGCGCGATCCCAGGTGACCGGCTTGCCGCCGATGCTTGGCCGGAGCAGCCGCTGTTCCGGTCCGATC
The DNA here is from genome assembly GCF_055730105.2 of Mesocryomonas lacus. Lineage (NCBI taxonomy): Bacteria > Pseudomonadati > Pseudomonadota > Alphaproteobacteria > Hyphomicrobiales > Aurantimonadaceae > Mesocryomonas > Mesocryomonas lacus. The sequence continues at coordinate 446,332 of NZ_JBUZWF020000004.1, forward strand.
GTCTGGCCGAGGGCGGAGCCCTTGGAGCAGAGCCTGCCGAAATTGGCGGGATGGTCGGGATCGCCCGCGATGGTCACCGTGCCGTCGGCGCGGGGCGTCGCGAGCACGCCGCAGCCGACGCCGCAATAAGGGCATGTCGTGCGGACCGTCAGATCGGCAGGCGCGGCTTCCACCGGCCTATTCCGCAGCTTCGGCGAGCGCGGGGGCGAGGTCGATCAGCATTTCCAGCTCGCCCGCAGCGCCGAGGCGAACCGGGAAGGTCCGCACGGCGCCGAGGTCCGGTCCCTGCACCAGGCCGCTGTCGAGCGCGATGACCTGATTGTGCAGCGGACAGGAGACCGAGCTGCCGTGGACAATGCCCTGGCTCAAGGGGCCGCCCCGGTGGGGGCACCGATCCTCGGTGGCGAAGACCTGGTCGTCGGCGGTGCGGAAGACGGCGATGCGGCCGAGCGGCGAGACGACGCAGCGGGCGCCGCGGCGGGGGATGTCGTCGAGATGGCCAATCGCCAACCACTGCGCACCGGTCATTCCGCGGCCTCCCCGAAGCCCGTGAGATCGGCCATCGGCCGGAACTCGTGCGCCGCCACCCGCCCGCTGGCGCGCTCGGCCCAGGGGTCCTTCTGGACGAACTGCTGGCTGTGGACGAAGCGATCGAACAGCGTGGCGCGTTTCGCCAGATCGTCGATCACCGCTGCGCGGATGCTGTCGATGCCGACGCGCTTGTTCCATTTGTAGATCCGCTCGAGGTAATGACCCTGCTCGCGGTAGAGCTGGGTCAGCGCGACGATCACCTCCAGGGCCTCGTCCTCGCTGCGGACATGGCCCAGCACCTCCGTCGGCTTGATGTCGAGCCCGGCGGCCCCGGCGAAGTGGATCTCGTAGCCACTGTCGACGCAGATCACGCCGATGTCCTTGCAGGTCGCCTCGGCGCAGTTGCGCGGGCAGCCGGAGACGGCGAGCTTCAGCTTGGCGGGCGTCCAGGAGCCCCACATGAAGCGCTCCAGGCGGATGCCGAGCCCGGTCGAATCCTGCGTGCCGAAGCGGCACCAGTCGGTCCCGACGCAGGTCTTCACCGTGCGCAGCGCCTTGCCGTAGGCGGCGCCCGAGACCATGCCGGCGGCGTTGAGATCGGCCCAGACGGCCGGAAGGTCCTCCTTCTTGACGCCCAGCATGTCGATGCGCTGGCCGCCGGTGCATTTCACCGCCGGGATCTGGAACTTGTCGACGACGTCGGCGATGGCGCGCAGCTCGTGCGACGTCGTCATGCCGCCCCACATCCGCGGCACGACGGAATAGGTGCCGTCCTTCTGGATGTTGGCGTGGACGCGCTCGTTGATGAAGCGCGACTGCTTGTCGTCCTGGTAGGTGCCTGGCCATTCCGCGAGGAGATAGTAGTTCAGCGCCGGCCGGCATTTCGAGCAGCCGCAAGACGTTTTCCACTCCAGCTCCTGCATCACTTCGGGGATCGAGGCGAGATGCTTGGCGACGATCAGCCGGCGCACGTCGGCATGGCTGAGATCGGTGCAGGCGCACATCGGCTTCACCGCCGCGGGATTGAAAGCCGCGCCGAGCGTTAGTCTCATCAGCTGCTCGACGAGGCCCGTGCAGGAGCCGCAGGAGGAGGAGGCTTTCGTATGGGCACGGACGTCGTCGATCGTCGTCAGGCCCCTGGCGGTGATCGCCGTCGTAATCTTGCCCTTGCACACGCCGTTGCAGCCGCAGATTTCCGCATCATCCGGCAAGGCTGCAACGGCCGCCATAGGGTCCAGCGGGGATCCTCCCTGGTAGGACTGGCCGAAGATCAGGGTGTCGCGCATCGCCGACACGTCGCTCTTCTTCTTCACGAGGTCGAAGAACCAGGCGCCGTCCGACGTCTCGCCATAGAGGACGGCGCCGAGAATGCGTCCTCCCTCGAGCACCAGTCGCTTGTAGACGCCGGCGGCGGCGTCGCGCAGCACGATCTCCTCGCGCCCCTCGCCCTCGGCGAAATCGCCGGCGGAAAACAGATCGATGCCGGTGACCTTCAGCTTGGTCGCGGTGACCGAGCCGAGATACTGTCCCTCGGCCTGCTCCGCGAGCTGCGAGGCCACCACCTCGGCCATCTCGTAGAGCGGCGCGACGAGGCCGTAGACCATGCCGCGGTGCTCGGCGCATTCGCCGAGCGCGAAGATGTCGGGGTCGGAGGTGCGCATGTCGTCGCCGACGACGATGCCGCGGGCGACCTCGAGGCCGGCGGCCTTCGCGAGCGCAGTCGATGGCCGGATGCCGACCGCCATGATCACCGTCGTGCAGGCGATCGTCGTTCCGTCTTCGAGCAGCACGGCCTCGACCTTGCCGTCGCCGAGGATCGCCTTGGTGTTGGCCTTGCACAGGATGTCGATGCCGCGCTCTTTGAGCGAGCGCTCCAGCAGCCAGCCGGCCGCCTGGTCGAGCTGGCGCTCCATCAGCGTCGGCATGATGTGGAGGACGGTGACGTCCATCCCTTTCGCCTTCAGACCGGCGGCGGCTTCCAGTCCGAGCAGCCCGCCGCCGATGACGACGGCCCGCCCTCCGCGGCGCGCGGCGTCCCACATCTTCTCGACATCGTCGAGATCGCGATAGGCAAGGACGCCAGGCAGGTCGTGCCCGGGCACCGGCACGATGAAGGGCGTCGACCCGGTCGCGATGATCAGCCGGTCGTAGTCCGCCACCGTGCCGTCTGCGGCGGTGACGGTGCGGGCAGCGCGGTCGATCGCTTCAATGCGCTTGCCCTTGTGCAGCGTCACGCCGTTCGCAGCATACCAGGCATCGTCATGGGTGATGATGTCCTCGTAGCGCTTCTCGCCCGACAGGACCGGCGACAGCATCAGCCGGTTATAGTTCACGCGCGGCTCGGCGTTGAAGACCGTCACGGCGTAGCGGCCGGGGCTCTTCTCGAAGAGGTGCTCAAGCGCCCGGCCGGGCGCCATGCCGTTGCCGATGATCACCAGTCGCTGGGGCATGGAGGGGACCTCTCCGGGGATGCAGGCCGCGGTCATGCCGCCTCCACGAAGCGGTTGCGCTCGTAGAGGAATTTCAGCACCGCGGTGCGGCAGCGGATGTAGGCGGGGTCGGCGGCGAGTTCGAGCCGCCGCCGCGGACGGGCGAGCGGCACGTCGAGGATCTCGCCGATCCGCGCCGAAGGGCCGTTGGTCAGCATGACGATGCGGTCCGACAGCAGCACCGCCTCGTCTACGTCGTGTGTGATCATCATCACCGTGGTGCCGAGATTGGCCTGGATCGCCATGACCTGATCCTGGAGATGGGCCCGCGTCAGGGCGTCGAGGGCACCGAAAGGCTCGTCGAGGAGCAGGATCTTCGGCTCCATCGCGAGCGCGCGGGCAATGCCGACGCGCTGCTTCATGCCGCCGGAGATCTCGGACGGGCGCTTGTCGCGGGCATGGCCCATGTGAACGAGCTCGAGATTGCGCATCACCCATTCGCGCCGTTCCGCGCGGCTCTTCGTGCGGCCGAACACCTTGTCGACCGCCAGCGCGACGTTCTCGTAGACGGTGAGCCAGGGCAGCAGCGAATGGTTCTGGAAGACGACGCCCCGGTCGGGGCCGGGCGCGTCGACGACCTTGTCCTCAAGCAGCACGACGCCGCGCGTCGCGTCCGTCAGCCCCGCCACGATGTTAAGGAGCGTGGACTTGCCGCAGCCGGAATGGCCGATGATCGAGATGTACTCGCCCTTGGCGACTGTCAGGTCGATGTCGAGGAGGACTTCGGTGACCGCGCCGCCGCGGGCGAACTGTTTGGTGACGCCCTCGATGGACAGGAAGGGTTTGGTGCTCATCGTCTTGATCTCCGATCCAGTCAGGTGGCCGCTCATGTGGCCGAGGTGCCGCGGGTGACAGCCTTACCGATCGAGGCGACGATCCGGTCGAGCACGAAGCCGACGATGCCGACGTAGACGAGGGCCAGGATGATGTCGCTGATCAGCGAGGAGTTCCACGCGTCCCAGATGAAGAAGCCGATGCCGACGCCGCCGATCAGCATCTCGGCCGCCACGATGGCGAGCCAGGACAGGCCGACGCCGATCCTGAGGCCGGTGAAGATGTAGGGGGCGGCGGCCGGGATCATGATCTTCCAGAAGAACTCGAAGCCGTTCAGCCGCAGCACCTTGGCGACGTTGCGATAGTCGTCCGGGATGTTGCGCACGCCCACCGCGGTGTTGATGATGATCGGCCAGACGGCGGTGACGAAGATGACGAAGATCGCCGAGGGCTGGCCGTCCTGGAAGGCGGCGAGCGAGAGCGGCAACCAGGCCAGCGGCGGCACGGTGCGCAGCACCTGGAAGATCGGGTCGAGACCGCGCATCGCAAGGTTCGACTGGCCGACGAGGACGCCGAGCGAGATGCCGGCGACGACGGCGAAGGCATAGCCGAGCGCGACCCGCTGGAGGCTCGCCCAGATCTGCCAGCCGAGGCCGACGTCGTTGCCGCCGTTGACGTAGAAGGGGTTCGCAATCAGCTCCCAGGTATCCTTGACCACCTGGCTCGGCGGCGGCAGCCGAGCCCCGGCGCCCGAGCAGAGCGCTTCCCAAAGCGCCAGGAGGAGGACGAGCGTCACCAGCGGCGGCAGCGTGTTGCTGGCGATGCTTCTGCCGATGCGGCCGAGGCGCGCTGCCGGCGTCTCGCCGCGCGGCCTCAGCGGCACCACCGGCGCGATCCCCGCCGGTTTTGCAATGACGTGGAGGGTGGCTGGGGTCTTCAGGACGGTCTGTGACATCGTCAGTCTCCGGTGCGGCGGGTCTGTCGGCGCGGGCCGGCTCAGACCATGCGGGTGATGGCGAGGCTGGCGAGATAGGCGGCGGGATTTTCGGGGTCGAAGACCTTGCCGTCGAAGAAGGTCTCCTTGCCGCGCGAGGCCGAGGCGGGGATCGCCGAGACGCCGAGCGCCTTGGCCGCCTCGCGCCAGAGATCCTCCCGGTTCACCCGGTCGACCATGGCCTTGACGTCGGTCGCGGCCTCGAGCTTGCCCCAGCGCATGTCCTCGGTGACGAACCAGGCGTCGTGGCTCTTGAAGGGATAGGACGCGTCGTCGCGCCAGAACTTCATAAAGTGCGGGGAATCCGCCACCACGCGGCCATTGCCGTAATCGATGTTGCCCTTCATCCGCGGGCCGATATCGGCCGGCTTGACGTTGAACCAGGCGCGCTTGCCGAGGATTTCGGCGAGTTCGTCCTTGTTGGCCATGTCGTCGGCCCATTGCGCGGCCTCTTGCACCGCCATCAGCAACGCGACCGTCGCTTTTGGGTTCTTCTCCACCCAGTCGGCGCGCATCGCGAAGCTCTTCTCCGGGTGCTTCGACCAGAGCTCGCCCGAGGTCAGGGCGGTGAAGCCGATGCCCTGATCGACCAATTGCGCATTCCACGGCTCGCCGACGCAGAAGGCGTCCATGGTGCCGACCTTCATGTTCGCGACCATCTGCGGCGGCGGGACGACGATGGTCTCGACATCGCTGTCGGGATCGATGCCCCCGGCCGCCAGCCAATAGCGCATCCAGAGATCGTGGTTGCCGCCCGGAAAGGTCACCGCGACCTTGGCCGGGGCACCGGCCGCCTTCTTCTGCGCGAAGCTTTCGCGCAGCACCGAGGCATCGAGCCCGACCTTAAGGCCCGCATATTCCTTGCCGATCGAGATCGCCTGGCCGTCGAGATTGAGGCGGGCGAGGATGGCCATCGGCAGCGGCTGGCCGTTCTGCGTGACCTTGCCCGCCGACATCAGGTAGGGGATCGGCGTCAGGATATGGGCGCCGTCAATGCCTGAGCCGGCCGAGCCAAGCACGAGATTGTCGCGCGTTGTGCCCCAAGACGACTGCTTGACCACCTCGACGTCCGGCATGCCGTGCTTCTCGAAATAGCCCTTCTCCTTGGCGACGATCAGCGGTGCGGCATCGGTGAGGGCGATGAAGCCGAGGATCGCCTTGGTCGTCTCGGGGCCCGCCCCTTGAGCAAAGGCGCCGGCCGGAAAGGCGGCGCCGATCGCCGAGAACAGCGCCGCCGTGCTTGCGGTCGCGGCGGCATTTTGCAGGAAGCGACGCCGGTTGAGGCCGGCGGAAATGGGGTCGGACATGTCGATCCTCGGACGGAAGGGGGGCTCGGCTCGGAAACAAAAAAAACGCCGCGGTGCCGGCAAGGCGACCTCCGGTTACGGAAGACGATTGCAGGTCCAGCGACGTCGATGTCTGGTGAATGCTTCGCGTTCGAAGCTGTTCGATGCCCTGTCTTCTTTGACGGGCACGCTCTTATTTGATCCGAAGACGCACCATTTGGAAAGTCCAAATAGACGGCAGGCGTGTGTGTTCTTTTTGTAGGCAGAATCGAACAAACCGCTGATTTACAAAGGTTCCAATCCGGCTCAGGCGCTGCGCATTTCCGTGTCGTGGTGACTAAAGATGCAGCAGGACTCGCGCGGCTGTTTGCGTGTCGATCAATCGCCTGCGGCGGAGGGTGGCGCGCCGTCTCCCGCGTGACGAATGGGGAACTGCGCGACGTAGCCCACGATCTGCGAGGGGTCGAAGCGGGCGCCGGGGACGGGCCCGTCGCCCGGTGGGCCGGTCTCGATCCGCTGGTCCGCCAACGGCAGGCGATCGATGCGGTCGGCGAAGACTGCGCGGTAGAGATCTGGGCGGAAGGCGCTGGCGGCCAGCTTGGCCTGCCGCTCGCTCCAGCCGACCTGGCCCCAGCGCACCATCTGGCTGTAGGTCCACAGCGCCTGGCTCTGCCAGGGAAAGTTTGCCGTTTCGGCGTGAAAGGTGAGGTAGTCCGGGATATGGCGGCGGGTGCCGTCGGGCCCGATCGGGATGTCGCCGGCGAGAATGGCGGCGATCATCGTCGCCGATCCGCCGATGTAGTCTGGCCGGGCGAGGATGTCAGCCAGCGCCGGGCGGTTCGCCGGCACATCGCACCACCTGGCGGCGGCATCGAGGGCGATGAGCAATCGCTCGCCGGTCTCGCGGTTGGCGTCCCACCAGTCCGGCCGCATGCCGAGCACCTTTTCCGGCGAGGCCGGCCAGATGTCGGCCTTGACCGCGACGACCCGGCCGATGCCGGCCTCGACCGCGAGGACGTTCCACGGGGCGTTGACGCAGAAGCCGTCGATGACGCCCGCCTTCAACGCGTCGGCGGTCATCGGCGGCGGCACGATCGTCATGGTCACGTCGCGGTCCGGGTCGATCCCGGCTTGTGCCATCCAGTAGCGGAACTCGTAATTGTGCGAGGAAAACGGATAGGTGCAGCCGAGCACGAGCGGCGGCTTGCCGCTCCGTCGCCGCACGTCGATGACGCGCTTCAGGGCCCGCCCGTGCGCCGCGGACGTCTCGCCGCCTTCGCTTGCCGCCTGCATCTCGGCGAACAGCGGGGTCGACAGCGTGATGGCGTTGCCGCCCATGCCGAGCGCGAAGGGCGCGATGACGGGATAGGGGTTGGAGCCGAGGCCGAGCTGCGAGGCCACCGCCATGGGACCCAGCATGTGCGCCACGTCGAACTGGCGAAAGGCCAGACGGTCGCGGATGTTCGACCAGGACACCTCGCGCACGAGCTCGAGGCGGACGCCGTGCTCCCGGTCGAGCCCGAGCGCGCTGGCGGCGATCAGCACCGCCGCGTCGAGTAGTGGAATGAAGCCGGCACGCACCACCGGATCATGTCGAAGGACGGTCATCGGCTCGCTCTCATTTCGACAACAGGGAAGCCGCGGTGACGACGCTGCGCGCAATGTCGACCAGTCGCCTCTTCTCGTTCATCGCCGTCTCGCGCAGCATCCGGTACGCCTGCTCCTCGGAAATGCCGCGCATCGCCATCACGAGCCCCTTCGCCCGCTCGATCACCTTGCGGTCGGCCAACTCGGATCGGGCTTCGTCGAGCTCGCGGGTAAGTCGCGAATAGGCGTGGAAACGCAGGATCGCCATGTCGAGAATCGGCTTGACCCGCTCCTTCTTCAAGCCGTCGACGATATAGGCGGAGACACCCGCCGCGATGGCCGATTCCATGGAGGCGGCATCGGAGCGATCGACGAACATGGCGATCGGCCGTTGCACGGTGCGCGTCACTTGGAAGAACTGTTCGAGCCGGTCGCGGTTGGGATTTTCGAGATCGACGACGATGACATCCGGCTTGAAGGCCTCTATCTCGCGCACCAGCCCCGTCATCTCCTTGACGACATGAACACGGTGATGCCCGGCCTCGAGCAGGCCCTCCTCGATGATCGATGCACGAGCCCGATTTTCGTCGACGATCAAGATGGCAAGGCCGATGGACTCCATCCGACGATGTTGCGCACGCCCTGACGCAGCGCAACATGAAAGATTCAAGCGGCTCAATCGCTATGTATCGAAAGCAGCCGACCAGCTGCTCGGCACCGTAATGGAGAGGTCCCTGCCGGCTTCAGTCGGGTCTTGATCGGGCATCTGTCAAAATCCGGCTCATCGTCGGCTGGCACACACTGTAGAGCCAGGACATGTCCGCTGCAGTTCTCTGTCCGGACAAGACGCTCTCGACGATCTCTTGGCGCTGGCGGGCGGTCAGCTTCGGGCGACGCCCGCCGATGCGGCCTTCGGCCCGAGCCTGTCGGAGACCGGCACTGGTGCGCTCGCGGATCATCGTCCGCTCGAACTCCGCGAACGCCGCGACCATATGCATGAGCATCCGCCGTGGTGCCGTTGCCGGGTCGATGGGCTTGGTCAGGGATCGGAACCCCGAGCCGGTCTTCTCGACTCATTCCATGATCGCAAGAGCGTCCTTCAACGGACGCGACAAGCGGTCGAGTTTCCAGGTCATGAGGGTATCACCAGGCCGAAAGTGGTCGAGCAGCCGTTGAAGCTCCGGGCGATCCGAGCGCCCGCCGGACGCGGTCTCCTCGAACACGCGATCGCATCCGGCATCCCGCAGCGCGCGGGCCTGCGCGGCGGTGCTCTGGTCGTCGGACTTGGAGACACGGGCGTAGCCGAGCAACATAGGGAGGAGCCTTTCGCAAACGGCCGTTTGAGGAAGGCTTTTGCGTCGACGGCGGCACCTGCGTTCTAGCTTTTCACAATCCTCTTGCGCTGGGTTCTCAACCCGCAAGTGGTTTTCGAAAGGCCGTCGCGGTCGGGGAGGGGGGCGGACCAGCCGGTGCGAAGCGGTCGAATTAGGATGTCGCTCGCTGGGTGAAGCCGGAGCCAAAAACGTAGCATTTACGCTGTCGCAACCGCCGCGAAGACGACCTATGGCGACGGCAATGGCGGTGCGGGAGGATGTCTCGTTGCGGCAGGCGATAAGGGTGGTTCTGAGTTTACCAACAGCGGAACAAACACTGCCATCGTTGGCGCTTCAGGCGCTTGCCTCAAGGGCGGAACCATCGACTTTGCCGTCGATCAGCGTCGGCCGCGACCCTAGCCAGCCATGGGGACTACCGTATCGATCAACGGTACAAATACCCCCGCCCCATCTTAAAATACCCCATTTTCTACCCCGCATACCCTTGGCTTGAAGCAGGATTTGACGAAGGGTTACGAGCAATCTTTGAAATTGCAAAGGCTCGTTCTGCGGGCTTTTGCAAGGCTGGGCGTGAAACTGCGAAAAGAGAAATGGCGGATGGGGTGGGATTCGAACCCACGAGACGGTCTCCCGCCCGCCGGTTTTCAAGACCGGTGCCTTCAACCGCTCGGCCACCCATCCGTGGTCTCTTCGCTAGACAATCGCGGCCGGGGGGATCGAGGATGATCCGCCGCGGCCGTTTCTGCTACCGAACGGTTTTGTCCTTCAGGCTTTAGCGTTCACCGGCGCGCGGCGTCAACCGGGGCTCGGCGTTCCGGGTGTTGCGACAGACCGATGCACGCGGGTTTAAGACCGGCAGCGATTGCCAGGTAAGGGCGGCGTGCCCATATCCAGCCGATCCAGCGAAAGGACGAGATATGGACGCCCACAACTTTGCCGTCACCCGAACCGATGCCGAATGGCGCGCAAGATTGACGCCGGAACAGTATCAGGTGATGCGCGGCCATGGCACCGAGCGGCCAGGCAGCTGCGCGCTGAACTACGAGAAGCGCCACGGCATCTTCTCTTGCGCCGGCTGCGATCAGGAACTCTTCGATTCGACCCGCAAGTTCGAGAGCGGCACGGGCTGGCCGAGCTTCAACGACCCGGTGGAAGGCTCGACGGAAAGCACTGTCGACCGCAGCCATGGCATGGTCCGCACCGAAGTGCACTGCAGCCGCTGCGGCAGCCATCTTGGCCATGTCTTCGACGACGGCCCGCCGCCGACTCACCTGCGCTATTGCATCAACGGCGTCGCAATGAACTTTCAACCTGCCGCCGACTGAGACCTCTCTGGAGGGGGGCACGCTCCCCTCCAGAACATGGGTTGGTTCAAGCAGACTGCCCTGCGCTTATTTTCGAAGAGCAGGTCGTTCAAGACATGCTGGGGTTGGGTGACACGCCCCATCGCTACTTTCGGTCGAACAGGCCTGTGCCCGTGCGATGTCCAGCATGGTCTCGGGAGCGGTCGTCATCCGGAAATCCTGGTCTATGAGACTTACATCGGCGGATTGCCGCGGGAAAATCGGCATTTTTACCCGCGGTCTCGCGAGCTGAGCATCTTCCCGGTAGAAGCAGACCAAACTGATTTGCGATCAGCCCTTCTCTTAGTTTTGGAATCCTTCTAATGTGGGGGATCGACGCCGGCTTGCGTCGTCTCGTGCATGGGAAGCTAAGATGCGCCTGACCCGCCAGACCAACCACGCCATCCGCATGCTGATGTATTGCGCGGTGAACAACCATCGTCTCAGCCGCGTCGGGGAGATCGCCACCGCCTATTCGGTCTCCGAACTGTTCCTGTTCAAAATCCTGCAGCCGCTGGTCGAAGCCGGCTTCATCGAGACCGTTCGCGGTCGCAATGGCGGCATCCGGCTCGGCCAGGACGCCAGCCGCATCACCTTGCGGGCGGTGGTCGAGGTGACCGAGGACAATTTCAACCTCTCCGAATGCTTCGAGACCGGCAAGAGCGACTGCCCGCTAATCGACAGCTGCAGCCTCAACGCCGCGCTGCGCGCCGCGCTGGCTGCCTTCATGGGCGTGCTCGGCGGTTACACCATCGCCGACCTTGCCGGAGAGAAGGCCTCGATTCGGCGCCGGCTTGGTCTCGGAGACATGCTGCCGCAACAGGCACTTGCCGCCGTCTGAGGCAGTACAGGCTCCGCCTTTTCAAGCGCTTCAACCGTGATCCATACCCGGCGGCCCGGATGTCGTAGACAGTGGGGAATGCTGTCGCTTTTATCGGCTCGTTCACGCCGTCCGGGTGGTGTGATCACCGGGTCCTGGCTTGCTTCGGCGCAAGGGTCGAGGACGCGGCGAGGCCCCGACAGAACGGGACATCGTCCCTCCGGAAGAGCCGCAGAACGGCGGTTCACCGGGGATCGGGTTTTCCCCGATAGGCGGAACGGGAATTAGACGGTGCGGGAGATGGGCATGAACGTTCGCGACGATATGCTGGCCAAGCTGCAGCGGCGTAAGCCCGGCTATAGCCTCGAGCAGGCCTTCTACAGCGATCCCGACTACTATCAGGTCGATCTCGAGACCATCTGGTACCGCGACTGGCTGTTCATGGGCCATGACTGCGAGCTGCCGAAGCCCGGCAGCTACATGACGGTGCAGATCGGCGTCTATCCCGTGCTGATCGTCCGCGACGGGCAGAAGAACATCCGCGCCTTCCACAATTCCTGCCGTCACCGTGGCTCGCGCATCTGCTCGGCAGCTAAGGGCGTCACCGCCAAGCTCGTCTGCCCCTATCACCAGTGGACCTACGAGCTCGACGGCCGCCTGCTGTTCGCCCGCGACATGGGCGCGGACTTCAAGCCGGCCGAGTTCGGCCTGCAGCCGGTCCACTGCGAGACCGTCGGCGGCTACATCTTCGTGAGCCTTTCAGACGTCGCGCCGGACTTCGAGCCCGTCCGCACGATGGTCGGCCCTTATCTGGCGCCGCACCGGCTCGGCGAGACGAAGGTAGCCTTCGAGATGAGCATCGTCGAGGAAGGCAACTGGAAGCTCACCTGGGAGAACAACCGCGAGTGCTACCACTGCGCCGGCAGCCATCCCGAGCTGTGCCGCACCTTCCCCGAGGCGCCGGGCGTCACCGGCGTCGACGCGATGGACGAGCCGGAGATCGCCGAGCACTGGCAGCGCTGCGAGGCCGCCGGCTTGCCGAGCCAGTTCAGGATTTCCGAGGACGGCCAGTTCCGCACGGCCCGCATGCCGCTGCTGCGCGATGCCGTGAGCTTCACCATGTCCGGCAAGGCGGCGGTCAAGCGCCCGCTGAGCGAGACCGTGCTGACGCCGCAGATCGGCTCGATGCTGCTGTTCCATTATCCCACCACCTGGAATCACGTCCTCGGCGACCACGCGACGTCGTTCCGTGTGCTGCCGATCGGCCCGAACAAGACCGAGGTCACCACCAAATGGCTGGTGCACAAGGATGCGGTCGAGGGCGTCGACTACTCCATCGACGAGATGACCAAGGTCTGGATCGCCACCAACGACCAGGACCGCCGGATCATCGAGGAGAACCAGTTCGGCATCAACTCGCCGGCCTATCTGCCGGGCCCGTACTCGCCGGTGCACGAAGGCGGCGTGCTGCAGTTCGTAGACTGGTATTGCGGCTTCATGGAGAAGCGCCTGACCAGCGATCGTGCCCCGCGGCTGGCCTCGGTCGCCTGAGACGGAGCAGATGATCCCCGCATCGCGTCCCAAGCATCTCGATGAGATGCGCCCCTGGAATGACGTCCAGGTCCTCGAATGCGTTGCGGTGCTGCCGGAAACGTCCGACGTCATGACGTTCTCGTTCCAGACGCCGGATGAATCCTGGTTCCGCTACCATCCCGGACAGTTCGTGACGCTGGAGCTGCCGATGCCCGGCGGGCCGGTGCTGCGCACCTATACGTTGTCGTCGAGCCCCTCACGGCCGCTGTCGGTCTCGGTGACGGTAAAGGCGCAGGCCGGCAGCGTCGCCAGCCGCTGGATGTTCGACAATGTGCATGAAGGCGTGCGGCTGAAGGCCTATGGCCCCGCGGGCATCTTCACCTTCCACAACCATCCGGCCGAGCGCTATCTCTTCATCTCGGCCGGCTCCGGCATCACGCCGATGATGTCGATGACGCGCTGGCTTTACGACAATGCCCGCCACACCGACATCAAGTTCATCCACTGCGCGCGCAGCCCGTCCGACATCATCTTCCGGGCCGAGCTCGAGCGGATGGCGGCGCGGGTCAACGACATCGACCTTGCCTGGATCGTCGAGCGGGCCGATCCCTTCGACGCCTGGACCGGCTACAAGGGCCGCATCAACAGCCTGATGCTGGAGCTCATCGCCGCCGACTACCACGGCCGCGAAATCTTCTGCTGCGGCCCGGCCGTGTTCATGCAGGCGGTGCGCGACATCCTGAATGCCGCCGGCTTTGACATGGCGCATTATCACGAGGAGAGTTTCAGCGCGCCCGAGGTGATCGAGGGGCCGCCGCCCGGCGCCGACGACGTCATTCCGGAAGACGGGAAGGGCGCCCGCATCGTCTTCACGGCGTCGGGCCTCGAAGCAGCCTGCACCGAGACCGATACCGTGCTGCAGGTCGCCAAAAGCCTCGGCCTGAACATTCCGAGCGCGTGCCAGTTCGGTGTCTGCGGCACCTGCAAGACGCTGAAAATCTCCGGCGAGGTCCACATGGTGCACAATGGCGGCATCCGGGACGACGAGATCGAGGAAGGCTACATCCTCGCCTGCTGCTCCAAGCCGATCGGCCGCGTCGAGGTGAAGGTCTGACGCGGATCGCGGCGACCTGAAGAAGCAAGCGGGCCTTGGCCGGGGCCGGCGGTAATCTTATAACAGTTGCTTGTCCGGCCCTCCCTCGTTTGCGATAGGGAGGAGGATGGGGAACGACCGCCTTCCCGCAGGGAGCCATGTCATGAGCGACGCGCCCGCACTGACGAAGAATCAGGGTCTGGTGATGGGGGCGCTGGAGCGGGCCGAGGGGCCGCTCAGCGCCTATTCCATCCTCGACGCGCTGCGCGAGGACGGGCTCCGCGCGCCGCTGCAGGTCTACCGTGCGCTCGACAAGCTCGTCGACGCCGGTCTCGTCCACCGCCTGGAAAGCGTCAACGCCTTCGTTGCCTGCGCCCATCCGCACAGTCACGCCACATCGATGATGGCCTTTGCGATCTGCGAAACATGCGGCAACGTCACGGAATTCTCCGAACCGGACGTGCAGGAGCGATTGACCCGCTGGGCCGCCGACAACCATTTCAGGCCGTCCAAGACGGCGATCGAAATCAAGGGCATCTGCGCGGCTTGCACCGAGGGCAACGTCTGATCGCTTCCGGGGCCGCTGGACGCTGCACTCGCGACGACGCCTATTAGGCCTTGCTGCAATCCAGGCTGAACTTCGTCGACAGGACCTCGGAGAACTTGATCCCGTCCTCGGGCACCGTGTCGCTGGTTCCCAGCGCCGAGATCGAATCCATCCAGGACTTTGCCGCCTGGTCCGGTGTGGGTGCCGCCGTGGTGGTTTTGCATTTCTTCGGCAGGCCCTTCACCGAAAAAGCCTTGTCCCCGCCGGTGAAGTCGAACGCGACGAAGTAGGTGTCGTCGAAATTGGAGACCGTCGTGGTCTTTCCCTTCAGCTCTAGCGGCGCGGCAGGCGCCATGCTGAACGAGAATCGCAGCTGGCCCCTCTTGGCATCAAAGATCACATCGAGCGTCGGCGGGGCCGTCAGCGGCACCTTCGCGCCGTTCTGGGTGACAAAGGTGTAGTAGGACCATTCGGCGATCGAGGAGCCGACCTGCTTGCCGATCGCCTTCAGTTCGTCCGGATCGAGCGTGCCGTTGCCGTTCTTGTCGAAGTCGACAACGACGCTCGACGAGAACAGCTCGTCCATCCACCAGTTGTTGTGCAGCGACACCATCCGCCCGTCGGCGCCGACGACGATCTGCACAGTGGAGTTGGCGAATACATGTGGGTGCGCCGCAGCGGGCGTGGCGCCCGCGACAGCCGACGCCATCGCAATGCTCGCACAGGCGGCGAATCGCATGGTTGGGTTCATGGCAAGGCTCCTCGGCGTCAGGGCGATGGAGCCGACGAGAATGGCGAATTTGCGAAGCGCCATGGCCGGCTCGCGATTCGTTTGCGGACGGTCATGACTGACGCTTCTTGGAAAAGCAGGATGCAGGCGGCCATCGGTCGATTCGGAATGCGGTTGCCGGGCCGAGACAGACCGCTTAAGCCGCTCTGATCACCGTGGTGCGAGGAAGCGCCGGGCTGCGTAGAGGGCGACAGCGGCCGCGTTGGAGACGTTGAGCGAGCGGATCTCGCCGGGCACCTCCAGCCGCGCCAGAACGTCGACCGTTTCGCGGGTCTTCTGCCGAAGCCCCTTGCCCTCGGCACCCAGCACCAGAGCGAGACGCGTTCCGGCGAAAGCCGATTCGAGCTGGCCTTCGCCCTCCGAATCGAGACCGACGGTCTGGAAGCCGCGCTCGCCGAGCTTCTGCAGGGCATCGGCCAAATTGGTCACCTGGACGTAGGGCACGAGTTCCAGCGCGCCGGAAGCTGCCTTGGCGAGAACGCCGCTCTCCTGGGGCGAATGGCGCGAGGTCGTGATGATCGCGCCCGCCCCGAAAGCCGCTGCCGAGCGAAGGATGGCGCCGACATTGTGCGGGTCGGTCACCTGGTCGAGCACCAGCACGATCTCGGAATCGCCGACATCCTGCAGCGACTTCGTCTTCAAGGGCGCGGCTTCCAGCATCACACCTTGGTGGACGGCATCCGAGCCGAGCTCGACGTCCAGCTGCCGCGGCTCCACGATCTCCAGCGGGCAGGGCAGGGCCGCCTCGTCGATTTCCAGCCGCACCAGCGCGTTGCGCGTGGCGAGAAGGCGGAAGGCCTTGCGCTTCGGGTTCTTCAGCGCCGCCGCCACCGTGTGCAGGCCGTAGAGCCGCACCCGGTCGTCCGGTCCCGGCTTGCCGGGATGCGAAGGCCGCTCGCCGCGCGGCTTCTCGCCGCTCTCGGTCTTCGCGCCGGGCTTGGCATCTCGATAGGCACGCCGCAGCGTTGCGTAGTGGCTATCCTTGGGGGTGTGGGTCGGTCGGTCTGCGCTCATGCCGTCTCTCTATCGAAGCGGGCCCGCCCGCACAACGTTCGCTGGGGATTTCCGATGCTTCACGGCATAACGCGTGTTGACAGCATCGGCGCCGCTCTGCATAACGCCGCCCGGAGCCCAAGGCGACGCGGTCAGCCGCACTGCCCAATGGTTCTGGCGTACCACCGATAGCGAGCTGCATGCTTGCCTTTCGACGCCGGTTATGGAGGGATGCCCGAGTGGTTAAAGGGGACGGACTGTAAATCCGTTGGTTCGCCTACGTTGGTTCAAATCCAACTCCCTCCACCATAACCTTGCCGGCCCATTAGGCCGGATCTGAACAGCCCAATGCCGGCACGGTGCCGGAGACTGCAAGCGACGCGGGTATAGCTCAGTGGTAGAGCAGCAGCCTTCCAAGCTGAATATACGGGTTCGATTCCCGTTACCCGCTCCACTCCCCAGATGACGACCACCTTAGACAACGGCCGAATACGCCCTCGCTTCATGGTACCCCTTTAGCGCAACTCCTGACTTCGTCGTCAGAAGCATTGTGGATCGCCGTTGCGTGGCATTCTCGTGCGCTCGCCCAGAACCGCGTTCTCGGCGCCAGCAGAAAAGCGAAGGCGATAGGACGTTCCTTGAGGTCCTTCCGGCGTCTCTCACGCCGGCTGGCGACCCAATCCATCCACCCGTGATGGTCGCCGCCAAGCTCCAATGTAACAAATTGTGATGGAAATTTATCGCAGCCGACGAATCAGGCGGCTTTGTGACGAAAAAGCGGCAGCTGCCTTGGTTGATGGGCGGCATCAAAGGCCAGCCGACAGCCCTTGGCCACCTCAGCGAGCTTATCGAAAAGCCAAAAGATTCAGTCTTCTAACTGCATTTATCAGAAGCCGGATGGTGGCCGCCAATTCGGCTGCAGCGTCAACATGTATGGCGCGATCATGACTGTCATCGCAAAAGCACAGTCAATCGAGGATCGTTTGCGGCGGTCCGTTTCGACGCGGTTCCCCCAAGTTGCTTCACGGATTAATCCGCTGATAACTCTTTCAGCCGAGGGATGCGGTCAAGGCGAGGGGCCTCGCATCCCACTGTTCGAATGCGCCTGTCGACTGTGCCCGGGGATCAAAGCCGAATGACCACTGTCCATGCTACGCTGCGACGCTCGCTGACTGTTTCCGCGGTCATTCTGTCGACCATCGCCATGACGGCATGCCAGTCCGGTTCTTCCACCCACGGCGGCGACAAGCACGAGCGCATCAAGAGCGACCCGAACGAATCCTTCTCCTCCGCCGAATACGGCGTGAAGGCGAGCCCGCGCGTCACCGACCGCAAGATCGTTCCGAAGGGCGGCGGCCGCGAGCAGGTCGGCAAGCCCTACAAGGTACGGGGCATTTGGTACTATCCGAAGGAACAGCCGGGCTACAAGAAGTCCGGCAAGGCCTCCTGGTACGGCTCGAGCTTCCACGGCCGGCTGACCGCGAACGGCGAAGTCTACGACATGTTCGGCCTCTCGGCCGCCCACCCGACCTTCCCGCTGCCCTCCTATGCCCGCGTTACCAACAAGAAGACCGGCGCGAGCGTCATGGTGCGCGTTAACGACCGCGGTCCCTACGTCGCCGACCGCGTGATGGACGTCTCCTCGCGCGCCGCCGAAATGCTCGGCTACAAGCAGGACGGCGTCGGCGACGTCACGGTCGAATATGTCGGCAAGGCGCCGCTCGAGGGCGACGACACGCCGATGCTGGTGGCGAGCTACCGCGCCGGCACGGCCAGCCCGCTGAATGACGGCCTGCCGACCGGCGTGATGGTCGCCTCCAACGATGTTCCGACGCGTGGCTATGCGACGGCCCTCGTGGCACCCCGCGCCGCCGCGCTTCCCGGCGTCCGGCCGCTTGGCCTGACGCAGCCCGCCGCCAGCCGCTCCAGCGGTTCGCTGGTCGACACCAGCAGCCTCAGCGTCGATTCCATCATCAGCGGCGCTGGCAGCGAAGGTGTCTCGGCACCGCGTCCGACCCCAAGGGCCAATGCTTACGGTTCGCTCGTCGCTTCCTATGCCCCAGCGGCGGCATCGTCGGGCGCCTCCGGTGCCCTGTCGGCGATCAGCCAGGGTTATGCCGGCGAGCGCATCGAAATCGGCACCGTCGGCGACAAGAAGCTGGTCGAGACCATCCGCCAGCTGGCGAACGGACACGGCCGACTGGTCGTCGACACCGGCGACCAGCCGGGCACGGTCTCGCTGGCGCTCGACGCCAATCCGGGCGAGGACACCGACGGGCTGTTGCAGGCGCTCTGGCAGGCCGGTGCCGACAGCGCCTTCGTCCTGCACGACTGATCCCGCGCACGCCACGTCCTGATTCCCGCAGCGCTGAGACAGCGCGATGAGTGGGGATAGACGTTTTGATGTGCTCTCGGCAGCATGTTTTCTGGTAGGCTTGCAAGACCGGTGCGATCCCCCGATCGATGCACCCTCTGAGCCCCGAGAGCCCATGCGCGTGACCCTCGCCGCCCGCCAGTTCCTTGCCGTCACGACCCTTCTCTGTGCCCTCCTGCCGCTGTCCGGTGCCCTTGCCGCCGAGGCGATGACGACGAAGGCGCGGAACGCCATCATCATCGACGGTGAGACCGGCGCGGTGCTGTTCGAGAAGGATGCGGACAAGCCGTTTCCACCGGCTTCCCTCGCTAAGCTGATGACCATGGAAGTGGTGTTCACCGCGATCGAGGAAAACCGCTTCGCGCTGACGCAGGAGTTCAAGGTCAGCGAGCATGCCTGGCGTACCGGCGGCGCTCCCTCCGGCAGCTCCACCATGTTCGCCAAGCTGAATTCCGTCGTCCCGCTGCAAGACCTGATCCGCGGCACCATCATCCAGGCCGCCAACGATGCGGCGATCGTCATCGCCGAGGGCTTTGCCGGCTCCGAGGCGAATTTTGCCGGCCTGATGAACGAGACCGCCCGCAAGCTCGGGCTGAAGAACTCGACTTTCGTCAATCCGACCGGGCTGCCGGCGGACGGTCAGTCCGTCACCGTGCGCGACCTCACCGTGCTGGCCCGCCATATCCAAGAGGCGCATGGCAGCTTCTACGGCCTCTACGCGCAGCCGGATTTCGAGTGGAACAAGATCAAGCAGCGCAACCGCAACCCGCTGCTCGCCATGAACATTGGCGCCACCGGCATGGGAACGGGCTACACCGAGGCTTCCGGCTATTCGCTGGTCGGCGTCACCCAGCTCGACGGGCGCACCACCTTCATGGCGCTGGGCGGCCTTTCCAGCATTCCCGAGCGCACCGAGGAGGCAAAGCGCCTGCTCACTTGGACGAACACCGCCTTCCGGCGCGAGCAGCTATTCGCCGAGGGCAGCAGCGTCGGCACCGCGACCGTCTATGGCGGCGACCAGCCGGGCGTCGCGCTGTTGACCCGGGAGCCGGTGATCGCCTACGTCCCGAGCGACCGCCCCGAGACGGTCACCGCAATGATCCGCTATGACGGCCCGCTGCAGGCGCCGATCGACGCCGGCGCGCGGATCGGCCGGCTCGAGGTCAACATCGACGGCCAGCTGAGCGTCGCGCACGACCTCTATGCCGGCCAGAGCGTCGCCCGGGGCACCTTTGCCATGCGCGCCCTCGATGCGGCGCAGGAGCTTGCCTTCGGATGGATCAAGTCGCTTTGACGCTACACCGCCGGAAGCCCGAGTGACGGGCTATTTCGTGACGTTCGAAGGCGGGGAGGGCAGCGGCAAGACCACGCAGATCAGCCTCCTGGCAGAGAGCTTGCGCCAGCGCGGCACGGACGTCGTGCTGACTCGCGAGCCCGGCGGCTCGCCCGGGGCCGACGCGGTTCGCCACGTGATCCTCTCCGGCGCTGCCGAGGCTTTAGGGCCGGAAGTTGAGACCATGCTGTTCGCCGCCGCGCGCATCGACCACATCGCCGCGGTCATCCGGCCGGCGCTCGACGCCGGCAAGACCGTGCTCTGCGACCGGTTCCACGATTCGACGCGGGTCTATCAGGGCCTTGCCGGCGTCGATCCGGCGCTGCTGACGGCGCTGGAAAAGGCCGCGCTGGGGAGCGTCTATCCCGATCTCACGATCATCCTCGACATTCCCGCCGCCGAGGGCCTCAGCCGAGCCACCGCGCGCCGGGGGCCCGACACGGCCGACCGGTTCGAGCGCGAAGGCGTCGCGCTTCACGAGGCGCGGCGCGCAGCTTTCCTCGCGATCGCCGCCTCTGAGCCGGACCGTTGCATTGTGGTGGACGCGTCCCGCGAGCCAGAACTGATCGCCCGAGAGATTGCGTTCCTCGTGCAGGATGGCATCGAACGTCACCGGCTCGCCCGCGTCGGCCGCGCGGGCGCGGAGAAGGCGCCGGCCGCAGCGGCCAGCGGCGAGGCATCGGCATGAGCGACGTCGAGGCGACAGAAGAACACGACAGCATTCCCGGCATCGCGGCACCGGTGGCGAGCTACGACCTGCACGGTCATATCGCGGCCTGGCGGCAACTGGTCGAGGCGCACCGAAGCGGCCGCTTGCACCATGCCTGGCTGCTGCAGGGACCGCGCGGCATCGGCAAGGCGACCGCCGCCTTCGCCTTCGCCCGGCGGCTTTTGACTGTCGCTGACGATGCCGATGACGAGGGGCCGGCGAGCGATCCCGACAATCCGGTCGTCCGCAAGATCGCCGGCGGCAGCCACCCGAACCTTGTCCACATCACCCGGCCCGCCAATGACAAGGGCACCGGCTTCAAGACGCAGATCACCGTCGAGGAAATCCGCAAGCTCAACCGGTTCTTCCGCACCACCACCTCCGCGCGGCAGTGGCGGATCGCGATCATCGACCCCGCCGACGACATGAACCGCAATGCGGCCAACGCCTTGCTGAAGATCCTTGAGGAACCACCCGAGCGCTCGATCTTCCTCATCACCAACCATCTGCCGGGACGCCTGCTGCCGACCATCCGCTCGCGCTGCCGGGTGCTGCGCTTCGATCCGCTCGGCGAGGACGACATGGCGGCGACGCTCTCGACCATGCCGCTCGGGCTCGGCGACGACGAACTGACCGCGGCGATCGGCCTTTCCGACGGCAGCGTCCGCACCGCCGTCTCGCTGATCGCGAGCGGCGGGCTGGAGCTCGAGGTGCACCTTCGCCGCGTCCTCGGCGCGCCCGCGCCGGTCTGGTCGGACATCCATGCGCTCGCCGACGCACTGACCCAGAAGGGCCGCGAGACTGCCTTCGAGCTGACGCTGGCGGCCGCCTTCAAGCACCTCGCCGAGGAGGCCGAGGGCCGGCTGGCGAAAGGCGAGGTCGCATTGGCCAGCCGGCAGGCGGCGCTCTGGGCCAGCGAGCACGACCGGCTGCGCGAGGGCCTTGCCTACAATCTCGACCGCAAGCAGCTGCTCTTGACGTTCTTCGACAAGCTCTTCGCGCTGCGGGCCGGGCGTCCGGGCTGACGGGCGCCGGCCGCTTTGCCGATTGAGGCGGGCGGCGCGATGGCCTATGACGCTGGCAATCATCCCGCAGCCGACCGCAAGAAGACACGATGGCCGAACGCTATTATCTCACCACCGCCATCTCCTATCCCAATGGCAAGCCGCACATCGGCCATGCCTATGAGCTGGTGGCGACCGACGTCGTCGCGCGCTTCAAGCGGCTCGACGGCTATGACGTGATGTTCCTTACCGGCACCGACGAGCACGGCATGAAGATGCTGCAGACGGCGCGCAACGAGGGCATCGAGGTCAAGGCGCTGGCCGACCGTAACGCCGCGGAATTCCAGCGCATGGGGCAGGCCGTCGGCGCCTCGAACGATGACTTCATCCGCACCACTGAGCCGCGCCACCACGCCGCCAGCCAGGCGATCTGGAAGCGCATGCAGGACGCCGGCGACATCTACAAGGACAGCTACGCCGGCTGGTACTCCGTCCGCGACGAAGCCTATTACGCCGAGGACGAAACCACCGTGCGCGAGGATGGCGGCCGCTTCAGCCCGCAAGGCACGCCGGTCACCTGGGTCGAGGAGGAGAGCTACTTTTTCCGCCTTTCCGCCTTTCAGGACCGGCTGCTGAAGCACTACGAGGAGAACCCCGCTTTCATCGGCCCGTCCGAGCGCCGCAACGAGGTCATGTCCTTCGTCAAGTCGGGCCTGCGCGATCTCTCGGTCTCGCGCACCACCTTCGACTGGGGCATACCGGTGCCGGGCGACGAGAAGCACGTGATGTACGTCTGGGTCGACGCCCTGACCAACTACCTCACCGCCACCGGCTACCCCGAAGAGGGCGAGCGCAGCGCCTTCTGGCCGGCCGATCTCCACATCATCGGCAAGGATATCGTGCGCTTCCACGCCGTCTACTGGCCGGCCTTCCTGATGTCCGCGGGGCTGCCGCTGCCGAAGCGCGTCTTCGCGCACGGCTTCGTCTTCAACCGCGGGGAGAAGATGTCGAAGTCGGTCGGCAACGTCGTCGACCCGCTGGCGCTGATCGAGGCCTACGGGCTCGACCCGTTCCGCTACTTCTTCCTGCGCGAAGTGCCTTTCGGCCAGGACGGCAACTATTCGCACGAGGCGATCGTCAACCGCACGAATTCAGAACTCGCCAACGATCTCGGCAACCTCGCCCAGCGCTCGCTGTCGATGATCAACAAGCACTGCGAGGCCAAGGTGCCGGTGCCCGGCGCCTTCACTGCCGAGGACGAGGCCATGCTGACGGCGAGCGCGACGCTGCTTGAAAAGGCACGGGAAGCCATCGACCGGCAGGAAATGCACGCGATGCTTGCGCCGATCGTCGCCGTCGTGTCCGAGGCCAACCGCTACTTCGCCGGACAGGAGCCCTGGGCGTTGCGCAAGAGCGATCCGGCGCGCATGGCGACGGTGCTCTTCGTCACGGCCGAGACGCTCCGCCGCGTCGCGATCCTGCTGCAGCCGGTGATGCCGGGCTCGATGGCAAAGCTCCTCGACATCCTTGGCGTCGGGGCGGATGAGCGGACCTTTAACGAACTGGTGCCGGACGCCGCCCTCGTCTCCGGCCGCGACATGCCGGCCCCGGCCGCGATCTTCCCGCGCTATGTCGAGCCGGAGGCCTGATGCGGGAGCTCTTCCTCGTCGACAGCCACTGCCATCTCGACTTCCCGGATTTTGAGGCCGAGCGCAGCCAGCTCGTCGCAAACGCCGCCGAGAACGGCGTTGGGCTGATGGTGACGATCTCGACCTATGTCAGCCGACTCGAGCGGCTGACGGCGCTGACCGATGCCTATGCCAACGTCTACGCCTCGGTCGGCACGCACCCGGTCAACGCCGGCGAGGAGCCGGACGTCTCGACTGCCGAACTGGTGCGCCTCAGCCGTCATCCGAAGATCGTCGCGATCGGCGAGGCCGGGCTCGACTACTTCCACGACAGCGCCCCGCACGGTCTGCAGGCCGCGGTGTTTCGCCGGCACATCGCGGCGGCGCGCGAGACCGGGCTGCCGCTGGTGATCCATTCCCGCCAGTCGGACGACGACATGGCCGCGATCCTGAAGGACGAGAGCGCCAACGGCGCGTTTCCGTTCATCCTGCACTGCTTCTCGGCCGGAAGGGCGCTTGCCGAGACGGCGCTGACGCTCGGCGGTCACATCTCGTTCTCCGGCATCCTCGCCTTCCCGAAATCGACCGAGATCCGCGCCATCGCCGCCGATATCCCGATGGAGCGGCTGCTGGTTGAGACCGACGCGCCCTATCTCGCGCCGCCGCCGTTTCGCGGCAAGCGCAACCAGCCGGCCTATGTTCGCCACACCGCCGAAGTGCTGGCCGAGGTGAAGGGCGTCGATCTCGCGGGAATCGCCGAGGTCACCTCCGACAACTTCTTCAAGCTGTTCGCCAAGGTGCCGGACCCGCGGAGCGCGGCTGCGTGAGCGCGACGCTGCGCCTGACCGTGCTCGGCTGCGGCTCTTCGCCCGGCACGCCGCGGATCAACGGCGATTGGGGCGCCTGCGACCCGCAGGAGCCGCGCAACCGCCGCCGCCGCTGCGCCGCGATGGTCCAGCGCATCACAAGCGGTGGCACCACGACGGTGGTGATCGACTGCGGTCCGGATTTTCGCGAGCAGATGCTGTCGGCCGAGGTTTCGCGCATCGACGCCGCGGTCATCACCCACCCCCATGCCGACCATATCCACGGGCTCGATGATCTGCGCGGCTACGCCCTCGACACCGAGCGTCGGCGCATCGCTGTCTTCTCCGATGACGAGACGCATGCGCGGCTGCTCGAGGCTTTCGGCTATTGCTACGAGACGCCACCTGGCAGTTCCTACGAGCCGATCGCCGAGCACCGCCGGATCGTCGCCGGAGAAGCGTTCGCGATCGACGGGCCGGGCGGCGCCGTGGTGCTTCGCCCTTTCCGCCAGGTCCACGGCCGGATCCATTCGCTCGGCTTCCGCATCGGCCCGGTCGCCTATTGCAGCGACGTCAGCGACTTTCCGGACGACGCCATCGCGGCGATCACCGGCGCCGAGCACCTCGTCATCGGCGCGCTGCAGCACCGTCACCATCCCAGCCACCTGACGCTCGCGCAGTCGCTTGCCTGGATCGAACGCTTCGGCGTGCCGCGGGCGACCTTGACCCACATGCACACGCCGCTCGACTACCGGACGCTCTGCGCCGAACTCCCG
The DNA here is from genome assembly GCF_055730105.2 of Mesocryomonas lacus. Classification (NCBI taxonomy): domain Bacteria; kingdom Pseudomonadati; phylum Pseudomonadota; class Alphaproteobacteria; order Hyphomicrobiales; family Aurantimonadaceae; genus Mesocryomonas; species Mesocryomonas lacus. Next base: position 471,076 of record NZ_JBUZWF020000004.1, read on the forward strand.
GCCCATGTCCGGCCGGGACATGACGGCCTGGTGCTGGATTTCCCTGTCGCCTGACGGCTGAAACCGGCCGCCACCGAGAGGGGAAACCTCCGGCCCGCGACTTTCGGATGCTTTGCGCCCGCGCGGTCAGGCGGCTACAACGGTCCCCGCGACACGCGGCCAACGCGGCGCCGGGAGGATGCATGCAAGGCGAATACGACTACATCGTCGTCGGGGGCGGCAGCGCAGGCTGCACGCTCGCCAACCGTCTCTCGGCCGAGGGGCGCCACACCGTCCTCCTGCTGGAAGCCGGCGGCCGTGACAACCATCCCTGGATCCACATCCCGGTCGGCTATCTCTTCTGCATCGGCAATCCCCGCACCGACTGGTGCTTCACCACCGCACCGGAAAAAGGGCTCGGGGGCAGGGCGCTCGGCTACCCCCGCGGCAAGGTGCTCGGCGGCTGCTCGTCGATCAACGGCATGATCTACATGCGCGGCCAGGCGCGAGACTACGATCTCTGGCGGCAATCCGGCTGCACCGGCTGGGCCTGGGACGACGTGCTGCCCTTCTTCAAGCGATCAGAGGACTATTTTGCCGGGGCCGACGAGATGCACGGCGCCGGCGGCGAATGGCGCGTCGAGGCGCAGCGGCTGCGCTGGGACGTGCTGGAGGCTTTTCGCACTGCCGCCGAGGAATACGGCATTCCCCCGGTCGAGGACTTCAACCGCGGCGACAACGAAGGCTCCTCCTACTTCAAGGTCAACCAGCGGAACGGCTTTCGCTGGAACACCGTCAAGGCCTTCCTGCGCCCGGCCAAGGGCCGCCCCAATCTCACCGTCGCGACCTCCGCGCATGTGCGCCATCTGGTCATCGGCGGAGAGGGGGAGGAGCGCCGCGTCGAGGCCGTCACCTTCGACCAAAACGGCACCGTCCACACCGTGCGCTGCCGCCGCGAGGTGGTGCTGTCGGCTGGCGCCATCGGATCGCCGCAGCTGCTGGAGCTTTCCGGCATCGGCAACCCTGCGGTGCTGGCGGAAGCGGGCGTCGACACGCTCCTCGCCCGCCCCGCGGTCGGCGAGAACCTGCAGGACCATCTGCAGCTGCGCTGCGCCTACAAGGTCACGGGCATCCCGACCTTGAACGAGAAGGCGACGAACCTCTTCGGCAAGGCGATGATCGGGCTCGAATATCTCGCCCGTCGCTCGGGCCCGATGTCGATGGCCCCGAGCCAGCTCGGCCTCTTCACCCGCTCCGACAGCTCCTTCGAGACCGCGAACCTCCAATACCACGTGCAGCCGCTCAGCCTCGAAAAGTTCGGCGAGCCGGTGCACGCCTTTCCGGCCTTCACCGCGAGCGTCTGCAATCTGCGCCCGGAGAGCCGCGGCACCGTCCACATCGAGAGTGCCGACCACCGGCGACAGCCCTCGATCCGGCCGAACTACCTCTCCAGCGAGACCGACCGCCGGGTCGCAGCCGACTCCATCCGCATCACCCGGCAGATCGTCGGTCAGCCGGCCTTGCGGCCCTACCGGCCGGAGGAGTTCAAACCGGGCCCGCGCTACGAGACCGAAGCCGAGCTGGCGGAAGCGGCCGGCCTCATCGGAACGACGATCTTCCACCCCGTCGGCACCTGCCGCATGGGCGCCGATCCCGCGAGCGTCGTCGATCCCGAGCTGCGGGTTCGCGGTGTCCGGGGCTTGCGCGTCGCCGACGCCTCGGTGATGCCGACCATCGTCTCCGGCAACACCAATTCGCCGACCATCATGATCGCCGAGAAGGCGGCCGCGATGATCCTCGCGGCCTGACCGGAAGCCCCGCATGTCCCTCGATCAACCGCTTGTCCTCACTGAGCGCCTCGGCGCCGCCGGCATCATCCGCCTCAACCGGCCGAAGGCGATGAACGCGCTGACGCTGCCGATGGTCCGGCTGATGCGACAGGCGCTCGAAGCCTTCCTCGCCGATCCCGCGGTCGGGCTCGTCATCCTCGAGGCGATGGAGGGTCGCGCCTTCTGCGCCGGCGGCGACATCCGCGCCTGCGCCGAGAGCGGCAAGGCCGGCGACGGTGTCGCCGAAGCCTTCTGGCGGGAGGAGTACGAGCTCATCTCCCGTCTCGCCGCCGCGGACAAACCGGTCGTCGCGCTGATGGACGGCATCGTCATGGGCGGTGGCGCCGGCCTTGCGATGCACCTGAAGCACCGTGTCGTCACCGAGAAGGTCCGCTTTGCGATGCCGGAGGTCGGCATCGGCTTCCTGCCCGACGTTGGCGCAAGCTATCTGCTGCCGCGGCTGCCGAATTCCTTTGGCCATTATCTCGCGCTGACCGGCCAGTCGATCGGGCCCGGCGACATGCTGGCGGCGGGTCTGGCGGACCATTTCGTGCCGTCGGCAGCGCTCTCTGCGCTTCGCCAGGCGCTGATCGAGATGCCAGCTGCGGGCCTCACCCATGCGGACGTGTCGGCGTTGATCGCCGGCATGGCCTCGACGTCCGAGCCCGACCTCTTCGCCCGCCACGGCGATCTCATCCGGCAGGTCTTCGCGGAACCTGATGTCGGGACAATCCACACGGCGCTCTCCGCCGTCCCATCCGGCGATCCCGACACAGCTTTCGCCGAGGCGACTACCGCCACCATCGCCGCCGCCTCGCCGTTCTCGCTTGCCCTAACGGCGGCGCTACTCAGCCTCGGTGCGGCGTCGTCGACGCTGGAGGAGTGCCTCGTCCGCGAATACCGCGCCGCTTGCTTCTGCCTCGGCGCGCCTGACTTCCATGAGGGCGTCCGGGCCGCGGTGATCGACAAGGACCGCACGCCGCTCTGGCCGTCGAAGGCGCCGGGTGTCCCGCTGCCGGCGATCGAGACGATCCTCGCCCCGCGCGACGGCCAGCCGGATCCGGCCTTTTCGGGCGGCTGAAACCGAACCGCCTGTCGCCGCCAAGCATCGACCGCTGGCGGAACTCGGCGGCGCGAGATATCTCCCGCGCCGCCGAGGGTTCAGGACATCACGCGCCGCAAGGCTGGGACATTGCGGACGACGACGAGGTCGAAGGCCAACATGGCGAGGATCAGCAGGCCGCTCAGCGGAAACAGCACGCCGAAGGCCAGCGCCATCGCCCACAGCGCGCCGTAGACCTTTCGGCTGGTCGGATAGGGCGGAACACCCATGCGCCCGGATGGCCGCCGCTTCAGCCACATCACGACCGCCGCCACCGACATCAGGATGATCGACAGGCACGTCGCCAGCATCAGCAACTGGTTGGCGAGGCCGAACTCCTGCCCCATGTGGATGTTGATCCCCAGCTCGGTCAGTTTGGCCACCGCGCCGTAATCCTTGTAGCCGACGTCGACGAGCGGGACGCCGCTGTACTGGTCGAGGTGGATGGTCCGCACCTTGCCGAGATCGTCCGGGAAGATCGCGGCGGTGTAGACGCCAGACGCGTCGGCCGGCACCGTCATCTCGAAGCCCGGCGAGATGCCGAGCCTCCGCGCTGCCTGCATCGCCCGGTCGAGGCCGATCGGCGCCATCGCCATGTCCATGCCCGGCATGTCCAGGCCGGACATCGGCATCGGCGAGGCCTCCATCGTCCAGCCGACCTTGGCGAGCGCATGGTCGGCGTGTTCGCCCGACACCGGCACGTTGTCCCAAAGCGCGGCGGGATAGCTTGTGCCGGTCGCCACCGCGATCCGGGTCAGCGTGCCGCCCCAGAACGACGACCACGGCAGGCCCGACAGCGCGAGGAAGGCGATGAAGAGACCGGCGAACGCGCCTGTCACCGCATGCGTGTCGCGCCAGAACACCCGCTTCGACGGCGTTCCCCGCACCGTCACGACGCCGCCGCTCTGCCGGCGCGGCCACCAGAGATAGAGGCCGGAGACGACCAGGATGATGGCAAAACCCGCCATCGCCTCGATCACCCGGTTGGCGTATTTCCCGACATATTCGAGGCTGTGCAGCTTGCGCACGACCTCGTTGAATTCCTGCTTCTTCACGACGACGTCGAGGACGGCTCCGCTATGGGGGTCGACGAAGGCGTAGGTCGGCCCCGCCGCGGTCGACAGCGTCACCCGGGCGGAAGCCGTCGCGCTGCCGGGATCGCGGAGCGCCGTCAGCTTCCCGCCGGGCACGGCCACGAGCGCGCGAGCGGCGAGCTCGCTCTCGGGCAGCGACACGTTCTCCGCCGCCACGACGTTGCGGTAGGCGAAGAGGCTCCCGTCGATCTCGTCGCGGAAGAGATAGAGCGAGCCGGTCACGGCGAGAAGTATCATGAAGGGCACCGCCATCAAGCCGGCGTAGAAATGCCAGCGCCAGATCGCGCGATAGGTATCGACGGCAAGCATCGGCACGGCGCGCGGCGCCGCGGTGGAGAGGTTGGTCATCTCAAAATCTCTGTCCCGTGCGGTTCCCGGCACCGGTCCCGCAGGACGGGGTGCACGCGGAAGACGCCGTCAACCAAAGCAGCGGGGGATATGCCCCCGCGGTGGATCAGCTTTGGAGAAAGGCCACGGGCGGTGCGCGCGCCTGTCGTCTTCTGTCGGTGCGCGGCTCGCGTGCCGGGACCGGCGCCTCAGCAACCCGTTCGACGCGGTCGGCAAAGCGGATCGGCAGCGAGGGGGCATCCGACGCCGCAAGGGCGGACGGCACGGCCATGCCAGCCTGGCAGAAGAGGCCGCAAGCGCATTCCGGAATATGGTCGGGGGCAGTGGAGCGGTGCGTCCCGTCGGGCGCCGCGGTACAGATGATCGCGCCAGGGCCCGCCATCGCCGCCATCGCGGCGGTCGACAGAAGGACCTGGAAAACAAGCGTCAGCATCAGGAGCGCGCACAGCGCACCCCCCGATGATCTGTCGCCCGCTATCGCCCGCCAGAACTGCATGATCGTCCATCGCATGGAGCACGGGGATTGTCGACTGGCGCAAGCGCCGGGAGAGGTGCCGCCGCTGCGACCGATCCGCCGGGTGCCCGGCAGCGCGCCGCGTATCGTCAGCGCGGCCCCGGCTGCGGCATGCTGGCCTTCGCACTTGCGAGCATGACGGCCAAGCCTAGTTCTGCGCAGACGGCGCTGCGGCCACGCCCCGATCCGGGCAGGCCCCGGCAATGCCCTGGCACCAGGATACCGGAGACTTCAATGCAGCTTGCAATGATCGGCCTCGGCCGGATGGGCGGCAACATCGTTCGCCGCCTCATGCGCGGCCATCACAGCGTGGTCGTCTTCGACCGCAACCCGGACGCGGTCGCCGCACTCGCCTCGGAAGGCGCCATCGGCGCCACCAGCCTCTCCGACGCTGCGGGTCAGCTGCAAGGCCCACGGATCTTCTGGGTCATGCTGCCGGCCGGCGTGCCGACCGAGAGCACGGTCCAGGACATCCTGGCGAAGGCGGAAGCCGGCGACATCATCATCGACGGCGGCAACAGCTTCTACAAGGACGACATTCGCCGGGCCAAGGAATGCGCCGCGAAGGGCGTCCGGTATGTCGACGTCGGCACCTCGGGCGGCGTCTGGGGGCTCGAGCGCGGCTACTGCATGATGATCGGCGGAGACGCCGAGACGGTGCGGTTCCTCGATCCGATCTTCGACACCCTGGCGCCAGGCTATGGCGACGTCGTCAGGACCGCCGGCCGGAATCCCGCGGACGACCGAGCGGAGCGCGGCTACATCCATGCCGGTCCCGCGGGGGCCGGCCATTTCGTCAAAATGGTCCACAACGGCATCGAATACGGCCTGATGCAGGCCTATGCCGAGGGCTTCGACATCCTCAACTCGAAGGCCTCCACCAACCTTCCCGAGGAGGAGCGCTTCCAGCTCGACTTGCCGGATATTGCCGAGGTCTGGCGCCGCGGCAGCGTGATCTCGTCCTGGCTGCTGGACCTCACCGCCACCGCACTCGTCGGAGACCGCAAGCTGGAAGGCTATAGCGGCAGCGTCGCCGACTCCGGCGAGGGGCGCTGGACGATCGAGGCGGCGATGGAAGAGTCTGTACCCGCCAACGTTCTGACCGCTGCCCTCTTCGAGCGATACCGCAGCCGGGTTGATTCGACCTATGGCGACCGGCTCCTGTCGGCGATGCGTTTCGGTTTTGGCGGTCACGTCGAAATCCCGCAATAGGCGACGGTTGGACGCCCACGAATGAAGAAGGCGGCATCCCCGATGCCGCCTTCTCTTTTGCGCGAGTCGCGCATGCATTAGCGGCGCGCCGCTGCCCGAGGTCCCGATGTCTCGGGGAGCGCGGACAGCCGCAGGTCTTCTCGCATCTCGAACCACATGGCGTTGATGATGGCGAAGGCGCAAGCGAGACCAACGCCGAGGACCCAGGAGAAATACCACATCTTTTCATTCCTTTACGCGTCTTGCCTCGACCGGGATCAGTAGGCGTTGGGGTTCTTGCCGATGCTGTCCGCCGTCACCGGGCCACGCATGACCCAGTAGACCCAGCTGGTGTAGGCGAGGACGATCGGCAGGAAGAAGACCGTGGCGATCAGCATGATGAAGAGCGTGAGATGGCTGGACGACGCGTCCCAGACCGTCAGGCTCATTACCGGATCGACCGTCGAGGGCATCAGGAACGGGAAGAGCGACACGCCGGCGGTGGCGATGATGCCGAAGATCGCCAGCGACGATCCCGCCAGCGAGGTCCGCCAGTCGCCCTTGCCGAAACCGGCATAGGCGACGACGGGGCCGACCAGGCCGAACATCGGGGCGACGATCATCCAGGGATGCGCCGCGAAGTTGTCGAGCCAGGCGCCGGCGACGAGCACCACGGTCTTCGTCAGCGGATTGGACGGTCCACCGTCGACATGCGCGCTGGCGATACGGAAGCCATCCATGCCGAAAGCCACCCAAAGGCCGGCGAGGGCGAACAGCGACACGGCCGCCAGCGCCGCATACCGTCCGTAGGTCGCCGCGCGGACCGCCACGGGACCCGGACACCGCGCCGCCAGCATCACCGCCCCATGCGTTACCAGCATGGCGACGCTGAGGAGCCCGGCAATCAGCGGAAACGGCGTCAAGAGGCCGAAGAAGCTGCCTTGATAGGATGTCCGCATCGTCGCATCGATGGCGAAGGGCACGCCGACGAGGAGGTTGCCGACTGCGACGCCGAAGATCAGCGCCGGCACGAAGCCGCCGATGAACAGGGCCCAGTCCCAGACGCTGCGCCAGGCAGCATTGTGGATCTTGCCGCGGAACTTGAAGCCGACGGGACGCAGGATCAGCGCCAGGAGGATGGCGATCATCGCGAGGTAGAAGCCTGAGAAGGAGGCCGCATAAAGCGCCGGCCAGGCGGCAAAGATCGCGCCGCCGCCGAGGATCAGCCAGACCTGGTTGCCTTCCCAGGTCGGGCCGATCAGGTTGATCGCCTGCCGCCGCTCGGCCTCGGTGCGGGCCGCGAAGGGCAGCAGCGCGCCGACGCCGAGGTCGTAGCCGTCCATGATGGCAAAGCCGATGAGCAGGACGCCGAGCAGCGTCCACCAGATCAGCCGCAGCGTGTCGTAGTCGAGGGGAAGATGGGTCATATCGGGAACTCCTGATGCCTGAAGCCGGTCAGCGGTCGGGATGGGACGCGGCGCCCGCGGGAAGGCCGGCCATGCCGCCGCTGCCGCCGAGCCCGCCAAGGCCCTCGATCAGTCCGGGACGGTCGACCGGGCCGACCTTCACCACCCGCACCATCAGCCAGACCGCGATGATCGCCAGCGTCGTGTAGAGCGTCAGGAAGAAGCCGAGGCTGATGGCAAGGTCGGTGATCGTCAGGCCCGAGGCGGCGTAGAAGGTCGGCAGCACGCCCTCCACCACCCAGGGCTGGCGGCCGTATTCGGCAACGAGCCAGCCGAGTTCGATGGCGACCCACGGCACCGGCAGACTGTAGAGCGCGATCTTCAGGAAGGTGCGGCTGCTCTCGATGCGGTGGCGCGAGACGATGACGAAAGCGGCGATGAAGAAGGCGATGAGGTAGAAGCCGACCGCCACCATGATGCGGAAGCTCCAGAACAGCACCGGCACGTTCGGAACCGTGTCGAAGGCCGCGGTGCGGATCTGCTCATCGGTTGCGAGCGTCACGTCGTCGACATAACGCTTCAGCAGCAGCGCATAGCCGAGGTCGTGCCAGGTCTCGGCGAACTCGGCCCGGGCAGCCGTGTTATTGCCGTCGGCGCGGATCAGTTGTAGCGCGGCATAGGCCTTGATGCCGTTGCGGATGCGGTCGGCGGCATGTTCCACCAGCGGCAGGATGCCCGGCAGTTCGGTCGAGAGCGAGCGCGTGGTCATCAGGCCGAGGACGTAGGGAATTTTCAGCTCGTAGCCGTTCGCCTTGTCGCCGGGGATGGCGAAGAGGCTGATGCCGGCCGGGGCGGGCTCGGTTTCCCACATCGCCTCCATGGCGGCGATCTTCATCTTCTGGTGCTCGGTCGCGACATAGCCGCTCTCGTCGCCGAGGACGACGACCGACAGCGAGGCAGCAAGGCCAAAGCTTGCGGCCACCGCCATCGAGCGGCGGGCAAATTCCGAATGGCGATCGCGCAGGAGGAAGAAGGCGCTGATCGAGATGACGAAGATCGCCCCGGTAACGTAGCCGGCGCTGACGGTGTGGACGAATTTCGCCTGCGCCACCGGGTTGAAGATCACCGCCATGAAGTCGGTCACCTCCATGCGCATGGTGTCGGGGTTGAACACCGAGCCGACCGGGTTCTGCATCCAGCCGTTGGCGATCAGGATCCACATCGCCGAGAAGTTGGCGCCGAGCGCCGTCAGCCAGGTCACCACCAAATGGCCGACGCGGCTGAGACGGTCCCAGCCGAAGAAGAACAGGCCGATGAACGTCGCCTCGAGGAAGAAGGCCATCAGCCCCTCGATCGCCAGCGGCGCGCCGAAAACGTCGCCGACGTAATGGCTGTAATAGCTCCAGTTCATGCCGAACTGGAACTCCATGACGATGCCGGTGGCGACGCCCATGGCGAAGTTGATGCCGAACAGGGTGCCCCAGAACATCGTCATCCGCCGCCAGACGTCGCGGCCCGTCATGACGTAGACGCTCTCCATGATGGCGATCATGAAGCTGAGGCCGATGGTCAGCGGCGGGAAGATGAAATGGTACATCGCCGTCGCCGCGAACTGCAGCCGCGATAGGTCAACGACCGTGAAGTCGATCATGGGAAGGTCCGCCTTGTTTGCCGGCACGCGCCGGTTCCCAGCCTGCCTACGTGGCGCCGGCACCCTCTGCCTTGATCTGGATCAAGGCCGGTCACCGGGCATCGCGCTAACCCTCCCGGCATGGATGATCCGACAGAAGAAGACCGTCGCGCCGCGGCAAAGGCCGAGACCGCCTGGATGATGGGCTTGCGGCGCCAGGGCGGCTACGCGCTCACGCTGGCCATGGCCGCCCCGCTCGCCGGCGGCGTCGCGCTGGTAGGGCAAGCGATGCTGCTGGCCTCGGTACTCGACCGCGCGATCGTGGGCAGCGCCCCGTTGGCGACGCTGCTGCCTTCGATCGCCGGCATTGGCGGACTTCTCGCGGTTCGCGCGCTGCTCGCCTTTGCCGCCGAACGGGCGGGTATCGCGGCCAGCGAACGCATCAAGCTGGCGGTGCGCGAAAGCCTCTTCGCCCAGCTCCTCGCGCGTCGTCCGGACTGGACGGCGGCGCGCTCCTCCGGCGCCCTGTCGGCGGCGATCATCGACCAGATCGAGGCGCTCGACGGCTTCTTCGCGCGCTACCTTCCGGCCATGGTGCAAGCCTCTGTGCTGCCGCTCGCCTTCGCCGCCGTCGTCATGCCGGTCGATGCCTTCGTCGGCCTGCTCTTCCTCCTCACCGCACCGCTCATTCCGCTGTTCATGGCCCTCGTCGGATGGGGGGCCCAGGCGGCGACCGACGCGCAGGCCGGCGCCCTGACGCGGCTCTCGGGCTATTTCGCCGACCGGCTCCGCGGCCTTGTCACGCTGAAACTCTTTGGGCGGACCGCGATCGAGGCAGCGGCCATGCGCGGGGCGACCGACGCGTTGCGCCAGCGCACGCTCGGCGTCCTCAGGATCGCCTTCCTGTCCTCGGCGGTGCTCGAGTTCTTCGCCGCCCTCGGCGTCGCCGGCGTCGCGCTCTATGTCGGACTTAGTTATCTTGGCTTTGTCGACCTCAGGGTCGCGCCGCTCGGCCTCAAGGCCGGCCTGTTCTGCCTTCTGATGGCGCCGGAGGTCTACCAGCCGCTTCGCCTCCTGGCCTCGCACTATCACGACCGGGCCCGCGCTAAGGCCGCTGTCGCCGAGATCGCCACCCATCTCGGCGCTTTGCCCGTCATCGGAACCGCAGCCGGACCGGTTGCGGCAATCGCCGTTCCGGAGGCGCCTTCCCGCCGGCGCGGCGCCGCGCCGCTGGAGATCAACGGCCTCACCTTGCGCACGCCCGGCAGCGGACGAACCGTGCTGCAATCGACAGATCTCACCGTCCCCGCCGGCCTGCACCTCGCCGTCCTCGGCCCGAGCGGCAGCGGCAAGTCGACCTTGCTGGAGGCGATCGCCCGCCTGCGCGAGGCGGAGGGCACGATCCTGATCGACGGCATGGCGCTGGCCGACCTCGACGAAACGGCGCTCCGGGCGCGCGTTGCCTTCCTCGGACAGCGGCCGCGGCTGTTTCATGGCACCATCGCCGACAACATCCGCCTCGGCGGGCCGGAAGCCGGCATGGTGGAGGTCCGCGCCGCTGCCCGGCGGGCCGGCGTCCTCGGCTTTGCCGAGAACCTGCCGCTCGGCCTTTATACGCCGGTGGGGGAGGGTGGTCTGGGGCTGTCCGGCGGGGAGGCGCACCGCGTCGCGCTCGCCCGCCTCTACCTCCGGCAGCCTGGGCTGATCCTGCTGGACGAACCGACCGCCCATCTCGATGCAGAAACCGAGGCGGATGTTCTGGACGGGCTGGCGACGTTCGCGGCCGGCCGCACCATGATCGTCGCCACCCATTCCGCAGCGGTCGCCCGAAGGATGCACCGCGCCGTGCGTCTTGCCGATGGCCGCCTGTTCCCCGAGCCGATACCGCAGACCATCGGCCTGCTGGAGGGCGCGGCATGAGCGCGCTCTGGTTCTTCCGCCCGCTGTTCCAGCGCCATGCCTTGCGCTTTCTCGCAGCCCTTCTGCTCTCGCTCGCGACCCTTGCCGCCGGCGCGGCACTCCTCGGCATTTCCGGCTGGTTCCTCACCGGCGCGGCCCTGACGACGGCCGCGGCTTCCTTCAACCTGTTCGGCCCGTCCTCGGCGATCCGCGGCCTATCGCTCCTGCGGATTTCGTCCCGCTACGGCGAGAAGCTGATCGGGCACGACGCGACGCTCCGGGTGCTGGCCGACATCCGCGCCTGGCTGTTCGCAGGGCTCCTGCCGGAGGGACTGTCGGTCGGCCGCGGCCTGCGCCACGGCGACCGGGTCTCGCGCCTGACCGCCGACGTCGACGCGCTCGACAGCGCCTTCCTCGTCGCCGTCGGACCGATGGTGACGGGGCTGGTGCTCGGCGCCGGGCTCGCCTGCGTGCTCTTCGCCTTTCTCCCCGTCGCCGGCATGGTTTATGCCGCCAGCATGACGGCAGCCGCCGTGCTGGTGCCCGTCCTCCTCATCGCCGCCGGCCGAAAGGTCGGGGCGGACGCCGTTGCCGCATCGGCCGAGGCACGCTGCTGTGTCCTCGACGGGATCGAGGGCCACGCCGATCTCCTCGCTTTCGGGCGCCTCGCCGAGACCGAAGCCGGGTTCGGCACGGCGGCACGGCGCATGGGGATCGCGCGGCGCCGGCTCGCCAGTGCTTCGGCCGCCGCCGCCGTCGCGGTGCAGCTCCTTGCGGCTATCGCCCTGCTCGGCGTCCTCCTCGCCGGCATCGACGCGCTCAGCACTGGCGCGATCGGCGGTCCGCTGATGGTCGGCCTCTTGCTGGCCGTGCTCGGCAGCTTCGAGGCGGCGGCATCGATCGTGCGCAGCATCGGCCAGCTTGCCACCGCGGCGGCCGCGGCCGAAAGGCTCCGGGCGCTCGGCACCGCCGTGCCCGCGGTACAGGACGCGGCCGAGCCGCGGCAGCTCCCGCCGGGCGCCGGCTTCGCCCTCGTCGGCGTCGTCTATGGCCACGACCCGGAAAGGCCTGTGCTCAATGGGCTTTGCCTCAGCGTGGAGTCCGGCAGCCGCGTGGCGATCCTCGGCGAGAGCGGCAGCGGCAAGTCGACGCTCCTTGCGCTGCTTCTTCGGCTGGCCGATCCGCAGAAGGGATCGGTGCTCGTCGCCGGCCGCGACATCCGCCGCACGGCGCAGGCAGCGCTGCACGCCCGCGTCGCACTCCTCGAGCAGAACGCCCCGGTGTTCATCGGCAGCATCCGCGACAACCTCCTGATCGGCCGAGCCGATGCCGGGGAGGGCGCATTGTGGGAATCACTCGAGCGTGCGCGGCTGGACACGTTCGTGCGCAGCCTTCCCGAAGGGCTCGACACGCTGCTCGGTGAAGCCGGCAAGACGCTGTCGGCAGGGCAGGCACGGCGCCTCTGCCTCGCGCGGACGCTGCTGTCGCCGGCCGCGATCATCGCCCTCGACGAGCCGACCAGCGGCCTCGACCGCGAGACCGAACTCGCCTTCTTCAGGGACCTCGGCCCGGCGACCGCCGGCCGCACCGTGATCCTCGCCACCCATTCGGCGCTGCCCTCCGGAACCGTCGACCGAACGCTTCGGCTGCGCGGCGGCCGTCTGGTGCGTTGAGCGCTGCGGTTGCTACCGACCGCGCCGTCCAAGACAGCGACAGCGCAGCCAAGCCTCAACTCACCTGCGCTTACCGTCCGGCGGGCAGCGAGGCATACCAGGCGGCAACCGCAGCGATCTGCTCGTCGGTCAGGTGGATGGCGATCTTGTCCATCAGATGCGCATCCGCCGTCCCGCCGCGCTTGTCGTCGCGCCAGAGCTCAAGATGCGTCGCGGTGTACCAGGCGGGCTGACCCGCCAGATAGGGATAGCGCACCGCATCCGCGCTGCGGCCGTGACAGCTGTCGCAGGAGGGCAGCTTGCGCTCGGGCAGTCCCTCCATGGCGATGCGCCGACCGAGGTCGACGAGCCCGGCCTGATCGTACGGCGCGCCGTAGGCCGCGGAGTCCGGCACGGTCTTGGCCAGTGCCGTCCGTGTGCGGGCCAGCGCCGAGCCGGGCTCTGCGGGCGCCGGCAGCGCCGCCGAGGTTTCCGCTCCGGCCTTTGCAATCCCCCCGTCCGAGCCGCCCGCGGGTTGCGCCGCGTAGTGCCGGGCGAGTTCGGCGAGAACGGCGTCGTCGTAGCGCTTGGCCGGTCCTTGCATATAGCCGCTGTGACGGGTGCCGCTGGCGAAGGCACGCAAGGTGGCGAAAAGGTAGGCCTCCGGCTGTCCGGCGATGATCGGCACCGCGCCGGCCGCGGCACCTGCGGCATTAGCCGCGCCACGGCCGCTTTCGCCATGGCAGCGCGCGCAGTCGGCCAGTGCCGACACGGCGTCGCCGGGACGCGGCATCGGGCGGGATGCCGAACCGCCGAGGGCCATGTCGGCGAATTGTTCGGGCGACAGCGCGGGGAGGGCGCGCAGGAAGGCGACCATCGCCCAGACCTCGTCCGGGCGTTCCTGCGTGACCCAGGCCGGCATGCCGGAATACTTGATCCCGTGTTGGCCAATCCAGAACAACTCGCGGTCGCGCCAACGGCCCACTTGCCGCTCCAGCCGCGGCGGCGGCGGCATCATCGCCTGCGTCACCGGCGACTGCTCGACACCCGGCGCCCCGTGGCAGAAGGCGCAGTCGGTAGCGAAGTGCCCGGCCGCGCGCTGGACGAGGGCGGGGTCGTCGAGGTTGACGTCGGAAGGAACCTCGATCCCTGAAGCTTGCGTCACCACCGCATTGCGCATCGTCCAGTGCAGAAACCAGCTGACCGGCGCGAAGTGGCCCGACGAGGCGGCGATCGAGACGAAGCCGGACCAGCCGACAACAAGGGCCGCAAAAACGCCCGCGGCGGCCAGTGCGACGAGCTTCTTCCAGGTGAGGGTAAAGGCGATCTTCATGCACCGGCTCCCGGTCGGCTGGGCGATGCAACGCCGGCAAAGGCTGCGGACGGTTCGGTGCCCGCGGGACCGCGCAGCACGGTGGACAGAAGCGCGAGGCCGCCGGCAAGGTAGCTCGCGCCGCCCACCAGCAGCATGATGACCCCGCCGAGCGCCTGATCCTGCAGCGGCGTCATCGACGCCGCTGGCGCGCAGAGATCGGCACAGGCGTAAAGCGGCCGGGGCGAAAACAGCAGCAAGGCGCCGAGCAGCGTCATGTGCATGGATGTCACCAGGAGGGCCGCGACCCCCGCGGCCCGGGCCGCCAGGCGATGCGGTCCCGAGGCCGCACCGAGCGCCGTCATCCAGACAAAGAGCCCGGCGCCAAGAAACGACGCCTGCTCGGCGAGGAACAGCGGCGCCGAGACTCGCGCGGCATTGTGCAGCGCGGGCGCGTGCCAGCCCCAGACCAGCGCGAATTCGGCAAAAGAGGCGGCGAGCGCCAGTTTCGGCGGCACGCCCTTCAGCGCCGCCGGCCAGAGGCGGGACAGGCCGAGCACCAGCAGCGGCGCCGCCACCGCGACGATCCCCATGTGCACCACCATGTGCGCCGCGAACGAGCCGCGCGAGCGCTCCGGCAAGGGCCCGAGCCAGAGCGCCGCCAGCAGCGCAAAGCCCAGGAACAACGGCCAGAGGCGAAAGGCGCTGGGCACGCCGTCGGAAGCGTTGGCTTTCACCGGGGCGGGTGCGCGGAGCGTGGTCACCGGCAATCCACGAAGACGAGCGCCGGCAGCGCGACGAAGATCACGGCGATGAAGGACAGGGCGGCCAAGAGCAGGCTGGAGAACTCCAGGAAGCGCTCGCGGTCCTCGGCCGTGTCCTCGCTGTGCGGGAAGCTTCCCGCGTTGTTCCGCCATTCATGGTAGGCGCGAACACCGATCACGGCGATGATGCCGAGCGAGACAAGGGTCACAACGGCAATGGCGATGCGGCTCTCCTCGATCGTCTCGAAGACCTGGCTGTTCGGCGCACATTGAGACGCCGCGACGACGTAGCAGAACAGGAAATGCAGCGCCCAGATCGTCGGCGTGGCGATCAGCGTCCACAGCGTGTCCCGGGTCTGGTTCTTGAGGTCCATCAGCTGCCTCCCGCAGCCAGCGGGAAGAGCGCGATCGTCGTCAGCGTGACCAAAGCGGTGACGCCCATGAAGTGCCAGTACAGCGCGACATTGTGGATATCGATGTCGTAGACCGGGGTCAGCAGCCCGCGCAGCGAGCGGGCGAGGCAGTAGAACAGCATCAAGGCGCCGACCGCGGCATGCACCGCCGTCCAGATGCAGAGCGTCCAGACGATCGCGGGATAGACGTGGACGCTCGGCTCGAGGCCCGTCGTATAGGGCGCCCAGAGCAGCGCCCCGCCCGCCGCGATCGCCAGCACGCCGCCTGCCGCCATGGCGAGCCGCGCCTCGGAGACCCGGCCCGAGCGGTTGAGGGGAAGGGCGATCCGCGCCCCGCCCCAGGCGAGCGCGAACAGCACCAGGGAGACGGCGGGCCACAAGAGCCCCGGTCCCTCGACGCCGGTCGGCGGGAAGTCGGTGTGGATGGTGAAGAAGAAGAAGTAGCCGAACACCAGGCTGAAGAAGGCGGTGGCGTCACCGGTCATGGTGATGAACATCGCCCACCAGGATGCCGAGGCCGGACCGGAAGCATAGAGCGGCAGCGTCAGGCCGAGCCCCACATCCTTCTCCGGCTTTTCCGGGATGAAGGAGGTGCCGCGCCAGAGCCAGACGAGGATCGAGGCGATGCTGAGGGCGAGGGTGATGAGCGTCGCCGTCCAGTAGTGGAAGGTGGCAAGAATGAACATCGCCCCGGTGACAAAGGCGGCGATCATCGGCATAAAGCTCGGGCCGGGCACGCGCAGCACCTGGATCGGCTCGGCGTCGAGAACGCCCGTCACCATGGTCTCGCGCTTCATCTCCTCGGCGTCGGGCATGTAGAAGCGGCCGGCATCGTAGTCGGCGACGAAGTTCTCCTGCTCCCAGATCGGATAGCGCGTGGTGATGATCGGCACCGTCCGCACGCCCCAGGGCTTGCCCGGCATCTCCGCCAGCCATTCCAGCGTCCCGGCATTCCAGGGATTGCGCTTGGCATAGGGCTCCTTGCCGCGGGGCCGGAGCACGTCGAACACCACGACCAGGAAGCCGGCGGCGAAGATGAAGGCGCCGACCGAGGAGATCATGTTGGCGGTGCCGAGCCCGAGGGCTTCCGGATAAGTCCAGACCCTGCGCGGCATTCCCACGAGGCCCGACCAGTGCATCGGCAGGAAGGCGGTATTGAAGCCGACGAACATCAGCCAGAACGCCCAGCGCCCGAGCTTTGCCGACAGCTGGCGGCCGAAAGCCAGCGGGAAGTAGTAGTAGGCGCCGGCGACCAGCGGAAACAGCATGCCGCCGATCAGCACGTAGTGAAGGTGCCCGACGATGAAATAAGTGTCGTGCGCCTGCCAGTCGAACGGGGCGAGCGCCACCATCACGCCGGTCAGCCCGCCGAGGACGAAGATCGCCAGCGCCCCGGAGACGAAGAGCATCGGGATCGAGTAGATCACCCGGCCGGTCATCAGCGTTGCGAGGAAGACGAAGATCTGGACACCGGTCGGGATCGCCACCGCCTCGGAGGCGGCGGAGAAAAAGCCGAGCGAAATGCCCGGCAAGCCCGTCGTGAACATGTGGTGGACCCACAGGCCGAAAGACAGGAAGCCGGTGCCGACGGCGGCCAGCACGATCCAGGAATAGCCGAGCAGCGAGCGCTGCGCGAAGGTCGGCACGATCATCGCGAGGAGCGCGATCGCCGGCAGGAAGACGATGTAGACCTCCGGATGGCCGAAGATCCAGAACAGGTGCTGCCAGAGCATCGGATCGCCGCCGCGCGACGGATCGAAGAACGGCCAGTCGAACAGGCGCTCCAGCTCGAACAGGATGTCGCCGGCGATCAGCGGCGGGAAGGCGAAGAGGATCATCGTGGCGACGACCAGCACGTACCAGCCGTAGAGCGGCATCAGGTTCAGCCGCATGCCCGGCGGCCGGCACTTCAGCGTGCCGACGATCAGCTCGACGGCGGCCGCGATCGAGGCGATCTCGATGAAGGAGAGGCCGAGCAGCCAGATGTCGGCGCCGTAGCCCGGCGTGAACCGCTCCTCGGTGGTCAGCGGCGGGTACATGAACCAGCCGGAATTCGGTGCCGAGTTGAAGAACAGCGAGCCGCAGACGAAGATGCCGCCGATCAGGAAGCACCAGTAGCCGAAGGCCGAAAGCCGGGGGAAGGGGAGGTCGCGCGCGCCCAGCATCTGCGGCAGGATGATGATCGCCACCGCCTCGAAGATCGGGACGGCGAACAGGAACATCATCGCCGTGCCGTGCAGGGTATAGACCTGGTTGTAGAAGGCGGCCGTCAGGAAGTCGTTGTCGGGGACCGCGAGCTGGACGCGGATCATCAGCCCGAGCACGCCGGCGAACAGCATGAAGGCGAAGGCCGTCGCGGTGTACCAGATGCCGATCTCGGTATTGTTGACGTCGGACCAGTAGCGCCAGCCCTTCGGCGAGTCCCAGGTCTTCTCGAGCCGTTCCTCCTGCGCCTTCCGGCGAAGGATGTCGGCCTCGGTTTCCGGCAGTCCGGAGCCAACGGCGGCGAGGGCGGCCTTCTTGGCGTCGCTCATGTCAGGTCTCCGAGCCAGGCGGCGATCGCCGCGGCGTCGGCCTCGGACAGGGTGCTGAAGGCCGGCATTTCGACGCCGGGCTTGGTATGGTTGGTCTCGCGCACGAAGCGCGAAATGTTCTCCGCCGTCACCGGGAGCAGCCCGGCACCCAGCGTCTTGCGGCTGCCGAGATGGGTGAGGTCGGGTCCGACTGCACCCTTCGCCTCCGTCCCGCGCACGGCATGGCAGGCGTCGCAGCCGTTCTGCATGAACAGCGACCGACCGGGATGATCGAGGACCACCGCCGGCTGAGCTTCCGCGGCCACCCGCGCGGCGTAGTCGGCTTCGGAGACGACGACGACCCGGAACCCCATCTGAGCGTGCGCCTCGCCGCAGAACTCCGCGCAGACACCGTTGTAGACGCCGAGCCGGGTCGGCTCGAGCACCAGCC
Source organism: Mesocryomonas lacus (assembly GCF_055730105.2). NCBI lineage: Bacteria > Pseudomonadati > Pseudomonadota > Alphaproteobacteria > Hyphomicrobiales > Aurantimonadaceae > Mesocryomonas > Mesocryomonas lacus. The sequence goes on from NZ_JBUZWF020000004.1 coordinate 489,173, forward strand.
GGTTGACACGGCCCGGGATCGCATCGGTCTTGCCGGCGATCGAGGGCACCCAGAAGGAGTGGATCACATCGGGGCTGCCGATCAGGATCTCCGAGCGCTTGCCGATTGGCAGATAGAGTTCGTTGGCGCTCTCGATGCCGCCCTTCGGCAGCGACTTGGCGACACCCGGCGTCCCCTCGACTTCGTAATTGACCCGCCACCAGAACCGCTCGCCGGAGACGGCGATGATCGGACCGTCGGCCTTGCCGCGCAGGCCCGGCATCATCGCCAGGCCGAAATAGAGGAGGGCGCCGAGCGTCACCACGGGAAAGATGCAGCCGCCCCAGACGATCAGGCGCACGCCGGCCTTGTCGCTGTGCCGACCGGGCTTGACCTTGGTGACGTAGACCGAGATCCCGACGACGATCAGCCAGATAAGCGTCGCGCCGGCCAGCATGACCCAGAACAGCATCAGGACGCTGCTGGCCTCCGTGCCCGCCGTGTTGAAAGTCGACTGCTCGCCCGTGCATCCACCCAGCACCGTGAGGCCAGCGATGGCGGGAAGGGTGGTCGCCCTCCTCCAGGCAGCGGGACAGAGCCGCCCACGGGGTATCGTCGAAGAGGGGGCACAGGCGTAATTCAGCGTCTCGTCCTATCCGTCGGCTGCGCCGCCCTCCAGGATTCGCCTCGAAGGGTGCGCAACATTGTCGCGGATGGAGGTAGCTGAGAACGCGTGAAGGCGTCTGATCACATTTGCGTCAAACGCACCTTCACCGCGCCTTATTCCAGCCTTTCAGGACTTCCATCAACGCTGCATTGAAACGCTCGGGGGCCTGTACCTGCGGCGAGTGTCCAAGGTCCGAAAACGTCACCAGTGTCGCGCCGGGAATGGCAGTCGCGGCGGCCGCCCCGAGAGCCTTGTAGTCGCCGAGATTTGCTTTCAGCGCATCGCTCGCCCGGTTCTTGCCGATGGCCGTGTTGTCCTTCTCGCCGATCAACAGCGCGGTTGGAACGTCGATATTGCCGAACTCGTGCACGACCGGCTGGTTTAATACCATGTCCGACGTCAGCGCCTGGGCCCAGGCGACGATCTCGCCGCCGTCGCCGGCATACATCGAGGCCAGCATGTCGACCCAGCGATCATAGTCCGGCTTCCAGGTGCCGGCATAATAGGTCGCCTGCTGATAGGCCTTCATCGAAGCCGCATCGCTGCGCTTCTCCTCGGCAAACAGCGCGTCCACGGTGATCTCGGGAACGCCCTTGGCCCGCCAGTCCTCGAGCCCGATCGGGTTGACCAGCACCAGACCGCCGACGTCCTCGCCATACATCAGTGCATAGCGCGCGGCGAGCATGCCGCCCATGGAATGGCCGAGGATGACGGGCTTCTCGACATCGAGCCGGGCCAGCAGCGCATGCGTGTTGGCCGCCAGCTGATGGAAGCCGTACTGGTAGCCCATCGGCTTGGAGGACTTGCAGAAACCGATCTGGTCCGGCGCGATCACGCGGTAGCCGGCAGCGTTCAGCGCCACGATCTGGCCCTCGAACGTCGCGCCGCAGAAATTCTTGCCGTGCAGGAGGACGACCGTCTGGCCGTTCGGCGATGCAGGCGCGACGTCCATATAGGCCATCGTCATCGCCTGGCCTTGAGAGACGAAATCGAACCGCTCGACGGCATGGGGATAGGTAAAATCCGACAGCAGCGCATCGGCAGACGCGGGACCAGGCATCGCCGTGAGGATCGCGACCAGCGGGAGAGCAAGAAGGTGACGCTTCATCGTGGAGTGGCTCCGGAAGGGGTTGAGCAGGACGCGGCACGGCAAAGCGGCGGCGCAGGAAGAACGGGTCGCGGGGTCTAGCCCTCCGGCTTCGGCGCAACCTCGGCAGCCTGGGCGGCCTCGACGGCCGGTACGATCTGCTCCGAGACCAGACGGTGCAAATCTTCCTTGTAGCCGGTCCGGGCGGATGGTGCGTTCTCGTCCGAGGTGATCGCGACGGTCAAAGCAAGGTCCGGAACGACATAGATCATTTGGCCGCCATATCCCCAGCCGTAGTGACCGACATGGCCGCCGAAATCGGCGGTGAACCAGCCATAGCCATAGTCTTCACCGGAAAAACGCGACCGCGTGCGCGGCTGCCACGACTGCGCGATCCAGGCCGCCGGGATGACCTGCTCGCCATCGCGGCTTCGGCCGCCATTGCGGTAGAGCTCGCCGAAAGCCAGCAGCGATGTCGGCGTCATCGCCATCTGGTTGCCGCCGAGATAGATGCCTTGCGGGTCCCGGTCCCACGCTGTGATCACAACGCCAGCCGGCTTTCCCAGCCAGTCGCGGGCCAGAGCGAGCGTGCTACGGCCGCTGACGCGGGTGAGGATGGCCGACAGGAGATGCGTCGATCCCGTCGAGTAGAGCATTGCGCCGCCGGGCTCGTCGACGAACGGCGCGGCGAGCGCGGAACGGACCCAGTCCCTGCTGGAAATCCAGGCGCCATAGTTCGGCCCCGACGTCCGCTCGAGGCCGGCCTGCATCGACAGGAGGTGGCCGATCGTCACCGTGCCAAGACGCGGATCGGCATCCCGTGGCAGCTTGTCCTTCAGGAGCGGCGCGATCTTCTGGTCCGTGCCGGTCAGCAATCCCTTGTCGATGGCGATGCCGACCAGCGCCGAGACCACCGACTTCGACGCGGACTTGATGTTGGTCGGCGCGCCCGTCCGGTGACCGCGAAAACCTTTGTCGACGAGAAGCTTGCCGCCGAACGACACCTGCAGCGTATTGAGCGGCTTTAGCCGACGCGCCACTTCGACCGCACCCGCAAGCTGCGCTGTCGCGTTAGGCTCGACCAGTACCGGCGTGGCGCGCACAGGCGTTGGCAGGACCGTTGCCGCTGTCGCTGCAAGGCAAGCAGTGAGGAACAGCGACAGTGCTGAATGGGACGGGGATGCGGGTTCTCTCATGGGTCCTAGCTGGTGCGGGGCCGGACGAATGAAAACCGCCGTCACCGGTTGGTGATCACCAGGTCGGTCTCAGCCCATCAAAGGATCCGGTGCGGTATCTTCATCATTGGCACCGCAGTGTGTCGACCGCCGTAGCACTCGTCAGCCAGCCCAACCAGCAGCGCAGATGGGAGAGCGGAGAAGGGTGACGCGCTATTCGGCTCTGGCCAACAGTGCATTTCACCCAAACCCCACCCCAACGGGATCAGATTGGTTCCATAATCTATCTTATGCAACTTTTGGATTGGCGGAAACGGGCACGTCTTTAGAGGATGCCGCCATGCTGTCCCCTGCTGGAAATCTCGAGACCGTTCAGGCACACGGCGGAACAGAGAGGTCGTATTCTCTGTCCCGCCATCCTGGCAACAACGATGCGTCCGGTCTGCAGGCTGTGCCGAAACGCTCGTCCTACATCCCCAGCGCGGCGTAGAGATCGTCGGAGGGTCGATAGCCCAAAAGCTGCCGGGCGGTCGTCAGGTCCCAGCCCATGCCGCGGTTGTCCGAGGTGCCGTTGACGGTGATCGAGCGTGCCGGCCAGCCCTCAGCCGGCGCTCGGATCGCGGCCTCGAACAGCGCGGCGAAGTCGCGGTTCGACAGCCACATGTTTCTGTACCATTTGAGGTCGCGCCGACCCTCGGCATCCTCCGGCTCGCTCGCGGCGGTGAAGGCGACGTCGCCGGACAGGCTGATGCCCTCGGGCCGGTTCTCGCCGGGCAGCACCCAGCCGATCCGCACAGCAACGCCCGTCAGCGCCGGTGTGCGCGCCGAAACGGCGACGAGCGCCCGCTCGCCCGCCAGCTTGGCGGTGGCATAGGGCGTTGAATCCATCCAGCCGCCGCCGGTCTCCCAGCGTGTCCCGACGCCTGGTGGCAGATCGGTCGTCAGGAACCCCGCATCGGGCTGCGCCAGCGGTTCGTCCTTGTAGCCGCCCATGACGTGGTTCGAGGAGGCGAAGACGACGCGCTGAACACCGGCGGCCGCAGCGGCGTCGAACACCGACAGCGTCATGTCCATCGAGGCCGCTGCATCCGCCCAGCTCGCATCGGTGTGCGGGTTCTGCGCCGCGAAATGCACGACCGCGTCGCATTCCGCCATGGCGGCGACCCACGCGCCGCTGCGGTCGAGGAGATCGGCGGCGACCGGCTGCACCCGGGAACCGCCGATACCGATCGGCGGGACGAGATCGACGGCGGAGACGCCCGCGCACCAGTCGGTCTCCAGCAAATGGGCGATCAGCTTGCGGCCAAGGCCGCCGCCCGCGCCGGTGACGAGAACCCGTATGCCCTTCTCACCAAACGCCATCTCAGACGACCTTCGCCGGCACCGGAAACACCGCCAAAAGCAGCCGCTCCGACAGCACCCAGTCGCAGACGCCCCTTGCGCCGCCGGTGACCGCGGTCACCATGCCTTCCCATTTTCCCATGTCCATCTGCTCTCCCAAGGCTGTCACGTGATCCTCCGCCGAAGCTAAGTCGTCACGCCTTCAAATCGGCTTTCCGCCGGCACGAGGACGCCGGAATGATCCGGGTATAGGGCGGCAGCACGCCCGTGGCATCCATCCCGATGGAAAAGGAAAACGGCTGCATTGTCTGGTGCACAGGGCAAGCCGTGCCCTGAGGAAGACGGCACGCGCATTTCCGGCCGATCCGGGCTTCGATCCCGCGCGTATCTGTGACAGAGCTTCGGTGGCAAGAGCTATCGGAGATCCCATGCAGCCAGCGCGCGACGTCACGAGACTGATCGAGATCATGCGGGCGCTGCGCGATCCCGTGGACGGCTGTCCCTGGGACATCGAGCAGTCCTTCGAAACCATCGCGCCCTACACGATCGAGGAAGCCTACGAGGTCTCCGACGCGATCGAGCGACGCGATGCCGAGGACCTCAAGGAGGAGCTCGGCGATCTCCTGCTGCAGGTCGTCTATCACGCTCAGCTTGCCGAAGCGGCTGGTCTTTTCAGCTTCGAGGATATCGTCGAGGGCATCACCACCAAGATGATCCGGCGCCATCCACACGTCTTCGGCGATGCCGTCGCCCGCAGCGCTCGCTCCGCCAAGGGCCAGTGGGAGCGGATCAAGAGCGAGGAACGGGCTGAGAAAGCCGCGCGCAAGGCGGCGCTGGCGGAAGCTGGCGGCACCGTCCGCGACTGGGCGGGCACCGCGGCGACGGTCCATGCGCCGCTGCTCCTCGACAGCGTGCCCTCGGCCTTTCCCGCGCTGACCTTGGCCCTGAAGGTGCAGCAAAAGGCCGCCCGCGTCGGCTTCGACTGGGACGCCGCCGCGCCGATCCACGCCAAGATCGAGGAGGAACTCGCCGAGTTCGATGCCGCCTTGGCGGCAAACGACACCGACGCGATGGAGGACGAGTTCGGCGACCTCCTCTTCACCCTCGTCAACCTCGCCCGCTTCCACGGCGTCGACCCGGAAAAAGCCCTCCGCCGCTGCGTGCGAAAATTCCGGACGCGCTTCGACCATATCGAGCGCCGGGTGACGGCCGCCGGCAGCAGCCTCGAGGCGGCGGCGCTGGATGAGATGGAGGCGCTGTGGGTGGAGGCGAAAACGGCGGCGGCAGCGGGTTGAGGGGTGGCTGGTCTGGCGTTCAGCGGGAAGCGAGAGAGCCGAGAGCCGAGAGCAGCAGAGCCTAGAGGCGCAGAGCGGAGAGGCAACGATGTTCAGCGCTTCAATGCGACGGGCGCCAACCCGTCCGCTTCGTCATCCCGGACTTGATCCGGGATCCATTCCAAACCGTTGAACATACGTGGGACACTCCCTTTCGACAGCGGAGCGTCGGCCGAAAGGGAGAGGAATGGATCCCGGATCAAGTCCGGGATGACGATGATCTGCCGGTGGAGTCAAGACTACGCCGTCCTCTCCGAAGCCGGCGCCACCCTCAGCTAATCTTCAGCCCCGGATACCGCTCCGAACGCCGCACCAGTTCCTTGCGGGCCTGCGTCGTCATCTGCACCGTCAGCTCGACGCCGCCATCCTCGAGGTCCTCGCGGTCCTGGACGGCCGTGTTCTCGTAGATCCAAGGGATCAGCGTCATTGCATCCGCTGGGATCGCCAGCGTCAGGTCCGACGGCAGACCGGCAATGCGGGCCTCGAGGTCGGTGAGGAGGGCCGGGACGCCCTCGCCGGTCAGCGCCGAGAGCATGTGGATGCCCTGCCCGGTCGCCTGGCGGTCGGACGCGGTCTTCAGCTGCAGCAGTGCACTCTCGTCGAGCAGGTCGACCTTGTTCCAGATCTCGATCACGTGGTCGACGTCCGAGGTGTCGATGCCGAGGTCGGACAGGATCTTGTTGACGTCACCGGCCTGCGCCGACGCATCGGGATCCGACATGTCGCGGACATGCAGCACCAGCTCGGCCTCGATCACCTCTTCCAGCGTCGCGCGGAAGGCGGCGACGAGGTGCGTCGGCAGGTCCGAGATGAAGCCCACCGTGTCCGACATGATGACCTCGGTGCCGTGCGGCAGCGTGATGCGGCGCAATGTCGGGTCGAGGGTCGCGAACAGGAGGTCCTGCGCCAGCACGCCGGCGCCGGTGATGGTGTTGAAAAGCGTCGACTTGCCGGCATTGGTGTAGCCAACGAGCGCGATCACCGGGTGCGGCGCCTTCTTGCGCTTGGAGCGGTGCAGCGTGCGCGTGCGCACGACGCCCTCCAGCTCCTTCTCCAGCCGCTTGATCTTCTCCTGCAGTTGACGGCGATCGGATTCGATCTGCGTCTCGCCGGGACCGCCGAGGAAGCCGGCACCGCCGCGCTGGCGCTCCAGATGCGTCCAGGACCGCACGAGACGGCCCTTCTGGTAGTTGAGATGGGCGAGGTCGACCTGCAGCCGGCCTTCCTTGGTGCGCGCGCGACGGCCGAAGATCTCGAGGATCAGGCCGGTCCGGTCGATGACCTTGGTGCCCAGCTCCTTCTCGAGATTGCGCTGCTGCACCGGGGTCAGCGGATGGTCGACGATGACGAGGCCGATCTCCTCGGCCGCCACGATCGCCTTCATCTCCTCGACCTTGCCAGAGCCGACCAGCGTCGCAGGCCGCGTGCGCGAGACCTGGATGATGCCGCGGGCAACTATGTCGAGATCGATCGCGGCGGCAAGACCAGAAGCCTCCTCCAGCCGCTGCTCCGGCGAGCGGCGCACGACATCGGACGCAGCATTCGAGGCGTCCTCGGCTGCCTGCACCCGCTTCAGCACCGGCACAAAGACCGCGGCTTTGGTGGCGATGACCTTATGGTCGATCGGGCCCTTCGGACGGGCTTCCTCGTGCTCGGTCAATCAGGCTTGCCCTGCCGGCTCATCGCCGCCTTCGAACATGTGCACCGGCTGCGACGGCATGATCGTCGAGATCGCATGCTTGTAGACGAGCTGCGAGTGCCCGTCGCGGCGCAGGAGGACGCAGAAATTGTCGAAGGAGGTCACGACGCCGGTCAGCTTGACGCCGTTGACGAGAAAGATCGTCAGCGAAATCTTCTGCTTGCGGACGGTGTTGAGAAAGACGTCCTGCAGGTTCTGCAAGCGGTCGGCCATGGTGCGTTCCTATTTTCTTCTTGGCGGAACCCGGGACGTTGCCCGGGCTATCGCGGCTCGTATCTACCGACCGTCCGGGAAAACCGGCACCGGCGGCCCATCAAATAGCACTTCCGTCAACAGCGAAGCAACTGGCCGGATTGCCGCAAAACAGGGCAAGGCGAGCACCCTTTCGGCACGCTACCAGGTGTCCGCTGCAAGGCTCAGATTCCCAGCGATTTCAGCTTGCGGTGTAAGGCCGAGCGCTCCATGCCGACGAATTCGGCGGTGCGCGAGATGTTGCCGCCGAACCGGTTGATCTGCGCCATCAGGTATTCCTTCTCGAACACCTCGCGGGCGTCGCGCAGCGGCAGCGCGAGAATGCGGCCATCGGACTGGCTGGGCGTGCGCGGGAGCATGTCGCCGACCTCGTTCGGCAGCATGTCGGCCGAGATCGTCGCGCCCTCGTCGCCCTCGCGCGACAGGATCATCAGGCGTTCGACATTGTTGCGGAGCTGCCGGATGTTGCCCGGCCAGTCGCTCGACTGCAGCACGGCCATCGCCTCCGGGCTGATCTCGCGCGGCTTGATGCCGGTCTGCTCGCCGACCTGCTTCATGAAAGCCTCGATCAGCATCGGAATATCGGCGCGGCGCTCCGAGAGCGGCGGCACGAGGATCGGGACGACCGAGAGCCGGTGGTAGAGATCCTCGCGAAAACTGCCCTCGGCGATCATCGATTCCAAATTCTGTGCCGTCGAGGAGACGATGCGCACGTCGACCTTCACCCGCTTGGTGCCGCCGACCCGCTCGAAGGTCTGCTCGGTCAGGACGCGCAGGATCTTGTTCTGCGTCTCGCGCGGCATGTCGCCGACCTCGTCGAGGTAGAGGATACCGCCATGGGCTTCCTCGAAGGCGCCGACCTTGCGCTCGACGCCCGGCGGCGTCTCGGTGCCGAAGAGTTCGACCTCCATCCGGTCCGGGGTGATCGCCGCCGCGTTCATCGCGACGAACGGTCCCTTGGCCCGGCTCGACCCCGCATGAATGGCGCGCGCCACCATCTCCTTGCCGGAACCGGAGGCGCCGAGGATCATCACCCGGCTGTTGGTCGGTGCCACGCGCTCGATCGTCGTGCGCAGCTGGTTCATCGGATGCGACTTGCCGATCAGCTCGGCAAAGTCAGCCGAACGGCGCCTGAGGTCCGAGACCTCGCGCTTCAGCTTGGACGTCTCCAGCGCCCGCTCGGCGACAAGGATCAGGCGGTCCGCCTTGAACGGCTTCTCGATATAGTCGTAGGCGCCGCGGCGGATCGCCGAGACCGCCGTCTCGATGTTGCCGTGGCCGGAGATCATCACCACGGGCACCTCTGGATGCTGGGTCTTGATCGCCTCCAGGAGGTCGAGCCCGTCCAGCCGGCTGCCCTGCAGCCAGATGTCGAGGAAGACCAGCCGCGGCACGCGGTCGGCGATCGACTGGAGCGCCGCGTCCGAATTGCCCGCGACCCGCGTCTCGTGGCCCTCATCCTCGAGGATGCCAGCGACGAGTTCGCGAATGTCGGCTTCGTCGTCGACGATCAGGATATCCGATGCCATCAGCTACCTGTCCTTTCTGCATGGTGTGCTGGTGCCGCGGCGAGCTCCTCCGCCGGCGGCGACGCCGGCAGAAGAATCCGCACCATGGCGCCGTGTTCCTGGTTCGGGGCGTCGTCGAGCTCGATCGTCCCGCCATGTTCTTCGATGATCTTGCGCACGATCGCGAGGCCGAGCCCGGTGCCCTTCTCGCGCGTGGTCATATAGGGCTCCAGCAGCCGATCTCGATCCTCGTGCGGGAAGCCCGGGCCGTTGTCGATGATGTCGACGCGGTGGAAACCGTTCTGGGTAGAGGCGAGCAGGCGGATCTGGCCATCGGCGACCTCCGCGCCCTCGAGCGCCTCGACGGCGTTCTTGACGAGGTTGCCGAAGGCCTGGCTGAGCATGCGGATGTCGAAGACGCCGTTCAGCGGGACCTCGCCGAAATCGGCGGTGAAGGTGATGCCGTGATCGCCCATCTCGCGCATGAAGACCGCTTCCTTCAAAGCCTCGCGGAGATCCCTGCCCTCCATTTTTGGCTTCGGCATCCGCGCAAAGCTCGAGAACTCGTCGACCATCCGGCCGATGTCGGAGACCTGGCGGATGATGGTGTCGACGCAGCGGTCGAAGACCTCGCGGTCTCCCTCGACCATCTTGCCGTAACGGCGGCGGATGCGTTCGGCCGACAGCTGGATCGGCGTCAGCGGGTTCTTGATCTCGTGCGCGATTCGGCGGGCGACATCCGCCCAGGCCGACGAGCGCTGGGCATCGACGAGGTCGGTGATGTCGTCGATGGTCACCACGCTCGAATGCCGGTCGACGGTCTCCTCCGAGGTGACTCGGATCGCCAGCACGCGCTCGCGCTCGCGGGTCCGCATCTTGATCTCTTCCTGGTACTCCGCCTTGCGCGACGAGCTCGCCGCCCTGTGGATCTGGGCGATCAGCGGGAAGAGCTCGCGCAGCGTCTTGCCGACGGCGTTCTGCGAGGAGATGGCGAGGATCCGCTCGCCGGAGGGGTTGAGCATCGAGATCGTGCCGTCCTCCTCGACGCCCATGACGCCGACGGTGACGCCCGACAGCACCGCCTCGGTGAAGCGGCGGCGCTCGTCGATCACGTCCTTGGCGTTGATCAGTTCGCCGCGCTGGGTGCGCAGCTGCTGGATCATGTTGTTGAAGGTGTTCGACAGCGAGCCGACGTCGCCGTCGGAATTGCGCACCGGCACCGAGACGTCGAGATTGCCTTCGGTTACCTCGTCCGCCGCCGAGATCAGGAGGCGGATCGGCCGCACCAGCCGATCGGCGACGCCGATGCCGGTCCAGATCGCCGACAGCAGCACGATCAGCGTGATGCCGAGATAGAGCAGCGCGAAGGCGATCTGCGTGCCGATGCGGTTGCCCTGGAGGCTCGAATATTCCGCCGAACGGTCCTCCATCAGCCGCAGTGCCGACAGGACGTCCGGGTCCACGGCGCGGATGGTGTAGAGGTAGATGTCGTCGCCGAGCGTGCGCATCTTGACGATGGCGCCGACGAGATTGGTCACCCCCGGCGGGATGAAGACGAGGTTGCCCTGCTTGGCCTGTTCTCGCGCATCGGTCGGCGGCGCCGGCAGCGGCCGCTCGACCGGAATGTCGGCGCGCAGCAACGGCGTCCCCTCGCCGCTGAGAAGCTGCGCGCCGACCAGCGAGCGGCCGCGTGCCTGTTCGGTCAAAAGCCCCTGGAACCCGGTGCGGTCGAGATCGTAGAGCCGGCGCTGCGAATCGAGGTCGTAGGCCATCGACAGCGTCGTGCCCTGCAGGTTCCGCGCATTCTCGTTGACATAGGCGCGCGCCACGCTGACCGAGGATTCGACGATCGCCCGGGTGCGGATCTCGAACCAGCGGTCGAGGCCGAGGTCGAGCGTGATGCCGGCGACGATCGCGACCAGCAGGGCCGGCAGCGCCGCCACGATGGCGAAGAGCACCACGATGCGAACGTGCAGGCGGGACGCCGCCTTGCCTTGGCGCCGCGCCCGCGCCATCCGCGCGACCTCGCGCCAGATCAGCCCACACAGGACGAGCACGAAGGCGCCGTTGACGACCGAGGCCGTGCGAACGACGAAGGCCGTCGGCTCGATCGGCGTCAGGCCCATCAGGATGACGAAGGAGATGGCGCCCGTCACCAGCGCCCCGATGACGGCGATCACCCCGGGCACGAGCATGAAGCGCCGTCGCTCGCGCGAAAACGTCTCAGCTTGCGGGGTCGCGTGGGTTGCCATCTGGTCAGTCATCGAGTCGCTTCAGCAGCCGCATTACGTTGCCAGATTGCAACGTAATGTGTTCAAAATGCAACGTGATGACGATAAAGTGCCGTGGTTTTCTCAGCGGATCGAGCGGATCACCGAGATGTCGAGGTCACGGATTTTCTTCCGCAGCGTGTTGCGGTTGACGCCGAGAAGATCGGCCGCCTTCACCTGGTTTCCGCGGGTTGCCGCCAACGCTGCGGCAATCAGCGGATATTCCACCTCCCGCAGAATGCGACCGTGCAGCCCCGGCGGCGGCAACTGGTCGCCGAAACCCGAGAAATAGTCAGAGAGGTAGCGCTCGACGGAGGCGCTAAGGTCCACCGGCCGGTTGGCATCGCCCTCACTGTCGAGCGAGCGGGTATATTCGTTGGAGAGCTCGTGCTCGACCAGCTCGCCGGAAATCTCGTCCTGCGGATAGAGCGCTGACAACCGGCGGATCAGGTTTTCCAGCTCGCGCACATTGCCTGGCCACGGATAGCGCCGCATCACGTCGAGCGCACCCTGGCTCAGCGTCTTGCGCGGCAAGCTTTCCTTCTGCACCTCGGTGAAGAAGTGGCGGGCGAGGTCCGGCAGGTCCTCGATGCGCTCGCGCAATGGCGGCAATCGCAGCGGCACGACGTTGAGGCGGTAGAACAGGTCCTCGCGGAACAGCCCGCGGCTGATCAGCTGGCGCAAATCCTTGTTGGTCGCCGCCACGATGCGCACGTCGGTGGCGATCGGCGTGCGGCCGCCGACGACGGTGTACTCGCCTTGCTGCAGCACCCGCAGCAGGCGCGTCTGCGCCTCCATGGGCATGTCGCCGATCTCGTCGAGGAACAGCGTTCCGCCCTCGGCCTGCTCGAAGCGGCCGCTCGATCGCGCCTGCGCGCCGGTGAAGGCGCCCTTCTCGTGACCGAACAGCTCGGACTCGATGAGGTCGCGCGGGATCGCCGCCATGTTGATCGCGACGAACGGGCCCTTCCGGCGGCGGCCGTAATCGTGCAGCGCCCGGGCTACCAGCTCCTTGCCGGTGCCGGATTCGCCGGTGATCGTCACCGTCAGGTCGGTCTGCATCATCCGCGCCAGGGCGCGGTAGATGTCCTGCATCGCCGGCGAGCGACCGACGAGCGGCATGTTGTCGCCGGCGTCCTCGGGCGCGGCGCCGTTCGGCTGCGCCTTGGGTTCGGCCAGCGCCCGGCGGACGATCGAGACGAGCTCGGTGAGGTCGAAGGGCTTCGGAATGTAGTCGTAGGCGCCCTTCTCAGAGGCCTTGATCGCGGTCATGAAGGTGTTCTGCGCCGACATCACGACCACCGGCAGGTCGGGCCGGCTGTTCTTGATCTTCGGCAGGACGTCGAAGGCATTGCCGTCGGGCATCAGCACATCGGTGATGACGAGGTCGCCCTCGCCCGCCGAGATCCAGCGCCACAGCGTCGCGATGTTCGCCGTCACCCGGACTTCGTAGCCCGCGCGCATCAGCGCCTGCGAGATCACGGTGCGGATTGCGGCGTCGTCATCTGCGACGAGGATTTGGGCGGCCATCAGATCTGGTCCTTTACTGGTCGCGGAACGTCGGTTCGGCGCCGGTCGGCACGTCGGTCTCGCGCCACATCGGCATGAGCACGCGGAAAATGGTGTGGCCCGGCTGCGACTCGCATTCGATCACGCCGCCATGGTCGCCGATGATCTTGGCGACGAGGGCAAGGCCAAGACCCGAGCCGCTCGGCTTGGTCGTCACGAACGGGTCGAAGATATTCTGGCGAATGTCGTCGGGCACGCCCGGCCCATTGTCCTCGACGATGAACTCGAGCGGCAGCGTTACCCGCTGCTTCGTGCCGGGCACCGACAAGCGCACGCCCGGCCGGAAGGCCGTGTAGAGCTTGATCTCGCCATCCGGCTGCCCGGCGATCGCCTCGCTGGCATTCTTCACGAGGTTCAGGAACACCTGCACCAGCTGGTCGCGGTTGGCGAAGACGAAGGGCAGCGACGGGTCGTAGACCTCGCTGAACTTCAGACCGCGGGCAAAGCCGCTTCGCGCCAACGTCTTAACGTGCTCGAGGACGGAGTGGATGTTGACGGCCGAGCGTTCGATCGGCCGCTGGTCGGAGAACACCTCCATGCGGTCGACCAGCTTGACGATGCGGTCGCTCTCTTCCTGGATCAGCTGCGTCAGCACCCGGTCCTCGTCGCTTGCCGCCGTCTCCAGCAGCTGCGCGGCGCCCTTGATGCCGGACAGAGGATTGCGGATCTCGTGCGCCAGCATGGCGGCAAGGCCGGTCACCGAGCGCGCCGCCGAGCGGTGTGTGAGCTGCCGGTCCATCTTGTCGGCGATCGAGCGCAGCTGGATCATGATCACCACGTGGTCGGGGTCGTCGACCAGCATGGAGACGTAGAGATCGACCAGACGCTCGCCGCCGAGCCGGGGCGAGGAGACGTCGACACGGTACTCGCTGATCCGCGCCCTCTCCTGCCGCACCTGCTCGATCAGCGCGAACAACGGGCTGTCGGCCGGAATGAACTCGGACAGCTGGCGCTTCATGAGATGCGCGGCACCGGCCGAGAAGAACTGCTCGGCATCGGAATTGGCGAAGACGAAATAGCCGTTTGCGTCGATCACGATGACCGGATGCGGCAAGGCGTTGAGAATGCGAAGCTCGCGCTCGGACGGTGTCGTCTTGGTCACGTCAGGCGGCCTCCCGCCGGCAGGTGGCAGGGGAATCGAACTCGACGGCCGCGATGCTGGCAGTGCCGAAAAGCTGGCGGATCAGGCTGATCGCCACCGGCGGCTCGGCGGTCGCCATGATCGCGGCGCGGTCCGCGGCCAGCGTCTCGCCGGTCGCCAGCGCGAAGCGGTCGAGATACCAGCCGAGGTGCTTGCGGGCGTGGCGGACGCCGGTATAGGCGCCGTAGTGCTCGAGCATGGCCTCGTAGTGCTCGACGACGAGATCGGCGAAGTCGATGGCTTCCAGCTCGCGGCGACCAACTGCGCCCGCCATAAGACCCGGCAACCAGGGACGCCCGCAGGCGCCGCGGCCGATCATCACCGCATCGGCCCCGCTGGCCGAGAGCATCGCCGCCTGCTGGTCGAGCTCGACCAGATCGCCATTGGCCACCACCGGCACCGAGACCGCCGCCTTCACCGCCGAGATCGCCGACCAATCGGCCGAGCCCTCGTAGAACTGCATGCGCGTGCGGCCGTGCACGGTGATCATCTTCACGCCGGCGGACTCCGCGCGGACGGCGAGTTCCGGCGAGTTGATGGTCTCGTGGTCCCAGCCGAGGCGCATCTTCAGCGTCACCGGAATGGCGCCGGCGCCCTCGACGGTCGCCTCGACCAGCGACAGCGCAAGGTCGGGCTCGCGCATCAGCGCAGAGCCGGACTGGCCGCCCACCACCTTGCGGGCCGGACAGCCCATGTTGATGTCGATGATATCGGCGCCAAGATCGACCAGCCTTTCGGCCGCAGCCTTCATCCAGACCGGGTTGCGCCCGGCGAGCTGCACGACGTGCAGCCCCTCGCCGTCGTGCATCGCTCGCAGCGCACTCTCCCGCAGGCCTTTGACGAATTCACCGCTCGCGACCATCTCTGAAACCACGAGACCGGCGCCGAGCCGCCGGGCGATGCGCCGGAACGGCACGTCGGTGATCCCCGACAAGGGCGCCAAAAACACCGCGTTCAAAGGCATGGCGGCGCCGATCGCCAGCGTCGGTCGCGCCGCGTCCGGGACGGAAGCGTCGCCTCCGCCTAATGGTTGGGCATCCGTGTGCGTTGTCGATTCTTTTGTCATGTCCCCGGCAATCTATCGAGCGATGCACAAAAGACAAGCACATCTCTTGCAGCGCACACACTGTTATGGTCCTTCCCCACCAGATTGATGAAGGGGAGCTGAAAAGGATGCCGGATCGCAGGACAGCCGCCGTCATCCTGGCGGCCGGACGCGGCGAGCGCGCCGGCCAATCCGCCGAGGGGCCGAAGCAGTACCGGACGCTCGCCGGTGAGGCCGTGCTGACCCACACCCTGCGCGCCTTTGCCGCCTCTGGCCTCGTCGACACCATCGTCGTCGTCATCCATCCCGATGATGCCGCGCTGTTCGAAAAGGCCCGCCGGTCCATCGCCGCAGAACTGATCGTCGTGCCGGGCGCCGGCACCCGCCAGGGCTCCGTGCGCTGCGGCATCGAGGCGCTCGCCGACCTCGCGCCGGATATCGTCCTGCTGCACGATGCGGCCCGCCCCTTCATCGACGCCGCCACCATCGCTCGCGTCGTCGATGCCGTCGCCGACGGTGTCGGCGCCTTGCCGGCGCTGGCGGTCGCCGATACGCTGAAACGCGGCGGCGCCGAGGGCCACATCGCCGAAACGGTCGACCGTGCCGGCATCTTCGCGGCGCAGACGCCGCAAGGGTTTCCCTATTCCGAGATCCGTGCGGCCCATGCTGCTGCTGCCGAGGCCGGCCTTTCGGACTTTACCGACGACGCCGCGGTGGCGGAGTGGGCCGGGATGGCCGTCCGCCTCGTCGAGGGCACGCCGGCCAATGTCAAACTCACCCGGCAGGACGACATCGTCCGGGCCGACCGACTGATGCGGGGAAGCATGATCGACGTTCGCACCGGCAATGGCTACGACGTGCACCAGCTCGTGCCCGGCGACCACGTGACCCTCTGCGGCGTCAGGATCGCGCACGACCAGACGCTGCTCGGCCATTCCGACGCCGATGTCGGCCTGCACGCCCTCACCGACGCGCTGCTCGCCACCTGCGGCGAAGGCGACATCGGCACGCATTTTCCGCCGAGCGATCCGCAATGGCGGGGTGCGGCCTCGCACATCTTCGTCCGCCATGCCGTCGAACTGCTGCGCCGTCACGGCGGCCGGATCTGCAATGTCGACATCACGCTGATCAGCGAGGCGCCAAAGGTCGCACCGCACCGCGAAGCGATGTGCGCGGCGATTGCCGATATGACCGGCCTCGAGCCCTTCCGCGTCTCGGTGAAGGCGACAACGAACGAGACCATCGGCTTCATCGGCCGCCGCGAGGGGATCGCCGCGATCGCGACGGCCAGCGTCGTCTACGGCGACGGCGCATGAGCGTCTCGGCGGAACAACTCGGCGAGCACGCAGCCCGGCTGGTCGCGGCCTTCACCGAGAGAGGCGCGATGATCGCCACCGCCGAATCCTGCACCGGCGGCCTTATCGCCGGCTTCATTACCGACATCGCCGGCTCATCGGCAGTGCTAGACCGCGGCTTCGTCACCTATTCCAATGCGGCGAAGACGGAAATGATCGGCGTTCCCGCAGCGCTGATCGACGCGCATGGCGCCGTGTCGGAGCCAGTGGCGCGGGCGATGGCGGAAGGCGCCCTCACCCGCTCGAAAGCCGCGGTCGCCGTCGCGGTGACCGGCATTGCCGGTCCCGGCGGCGGCTCGCCGGAGAAGCCAGTCGGCCTTGTGCATTTCGGTCTCGCCAGTCGCGCTGGTACGGTTCACCGCGCCATGCGCTTCGGCGATCTCGGCCGACGCCGGGTGCGGCTGGAGACCATCGCCACGGCCTTCGCAATGCTCGACGCCTGGCTTCAGGAGACGGCGGGCACCACGCCGTAGATCTCGTCGGCGCGCTTCTCGAAGGCCGCGCTGAAGCGGCGGAAGGCGTAGTCGAACATCGAGCCCATCACGAGCCCGAGCGTCCGGCTCTTGAACTCGTAGTCGATGAAAAATTTAACTTCGCATCCGCCGTTCGGCAGAGGCTCGAAATTCCAGCGGTTGTTGAGGTAGCGGAACGGACCGTCGATGTATTTCACGTCGATCTGCCGCTCGGACGGCTTAAGCAGCACCTGCGAAGCGAAGCTTTCGCGCAGCAGCTTGTAGGCGACGGTCATGTCGGCCACCAGCAAGGTCTTGCCCTCGCCTTCACGCCGGTCCCTAATTTTCAGGCTCTGGCAAAGCGGCACGAACTCCGGGTAGCGCTCGACATCGGCCACCAAGGCAAACATCTTGTCGGCGTCGTGCCGCACAGGGCGGCTTGTCTCGAATGTCGGCATGTTAGGCTGCGACCTGACGCGCTATACGGGCTGCCTTCAGCCGCAGAAAATCCTCGCCGGCATGGTGGGACGAGCGGGTCAGCGGGCTCGAGGCCACGACGAGAAAGCCCTTGCTGAGGGCCACCGTCGCATAGGAGTCGAACTCGGCAGGCGGAATATATCGCATGACGGCGTGATGCTTCTTGGTAGGCTGCAGATACTGGCCGATCGTCAGGAAGTCGACGTCGGCGCTTCGCAGATCGTCCATCAATTGAAGGACCTCGTTCCGCTCCTCGCCGAGCCCGACCATGATGCCGGACTTGGTGAAGATTTCTGGATCGAGTTCTTTCACTTGCTGCAGCAATCGAATGGAATGAAAATAGCGGGCCCCCGGACGAACCGTGAGGTAGTTCGACGGGACGGTCTCGAGATTGTGGTTGAAAACGTCGGGCTTGGCCGCGACCACCGTCTCCAGCGCGCCGGGCTTGCGCAGGAAATCGGGCGTCAGGATTTCGATCGTTGTCATCGGGGCCGCAGCGCGAATGGCGCGGATCGTCTCGGCAAAATGCTCGGCGCCGCCGTCGGCAAGATCGTCCCGGTCGACCGAGGTGATTACCACATGGGTGAGGCCCATCTTGGCGACGGCCCTGCCGACGCTCGCCGGTTCGCTGGCGTCCAGCGCATTCGGCTTGCCGGTCGCGACATTGCAGAAGGCGCAAGCCCGCGTGCAGATACCGCCCATGATCATGAAGGTCGCGTGTTTCTTCTCCCAGCACCCGCCGATGTTAGGGCAGCCGGCTTCCTCGCACACGGTGACGAGGTTGTTCGATTTAACGATTTCCTTCGTCTCAAAATACCCAATGGACACCGGCGCCTTTACGCGGATCCAGTCCGGCTTCGGCAGCGTATCCACGGAGTCAGGACGATGGGCTTTTTCGGGATGACGAAGCCGGGGAACAACGTCCCCGGCTCCACGAAGAGTATCAATGACCGTGACCATGGCACCAATCTAAGGTTCCGCCGCGGTCCTTGCAACGCTGCTAGGCGCGGCTGCCGCGGAACATCCGTGCCACTGCGATCAGCAGGCAGGCACCGATGAAGCCGGTGATGAGATAGGCGATGAGACCGGTGCCGAAGCTGAAGCCGATCGCCGCGAGAATGGCATTGAGGACGATGGCGCCCACGATGCCGAGAATGATATTCATGAAGAGACCCATGTTGCTCTTCATAAACTGCTCGGCCAGCCAACCCGCGACTGCACCGACGATGATGGCACCAATCCAGCCCACGCCATTCGTATTCATGTTCATTCTCCGCTGTCGACATTGTTGTCGTGAACGAAGTCGTGCGGGTCACGAATTTGGCAAGATGGTGGCAGGATTAAATATTATTTCGCGAGAATGGAACCAAGATGGAGTTGGCCGGAGTACTGTTCGCCTACGCCGCAGCAAGCGTGGAAATGCGTTGTTAGCGCCGTCGGTGAACTGGGGCGATAGTGATCAAACCAACCCCCGTTGCCCGCCGACCCTTCAATTTTGTCATCCCGGGCTTGACCCGGGATCCATTCCTCAACCGCCATGAAGCATGGTCCGAGACAGAAAGACGGAATGTCCACCGGACATGCCTCGTTCGGTGGCTTGGAATGGATCCCGGGTCAAGCCCGGGATGACGAACCGGAAACGTCAGGCCCATTTCGGACGTGTCGCCTTCAATTCGCAGCGCATCCAATACCGCCGCCGCCGTATTCTACTTGTCTCCCGCTTACTGGTGGATCACCCGCCCATACGCGTCGAGCACGCTCTCATGCATCATCTCCGAGAGAGTCGGGTGCGGGAACACGGTGTGCATCAGCTCCTCCTCAGTCGTTTCCAATCCCATCGCGACGACGTAGCCCTGGATCAGTTCGGTCACCTCCGCGCCGATCATGTGGGCACCGAGGAGCTCGCCGGTCTTGGCGTCGAAGATCGTCTTGACCATGCCTTCCGGCTCGCCGAGCGCGATCGCCTTGCCGTTGCCAGCGAACTTGAACCGGCCGACCTTGACCTCGCGGCCGCCCTCCTTGGCCTTGGCCTCGGTGAGGCCGACGGAGGCGACCTGCGGGTGGCAGTAGGTGCAGCCGGGAATGCGCTCCTTCTTCATCGGATGCGGCTTCAGGCCCTTGATCGCCTCGACGCAGATGACGCCCTCGTGCTCGGCCTTGTGCGCCAGCATCGGCGGGCCGGAAACATCGCCGATGGCGTAGATGCCCTCGACATTGGTCTTGCCGAAGCCGTCGGTGGTGATGATGCCGCGGTTGATCGCGACGCCGATCGCCTCGAGGTTCAGCCCTTCCGAATTGCCCTGCACGCCGATCGCCGAGATCAGCCGCTCGGCGGTGAGGCTTTCTTTCTTGCCGTCCTTGCCCTCGGTCTCGACGGTGACGCCGGTCGAGGACTTCGTGACCTTCGTGACCTTGGTGTCGGTGACGATCTTGATGCCTTGCTTCTCGAAAGACTTGCGGGCAAGCGCCGAGATTTCGGCGTCCTCGACCGGCATGATGGTTGGCAGCAGCTCGACCACGGTCACCTCCGCGCCCATGGTCCGGTAGAAGGAGGCGAACTCAATGCCGATGGCGCCCGAGCCCATGACGATCAGCGATTTCGGCATTTCCGCCGGCTTCATCGCCTCGAAATAGGTCCAGATCCGGTCGCCGTCCGGCTCGATGCCGGGCAGAACGCGCGGCCGGGCGCCGGTGGCAACGATGATGTGCTTGGCCTGATAGGTGCCCTCCCCGAGAACGCCCTTCGGCACGGGGTTCTGCGGCGTCACGACCGGCTTCTGCATCTTGCCGACCACGATTTCGGCGGGCGCGCCCTTGCCGGCCTTGGTGATCTTCGCCTCGCCCCAGATGACGTCGATCTTGTTCTTCTTCATCAGGAAGCCGACGCCGGCGTTCAGCTGCGCCGAGACGCCGCGCGAGCGCTTGACGACATCGCCCATGTCGAACTCGGGCTTGGCAATTTTCAAGCCGTAGTTCGAGGCGTGTTCGGCATAGTGGTAGATCTCGGCCGAGCGCAGCAGTGCCTTGGTCGGGATGCAGCCCCAGTTCAGGCAGATGCCGCCGAGATGCTCGCGCTCGACGATGCCGACCTTGAAGCCGAGCTGGGCGGCACGGATTGCGGTGACGTAGCCGCCGGGACCCGAGCCGATGATGAGGATGTCATAGATGTCGGCCATCGCGTTCGTCCTTGCAGCAGTCGAAGTATGGTTGATGTAGGCGATGCCCCCGGCGAACGCATCCGCCCTCGCCGCATGGCAGCCTAGCGCCGGGAGAGGATCGCCTGCACCTGCGGCACCAGTGCGTCGCCGATCGCCCGCGTGTTGGCGGCATCGAGATGGAAGCCGTCGAGCGGCGAGCACTGCGCCACCTCGCCGGCATCAAAGACATCAATACCGTATTCGTCGGCCACCAGCGCATAGGCTGTGCCGAACTCCTGGGACTCGGCAAGGCTATGGCCGAGCAGCGCCTTCATGTCCGGATCCTCGGTTTCGACGAAGTGCGGCGGGGCGATGATCAGGATCTCGGGCGCCGCGAAGCCCCGGTGGTAGGGAAACTTCTGGACGATTTCGACCAGCCGCTCCATGCCGATCCGCGCCTCGAACACCCGCCCGCCGCCGGTATGGCGCTTAAGGTCGTTGGTACCGAGGAAAAGGATCACGAGGTCCAGCGGATCGTGCGTCGCGAGCAGCGTCGGCAACGTCTTCACGCCGTTCCGCTCGGCGGCCGCCGTGTGGTCGTCGAAGCAGGTGGTGCGCCCGTTGAGGCCCTCGGGGATGATGGTGACCCCCTCCCCGAGCCCCTGTCCGAGCACCGTCGGCCAACGGTCGGCAAAAGCGTGCCGAACGGCGGTAGCCGGATCATAGCCCCAGGTCAGCGAGTCACCGAAGCACAGCACGCTCTTCATCTGACGGTTCCTAGACCAGCATGCCCATAGGGTTCTCGATGTACTTCTTGAACGCCGAGATCAGTTCGGCGCCGAGCGCCCCGTCGACGGCCCGGTGGTCAGTCGACAGCGTCACCGACATGACGGTCGCCACGGCCACCGCCCCGTCCTTCACCACCGCGCGCGGCTCGCCGGCGCCGACGGCAAGGATCGTCGCATGCGGCGGGTTGATCACCGCGGCGAAGTCCTTGACCCCGAACATGCCGAGGTTGGACACCGCCGACGTGCCGCCCTGGAACTCTTCCGGCTTCAGCTTGCGGTCGCGGGCGCGCTTGGCGAGGTCCTTCATCTCGTTCGAGATGGTCGACAGCGTCTTCTCCTCGGCGCGGCGGATGATCGGCGTGATCAGCCCGCCCTCGATCGAGACGGCAACGCCGACATCGGCGTGCTTGTGCTTCAGCATCACGCTCTCGGTCCAGGAGACGTTGGCGTCCGGCACCGCCTTCAGCGCCATCGCCAGGGCCTTGATCACCATGTCGTTGACCGAGAGCTTGTAGGCAGGCTTGTCGCCGGCATCGGACTTCACCGATGGCGCGGCGGCGTTCAGCTGGGCGCGCAGCGCCAGCAGCGCGTCGAGCTCGCAATCGACCGTCAGGTAAAAATGCGGGATCGTCGACTTCGCCTCGACGAGGCGCTTGGCGATGATCTTGCGCATGCCGTCATGCGGCACGGTCTCGTAGGAGCCCTCGGGGAAGAGCTTCATGATCTGCTCGTCGCTCTGGCCCTTGGCGGGAGCCGGAGCCGCGGCAGCGCTCGGGGCAGCGGCAGCGGGCGTCTCGGCCTTGGCGGCAGCAGCGCTCGGACCAGCCTTGGCGGCGGCCTCGACGTCAGCCTTGACGATACGCCCGTGCGGGCCTGAGCCGGTGACGCCGGACAGATCGACGCCGGACTTCTTGGCGATGCGCTTGGCCAGCGGGGAGGCGACGACCCGGTCGCCAGACGCGCCGGAAGCTTTGGCAGGAGCCGGCGCAGCCTTGCCGGTGTCGCGCGTCTCCTTCGGCGGAGCAGCCTCAGCCGTCACCGCGACGTCGTCGGCCTTGGCGGCAGCGCTCTGGCCGCCCGCAGCCGGCGCTTCCGCCTTGGCGGGCGCAGGCGCCGGCGCTGCGGCATCCCCGGCGCTCTCGCCTTCGGCCGTCAGCACCGCAATCACCGCGTTGACCTTCACGCCCTCGGTCCCCGCGGGCACGACGATCTTGGCCACCGTGCCCTCGTCGACCGCCTCGACTTCCATCGTCGCCTTGTCGGTCTCGATCTCGGCCAGCACGTCGCCGGAGGAGACCTTGTCCCCCTCCTTCACCAGCCATTTCGAGAGCGTGCCTTCTTCCATGGTCGGAGAGAGGGCCGGCATCGTCACATTGATCGGCATCGGGCTCTTCCCTTAAGCGCGGTAGCAGACGGCTTTCACCGCATCGATGACGTCCTGCACGGTCGGCAGCGCCAGCTTTTCGAGATTCGCGGCATAGGGCATCGGAACGTCCTTGCCCGTCACCTTCAGCACCGGCGCGTCGAGGTGGTCGAAGGCGCGCTCCATCAGCTCAGAGGCGATGTGCGAGCCGATCGAAGACTGCGGCCAGCCCTGCTCGACCGTGACGCAGCGGTTGGTCTTCTGCACCGAACGGATCACCGTCTCCATGTCCATCGGCCGGATCGTCCGGAGATCGATGATCTCGCAGTCGATGCCTTCCTTAGCCAGTTCCTCGGCGGCAGCGATCGCATAGGTCATGCCGATCGAGAACGACACGATGGTGACGTCCTTGCCCTTACGGTGGATGCGCGCCTTGCCGATCGGCACGGTCCAGTCATCGCCTTTCGGAACGTCGAAGGTCTGGCCGTACATGATCTCGTTCTCGAGGAAGACCACCGGGTTCGGATCGCGGATAGCAGACTTCAGCAAGCCCTTGGCGTCGGCCGCCGAGAACGGCGTCACGACCTTGAGGCCCGGGATCTGGCCGTACCAGGCGGTGAAATCCTGGCTGTGCTGGGCGCCGACGCGGGCGGCCGCGCCATTCGGGCCGCGGAACACGATCGGGCAGCCCATCTGGCCGCCGGCCATGTAGAGCGTCTTGGCGGCAGAGTTGATGATCTGGTCGATTGCCTGCATGGCGAAGTTGAAGGTCATGAACTCGACGATCGGGCGCAGGCCCGCAAAGGCCGCACCGACACCCAGGCCGGCGAAGCCGTGCTCGGTGATCGGCGTGTCGACGACGCGGCGGGCACCGAACTCTTCCAGCAGGCCCTGGCTGATCTTGTAGGCACCCTGATACTCGGCGACTTCCTCGCCCATCAGGAAGACCTTCTCCTCGCGGCGCATTTCCTCGGCCATCGCGTCGCGCAGCGCGTCGCGGACCGTGGTCTGCACCATCTCGGTGCCCTCGGGGTACTCGGCCTCGTCGGCATCGCCGTCCATATGGGCCTTGGCCGCCGCCGGAACCTTGGTGGCCTCCGACTCGGACTGCGCCTTCTCCCCGGACGCACCGGCAGGCTCGGTCTTCGACACCGCCGCCTCGGCTGCGGGCGCCGACGGCGCGGCCTTCGCACCGTTCATCGCGCCGGCATCCTCGCCCTCGGCGAGCAGCACGGCGATGACGGCGTTGACCTTCACGTTCTCGGTGCCGGCGGGGACGACGATCTTGCCGATCGTGCCTTCGTCCACGGCCTCGACTTCCATCGTTGCCTTGTCGGTCTCGATCTCGGCGATCACGTCACCGGGGGCGACCTTATCGCCTTCCTGCTTGATCCACTTGGAGACGGTACCCTCTTCCATCGTCGGCGAGAGGGCGGGCATCAAAATATCGGTGGGCATGTCTGCCTCTCCTACTCGGCGGCCTGGGGCGTTTCGTCGGCGTAGATGTCCGTCCACAGCTCCGAGGGATCCGGCTCTCGATCGTTCTGGGCGAAGTCGGCAGCGTCGGCGACGATGTCGCGCACGTCCTTGTCGATGCCCTTCAGCTCGTCTTCAGACACGCCGTGCGATTCCAAGAGGCGCTGCTTGGCCTGCTCGATTGGGTCATGGTCGGAGCGCATCTTCTGCACCTCGTCGCGCGACCGGTATTTTGCCGGATCCGACATCGAGTGGCCGCGGTAGCGGTAGGTCATCATCTCCAGGATGATCGGCCCTGCACCCGAACGGCAATGC
Organism: Mesocryomonas lacus; assembly: GCF_055730105.2. Classification (NCBI taxonomy): domain Bacteria; kingdom Pseudomonadati; phylum Pseudomonadota; class Alphaproteobacteria; order Hyphomicrobiales; family Aurantimonadaceae; genus Mesocryomonas; species Mesocryomonas lacus. The sequence goes on from NZ_JBUZWF020000004.1 coordinate 513,603, forward strand.
TCGGCAGCGAGATCGCCCGCCGCCTTCACCGCGCGCACGTCCATGCCGTCGACCTGGATGCCCGGAATCTTGAAGGACAGGCCGCGGTGGGCAAAATTCGTCTCGGCCGAGGCGCGGCTGACCGAGGTGCCCATGGCGTAGCGGTTGTTCTCGATGATGTAGACCACCGGCAGCTTCCACAGCGAGGCCATGTTGAAGCTCTCGTAGACCTGGCCCTGGTTGGATGCGCCGTCGCCGAAATAGGTCAGCGAGATCGAATCATTGCCGTTGTAGCGGTTGGCGAAGGCGAGGCCTGTGCCGATCGACACCTGGGCGCCGACGATGCCGTGGCCGCCGTAGAACTTCTTCTCCTTGGAGAACATGTGCATCGACCCGCCCTTGCCGCGGGAGTAGCCGCCCTGCCGGCCGGTCAGCTCGGCCATCACGCCGCGCGATTCCATGCCGGTGGCCAGCATGTGGCCGTGGTCGCGGTAGCCGGTGATGACCTGGTCGCCGTCCTTCAGCGACATCTGCATGCCGACGACGACGGCTTCCTGGCCGATATAGAGGTGGCAGAAACCGCCGATGAAGCCCATGCCGTAGAGCTGGCCGGCCTTTTCCTCGAAGCGGCGGATCAGGAGCATCTCGCGATACGCCTTGAGATCCTCGTCCTTGGTGAACTGCAGCGGTGCCGGGGCGTCGATCTGGCCGACCTGCGGCGCGACGACGGCCGCCTCGGGCACGGAATCGCCCAAGAGGTCGAGGTCCGGCTTCTTCTGCTTCGTGGTCGCCATCGCGCCCTCCCGATCCAGTGATCGCACCCCGAGAGGGCTGCGGATTGGCGCGGATTATAGTCTTCCGGACCAAGGGAGCAAGCGAGCGGATTTCTTATACCAGATTTCAGTTAAACTACCGCAATGCAGCATATTTAACTGAATTCAGGTTACTAGCGCATGATGGTGATTTCGTCCGGCGCGCTGTAGCCCAGGAGACGACGGGCGCGCTCGTCGATCATATCACGCTCCAGCGTTCCGTCGTGCAGCAGCTGGACACGCCGTTCAAGGCCCTCGCGCTGAACCACGAGCTTGGCATAGCGCTCCTGACTCGCCGCCAGTTCCTGGGCGAGCAGCACTTTCGATTCCATGCCGAACTTGCCGCTCTGCGCATGAAAGGCGAAGTAGGCGAGAAAGCTCAGCGCGATCGTCGGCACGATCAGGCGGCCCATCTTGCTCTGGCGGTATTGTTTCGTGCGCATCGGCTTCTCCATTGCGCAGACCTTGCCACGCCGAGCTTTAAAGCCCGGTTAAGCCTGTTGCCCTTGCAGAAATGCCCTGCCACACGACTTCTTCTGAACCTTCCGATGCCAGGACGGTTTGCCGCACCCGCCGGCACCATCAACAGGACGAGACATGAGCAAGGACGACTTGGCAGGCGCAGCGCCGGAACGGACCCCGTCGCCGCGCGAACAGATGGACAATCCCCCGTCCGCCGGCGACACCCTCAGCGACTATTTCGCCTTCGAGGAGATTTTCGCCCGCGTTCTCGCCACCGCCGACCACGAGCTCGACGCCAGCTCGAAATTCCTGTTTTTCAGCGGGCTCACCGCCGGCTTCGCGCTCGGCCTCAGCTTCCTCGCCAAGGTGATCTTCACCGAGGCCGCCGGCGAGGAGATGCCGGGGCTTCTGGGCACGCTGATGTATCCCGTCGGCTTCTTCATCATCGTCATCGGCCGCTACCAGCTGTTCACCGAGAACACGCTGACGCCGGTGGTCCTTGTCCTCACCAAGCTCGCGAGCCTTGCCAACCTGCTCCGCCTCTGGGGCGTCGTGCTCCTCGCCAACATGATCGGCGCCGTGGCGGTCGCCGCCCTCCTCTCCTATGCCCACGTCCTCGACCCGAAGGCGATCGAGATCGCCTTGAAGATCGGCGAGCACGCCGTCGAGACACCGGGGCTGACGCTGTTCTCGAAAGCCCTCATCGCCGGCTGGATCGTCGCCTCCATGGTCTGGCTGGTGCACGCGGCCATGGACACGATCTCAAAAATCCTGATCGTCTGGTTCCTGATGTATTTCGTCGGCGTCGCCAGTTTCTTCCATGTCGTGACGTCCTCGGTCGAGGTTTTCTTCCTCGCTTTCGAGGGCGACGGCCCGTTCTGGTCGCTCTGGCCGAACTTCATCTTGCCGATCATCGTCGGCAACACGGTGGGCGGCATCCTGTTCGTCGCGATCGTCAACTACGTGCAGTTCGGCGCCCAGAAAGAGTCCGCGATGTTCGAGCGCTACGGCGATCGCCTGACCTGGCGCCAATGGGCCTTCGGCCGGACGAAGGCACTGGGCAGCGAGACCTCGCCGGTCGATTGACGGCGTTGCGCTGGATCGACGTCCGGCGCGAATGATCGAAACCGTACCGCAACCTCGCGCATCCCGAGGATTTGTCCCTTCTTACAGAAGGAGACATTCCATGAAGGCACTTACCTGGCACGGCAAGGGCGACATCCGCTGCGAATCCGTCCCCGATCCGATCATCGAGGACGATCGTGACGTCGTCATCAAGGTGACGGCGTGCGCGATCTGCGGCTCCGACCTTCACCTGATGGGCGGCTTCATGCCGACGATGGAGCACGGCGACATTCTCGGCCACGAGACCATGGGCGAGGTCATGGAAGTCGGCCGCGGTGCCGCGGGCAAGCTGAAGGTCGGTGACCGCATTGTCGTGCCGTTCACCATCTCCTGCGGCGAGTGCCGGCAGTGCAAGTGGGGCAACTGGTCGTGCTGCGAGCGCACCAACCCGAACGGCAAGCTTCAGGCCGAGACTTTCGGCTATCCGCTCGCCGGCCTTTACGGCTTCTCGCACATCACCGGCGGCTTCTCCGGCGGCCAAGCCGAGTACATGCGCGTCCCCTATGCCGACGTGAACCCGATCGTCATCCCGGACGGTCTCGACGACGAGCAGGTACTCTTCCTCTCCGACATCTTCCCGACCGCCTACATGGCCGCCGAGAACTGCAACATCCAGCCGGGCGACACCGTCGCGGTATGGGGCTGCGGCCCGGTCGGCGTACTCGCCATCAAGAGCTGCTTCCTCTTGGGCGCCGAGCGCGTCATCGCGATCGACACCGTGCCGGAGCGCTTGGCCCTCGCGCGGTCGGCGGGTGCCGAGACCATCGACTTCGGCGAACAGGTCGTCCAGGAAACGCTGATGGAGATGACCAACGGCCAGGGGCCGGACTCGGTCATCGAGGCCGTCGGCATGGAGGCGCACGGCGCCGATACGCTCGCGCAGAAAGTGTCGTCGGCGGTGATGTCCGCCACGGTCTCGATGGAGCGCCCGTTTGCCTTTAACCAGGCGGTTCTCGCCTGCCGCCCGGGTGGCACGGTCTCGATGCCCGGCGTCTACGCTGGCCCGTCCGGTCCGGTGGCGCTGGGTCTCGTCATGAACAAGGGGCTGACGATCAAGACCGGCCAGACCCACATGAAGCGCTACATGGAGCCGTTGCTCCAGCGCATCCAGAACGGCGAGATCGACCCGTCCTTCATCATCAGCCACCGCGCGACCTCGCTGGAAGACGGCCCTGCCCTCTACGAGACCTTCCGCGACAAAAAGGACGCCTGCACCAAGGTGATCTTCAAGCCGCACGGCTAAGGCTCGAACGCACTGCGAAGCAAGGAGGCGCGACCGCAAGGCCGCGCCTTTTTCATGTGCCGCCATCGGGGGGGTGCCCGCGGGATTTTGCGACCGCTCGTTCGAAAACGTGCCGCAAGCGGAATTCACGCAATGCCCCCCGCCCAGCTCTCGACGCGCAGTATCGTCCAATTATAAGCTCGCTGAACTTTTGGGAGATGACCTATGGCCAGAACGACGCTTTTCGCTTGCCTTCTGGCCGCCACGCTGGTCACCGCCGGACCTGCCTCTGCTGACGATGCCGGCATGCCTTTCATCGGGACCTGGGACTGTGAGGTCGAGACCTTCACCTTCACGGCGGACACCTACAACAACGGGTCGGAGACCTTGCCGATCGAGGAGGTCCAGGAAGGCAGCGACGGCTCGTGGACGCTGATGTTCGCCGACGACTACATCATCACGCTCTCGGGCTTCACCGGCGACGAGATGGGCTGGTTCTCGCCGGCCAGCGGCGACAGTTTCCAGTGCAAGGCCGTCCGCTGACGCACTTCACGTGCTGCTGCCGATCTCCGCCGGATACGACCAGACGGCAGCCATAGCTGAACGAAAAAAGGCGGAGCCGAAGCCCCGCCTTTTCCATTCGTTGCCCAGCCGATCAGACGTTGACGGCTTAGCGCCGGCGCAGGATCGAACGACCGGCATAGACGGCCTGGTCGCCGAGTTCTTCCTCGATGCGCAGAAGCTGGTTGTACTTGGCGGTACGGTCCGAGCGAGCGAGCGAGCCGGTCTTGATCTGTCCGCAGTTCACGGCAACCGAGAGATCGGCAATGGTCGAATCCTCGGTCTCGCCCGAACGGTGCGACATCACCGCGGTGTAGCCGGCGCGGTGCGCGACGCTGACGGCGTCGAGCGTCTCGGTCAGCGTGCCGATCTGGTTGACCTTGACGAGGATCGAGTTGGCCACGCCCTGCTCGATGCCCTGGCGCAGGCGCGCCGAGTTGGTCACGAACAGGTCGTCGCCCACCAGCTGGCAAGACGAGCCGATCTTGTCGCTCAGCGTCTTCCAGCCGGCCCAGTCGTCCTCGCCCATGCCGTCCTCGATCGAGATGATGGGATAGGCGCCGGCGAGCTCGGCAAGGTAGGCGGCCATGTCGTTCGGAGAGAGCTTGCGGCCTTCGCCGGCGAGGTCGTAGACGCCGTCCTTGAAGAACTCGGTCGAGGCGCAGTCGAGCGCGAGGTAGATGTCCTCGCCCGGCTTGTAGCCGGCCTTCTCGATCGCGTGCAGCACGAAGTCGAGTGCCAGCTTCGGCGAGGCAAGGTTCGGCGCGAAGCCGCCCTCGTCGCCGACATTGGTATTGTGGCCGGCGTCCTTCAGCATCTTCTTCAGAGTGTGGAACACCTCGGCGCCCATGCGCAGGCCTTCGGCGAAGGTCGGCGCGCCGACCGGCATGATCATGAATTCCTGGAAGTCGATCGGGTTGTCGGCATGCGCGCCGCCATTGATGATGTTCATCATCGGCACCGGCAGGACATGCGCGGAGGCGCCGCCGACATAGCGGTAGAGCGGCAGCGCGGAGGAATCGGCCGAGGCCTTGGCGACGGCGAGCGACACGCCGAGGATGGCGTTGGCGCCGAGGCGGCTCTTGTTGTCGGTGCCGTCGAGCTCGATCAGCAGCTGGTCGACCCGGATCTGCCCTTCCGCGTCGATGCCGGCCAGAGTCTCAAAAATCTCGCCGTTGACGGCTTCCACGGCGCGCTGGACGCCCTTGCCCATGTAGCGGGCATCGCCATCGCGGAGCTCGACCGCCTCGTGCGCACCCGTCGACGCGCCCGACGGCACCGCCGCGCGGCCCATCGCGCCGTCGTCGAGGATGACGTCGACCTCGACGGTCGGGTTGCCGCGGCTATCGAGAATTTCGCGTCCGATGATGTCGATGATCGCAGTCATGGCCCACTCCTTTGCGGCTGTTTCGCGAGCCTCTTAGAGCAAGCCGGCGACAGTTTGAACTCGTTTCGGGAAAATCGTGAACCGGCCCTGCGGCGAGCGGCCAGTGCTGCGGCGCGTGCTCAGCCTTCCTCGAAGGCGATGAACCCGTTGTCCGAACCGAGGAGATCGACCACCAGCCGCTCGCCCAGCCGGCGACCGCGGAGACCGGCGACGTCCATAAGCGCCTGAACCGCCGCCAGCGACGGCACCCTCAGCACCACGCCCTCGAACCGCAACCCGCGCTCGCCGTCCCGGCGCCGGCCATAGCGTTCCGCCATGCCCTCGGCACCCAGCACCTCGAACCCGCTTTGCCCGAGCGCCACCGAAAGCCCGTCTGCGATGGCGATCACCTCGGCGCCGGCGGTGACGTCCCCGATGAAAGCGGCATAGTCGTCCGACCGTGGCTCCGACAGCACCAGCCGTGCCAGCCCGCTGACGCCGTTCGCATGGCGGCTAAGCGCCGACCGGTCGCCTTTCGGCGCCATCGCCTGGCAAGTGAAAAAGAAGAGGTCCGGCACCCTCCGGTCCTGGGCGAAGGCAAGCCGAAATGTCAGGCGCCGCTCCGTCCCCGCCGCCTGGAACACTCGCGAGAATTCGAAGATTTCGCCATCGGCGAGCCCCGCCGCCGAGAAGGCCGCACGGTCGGCCTCGGCATCCTCCGAGGCGAAGGCGATGCCCGAAAAGCCGGGTGCACCGCGCCGAGCCCGAAACGCCCGGTCGCGGGCGACGAACACATTGCCCGCCAGCGCTTCAGTCGCACAGCGGTTCGCGTCCGCTACCGCGAGCGGCTCCAGATAGGTGCCGTCGGCGAAGAACACGCAGGCGTTCGCCGTGCAGAAGGGATGGACGGCGTCCGGCGCGACGGTGAAGCCGAGCGCCTCGAAGAAGGCACGCGACCCGGCGAGCGAGTCCACCGGCAACACCAGATGATCGAGACGGCGCGGCGCCACCGAAGCGACGCCTGCCATCAGACCAGCCGCGAGCGTTCGAGCGCGGCGGCGATGAAGGACGAGAACAGCGGGTGCGGCTCGAACGGCCGTGACTTCAGCTCGGGGTGGTACTGTACGCCGATGAACCAGGGATGGTCGGGGAATTCGACCGTCTCCGGCAGGAGGCCGTCCGGCGACATGCCGGCAAAGACCATGCCGGCCGCCTCGAGACGCTCGCGGTAGTCGCGGTTCACCTCGTAGCGGTGGCGGTGGCGCTCGACGATCTCGGTTGCCCCGTAGATCCCGGCAATGCGCGAGCCCGCGGCAAGCGAGGCCTGGTAGGAACCGAGCCGCATCGTGCCGCCAAGATCGCCCTCGCGCGCCCGCTGCTCCAGCTCGTTGCCGCGCATCCATTCGGTCATCAGGCCGACCAGCGGCTCCGACGTCGGGCCGAACTCGGTGGAATCGGCGTTGTGGATCCCGGCCAGCGAACGCGCGGCCTCGATCACCGCCATCTGCATGCCGAAGCAGATGCCAAAATACGGCACTTCGTGCTCCCGCGCGAACTTCGCCGCCAGGATCTTGCCCTCGGCACCGCGCTCGCCGAAGCCGCCGGGCACCAGGATGCCGTTGACCCGGTCGAGATAGGGCGTCGGATCCTCGGCCTCGAACACTTCGGACGAGATCCAGTCGAGCTTCACGCGCACCTTGTTGGCGATGCCGCCGTGCTGCAGCGCCTCGATCAGCGACTTGTACGCGTCTTTCAGGCCCGTGTACTTGCCGACGATGGCGATGGTGACTTCGCCCTCGGGATTGTGGATGCCGTGCGAGATCTGGTTCCAGCGCTCGAGCTTCGGCTTCGGCGCGGGGTCGATGCCGAAAGCGGCGAGCACCTCGGTGTCGAGGCCTTCCTGGTGATAGGCGTTCGGCACGTCGTAGATCGAGGCGACGTCAAGCGCCTGGATCACCGCGGTCTCGCGGACGTTGCAGAAGAGGCTCATCTTGCGCCGTTCCTCGACCGGGATCGGCCGGTCGGCGCGCACGAGGAGGATGTCGGGCTGGATGCCGATCGAACGCAGTTCCTTGACGGAGTGTTGCGTCGGCTTGGTCTTCAGCTCGCCGGCGGTGGCGATGTAGGGCATCAAGGTCAGGTGGACGTAGATCGCGCCGTTGCGCGGCAGGTCGTTGCCGAGCTGACGGATCGCCTCGACGAAGGGCATCGCCTCGATGTCGCCGACCGTGCCGCCGATCTCGACGAGCACGAAGTCGAACTCCTCATTGCCGTCGAGCACGAAATTCTTGATCGCGTCGGTGACGTGCGGAATGACCTGGACGGTCGCGCCGAGATAGTCGCCGCGGCGCTCCCGGGCGATGATGTCCTTGTAGATCCGGCCCGTCGTGATGTTGTCCATCTTGTTGGCCGGGCGGCCGGTGAAGCGCTCGTAGTGCCCAAGGTCGAGGTCGGTCTCGGCGCCGTCGTCGGTGACGAACACCTCGCCGTGCTGCGTCGGGCTCATCGTGCCCGGATCGACGTTGAGGTAGGGATCGAGCTTGCGCAGCCGGACACGGTAGCCACGGGCCTGCAGGAGAGCCCCAAGGGCTGCCGAGGCGATGCCTTTTCCCAAAGAGGAAACCACGCCGCCGGTAATGAAGATGTATCGCGCCATGGGCCTTCCCGATAACCGCTAGAAGTCGATTCGGCCAGTCAGAAACTCGGCCTCAAAACGAAACAGGGCGCTCGGAGCGCCCTGTCGGTGGCTGTCTTGTCTGTCCGCCTTACTGGGCGGGCGTCGTAGTAGTTGCCGGGCTGGACGGTGTCTCCGTCGCCGGTGCCGAGGTTCCCGTTGCCGGTGCCGAGGTTCCGGTCGCCGGGCTGCCCGTCGACGATGCCGGGGCGTCGCTGGACGGCGTGTCCGCAGCCGGCGACGTGGTCGACGGCGCCTCGCTGGCGGGAGCCGTGCTCTCGGCTGGTGTCGAAGTCGGGTCGGTCGGGGCCGTTGTCGCTGGTGCCGTCGGCGTGCTGGCCGAGGGAGCCGGCTGCGGCGGCGTGACGGGCGGGGTCACAGCGGCATCGGGCGCTGCCGGCGTCGCGGCATCTGTCGTCGTCGGCGCGACGGCGGGTGCCGTGGCCGGTAGGCCGCCCAGCTGGTCGAGCAGGTTGCCGCTGCCGGAACCGGTGGTGCCGCCCTGGTTCGCCGGGAGGCGATCGAGGATGTCGGTCGGCTGCGAGCCGTAACGGGCGGTGAGGCCCAGCGCCAGCGAGGTGATGAAGAAGGCCGCGGCGAGGATCGCGGTCGTCCGGGTCAGCGCGTTGGCCGCGCCGCGGGCGGTCATCAGACCACCACCGCCGCCGCCGATACCGAGCGCCCCGCCTTCCGAGCGCTGCAGCAGGACGACGACGATCAGTGCGAGCACGATCATCAGATGGACGATAATAAGAACTGTAGTCATTGATCCGCTTCGCACACGACTTCTTCAGGGGACGCGCGCCTCATATAGGAGGGGCGAGCTTATTCCAAACGCTTTCGCGCGTCCGCTGCCGTCAGGCCGGCCGCGCCGCCTTGCAGATCGCCACGAGATCCGTGGCCTTCAGGCTCGCGCCCCCGACCAGCGCGCCGTCGACATTGTCGATAGCCAGGAGTTCGGAAGCGTTCGCCGGCTTGACCGACCCGCCGTAGAGAAGGCGGATCGCCGCACCGGTCTCGGCCCCGAACCGGTCGCTCAGCGCCTTGCGCATGAAGGCATGCGCCGCCCGTACATCCTCGACCGTCGGCGTCTTGCCGGTGCCAATCGCCCAGATCGGCTCATAGGCGATGACGAGCCGGGCGACGTCCAGGCTGTCCGGCAGCGAGCCGGCGAGCTGGGTGCCGAGCACGTCGAGTGTCGTGCCGGCAAGGCGCTCGGCATCGGTCTCGCCGATGCAGACGATGGCGATCAGCCCGCAGCGCCAGGCCGCCTCGGCCTTTTCCCGCACCAGCTGGTCGCTCTCGTCGTAGCCTTCGCGCCTTTCGGAGTGCCCGAGAATGACGCAACGGGCGCCGGCATCCGCCATCTGCTCGGCCGAGATGTCGCCGGTATGGGCGCCCTGGGAGGCGACGTGGATGTCCTGGCCGCCCAGCATCAGCCGGTCGCCGAAGCGGTCGGCGGCGGCCATCAGCAGCGTCGACGGCAAGCAGACCGCGATGTCGCAGGCGAGATCGCCGGCCTCCGTCATGGCCTGCAGTTCCGCCAGATCCCGGCGAAGGCCATGCATCTTCCAGTTGCCCGCTATCAGTTGCCGCATGCCGTTTTCCTCCCGCTCCCCGTCTTTGTGGTCCTTGCCTAGCGGCAGAGAAACCCGAAATCAATCAACGCGGCGGCTTGCGTCCCGGCGCGGCATTTTCCTAATAGAGCGTGAAGTCCCGCCGCGGCGTCCACCGGCGGGAAGAGAACGGCGGTGCGTCCGCCGCCCAAACGGGACAACAGCCTTCGCTGGATCCGGCGAAGGCTTGCGGAGATGCCGAGACATGATGAACTCCATGCGCAAGAGCGTCGGCGGCGGCTGGGTCGCCAAACTGCTGATGGGGCTCATCGTCGTCGCCTTCGTCGTCACCGGTTTCTCCAGCTTCTTCTCGGGCGCAGCGCCCAGCACGGTGATCTCCGCCGGCGGTACTGACGTCGAGGTCCAGGACTACCGTCTGGCCTACCGCCAGGCCGAGGCGCAACTCGCCCGCCAGCTGAAGCGCCGCCCGAGCCGCGAGGAAGCGGTCGCGCAAGGCATCGACCGCCGCGTCCTCAACCAGCTGATCTCAGAAGCCGTGCTCGACGAGCAAGGCCGCAACATCGGCCTCGGCCTGTCCGAGGAGCGCCTTGCCCGCCTCATCGCCGACGATCCGTCCTTCCACGACGCGTCCGGCCGCTTCTCGCGCGACAGTTTCCGCCAGCTGCTGTCGAGCGTCGGCATGCGCGAGAACGACTTCATCCGTAACCGCGAGCAGGCGGCCGTGCGGAGCCAGATCGTCGATTCGATCTCCGAGGGCGTTTCGACGCCGAGCCTCGTGAAGCAGGCTTTCGGCCTCTACAACGGCGAGCGCCGCACCGCCGAATACGTCACCTTGCCGCTGACGCTGGTGCAGCCGGTGGCCGATCCCTCGGCCGAAGTGCTGCAGGCCTACTTCGACGGCCGCAAGCAGCGCTACGCCGCGCCGGAGTACCGGGCCATTTCCTATGCCGCGCTGACGCCGGACGCCGTTGCCGACCCCGCCAAGGTGACCGAGGCCGAGATCCAGGCCGCCTACGCCAAGGACACCGAGAAATTCACGACGCCCGAGCGTCGCCGGATCCAGCAGATCGTCTACTCCGATAAGGCCAAAGCCGACGCCGCGCGCGCCGAACTCGCTTCCGGCAAGACCTTCGACCAGCTCGTCACCGACAGCGGCCGCACCATCGCCGACACCGAGCTCGGCCTGCAGCCGCGCAACGGCATCCCCGATCCAGTGATCGCCGATGCTGCCTTCTCGCTCGCCGCCAACGCCGTTTCCGAGACCGTCGAGGGCGCTTTCGGCCCGGTGCTGCTGCGCGTCACCGAGATCCAGCCCGAGGTGAAGAAACCGCTGGCCGAAGTGCAGGATGCCATCCGAAAGGAGATCGCCCTCTCCTCTGCCACCGAGGCGGTCCGCTCGGCCTACGACACCTATGAGGAAGCCCGCGGTGGTGGCGCTTCGCTCGAGGAAGCGTCAGAGCGCGCCGGCCTGACGATCAAGACCATCCCCGCGATCAGCCAGACCGGCCAGGCGCCGGACGGCAGCTTGATCGCCGATATCCCCGCCCAGCCGGCGCTGCTGACCGCCGCCTTCGAGAGCGACATCGGCGTCGAGAACCAGCCGGTGGACGTCCGCCCGAACGGCTTCGTCTTCTTCGAAGTCACCAAGGTCGATCCGGCACACCAGCGTCCGCTCGACGAGGTGCGTGCGCGCGTGGTCGAGGACTGGAAGGCGACCGAGGCCGACCGCCTGCTCGCCGAGCGCGCGGCGGCGCTGAAGAAGCGCCTCGACGCCGGCGAGACCATCGACGCCATCGCCGCGTCCGAGAAGCTCACCAAGCAGGTTGCCGCTTCGATCACCCGCCAGAGCGGCGCGCAGGAACTCGGCGATGACGCGACGCGCGCGGTCTTCGCCGGCACTACCGGGCTTGCCGCCGTCGCCGATGCCACCGCCGATTCGTCGAAGCTGGTTCTGAAGGTGACCGAGGTCGCGCCGCCGCTCGATCCGTTGGCGAGCTTCCCCGCCGACCAAGACGGCCAGCTGGCGTCGCTGATGAAGTCCGACATCGTCCAAAGCTACGTCAACGTGCTGCAGGACGCCTACAAGGTCGTTTCCTACCCCGCCGCGATCCAGGCGGCGCAGGCCATGCCGCAATGAGCCAGACGCTGAAGCCCTACATCGCCAAGGTCGCGGGCGGCGAGGCGCTGAGCCGCGCCGACGCCGAGGCGGCCTTCGGCGTGATGATGTCGGGCGAGGCGACGCCATCGCAGATCGGCGGCTTCCTGATGGCGCTGCGGGTCCGCGGCGAGACCGTCGACGAAATCGCCGGCGCCGTCTCGGTGATGCGCGCCAACATGGCGACGGTGACGGCACCCGACGACGCGATCGATATCGTCGGTACCGGCGGCGATCATGCGGGCACGCTGAACGTCTCGACCTGCGCGGCCTTCGTGCTCGCCGGCTGCGGCCTGACGGTCGCCAAGCACGGCAACCGGGCGCTCTCCTCGCGCTCCGGCTCCGCCGACGTCCTGATGGCGCTCGGCGTCAAAGTGGACCTCACCCCGGCGCAGATTTCCGCCGTTATCGCCGAGGCCGGTCTCGGCTTCATGTTCGCGCCGACGCACCATGCCGCCATGCGCTTCGTCGGCCCGAGCCGGGTCGAGCTCGGCACGCGCACAATCTTCAACCTGCTCGGCCCCCTCGCCAACCCCGCCGGCGTCCAGAACCTCCTCGTCGGCGTCTTCGCCGAGCAGTGGCTGCAGCCGATCGCCGAGACGCTGAAGGCGCTCGGCACCAGGAACGCCTGGATCGTCTATGGCGACGGTCTCGACGAGATGACCGTCTGCGGCCGGACCGATGTCGTCACCCTCCGCAACGGCGTCATCTCCCGCTTCGCCATCGAGCCGGAAGAGTTCGGCCTTGCCCGTGCCGACCTGTCGGAGATCCGCGGTGGCGACGCCGTCCACAACGCCGAGAAGCTTCGCGGCGTTCTCGACGGCGCTCCCGGCGGCTATCGCGACATCTGCCTCCTTAACGCCGCCGGCGCGCTGGTCATGTCCGGCCATGCCGCAGACCTTGCCGAAGGCCTTGTCGCCGCCCGCCTTTCGGTCGATACCGGAAAGGCCCGCGCGGCGCTCGACCGGCTGATCGGCGTCACCCAGCGCATCGGAGAACCGGCATGACCGACATCCTGAAGGCGATCGAGACCTACAAGCGCCAAGAAATCGCCGCCGCCAAGGCGCGCCTGCCACTGGCCGAGATGGAGGCTCATGCCCGCGCCGCCGACTCGGTGCGCGGCTTCACGCAGGCGATCCGCCGCAAGCACGCGGCGGGCGACGTCGCCCTCATCGCCGAGATCAAGAAGGCCAGCCCGTCGAAAGGCCTCATCCGCGCCGATTTCGATCCGCCAGCTCTCGCATGTGCCTACGAGCGCGGCGGCGCCGCTTGCCTCAGCATCCTCACCGACGCGCCGTCCTTCCAGGGCCAGCCGAGCTTCCTCACCGAGGGCCGCGCCGCCTGCTCTCTGCCGGCGCTGCGCAAGGATTTCATGTTCGACCCCTACCAGGTGTTCGAAGCCCGCGCCTGGGGTGGCGACGCGATCCTCCTCATCATGGCCGCGATCGACGACAGCTGCGCCGCCGAGCTCGAGGCGGTGGCGATGGACCTCGGCATGGACGTGCTGGTCGAGGTGCACGACGAGGCAGAAACCGAGCGCGCGCTGAAACTCCGCTCGCCGCTCCTCGGCGTCAACAACCGCAATCTCCGGACCTTCGAGACCGACATCTCCACCGCCGAGCGGCTGTCGGCCCTCGTGCCGGACGATCGCATCCTCGTCGGCGAGAGCGGGATCTTCACCCCGGCGGACTGCGCCCGGCTCGGCCGCGTCGGCATCGCCACCTTCCTCGTCGGCGAAAGCCTGATGCGAAAGGCGGACGTAGAGGCCGCGACCCGCGCCCTGCTCGCCCGCCCCGCTTCCTTTACTTCGGCGAACGCAGGAACTGCCGCATGACCGCCCTCACCCATCTCGACGCCACCGGCGCCGCCACCATGGTGGATGTCGGCGACAAGGCCGAGACCGTGCGCGAGGCCCGCGCCGAGGGCCTGGTGCTGATGCTCCCCGAGACGCTGGCGCTGATCGAGGCCGGCGGCGCCAAGAAGGGCGACGTCATCGCCGTCGCGCGGCTTGCCGGCATCATGGCGGCCAAGAAGACCGCCGACCTCATCCCGCTCTGCCATCCCTTGATGCTGGAGAAGATCGCCGTCGACATCGCCGCCGAGCCCGCATTGCCGGGCCTGCGCGTCACCGCGACGGTCCGCCTCAGCGGCAAGACCGGCGTCGAGATGGAAGCGCTGACCGCCGTCAGCGTCGCTTGCCTCACCATCTACGACATGGCCAAGGCGGTCGATCGCGGCATGCAGATCTCCGCGATCCGGGTGCTTGCCAAATCCGGCGGCCGCTCCGGTGACTGGTCGGCATGATTTCCGTCGCCGACGCCTTCGCCGCGCTGATGCAGGACGCCGTCGCGGTGAAGGAGACCGAGACCGTGCCGCTGCGCGCTGCGCGCGGCCGCATCCTTGCCGCCGACTTGCCCGCTCTGCGCACCCAGCCCGACTTTGACGCCTCCGCCATGGACGGCTACGCCGTGCGCGCCGACGATACGGCCGGCCCTTTCCAGCCGCTGACGGTCATCGGCGAATCCGCCGCCGGGCGCGCCTTCGAGGGCAGCGTTGCTCCGGGCGAGACCGTCCGGATCTTCACCGGCGCGCCGGTGCCGGACGGGGCCAATGCGATCCTCATCCAGGAGAACGCCGAGCGGCCCACAGTCACCACCATGCTGCCGCTGGAGCCAGCCATGCGCGGCCGCCACATCCGCAAGGCCGGCGCCGACTTCTCGAAGGGTGACACGCTCATCAAGGCGAACACGCGTTTTGGCGCCGGCACGATCGCCCTGGCGGCGAGCGGCGGCCATCCGCGGCTCACCGTGCTGCGCCGTCCGCGCATCGCGATCCTTGCCACCGGCGACGAGCTGGTCATGCCCGGCGAGCCGGTCGGCCCCTCGCAGATCGTCGCCTCCAATACTTTCGGGGTCGCCGCCATGGTCGAGGCCGCCGGCGGCGAGGCGCTTGACTACGGCATCGCCCGCGACGACGAGGCCGAGATCGGCGCCCTCCTCGACCGCGCCGTCACCGACGCCGTCGACATCTTCGTCACCATCGGCGGCGCCTCGGTCGGCGACCACGACCTCGTCGGCAAGGTCTTCGCCGCCCGCGGCGTCGCGCTCGATTTCTGGAAGGTCGCCATGCGGCCGGGCAAGCCGCTGATGGCCGGTCGCATCGGCCGCACCCGGCTCATCGGCCTTCCCGGCAACCCCGCCTCCTCGATGGTCGCCGCGACCTTGTTCCTGAAGCCCCTCGTTCATGCCCTTACCGGCGCCCCGGCCAGCCCGCTCTACCGCGAGGCCATCCTCGGTGCCGACATGCCGGCGAACGACCAGCGCGCCGACTTCATCCGGGCGACGCTTGGCGAATCGCAGGCGGTCGTGCCGATCGTCACGCCTTTCGGGCGCCAGGATTCGTCGCTCCTCTCGGTCTATGCCCGGGCCAATGTTCTCCTCTTGCGAGAACCCCATGCGCCAGCGGCCAAATCCGGCGATTCCTGCCGCTACATCGCGCTCGACTAAGCTTCCGGCTCTTGCAGAACACAACTAGAACAGATAGCTTTGTTCAGGTTTTGTTTTAACAAGGATCGCCGGAAATGCTGACGCGCAAGCAGCACGATCTCCTGATGTTCATCCATGGGAGATTGCAGGAACTGGGCGTGCCGCCGTCCTTCGACGAGATGAAGGATGCGCTGGATCTCCGCTCCAAGTCCGGCATCCACCGACTGATTACCGCGCTGGAAGAGCGCGGCTTCATCCGCCGTCTGCCGAACCGCGCCCGGGCACTGGAAGTCCTGAAGCTGCCGGACTCGGTCGCGCCGGCCAAGGCAAAAAGCGCCGACGCCGAGCCCGTCGCGCCCCGCCGCGAGCCCATCGCGGAGACGTCCGTCGAGCCTTTGCCCAAGCGCATTCGCCCGGCCGCCAACGACAGCGAACCGGTCGGCATCCCGCTGATGGGCCGCATCGCCGCCGGCGTGCCGATCTCGGCCATCCAGCAGAGCGGCAGCCAGATCTTCGTGCCGCCGGACATGCTGGGCGGCGGCGAGCATTACGCGCTGGAGGTAAAGGGCGATTCGATGATCGAGGCCGGCATCCTCGACGGCGATACCGTTGTCATCCGCCGGGGCGACACCGCGCAAGGCGGCGAGATCGTGGTGGCCCTCGTCGACGACGAGGAGGCGACCCTCAAGCGCTTCCGCCGCCGCGGCGACACCATCTCGCTCGAGGCCGCCAACCCCGCCTACGAGACCCGCAGCTTCGGCTCCGAGCGCATCAAGGTCCAGGGCAAGCTCGTCGGCCTGATCCGCAAATACTGAGGCGGGCTGGGGGGCGGTTAGCGGCGTTGCGGGGGCCCACCCACAAGCCCCGCGCCGCCCCCCTCATCCCGCTGCCGCGACCTTCTCCCCACAGGGGAGAAGAATCTAGTCGGCCCCGCGAGCATCCGACGCCGGCAGCACCCCTGCCGCCACGCTCAAAACCGCCTTCTTCGCCCCTCCGGGGAGAAGTGGCCGGCAGGCCGATGAGGGGGCCGCCCGCGAACGCCTAACCTTGCATCCCAACGCCCCGCATCACGGCCGCGGCTTCTCCGGCGTACTCTCAACCGCCCGCCGCCAGGTCTCCGGCCAAGGTGCCAGCCGCTGCACTTGCCACGGCTCCGGCACCGGCGCGATCGAGGCGGAGATCTCGGCGTGGCCCGTTGCAGCAGAGCGGGAGATGGCGAGCGAACCGGTCCGCCGCAGCGTGCGCAGCGTCACCAGCACGGCGCCCGAGCGGCACGCCTCGCGCCGCGCCGCCCGTGCGACGATGGCGACGTCCGCGCTGTCGCAAGCCGTACCGATCTGGCGATAATCGTCGGTCCAGACCACCCTCAGCCCGCTCCGCGTCGTCGCCCGGCAGATCCGCATCGGCCGGGACGCCCGCTTCGCCGGGACGGCCGGTACTGCCGGCGTCAACGACTTTCCGTCGATGACAGGCGCTGCGGGCTCGCCAGTGAGCGGCGGCGTCGACCGTAAGAGTTGAGGGACGGCAGCCGAGGGCGAGGATCTCTTGGTCGCGACACCACCCTCTGGCTCTAAAGCTTCGCAGCGAAATCCCGCCGCACTCGGGTCTGGTGGCACACCGGCGTCCGGTCGCACGCCGGCGCGCGATGGCACGCCTGTGTCCAGCGGCTGAGCGCCGTCCGGAAAAGCCCTCTGCCACTGCGTCAGCACGAACGCGTTCGGCTTCGGCCGCAACGGCATCAGCACGTACCCCGCCCCGATCAGCGCCAGCTCGCGTCCGTCTTCGAACACCAGGAGTTCGGGCCGCGGCCCTGTCGCCGGCGCCAGTACGAGCCCGAGCGCGGCCACCGGCAAGGCCAGCCAACGCAGGCCGCTGGCGAGGAAGCAGGCCAGCAGCAGCGCCAGCGACAGCAGCACCAGTCCTTCCGGGGTCAGCAGCCCGGTCGGCGTGTCCGGCAGATGGTCGTGCAGGAAGTGGGCAATGCCGAAGACGAGTTTCAATCCCTGCCCCATCAGGATCAGGAACACAGCATCCAGGCCGAAAGGCATGGCGACGACCGCGCAGAGCGCCAGTGGCATGATCCACACCGAGAACAGCGGCAGCGCCAGAAGATTGGCGAACAGGCCGAAAGGCGCCATCCGCTGGAAATGATAGGACGCGAACGGGCCCGTCGCGGTGCCGGCGATGAGCGACGAGGCGCCGAGCCCGATCAGGAACACCACGAGCCGCCTCGCCCGACCCGCCGGCGGCGCGTCCACCTGTCGCCGCGCCCGTGCCCGCGCGACATGGCCGTAGACGCCGACGAGCGAGGCCGTCGCGCCGAACGACATCTGGAAGCTTGCCGTCACCAGCGCGTGCGGCGTCATCGAAAGGACGACGATCGCCGCGAGAGCCACGCTGCGCAGCGTGATCGCCGCCCGGTCGACGAGGATCGCCACCAGCATGATCGCCAGCATGAGGTAGGAGCGGTCCGCCGCGACGTTCCGCCCGGACAGGAGGATGTAGAAAGTGACGGCACCGAGCGCCGCCACCGCCGCAAACTTCTTGATCGGCCAGCGCAGCGCGACGCCCGGAATCGCCGCGAGGCCGGCGCGCACGAGGAACATCGCAAACCCCGCGACCAGCGCCATGTGCAGGCCGGAGATCGACAGCACGTGCGACAGGCCGGTGGTGCGCAGCCAGAGCTCGATCTCGTCGGGAATGCCGGCCCGGTCGCCGGTGATGAGCGCCGCCGCTACCGTCCCCGCCGGTCCGCCGATGACGCTGCGGATGCGCTCGCTCATCGACAGCCGCAGCGCCAGGATACGTTCGCCGGCGGCTTTCCCCGTCGGGCTTGCGCCGGCTCCCGGCGGATCCGGCGGCCCCAAGGCAAATCCGTTGGCGCCGACGCCGTCGAAGTAGTTGCCGAAACTGAAGTCGTAGCCGCCGGGAAAGGCGGGGCCGGACGGCGCCCGCAGCCGCACCAGCCCGGCATAGCGGCCGCCGACGGGGATCGGCGTGTGCCGGCTGGAAACGAGAATCTCGGCGATCCCCGGCGGGCGCGACAGCACCGGCCGCTCGGTGGTCTCGATGGCCACGCGGTAGCGCAGCCGCCCCCGCTCGTCCAGCTCGCGTCCCTCGACACGGCCGACGATCCGCACCGTCGCCTCGCCTGAGAAGAGAACGGTTTTCGTCCGCGCCAGCTCATAGCCGGACAAGCCGAAGCCCGCGGCGACGAAACCCGCCAGCAGGCACGCCGCGCCCGTCGCCTTGCGCGGGCCGAGCATCACCGCGCCGAGGAGCAGCGGCAGGCAAGCAGCAACCGCGACGGGGATCGGCGGTCGCCACCCTGCGGCGTAGAACAGAGCGATGCCGAGCATCATCCCGCCCGGCACCAGGAAGAAGCCGCTGCGCGCCTCCGCCTCGATCTCGCGCTGCCGGATCATCCAAGCGACGACGCGGGCACCTGTGTTCCTCAGACGGCTGCCGAGCGCGATGCCTTTGCCTGACCGGGCATCTCCTGTCAGGCCGAGGAGCCGGCG
The DNA here is from genome assembly GCF_055730105.2 of Mesocryomonas lacus. Classification (NCBI taxonomy): domain Bacteria; kingdom Pseudomonadati; phylum Pseudomonadota; class Alphaproteobacteria; order Hyphomicrobiales; family Aurantimonadaceae; genus Mesocryomonas; species Mesocryomonas lacus. The sequence goes on from NZ_JBUZWF020000004.1 coordinate 532,542, forward strand.
CCACAGGCCTCTCCGGCGTCGCCCGCCAGCCCTCGGCTCTGCTGCGTCGGCGATGGCCATGCTTGCCTCCGAAGCGACCGGGCCCTGCCTTGTCTCTCTCCCGGCCTATGCTACACAGCCCCACGGAAAAGCCGACCGCAAAGATCGTGCGTCCGCACCCATTTGCCGCACTGGAACCGCCATGACCGTCGTCACCCGTTTCGCGCCCTCGCCGACCGGCTATCTGCACATCGGCGGCGCCCGCACCGCGCTGTTCAACTGGCTCTATGCCCGGCGCATGGGCGGCAAGATGCTGCTGCGCATCGAGGACACAGACCGCGAGCGCTCGACCGAGGCCGCCGTCGTCGCGATCATCGAGGGCCTCTCCTGGCTCGGCCTCGACGCCGACGAGCCGCCGGTCTCGCAGTTCGAGCGCGCCGCCCGCCACCGCGAGGTCGCCGAACAACTCCTCGCCGCCGGCAAGGCCTACCGCTGCTATGCCAGCCAGGCCGAGCTCGAGGAGATGCGCGAGACCGCCCGCGCCAACAAGCAGCCGCCCCGCTATGACGGCCGCTGGCGCGACCGCGACCCGTCCGAGGCCCCCGAGGGCGTCAAGCCGGTGATCCGGCTGAAGGCCCCGCAGGAGGGCGAGACCGTCGTGCACGACCAGGTGCAAGGCGAGGTCCGCTTCCCCAACCGCGATCTCGACGATTTCGTGCTGCTGCGCTCCGACGGCTCGCCGACCTACATGCATGCCGTCGTCGTCGACGACCACGACATGGGCGTCACCCACATCATCCGCGGCGACGACCACCTGACCAATGCCGGGCGCCAGACGCTGATCTATCAGGCGATGGGCTGGGACGTGCCTGTCATGGCGCATATCCCGCTGATCCACGGCGAGGACGGCGCAAAACTGTCAAAGCGCCACGGCGCGCTCGGCGTCGATGCCTACCGCGCGCTCGGCTACATGCCGCAAGCACTGAAGAACTATCTCGTCCGCCTCGGCTGGAGCCATGGCGACACCGAGATCATGACGGAGGCCGAGATGGTCTCCTGGTTCGACATTCCCGACATCAACAAGGGTGCGGCGCGCTTCGACTTCGCCAAGCTGAACGCTATCAGCGGCACCTATGTCCGGGCCGCGGGTGACGCGGAGCTGGCCGACCTCCTGATGGTCGAGCGCGACTACCTGCCGAACGGCGACATTCTGAAGCGCCGCCCGGACGCCGAGACCCATGCGCTCCTCCTCGCCGCCATGCCGGGCCTCAAGGAACGCGCGAAAAACCTCGTCGAACTCACCGATTCGACGGCCTATCTCTTCGCCGATCGGCCGTTGCCGATGGAGGAGAAGGCCGAGGCGATCCTGCGCGATGGCGGCCGTGACGTCGTGGCCGCGCTCCTGCCGCGACTTTCCGCCGTCACCGACTGGTCCGTCGCGCCGCTGGAGGAGGCGGTACGCCTTTACGCCGAGGAGACCGGGTTGAAGCTCGGCAAGGCGGCGCAGCCCTTGCGTGCCGCCCTCACCGGCCGCACGACCTCCCCGGGCGTGTTCGACGTGCTCGCGGTTCTCGGCCGCGACGAGTCGCTCGCGCGGCTGGGCGACCAGGCCAGGTGATGAACTCCGCGCCACTTGGCGTTAGAGTGCGGCGCAACATGTCAGTTTGATACGCAACTTGTTCGCGTCTCCGCTTTGGAGTACGCAAGTTTTCGCCAGGGACCTGTGCGCTGCAAAAGCGATCTCGTCCCGTCGGCTCACGAAGAAGGGGATACGCATGACGAACCACGCGGCGACCATGGCAGTGGGTGAGAAAAACGCGAGCCTCGAGGTCCGGAGCGGCACGATCGGTCCGGATGTCGTCGACATCACCTCTCTCTACAAGCAGACCGGAATCTTCACCTACGATCCCGGTTTCTCCTCGACGGCGTCCTGCGAGTCGAAGATCACCTATATCGATGGCGACGAAGGCGTGCTTCTGCACCGCGGCTATCCGATCGACCAGCTCGCCGAGAAGGGCGACTTCCTGGAGACCTGCTATCTCCTGCTCTACGGCGAGTTGCCGACCGAGCGCGAAATGTCCGATTTTTCCTACCGCGTCACCCGGCACACCATGGTGCACGAGCAGATGTCGCGCTTCTATTCCGGTTTCCGCCGTGACGCCCACCCGATGGCCGTCATGGTCGGCTCGGTCGGCGCCCTCTCGGCCTTCTACCACGACTCGACCGATATCGCCGATCCGCACCAGCGCATGGTCGCCTCGATCCGCATGATCGCCAAGACCCCGACGCTCGCCGCCATGGCGTACAAGTACCATATCGGCCAGCCCTTCGTTTACCCCCGGAACGACCTGTCCTACGCCGAGAACTTCCTCCACATGTGCTTCGCGGTTCCGTGCGAGCCCTACAAGATCAACCCGGTTCTGGCCAAGGCGATGGACCGGATCTTCATCCTCCACGCCGACCACGAGCAGAACGCCTCGACCTCGACCGTCCGTCTCGCGGGTTCCTCGGGCGCCAACCCGTTCGCATGCGTCGCCGCCGGCATCGCCTGTCTCTGGGGCCCCGCCCATGGCGGCGCCAACGAGGCGGCGCTGAACATGCTGACCGAGATCGGCACCAAGGACCGCATCCCGGAATACATCGCCCGCGCCAAGGACAAGAACGACCCGTTCCGCCTGATGGGCTTCGGTCACCGCGTCTACAAGAACTACGATCCGCGCGCGACGATCATGCAGAAGACCTGCCACGAGGTGCTGGATGAGCTCGGCATCAAGGACGATCCGACGCTGGAAGTCGCGATGGAGCTCGAGCGCATCGCGCTCACCGACGAGTACTTCATCGAGAAGAAGCTTTACCCGAACGTCGACTTCTACTCCGGCATCACGCTGAAGGCGCTCGGCTTCCCCACCACCATGTTCACCGTGCTGTTCGCCGTCGCGCGCACCGTCGGCTGGATCGCCCAGTGGAAGGAAATGATCGAGGACCCGCACCAGCGCATCGGCCGCCCGCGCCAGCTCTACACCGGCGCCGCCCAGCGCGACTACGTCGACGTGGCGGGCCGCTGAGGGTTCAGCGGTTCAGGTAAGGAATAACGGGCGCCTCGGCGCCCGTTTTCATTTGCGGCTATTTGCTGTGGAGCGCATCGCGGCAGCTTCACCCCCACTGTCCTGCCGGACATCTCGCCCTCAAGGCTGGAGATCGAAGACCTCAGCGTCCGCAACTAGCTGATCTCTCCACCTGAGGGGGAGATGTCCAGCAGGACAGAGGGGGGTGCAAGCTGCCGCAAGCATTAACTCAGCGAAGGCAGCTTCCCGCCCGCCCCCGAACCACCTCCAGCACGATCGCCGCCGCCGCCTGGCCGGGATCCTCAGTCACCGCCATCTTGCGGCGGATATCGCGGAACCCCTCGACCTGGGCGCGCCGCTCCAGCGTGTCCGTCAGCAGCCATTCGAGCCGCCGCGACAGGGCTTCCGGGCGGATGAACTCGTGGAAATGCTCGGGCACCAGCGGGTGGTCGGCGATGTAGTTCGGCAGCGCCGCGGTCCAGCCGGTGATCCAGTGGCGGACGCGGTAGGCGATCGGGTCGATGCGGTAGCAGAGCGCCATGGGAACGCCGGCGAGCGCGAGTTCCAGCGCGACGGTGCCGGATGCCGCAAGCGCCGCGTCGGCCTCAGCGAACGCCGCCCATTTCTCCGCCTCGCCGGTCACGATCTCGGGCTTCACCGCCCAGCCCGCGACCTTTTCCTCGATCGCCGTCTTCAGCCGCGGCACCGCCGGCAGCACGGCGCGCACGCCCGGCATGCGTTCTGAGAGCAGCGCCAACGTCCTGCCGAAATCGTCGCTCAGCCGGTTGATCTCGCCCCGGCGCGACCCCGGCAGAACCAGCAGCACGGGCGCCGCCTTCGGCGCCGGCAGGTCGGGTCCCGCGTCGAGCCGCTGCATGATGGCGGCAAGGTCGGGCTGGCGCATCAGGGGATGGCCGACATAGGTCGCGGGCGGGCCGCCATGGCGCTGATGGAAATCCGGCTCGAACGGGAAGACGCAGATTGCCCGGTCGATATAGCCGCGCATCGCCGTCGAGCGCTCGGGGTGGTAGGCCCAGACTGCCGGCGGAACGTAATTGATGATCGGAAGGTCCGGCCGGGCCTTGTGCACCTTGCGCGCCACCCGGTGCGAGAAGGCATAGCTGTCGATGACGACCAGCGCATCCGGCGCTTCGTTGAGGATATGGCGCACGGTCTGGCCGATGCGCCCGATCAACTGGGGCAGCCGCGCGACGATGGCGCCGACGCCGATGATCGACAGCTCGTCGATGTCGAAGAGCGTCTTCAGCCCCTCCGCCGCCATCTCGTCGCCGCCGAGGCCGGTCACCTCGACCGCTTCGCCCGCTTGCTGCCGCAAGCCACGGATGAGCGCTGCGCCCAGACGATCGCTGGAATTCTCGCCGACGACGAAGGCGATCTTCATAGCAGCGGTTCTCCGGAAGGATCAGGCCAGCCGACGAGGAATATGCCCTCTGCCTTGGCAGCCGCGATGACGTCGTCGATGCCGATCACCAGCGCATGGCCGGCGCTGAGGCCGATGCCCGACAACCCCGCTTCGGCAGCTTGCTGGATGGTCGCAACGCCGATGCTCGGCAGATCAAAGCGCAGATCCTGGCCCGGCTTGACGACCTTGACCAGCACGCAATGCTCCTTCCGGCTGACGCGGCCGCGCCGGCGAAGGTCGGCGACGCGTGACAGCATTTCCTGCGTCCCCTCGATGCCCTCCAGCGCGATCACCCGGTCGCGCGAGGCCACGACCGCCTGTCCGACGTCGAGCGCGCCCAGCACCTTCGCCGCCTCGAACCCGCGGGCAAGCGCCACGCAGTCGATCTCGGAAGGGCTCAGTCCCGTCACCGGTCCCGCTGGCATCAGCATCTCCGGCAGGATTTCCTGGACCGCTACGAGCTCGAAGCCACGGCCCTCGAAGGCCCGGGCCGCCGCCCGCAGCAGGTTGTCGTCGCCGCCGCGGATCACCTGGAAGATCTGCGGCAGCATGGCGAGCGTCTTGAGGCTCGGCAGGATGGAGCGGAAGTCGGGGCGCACGGAGACGGTGCCGCACATCACGATGCGACGCACGCCCCTGCCCTTCAGATGGCCGAAAGCGTTGCCGAGCTTGCCCCAGGCCATCGGCCAGGCATCGCCCGGCAGCCAGGACGAGCCGATCCCGTCGCCGACGGCGAGGACGACCGGCGTCCAGCCGTGCAGCACGGCCTGCGCCGCCACCAGCCGCGGCAGGTCGCCGCCGCCGGCGACGATGCCGAGCGGCTCGCCCGGCGTGCCCGGCGCGACGATGGCGGGCTGGGCGGGAAGCGTCACGCCGGGCGGCTGTGGCGCGGAAAGCAGATCGCCCGGTCGCCGCCGGAGCGGATGAAGCCGAGCAGGTCCTGCACCAGCGGATCCTCGGGATACTCGCTCTGCACCTCGTCCATGTTCTCCCGGAACGTCAAATCGTCGGAGAACAGCATGCGGTAGGCCTTGCGCACGTTGCGCACGGCGTCGCGGTTGAAACCCGCGCGCTTCATGCCGATGACGTTGAGGCCGGAGAGATAGGCGCGGTTGCCGAGCACCATGCCGAACGGGATCACGTCGCCCTCGACGGCGGCGAGGCCGCCGATATAGGCGTGGTGGCCGATCCGGGTGAACTGGTGGATGCCCGAGCCGCCGGCGATGGTGGCGAAGTCGCCGATGACGCAATGGCCAGCCAGCATGACGTTGTTGATCACCGTCACATTGGAGCCGACATGGCAGTCATGCGCGACGTGCGAGCCCGTGAAGAACGAGCAGTTGTCGCCGATCGTCGTCTCGGAGCGCCCCTGGATGGTGCCGGGGTTCATGGTCACGCTCTCGCGCACCAGGCAATTCTCGCCGATGACGAGGCGGGTGTCCTCGCCTTTGTACTTCAGGTGCTGCGGCGCATGCCCGAGCGAGGCGAAGGGGTAGATGTTGGCATTGGCGCCGATGGTCGTATTGCCGGAGATCACCACGTGCGAGCGCAGCTTCGCGCCCGGACCGAGCCGGACCTGCGGACCGATATGGCAGAACGGACCGATCTCGACGCCCTCGCCGATGACGGCACCGTCCTCGATGATCGAGGAGGAATGGATAGACATGGGCACCCCTACTGTTGGCCAGGGAAACGCCGACGGCGCCCCGCAAAGGGCGCCGTGACGGAAGCGGCAGCGTCAGCTCGGACCCGCCGGCGAGCGATGGCGCTCAGGCCGGGTCGCGGGCCACCAGCATGGCGCTGACGGTCGCCTCGGCGACCTTGACGCCGTCGACCTTGGCGACGCAGTCGAACTTCCAGATGTTGCCGCGCTTCTTGTTCTGCACGACGTGGTATTCCAGCCGGTCACCCGGCACCACCGGACGGCGGAACTTCGCATTGTCGATGGTCATGAAATAGACCAGCTGCGGCGTGCCCTTGCCCATCGCCATGGTGCAGATCGCGCCGGCGGTCTGGGCCATGCCCTCGATGATCAGGACGCCCGGCATCACCGGCGTGCCGGGGAAATGCCCCATGAAATGCGGCTCGTTGACCGTCACGTTCTTGATGCCGATCGCCGCCTTGTCCGAGTCGATGCCGACGATGCGGTCGACCATCAGGAACGGGTAGCGGTGCGGCAGGAGCTCCATGATCTGGAGTATGTCGGCGCTCTCAAGCGTCGTTGTCGTCTCGTCCATCCCTGCCCCCTGGTACGCGTCGCGCCTTTGCCATTTCACTAACCCAGGTCACTTCCCGGAACCAGTCCCGCACCGGCTTGGCCGGCGTCCCGCCCCAGCGGGCGCCGGGCGGCACGTCGCTGGCGACGCTGCTGATGGCGGCGATCTGCGCGCCATCGCCGATGGTGACGTGGTTGTTGATCGCCGTCTGGCCGCCGATGGCAACGCCGTCGCCGAGCGTCACGCTGCCGGCGAGCGCAACCTGTCCGACGATCATGCAGTTCCGGCCGATCCGCACATTGTGGGCGACCTGAACCTGGTTATCGATCTTGGTGTTCTCGCCGATCACCGTGTCGCGGATGGCGCCCCGGTCGACCGTCGTATTGGCGCCGATCTCGACACCGTCCTGCACGATCACCCGGCCGATCTGCACCATCTTCAAGATGCCGTCGCGGCCCGCGGAATAGCCGAAGCCGTCCTGCCCGAGGCGAACGCCCGGATGCAGGATCACGCCATTCCCGATCAGGCTGTGCTGGATGCTGACATGCGCGCCGATCCGGCAGTCGCGGCCGATCTTGCAGTCCGAGGCGATAACGGCTCCCGCGGAGATCACCGTGCCACGGCCGATGCCAACGCGCGGACCGATCACCGCCATCGGCTCGACCGTGACGCCATCCTCCAGAACCGCGGTCGGATCGATAGCGGCGAAGGGCGAAATCCCGGGACTCATCGCCTGCGGCAGCAGCGCGTCGGGAAACAAGGCGCGGCCGGCCAGTGCGAAGGCCCGCCCGGCATCGCGCGCGACCAGCGCTGCGACGCCCTCCGGCACCAGCGGAAGATTGCGGCGGGCAACGACGACGCAGCCGGCACGCGTTGCAGCCAAAGCCTCGCGGTAGCGCACATTGTCGAAGAAGGTGAGATCGTCCGGGCCGGCATCGTCTAGGGCCGCAAGCCCACGGACGCGCCGCGTGCCGTCGCCGCCCGCAACGAGCTCCGCGTCGCAGAGCGTCGCGAGCGCGGAGAGGGTCAGCCCCTCACCGGCTGGAAAGAATCGGATGTCTGTCATCAAAACCGAAGCGGGAGACCCTGAGGTCTCCCGCTATCCCTTAGAACCGGGTCGAGAAGCCGAAGGACAGTTCCTGGGTCTCGTCGTAGTCTTCCTTCATGACCGGGTGCGCGTAGTTGACGCGCAGCGGACCGAAAGGCGAGGCCCAGAGCAGGCCGACACCGACCGAGGCGCGCACTTCGAGGTCGTCGCCGACGACACCTTGCTGGCCTGCGAATTCCGTGCCCCACAGCGTGCCGGCATCGGCGAACACCGCGCCGCGGAAACCGAAGTCGCGCGAGACCAGCGGCAGCGGGAAGGTCGTCTCCGCCGTGGCGTTCAGGTAGTTCTCGCCGCCGATCGCGACACCGCTGCCGACGCGGTTGCCGCTGGCATCGAGCTCGAACTGGCGCGGGCCGATGCCCTTCGTCTCGAAGCCGCGGACGATGTCCTGGCCCTTGAAGAAGTTGTCGAAGACGCGAAGGTCGCCGTCGAGACCGGCAACATTGCCGCCACCGACCGACAGCTGGCCGACGACGTCGTATTCTTCCTGCAGCTGCTGGAAATACGATGCCTTGCCGGTAGTCTTGACGAAGCTCGCATCGCCGCCGAGGCCGGCGACTTCCTGGCCGAACGAGGCGATGATGCCGTTGCGCGGGTCCTTGGTCGAGTCCAGCGTGTTGTAGGTCAGCGCGTAGGAGACCGACGATGTGGTGTACGGGCTGTCGCAGATCGCCTGGTTGATGATCGTCGAGCGCGTGTACTTCGGGGCGCCCGAGAAGTCAGTGGCACCGGCAACCTGGCGGCCAGAGACGAGACCGTAAGGATCCGGATCGCCGCAGGTGGCGTAGATCGCCTTGGTGTCGCCGTCGAAATCGCTACCGGCAACGACCGGCTTGCCGTCCGCACCGATGATCAGGGCACCGGCGGAGTCGACGAGATAGTCATCGATCTTGGCACCGCCGTCGTCGTCGCCGAACTTCTCCTGCTTGAAGTTGTAGGCGACCTGCGCGGTGAAGTCGTCGGTGATCGGCGCGGCGACACGCAGCGAACCGCCGGTGCGCTCGACGTCGTAGGATTCCGACGTGTTGGTCGAGGTGTAGATGTCGAAGCCGGCGGCCAGGCGGCGGCCGAGGAAGTAGGGCTCGGTGAACGACAGCTGGTAGTTGCGGGTATCAGCGCCGAAGCCGGCGGAGACCTTCACATACTGGCCACGGCCAAGGAAGTTGCGCTCGGTCACGCCGATTTCGGCAACCGGGCCATCGCTCTCGCCGCCGGTGGTGTAGCCACCACCGATGGAGAACTCGCCGGTCGACTTCTCGACCACGTCGACGATCACGACGACGCGGTCCGGCTCGGAGCCCGGCGCGGTCGAGATGTTGACCGAGGTGAAGAAGCCGAGCGACTCGAGGCGCTGCTTGGCGCGCTGCACCAGAACCTGGTTGAAGGCGTCGCCTTCGGAGACGTCGAACTCGCGGCGGATGACGTAGTCGCGGGTCTTGGTGTTGCCGCGCACGTCCAGCCGCTCGATGTAGGCGCGCTGGCCCTGGTCGACCACGTAGGTGACCGAGATCGTACGGTTGTTGAAGTCGCGGTCGCCGCGCGGGGTGACCTGAGCGAAGGCATAACCGTTCTCGGCGACGCGGTTGGTCACGGCGACCAGCGAGTCCTCGACCTTCTGCGCGCTGTAGACGTCGCCCGAGCGGGTCTTCAGCTCGCGCTCCAGCGCGGCGCCGTCGACGCCCGGAATGGCGCTCTCAACGGCGACGTTGCCGTAGGTGTAGCGCTCGCCTTCGTCGATGGTGAAGGTGACGGTGTACTTGTTGTTGGTCTCGTCGAGATCGGCAACCGAGGAAACGATGCGGAAGTCGGCGTAGCCGTGGTTGTAGTAAAAGCGGCGCAGCGTCTCTTCATCGGCGCGCAAGCGGTCGGCATCATAGATGTCGTTGCGCTGGATGAAGCTGAGCAGGCCGGACTCGCGCAGCGCGATCACTTCCTTCAGACGGCCATCGCCATAGGCATTGTTGCCGACGAAGTTGATAGTGCCGATCTTGGTGCGGTCGCCCTCGTTCATCTCAAAGACGACGTTGACGCGGTTGTTGTCGACGGGAAGCGTGCGGACGGTGACGGTCGCATCGCTGCGGCCGATCTTGCCGTAGGCTTCCTTGATGGAGGCGACGTCGGCCTCGGCGGTGGCAGCCGAATAGGCGCCGCGCGACTGGGTCTGGACGGCGGCCTTGAGCTGCTCGTCCTTCAGCTTCGAGTTGCCCTGGAAGACGACCTGGTTGACGATCTGGTTCTCATCGACCCGCACGTTCACCGTGCCGCCGCTCTGGCTGATCTTCACGTCGGAGAACAGGCCGGTCGAGTAGAGCTTCTGCACGCCCTCGTCTATGTCGGCTTCCGTGGCATTCTTGCCCGGGCGGATCGACAGGAGGCCGCGGATCGTATCGGCCTCGACGCGCTGGTTGCCCGTCACGACCACGTTGCTAACCATCGCGGCCTGGACCTGCGAGACCATCAGGAGCTGGACACCGACAGTGGTGGCCAGGATCGTCGATGATAGCGCAAATGCCGACGTGGCCCTCAGGAGCTTTGATCCAGCCGTCATAGGCTTCACCCACCTTTTATACATAACACCGCAGCGACGCCGTTTCGGCATCATGCGCTCATTGCCTTTTAACGGCTTTAGGACCGCGTTCAAGCAAACTGGACGGATTCAGTTTAGGAATCGGAAAACCGTTGCTCCCCGGCCACGGCTCCCTGATACATGGTTAACACAGCGTTAAACCGGCGACAGGAGAAAAGCCCCGCGCAAGCCACGCTCAGGTCAGCCAGGAAATGTCGTTCCACATCGCGAAGATCATCAGCGACAGGACGAGGACGATGCCGATCCGGAAGCCGACGTCCTGCACGCGCTCGCTCAGCGGCTTCCCGCGCAACGCCTCGAAACCGTAGAACATCAGGTGCCCGCCATCGAGCATCGGGATCGGCAGGAGATTGAGAAGACCGATCGAGATCGACAGCTGCGCCGCCAGAATCAGCACCGCGGCAAAGCCGAGCGTCGCCACCTGGCTGGAAATGCCGGCGATTCGGATCGGCCCGCCGATCTGCTCGGCGCCGGAATGCCCGGTGACGATGCCGCTGATGAAGCTGACGGTATGGTGGGTGAAGAACCAGGTCTGGTCGACGCCGAACTTCAGCGCTTCGACCGCCGACAGGCTCTCGACGCGGAAGTCGGCGCTCTCCTTGCTGGCGACGAGGCCCATCAAGGGCGTCTGCACCTCGTTGCCGAAAGGATCGGTCTGCGTGACCAGCGCCGGCGTCACGGTGAACTCCAGCGGCGCGCCGGCCCGCTCGACGCCAACGCGGATCGGCACCTCTGCCCGCGTCGACACGTATTCCAGGATGTCGTTGAAATAGGTGACCTTGGTGTCGTCGAGGGAGACGATCCGATCGCCGGCGAGAATGCCGGAGGTCGCCGCCGGGGTTCCTGCCCGCACTTCCGACACCACGGGATCGCCGACCGGCCGCCCGCTGATGAAGGCGACGCCGGCGAAGATTACGATGGCGAGGATGAAGTTGGCGACCGGGCCGGCGACGACGGTCGCCGCCCTGCGGCCGACACTCTTGGCCGGAAAGGACTGTGCCCGCTCCGCCGGGTCCATGGCCTCGACGGCGGCATTGTCCGGCATGCTCGCGGCATTCTCGTCGCCGAGGAACTTCACATAGCCGCCGAGCGGAATGGCGCAAAGCTTCCAGCGGGTGCCGCGGCGGTCGTTGAAGCCGACGAGTTCCGGTCCGAAACCGACGGAGAATGCCAGCACCTTGATCCCGCACAGGCGGCCGATCAGGAAATGCCCGAGCTCGTGAAAGAAGACGATGACCGTCAGGACGAACAGGAAAGGCACGAACTTGATCAGGGCACTATCCCAGATCATGCCGAGGCCGGACGAGAGATCCATCTTGTTTCCTTGCTCGAAAGGCGCGATCGGCCGGTATGCCTGCAAACCGGTCCGTCTATCTTATGGAGTCCGCTTGCCGCGCGGCAAGCAAACCTTCTGTGTGGGATGACTAGATCGCGAAGATCGCCCGCGCCGGATGCTCGATTCCCTCCAGCATCACCCCGACGATCCACGCCGCGCCCAGCGCGATGATCAGCGCGTCAATCCGGTCCATCAGGCCGCCATGGCCCGGAATGATCCGGCCCGAGTCCTTAACGCCGAAGCGCCGCTTGACCCAGGACTCGAAGAGATCGCCGGCCTGGCCGAGCACGGAGAGAACGGCGGTGAGAAGGAGGATCCAGAGCGGAAACTCGCCGGTGACCTCGACATAGAAGGCGGAGCCGAAAGCCATGCCGGCAATCAGGCCGCCGAGCGAGCCGGAGATCGTCTTCTTCGGCGAGACCGAGGGCAGAATCTTCGGTCCGCCAAAGGTCTTGCCGGTGAAGTAGGCGAAGATGTCCGTCGGCCAGACGACGGCGATGACGAGGCCGAGCACCGCAAGCCCCGCCGCATCGTCAGCCCTCAACATGCCGGGCGCCAGCGCCGCGAAGCCCGAATAGACGAGGCCGCCGAGCGCCCAGTCGGCCTTGCGCTCGCGCCGGTCGACGAAGGCGACGAAGAGGCCGGCGCCGCCGATGATGATGAGGGAGAGAAGGTTCTCGCCGAGCAGGAAGGCGAACAAGCTGAAGAACAGCGCCCGGCGGGCGAACTTGAAGATCGGCCCTGCCCGCTTGGCGCGGGTCATCCGCGCCCATTCCTCGAACACGATGACGCCGGTGAGGCAGCACAGCATGCGGAACGGCACGCCGCCGACGAAGGCGATCGCCAGCACCGCAGCGCCGAGGATCACGGCGGAGATCAGGCGCGATTTGAGGTCGGCCCAGGATTGCGTCGAAACGAGCCTGCCAATTCCTAGGCCCATCGGATCATCCGCATCGGGTCAGGACGCGATCTCGCAGGAGACGCCGCCATAGCGCCGATCGCGCGAGGCGAAATCCTGCAGCGCGCCCTCGAACGCCTTGCGGTCGAAGTCCGGCCACAGACAGGGCAGGAAGACGAACTCGGAATAGGCCGCTTGCCAGAGCAGGAAGTTCGACAGCCGAAGCTCCCCGGAAGTGCGGATGATGAGATCGGGATCGGGAATTCCCGCAGTGTCCATGTGACCGTCGAGCAGTTCCTCGCTTACCGATTCGGCCTTGATCTCGCCCGAGGCCACCTTGTCGGCGATCCGCCGGACGGCACGGGCCACTTCCTCCCGGCCGCCGTAGTTGAAGGCGATGACCAGCGTCGTATGGGTGTTGTCGCGCGTCAGGTTCTCCGCTTCCTCGAGCAGCGAACGAATGTCGTTGCTGAGGTTTTCACGCGCGCCGATCACCTTGACACGCACGCCCTCCTTATGGAGGTCGGCGAGATCGCGGCGGATGAAGAGCTTCAGGAGGCCCATCAACTCGTTCACCTCCTCGGCGGGCCGGCGCCAGTTCTCCGAGGAGAAGGCGAACAGCGTGAGGTAGCGGATGCCGAAGTCACCGGCGGCACGCACGGCCCCGCGGACCGCCTCCACGCCGCGGCGATGACCCATGGTACGGGGCAGGCCGCGGGCTTTCGCCCAGCGTCCGTTGCCGTCCATGATGATGGCGACGTGTTGGGGTTGCCGCACCGCTTGTCCTCTTGATTCCACCGCCGCAGAAGGCACGTTCAGGCTAGACCTGCATGATTTCGGCTTCCTTGGCCGACAGGGTCCTGTCGATCTCGGAAATCGTCTCGTCGGTGATCTTCTGCACGCGATCGGACATCTGACGGGCGTCGTCCTGCCCCATATCGCCGTCTTTCTCGAGTTTTTTCAAGGTCTCCATGCCATCGCGTCGCACATGGCGTGCGGCCACGCGGCCATTCTCGGCATAAGTGTGGGCAACCTTGACCAGTTCCTTGCGGCGCTGCTCGTTCAGCTCCGGCAGCGGAATGCGCAGCGTGGTGCCGTCGGTGATCGGGTTGAGGCCGAGATGGCTGTCGCGGATCGCCCGTTCGACCTTGCCGACCATCGTCTTGTCCCACACCGAGACCGACAGCATGCGCGGCTCGGGGATCGACACGTTGGCCAGCTGGTTGAGCGGCGTCTGCGTGCCGTAGGCCTCGACCGTGATGGGGTCGAGCAGGCTCGCGGAGGCGCGGCCAGTGCGCAGGCCCTGGAGGTCGTGCTGGAGGGCGTTAATCGCGCCGTCCATGCGCCGCTTCAGGTCGTTGATATCGAATTCAGCCATGGTCTGTCCTTTTGCTTTTGCGCCGTGTCGATCCAGCCTAGTCGGTCACGATGGTGGCGCGACCGCCGCCCGACAGGATGCGGGCGAACTCACCCTTCTCATGGATGGAGAATACGACGATGGGAATGTGATTCTCGCGTGCCAAGGCGACGGCTGCGATGTCCATCACCGCGAGACCCCTTTGCAGCACCTCGTCGTGCGTCAGCTGGTCGAAGCGGGTGGCGTTCGGGTTCTTCTTCGGATCCTCGGAATAGATGCCGTCGACCTGCGTGCCCTTGAACAGCGCCGCAGCGCCCATCTCGGCCGCACGGAGCGCAGCGGCGGAATCGGTGGTGAAGAACGGGTTGCCGGTGCCGCCGGCGAAGATCACCACGCGGCCCGCCGCGGCATGGGCGAGCGCCACGCGCTGAGAGAAGCTTTCACAGATCTCCGGCATGGCGATGGCCGACAGCACGATCGCCTCGATGCCGAGCTTGGCGAGCGAAGTGCGCAGCGCTAGCGCGTTGATGACGGTCGCCAGCATCCCCATGTGGTCGCCGGTGACGCGGTCGCCGCCCTTGGACGCCACGGCGACGCCGCGGAAAATATTGCCGCCGCCGATGACGACGGAGATGTCGGCGCCGAGCGCCCTCGCCTCGGCGATATCGCCGGCGATGCGATCGACGACCGTGACGTCGATGCCGAAACCCTGGCTACCCATCAGGGCTTCGCCGGAAACCTTGAGAAGCACGCGCTTGAAGCGGATGTCTGCCGTCATTTCATCGTCCTCATGCAATGCGGGCCCGAAGCGCGAGCCGGCCTGCGATACAATAAGGGCGCCCGCTTGTCACGCAGGCGCCCCCGGCAGTCTCGAAGGGAGAGTAAACGCTTACTTCTGGCCGGCGGCCGCAGCGACTTCGGCAGCGAAGTCGCTCTTGTCGCGCTCGATGCCCTCGCCGAGCGCGAAGCGCACGAAGCCGGTGATCTTGGCCGGGGCACCAAAATCCTTCTCGGCCTCCGCGAGCGCCTTCTCGACCGTCAGGTCGGGATTGATCACGAAGGCCTGGCTGAGCAGGACGACTTCCTCGTAGAACTTGCGCATGCGGCCCTCGACCATCTTCTCGATGATCGCGTCCGGCTTGCCGGACTCGCGTGCCTGCTCGACGAAGATCGCCTTCTCGCGATCGGCGGTCGCCTGGTCGACCTCGGCCGAGGTCAGCGCCAGCGGGTTGGTGGCGGCGACGTGCATGGCGACCTGACGGCCGAAAGCAGCGAGAGCCGCCTTGTCGCCGGTGGACTCCATGGCGACGAGAACGCCCATCTTGCCGAGGCCGTCGGCGACCTGGTTGTGGATGTAGGTGGCCACGACGCCATCGGTGACGGTCAGCATAGCGCTGCGGCGCAGCGACATGTTCTCGCCGATCGTGCCGACGGCCTCGACGATGGTCTCGGTGACCGACTTCGACGAATCGGGATAGGCGGCAGCGCCGACAGCCTCGACGGAACCGTCCGTCTCGAGGCCGACCTTCGCGACATTGCGCACGATCGTCTGGAAGGCGTCGTTGCGGGCGACGAAGTCGGTCTCGGAATTGACCTCGACGACGATCGCCTTGGTGCCGCTCGAGGCGGCGCCGATCAGGCCTTCCGCAGCGGTGCGGCCGGACTTCTTGTCGGCCTTGGAAATGCCCTTGGCGCGCAGCCAGTCGATGGCGGCTTCCATGTCGCCATTGTTCTCGGCGAGCGCGGTCTTGCAGTCCATCATGCCTGCGCCGGACTTCTCACGCAGCTCTTTTACCATCGCGGCGGTAACGGTCATCGATCAGCCTCTTGGAAAATGAAACAGGCGCACCCCCGTCGCCAGACGAGAGGTGCGCTGTCAATGTGACGGCGTGATTACGCCGTCCGGTCAGGATGCGCCGGCTTTCGCCGGCACAGGGTCTCAGGCGGCCGGCTGGACTTCCGGCTCCGGCTGCGGCTCGGCAGCAGCCTGGGCGTCGGAAGCGACGTCGGTCTCGGTCTCGGCAGCCGACTGCGACGGCATGGCCTCTTCCTCGAGCGTCTCCATCGGAGCCTCTTCCATCGCGCCGATGTCGACGCCCATGGCGCCGGCCTGGCGGCCGATGCCGTCGAGGCAGGCCTTGGCGATCAGGTCGCAGTAAAGCGTGATCGCGCGGGCTGCGTCGTCATTGCCCGGGATCGGGAAATCGATCGGGCGCGGATCGCAGTTGGAATCGATCACGGCGACGACCGGGATGTGGAGGCGCTTGGCTTCCTCGATCGCGATCGCTTCCTTATTGGTGTCGACGATGAAGATCATGTCCGGCACGCCGCCCATGTCCTTGATGCCGCCGAGCGCCCGATCGAGCTTGTCGCGCTCGCGCTGCAGCGTCAGGCGCTCCTTCTTGGTGAAGCCGTGGGCTTCGCCGGAGAGCATCTCGTCGAGCTTGCGCAGGCGCTGGATCGAGTTCGAAATGGTCTTCCAGTTGGTCAGCATGCCGCCGAGCCAGCGGGCGTTGACGTAGTACTGGGCGGACCGGGCAGCGGCATCGGCGATGATGTCGGAAGCCTGGCGCTTGGTGCCGACGAACAGCACGCGGCCGCCGCGGGCAACGGTGTCGGACACGGCCTTCAGCGCGGTGTGCAGGAGCGGCACGGTCTGCGCAAGGTCGAGGATGTGGATGTTGTTGCGCGAGCCGAAGATGTAGGGGGCCATCTTCGGGTTCCAGCGGTGGGTCTGGTGGCCGAAGTGGACGCCTGCTTCGAGCAGCTGGCGCATGGAATAATCGGGCAATGCCATCGTGTCGGTTCCTTTACCGGTTCAGCCTCCACGGAAAAGAAGCAGCCAGGGTTGGCCGCCACCGGAGGGACCGCAGCGGACGACCGAGGTCGCCATGAAGTCCCGAATTCCGTGTGTGGAATGACCGCGCCCATACACCGATTCAGGCGGCCGGGCAAGGGTTAGGTGCAGGGCGCGGGTCGGATGCAGGAGCGGATGCCGGCGGTGGGAGGGGTGATTTGCGGCTTGGGGGTGGGTGCTATGTCGATCGGGCTGCGCCCCTTTCCGCAGTGAAGTGCGCGGCCATTTGAGCGTAAAGCGCAATGGCGCCGACTCCTCAATTTCGTCATCCCGGACTTGATCCGGAGTCCATTCCTCCGCGGTGAAGTCCGCATTCCGCATCAGAACACAGGCAAGGTCGACCGTAGATCACTCGTTCAACGACTTGGAATGGATCGCAGCGAAACCTTTGGTTTCGCAGAGATCAGGTCCGGGATGACGAACTTTTTGCGTTGGAGCCCTCCGGTCCCCCGTCTCACTTGCACCCCTTCGCATCCAGCAGATCGAGCTGGCTCAGCGCGCCGTTGAAGGCGTACTCGCCAAAATTCAGCGTCAGCGCGTCCGACACGCCGTTCTCGTAGAGGGTGTAGCTGGTCTCGAACACCGGCATGCCATCGGGGTCGCTGTCGCTGTTGTAGTAGGATTCGCTGACCTTCCAGGATTTCAGCCCCGCCAGTTCCTGGTCGATCTTCGGCGAACGCGGCGGCGGCGGCGTGCCGTCGGCCTTGTTCGGCTCAGGCGTGGGCGCCGCTGCCGGCGGATCGTTCGGGCTGATGATGGCGGTGCTGGAGAGCAGCTTCTCCGCGTCGTCGTCGCCGTCGAAGAGCTTCGCCTCGACGATCCGGTCGCCGGCCTTTGCGTGCTCGATCAGCGTCGCGGTGTGCTGCATCGGGAAATAGGAGAGCGGCAGGCTGAACTCCGCCGCCTTCGGCGACTGCATCGCGACCTTGGTGGCATCGCCCTCGCGCCGGGCCTTGCCGCGGATTTCCTTTTCCGGCGCGCCGTCGACGAAGGTCTTGGTGGTGAAGCTGAAGTCGCTGCCGTCGGCGTTCTCGGTCGAGATCGTCTGCTGGTCGGTGACCGTCACCTCCTCCTCCTGCTGGAATTTCGCGACGAAGCGATAGTCCAGCGCATAGACGCCACAGGTCTCGGTCTGCAGCTTCAGCGCGATTCGCCCCTCCGCCCCGACGAAGTCGGTGGAGCCGGACGCGAGCGACAATTCGTAGACAGCCTGATGCGGGGCGAGCGGGACGGCGACGGCGAGACCCGTCGTCGCGGGAAGCATTGCCAGAACGACCAAACTGCGGAACACCATGCAAAACTTTCCTCAACGAGGCCGGCGATCCGGGCTATGTCGGGCCTCGTCACACTCTATCCCCGACGGGGAGCCGGCAATATGCCCGCGGCCCTCCAATCATGTGAACAAAGGAAATTTGATGACCGACACGATCGCCTCCCGCCTCGCCGCCGCCGGCGTCACCTTGCCTGTCGCCGCCGCACCCGCCGCCAACTACGTGCCCTACGTCACCTACAACAACGTGCTGCAGACCTCCGGCCAGCTGCCGTTCGAGGACGGCAAGATCGCCGCCATCGGCAAGCTCGGCGGTGGCGTCTCGCTCGAGGACGGACAGCGCGCGGCGAAGGCCTGTGCGGTCAACATCCTCGCCCAGGCAAGCGCGGCACTCGGCGGCGACCTCACCCGCATCGTCCGCCTGCTGAAGCTCACCGTCTTCGTCGCCAGCGACGCCGGCTTCACCGAGCAGCACAAGGTCGCCAACGGCGCGTCGGACTTCATGGTCGAGATCCTCGGCGATGCCGGCCGCCACGCCCGCTCCGCCGTCGGCGTGCCCAGCCTACCGTTCGACGCCGCCGTGGAAATTGAAGCCTTCTTCGAGATCAAGTAAGGCAGGACAATGCGTTACAGCGGTTCTCTCGACTGGCTGGTGAGCCGGCCGATCGCCCATCGCGGCCTTCATGACGGCAATGTCGCCGTCATGGAGAACTCGGTTCCCGCCGCGCTTGCCGCGATCGCCGGCGGCTACGCCATCGAATGCGACGTGCACCTGTCGCGCGACCGTGTGCCGGTGATCTTCCACGATGCGACGCTCGACCGGCTGACCGGCACCCCGGGGCGCACGGATGCGGCAACGCTCGACGAACTTCGCCGTCTACGGCTCGGCAACACCGGGGCCGGCATTCCGACCGTCGCCGAGTTCCTCGCCGCCATCGACGGCGCTGTGCCCTTGGTCATGGAACTGAAGGGCAGCAGCCCGGACGAGGACGCCGACTTTCTCGACAGGCTGATGCCGGTGCTCGAGGGCTACCGCGGCCAGCTCGCGCTGATGTCCTTCGATCCCTGGCTGATCGACCAGGCGATCGCCGCGGGCGGCTTTCCGGTGGGCCTGACGGCCGAGGGCCTGAAGCCGGACCAGCTCGACGAACACCGCGCCGTCTACAGCCGCGGCTGCAGCTTCGTCTCCTACAGCGTCCACCACCTGCCGAACGGCTTCACCGACTGGGTCCGCGGCGACCAGAAAGCGCCGGTGATCACCTGGACGGTGCGCAACCCGGACGGCGTCGCGCAGACGGAGCGCCATGCCGACCAGATGACCTTCGAGGGTTTTTCGCCGCAGGTCTGAGCGCTTGCAATGCGGCAGGCGGGCGATAGCTTGGGGCGATGACACAGGGCACCGACACCACCGAGGCCGAGGGGGACGTCTTTTCCCTGCGCGTCCTCGAATCCATCGACCAGATCGCGCCGACAACCTGGGACGGCCTTGCTGCCGTCTCGCCACCGGAACCAGCGGGCGATGAGAGCGATGCTTCATCGCCCGATGGCAACCCCTTCCTGCTGCATGCTTTTCTGAAATCGCTGGAGGACAGCGGTAGCGTTTCGGCGCGCGCCGGCTGGATGCCGCAGCACCTCGTGCTCGAGACCGCGTCCGGACAGATCCTCGCGGCCATGCCGGCCTATCTCAAGAGCCACAGCCAGGGCGAATACGTGTTCGATCACGGCTGGGCCGACGCGCTGGAGCGGGCCGGCGGCAGCTATTATCCGAAGCTGCAGATCTCCGTGCCCTTCACCCCCGCGACCGGACCGCGGCTGCTGGTCGGGCATTCCGCCGGCGACGAGGTGCGGCGGCTGGCGCTCTGCCAGGGCATCAAGGCCTATGTCGGCCAGACCGGCATTTCCTCGGCGCATGCGACCTTCCTCACGCCAGCGGATGTCGAGGCGATGGAGGACGGCGAGTTCCTCCACCGCATCGACCAGCAGTTCCACTTCCAGAACCGCGGCTACGGCACCTACGAGGATTTTCTGGAGACGCTCGCCTCGCGCAAGCGCAAGGGTCTCCGGAAGGAGCGGCGGGAGGCGCTGTCGGCCGGTATCACCGTGGACTGGCTGACTGGCAAGGACCTGACCGAGGCCGCCTGGGACGCCTTCTACGGCTTCTACATGGACACCGGCAGCCGCAAATGGGGCCGGCCCTACCTCAACCGGAAGTTCTTCTCGCTGATCTCGGAGCGGATGCCGGAGCGCATCGTGCTGATGATGGCGAAACGCGAGGGCCGCTACATCGCCGGGGCGCTGAACTTCGTCGGCGGCGGCGTGCTCTACGGCCGCTATTGGGGCTGCACCGAGGACCACCCCTTCCTGCATTTCGAGCTCTGCTACCACCAGGCGATCGACTATGCGATCGAACACAAGCTGGCCGTCGTCGAGGCCGGCGCGCAAGGCGAGCACAAGCTGGCGCGCGGCTACGAGCCGGTGACGACGCATTCGGCCCACTACATCCGCCATCCCGGGCTGCGGCAAGCGATCGAAAACCATCTCGAGGTCGAGCGCCGGCAGGTGGCGGCGATGCAGGCCATGCTCGGCGAGCACACGCCGTTCAAGAAGCACGAGGACGGATCGCCTGGCACCGCCCCGGCCGAGCCCCAGCGCCCCGACCAAGCGGAACAGGATTGACCGGCCGGGCGGATCGTGGTCCCCCGAGGAGCGCAACCCGCTGGAGGAGACGAACATGGCTTACGATCCGCAGAACATCTTCGGCAAGATCCTGCGCGGCGAGATCCCAAGCCAGAAGGTGTTCGAGGACGCGACCGCCATCGCCATCATGGACGTCATGCCGCAATCGAAGGGGCATGTGCTGGTGATCCCGAAGACGCCATCGCGCAACCTTCTCGACGCCGAGGATGCCACGCTCTCGGCGTTGATGCCGATCGTGGCGCGGCTGGCGCGGGCGGTGAAACAGGCCTTCGCCGCCGACGGCGTGGTGGTCACCCAGTTCAACGAGGCACCGGCCGGCCAGACCGTCTTCCACCTTCACGTCCACGTCATCCCCCGCTATGCCGGTGTCGCCCTGGTTCCGCATTCTGGCGGCATGGCGGACGGCGCGGTGCTGGCCGAGCAGGCTGAACTGATCAAAGCGGCGCTCGCCGCGACCTGACGCATGCCGCAAGCCGATCTCCCCACCCGAAGGGGAGATGGCCGGCAGGCCAGAGGGGGGCACGCTGCCGTAACGGCGAACTTTTTGATCAGACCCGGTCGGGTGGCGGATAAGTGCAGCGTAGCACCTGACGTTCACCCCCCTCTGTCCTGCCGGACATCTCCCCCTCAAGGGGGGAGATCGGGCGGCCTGAGACCCTCAGCCCGCCATCGCCATCGGCAGCCCGATCAGCACAATTTCCGCCGCGAGGATTCCGACGAGAATGCGCTTGCCGGCGGCGAGGTAGACGAGGAAGCCGGCGACCATGGCGCCGATCCGAACGGCATCCGGCACCTCGGCGAGCGCGCCGGTGGGATAGAGCACCATCCGGGAGATGACGGCGGCGACCATGCCGGTGGCGATGGCGCGCACGAGCGCGATGTTCGGTGAGTTCTCGTCGATGCGGCCGGCGGTGAGCACGCCGAGATAGCGCCAGATGTCGGTCGGCAGCCAGCCGGCCAGCAAGATGAAGGCGTAGGGCCACCAGGCGGCAGCGATGTCGTGGAAGCCGAGGTTCATGCCGACGCCCCCTTCTCCAGCCGCCGCCCGAGTGCGAACGCGATCGCGCCGCCGGCGATGCCGGCGATCAAGAGGTCGAATTCCGGCGACAGCCAGTGCGCCGGGGGCACGCAGAGCATGCCGAACAGCAGCGCCAGCCGCCCCGTGCGGTCGCGGGCCGAATGGAACAGCGAGATGAGGAAGTAGACAGGGGTGAGGAAGGCCAGCGCGCCGGTGATCAGCGCCGGCAGGTCCTCCATCAGGTTGAACACCAGCGCCACGACCAGCGTGTTCGTCAGCGTCAGCGTCGCGCCGAAGCTGCCGAAAAAGAGGAGGCGCTTCTCCCGCGGCACCTCGTCCAGCCGCTGCATGGCGAACACCCAGGCGGTGATCGCGATGAAATGCGAGAAGGCGAGGAGCTTCAGGGTCCGCGTCTGCGGCGTCTTGACCTCGGCGATCAGCGCGACCGTCATCGGCATCAGTCGGATCGCCGACAGGCCGACCGCCAGCGCCGCCGCCGGCAGCGCAATGCCCGCGCTCACCGCCCCGATGAGAATGATCTGCGAGGGCAGCGCCCAGACCGTCAGCGTCATGAACGAGGTCTGCAGCCAGTCGAATCCGGCCTCGCGCGCCACGGCGGCGAAGCCGACATAGGCGGTCACGAGGATGAGGGCGGGCGGACTGAGCATGCCGAGCATGCCCTTGCCGATCCAGTGGAGCGAGGAGCGCTCCCTGGCGAGGTCAGTTCCCGGCATGGGCATGCCCGATCATGCTGAAGCGAAACGCAACAAAAAGGGGCCGCCCCTCCGGACGGCCCCTTCGATGGAATGTTGTATCAGGACGGCTTGCGCTTGGACGCAGGACGCCGCGCGACCTTCACGGCGACATCGCCCTCGTCCTCGTCGTCACCGTAGTCCTCGCCGTCGTCATCTTCCAAGTCCTCGCCGTCGGCATCGACCTTGGCGCGGGACTTGCGCTTGGCCTTCGGCTGCTCGTCGGCGATCGCCTCGAGCGCCAGCTTGCGGGCGCCCGCCTTGTCGGGATCGTCGACGACGGTGATCTTGACGGTCCCGCCCTTCTTCAGCTTGCCGAACAGCACCTCGTCCGCCAGCGGCTTCTTGATGTACTCCTGGATAACGCGCGCCAGCGGCCGCGCCCCCATGTGCTCGTCATAGCCCTTGTCCGCCAGCCAGACGATCGACTCCGGCGTCAGCTCGAAGGTCACGCCGCGCTCCGACAGCTGGGCTTCCAGCTGCATCACGAATTTCTCGACCACCCGGTTGATCTCGCCTGCCCCAAGGCCGGCGAACGGGATAATGGCATCGAGACGGTTGCGGAATTCCGGCGTGAACAGCTTGTTGATCGCCTCCACGTCGTCGCCGGTGCGCTTGGACGAGCCGAAGCCGATGGCGGCCCTCGCCCCTTCCGACGCGCCGGCATTCGTCGTCATGATCAGGATGACATTGCGGAAGTCGATCTTCTTGCCGTTGTGGTCGGTCAGCCGGCCGTGGTCCATGACCTGCAGCAGGATGTTGAACAGATCCGGATGCGCCTTCTCGATCTCGTCGAGCAGCAGCACACAGTGCGGATGCTGATCGATGCCGTCGGTGAGCAGGCCGCCCTGGTCGAAGCCGACATAGCCGGGAGGCGCACCGATCAGCCGCGAGACGGTGTGCCGCTCCATGTACTCCGACATGTCGAAGCGCAGGAGTTCGACGCCGAGCGCCGATGCCAGCTGCTTGGCCACCTCGGTCTTGCCGACACCGGTCGGACCCGAGAACAGGTAGCTGCCGATCGGCTTCTCCGGCTCGCGCAGGCCTGCACGCGCCAGCTTGATCGTGGCCGACAGCGCGTCGATGGCCGTGTCCTGCCCATAGACGACCCGCTTCAGCTGGGTGTCGAGATGCTGAAGCACTTCCTCGTCGTCCTTCGACACCGACTTCGGCGGGATCCGCGCCATCGTGGCAATGGTCGCCTCGATCTCCTTGATGCCGATCTTGCGCTTGCGCTGGCCTTCCGGGAGCAGCATCTGCGAGGCGCCGGTCTCGTCGATCACGTCGATCGCCTTGTCCGGCAGCTTGCGGTCGTTGATGTAGCGCGCCGACAACTCGACGGCGGCCTTGATCGCCTCGCTTGAGAACTTCACGTTGTGGAAATCCTCGAAATAGGGCTTCAGGCCCTTCATGATGGCGATGGCGTCGTCGATAGACGGCTCCTTGACGTCGATCTTCTGAAAGCGACGGACGAGCGCCCGGTCCTTCTCGAAGAACTGCCGGTATTCTTTGTAGGTAGTCGAGCCGATGCAACGGATCGCGCCGCTCGACAGCGCCGGCTTCAGGAGGTTCGACGCATCCATCGCGCCGCCCGAGGTCGCACCCGCGCCGATCACCGTGTGGATCTCGTCGATGAACAGGACGGCGCCCGGATATTCCTCGAGCTCCTTCACGACCTGCTTCAGGCGCTCCTCGAAGTCGCCGCGGTAGCGGGTGCCGGCGAGCAGCGTGCCCATGTCGAGCGAGAAGATGGTGGCGTCCAGCAACACCTCGGGCACATCACCTTCGACGATGCGCTTGGCGAGGCCCTCGGCGATCGCTGTCTTGCCGACGCCGGGATCACCGACATAGAGCGGATTGTTCTTGGAACGGCGGCACAGCACCTGAATGGTGCGGTTGATCTCCTCCGATCGACCGATCAGCGGATCGATGCGGCCGGACTTGGCCTTCTCGTTCAGGTTCACGCAGTAAGCCGTAAGGGCGTCCTGGGTCGTCTTGCGCCTGCCTTCCTCGTCGGGTCCCATGGTCGACTGATCGTCCTCGGCGCTTCTAAGGGGCCGACTTTCGGAGGAGCCGGGGCGTTTGGCAATCCCATGCGCGATGAAGTTGACGGCATCGTAGCGCGTCATCTCCTGCTCCTGCAGGAAATAGGCGGCATGGCTCTCTCGCTCGGCGAAGATCGCCACGAGCACGTTCGCGCCGGTCACCTCTTCCCGGCCGGACGACTGGACGTGAATCACGGCGCGCTGGATGACGCGGTGGAAGCCGGCAGTCGGCTTCGAATCCTCGTCATGGCCGGTCACGAGATTGGCGAGCTCGGTGTCGATGTACTCGACAAGGCTCGCACGGAGCACGTCGAGATCGACGCTGCAGCCCTTCATGACCGCCGCTGCATCCTTGTCCTCGAGCAGCGCCAGCAGAAGGTGCTCGAGGGTAGCGAATTCCTGCTGGCGCTCATTGGCGAGCGTCAGGGCCTGGTGCAGCGACTTTTCCAGACTTTGCGAAAATGTGGGCACGATTCACCTCAATTCTTTTCCATCACGCATTGCAGCGGATGTTGATGCTGGCGGGCGAAATCCATGACTTGCGTGACCTTGGTCTCCGCCACCTCGTATGTATAGACCCCGCATTCGCCGACGCCGTGGTTGTGCACATGCAGCATGATGCGGTGCGCTGCCTCGCGATCCTTCTGGAAAAAACGCTCCAGGACGTGGATCACGAACTCCATCGGGGTGTAATCGTCGTTCAGAAGCAGCACCCTGTAAAGACTTGGCTTCTTCGTCTGCGGCTTTGTACGGGTGATGACCGAGGTATTGCGGTCGGGGTCAGTGCCACGCGGCTTGTCGGCCTGGCTCCTGGCCGGCTGCGACGTCTGATTCCTCGAAAGTTCCGCGTCGCCCACTGCCGTCACCCCTGTCATCAAAATGTATGTAATGTGCTCTCTCGCAATTTTAAGGGACCGCCGTGAAGGCGCGTCCTTTCGCCCCTCTGGCCGCTCTATGAAGCGCCCCACAGCGCCGGCCAAGGCGCTATCAACCGGACGCTTTTCCAATGTCGGGGACGCCTCTAACATGGCCATTCATTCTCTCCGCGACGAGGCCCCGAGCCAATGCGAACCTCACGGTGGTGTTTCGCGCGGCCGTCACACCCTTGCCATTCTTCTCCCGCTTTTCACCGCCTTCCGGCGAGGCCGGGGACTGCCTGACCCTTCGGCCGGCATGCCGACTCGCCGGGGCGTGAAGGCGACATGCGGTGCTCAGCATTTCACTGTCGCCGTCCCGGTTCAATCTGTCGTGTGGGGAGATGCCGCACTTCCGCCGGGGGCCGCGATGCCCGCAACCGGCACGAAGTGGACGCTTTGCACTTGCGATGACAACGTTCCGGCAACCATAAACGGATTGGTAAGGCGGTGCCGTTAATCTCGGTTTCATCGAAGAGGCGTCCGGACAATGTTCCTGGTTCGGGCTCCCTCACCTTCTGCGGCGGCATTCCCCTGCTGCCTCCAGACCGAACCGAGAGAGTAGCCTCGTGCGTAAGACGATGACGAAGATGAAGCTCGACGCCCCGCTCGCCAAACGTGTCGGTATCGTCGCGGTGACCGCCACCCTTCTCCTTCAGTCTTCCGCCTTTGCCAGCGCCGAAGAGCGCTATGCCGGCTTCGTCATCGACGCCAACAACGGCAAGGTGCTCTTCTCGAAGAATGCCGACGATCAGCGCTTCCCGGCCTCGCTGACCAAGATGATGACGCTCTACATGCTGTTCGACGCCATGAGGGCGAAGCGCGTCTCGCTGCAGACGCCGATGAAGGTCTCGGCCTACGCCGCCGCCCGGCCGCCGACCAAGCTGCGGCTGAAGGTCGGCTCGACCCTTACCGTGCAGGAGGCGATTCTCGGCCTGGTGACGCTGTCGGCCAACGACGCCTCGGTGGTGATCGCCGAACAGCTGGCCGGCTCGGAAGCCGCCTTCGCCCAGCAGATGACCGCCAAGGCTCGCCAGCTCGGCATGAGCCGCACCACCTTCCGCAATGCCAACGGCCTGCCCAATCCCGGCCAGACGACCACCGCCCGCGACATGGCGACGCTCGGCATCGCGCTGCGCGAGCATTTTCCGCGCGAGTTCGCGTTCTTCAAGACTAAGTCGTTCAACTTCCGCGGCCGGCAGATCAACGGCCACAACCGGCTGGTCGGCAAGATCCAGGGCGTCGACGGCATCAAGACCGGCTATATCAACGCCTCCGGCTTCAACCTCGTCTCCTCGCTGATGCGCGACGACAAGAAGATCGTCGGCGTGGTGATGGGCGGCGCGAGTGCCGCCGCGCGCGACAAGCACATGGCGGACCTCCTGACCAAGTACCTCGCTGCGGCCAGCACCCGGGACGGCGGCCAGTTGATCGCGCAGCCGCGCCCGACCGAGCCGCGCGTCACCGTCGCCGCACTGGCGCCGGAGCCGGAGGCCTCCTACGCCGCGCCGAGCCGCGTGCCGCTGCCGCGGATGCGCGAGACCATCAACGAGCGGATCGCCGAAGCCTATGGCGCGGACGCCGATGCCGGCCACGCCATCGCCCGCATCGCCGGCACCCCGGCGCGCCCGATCGTCGGGCGCGCGGCGCTGCGCGAGGCGCTGACCACGCCGAAGACGCGGCCGAGCCGGATCCCGACCGCCAACGCGCTCGCGCCGGTTCCACCCGGCTCGATCCCCGGCGGGGAGGATTTCGACCCGACGACGACTGGTTCTATAAAGGGTGCCCTGGGTGGCATCGCTTTTTCGCCCTGGGTCGTCCAGATCGCCGCCATGCCGGACAAGGACCGGGCCATG
The DNA here is from genome assembly GCF_055730105.2 of Mesocryomonas lacus. Classification (NCBI taxonomy): domain Bacteria; kingdom Pseudomonadati; phylum Pseudomonadota; class Alphaproteobacteria; order Hyphomicrobiales; family Aurantimonadaceae; genus Mesocryomonas; species Mesocryomonas lacus. The sequence goes on from NZ_JBUZWF020000004.1 coordinate 559,920, forward strand.
GACATGCTGTCGGAAGCCAAGCGCAAGGGCGGTTCCGCGCTCATCCAGGCCGAGAGCTATACCGAGCAAGTCGGCAGCGGCTCCGGCGCCCTCTACCGCGCCCGCTTTGCCGGCTTCCAGTCGAAGAGCGAGGCCGGACAGGCCTGCGCCGCGCTGAAGAAGCAGTCCTACAACTGCTACGCCGTGGCCAACTAACCCGGCGGCCCCGCGGCCGCCTCACCTGATCGACCACTAGCACGACGCTCCAGCGGACCCTCTCGGGACCGACAGGCTTCGTGCGCCCAGAATTTCGACCGCCGGACCGGCAACCAGACCCTTCGTATCGAGGACTTCAGTGATGAGCGTCGACCAGGAAATCCTCGACTTCAACAGCGGCCGCCGCAGCGGCGCGCCGGTCGCCGGCCTGCACCCGATGCAGCAGGCGTCCCGCCGGATCGGCGAATTCCGCGAGGGCCGTTCGGCGCTGAAGGCGAAGGATCTCGTCGGCCTGCTGCTCTGCCACGGCGCCCGCGCCTGGCGCGCTTCGCAGCCGGTCGCGCATTCGCGGCTGCGCGTGCGCACGCCGCAGGGCGTGCCGGCGATCCGGCTGCGCTTTCGCTAAAGCCTGCCGTGATCGGGCCGGCGCGTCCGATCTAGACGTATGGGCTTGGGTTGGAAGGATCACGTTGCGGACGATACGGCAGGCCGGAGCGCCTCACTCGGCGGGATCGGCGAGCATAAGCGCCAAGCCGTCAGAGCAGGCCGAGATCGGCGAGCTCGCGGCGCAGTTCCGGCGGCATGGAGGCCATGTCGCCGCCGGCATTGATATCGCCCGGCGCCTCTTCCGGCGTCAGGTAGCGCCAGCCCTGGAAGGCGCGGCGCGGCTGCCAGTCGGTCAGGATGAAACTTGGCTCCAGCACGATCCGGCAGCGCTTGATGCCCTCGGCGTCGACCACCGGCCGGAAGGCGAGGATCGGCTGGCGCACCTGCACCTTGCCCTTGATCACCCAGTAGAGCGAGCCGCGATCGAGGATCTCCTCCATGCGCTTCGGCACCATGCGGGTCTGGTGGAACTGCTCGGCCGGCTGGCCGGTGCGCGTGGCCGTCGCCAGACGCTCGGCGACCCAGGACTGGAGATCCTCGACGGAATCGGCGCCGACGCAGAGTTTGACCATGTGGAGAGGCATGCGCATCTTCTGCCGCGCCGCGCCCGGCCGCGTCAAGCGAAGGTGGGTGCGGAGCCGGCCGGCGGTTGCGATGTGCACACACGGGTGCGTGTTCCCGCGCCGTTGCCGGCCGGGTGTTCTAGGAAACGGCGGACGCCGGACTGCGGTAGCGAAAAGAAGCTCCGGCGTCTTCGCGTTCCTGCACGGCGGCTCGCAACCCCGCCGTCTGCCCTTCCCGCCGGCCGCGAAAAACCCGTTGAGGATCCGCGGCCGGGGCCTCCTGCCGGGGCGCCAACCCCGGGTCGTCCATCGCGGCGCGGGCCCGGCCAAGGCCCTTGCCGCCGCCGGCAGGTCTTTGCCTCGGCCCGATCTGTCCCTCCGGCGCCGGATGGACTTGGGCTGTCTCAGGCATCGGCCCGCATGCGTCCGTTTTCCCGTGACGGAGAACGAATCCGAACTGTCGCAGGATGGTTCGGCGGGGCCCCACCGCGCCGTCCCGGCGACATCCACACCATGTCACGGACCGTCGGTTGTAGGAATAACTTCTGGTAGGAAATAATTCTAGTCAACTATCGAATGCATGCTCACGACAGATAGAACCTGTAAATACCAATTATAGGTAAATATTCTGGTGGCCTTGGGCGGTCTTGCCGGCTGCCGTCTCCTTGCGAAGTGCGGGTGCACGCTCTGTCGAAGCAGACGCGCAGGCTGCTGAAAACGGACGGAATGATGGGTACGGGGCGAGCGCGGCTTTGCGGCTCCGGCGCGGCAATGCTAGTCGGATCGGGCGAAAGGCTGCCGGTTCGGCAGCGGCAAGCGGAAAGAGCGATGGCGACCTTCGATTCCAGCGACGCCGTGGCGATCGGCATCTTTCTCGTCGGCTGGTTTGCCTACAACTGGCTGACCGAACACAGCCCCTGGGCCAAATACGGGCTGAGCCAGGCGATGAACGCCCAGCGCCGGCGCTGGATGCAGGTGACGCTCGGCCGCGATCTGCGGATGATCGACACCGCCATCATGGCCGGCTTGCAGCAAGGCACCGCCTTCTTCGCCTCAGCCTGCATCTTCGCCATCGGCGGCTGCTTTGCGCTGCTGGGATCGGCCGAGCAGATCGCGACGATCGCCGCCGACCTCCCCTTCCACGGCGAACTCGACCGGGGCCTCGTCGAGGCCAAGCTGCTCGGGCTGGTGGCGGTCTTCGCCTATGCCTTCTTCAAGTTCGGCTGGGCCTACCGACTGTTCAACTACTGCACCATCCTGATCGGCGCGATCCCGATGCGGGCCGACGCCGAACTCAACCCGGCCAAGGCCCAGCAGGCCGTGCGCAGCGCCGGCCTGATGAACGCGCTGGCGGCCAAAAACTTCAATGCCGGCCTGCGCGGCATTTTCTTCGGCCTCGCCTATCTCGGCTGGTTCCTCGGTGCCTACGCCTTCATCGCGACCACGCTGTTCGTGATCGCGATCCTCGCGCACCGGCAATTCTTCTCGCGGGCGCGCTATGCCGCCGGCGATCCGTTCGAAGGCGAGTGAGCATGACCGAAATGTCCGAGACGATCCTCAGCATGCTCTCGGAGCGCGCCGGGGAGAAAACCCTCTGCCCGTCCGAGGTGGCGCGCGCCATCGCAGGGTCCGACGAGAAGGCCTGGCGCCTTTTGATGAAGCCGATCCGCGCCGAGGCCGTGCGCCTTGCCGCCGAGGGCCAGCTGACCATCCGCCGCAAAGGGAAAATCGTCGACCCCGAGGATTTTAAGGGCATCTACCGGATCGGCCACCCGCGGGCTGACGACGCCGGCGGGGACGGCGACGAGGCCGGGAACGGGACGGCGCCGGCCGAGGAATAGGCAGGCGGCGATCAGGCCGCCGGCGCGGATGGCGCGGCACCGGCCGCCGGCACGGGCAGCGGCGCTGGGAACAGTGCGTCGGTGCGGTCGGTCATCCAGTAGGCGAGCAGGCCGACATATTCACGGAAGGCGAAATGCACCTTTTCGAGGTTGCGGGTCGCGGTGGTCGAAGGCGACCAGATGTCCGGCCCGAGCGGTGTGCGAAAATCGACGGGATAGGGAATGACGTCGAAACCGGCCTTGCGGAAGCAGCCGACGCTGCGCGGCATGTGCCAGGCCGAGGTGATGAGCAGCCAGGTCTCGCCGGGCTTTGGGCTCGCCATCGCCTTGGTGTAGACGGCATTCTCGGCGGTGTTGCGGGCCTTGCCCTCGAGCAGCAGCCGGTCTTCGGAGAGGCCGAGCGCGGTAAAGATCTGCTTGGCCGAGACGACCTCGGCGATATCATCGTCGAAGAGGGCCGCGACCCCGCCAGTGAAGACCACCCTCGCCTCGGGATAACGCCGCGCCAGGCCCATGGCGGCGGTGATGCGGTCGCCGGCCTCGTTCAGCTCCGGCTCGCCGCGCGTCTTGGCAACGCGCGTATCAAAGCTTCCGCCGAGGACGACGATGCCGTCAACCTTCTCGGGAAGCACCGGCGGCGGGAAGCGGTTCTCGAGTTCGGCGGTCATCACGAGGCCGAGCGGCGACAACGAGACGATGACGAGCACGACGGCGGCCAGCGACATGATCGCCGTTCCCATTCGGCGAAACCGCAGCAGCCGCAGCAAGAGACCGATGCCGCCCAGCACCATGACGGCGACCAGCGGCTGGATCAGGAACCAGGCGACTTTCGAGACGGCGAAGAACAAAGGGCACCCCTTCCAACTGGACAGGTGCCCCGCTTACGCGCCGCTTTCGCCCTGCGCTACCCCGGGCAGCGCAATGGCGCCAGGGGGGAATTCGCTCGGCCGTGGCCGAGGCTTGCTCAGATCCGGTCCCAGTTCGGCGCGAAACCCGGGTTGACGAGACGCTTGCGCGCGGTCGTCAGCGCCGTGACCGAGGCATGGTCCTCGGCCGACAGTTCGAAGTCGAAGACGGCGAGGTTTTCGGCAAGGCGCGCGACGGTCTTGGTGCGCGGGATGGCGGCGACGCCGTCCTGCTGGACCTCCCAGCGCAGCACGATCTGCGCCGGCGTCTTCCCGTACTGGGCCGCAAGGCCCGCGATCAGCGGGTGAGACAGGATCTCGCCGCCTTGCCCGACCGGCGAATACGCGACCATCGCCATGCCGTGGCGCAGGCAAGCGGCGTGGATGGCGTCCTGCGACAGCAGCGGGTGATATTCGACCTGGTTGCAGGCGATCGGCGCCGCCGACAGCGCCACCGCCTCGTCGAGCATGGTACTGGTGAAGTTGCCGAGGCCGATGTGCCTGGTCTGGCCGGCGGTGATCGTCTCGTTCAGCGCGCCGATCGACTCCTCGAGCGGTACCGCCGGGTTCGGCCAGTGGATCAGGAACAGATCGACGGCGCCGATGCCGAGCTTGTCGATCGATTCGGCGGCCGAGCGCTGCAGCGCGCCGGCGGCGATGTTCTCCCACCAGACCTTGGTGGTCACGAAGAGGTCGTTGCGGGCGATGCCGGAGCGGCGGATGCCCTCGCCGACGGCCTTCTCGTTGTCGTACATGGCCGCCGTGTCGATGTGGCGGTAGCCGGCCTCGATGGCGCGGGCCACCATGTCGGCGCAGTCGTCGCCCTTCAGCGTCCAAGTGCCATAGCCGATCGCGGGAATGCGCGCGCCGTTTGCCTCGATGATCTTCATGCCTTGGTCTTTCTGTGTCATCACGGCGCCCCCGGGGCGCCTCTCAGGCTGAGATAGGCTAAACGCCCCGGCTGTCCAATCGCAGGAGGGGCCGACATGTCCGAGAGCCAGAGGGATGCCGTGATCCCGGCCGGCAAGGCCACGCATCGGATCGACGGGCTCGACGTGCTGCGCGGCGTCGCGCTGCTGGCCATGGCGGTCTACCACTTCACCTGGGATCTCGAGTTCTTCGGCTATGTCGAGCGGGGCCTGACCGGCCACGGCGGCTGGAAGCTGTTCGCGCGCTGCATCGCCTCAAGCTTCCTGTTCCTCGCCGGCGTCAGCCTGGTGCTGGCGCATGCGCGGGGGGTTCGCTGGCGGCCTTTCGGCAAGCGGCTGGCGCAGGTCGCGGCCGGGGCGGCGGCAATCACCATCGTGACCTACTTTGCGACGCCGAACGGCTTCGTGTTCTTCGGCATCCTGCACCAGATCGCGCTGGCGAGCCTTCTCGGCCTCGCCTTCCTCCGCCTGCCCTTCTTCGTGACGGCAGCCGTCGGCATCGCCGTGATCGCCTTGCCGCAGGTCTACGAGACGGTGCTCACCAATCCGCGCGGGCTCGCGTGGATCGGCATGGCCGAGACCGCGCCGACGTCAAACGATTTCGTGCCGCTGTTTCCCTGGTTCGGCGCGGTGCTGATCGGCATGGCGGTGTCGCAGCTGGCGACGGATCGCGGCTGGTGGGGCGCCCTCGCCCGGCTGAACCCCCGCCTCGTCCGGTTCCGCCGGCTCGCCTTCATCGGTCGGCACTCGCTGCTGTTCTATCTCCTGCACCAGCCGTTGCTGATCGGGCTCGTCTGGGTCTTCGCGCAGGTGTCGCCGCCCGATCCGGCAGCAATGCTCCTCGGCGACTGCCGGCGCGGCTGCATCGCCGAGCGGGCCGACGAGGCCTTCTGCACGCGCTATTGCAGCTGCGTCGGCGAGAAGCTGACGGCCGAGGACCTCCTGCAGAAACTGATCGACGGCACCACGAGCCCGGCGGAGAACGACCGGGTCAGCGACATGGTCTACGCCTGCTCGGCGCCGGCGCCCTGAGAGGAACCGGCAGCAGCGCCTCAGTGCGTGGAAAAAGACCGGGCCGTCAGCTGGCCTGCGTCACGCCGAGCTCTGCCATACGGGTGAGGCAAGCCTCCTCGGCATTGTCGAGCTCAGCCAGGAGCTCATCGATGTCGTGCCGTTTCTGCTCGAGTTCGCGGCGCTTCTCGCTGACGCGGCGGACGATGGCCCGCAGCTGCCCAGCCTCGCCCGGCGGCGTCTTGTACATCTGCATGATCTCGCGGATCTCCGCGATCGAGAAGCCGAGCCGCTTGCCGCGCAGGATCATCTTCAGGAGCTGCCGGTCGGAATGGCGGAAAAGCCGGGTGCGCCCGCGCCGGATCGGCGCGATCAGCCCTTCGTCCTCATAGAAGCGGATGGTCCGCGTCGAGATGTCGAACTCGCGGGTCAGTTCGGTGATGGTGTAGTAATCGCGCATCGGCATTCCCCGGGTCGAACCACCTTGTCTGCCGGAAGACTTACGTAAAAGTCAATTTGGTGCCGGGGGCTGAGGTCATGGCTGCTGCTCCAGTTCCTCAGGCGGACAAAAGTAGTGCCTCTTCAGGCCGATAGCTCTGGATCCCGGCGGGACGGCCGAAGGCATACCCCTGGAGGAGGTGACATCCGGCAAGGCCCAGCAAGACGGCTTGCTCCTCCGTCTCCACCCCTTCGGCTGTAACCTTCATGCCCAGACCGTTGGCGATCGTGACGGTCCCGGCGACCATCACCGCAGCTTCCGCGTCGACGTCCACCCGGCTGGCCAGCGACTTGTCGATCTTGATACGGTCGAAGCGATATTCCCGGAGGTAGCCGATGCTGGTGTAGCCGGTGCCGAAATCGTCAAGGGCGATGCCGATCCCGAGAGCCCTGAGGTTCCCCATCGCCTCCTTCGCCCGGGTCGGCTGATCGATGAGGTATCCCTCGGTCAGTTCAAGGTCGAGGCGATCCCCGGGAAACCCCGTGGCCTTCAGTACGTCGGCCACGTTCTCCTCGAAGCGCGGATCATGGAACTGGACGGGCGACACGTTGACGCTCAGCCGTACGCCGGGACTGTCGCGCCAATCGGTGCAAGCGCGTGTCAGCACGTTCAGCCCGATGCGGTGAATGAGCCCGCTCGTCTCCGTTACCGGGATGAAGACGTCAGGGCCAACCGGTCCAGCAGGTCGGCGGGGCCAGCGCAGCAGCGCTTCGACCGCCCGCATGTGACGGCCGCTGGCGTCGACGATGGGCTGGTAGACGACGTCGAACTCGTCTCGATCGATGGCGAGACGCAACTCCGCCTCCATCTCGCTTCTCCGGATGCGGCCCTCGTCGAGGTCTGGATGGAAGGCGACCGCGTGGTTCGCCCCCCCGTCCTTTGCCGCAGACAGCGCGACGTCCGCACGTCGCAGCATTTCCTCGACGTCGCACGTTCCGACCGCCGTCGACGAAATGCCAATGCCCAAGGTGACCATGATCGGTCTTCCGCCGACGTCGATCGGGTTGCGGAAGCAGTCGAGAATGAGGCTGACGATCCGAGTGCCCTGGTCGTCTGACTCTGAGATCCGGTCGAGGAAAGCGAACTCGTCGCCACCGATGCGGGCTAGTTTGACGCCTGCGGGAACGGCATCGAGAAGTCTATCGGCTATCGCGACGAGGAGCCGGTCCCCCACTTCGTGCCCATAAGTGTCGTTGACCTCCTGAAACCCGTCGATGTCGATGAAGGCCAGTGTTGCTGAAGCCCGTCTTGGTCCGGCAAATGTCTTTTCCAAGCTCGAGATCAGCGCCTTTCGGTTCGGCAATCCCGTCAAGCTGTCGGTCAGCAGAGCCCCACGCAGCCGCATCGCCGCCGATGACAGTCGGCGCAACCCGTAGACCAGGAGGACGACGAACGAGGCGACGAGCAAACAGACGGCAGCAAGGATCGAGGTGACCTTCGGCCGGACGACCGCTGCCGCTTCCTCTCCCGGTAGACGTGGCTGCCAGGTCAACACGCCAATGCGGGTTCCGGCAGGTGACATGAGGTCGATTCCGGCGACGCCCGTGGCCGGGACCGGATTGAGAGCGAGACCATCGATGTCGAACATGGATGCCAGGCTCGCGAGAAGATTACCGTCGATCCGCTTGTACATCAGGAGATAACGGTTCGATGGCGCGGCGAGAACGTCATCGCTCTCCGTCGGACGGATACGCTCGGTTGCCACGAGAGCGAAAAATCCTCCGAGATTGACAATTCCCTTGGCGACCGCGTTGTCGGTGCCAGGCAGAACGATACCGTCAAGCGCGAGGCGGCGGCTGAAAGTGAGCCCGTCCATCGCGGCGAAATCCACACCCTTCGCGTGGCCCCACCAAACGCTCATGTCGGGATTGAGGATCGCGACGCCGTCGTAATTCGTGCCGACGTCCGCCGTGCTCCCCCATGTTTCATAGAACCAGTCCACATCAGGCTTGGTGCTGTTCACCTGCTCGTAGGCGATGGACCAGTAGGCGTTGTCGGTCACCATGCCGACCAGGCTGTCCATCGCGGAATCAACGGCGGCATGGACCGACTGTTCCGTCCGCGCGGCATCCAGCTCGTTGGTCTTATCGACGACCGCTCCAAGGCTTGCCTGGAGCGTCAGCACGATGCCGCCGACGATGGTGAGACCGCCCACGACGGACAGTGTTACGAGTAGCCATGCACGTGGGATCATCATCTGTCCGCAAGCTCTTAGGTGCCTACCGACTAGCCTGCCATTCTTAAGATATGGCCCCGGCTGTACTGCCGATTGTCTTCATACCAGGCGTTTGGTTTCGATGGTTTGCGAAATGCTGGATCGATCCCTCGCTGCGTCTCGAGGAGGCCGAGGTCGGGCAGGATGGCAAGGATTGCGCCGTCGAACCGGTCTCGGACCGCGAAACTCTGTCCCGTGCCATCCGCTGACAGCCAGTCGCCTTCGCCAAATGCCTGGTCCGTCAGAAGGGAATTGTCGGCGATAGCGCTCACAGGTCTCTTCCAAGTTGGCCGCAAGGTCGGACGAGTGCTGGCAATTGACAGTCACAATTATGGTATACCATGATACGGGATATCAACGCCGTCGGGAGCGATCCGCCCATGGAAATCCGCAAGACGCTTCTTCAGGTCGAGACCACCCTGATTGAAGGTGGCAAGGCGGCCCCGATGCCGCTCAAGCTCTTCGCGGCGATCGCCGTCGTCCGCAATCCGTGGGCCGGCCGGGGTTTTGTCGAGGATCTGAAGCCGGAGATCCATGCGGGCGCCCCGATCCTCGGCGAGTTCCTAACCCGCATGATCCTCGACGCGGTCGGCTCTGGCGAGGCGGTCGAAGCCTACGGCAAGGCGGCCGTGGTCGGGCTGGACGGCGAGATCGAGCATGCGTCAGCGCTGATCCATACCCTGCGCTTCGGCAACCACTACCGACAGGCTGTCGGTGCCAAGTCCTGCCTCGCCTTCTGCAACACGCGAGGGCCGGCGAATGCGCCGGTGATGATCCCGCTGATGGACAAGAACGATGAGGGGCGGCGGTCCCACTACCTGACGATCCAGACCGCCGTGCCGGACGCGCCGGCGGCCGGAGAGATCCTCGTTGCGCTCGGCGCCTCGGTCGGCGGGCGACCGCATCACCGGATCGGCGACCGCTATCAGGACCTCAAGGATCTCGGCCACGATGTCTCCAACCCAGCCTCGGTTTAGGACGCCCGGTGGGGCAGCCTTCCGCGAGGCAGGCTGCGGCGAACCGCTGCTGCTGATCCACGGCGTCGGCATGCGCCTCGAGGCGTGGGAACCGCAAATGGCCGCGTTGTCGTCCACGCACCGTGTCATCGCGCTGGATCTGCCGGGGCATGGCGCCAGCGATGCCTTGCCGGCGGGGTCGCCGCTTGAGGCCTTCGTCGAATGGCTTGGCCGAACGATCGACGAACTGGGTCTCGGCGCGGTCAACCTTGCCGGGCATTCCATGGGCGCCCTGGTCTCGGGCGGGGCTGCGGCGACTTTCGGGCCGCGCATCCGGCGCGTCGCCCTTCTCAACGGCGTGCACCGTCGCTCGCCGGAGGCCCGGGCGGCGGTCGAGCAGCGGGCGAGAGAGATCGCGGCGGGCGGGGTCGACCTTGAAGGGCCGCTCCGGCGCTGGTTCGGGAATGGCGCCGAGACCGAAACGGCCTACCAGTTGACGCGCGACTGGCTCGCCGGTGTCGACCTCGCCGGCTATGCCACCGCCTATGCCGCCTTTGCCGGCGGCGATGAAACCTATGCCGACGCCTGGCCGCAGATCGACGCCGAGGCACTGTTCATGACCGGCGACGGCGATCCGAACTCGACGCCTGAAATGGCGCAGGCGATGGCCGAGGCCGCCCCGCACGGGCGAGCCGTGATCATTCGTGGACACCGTCACATGGTGAACCTCACCGCCCCGGACGAAGTGAACCAACACCTCGCCGACTGGCTCCGCCGCTGACCCCTGAACTGGGAGAAACGAGCATGACCACCTTCGATCCCCGCGCCCTCCGAGATGCCTTCGGCGCCTTTGCCACGGGCGTCACCGTCGTCACCAGCCGCACGGGCGACGGAACGCCGATCGGCTTCACGGCGAATTCCTTCGCGTCGGTGTCGCTGGATCCGCCGCTGCTGCTCATCTGCCTCGCCAAGACCTCCCGTAACTTCGCCAACATGACGGCCGCTCGGGCGTTTGCGGTGAACGTTCTGGCGGAGGATCAGAAGGACGTCTCCAACACCTTTGCCAAGCCTGTGGAGGACCGTTTTGCGGCAGTCGAGTGGCAGGACGGGCCAACCGGCTCGCCGGTCTTCCCGGGGGCCGCAGCCTGGTTCGACTGCACAGCCGAGCAGATCGTCGACGCGGGCGATCATGCGATCCTGATCGGCCGGGTCTCGGGGTTCGAAAACTCCGGTCGCAACGGCCTTGGCTACTTTCGCGGCGGCTATTTCACGCCGGCGCTCGAAGCCAAGGCGCTGCGTGCGGCCGGGGATGGCGAGACGCGGGTCTCTGCGGTGGTCGAGCGTGCCGGCGAAATCCTCCTGGTCCCGTCCGGCGCGGACCGCTTCGCGCTGCCGGGAACCGTGATCGGCGAGCGTGATCCGGCGGAGGCGCCCGAGGACGACCTTCGGTCGCGGACGAACGTCTCGGCGACGGCAGGCTACCTCTTCTCGGTGTTCGAGGATCGAGCCGGCGGCCAGCAGAACATCGTCTACCGGGCCAGCGCCGCGCGCGGGGAGCCGAGCGACGGCACGTTCTTTCCCATCGACGCCCTGCCGATGGACCGCCTCGCCAATTCCCAGACGGCAGACATCCTGCGCCGCTACGTCGCCGAAAGCACGCTCGGCAGTTTCGGCGTCTATATCGGCAATGAAACGACGGGAAGGGTCCATCCCCTTCCGGGAAGGGCTTGAGCCATGAAGTTCTCCCTCTTCGTCCACATGGAGCGGCTCGGCGCGGACCAGCGCCAGGAGGATCTCTACCGGGAGTTTCTGGCTCTCTGCGAAATCGCGGACCAAGGCGGGATGCATGCCATCTGGACCGGCGAGCACCATGGCATGGACTTCACGATCGCGCCGAACCCGTTCGTCACGATCGCCGCTCTCGCCAACCGGACGAAGAACGTGCGCCTCGGCACCGGAACGGTGATCGCGCCCTTCTGGCACCCGATCAAGCTTGCCGGCGAAGCGGCGATGACGGATCTCATCACCGGGGGGCGTCTCGATATCGGCATTGCCCGCGGTGCCTATTCCTACGAGTACGAGCGGCTGCATCCCGGCCTCGACGCCTGGGGCGCCGGGCAGCGCATGCGCGCGCTCATTCCGGCGACCAAGGCGCTCTGGGCGGGCGACTACGCCCATGAGGGCGAGTTCTACCAGTTTCCCGCGACGACCTCGGCGCCGAAGCCCGTGCAGCAGCCGGGACCGCCGATCTGGGTCGCCGCCCGCGATCCGAACAGCCACGTGTTCGCCGTCGCCAACGACTGCAACGTCCAGGTGACCCCGCTCTGGCAGGATGACGGCGAGGTCCGCACGCTGATGGACCGCTTCGAGTCGGCCTGCGCGGCGCATCCGGAGAAGGCGCGGCCGAAGATCATGCTGCTTCGTCACACCTATGTCGGTTCCGACGACGCCGATGTCGCGGAGGCCGCGCGCGAGCTGTCGGTCTACTACAACTACTTCTTCGCCTGGTTCAAGAACGAGCGCCCTGTCAGCCAAGGCCTGATGCAGCGCCTTTCGGCCGACGACCTGGCGGCCAACACCATGGTCTCGCCCGAGGTCATGCGCGCCAACAACGTCGTCGGCGACGCGGAGGCAGTCATCGGTCGCATCAAGGCCTACGAGGCCATGGGCTACGACGAATACTCGTTCTGGATCGACACTGGCATGCCCTTCGAGCGCAAGCGGGCCTCGCTGGAGCGCTTTATCGCCGACGTGATGCCGGCCTTCGCGGAGTGAAGCAGATGCGGCGGTTCCAAAGCTACATCGACGGCGCCTTCACCGACGGCGAGGCGAGCTTCGCCAGCCTCGACCCGTCGACCGGCGAGACCTGGGCCGACATGCCGGAGGCGCGCGAGGCCGACGTCGACCGCGCGGTGCGGGCGGCAGACCGCGCCCTTCGCGAAGGCGACTGGCCGAAACTGACGGCCAGCGCCCGCGGCCGCCTCCTCTACCGCCTCGCCGATCTCGTTGCGGCGCACGCCGGGGAACTCGCGGAACTCGAAACGCGGGACACCGGCAAGATCATCCGCGAGACGTCGGCGCAGATCGCCTACGTCGCCGACTACTATCGCTATTATGCCGGCCTTGCCGACAAGATCGAGGGCGCAGTGCTGCCGATCGACAAGCTGGACATGGAGGTCTGGACCCGCCGCGAACCGATCGGCGTCGTCGCCGCGATCGTGCCGTGGAACAGCCAGCTCTTCCTCGCCGCCGTCAAGATCGGACCGGCTCTCGCCGCCGGGTGCACGCTGGTCGTCAAGGCGTCCGAGGATGGCCCCGCGCCGCTGCTGCATTTCGCGCGGCTCGTCCACGAGGCGGGCTTTCCCGCGGGCGTCGTCAACGTCATCACCGGTTTCGGTCCGTCCTGCGGCTTGGCGCTGACGCGCCATCCCCTCGTCGCCCATGTGGCCTTCACCGGGGGTCCGGAGACGGCACGCCATGTCGTGCGCGGCACGGCTGAGAACCTTGCATCGACCTCGCTGGAGCTGGGCGGCAAGTCGCCGTTCGTGGTCTTCGCGGATGCCGATCTCGCCAGCGCCGCCAATGCGCAGGTTGCCGCGATTTTCGCGGCGACCGGCCAGAGCTGCGTCGCCGGCTCGCGCCTCGTGGTGGAGCGCAGCGTCAAGGACCGCTTCCTCGCGATGCTCCGCGAGAAGGCGGAGCGCTTCGCCATCGGCGCGCCGCTGGAGATGTCGACGGAGGTCGGTCCGCTCTGCACGCTTCGCCAGCGCGAGCACATCCAGGCGCTGGTCGACCGCGCGGTCGCGGCCGGCGCGCGTATCCTGACGGGGGGACGCGTGCCGGACGGCGCCGGCCACTTCTACCCGCCGACCCTTCTCGACTGTGACGGCGGCGGCTCGCCGGCGTTGGCGGAGGAGTTCTTCGGACCCGTCCTCTCCGCCGTGTCCTTTACGACCGAAACCGAAGCGATCGAGATCGCCAACGACACGCGCTTCGGCCTCGCGTCCGGCGTCTTCACGACCAACCTCGCCAAAGCCCACCGGATGGTGCGGGCTCTCCGGGCTGGCGTCGTCTGGGTCAACACCTACCGCGCCGTTTCGCCCATCGCGCCGTTCGGGGGCACGAAGATGTCCGGCCATGGACGCGAGGGGGGACTTGCCGCCGCCCTCGACTACACACGCACCAAGACGGTCTGGCTGCGGACATCAGACGATCCGATTCCGGATCCGTTCGTCATGCGCTGACGGCCGAACGTCGCAAGGCCGGGGCCGGAACAGCTCAACACGCACCAACTGGGAGGATGACATTAAGAAGACCCTTATCGCCGCGCTGGCGGCATCCCAGTCGCAGCAGCTCCTCGCCTCTCTCGACTCGCTGGCCCTTATGAATCCAGCGATCAAAGACCTTGCCCGATCGGCAAACCGCCAGCCAAGTCAACGCGGACATGGCCTACTGGGCTGAACATCGCGATGAGATCGGCACGCGATGGTACGCCTGGCACGTGCAGTAACGGACAGAAGCACTCGTGCGTCGTCTCCCAAGACCACGCCCGAGCCCGCGCCGTCTGGCTCGGCTTCGATCCGCAAGCCACGCATGTCTTCTGCTGATACAGTCGGCTTGCGACACGAATTTCGACCGAGGGAACGACAGCAGCATGACGGAAGCAGCGTCCGCGACACCCAGTTCACGCATGGCGAGCATGCGCGTCGAGCGTCCCCAGCGGACGCTGCGGGAACTGACGCTGGAGAAGATGCGCGAGTCGATCCTGGAGCAATACTTCAAGCCGGGGGAGCGCCTGGTCGAGCGCGACCTCTGCGAGCAGCTCGGTGTCAGCCGGACGATCGTCCGCGAGGTGCTCCGGCACCTCGAATCGGAAGGCCTCGTGTCGAACGTCGCGCAGCGCGGCCCGATCGTCGCGGAAACCTCGCTCGAGGAGGCACGCCAGATCTACGACATCCGCGGTGCCCTGGAAGGGCTGGCGGCCGGCATTTGCGCCGAACGCCGCGGCGCTGCGGCAGCCGACAAGCTGGAGGTCATCCTCGGGCAGATCCGCGCGGCCTACGCCGCCGGCGACATGCGACAGGTCCTTGCCGAAACCAGCGAGTTCTACCGCGTCCTGTTCGAGGAGGCCGAGTGCGACATTGCCTGGAACATCGTGAGTTCCCTCACCGCCCGGATCAACCATCTCCGCTCGATGACGATCAAGACCGAGCACCGCGACGTCGAGGGGCCCGCCCAGATGGACCGGGTCATCGCCGCCATCCGCGCCCGGAACCGCAACGACGCGACCGCGGCGGCCGCGCAGCACGTCTCGAACGCATCCCGCATCGCCGTGGCGCTGCTCAGCCGCCGCACTCCGTAAAGAAGGAAAGCGGCCGATCATCGAGGGTGGCGCCGTGCCCGCTGTGGAGCCCCGCCGATAGCCCCGACCTCCCCCGCCGCTTCGCCTAAAGTCTCGGCGAGTCCAACGCCGGCCAATGGCAGCGCTGCGACACTCAGCCAGTTGCACCGGCGCATCCGTTCGCCTAAGCCGCGGTAAATCGGTAAACGGATTATCCTGCAAGCGCGGGTTGCTGCCGCAAGGCCATCAGACCGCACCGCTCCGCCATCGCGTGGCGCAGCGGGGGCGAAGGGAAGCAGGGCATGTCGACGATCGCAATTGCTCCAGCGCGGGCTGGCACGGCCACGCTTTCCATTCTCCTCGCGGTCAGCGGCTGCCACCTGCTGAACGACGTGATGCAGTCGCTGCTGGCCTCGCTCTACCCGCTGCTGAAGGCAAACTACGGCCTCGACTTCGTGCAGATCGGCCTGTTGACCATGGCATTCCAGGTGACGGCCTCGCTGCTGCAGCCGGCTGTCGGCGTTGTCGCCGATCGCTGGCCGATGCCCTACGCCTTGCCCGTCGGCATGGCCAGCACGCTGGTCGGGCTGGTGCTACTCGCGCATGCCGGCAGTTTCGCCACGCTGGTCGGCGCCGCGTGCCTCGTCGGCTTGGGATCCTCGATCTTCCATCCCGAGGCGTCGCGCGTCGCCCGGCTGGCCTCCGGGGGCCGGCACGGCTTTGCGCAATCGCTGTTCCAGCTGGGCGGCAATGCGGGAACGGCGGTGGGTCCCTTGCTCGCCGCCTTCATCGTGCTGCCCTACGGCCAGGAAAGCATCGCCTGGTTCGCCGGCATCGCGCTCACCGGGATGATCATCCTGACCTGGACGGGCCGCTGGTACGCCGCACACCGGCGCACGAATGCTGGCCGGCCGGCCGCGAGCCGCGCTCTGCCGCTGCCGAGGGGCGACGTCCTTCTGGCGCTGGGCATCCTGATCCTCCTGACCGCCACCAAAAACGTCTACATGGCGAGCTTCTCGAGCTACTTCACCTTCTACACGATCGATCGCTTCGGGCTCAGCGTCCGCGACGCGCAGCTGATGCTGTTCCTGTTTCTCGGCGCGGCGGCGGTCGGCACCTTTGCCGGCGGGCCGATCGGCGACCGGTATGGCGCGCGCTTCGTGATCTGGTTCTCGATCCTCGGCGTCATCCCGTTCGCGCTGATGCTGCCCTATGCGAACCTCTTCTTCACCGGCGTCCTGAGCGTCACCATCGGCCTGATCCTCGCCTCGGTCTTCCCGGCCATCGTCGTCTTCGCACAGGAACTGCTGCCGGGCCGGGTCGGCCTCGTCGCCGGCATCTTCTTCGGCTTCGCATTCGGCGCTGGCGGGCTCGGCGCCGCGCTGCTCGGCACGATCGCCGATACGAACGGCATCGGTTTCGTCTACCGGGTGATCTCTTATCTGCCGATCCTCGGTGTCGCGACGGTCTTCCTGCCGAAGCTGAAACGCTCGTGAGCCGATCGTCCGGGGACCCACCTCGCCGTACACTGTGGAGCGCCGGTCCGGAAACGCTGCAGCGGCAGGAGGTTCTCCAGCGCGCAGCAAGAGGCGCAAGCCAGTTCGCGACGACCCTGAAACGTGAGAGCATCCCTGCCATCGCGGCGGCCGTTCCCGCCGCAGCGTGACGAAGGAGACCTGGATGAGCGACGATCACCCGCACTCGGACCACGAGCCGCGCTGGAAGCACGATGGCATTCGCGTGATCAAGGGCGATGCGCTGGACGCCAACACCCCGCAGACGCCCGGCATGTTCCGCCAGGCGGCGATCAACGCCGCCCGCGTCGGTGCGCAGAAGATCTGGGCGGGCACGGTGAGCATTGCGCCGGATGCCAAGACCGGCGTCCACCATCACGGTGCGCTAGAAAGCGTGATCTACGTCGTCAGCGGTAGAGCGCGACTGCGCTGGGGCGACCGGCTGGAATTCGTTGCCGAAGCCGAGCCCGGCGACTTCATCTTCGTGCCGCCCTACGTGCCGCACCAGGAAATCAACGCCGACCCCGCGCAGCCGCTGCAATGCGTCCTCGTGCGCTCCGACAATGAGGCCGTGGTCGTCAACATCAGTGATGTCGACCCGGTGGAAAAGCCGGAGGAAGTCTACTGGGTCGACCCGATCCACAAGCACCCGCAAGGCTGAAGCGGCGGCATTAAACGTCGAGCGCGGTGTCGCGCTCCCAGGCGGTGAAGTGGCTGCAGAAGCTGGTCCATTCGCCGTGCTTCAGTTTCAGATAGGCGGTGGAGAAGGCGGGTCCCATCGCCTGCTGCAGGCCTTCGTCGGCCTCGAAGGCGCGCAAGGCGTCGAGAAGGTTCAGCGGCAGTTTCGGCGCACCGGTGACTGTATGGCCGTCGCGGTACATGTCGATGTCGTGGTGCGGGCCGGGATCAGCCGCATTGCGAATGCCGTCAAGGCCGGCGGCGAGAATGATGGCCTGGAGGAGATAGGGGTTCACCGCCCCGTCCGGCAGGCGCAGCTCGAAGCGGCCGGGTCCAGGGACACGGACCATGTGGATGCGGTTGTTGCCGGTCCAGGTGACCGAGTTCGGCGCCCAGGTGGCGCCGGAGATGGTGCGCGGGGCGTTGATGCGCTTGTAGGAATTGACGGTTGGATTGGTGACCGCGGCGAGCGCCGAGGCGTGCTGCATGATGCCGCCGAGAAACTCCCGCCCCTTCGCCGACAGGCCGAAAGGCATCGCCTTGTCGGCGAAGGCGTTGACCGTGCCGTCGCTATTCCAGACCGAGACATGGCAGTGGCAACCATTGCCGGTCAGCCCCTCGAAGGGTTTCGGCATGAAGGTGGCGCGCAGGCCATGCTTCTCGGCGATCGACTTCACCATGAACTTGAAGAAGGAGTGCTTGTCGGCGGTGGCGAGCGCGTCGTCATAGGCCCAGTTCATCTCGAACTGGCCGTTCGCGTCCTCATGGTCGTTCTGGTAGGGCTCCCAGCCGAGTTCCAGCATGGCGTCGCAGATCTCGGCGATGACGTCGTAGCGGCGCATGACCGCCTGCTGGTCGTAGCAAGGCTTGCCGGCCGTATCGTATTCGTCGGAGATCCGGTCGCCCTTCGGCGTGATCAGGAAGAACTCCGCCTCGACGCCGGTCTTCACCCGCAAGCCCATGGCCGCCGCCTCGCCCACCAGCCGTTTGAGGACGACACGCGGCGCCTGCTCGACCGGGGCGTCCTCCATCACGCAGTCGGCGGCGACCCAGGCGACGTCCTTCTTCCAGGGGAGCTGGATCACCGAGGACGCGTCGGGCACCGCGAAGAGATCGGGATGGGCGGGGGTGAGGTCGAGCCAGGTGGCAAAGCCCGCGAACCCCGCCCCGTTCGCCTGCATCTCGGCGATCGCCTGCGCCGGCACCAGCTTGGCGCGCTGTCCGCCGAAGAGGTCGGTATAGCTGATCATGAAGTACTTGATGCCGCGCTCGGCGGCGTAGGCGGAGAGATCGGTGGTCATGGCGGTCCCCTGGATCGGCTGCGGTGGGCGGAGGGACGGTGGTCCGGTCGCTCCCCCCGAAGCGGCCGGCCGCCGGTTCGAAGCTCTAGAAATTCCCCTTGCCGGGGATCCAGCTGGTGCCGGCGAGCGGCACCTGCGCCATCGCCGAGGCCTCCAGCGTCAAGGCGCAAAGGTCTTCGGGCTCGAGATTGTGCAGGTGGTTCTTGCCGCAGGCCCGGGCGATGGTCTGCGCCTCCAGCGTCATCACCTTCAAATAGTTGGCGAGGCGCCGGCCGGCCGCGACCGGATCGAGCCGCTGCGCGAGCGCCGGATCCTGCGTGGTGATGCCGGCGGGATCCTTGCCCTCGTGCCAGTCGTCATAGGCGCCGGCGGTGGTGCCGAGCGCGTTGTACTCCGCCTCCCATTTCGGATCATTGTCGCCGATGGCGACGAGCGCGGCGGTGCCGATGGCGACGGCGTCCGCGCCCAGCGCCAGCGCCTTGGCGACATCGGCCCCGTTGCGGATGCCGCCGGAGACGATCAGCTGCACTTTGCGGTGCATGCCGAGGTCCTGCAGCGCCTGCACCGCCGGCCGGATGCACGCGAGAATCGGCTGGCCGACATTCTCGATGAACACGTCCTGCGTCGCCGCCGTGCCGCCTTGCATGCCGTCGAGCACGACGACGTCCGCCCCCGCCTTCACCGCCAGCGCGGTGTCATAGTAAGGCCGGGCACCGCCGACCTTGATGTAGATCGGCTTCTGCCAGTCGGTGATCTCGCGCAGCTCGAGGATCTTGATCTCGAGGTCGTCCGGCCCGGTCCAGTCGGGATGGCGGCAGGCCGAGCGCTGGTCGATCCCCTCCGGCAGGTTGCGCATGCGGGCGACGCGCGGCGAGATCTTCTGCCCGAGCAGCATGCCGCCGCCACCGGGCTTGGCGCCTTGCCCGACGACGATCTCGATCGCATCGGCGCGGCGCAGATCCCGCGGGTTCATGCCGTAGCGGGACGGCAGGTACTGGTAGACCAGCACCTCGGAATGGCCGCGCTCCTCGTCGGTCATCCCGCCGTCGCCGGTGGTGGTCGAGGTGCCGGCGAGCGTCGCACCGCGGCCGAGCGCCTCCTTGGCATTGCCGGACAGAGCGCCAAAGCTCATGCCGGCGATGGTGATCGGCGTCTTCAGGTGGATCGGCTTCTTGGCAAAGCGCGTGCCGAGCACGACCGAGGTATCGCAGCGCTCGCGATAGCCCTCGAGCGGATAGCGCGACATCGACGCGCCGAGGAACAGGAGGTCGTCGAAATGCGGCAGCTTGCGCTTCGAGCCGCCGCCGCGGATGTCGTAGATGCCGGTCGCCGCTGCCCGGCGGATCTCGGCCAGCGTGTGGTCGTCGAAGGTGGCGGACTTGCGCGGCGGCGTCGGCGGGTTCTGATAGCTCATGACGGTTCCCTCAGCTCAGTACGCGTCGGCATTGTCGATGTTGAAGGTGTAGAGCCTGCGGGCCGAGCCGTAGCGCCTGAACTCGCCGGCGCTGGCGCCCTCGACGCCAGCCTTGGCGAGAAGACCCTCGAGGACGGCGAGGTGCTCTGGCCGCATCTCCTTCTCGATGCAGTCGGCGCCGAGGCTCTTGACGCTGCCGCGGACGAACAGCCTGGCCTCGTAGAGGCTGTCGCCGAGCGCCTCGCCGGCATCGCCCAGGACGACGAGGTTGCCCGACTGCGCCATGAAGGCCGACATGTGGCCGATCGAGCCTTCGACGACGATGTCGATGCCCTTCATCGAGATGCCGCAGCGCGAGGCGGCGTTGCCGCGGATGACGAGAAGGCCGCCGCGGCCGGTGGCGCCGGCATATTGCGAGGCATCGCCCTCGATGACAACGGTGCCCGACATCATGTTCTCGGCGACTCCCGGCCCGGCCGAGCCGCGCACCGTGACGGCGCCGCCATCGTTCATGCCGGCGCAGTAGTAGCCGACGGAGCCTTCGACGGTGACCGTCACCGGCGCATCGATGCCGACTGCCACCGAATGGCTGCCGCGCGGGTTGATCACCTCAAACGCAGTATCGTTGGCGCCAGGCGCGAGGTCATGGAGCGCCTGGTTCAGGTCGCGCAGCGGCGTGGCCGCGAGGTCGAAGACGGGCATGGCAGATCCTTGAAACGCGCGGGGCAGAAAGAGGCTCAGGCGGCCGTGCGGTGATCCCAGAAGTAGACCGTGGCCGGCTCGGGCTCCCAGACGCGGGCGGTCTCGATGCCCGGCAGGTCGACCAGTGCCCGGTACTCGGAGCCGAAAGCGACGTAGCGCTCGGTTTCGGCCATCACCGCCGGCTTGCAGGCAATGGGGTCGCGCAGAACGCCAAAACCGGATTTCGTGCCGACGACGAAGGTGAAGAAGCCGTCGAGATCGTCGAGCGCCGAGGTCAGCGCCTCGCCGAGGTCCTTGCCCCTTCCCATCTCGGCGGTGAGGTAGGCGGCGGCGACCTCGCTGTCGTTCTGGGTCTCGAAGGTCATGCCCTCCTGCGCTAGCGTGCGGCGGAGATTGTTGTGGTTCGACAGCGAGCCGTTGTGGACGAGGCACTGGTCGGCACCGGTCGAGAACGGATGCGCGCCCATGGTGGTGACGGCGGATTCGGTGGCCATGCGGGTGTGGCCGATGCCGTGGGTTCCCGCCATGCCCGCAACGCCGAAGCGCGCGACGACATCCCGTGGCAGGCCGACCTCCTTGTAGATCTCGACGCTGTCGCCGGTGCCCATGACGCGGAGCGTCGGCGAAAATTGCCTCAGCGCCTCCCGCACCGGACCGAAATGCAGGTGATCGAGCGTCACGACGGCGTGCGAGCTCTTGCGGGTCAGGCTTGCCGTCCCGCCGGTCAGCTCGGCAAGGCGAGCCTCCACCGCCGGAAAGTCGGCGTCCGGCCGGGCTGACTGCACGGTGATCTTTGCCATGCCGTCCACGGGAGCGCCGTAGATGGCGATGCCGGCCGAATCCGGGCCGCGGTCGGTCATCGTGACCAGCATGGCTGAGAGAAGACCACCAAGCTGCGGCTCCAGCGCCTTGTCCTTCAGGAACAGTCCGACGATGCCGCACATGACCAAGCCTTTCCCCAGGTTCGATCCCCAAGGTATGGCAAATCAAGGGAAAGAGTTCAACTGGGAAGAAATACTGTTTCCTCTGAGGAGATACGCTAATCGCTTCCATGGCGGTGAGGCTAAGCTTACGCTTTCACAGACATCGCCGAACTACGCCGCCCCACCCCCTCGCGCAGAAGGTCGCCGCCCCCCCGGTTTGCGCCCGAAAGGCAGTAGCCCAAACAACGTGTTCTAGACTCCGGATCATCTCCCGTTGCAGGGATGGAGCCACCCGACCGAAGGATGCCCACGGGACCCCACGGAGAAGACGCCAATGCTCGCGCTTTACATCGCCAACAAGAACTACTCGTCCTGGTCGCTGCGGCCCTGGGTGCTGATGAAGACGCTGGGCATTCCGTTCGAGGAGCGGATGCGGCCCTTCGCCTATGGCCCGGACGCCCCGCCGCGCGACTTCTCTCCGACCGGCAAGGTTCCGTGTCTCGACGATGGCGGCCTGATGGTCTGGGATTCGCTGGCGATCTGTGAATACCTCGCAGAGAGCCATGCCGCCGTCTGGCCGGCGGACCGGGAGGCCCGCGCGTTCGCCCGCTCGGCAGCGGCCGAGATGCATTCGGGTTTTTCGGCGCTGCGGAATGCCTGTCCGATGAATGTCGGGCTGACGGTCAGCCTGCCCTCACCCTCCGCCGCGGTCACCGCCGATCTCGCCCGGCTGTCGGCGCTCTGGAACGAGGGACTGTCGCGTTTCGGTGGACCGTATCTTGCGGGGAACAGCTTCACCGCGGTCGACGCCTTCTTCGCGCCGGTCGCCTTCCGCATCAAGACCTTCGGCCTCGTCATCACCGGCGCCGCCGCCGGTTACGCGCCGACGCTCCTCGACCTGCCGGCCATGCGCGACTGGACGGCGGCGGCCGAAGCGGAAACCTTTCGCGAGGAAGGGCACGAGGATGAGATCCGCGCCGTCGGACCCTGGACCGAGGACCGCCGCGCCACAGCGTAAGCCGGCGGCGGCAGCGTCAGCTGCCGCCGATGCCAAACCACCAGGCGGCAAGGCCCAGGAAGGCGAAGAAGCCGACGACGTCGGTGACCGTCGTCACGAAGGTCCCTGAGGCGATGGCCGGGTCGGCGCCGACCCGGTCCAGCACCAGCGGAATGAGGATGCCGGCGAGCGCGGCGGCGATCATGTTGATGATCAGGGCAAGGCCAATGACCTGCCCGAGCCCGGCATTCTCGAACCAGAGGCCGGCGACGACGCCGATGATCACCGCAAAGACGACGCCGTTGATGAGGCCGACCAGGAGCTCCCTGCGCACCACGCGTCCGGCATTGTAGATGTCGATGTCGCGCGTCGCGAGCGCGCGCACCGCCACCGTCATGGTCTGCGTGCCCGCATTGCCGCCCATCGAGGCGACGATCGGCATCAGCACGGCCAGCGCCACCATCTGCTCGATGGTCGCGTCGAAGAGGCCGATGACCAGCGAGGCGAGAATCGCGGTGCCGAGGTTGATGAAGAGCCAGAGAAAGCGCGAACGCACGGTCGTCAGCACGGTGTCCGACAGCTCTTCGTCGCCGACGCCGCCGAGCCGCAGAAGATCTTCCTCCGCCTCGGCCTGGATGACGTCGACGACGTCGTCGATGGTCAGGATGCCGACGAGGCGCTCGTTCTCGTCGACCACCGCGGCGGACAGAAGATCGTACTGCTCGAAGATCTGCGCGGCTTCTTCCTGGTCCATGCCCGCCGGGATCGCATGGCGCGTCTCGTGCATGATCTCGTCGATCGTCTCCGGCCGGCGGGCGCGCAGGATCCGGTCGAGATCGACGGCCCCCTGCAGCTTGAACGAGGGGTCGACGACGAAGATCTGCGAGAAATTGTCGGGCAGGCCGTCCTCTTCGCGGAGGTAGTCGATGGTCTGGCCGACCGTCCAGAACGGCGGCACCGCGACGAACTCGGTCTGCATGCGCCGGCCGGCCGATTCGTCCGGATATTCCAGCGCCCGACGCAACCGGACACGCTCGCGGAACGGTAGCTGGTCGAGGATCTCCTTGCGGTCGTCCTCGTCCATGTCCTCGAGGATGTAGACCGCGTCGTCCGAATCGAGCTCACGCACCGCCTCGGCGATCTGCGCGTTCGGCATCGCGCCGACGATCTGCAGGCGAATCGCCTCGTCGACCTCGGTGAGCGCGGTGTAGTCGAACTCGTCGCCCATCAGGCGGACGAGGGACTGGCGATCGTCCTGGCTCAGATGCTCCAGGAGGTCGCCGAGCTCGGACTCGTGCAGCGAGCCGACGTCCTGCTTCAGGTGTTCGGCGTCATCGCGCGACAGCGCCTCGGTGACGCTGTGCAGAAAGCCCGAATCGAAGTCGCCGTCGGCGTCGTAGATCTCGCGACGCGCCTCGCCAGTCTCGGGGACCGCGACGCCTGGGATGCGGGCGTCCAGCGCGTCGCTCTCGGGCTTCAGCTCAGCCATGGCCGCCCTCCTGACGCCGCTTGCAAATCAGCATGGGCTTAGAACATGGCAACCGAAATAGGAAACCGCTTTTCCGCTTCCCGGCGAGAAGCGTTCAGAACAGCAGCGGCAGTCTGGAAGGCCGGCAGTGCACAGTGCTTCCAGCGCTTTCCGGCGCTAGGCGGCCGGCGCGGTGCCGGCCTCGATGGTGAGATCGCCGTCCGCGCCGACGGAGACGGAGAGGCCGGTATAGTCGAGGCTCCAGTTCTCCCCGCCGAGGGTCTCCGGCTTCAGCATGGAGGCGATGACGAGAACCGGGGAACCGGCGGCCTTGCCGGCGGCGATGCCGGCCGGGGCGTCCTCGAAGACGATCGCGTCGGCCGGCGCGACGCCGAGCCGGCGGGCAGCCTCGAGATAGCCCTGCGGGTCCGGCTTGCCCTTCGTGACGTCCTCGGCGGTGATGAGAACATCCGGCGGCGTGATGCCGGCGGCCTTGAGGCGGATGCGGCAGAGGTCGAGGTCGGCCGAGGTGACGATGGCCCAGCGGTCGGCGGGAATCGAAGCAAGGAAGGGCTCCACGCCGGCAATGGCGACGATTCCCTCGACATCCTCGCGCTCCTGACGGCTCAGTTCGGCAGCGACAGCGTCGGGATCGAGCCCGGGCGGGCAGACCTCGCGCACGGTGTCGATCATCCGGCGGCCGTGCGCGACGGCAATGATCGCCTCGCCGTCCATGCCGTTCTCCTCGCCCCACTGTCGCCAGATCCGCTCGAACACGGCGGCCGACAGGAGCAGCGTGCCGTCCATGTCGAAAATCAGGGCTTTCGCCCGCAGGGGATGCTGGAAATGCGAGGCCAAACTATCGTCCTTTCGCCGGCAGCCGCTTGGCCGCTCCGAACAGGGCGACGCACCCTCATGCACGCCGGCCCGAAATGCAGAAAGCCGGGGTCGTGAGACACCCGGCTTTTCTGTTGCACTGGCATTCCGGTTGGTAGACCGGAATGTACCGAACACTTCGAGTTTTCCCGTCAGAGAAAACTGGTGCGGCCGAGAAGACTCGAACTTCCACGGGTTGCCCCACAGCGACCTCAACGCTGCGCGTCTACCAATTCCGCCACGGCCGCACACCGTGTTCACCGCTCGTTTCCGACCGGCTGCGGGCATGTAACAAACCCCCGGCACGGGCACAAGCCGAATTACGCAGCTTCTTGGATATTCGTCGCGACGGCCTGCTTTTCCCCAGCCGCCACGATCGCTAGATAGAGGCATGGACGCTCTTCCCCTGCCCGCCTCGCCGCGCCTCGATGTCGAAGCCCGGCAGTTTCATTCGATTGCCGGCGCGCCGCCGGTGGCATGGCTGATCTTCGACGGCCTGACCGGCTATGACGACGCCGTGGCCTTCATGGAGGCCCGTGTGGCGGGAATAGCTTCAGGCGCGGCGCCGGAAACGGTGCTGCTGGTCGAGCACCCGCCGCTCTACACCGCTGGCACCAGCGCCGACGCCGGCGACCTCGTCGATCCCCAGCGCTTCCCGGTGCATGCGAGCGGCCGCGGCGGCGAATACACCTATCACGGCCCCGGACAGCGGGTGGCCTATGTCATGCTCGACCTGAAGCGCCGGCGGCAGGACGTGCGCGCCTTCGTCTCGGCGCTGGAGAACTGGATCATCGGAACGCTCGATGGCTTCCAGGTGCGCGGCGAGCGGCGCGAAGACAGGGTCGGCGTCTGGGTGCGGCGGCCGGACCGACCGCTGATGCCGGATGGCGGGATGGCCGAGGACAAGATCGCGGCAATCGGCATCCGCCTGCGCAAATGGGTGACGTTCCACGGCATCAGCCTCAACGTCGATCCCGACCTCGACCATTTCGGCGGCATCGTGCCTTGCGGCGTCCGCGTCCACGGCGTCACCAGCCTTGTCGACCTCGGCCTGCCGGTGTCGATGCCGGATGTCGACCGGGTCCTGCGCAAGAGCTTCGAGGACGTGTTCGGGCCGACGGTCGACGCGGCCCTTGCTGTCGACGTTTGAGAATCAGGCGAATTCCATGATCACCGCGTCGACCGCCAGCGTATCGCCGGCGGTGGCGCGGACCGGGCCAACGACGAGATCGCGCTCGGCGCGCAGCACGTTCTCCATCTTCATCGCCTCGACGACGGCGAGCGTCTCGCCTGCCTTCACCGCCTGCCCTTCCGCCACGAGAATCGAGACGACGAGCCCCGGCATCGGGCAGAGCAGGAGTTTCGACGTATCCGGCGGCAGCTTGACCAGCATCAGCCGGTCGAGAGCGGCAACAGTGGGCGACAGAGTGCGGGTGACAATCCAGAAGCCGTCGATGAGGATGGAAACACCCTTCGGCGAGGTTCGGACCTGCGCGTAGACCGGAACGCCGTCTAGTTCGAGCGCGACATGGTGCTGGCCGTGAACTGGCCGGCCGGCAAGGAGCATGGCGACTCCATCGACCGTCAGCGCCATCGCCGCGCCATCCGAAGGGCCCGCCAGCTGCACGGCGACGTAGGTGCCGTCGATCTTCACCTCGAAGGCCGAAGCCCCGGCCCCGGCCGGCCGCAACCGGTCAGCGTGGCGGGCCAGACGCTGCTGCTCGGTGATCTCGATGGCGACGGCCAAGGCAGCCGCGCGGCGGCGGGCGGCATCACCGAGCGGCGGACGGGAGAAACCTTCCGGATATTCCTCGGCGATGAAGGCGGTCGACAGCCGCCCTTCCTGCCAGCGGGGATGGCGCATCAGCGCCGAGAGAAACGGGATGTTGTGCGCGATGCCGCCGATCTCGAATCGCTCGAGGGCAGCGATCATCGCCCCGATCGCGCCTTCGCGAGTTTCGGCATGGGTGCAAAGCTTGGCGATCATCGGATCGTAGAACATGGAGATCTCGGCGCCCTCGGTGACGCCGGTATCGTTGCGCACCGTCGCCTCGCCGAGCGCCCCCTCGGCTGGAGGGCGGTAGCGGGTCAGCCGGCCGATCGAGGGCAGGAAGCTGCGGAACGGGTCCTCGGCATAGATCCGGCTCTCGACGGCCCAGCCATCGAGGCGGACGTCGTCTTGGGTCAGGCGCAGCGTCTCGCCGGCGGCAACCCGCAGCATCTCCTCGACGAGGTCGATGCCGGTGACGAGCTCGGTGACGGGATGCTCGACCTGCAGCCGCGTGTTCATCTCGAGGAAATAGAAGTTCCGATTGGCATCGACGATGAACTCGACGGTGCCAGCGCTCTGGTAGTCGACCGCCTTGGCGAGCGCGACGGCTTGCGCCCCCATGGCGGCGCGCGTCTCGGCGTCGAGGAACACCGAGGGCGCCTCCTCCACGACCTTCTGGTTCCGGCGCTGGATCGAGCATTCGCGCTCGCCGAGGTGGATGACGTTGCCATGGGCGTCGCCGAGCACCTGAATCTCAATGTGACGGGGGTCGACGACGAACTTCTCGACGAAGAGCCGGTCGTCGCCGAAGGAGGACGCAGCTTCCGACCGGGCCCGCTTGAATCCGTCGCGGCACTCGGCCTCGTTCCAGGCAATGCGCATGCCCTTGCCGCCACCGCCGGCGGAGGCCTTCAGCATCACGGGGTAGCCGATACCATCGGCGATCCGCACAGCTTCGTCGGCATCGGCGATGACGCCGAGATGGCCGGGCACGACGCTGACGCCGGCGGCCTTGGCGAAAAGCTTCGACTGGATCTTATCGCCCATGGCCCGGATCGCCTTGGGCTTCGGGCCGATGAAGACGATGCCTTCCGCTTCCAGGCGTTCGCAGAACTCGGCGTTTTCGGAGAGGAAGCCGTAGCCGGGATGGACCGCCTCGGCGCCGGCCTGCCGGCAGGCATCGAGGATGCGCGCGCCGACGAGGTAGCTCTCAGTGGCCGGCGACGCACCGATGTGGACCGCCTCGTCCGCCATCTCGACATGCAGCGCGTCCGCGTCGGCGTCCGAATAGACGGCGACGGTGGCAATCCCCATCCGCCGCGCGGTCTTGATCACGCGGCAGGCGATTTCGCCGCGGTTGGCGATCAGGATTTTCTGGAACATGGACTTTCTCCGGCGCGGCACGACCGGACAAGTTCTGGCCGGTCGTTCGGCGCTCGGCAAGTCGGACCAAAGTTGCGCGACGCTGCTCGGGGCTGAGACTGTACCGAAAAAGCGTTGCTTGCCGACGCCGAAAGTCGTCAGGGCGCCTCTTATCTTACATCAGTAGACTTCTCGAGGCCGCTGATAGAAAACAGCTCTATGGCAGCGTCGATGGGAACAGCGGCGTTGCACGACCGGCTTCATCGAGGTCCCGCCGACGGACAATGCTTTCGCGCCAGACGATGTAGATGCCGGAGGCGATGATGATCGCGATGCCCAGCCACTTCATCGCATCCGGGAAATCGCCGAACAGGACGAGGCCGAAAAGCGTGGCGGTGACGATCTCGAAATAGCCGAAAGGCGCCAGCACCGAGCCCGGCGCCATGCGGTAGGCGTAGCCGAACATCAGATGGCCGATCATGCCGACGAGCCCGATCAGGAAGAGGAGGCTCCAGCTGAGCCAGCCGACCGGCATCACCATCGTGAGTTCCGGCACCGCGAGCCAGGCGCCGGTGGCGAGAACGGCGCCGAGGAAGAGCGTGCCGCCGATGCCGGCGTAGAAATGCATGGAGAGCGGCGAGCTGCCGCGCGACAGCTTTCGCCCGAGCACCAGGTAGACCGCGACGCAGACGGCGCTGAGCGCCGGCAAGGTGGCGATGGGACCGAGCACCGCGAAATTCGGGCGGATGACGATGACGGCGCCGATGAAGCCGGTGAGGACGGCAAGCGAGCGGCGCCAGCCGATCGTCTCCTTCAGCATCAGCGCCGAAAGGAGCGTGATGACCATCGGCTCGACGAAGAAGATCGCGATGGCATCGGCGATCGGCATCGCGGTCAGCGCCTTGAAGAACAGGTAGCTGCCGAAGGCCAGCAGCACGCCGCGCAAGAGGTTCAAGGCGAGATCGCTCGGCCGCAGCCCGCCGATGCCCTCCTGCCAGAGCAGCAGCGGCAGCGAGAGCAGCGCCTGCAGGGCGAACCGCACGAAGGCATCTCGACGGCGGGCAGCCCGTGGTTCTCGCCGAGATATTTCGCCGACGCGTCGAGCACCGGCAGCAGCAAGGCGGCGAGCGTCACCAGAAGGATGCCGAGCTTGATCTCGGACGGCGTGCTGTCGGGAATCGCGGGGGAAACGGCCATGCCCGACCATGGCAGAACGCTTAAGGGGCCGCTATGTCAGAACCAGCCCACAAGGAACCCGCCGACGTGACCATTCTCTACATCGACGCCGATGCCTGCCCGGTGAAGGACGAGGCGCTGGAGATCGCCGAGCGGCATGGCGCGGAATGCGTGCTGGTGTCGAACGGCGGCATGCGGCCGTCGCGCTATCCCTCTGCCCGCATTGTGACCGTCACCGCTGGGGCGGATGTCGCCGACGACTGGATCGTCGAGCAGGCGGTGCGCGGCGACGTCGTCGTCACCGCCGATATTCCACTGGCCGCCCGCGCACTGGAGAAAGGCGCGCTGGTGCTGAACTCCAATGGCCGCGATTTCACGCCAGAGAGCATCGGCACGGCGCTGTCGATGCGGGCCTTCAGCCAGCATTTGCGCGAGACCGGCGAGAGCAAGGGCTACAATGCCGTGTTCACCCCCGCCGACCGCTCGCGCTTTCGCCAGAGCCTCGACCGGTCTCTGAGGAATGCCGCTCGAAGCACCTGATTAAAATGGCTGAAACGCGATTGGGGACAGGCGCCTAGGACCGCGTCAGCGCTGGCCGCACACGAAATCGTAAACGGGCTCATCGGCTTGTGACGGCGCCCTGCTTGACGCTGATCGCCGGTTGCGATCATGACAAGAAGGGCAGCAAAAGGTCTGCCGGAGACCTTCGAGCATGGCCGCAAGACCCAAGGGACCCCTGGTCTACAAGCAATTCCTCAGCACGCGGGTGACGCACTGGCTGTGGGCGATCTGCCTGTTCTTCCTGCTGCTCTCCGGCCTGCAGATCTTCATGGCGCGGCCGGACCTCTATCTCGGCATCCAGTCAGGCTTCGGCTTCGACAATTCCTTTCTGACCATCGGCGCCGGCTTCGACGGGCCCAACATGCGGGGCGTCACCGAAATCTTCGGCTACCGCTTCGACACCACCGGCTGGCTCGGCGCTATCTGGGTCGACGGCAATCTCGAGGGCAAGACCTTTCCGGGCTGGATGACCATCCCCTCCTACCGCGACCTCGGCACCGGGCGCGTGGTGCATTTCTTCTTCGCCTGGATTCTGGTCGCGACGCTGCTGGTCTGGCTGGTGGCGAGTATCATCAACGGACACTTCCGCCGCGACGTGGTGCCGACGCCGACCGATCTGCGGCAGCTGCCGCAGGACGTCGCCGACCACGCACGGCTGCGCTTCCACCACGGCCGGAGATACAACGTCCTGCAGAAACTGTCCTATGCCGGCGTGCTGCTGGTGGCACTGCCGTTGATGATCCTGACCGGGCTCACGATGTCGCCGGGAATGAACGCCTTCGCGCCTTGGCTGGTCGACGTCTTCGGCGGCCGCCAGACGGCCCGCACGATCCACTTCCTGGTGATGCTGGCGCTCGTCCTGTTCTTCGTCGTCCACATTCTCATGGTGATCGCCGCCGGTCCCCTGAACGAGCTGCGCTCGATCGTCACCGGCTGGTACCGCACCGATCCGGAGGCAAAGTAATGGCCGCCCTGCAGCTTTCCCGCCGCCGCTTCCTCACCGGCTCGGCCGTGGTCGCCGCCGCTGCGCCGCTCAGCGGCTGCTTCGATATTGCCGGCCGCAGCGATGTGCGCAGCGTGCTCGAATACGCCAATTCGCTGACCTACCGGGCGCAGCGCCTGCTCCTCGGGAGCGACAACCTCGCCACCGAATTCTCCGAGAGCGAGATCCGCCAGCCGCAGCGTCCGAACGGTTCGACCGATCCGCAGGACGAGGCCTACCTCACGCACGTTTCCAACAATTTCAAGGACTACCGCCTGTCCGTTACCGGGCTGGTGGAGAAACCGCTGAGCCTCTCGCTGGACGAGATCCGGGCGATGCCGGCGCGAACCCAGATCACCCGGCACGACTGCGTCGAGGGCTGGAGCTGCATCGCCAAATGGACGGGCACGCCGCTTGGCCCCATCCTTGACGCGGCCGGCGTGAAGCCCGAGGCGCGCTTCGTCGTCTTCCACTGCTTCGACAGCTATGGCGTCAGCTTCACCGGGCCGGTGCAGTTCTACGGCTCGATTGATCTCGTCGACGCCCACCATGCCCAGACGATCCTCGCCTACGGCCTCAACGGTCAAACGCTGCCGGTCGCCAACGGCGCGCCGCTGCGCGTGCGGGTCGAGCGCCAACTCGGCTACAAGATGTCGAAATACATCGCCGGCATCGAACTCGTCGACAGCTTCGCCGGCTTCGGCTCCGGCCGCGGCGGCTACTGGGAGGACAACGGCTACGACTGGTTCGCAGGAATCTAAGCATCGCGCAGCTTGATTTGAAACGGCTGCCCTGAGGGCGTAGGTTCAAGGGAAGGTTCAACATTCCCGGAGAACTGCCATGGATCAGCAGCCGAGCCTGAACGATCTCCTTACCGCTGATCCCGAGATCATGGGCGGTGCGCTTGTCTTTCGCGGCACGAGGGTGCCGGTCGAAGTGCTTTTCGAAAACCTCGCGGACGGGATGACCGTCGATGAGATCCTGGAAGACTACGAGTCGCTCTGCCGCAGCGATGTGATCCGGGTGCTGGAGCTGACGTCGTCCGCCCTCATCCGGCCCGCTGCCGCGGCATGAAGGTAATGCTCGACGAAGGCGTGCCGCGCCGTCTCGTCCCGGCGCTCACAGACCTCGGCATCGATGCGAGCCGCTTCCCGCGTGAGTGGTTCGGCATTCGGAACGGGCAGTTGATTGCCCTGCTTGAGAGGCTCGGCTTTTCAGTTCTTCTGACCAACGACAAGAACATCGCGAGCCAGCAGAACCTTTCCGGCAGAGGCCTGGCAATCGTCGCGCTTCCCCATAACAGGCAGCCCGACATCCTCGGACGGGCCGACGACATAGCCGACACAATTCTGCGGGCCCGGCCAGGTCAGCATGTCCTGATGGCATGGGACGGCAGCCGAACGGTGATCGAGGTCGTGGACGGCCGGGCCGTCCAAACGCCGATGCCGCCAGTCGGGCCGTTCAGGCGCGATCGCAGGTAACGCCCCACTATCCCCTCACAGCGGGATGTTGTCGTGCTTCTTCCAGGGGTTCTTCAAATCCTTGTTGCGCAGCATGGCGAGCGCGCGCGAGACCCTTCTGCGGGTGGAGTGCGGCAGGATAACCTCGTCGACATAGCCGCGCTCGGCAGCGACGAAGGGCGAGAGGAAGCGGTCCTCATAGGCCTTGGTAAGGGCGGCGATCTTGTCGGTGTCGGCGAGGTCGCGGCGGTAGATGATCTCTACCGCGCCGCGCGCGCCCATCACCGCGATCTGCGCCGTCGGCCAGGCATAGTTGACGTCACCGCGCAGGTGCTTCGAGGCCATCACGTCATAGGCGCCGCCGAAGGCCTTGCGGGTGATGACGGTGACCTTCGGCACCGTCGCCTCGGCATAGGCGAAGAGGAGCTTTGCGCCGTGCTTGATGAGCCCGCCTTGCTCCTGCGCCGTGCCGGGCAGGAAGCCGGGCACGTCGACGAAGGTCACCAGCGGGATCGAGAAGCAGTCGCAAAAGCGCACGAAGCGGGCAGCCTTGCGCGAGGCGTCGGAATCGAGGACGCCGGCCAGCACCATCGGCTGGTTGGCGACGATGCCGACGGTGCGCCCTTCGATCCGGCCGAAACCGGTGACGATGTTGGCGGCGAAGGCCTCCTGGATCTCGAAGAAGTCGCCCTCGTCGAGCGTTTTACGGACCAGCTCCTTCATGTCGTAGGGCTTGTTGGCACTGTCCGGGATGAGCGTGTCCAGTGAGAGGTCGATCTCGGTCGCCGACTGGGTGAACTGAAGCTCGGGTACCGCCGCAGTGTTGGAAGCCGGCAGGAAGTCGACGAGGCGGCGCATCTCGAGCAGCGCCTCGACATCGTTGTCATAGGCGCCGTCGGCGATCGAGGATTTGCGCGTGTGCACCGAGGCGCCGCCGAGTTCCTCGGCAGTCACGGTCTCGTTGGTGACGGTCTTCACGACGTCGGGGCCGGTGACGAACATGTAGCTGGTGTCGCGGACCATGAAGATGAAGTCGGTCATCGCTGGCGAGTAGACGTCGCCGCCGGCGCAAGGGCCCATGATCACCGAGATCTGCGGAATGACGCCGGAGGCCAGCACGTTGCGCTGGAAAATCTCGGCATAGCCACCGAGCGCGGCGACGCCTTCCTGGATGCGCGCGCCGCCGGCATCGTAGAAGCCGATGATCGGCGCCCGGTTGCGCAGCGCCATGTCCTGGATTTTCTGCACCTTCTCGGCATGCGCCTCTGAGAGCGAGCCGCCGAAGACGGTGAAATCCTTGGCGAAGACGAAGACGGTGCGCCCGTTGACGGTGCCCCAACCGGTGACGACGCCGTCGCCGGCGATGCGGCTGTCTTCCATGCCGAAATCGGTGGAGCGGTGCTCGACAAACATGTCGAATTCCTCGAAGGAGTTCTCGTCGAGGAAGACCGCGAGGCGCTCGCGCGCCGTCAGCTTGCCCTTGGCGTGCTGGGCCTCGATCCGTTGCGCGCCACCGCCCTGGCGAGCGCGCTCGCGGCGGCGTTCGAGTTCGACAATGACGTCCTTCATGGCAGAGCCCCAGCAGTTAGACCCCGTCGGTCTAGCATGGGCCTTAAGGACCCGGAACGGGGCAGCAGCCTCGCTGGGTCTCTACTTTCGACCTACTGATCGCTTCAAATGGGCACGCCTTTGCGCCAGAGCGACGCTGATGCGGGCGCAAGAAGATCGGCGCATTCTCTCGCGATCTCAAAGACTTGCACCGCAGAGGATCAATGGCGCGAAGATCTTTAGGTTAACGAAACGAGCCAATTCGCAACTTTGGGCTGGCCATGTCGCACTGCAGCAATTAGTAATTAGACCTTGTCATTATCTTGGTCTTTGTCCGTAGAGCGGACGAGGCGAGGTGTTCGGGGGCACGCCTGTCCCCCACTCCGGAACAAACCCTGCAGGAGCCGCGACCGGGTCTTGCATGGGCGTCAGATGTGAAAGGCGCACCCATGAGCGCGATTGCCGCTTCCGGCCTGCCGAAATCCACGCCGAAAATTCGGTCGTCGTTCTCCGACCGGATCCGCATCGCACGTGCGATGTGCATCGTCTGCATGACCTTCGTGCACGTGCCGCAAGGCGTCGCCGACAACGTCTATCTCCGCAGTGCGGGCGCGTTCGATATCTTCTACTTCCTGATGACGCGGATCATCGGCCTCAGCTCGGTGTCACTCCTGAGCCTGGTGTCCGGCTATCTCATCGTGTCGACCTACAGCAAGCTCGGCGCCCGGCAGCTCTATGCGTCGAAGTTCAAGACGCTGGTCGTGCCGCTGGTCGCATGGAACCTCGTGATGTTGGCGCTGCTGGTCGTCTACGGCATCCTCACAGGCAAATGGGACAACCTGCCGGATCTAACGCCGCTGGGCCTTGGCAACGCGCTTCTGGCGCTGACCGAGTGGCCGGCGGTGGTGCCGCTTTGGTTTCTGCGGGATCTCTTCGTCTGCGTTCTGCTGGCGCCGGTGGTGCTGTTCGGCCTTCAGCGCAAGCCTCTGGCGACGATGATCGCACTCCTGGCCTTCACCATGCTCGGCGATCCGCTGATGATCCTGCAGCGGCCCTCGCTGTTGCTGTTTTTCGCGATCGGCATGTGGGTGCGGGTGGCCGGAAATGACGAGGCGGCCATCGACCGCATGGCCCGCCCGCTCTCCTGGGGCCTCCTCGTAATGGCCGCCATCTACCTCACTCTGCGCATCGACCGCGTCCCGATCGGCGAGATGAACGATAGCCTGCGCACAAGCCTCGATATCCTGTTGAGAATCACGATGGCCGCGGCGTTCTGGCGTCTGACGGAATGGGTGCGCAGGTCATCCTTCGCCGGCTTCTGCACCTGGCTCGAACCCTATACGTTCTTCATCTTCTGCAGCCATGCCATCCTGTTCGAGTTCAGCGGCATCGCCTTTCGCCGGGTGTTCGGCAATTACGGTGACGACCTGTTCCTGGTGACCTTCCTCACTCTGCCGATGCTGGCGGTGGTCAGCGCGGTCGTGGGACTTCAGGTTATCGCCTGGTCGAGGCCCCTGCTCGCGGCCTTCAACGCCGGGCACGGCGCGCCGCCGCTGTCGGGCTCCGCCGGGCTCGAACCGCGGCGGACTTAAGGCTTAGGCCGCTCGGCCGACCTTCAGCGCTGCGAGTACCTCGGCGGCGGTGCGCATGTCGGCGAAGCGGTTGGCGCGGCGGGCCTCGGCTTCGGCGTCGGTGCCCCAGAGGCCGATGTTCCAGTCCTCATCGACATGCGCGGCGGCCCAGGTCTCGTCGAGGTCCAGATGGCCCTCGGCAAAAGCGTAGGGCAGCAGCGCCGAGCCGGTCAGCGTCGTCATCTGGTGCAGCGCGGCGACCACAAACGGATGCTCGACCGCATCGATCCACGCACGGAAAGCCGCTATGGAGGATGGCGGCTGGGCGACATGCATCACCCCCTCGGCCAGCAGGAAGCGCGCGCCGAGCCGGCTTTCGGCGTAGGCGACCACCGGATCCCACAGCGCGCGCTGGCGCTCGACCAGCCGGTCGGGATAGCCCGCGCGGTAGTAGAGCATGTCGGTCTCGACATAGCCGGCGAGATCGGCGCGCACGCCCGCTGTGTCGTCGGCGACACCATCGATGACCGTGCTGGCGAGGCGGGTCATCGGCATCGTGGCGGGGTCGATCCGTTCGCCCTGCGCCGCCCATTCGACCGCCAGGATTTCGGCAAGACGCTGCGCCGGAACGATCAGCGGCCGCCGCAACGGCGTGCGCAGCGTCCGGCCGTCGAGCAGGACAGTGAACCCGCCCTCGCCCGGTGACCTCGGCTCGCCCGCAGAGACGATGACGTCCGTGTAAAAGCGCTTCGGCAGCTCGGGGCGGCTGATCTTCGGGGTATCGGACATCGGGTCTTCTCAGGCGGTCAGGGGAACGGGATCAGGCGAAGGCCGCCTGATCGGGCGACCAGCGTCCGTCGATCCAGGCGTCGAGGAGCGCGGCGAGATCGGGAACGTCGGCGGCAATGCGGGCGGCACCAGCATCCAGCAGCATTTCCGGCGAGGCGGCGCCCCAGGGCACGCCGATCGCCTCGGCGCCGGCGGCGAGCGCCATGCCGATGTCGTGGATGGCATCGCCGACGACGATCGTCGCGGCCGGATCGATGCGGAGCTCGGCGCAGCACTCCAGCACCATCGCGGGATGCGGCTTGGATGGGCAGTCGTCGGCCGTGCGGATGGCCTGAAACATGCCCTCCAGCGCATGCGCCGACACCACCGCATCGACGCCGCGCCGGGTCTTGCCGGTGACGAGACCGAGCCGGACATCCTTGCGGCGAACCAGATCGTCCAGCATTGGCTTGATGCCGGCAAACAGCGCCTCGCGGAACGCCGGATCCTCCCGGGTGGCGCGGAAGTTCGTGCGGTAGCTCGCGACCATCGCCTCGATCAGCGCTGGCGGCGCCGTTGGTGCGAGATCCAGGATCGCCGTGTGCAGCGACAGGCCGATGATCGCGCGCGTCGCGGCATCCTCTGGCGCAGCAAGGCCGTGCTCGAGGAAGGTCAGCCGCATCGCCTCGCAGATCAGGCCGAAACTGTCCGCCAGCGTGCCGTCGCAGTCGAAGAGGACGAGCTTCATCTCAGTCACCGGTCTGCGACTCGTCGAAGCCGAAGAGGTTGAAGGTTTGCACCATGTGCGGCGGCAGCGGCGCCATCTGCTCAATCACACCGCCGTCGGGATGCGGGATGGCGATACGCCGGGCGTGGAGGTGCAGGCGCTTCTGCACGCCGCCGGGATAGTCCCAGTTGGTGTCGTGCTCGAAGTATTTGGGATCGCCGAGAATCGGGATGCCGATATGGGCGGCATGGACGCGCAGCTGGTGGGTGCGGCCGGTATAGGGCTCGAACTCGACCCAGGCGAAGTTTTGCGCGGCCTGGTCGATGACGCGGTAGTTCGACAGCGCGTGGTCGGCGCCGCGGTCGCCGTGCTTGGCGACGCGCATGCGGTCGCCGTCCGGCGTCTCCTCCTTGACGAGGTAGGTCGAGATCCGCCCCTCCTTCGGGACCGGCACGCCCTTAACGATCGCCCAATAGGTCTTCTTGGTATCGCGCTCGCGGAACATCTTGGTCAGGAACACGGCAGCGCTCCGCGTGCGGGCCACGACGAGGACGCCGGAGGTGTCGCGGTCGAGCCGGTGGACGAGCCTCGGCTTCTCCCCGCGCTTGTTGCGCCAGGCCTCCAGCATGTCGTCGACATGGCGGGCAATGCCCGAGCCGCCCTGCACGGCAAGGCCGGCGGGCTTGTTGAAGACGAGCACCTTCTCGTCCTCGTAGATCAGCATCTGGCGCAGGACGTCGTCGTCCTCGCGGCCCTTCATAAGATTGGTCGTCAGAGGCGCGGTCTTGCCGCGCGCGGCGTCCGCACCGATCGGCGGGATGCGCACCATCTGGCCCGGCGCGATGCGCGTGTCCGACTTCACCCGGCCGCCGTCGACCCGGACCTGGCCGGAGCGCAGCAGCTTTTGCAGGTGCCCGAAACCGAGGCCGGGATAGTGCAGCTTGAACCAGCGGTCGAGGCGAAGCCCCGCCTCGTCCTCTTCGACCTTTATCTGTTCGACCACCGCCATGCGCTCAATACCTTCTTCGTTAGCCCTGCAGATAGCATCAGGCGAAGTTTCGCGCGAGACCGAGACCGAGAAACAGCGCCGCAAGGCCGAGAATGAGCGTCACGGCGACATAGACGAAACTCGAAACCAGCTCACCGCGCTCCCAGAGCACCGCCGTATCGAGGGCGAAGGACGAGAAAGTGGTGAAGCCGCCGAGCACGCCGGTGGCGATCAGCAGACGCAGATCGGTCGATCCGCCGAAGCGGCGCGCGAGGATCTCGATGAAGACGCCCATGACGAAGGCACCGACGAGGTTGACGATCAGTGTGCCGTAGGGAAAGCCCGGACCGAAGAGGCGCAGGCTGGCCACGCCGACGAGGTGGCGGGCGACGGAGCCGACGGCACCACCGACGGCGACGAGGATGATTTGGCGCAGCATGGAATGGTTCTCGGGGTTATGGGCCGACGAGGTTTAGCGCCTGATCGCGGGGCTGTCGAACGCGGGAGGGGGCAGTCGGGTATTAGGATGGCGGCCGACCTCTCAGCTTCGTCATCCCGTGTTCCCCTGGGAGCGGGATTGCAGCGGACCTCCCAGCTTTCATCGCTTTGAACGATAGTCCGTAGGTATCCGGGGTGTGGCCGACCCTTCAGCTTCGTCATCCCGGGCTTGACCCGGGATCCATTCCTCTGCGTTCGGATCAGATGGTCCAATTCAGAACGGGAATGTCCACCGGACAGAGTTCGTTCAACGGCTTGGAATGGATCCCGGATCAAGTCCGGGATGACGAAGCTTGAAGGTTTGCGCCTCGTTTGGCTTAGCAGGGACCATCCCAGCACCTACTCCGCATCGATACCTGCTTCTGCTCCGCCCGCACCTAATCTCGCCCCAACCCTACGCCTCGCCCCGCTCCGCCCGGAGCCGTGCCCAATGGTCCATGCGCTTCTTCAGCGTCGCTTCTAGGCCGCGCTCGACCGGGCGGTAGAAGCTTTGGCGGCCGAGTTCGGTGGGGAAGTAGTCCTGGCCGGAGAAGGCGTCGGGTTGGTCGTGGTCGTAGCGGTAGCCGGTCCCGTAGCCCTCGCCCTTCATCAGCTTGGTCGGGGCGTTGAGGATGTGCTTGGGCGGCAGCAGCGAGCCGTTCTCCTTGGCGGCGCGCATGGCGGCCTTGTAGGCGGTGTAGACGGCGTTGGATTTTGGGGCGGTGGCGAGATAGACGGTCGCCTGCGCTAGTGCGAGCTCGCCCTCGGGCGAGCCGAGATAGTCGTAGGCGTCCTTGGCGGCGCTGGCGATGACCAGCGCCTGCGGATCGGCGAGGCCGATGTCCTCCGAGGCCATGCGCACCAGTCGGCGGCCGAGATAAAGCGGGTCCTCGCCGGCGTCGAGCATGCGGCAGAGGTAGTAGAGCGCCGCATCCGGATCCGAGCCGCGGACGGATTTGTGCAGCGCCGAGATCAGGTTGTAGTGGCCGTCCTGGCCCTTGTCGTAGACCGGCGCGCGGCGCTGGACGATGGTCTGGAGCTCGGTGGCATCGAACACCTCGCCCGGCCGGGCCGCACGCCAGACCTCCTCGGCAAGCGTCAGGATGGCGCGGCCGTCGCCATCGGCGAGGCGCAGCAGGACTTCCCGCGCCGCCGCATCGAGCGGCAGCGCGCGGTCCTCGATCGCCTCGGCGCGGGCGACGAGCTGGGCGAGGCTCGTCGCATCGTGCGGGTGGAAGGTGAGGACGCGGGCCCGCGACAGGAGCGCGGCGTTGAGCTCGAAGGACGGGTTCTCCGTCGTCGCGCCGACGAGGACGACGGTGCCGTCCTCCATCACCGGCAGGAAACTGTCCTGCTGGGCGCGGTTGAAGCGGTGGATCTCGTCGACGAAGAGCAGGGTCTGGCGCCCGTTGGAGCGGCGCAGGCGCGCAGCCTCGAACACCTTCTTGAGGTCGGCGACCCCTGAGAAGATCGCCGAAATCTGCTCGAAGGCGAAGTCCACCTGCCCGGCCAGCAGCCGCGCGACGGTTGTTTTGCCGGTGCCCGGCGGCCCCCAAAAGATCATCGAGCCGAGCGTGCCGGTCGATAGCATCCGGGTCATGACGCCGGTCGGACCGGTCAGGTGTTCCTGGCCGACGACCTCGTCCAGCGTCTTCGGGCGGAGCCGGTCGGCGAGCGGTCGGGCGGGCTCCGGCATGCCCGGTCGATCGGGGCGTGCCGCCTGCCCGTCCGGCTGCTTCACCGCCCCGAAGAGATCGCTCATGCCGCCTGCCCCAACCCTGTGTTAGCGGACGACTTGCCGCAATGTCTTGCCGTCACGTTCGATCTCGTACTTCCAGCCGCGGCGCGTGTTCTGCGCCATCCCTTCGAGCATCTTGGTCGAGGTGACGTCCTTGCCGTTCAGCGTCAGTATCACATCCTTCGGCTGCAAGCCGAAACGGGCGGCAAAGGAGCGTTCGGCTACCTCGGTCACGACCACGCCCTTCAACGTGGGTGCCAAGTCTAGCTCGTCGGCGACGCGCGGCGACAGGTTGGCGACGGTCGCGCCCGAGAACGGCGTCTCGCCTTCGAGGATCTTCACATCGCGGGCCGGCACTTCCGGCGCGACCTCAAGCGCCATCGCAAGTTCCTCCCGCTTGCCGGCGGAGAGGACGTCGAGCTTCACGCTCCTGCCGATGCCCGACGTCGCCAGGCGGTAGCCGAGCGCATCGGGATCGCCGATCGGGAAGCCGTCCATAGCCAGGACGACGTCGCCGGCCTTCAGTCCCGCCGCACCGGCAGGGCCACTGTCGACGACGTCCTGCACCAGGGCGCCCGACGGCAGTTCCAGACCCAGCGCCTCGGCGACATCCGGGGTGACTGGCGTAAAGCTCGCGCCGATGAACGGACGCTCGAACCGCCCGCCCTTCTTGGCGGCCTCGACGAAGACGCGCACCATGTTCGAGGGAATGGCGAAGCCGATGCCGTTGGAGCCGCCCGAACGCGAGAAGATCGCGGTGTTGACGCCCACCAGCTGGCCGCGCATGTCCATCAGCGCGCCGCCGGAATTGCCGGGATTGATCGCCGCATCCGTCTGGATGAAGTAGCCGAAATCCTTGACGCCGATATGGGTACGGGCCAGCGCCGAAACGATGCCGTTGGTCACGGTCTGCCCGATGCCGAAGGGATTGCCGATCGCGAGCACGAGGTCGCCGATGTCGAGCGCATCCGAATCGGCGATCGGCATCGCCGGGAACGGTTTGTCGTCGTCGATCTTCAGGACGGCGAGATCGGCCCGCTCGTCCCGCATCAGGATCTTCGACTGGTATTCGCGCCCATCGCTCAGCGCGACCTTCACCTCGTCGGCATCGGCAACGACGTGGTTGTTGGTGACGATGATGCCGGAGGCGTCGACGATGACGCCGGAGCCGAGCGAGGACTGGACGCGCGGGCGCTGCTGCGGCAGCTGGCGGCCGAAGAACTGCTCGAAGAAGGGATCATTGGCGAAGGGCGAGCGCTGCGGCGTGACTTCCCGCGCGGCGTAGACGTTGACCACCGCGGGCGCGCCGGCCTTCACCAAGGGCGCAAAGGACAGCTTGATTTCGGACGGGCTGGACGGGACGGCGGTCGCCGATGTCAGCGGCTTGACCGGGACGGGCGTCGCCGGAGGCGCGGTATTTTCGGCAACCTCCGTGCGCCCGGATAACAGCCCGCCCAGCCAGCCATCGCTCGAAGCGGCGGTCGCGACGGGAACGGCAATCACCAAGGAAGCGGCACTGATCAGAAGAAGCTTTTTCACGGGTTCAGCTCTCATTATCCGACGTCGGACACCGACATCGCCTTCAGGCCCCGATACGCCATGTCATTGCAACGAAAAAGGGGCCGCGAAGCGACCCCTTTCACAGGCATGCCAACAGATGGCAGCAAATAGACT
Organism: Mesocryomonas lacus; assembly: GCF_055730105.2. NCBI lineage: Bacteria > Pseudomonadati > Pseudomonadota > Alphaproteobacteria > Hyphomicrobiales > Aurantimonadaceae > Mesocryomonas > Mesocryomonas lacus. The sequence continues at coordinate 601,438 of NZ_JBUZWF020000004.1, forward strand.
AGCGTGCCGATGCGGTCTGCGAGATCGTTGCCGCCGAAGCAGGGTTCGGAAGGTCGGCGGTCGCATAGCTTGCGGTCAGCACGCCGAACGCGCCGATGGCGCCGAGTAGGGTCAGAAGAGTGCGGCGCATGGACAGTTCGCTCGTTTTGAGTTCAGTGGCAGCATCTTGCATTTGAATCATTTAATCCGCGTAAACCGGCCACATTTCGTGGCCTTCTGTCCGATTGTCGACATGAAAATGCCATGCCCTATCTTTGGTTGCAGACTTTTCAAAATTTAGATGCGTCCGGGTCGAGCGGGGATATCGCACAACGCCGCAGCGACGGCTGTACCAGCCCTGCAACAGTCTGCAAACGACGGGATGCGTGACACCGAAGGCACAGTTTCGCCTGTCCGCTTACCCCGATCCGATCAGGCGAGCTTCTGCTCAACGAGAGACCGAGCCGTTGCCGCGATCGCCTCCTCCGGGTTGCGGAAGGACAGGCCCAGAATGCGCTCCGCAGCCTCTGTCACCAGCACTTTGGCGGCCCCGAGTTCCGGTACGATCTGCCGCGCCGGGGGCATGACGACAGCGGCCGCACGCACGAGGCCATCCGGCAGGACGCCGCGTGGCAGCCTCCAGCGATAGCTGGGGAAAACCCGAGCCAGGGCCTCGCCGATCTCCCACAACGACCGTGAACCGCCGGAGACGATGAACCGCCTCCCCGCCGCCTCATCGACGGTCATCGCTCGGACGTGCGCCTCGGCGACATCGCGGGCGTCGACGAGGCCAAGGGACACGTTCGGCACCAGCGGCAGGCGTCCGCGCAGCATCATCCGGATCAGCGAGGTCGAAGTCGTGACCTCCGGCGCCAGGAAGGGACCGAGGACGACGGACGGGTTGATGACCGCGAGTTCCAGTGCCGTCCCGCCAATGCGCGACCAGGCCGCTTGCTCCGCCAGCGTCTTCGACAGCGCATAGGCCGAGGTGAGCGGCGATTCGGTGTCGGTAACGTCCGCCTCGGTGAAGCGCCGCCCTGCCTGGTCCGGATGACCATAGTAGATGGCGGCGACCGACGAGGTGAGGACCAGCCTCTCGACGCCCGCCCGGATGGCTGCGTCGACCACCCGCAGCGTGCCGTCGCGTGCCGCGGGTACCAGCGCAAAACGGTCGCGCGGAAGGCGCGCCGGAAACGGCGAGGCGGTATGCAAGACGAAACGACAGCCGGCCATCGCTGCCCCCCAGCCAGCTTCGGCGAGGAGGTCAAGTTCGGCAAATTCGAGGCGCGATGCGTCTGCCCCCTGCTCGGCCAGCATCTGCCGAAGCCGCTCGGCCTTCGCCGCGGTCCGCACGGTGGCGCGAACGAAATACCCTTCCGCCAGCAACCTGAGGAGGATGTGCTGGGCAACGAAGCCAGATGCCCCCGTCAGGAGGACGCGGTCTGCGGTCATGCGAATGTCCGTCATTTTTGGATCAGGCGAAATAGACGAAGGCCGCAAAGCCCAGGACGATGATGGCGAGAAACGCCAGCGTGATTCGTTCCAGGTGCTTTTCGATGAACAGGCGCGCCGCCTCGCCCTTCCAGCGCAGCAAGCCCGCGATCAGGAAGAAACGCGCGCCACGGGTGATCGTGCTGAGGATGACGAAGGGCAGCAGCGGATAGGCCGCCAGACCCGACGCGATGGTCACCAGCTTGAACGGGATCGGCGTCAGTCCCTTCAGGAGAATGATCTCCGCCCCGTAGTCGGCATAGAGCGTACGGAAATGGTCAGCCTGTGTCTGCAGATGGTAGAACTCGATGATGCGGTGACCAATCGTCTTGTAGAACACCGAGCCGAGCGCATAGCCGAGAAGCCCGCCGATGACGCTGCCAAGCGTGCAGATGAACGCGAAGAGCCAAGCACGGCGTGGATTGGCCAAGACCATCGGCACCAGCATGGCGTCGGGCGGGATCGGGAAGAACGAGCTCTCGGCAAAGCTGACCCCGAACAGCACCGACAGCGCGTGGCGGTGATTGGCCATCCGCATGGCCCAGTCGTACATCTTACGAATCATGCTGTGTCTCTGCGTCGGCGCGTCATGTCGGGGAATGGAGGCCCTTAAGGGTTGAGAAGATCCGCGTTGCAACGGCGACCGGCGCTGAAACGAAAAAGGGCCCCGCAAAGGGCCCTCCGTCATGGTCTGGAAAGTAAGGCGATTACGCCTCGGCAGCCGCTTCGGCCTCGACGCGGTCGCGGTCAATCTGGCCGCGGGCTTCCGGGTTGCGGTCGACGAACTCGATGACGGCCATCGGGGCGTTGTCGCCGCGGCGGAAGCCGGCCTTCAGGACGCGGCAATAGCCGCCCTGGCGCTCGGCGTAACGCGGCGCGAGGGTGTCGAAGAGCTTCTTGATGCAGGTCTCGTCGCGAACCTTGGAGATCGCCTGGCGACGGGCATGGAGATCGCCGCGCTTGCCGAGGGTGATCATCTTTTCCATGATCGGGCGAAGATCCTTCGCCTTCGGCAGAGTGGTGACGATCTGCTCGTGCAGGATCAGCGAGGCCACCATGTTGGCGAACATCGCCTTGCGGTGTTCGGCGGTACGATTGAGTTTACGGCCGCGGCTTCCGTGACGCATGGGTGTATTCCTTCGAAAGGGCCGGCATATTCACCGGGGGACGGCATCCTCGCATCCACGCCCTGGGGCGATGTGCATGTGCCTTTGAATGATTGGGCAGTCTGTCAGAACCCGCCTCCCAAGGCGGGGCATGCAATCCCGCCGTCCTTAGACGGCGGGAAAGAAGGTCCTAGTACTGGTCTTCGTAGCGCTTGGCCAGATCGTCGATGTTCTCCGGCGGCCAGGCGCTGACTTCCATGCCGAGGTGCAGGCCCATCGAGGCCAGCACTTCCTTGATCTCGTTCAGCGACTTGCGGCCGAAGTTCGGGGTGCGGAGCATTTCCGCCTCGGTCTTCTGGATGAGGTCGCCGATGTAGACGATGTTGTCGTTCTTCAGGCAGTTGGCCGAACGGACCGACAGCTCGAGCTCGTCCACCTTCTTAAGGAGGGCCGGGTTGAAGGCGAGCTCTGCGATGTGCTCCTCGGCACCGCGGGTCTCGCGCTGCGGCTCCTCGAAGTTCACGAAGATCGACAGCTGGTCCTGCAGGATGCGCGCGGCATAGGCGACCGAGTCCTCACCGGTGATCGAGCCATCGGTCTCGATCTGCATGGTGAGCTTGTCCTTGTTGAGGTCCTGGCCCTCGCGGGTCGCCTCGACCTTGTAGGAAACCTTCTTCACCGGCGAGAACAGCGAGTCGACCGGGATAAGGCCGATCGGCGCGTCTTCGGCGCGGTTCTGGTCAGCCGGGACGTAGCCCTTACCGGTGTTGACCGTGAACTCGATGCGGATCTCGGCGCCCTCGTCGAGGGTGCAGAGCTCGTGGTCGGGGTTCAGGATCTCGATGTCGCCAACCGTATGGATGTCGCCGGCACGGACGATGCCAGGACCGGACTTACGCAGGACCATCCGCTTCGGGCCTTCGCCCTGCATGCCGATGGCGATTTCCTTGACGTTGAGGACGATGTCGGTGACGTCTTCGCGCACGCCCGGGATCGACGAGAACTCGTGCAGGACGCCGTCGATCTGGATCGCGGTGACGGCCGCACCCTGGAGCGAGGAGAGAAGCACGCGGCGCAGGGCATTGCCGAGCGTCAGGCCGAAGCCGCGCTCCAGGGGCTCCGCGGTCAGGGACGCCTTCGTGCGGCTGCCGCCGCTCTTGAAGACGACCTGGTTGGGCTTGGTGAGATTCTGCCAGTTGCTGGAAATCATGGCATTCGCCTTTCAGTTACCTCGCCACCATCCAATCGTGGCGATAGATCTGATCGAAGAGAGCGGCGCCCTCTCCGGAGGGCCGAGAAGATCCGGAAATCGGTTGACGCCAACCGAACACCGGATCCTCTGGATATGAAGCGGTCTGTCGCACGGCGTCCTTCTGGGAGGAAGCGGCGCGCCCCGTCGCGACAAAGCCGCCCCTCCTGAGAGGGACGGCAGAGCACGACGAACCGAAGAGGCCTTAAACGCGCCGACGCTTGCGCGGGCGAACGCCGTTGTGCGGGATCGGCGTGACATCACGGATCGAGGTGATGGTGAAGCCAGCAGCCTGGAGCGCGCGCAATGCCGACTCGCGACCCGAACCCGGACCCGCGACCTCGACTTCCAACGTCCGCATGCCATGCTCCTGCGCCTTCTTGGCGGCATCCTCGGCAGCGATCTGGGCAGCGAACGGGGTCGACTTACGCGAACCCTTGAAGCCCTGCGCGCCAGCGGACGACCAGGCGATCGTGTTGCCCTGCGCGTCGGTGATGGTGATCAGCGTGTTGTTGAAGGTCGACTGCACGTGGGCGACGCCCGACGAGATGTTCTTGCGTTCGCGGCGGCGAATGCGCTGTTCCTTGGCCATATCGGTACTTTCCTGAGATCTCTACACCGCCGTAATGCCAGCGGCTCCACCAACGACGCGCCCTGTGGCGCGCCGTGTCTGGTCGGGTTGATTACTTCTTCTTGCCGGCGATGGCCTTGGCAGGCCCCTTGCGGGTGCGGGCATTGGTGTGGGTCCGCTGACCGCGGACCGGAAGGCCACGACGATGACGCAGGCCGCGGTAGCAGCCGAGGTCCATCAGACGCTTGATGTTCATCGAGGTCTCGCGGCGAAGATCGCCCTCAACCTGGTAGTCCCGGTCGATCATCTCGCGGATCTGCAGGACTTCGCCGTCGGTCAGGTCGTTGACCCGACGCTCGGGACCAAGACCGACCTTCTCGACGATTTCCTTCGCGAAGGTCGGGCCGATGCCGTGGATGTACTGAAGCGCGATGATCACGCGCTTGTTGGTCGGAATGTTAACGCCAGCGATACGGGCCAAGTCCGTATTCTCCTTGTATGGGGGGCTCCAACGCCCTTGTCAGTCAAGGAACAGAAGCCGGTAAGCGAATGCGACCGGCACCGTGCTCCCAAGGGAAGCCCGTACCGATCGCAAAATCTATCGCGAATAGGCGCGGGATATAACGGAGAAAGCTATCTCAAGTCAACCGAGTCGGCTTTCAGGTAATGATGGCAGCAATGTCTTCCGAGACCTCGTCGATCGGCTTCATACCGTCGACGAAACTGAGAATGCCCTTGCAGTGGTAGTAGCCGACCAGGGGTGAAGTCTCCCGGTAGTAGGCGCGCAGCCGAACCCGCATGGTATCGGCATTGTCGTCGGCACGACGTTTGAAGTTCGAATGACCGCAGGTGTCGCAGACGCCCTCGACTTTCGGCTTCTTGTCGGTGTCGTGGTAGACGGCACCGCAATTGCCGCAGGTGAAGCGGCCGGACACCCGGTGGACGAGGATCTCGTCATCCACGCGCATCTCGATCACGTGGTCGAGCTCCATGCCCTTCTGCTTCAGCATGTCCTGGGTCGAATCAGCCTGCTGCAATGTGCGCGGGTAACCGTCCAGAATGAAGCCGTTCGCGCAGTCGGGCTGTTCGACCCGCTCGGCGATGATGGCGTTGACGATCTCGTCGGAGACGAGACCACCCGAGGCCATCGCGGCTTTCGCCTTCAGCCCGACTTCCGTCTCCGCTGCCACCGCCGCCCGCAGCATGTCCCCGGTGGACAGCTGCGGAATGCCGTATTTCTCGATCAGCCGATGGGCTTGCGTGCCCTTCCCTGCCCCTGGGGGCCCAAGCAGTATCAGCCTCATCTTGCTCCTCGTTTCCCCCCACGAAGCTTCGCCTTCTTGACGAGACCTTCGTACTGATGCGCCAGCAGGTGACCTTGCACCTGTGCGACCGTATCCATCGTCACGCTGACCACGATCAGCAGAGACGTACCACCGAGATAGAACGGCACGCCCGCGGCCGATATGAGGAATTCGGGCAATAGACAGATGACGATGAGGTAGATAGCGCCGATCACCGTGATGCGGGTGAGGACGTAGTCGATGTAGTCGGCGGTCCGGTCGCCCGGACGGATGCCCGGCATGAAGCCGCCGTGCTTCTTCAGATTGTCGGCGGTCTCCTTCGGATTGAAGACGACGGCCGTATAGAAGAAGGCAAAGAAGCCGATCATGGCGGCATAGAGCAGCATGTAGAGCGGCTGGCCGTGGCCGAGCGAAGCGATGATCCCTGTGGCCCAGCCCGGCAGCTCGCTGGTGTTGGCGAAGTTCGCCACGGTCACCGGCAGCAGCAGAAGCGAAGAGGCGAAGATCGGCGGGATGACGCCGGCGGTGTTAAGCTTCAGCGGCAGGTGCGAGGTGTCGCCCTGGAACATGCGGTTGCCAACCTGGCGCTTCGGATACTGGATCAGAAGACGGCGCTGGGCGCGCTCGAAGAACACGATGCCGGCGATGCAGGCGATGGCGACGATGATGACGAGCAAGATGATGCCCGTCGACAGGGCGCCGGTGCGGCCGAGTTCGAGGAGGTTTGCGATGGCGCTGGGGAGATTCGCAACGATGCCGGCGAAGATGATCAGCGAGATACCATTGCCGATGCCGCGGGCCGTGATCTGCTCGCCCAGCCACATCAGGAACATCGTGCCGCCGGTCAGCGTCAGAACGGTCGAGATCCGGAAGAAGGTGCCGGGATCGGTGACGATGTTGGAAGATGATTCGAGGCCGGCGGCGATGCCGTAAGCCTGGACCAGCGCCAGCAGCACCGTGCCGTAGCGGGTGTACTGGTTGATGACCTTGCGGCCCTGCTCGCCTTCCTTCTTCAACGTCTCCAGCGCCGGGACGACCGAGGTCATCAGCTGGATGATGATGGAGGCGGAGATGTAGGGCATGATGCCGAGGGCGAAAATCGCCATGCGGCCGACGGCGCCGCCGGCGAACATGTTGAAAAGCCCGAGAATACCGGTCGACTGCTGCTTGAAAGCCTGGGCCAACGCTTCGGGATTGATCCCGGGCAGCGGGATGTAGGTCCCGAGTCGGTACACGAGCAAAGCACCCAGCGTGAACCAGATGCGTTTCTTGAGGTCACCGGCCTTGGAAAAGGCCGAGAAGTTTAGATTGGCGGCAAGTTGTTCCGCAGCCGATGCCATCTTGTGGATATCTCCGGATCGCCTCTGGGGGTACGGAAGGACTGCCCCCTCCCCCGAGGGACCACGAGATAAGCGGCAGGGGCATCGCAATCAAGCGAAAGGCAGAGCCCTCCGCAAAAAGCTGAAAGGCGGAAGGATAACCTTCCGCCTTAGAACTGGATCAGGCTTCGGCTTCCGCCGCTGCCACGACCGGCAGGTCGATGGAACCGCCAGCCTTTTCGATCTTCTCGACGGCTCCCTTGGAAGCGCCGGCGACCGAGATCGCGACCTTGGAGGTCAGCTCGCCGCCACCGAGGATCCGCACGCCGTCCTGGGTGCGGTTGACGATGCCGGCAATCTTCAGCGCCGCCATGTCGATCGTCTTTGAAGCGTCGAGCTTGCCCGCGTCGATGGCGGCCTGGATGCGGCCAACCGAGACAACGGTGAACTTCTTCGAGAAGATGTTCACAAAGCCGCGCTTGGGCAGGCGGCGATAGAGCGGCATCTGGCCACCCTCGAAGCCGTTAATGGCAACGCCCGACCGGGACTTCTGTCCCTTGACGCCGCGACCGCCGGTCTTGCCCGAGCCGGAGCCGATACCACGACCAACGCGCTTGCGCTGATGGGTGGCGCCGGCCACATCGGAAATCTCGTTCAGTTTCATCGAAATGTGCTCCTCGGGATCAGACCTCGTCCACAACGCGGACGAGATGGCTGACCTTGGCAATCATGCCACGAACCGAGGCGGTGTCCTCGAGCGTGCGGCGACGGTGCATCTTGTTGAGGCCAAGACCGACCAGCGTCTGGCGCTGTTCGACCGGGCGGCGGGTCGGGCTGCCGATCTGTTCGACCGTGACAGTCTTGCCCGTGGAATTCGTATCGGCCATCGATAGGCTCCTTCGTTCAAGGCGCAGGCCGCTCAGCGACCTGCCCTGTCATCAATCTTCAGCGCCAACGAGATCGCGGCGACGGGCCTGCAGCGTGGAGTACTTGATACCCCGACGAGACGCGACATCCTTCGGATGCATCGAACCCTTGAGCGCATCGAACGTCGCGCGCACCATGTTGTAGGGGTTCGACGAGCCGAGCGACTTGGCGACGACGTCATGCATGCCGACGGCCTCGAACACGGCGCGCATCGGACCACCGGCGATGATGCCGGTACCCGCTTCTGCCGAGCGGAGGTAGACCTTGCCGGCGCCATGGCGGCCAGCGATGTCGTGGTGCAGCGTGCGGCCATCGCGCAGCGGCACGAAGATCAGGTCACGCTTGGCAGCCTCAGTCGCCTTGCGAATCGCCTCAGGCACTTCGCGGGCCTTGCCGTGGCCGAAGCCAACGCGGCCCTTGAGGTCGCCGACAACGACGAGCGCGGCGAAGCCGAAACGACGTCCGCCCTTCACCACCTTGGCGACGCGGTTGATGTGGACGAGCTTGTCGACGAAACCGTCGTCCCGCTCGTTGCGATCGTTGCGATTGTTACGATCGTCTCTTGGCGCCATGATCCTATCCTTATTCTTTTCCGGAGGCGTCCAGGGTATCGGCCGGTTCTTTGAACCTGGCCTGCTCGAAACAGCATGCGGTCATGCTGCGGGCACAATGTGCCCGACATGCGAAGAGCGACTGTCGCCCTCCACGCAGGAGGACGACAGTCGCCCTCGCCGACCGATGCTAGAAGTTCAGCCCGCCTTCGCGAGCCGACTCCGCCAAGGCCTTGATGCGGCCATGGTAGATGAAGGAGCCACGGTCGAAGACGACGTCGGTGACGCCGGCTTCCTTGGCGCGCTCGGCGACGAGCTTGCCAACAGCCGCGGCTGCATCGGTATCGGCGCCGGTCTTCAGCGCCTTGCGCAGGTCGGCGTCGAGCGTCGAGGCGGAAGCAAGCGTGCGACCGGCGACATCGTCGATGACCTGAGCGTAGATGTTCTTGGAAGAACGGTGCACCGACAGACGCGGACGTCCGTTGGCGACCTTCTTCAGCGAGCGGCGGACGCGCGCTGCGCGAAGCCGGAGGGATTCTTTCTGAGTAGCCATCCTACTTCTTCTTGCCTTCCTTGCGGACGATCTTTTCGCCAGCGTACTTCACGCCCTTGCCCTTGTAGGGCTCGGGACCGCGGTATTCGCGGATTTCCGCGGCAACCTGGCCGACGCGCTGCTTGTCGATACCGTTGATCACGATCTCGGTCGGCTTCGGCACGGTGATCTGGATGCCTTCCGGCACCGGATAGAGCACATCGTGGCTAAAGCCAAGTGCCAGCTGCAGGTTCTTGCCCTGCAGCGAGGCGCGGTAACCAACGCCGTTGATCTCGAGCTTCTTTTCGAAGCCGCCCTTCACGCCGACCAGGATGTTCCCGATCATCGTGCGGGACATGCCCCACTTCGAGCGCGCAGTCTTGGTCTGGTCACGGGGCTCGACGGCAATCGCGCCGTTCTCCATCTTGACCAGGACCTCGTCGTTCACGACGAAAACGAGTTCGCCCTTCGTGCCCTTAGCAGTCACCGTCTGGCCGTCGACCGACGCGGTGACGCCCTCAGGGATGGAAATGGGCTTCTTACCAATACGAGACATCTTAGAACCTGTCCGTTTCTACGCGTTGAGTTCCTGCAGCGTCAGACGACGCGGCAGAGGATCTCGCCGCCGACATTCTGCTCGCGAGCATTGTGATCGGCCATGACACCCTTCGGCGTCGACAGCACGGAGATGCCGAGGCCGTTGGCGATGTGCGGGATCGTCTTCGCCGAAACGTAGACGCGGCGGCCAGGCTTCGACACGCGGGCGATCTCGCGGATGACCGGAGCGCCCTCGTAGTACTTCAGCTCGATCTCGAACTCGGACTTGCCGTTCTCGAAAGCGGTCTCGGTGTAGCCGCGGATGTAACCCTCGTCCTTCAGGACGTCGAGCACGCGGCCACGCAGCTTGGAAGCCGGGGTGGAGCAGGAGGACTTGTTCCGCATGATAGCATTGCGGATGCGGGTCAGCATATCGCCGAGGGGATCTGACAAAGACATGATGACTACTCCTTACCAGCTCGACTTCACGATACCGGGGATCTGGCCGTTATTGCCGAGGTCCCGGAGCGCGATACGCGACATTTTCAGCTTGCGGTAATAGGCGCGCGGGCGGCCCGTCACTTCGCAACGGTTGCGGATGCGTACCTTCGAGCCGTTGCGCGGCAGTTCGGCGAGTTCCAGCTGGGCGCGGAAACGCGCTTCCATCGTGGCGCTCTGATCCTTGGTGACGACCTTAAGGGCGGCACGCTTGGCGGCGAACTTCTTCACCAGTTCCTGGCGATGCTTGTTCTTCTCGATCGAGCTTTTCTTGGCCATATCTTTGTCCTTTGCTCGTATGCCGTTACTGGCGGAACGGGAAGTTGAACGCCTTAAGCAGCGCGCGGGCTTCGTCGTCGGTTTTCGCCGTCGTGCAAACGATGATGTCCATGCCCCACATCTGATCGACCTTGTCGTAGTTGATCTCGGGGAAGACGATGTGTTCCTTGACGCCCATGGCAAAATTGCCGCGGCCGTCGAAGCTCTTCGGGTTCAGGCCGCGGAAGTCGCGGACCCGGGGAAGCGCGATCTGGATCAGACGGTCGAGAAACTCGTACATCTTGTCCTGGCGCAAGGTCACCTTGGCGCCAATCGGCATGCCTTCGCGAACCTTGAAACCGGCGATCGAGGTGCGGGCCTTGGTGATGACCGGCTTCTGACCGGCGATCATCGCCAGGTCCTCAGCCGCCACGGCGGGCTTTTTCGAATCGGCTGTCGCCTCACCGACGCCCATGTTGATCACGATCTTGTCCAGACGCGGGATCATCATCTCGTTGGCGTAGGAAAACTGCTCCTGGAGCGCCTTGCGGATCTCCGAGCGGTAAACCTGCTTCATGCGGGGAATGTACTGGGTCTCAGACATCGATCTGTTCTCCCGACCGCTTAGCGATGCGGACCTTCTTGGCGTTCTCACCCTCGCCGACGACCTTGAAGCCGACGCGGGTCGGCTTGCCGTCCTTGGGATCGGCGACCGACAGGTTCGACAGATGGATCGAGGCTTCCTTGGAAATGATGCCGGCTTCCTGGCTCGCGGACTGGCGGGTATGGCGCTTGACCATGTTGATCCCGCGCACGACGGCGCGATCGTCCTTCGGCATGACTTTCAGCACTTCACCGGCACGGCCCTTGTCCTTGCCGGCCAGCACGACGACCTTGTCGCCCTTTTTGATCTTTTGCATGGGTCCGGTTCCTTACAGCACTTCAGGCGCCAGCGAGATGATCTTCATGTGGTTCTTGCCACGAAGCTCGCGGGGGACCGGTCCGAAGATACGCGTGCCGACCGGCTCTTTCTTGTTATCGATCAGAACGGCGGCATTCCGGTCGAACCGGATCACCGAGCCGTCGGCACGACGGATATCCTTGGCGGTACGCACCACCACGGCTTTCATCACGTCGCCCTTCTTGACACGGCCGCGCGGGATCGCTTCCTTGATCGAAACGACGATGATGTCGCCGACCGAGGCATACTTCCGCTTCGAGCCGCCAAGCACTTTGATGCACATGACACGACGAGCGCCCGAGTTGTCGGCCACGTCGAGGTTTGTTTGCATCTGAATCATGTCAGGCCGCCTTCAAACTCTGAGAACGCGGCCGCCCGGCACTGCCGGAAGATCGAACCGTGTTCAATTCTAAAACAGGAGCATCTCGCGAGAGCGGGACGCCCGGTGTCCGGGTCGGCGGAAACTACCGCTTAACCCGGATCTGTTCATCAGCTGGCCGCAGCTGCGTCGTGCAGCACGATCCAGGTCTTGTCCTTCGAGATCGGCCGGGTCTCCTCGATGGAGACGACGTCGCCGACCTTGCACTGGTTGTTCTCGTCGTGGGCCTTGTACTTCTTCGAGCGCCGCACCGTCTTCTTGAACAGCGGGTGCGTGAAGCGACGCTCGACGAGGACGACCACGGTCTTCTCATTCTTGTCGGAGACCACTGTCCCCTGCAAAACGCGTTTGGGCATAGTGTTCTACCTCAGGCCTTTGCCTCGACCGCCTTCTGGCGGGCGATGGTCTTGATGCGCGCGATATCGCGACGCACCTGGCGTACGCGGGCGGTGTTCTCGACCTGCCCGGTGGCCGCCTGGAAGCGCAGGTTGAACTGCTCTTTCTTCAGCTTGCCGAGAGCATCCGTCAGCTCATCGGGGGTCTTGGTGGTGATGTCGGAGGCTTTCACTTAACCTCTCCTTATTCGGCGATGCGCTGGACGAAGCGCGTTCTGATCGGCAGCTTGGCAGCACCGAGACGCATGGCCTCGCGAGCAAGCTCCTCCGATACTCCATCGATCTCGAAAATGATACGGCCAGGATGCACCCGGGCGGCCCAATATTCGACGGAGCCCTTGCCCTTGCCCATGCGGACTTCGGTAGGCTTGGCGGTGACCGGCACATCCGGGAAGATCCGGATCCAGACGCGGCCCTGGCGCTTCATCTGACGGGTGATCGCGCGGCGGGCCGCTTCGATCTGGCGGGCGGTAACCCGCTCGGGCTCGACAGCCTTCAGGCCGAACGTGCCGTAATCAAGGTTCGTCCCACCCTTGGCGGTGCCGTGAATGCGTCCCTTGAACGCCTTCCGGTACTTCGTGCGCTTTGGCTGCAGCATCTATTCTACTCCGAAACCCTTCCGATCAGGCGTGTTCGCGGCGACGATTGCCACCACCCGACTGATCACCCTCGACGGCCCGGCGTTCGGAAGCCATCGGATCATGCTCGAGGATCTCGCCCTTGAAGATCCAGACCTTCACGCCACAGACGCCATAGGCGGTGTGGGCTTCGGCCGTGCCGTAATCGATATCGGCACGCAGCGTGTGCAACGGAACCCGGCCCTCGCGGTACCATTCCATGCGCGCGATTTCCGCGCCGCCCAGACGGCCGCCGCAGTTGATGCGGATACCTTCAGCGCCGAGACGCATGGCCGACTGAACCGCCCGCTTCATCGCCCGGCGGAACGCCACGCGGCGCTCGAGCTGCTGCGTGATCGACTGCGCGACCAGGGTCGCGTCGGTCTCGGGCTTACGCACTTCAACGATGTTGATGTGCGTCTCGGCCTTGGTCATCGTGCCGAGCTTCTTGCGAAGCTTCTCGATGTCCGCACCCTTCTTGCCGATGACGATGCCCGGACGCGCCGAGTGGATCGTGATGCGGCACTTCTTGTGCGGGCGCTCGATGACGATCTTGGAGACCGCCGCCTGCTTCAGCTCCTCGAGGAGGTACTTGCGGATCGCAAGGTCCTCGTGGAGCAGGATGCCGTACTCGCCGGTGTTGGCGTACCAACGGCTGTCCCAGGTCTGATTGATGCCGAGCCGGAAACCGGTCGGATTGATTTTCTGACCCATCAGGCGGCCTCCTCGGTTTCCGCGACTTCGCGCACGACGATCGTCAGATGCGAAAACGGCTTCTCGACACGGCTGGCGCGACCACGGCCACGAGCGTGGAAACGCTTCATGGTGATCGACTTGCCGACATAGGCCTCGGAGACGACGAGTGCGTCGACATCGAGGTCGTGGTTGTTCTCGGCGTTGGCGATCGCGCTCTGCAGCGTCTTCAGCACCGTCTCCGAGATCCGCTTGCGCGAGAAGGTCAGGTCGGCGAGAGCCGACGACACCTTCTTGCCGCGGATCATCGCAGCGACGAGGTTAAGCTTCTGCGGGCTGACGCGGATCGTGCGGGCGACAGCGCGCGCCTCGTTATCCTTCAGCTGGCGTTCCAGCTTCGGCTTGCCCATCGTTACTTCCTCTTCGACTTCTTGTCGGCGCCGTGCCCGTAATAGGTGCGGGTCGGAGAAAACTCACCAAACTTATGGCCGATCATGTCCTCGTTGACATTGACCGGAATATGCTTGTTGCCGTTGTAGACGCCGAAGGTGAGACCGACGAACTGCGGCAGGATCGTGGAACGACGGCTCCAGATCTTGATCACTTCGTTGCGGCCACCCTCGCGGACCTTCTCGGCTTTCTTGAGAAGGTAGCCATCGACGAACGGACCCTTCCAGACGGAACGTGTCATGAAGAAATCCCCTTCTTACTTCTTGCGCTGGTGGCGCGAGCGCATGATGAACTTGTCGGTCGACTTGTTCTGACGCGTCCGCTTGCCCTTCGTCGGCTGACCCCACGGCGAAACCGGGTGACGGCCGCCGGAGGTGCGGCCTTCGCCGCCGCCGTGCGGATGGTCGACCGGGTTCATCGCGACACCGCGAACGTGCGGGCGCTTGCCGAGCCAGCGGTTACGACCGGCCTTGCCAAGATTGATGTTGCCGTGATCGGCATTCGAGACCGCACCGACCGTGGCGAAGCACGAGCCCGACACCAGGCGCTGTTCGCCCGAGTTGAGCCGCAGGATCGCCATGCCGGCATCGCGGCCGACCAGCTGGGCGTAGGTGCCGGCGGAGCGGGCGATCTGGCCACCCTTCTCCGGCTTCATCTCCACATTGTGGATGATGGTGCCGACCGGCATGGCCGAAAGCGGCATCGCATTGCCCGGCTTGACGTCGATGCCGGACAGGCCGGAGACGACCTTGTCGCCGGCTGCCAGACGCTGCGGCGCCAGGATGTAGGCGAGCTCGCCGTCCTCGTAGCGAATCAGCGCGATGAAAGCGGTGCGGTTCGGATCGTATTCCAGCCGCTCGACCGTACCGACAGCGTCGAACTTGCGACGCTTGAAGTCGATCAGGCGGTAGGTCCGCTTGTGACCGCCGCCCTGAAAGCGGACGGTGATGCGGCCGGTGTTGTTACGGCCGCCCTTCTTGGAAAGACCCTCGGTCAACTGCTTGACCGGCTTGCCCTTCCAGAGGCCCGAACGGTCGACAAGCACGAGCTGGCGTGTGCTCGGCGTCACCGGATTGTAATTTTTCAATGCCATGACTTAAATCCCAAGCTCGGCTTCAGAGTCCGGTCGACACGTCGATCGACTGGCCTTCGGCGAGCGTCACGATGGCCTTCTTCTGATCGCTCTGGCGACCGGCGCGACCACGGAAGCGCTTCGTCTTGCCCTTGCGGTTCAGCGTGTTCACCGCGGTGACCGTGACGCCGAAAAGATACTCAACGGCGGCCTTGATCTGCGGCTTCGTCGCCGTGTTCGGTACGTTGAAGACGACCTGGTTGTACTCGGACACCATGGTCGACTTCTCGGTGATCACCGGGCTGGTGATCACGTCGTAGTGGCGAAGGTCGCTCATTTGAACCGCTCCTCCAGGGCTTCGACAGCCGCCTTGGACAGGACCAGGGTGTGCCGGCGAAGGATGTCGTAGACGTTGATGCCCTGGATCGGCAGCACGTCGATGTTAGGGATGTTGCGGGCCGAGCGAGAGAAGTTCTCGTTCAGCTCGGCGCCGCCGATGAACAGCGCGTTGGTGAGGCCGAGACCGGCGATGGTCGAGACCATCTGCTTGGTCTTGGCGTCCGTCGCGGTCAGGTCGTCGATGACGATGATCGAATCGGTCTTGAACTTGGCCGAGAGGGCGTGGCGCAGCGCGAGCTGGCGAACCTTCTTCGGCAGCTCATGGGCGTGGCTGCGCTGCTGCGGGCCGTGGGCCTTGCCACCGCCGCGGAACTGCGGCGCACGCGCCGAGCCGTGACGGGCACGACCGGTGCCCTTCTGCTTGTAGAGCTTGGCGCCGGTGCGGGCGATCTCAGCGCGGCCGAGGGTCGCGTGGCTGCCCTGCTGACGCTTGGCCAGCTGCCAGCGAACCATGCGCTGCAGGATGTCCTCGCGCGGCTCAAGGCCGTAGATGGCCTCGGCGAGCGACAGCGTTCCCGCGTCCTTGCCGTCGAGGGATTTGACCGTGATGTCCATTATTCAGCTCCCTCGGACGCTGCCGCGACTTCAGAGCCGCTGTTTGCAACTGCGCGAAGACCAGCCGGCTTCGGAGCATTCTCCGGCAGCGCGATCTTCATCGCGTCGCGGATGTAGATCCAGCCGCCCTTGGAACCCGGAACCGCGCCGCGGATCAGGATCAGGCCCTTGTCGGCGTCCGTACGGACGACTTCGAGGTTCTGCGTGGTCACGCGGGTATCACCCATGTGGCCGGCCATCTTCTTGCCCTTGAACACCTTGCCGGGGTCCTGGCGCTGGCCGGTCGAACCGTGCGACCGGTGCGAAACGGAGTTACCATGGGTCGCGCGGCCACCACCGAAGTTGTGGCGTTTCATGACACCCTGGAAGCCCTTACCAACCGAGGTACCCGTCACGTCGACCTTCTGGCCGGGGACGAAGTGCTCGGCCGTGATCTCGGCACCGAGTTCAACCATGTTGTCGGCCGAGACACGAAACTCAGCGAGCTTCTTCTTCGGCTCGACCGAGACCTGCGCGAACACGCCGCGCATGGACTTTGAAGTTCTCGAGGCCTTGGCAACCCCGGCGCCGAGCTGCACGGCGGTGTAGCCGTGCTTGTCCTCGGTCCGCTGGGCGATAACCTGGAGGTTCTCCACGCGGAGAACGGTAACCGGTACATGCTCTCCGGCGTCGTTGTAGACGCGGGTCATGCCGAGCTTCTGTGCAATCACACCTGAACGCATGGGCGTTATCCTTCCCGTGCTCTTATCAGAGCTTGATCTCGACATCGACGCCGGCGGCGAGGTCGAGCTTCATGAGCGCATCGACCGTCTGAGGCGTCGGGTCGACGATGTCGAGGAGCCGCTTGTGGGTGCGCATTTCGAACTGCTCACGCGACTTCTTGTCGATGTGGGGCGAGCGGTTCACCGTAAACTTTTCAATTCGCGTCGGCAGCGGAATGGGTCCGCGCACGTTCGCACCGGTACGCTTCGCGGTCGACACGATCTCGCGCGTCGAAGCGTCGAGAACCCGATGATCGAACGCCTTGAGGCGAATGCGGATATTCTGGCCGTTCATGGAATTGGTCCTCTCGTCGGAGATCTGCCGGGTCGCCGGCAATCATCCGAGCGCTTGTCAGTCTTCAGCCGCTTCAAACGGAACGCCGGCTTCCGGCGCGCCAACCGCCCTTGCGGGCCAGGACCTGCCCGTTCCCACTGGGAACGGGCAGACCCCACTCAGATTT